>CAWDVM010000001.1:0-38199 GCA_963805685.1 uncultured Actinomycetota bacterium
TTGCCCATGAGGGCGGCCCAGTCCTCCTCGTAGACGAGGCGGCGCGGCGGCTCCCATGCGGTGACCTGGCCGTCCGAGCCCATCTCCGGGCCCATGGTGAAGTGCAGGGAGCCGCCTTCGCGCTCCTCCATCTCGGTCGGCGCGAACCAGGCGCTCATGCCCTTGGCGGTGGCGATGGCTTGCCAGACCTGCTCCGGGGTGCCCGGGACCTCGACGCTGAACTCCAGGCGGTACGGGACGTTCGGGGTGGTGCTCATGGGTTCTCCTCAGGAAGTGGGTGGGCGGCGACGAGGAGCCGGTGCGGGCGCCCGTCGTCGTGGTGGTAGCGAGCGGCCAGGTCGAGCACCGCGGCGGTCAGGTCGTCCGCGAAGGCAGCCCGGTCGGCGGCCGACCGGAAGCCGATCTGTGTGTCGATGGTCAGGGTCGGAAGGCGCTTGCCGGACGCGCCGGCCCGGCGCGCCAGGGCGCCGACCTCGCGCACCAGCCGGCCGGCCAGCGCGACGAGGTAGCTTGCCGACAGGTGGTCGGCGTTGGCGTCCGGGTTGGCCGCGGACGCGCTGAGAGCCGCCGGCGACACGACGTAGGACGCCGCCGATGCCTGCAGCACCCGCTCGGTGATGCCCCCGTGCCGGCGCTCGCCGGACAGCTCCACCAGGCCGTGCGCCTCGAGCGCCTTGAGGTGGTAGTTGACCTTCTGGCGCGCGATGCCGACTCGGGCGGCGAGCCCGGCGGCGGAGGCCGGTCGGGCCAGCTCGCCGAGCAGTCGGGCCCGGACCGGATCCAGCGCGGCGGCGGCTGCCTCCGCGCTCTCGATGACTTCGACGTCCTGCATATCGCCACCATGCGCTTGACAATAAATCTTGTCAAGGGGTGCCCTCGGCATGATGACGATCGACCCGCTCAAGCCCGCTTACGCCAGCACCTGCGCCACGTGCCGGACCTCCTCGGGCGACCGGCAGCTCAGCAGCAGCGTGGTCACGCCCGTCTCCTCCCACTGCGCGACCCGCTCGCGGACCTCGCCGGCCGTGCCGATGATGTGCATGTCGTCCACCAGCTCGTCGGGGACCAGGGCGGTGGCCTCGTCCTTGCGGCCGGCCAGGTACAGCTCCTGCACGCGGTCGGCGAGGTCGGCGTACCCCATCCGCTCGAAGACCTGCTTGTGGAAGTTCTGCTCCTTGGCCCCCATCCCGCCCATGTAGAGGGAGACGAACGGCTTCAGGGCCGCGATCACGCCGGCCTTGTCGTCGGTGACCTGGAGGTGGCAGGTCGCGGCGATCTCGAAGTCGGCCCGGGTACGCCGCGCCCCCTCGCGCGCGAAGCCCTCGTCGAGCCACGGCCGGTACATGTCCGCGGACTTCGGGGTGTAGAAGATCGGCAGCCAGCCGTCGGCGATCTCGGCGGTCTGGGCGACGTTCTTCGGCCCCTCGGCTCCCAGCCAGATCGGGATGTCGGGACGCAGCGGGTGCACGATCGGCTTCAGCGGCTTGCCGAGGCCGACCGACCCCTCGCCCCGGTAGGGCAGCGGGTAGTGCGGCCCGTCGTTCGTCACGGGCGCCTCGCGCGCGAGCACCTGGCGGATGATGTCGACGACCTCGCGGGTGCGGGCCAGCGGCTTGGCGAAGGGCTGGCCGTACCACCCCTCCACCACCTGCGGACCACTCACGCCCATGCCGAGCACGACCCGGCCGCCGCTCAGGTGGTCGAGCGTGAGGGCGTGCATGGCGATCGAGGTGGGCGTGCGCCCGGACATCTGCACGATCGAGGTCCCGAGCCGGACGCGGGAGGTCTCCCGCCCCCACCACGCGAGCGGGGTGAACGCGTCCGACCCCCATGCCTCGGCGGTGAAGACCGCGTCGAACCCGGACTCCTCGGCGGCCCGCACGAGCTCGCCCACCCCGGCGGGCGGCTGCGCGCCCCAGTACCCCAGCTGCAGACCCAGCTTCATGACGCCACCCTCTCAGACGCACTTGTCATGACTTAGAACGTGTTCTAGTTTCGTCCCATGTCCCGCACCTTGCAAGCGCCGGTCACGGTGAGCTTCGACTACACGCGCTCGGTGGGCCCGGTGCTCGGCCGCTTCCTGACCGGGCTGCGCGACGGACGCGTGGTCGCGGCCCGCACGTCCGACGGTCGCGTGGTCGTCCCGCCGCCCGAGTACGACCCGGTCACCCACCAGCAGACGGACGACTTCGTCGAGGTCTCCCCCACCGGCACGGTGACCTCGTGGACGTGGGTGCCGGAGCCGGTGGCCGGCCAGCCCTTCGACCGGCCGTTCGCCTTCGTGCTGGTGACCCTGGACGGGGCCGACGTGCCGCTCCTGCACGCCCTCGACGTCGCCTCGCCGGACGAGGTCAGCACCGGGATGCGGGTGCAGGTGCGCTGGGCCGAGGATCGCGTCGGCGCGATCACCGACATCGAGGCATTCGAGCCCCTGCCACAGGGGGGTTTCGAGGCTCAGGCGCCAGAGCGCCTTCGCACCTCAACCAACGGCGACGCCGTGACCGGCGTGATCACCCCGGTCACCCTCGACTACCTGTACGCCGCGTCGCCGGAGGAGTCGGCGTTCTTCCGGGGCCTCGAGCAGGGCCGGATCCTGGGGCAGCGGTGCCCGGCGTGCCGGAAGGTCTACGTGCCCCCGCGCAGCGCCTGCCCGGTCGACGGCGTCGCGACCACCGACGAGGTGGAGCTCGCGCACACCGGCACGGTCACGACGTTCTGCATCGTCAACGTGCCGTTCCTGGGCCAGCGGATCACCCCGCCGTACGTGTCGGCGTACGTCCTGCTCGACGGCGCCGACATCGCCTTCCTGCACCTGATCCTCGACGTCCCCGTCGAGGAGGTCCGGATGGGGATGCGCGTGGAGGCGGTCTGGAAGCCGCGCGAGGAGTGGGGCACGACCGTCGAGAACATCAGCCACTTCCGGCCGACCGGCGAGCCCGACGCGGACTACGACACCTACAAGCAGCACCTGTGAGGAGCGGGATGAGAGACGTTGCCGTCGTCGGGTTCGCCCAGCGACAGATGGCCGAGTTCGACGGCTCCCCCACCTGCGTGGAGCTGCTGGTCCCGATCTTCGCCGAGTGCTACGAGCAGACCGGCCTCACCCGCAAGGACATCGGGTTCTGGTGCTCCGGGTCGTCGGACTACCTGGCCGGCCGGTCGTTCTCGTTCGTCTCCGCGGTCGACGCGATCGGCGCGCTGCCGCCGGTCAACGAGTCGCACGTCGAGATGGACGCGGCGTGGGCGCTCTACGAGGCCTGGCTGAAGATCCAGACCGGCGAGGTGGACACCGCCCTGGTCTACGGCTTCGGGAAGTCCTCGGCCGGGGTGCTGCGCCGGACCCTGTCCCTGCAGCTGGACCCCTACACGCTCACGCCGCTCTGGCCGGACACCGTGTCGCTCGCCGGGCTCCAGGCGCGGGCCGGGATCGACTCCGGCGCCTGGGACGAGCGCGCGATGGCCGAGGTGGTGAACCGCTCGCTGACCGACGCGGAGAAGAACGAGTACGCCGTGCGCAAGGGCGGCTCCTCGGTCGAGGAGCTGCTCGCCCGCCCGATGTACGCCGACCCGTTGCGCAAGCACGACTGCGCGCCGGTGACCGACGGCGCCGCCGCGATCGTGCTGGCCGCCGGCGATCGCGCCCGGGACGCCGCCGACCGGCCGGCCTGGATCCGCGGGCTCGCCCACCACGTCGACCCGCTGCACCTCGGCACCCGCGACCTGACCCGCTCCCCCTCGGCCGCCAGGGCCGGAGCCGCCGCGGGCGTCGGCGGCGTCGAGGTGGCCGAGCTGCACGCGCCGTTCAGCCACCAGGAGCTGGTGCTGCGCCGCGAGCTCGGCCTGGCCGACGACGTACACATCAACCCCTCGGGCGGTGCGCTCGCCGCCAACCCGATGTTCACCGCCGGCCTCAACCGGATCGGCGAGGCCGCCCGACGGATCTGGGACGGCAGCGCCACCTCCGCGCTCGGCCACGCCACCAGCGGCCCGGCGCTCCAGCAGAACCTCGTGTGCGTGATGGAAGGACGGTCCTGATGGGCAAGGTGCCGGCAGCGGTGGTCGGGGTGGGCCAGACCCACCACCGCGCGAAGCGCGAGGACGTCTCGATCGCGGGGCTGTGCCGCGAGGCGATCGACCGGGCGCTCACGGACGCGCAGATGACCTTCGACGACATCGACGCGATCGTCGTCGGCAAGGCGCCCGACCTGTTCGAGGGCGTGATGATGCCGGAGCTCTTCCTGGCCGAGGCGCTGGGTGCCGCCGGCAAGCCGCTGCTGCGGGTGCACACCGCCGGCTCGGTCGGCGGGTCCACCGCGATCGTGGCGGCCTCCCTGGTCCAGGCGGGCGTGCACCAGCGGGTGCTGACGGTCTCCTTCGAGAAGCAGTCGGAGTCGAACGCCATGTGGGCGCTCTCGGTGCCGATGCCGTTCATCATGCCCGTGCACGCCGGCGCGGGCGGCTACTTCGCGCCGCACGTGCGCTCCTACATCCGCCGCTCCGGCGCCCCCACGCACGTGGGCGCGATCGTCGCCGCCAAGGACCGCCAGAACGCGCTGCGCAACCCCTACGCGCACCTGCGGAACCCGGACACGACGGTGGAGTCCGTGCTGGCGTCGCAGATGCTCTGGGACCCGATCCGCTACGACGAGACCTGCCCGTCCTCCGACGGCGCCTGCGCGCTGGTCATCACCGACGGGGACACCGCCCGGGCGGCCGACTCCCCCGCCTGGATCCACGGCACCGTGATGCGCTCGGAGCCCACCACCGCCGCCGAGCGCGACCAGGTGAACCCGCAGGCGGGGCGCGAGGCCGCGGCCGCGCTCTGGAAGCAGGCCGGCATCAGGAACCCGCTCGAGGAGATCGACGCGGCGGAGATCTACGTGCCGTTCTCGTGGTTCGAGCCGATGTGGCTGGAGAACCTCGGCTTCACCCCCGAGGGCGAGGGCTGGCGGCTCACCGAGTCCGGCGGCACCGCGATGGACGGCGTGCTCCCGGTCAACTGCTCGGGGGGCGTGCTGTCCTCGAACCCGATCGGCGCCTCCGGCATGCTCCGCTTCGCCGAGGCCGCGCTCCAGGTCCGGGGCCAGGCCGGCGAGCACCAGGTGGACGGCGTACGCCGCGCCCTCGGGCACGCCTACGGCGGCGGCTCGCAGTTCTTCGCGATGTGGGTCGTCGGCGACCAGCCACCCTCGAACTGACCCGTTCGGCCTGAGCTGCCCCTCCCCCGTCAGGAGTGATCTACATTTCGCGCATGTCAACAGAGGACGACGGATTCACGGCACACGGGCTGAGGGGCATCGCGTGGGCACTGGGCGTGCTGGCCGGCATCTCCTGGTTGGCGGCCGCATCCCTCATGAGCCACCCACATCCGATTTCACGCGATCTGGGCCTGTGGCTGGGCGTGGCCGCGATGTCCACCGTGTTCTCTGCTGCCTGCGCGGTCCTCTGTGGCGTGAAGGGCGTCGCTGACCGCTCTCTGGCGCGCACCGAGCACGACCATTCCTGAGCGTCGGTTCCGGATCAGCGCGGCTCGTCCAGCGTGGCCAGCTCCTCCGGCGACAGCTCCAGGCGGCTGGCGGCCAGCGCCGCGTCGAGCTGGTCGAGGCTGCTGACACCGACGATCGGCCGCGCCTGGGGCGTGCCGGAGAGCAGCCAGGCCAGCACCACCTGGGACAGCGTGGCGCCGTGCCGCTCGGCCACGTGCTCCAGCGCCGCCAGCCGTCCGGTGGTGCCGGGGTGCTCGTAGACCTCGGGGAGGGGCCGGTCCCCGCGGTCGAAGGCGCCCTGGATCAGCGGGCTGTAGGCCCACAGCTCGATCTCGGGGTGCATCTCCAGGTAGTCGCGGGTCTCGTCGGAGACGAACCCGAACCGGTGGTCCTTGCCGGGCACCGGCGCACCCGGCCGCGGCTCGACGTACGACGTGGTCAGCTGCAGCGCCGTCCACGGCTCCAGGGCCAGGGCGGCCGCGAGCAGGCGGCCGCGCTCCACCCGCCAGGTCGGGTGGTTGGAGACCCCGAGGCGGCCGACCACGCCGCTCTTGACCAGCGCACCGAACGCCGTGACGGTCTCCTCGAGGTCGGTCGACCGGTCCTCGCCGTGCGCCCAGTAGAGGTCGATCCGGTCCACGCCGAGCCGGTCGAGGCTGCGCGCCACCTCGCGCTGGATCACCTCGGCGGAGAGCCCCTCGACACCGCCGTCGTCGGTGGGCTCCACGCCCACCTTGGTGGCGATCACCAACCGCTCCCGGACACCCGGGTTGGCGGCGAGCCAGCGGCCGATGACCGCCTCGCTCTGGCCGCCGTGGCCGGTGCCGGACTCCCAGAAGGCGTAGCAGTTGGCGGTGTCGAGCGTGGTGCCGCCGGCCTCGACGAACCGGTCCAGCTGGGCGAACGCCGCGCGCTCGTCGAGGCGGGTGCCGAAGTACATCGTGCCGAGGACGAGGTCTGCGCTGCCATGCATGGACGCCAGCGTAGGGTCCCCTGCGTGATCGAGCTCCGCACCCCTGCCCAGATCGAGGAGATGCGTCCGGCCGGACGCTTCGTCGCCGACGTCATCACCCGGCTCACCGAGGCCGCCGACGTGGGCGTCAACCTGCTGGACCTCGACGCGCTGGCCCACGAGATGATCCGGGAGCGGGGCGCGGAGTCCTGCTACCTCGACTACCACCCGTCGTTCGGCGCCTCGCCGTTCGGGAAGGTGCTGTGCACCTCGGTCAACGACGCGGTCCTGCACGGCCTCCCCCGCGACTACGTGCTCCGCGACGGCGACCTGCTCAGCGTCGACTTCGCCGCGAGCGTGGACGGCTGGGTGTCGGACTCGGCGTTCAGCCTGGTCGTCGGTACGCCGCGCGAGGAGGACCTGCGCCTGATCGAGGTCACCGACCGCGCCCTGGCCGCCGGCATCGAGGCCGCGCAGGTCGGGCACCGGCTCGGCGACATCTCCCACGCCATCGCCACGGTGGCGCGCGAGGCCGGGCTGCGGATCAACACCCAGTTCGGTGGCCACGGCGTCGGCCGCACCATGCATGGCGACCCGCACATCCCGAACGACGGCCGCCCCGGACGCGGCTTCCCGCTGCGGCCCGGGCTGGTGATCGCCATCGAGCCGTGGTTCCTGCACACCACCGACGAGATCTACACCGACGCCGACGGCTGGACGCTGCGCAGCGCGGACGGCTCCCGCGGCGCGCACATGGAGCACACGATCGCCGTCACCGAGGACGGCCCCCTGGTGCTGACCGCTCGCTCCTAGGCGTAGCGGACCTGGAGGTCCTTGATCCCGTTGATCCAGCCCGAGCGGAGCCGGCGCGGCTCGGCGAGCTTGGTGATGTCGGGCGCGAGGTCGGCCAGCGCGTCGAACATCAGGCGCACCTCCTGGCGGGCGAGGTTCGCGCCGATGCAGTAGTGCGCGCCGTGCCCACCGAAGGCGACGTGCGGGTTGGGGTCCCGGGTGATGTCGAAGGTGTAGGGGTCCTCGAAGACGTCGTCGTCGAAGTTGGCGCTGGCGTAGAAGAGCCCCACCCGCTGCCCCTTGCGGACCTCGACGCCGCCGACCTCGACGTCGTCCAGCGCGGTGCGCTGGAAGACGCTGACCGGGGTCGCCCAGCGGATCACCTCGTCGACCATCGTCTCGGGGCGCTCGCGCTTCCAGAGCGCCCACTGGTCCGGGTGGTCGAGGAACGCGTTCATCCCGTGGGTGATGGCGTTGCGGGTCGTCTCGTTCCCGGCGACGGTCAGGATGATGACGAAGTAGCCGAACTCGTCGTCGTTGAGGCCGCGCCCGTCCTTGTCGGCGTGCACCAGCTTGGTGACGATGTCGTCGCGCGGGTTGGCCTTGCGATCCGCGGCCATCTCCATGGCGTAGCCCAGGATCTCCGCCGCGGCGACGTCCGGCTCCACGTCGAAGTCGGGGTCGTCGTAGGCGAGCATCTGGTTGGACCAGTCGAAGAGCTTGCGCCGGTCCTCCTGGGGGACCCCGATGAAGTCCGCGATCGCCTGGAGCGGCAGCTCGCAGGCCACCTCCTCGACGAAGTTGCCCTCGCCCCGGGTCAGGGCCTCCCGGACGATCGTCTGGGCGCGCTCCTTCATCAGCTCCTCGAGGGCGCCGATCGCCCTCGGGGTGAAGCCCCGCGAGATGATCTGGCGGGTCGCGGTGTGCTCCGGCGGGTCCTGGTTGATGAGCATCACGCGCTGGAGCTCGACCTGCTCGCGCAGGGTGCCCTCCGCGAAGCGGATGATCGCGCCGTTCTCCGCCGTGGAGAAGTCCTTGCTGTTCTTGGACACCGCAGCCACGTCGGCGTGCCTGCTCACCGCGAAGAAGCCGGTACCGGACTCCTGCGACATCCCGTCGCGGGCCCGTTGCTCCTGCTCGACCCAGAAGACCGGGGCCTTGCGGCGCAGGGCGAGGAACTCCTCGCGCGGGATGGACGCCTCGTTCAGCTCCGGGTCCGTCGGGTCGAATCCTGCGGGCACCACGTCGGCTGCGGTCACGGCACTTCCCTCTCGAATGTGGAACACGTTCTAGTGGCGATGGTTACATACTCTCGGTTTGTTCCGGAAGGGTCGTCCGGAGATTGGTCCGAGATGGCGGGGCTCGACCTTGCCCGCGAATGAGAACGTGTTCTACTTTCATTCCATGGGCAACCCGGTGATCGTCGAGGCCGTCCGCACTCCGTTGGGCCGGCGGCGCGGCTGGCTCGCCGGCGTGCACCCGGCCGTGCTCCTGGGGCACGCGATGACCCAGGTCCTCGAGCGCGCGGGCCTGGACCCCGCCGAGGTCGAGCAGGTCATCGGCGGGTGCGTGACCCAGGCCGGCGAGCAGTCCAACGACATGGTCCGGCGGAGCTGGCTGCACGCCGGGCTCCCCCAGCACACCGGCGCCACCACCATCGACGCCCAGTGCGGGTCGGGCCAGCAGTCCGCGCACCTGGTGCACGACCTGGTCCGGGCCGGCTCCATCGACGTCGGCATCGCCTGCGGGGTCGAGGCGATGTCGCGGATCCCGCTCGGCGCGAACGTGCCTCCCGGCCTCGGCGACCCGCGGCCCGACGACTGGCACATCGACATGCCGAACCAGTTCGAGGCCGCCGACCGGATCGCCCGCCACCGCGGCCTGGACCGGGCAGCCCTGGACGCCTTCGGACTCGCCTCCCAGCAGAAGGCGCGAGTGGCGGTGGACGAGGGCCGGTTCAAGCGCGAGATCGCCCCGCTCCGGGCGCCCGTCCTGGACGAGGAGGGCGAGCCCACCGGCGAGACGCGCCTGGTCGACTCCGACCAGGGCCTGCGCGAGACGACACCCGAGGGCCTCGCCGCCCTGCGGCCGGTGCTGCCCGACGGACTGCACACCGCCGGCACCTCCTCGCAGATCTCCGACGGCGCCTCGGCCGTGCTCATCATGGACGAGGACCGGGCGCGGTCACTCGGCCTGACCCCGCGGGCCCGGATCGTGAGTCACTGCCTGGTCGGCTCCGATCCCTCCTTCCACCTCGACGGCCCGGTCGACGCCACCCGTCGCCTGCTCGATCGCACCGGCATGGCCATGTCCGACTTCGACCTGTTCGAGGTCAACGAGGCCTTCGCGTCGGTGGTGCTGTCCTGGGCCCGCATGCACCGGCCCGACCCCGAGCGGGTCAACGTCAACGGCGGGGCCATCGCGCTCGGCCACCCGGTCGGCTCGACCGGGACCCGGCTGATCACGACGGCGCTGCACGAGCTCGAACGACGCGACGCCACCACCGCTCTGGTCTCCATGTGCGCCGGCGGCGCCATGGCCACCGGCACCGTGATCGAGCGGCTCGCGTAGGCCCCTCCTCCGCGAACCCGTGCGGACTCGCCGCCGCAATCCCTTGCCGGGCGCCCCCTGACGCACCAGAGTGACTGCGTCCAGACTGACGAGGGAGACGCATGAACGGCATGGGCTCGGACGCCAGGTCCCGCACTCGCACGACGGTGGTCCTGGCGGCGGGGGCTCTCGTCCTCGCCGGCGGGCTTGCCGCCGGCACCACCTCCTACGCGGCCGGTGACCCCGCCGCCGCCGACCCGGCCCCCGAGCAGGCGACGGCTCCCCGAGCCACCGCCGAGCCCCGCGGCTACTTCGACTCGCGACGGGCGACCGGGGACCGCGGCAAGGCCGCCGAGCTCCGATCCTCCACGAAGGCGTCAGGCCGCCCCGTGGCCCGCACCTTCCGGCGCTCGCTGGCCGACGACGCGCTGCTCGAGTACGACGGCAGCACCGGCACCGTCCGCGTGCTCGAGAACCTCGACGGCTACCTCACGGGCACGAGCACGAAGTCCGCCGCCGGCGTGGCGATGGGCTACGTCCGCGCCCACCACGACGCCCTGGGCCTGACCACCGGCGACCTCGACACCTTCCACCTGCGTCGCGACTACCGGGACATCGCCGGCATCCACCACGTCTCGTGGACGCAGCGCATCGGGGGCGACACGGTCTTCGGCAACGGGCTGCAGGCCGCCGTGACCCGGGACGGACGGCTGCTGATGCTCGGCGGCTCACCGGTGTCCAAGGCGGCTGCCCCCGCCGCGGCCGGGTCCCCGCGGATCACGAGCCCCGGCGCCGCCATCACCGCCGCCCGGCGTGACCTCGGAGAGGGCTCCACGGCACCCGGTCCCCGCGACGTCGCCGAGCGCGTGCTCTTCGTGACGCGGACCGGCAGCTACCGCGGCTGGCAGACCATCACCATGTCCGCCGACCACCCGGCCGTCTCCGTCTTCGACTCCGCCAGCGGCCGGCTGCTCTACCGCCGTCCGCTGTCCTCGGACCTGTCCTCCACCGAGGGCAGCACCGGCAAGGCCGTGGACTACTTCCCGGGCCACCGGCCCGGCGGCACGCCGCACGCGGTGGACTACACCAAGCGCGGCTGGCTGGGCGCCAGGGCCACCGTGCTGTTCGGCAACAACGCGCACGCCTACTCCGACGTCAACGACGACGGGAAGGCCCAGAAGGGCGAGGAGGCGCCGCCGAAGCAGGGGCACCGCTGGACCTACACGCTCCAGCCCTTCCACCTGAAGCACGTGTCCTTCTGCGACCACCCCTACCCCTGCTCGTGGAACCCGAACAAGCCCTACTCCTGGCGGGTCAACCGCAAGCAGAACATCGCCCAGGTCTTCTACTACGTCAACAACTGGCACGACCACCTGCAGAAGGCGCCGATCGGCTTCACCGAGGCGGCCGGCAACTTCCAGAAGCGGAACGCCGGCAAGCACGGCGTGGGCGGTGACTTCGTCGACACGCAGACCGACGACGGCGCCGACACCGACCACGGGCTGCCGGACGGCGCCCACATCGACAACGCCAACATGGACACCCCGCCCGACGGGATCTCGCCGCGGATGCAGATGTACCTCCAGCACCAGCCCGGTACGTCGTACCCCGACGGCGACCCGTTCGCGCCCACGAACGTCGGGGACGAGGCGGACACCGTCTACCACGAGTACACCCACGGGCTGTCCAACCGGCTCGTCATCGACGCGGGCGGCTTCTCGACCCTCGGTGGCGTGCAGGCCGGCGCGATGGGCGAGGCGTGGAGCGACTGGTACGCCATGGACTACCTCGTCGCCAAGGGCCTGCAGGAGGACCAGGCGAACAAGGTCGACGTGGTCCTCTTCCAGTACGACGGGGCCGGGGTGGCGCTCGACCGCACCGAGCCGCTGGACTGCGCCGTCGGGTCCGCCCCCGGCAGCTGCAGCGGTGGGTCCACCGGGCACGCCGGCGGCTACACGTACGCCGACTACGCGCAGGTCGCCGGGGCTCCCGAGGTGCACGCCGACGGCGAGATCTGGTCGCAGAGCCTGTGGTCGCTGCGCGCGCGGCTCGGCTCGCGGACCAGCGAGGCGCTGGTGACCCGGGCGATGGAGCTCGCGCCGGCCAACCCGTCGTTCCTCGACATGCGCAACGCGATCCTGGTCGCCGACACGGCCCTGTTCGGCGGGGACCACCACGCCGGCATCTGGGAGGTCTTCGCCAGCCGCGGCATGGGCTTCTTCGCCGGCTCGCTGGGTGGCGACGACGCCGCGCCGGCCCCCAGCACCGACGTGCCGCCCTCCGGCAACGCCACCGGCACCGTCACCGGCGTCGTCCGGGACCGGGACACCCACGAGCCACTGGCCGGCGTCCCGGTGACGCTGGCCTTCCAGGGTGGTGCCGGGATCGCCAACCCGACCGCCGTCACCGACGCGAACGGCAGCTACTCGCTCGGGCCGGTCCCGGCCGGTGACTACGGCAAGCTCGTCGTGAACGGGGCGGGCTACGACCCGGAGCGGACCTCGGTCACCGTCACGGCCGGCGGGACGACCAGGGACTTCGACGTCCGGCGGGACTGGGCCGCCTACAGCGGCGGCGCCCGGATCAAGGAGTTCAACGGGCCCGACTACGGCGCCTTCGGCTGCGGGCCTCGACAGGCGATCGACAACAGCCAGGCCACCGGGTGGAGCACGACCACCGGTGACAACCGGGGCACACCCACCAACCAGTTCCGCCCGAAGCACCTGGTCGTGGACCTGCACCGGACCGTGGACGTCAGCGCCTTCGGCGTCGACCCGGCGGCCACCTGCGGCGACGGCGGCAGCGCCTCGACCGGTGACTACCGCATCGAGACCTCGCCCGACGGCACGGCGTGGACGACCGCGCGGACCGGGACCTTCACGCCCGACGACCGCGGCCGGATCAACGAGCTGGCCCCGACCGCCGGGGCGAGCGGCGTGCGCTACGTCCGGTTCACCATCCTGGGGAACCAGACGCCGGACTTCGCCACGAGCTGCCCGGACGGGCCCTACTCCGGCTGTTCCTACACCGACCTCACCGAGCTGGAGGTCTACGGCACGGCGACGCCGTGACCGTCCACCGGCTGACCCGTGCCGAGGCCCGCCGGGTCGCCGTGCGCGCCCAGCTCCTGGACCGCCCCAGGCCGGCCGGGATCGTCGAGGTGGTCGAGCACCTGACGCTGCTCCAGCACGACCAGACCGCCGCCGTCGCCCCGAGCGCGGACCTGGTGCTGTGGAGCCGCCTCGGCTCGTCGTACTCGACGGCCGAGCTGCGCGACCTCCTGGACCAGCAGGCGTTGCTGGAGATCCACGGCCTGGTCCGCACCAGCGACTACCTGGCGCTGCTCCGTCCGGAGATGGAGGCCTGGCCCGGCACCGGCGAGCTGCGCGACTGGGAGGAGGCCCGCCGCGACTGGCTGCTGGACAACGACGCCTGCCGGCGCGACATCCTGGAGCGGCTGCGCGCGGACGGCCCGCTGCCGCAGCAGGCGCTGCCGGACACGTGCGTGCGGACCTGGGGCTCGAGCGGCTGGAACAACAACAAGAACGTCGGCCGGATGCTCGACCTCATGGTGCAGCGCGGCGAGGTGGCCGTGTCCGGCCGGGAGGGCCGGGACCGGCTGTGGGACCTCGCCGAGCGGGTCTACCCCGACGTGCCGGCGGTTCCGGCCGACGAGGCCCGCCGCCTGCGCGCGGAGCTGCGGCTGCGCGCGCTCGGCATCGCCCGGGCGCACACGACCGACTCCCCGTCGGCGGAGCCCAACGACGTGGGCGAGGTCGGCGAGGCCGCGGAGATCGAGGGGGTCCGCGGGTCGTGGCGGGTGGACCCCGAGCAGCTGGACCGGCCCTTCGCCGGGCGGGCGGCGCTGCTCTCGCCGCTGGACCGCCTGGTGTACGACCGCAAGCGGATGGTCGACGTCTTCGAGTTCGACTACCAGCTGGAGATGTACAAGCCCGCCGCCAAGCGCCGCTGGGGGTACTTCGCGCTGCCGATCCTGTACGGCGACCGGCTGGTCGGGAAGCTCGACGCGACCGCGGACCGCAAGGCCGGGGTGCTGTTCGTCGACGCGATCCACGAGGACGAGCCGTTCACCTCCGAGATGGCCTCGGAGGTGCGCCGCGAGATCGAGGACCTGGCGCAGTGGCTCGAGCTGGAGCTGGCACTGCCCACATCCTGATGTGTCGCGTTGGCGCTGGGGCCCGGATGCGGGACACTGGGCGACGATGAACTCCACGGCCGGCGACCCCTTCGCCGCACCCGCCCCGGACCGGCTCACCCGCCCCTCGTTCACCACCGTCATGTTCCGCGAGGGATACGCGATGGAGCAGGTGGACGCCTTCATCGCGCGGGCGGCGCAGTCCCTGGGCGCCGCGACCCCCACGGTGCGCCCCGAGGACGTGCGGGCCGTGCAGTTCGCCCCGGTGCGGCTCCGCGAGGGGTACGACATGGCCGAGGTGGACGCCTACCTCGACGAGCTCGAGCAGCACCTCGCGGAACGCGTGAAGGACCAGCCGCAGGAGGCTCCGCTGCCGGCGGACACCGCGCCCGAGGACGGCGCCCGGTCCATGGGGGCGCGCCTCCGCCTCGCCTGGCGGCAGAGCAGCGTCGGCGGTCGCATCGCCGGCCTGGGGATGGCGGCCGGCGTGGTCGTCGGCCTGCTGGTCGGCCTGTGGCCCGGCGCCCCGTCGACCCGGACCGCCCTGCTGTTCGGCTTCATCGGCGGGACCACCCTCGCCGGGCTGGTCCTGGTCGCGCTGCAGGTGGCCTCGGTGACCGTCGGCGTGGTCCGGGCCGTCGCCTTCGTCGTACGCCGGGTCCGGCGAGTCGGGTGAGACCGGTGGCTCAGACCTCGACGGTCAGGCGGACCGTCACCATGTCGCCGACCTCGAGCCCCTCGGCCTTCCGCACCCACGCCTTGACCGGCACGACGTACCGCCCGTCCTTCGGGAACAGCGACGTGGTCCACCCGGTGCCCCCGATCCGGGCGGCGACGGGGATCATCCCCCAGCCGTAGCTCACCAGCGCGGACGTCGCCTCCAGCTCGAGGCAGTCCTCCTCCGGCACGGTGACGAAGTGCCACGGCGAGGGGCCCTTCCAGAACCACATCTCGCCGGTGAAGTCCAGATCCATGCGCACACGATAGGAGCCGCACCTCCCCCGGGTCCGGCGAAACACAGACCCTAGGCGCCGTACACCCGCTCCGGGACCGGACCCTCGGCGATCAGCCGGCGCAGGGCCGGGCCGACGTCGGCGGCAGCCCAGCGGGCACCCCGGTCGGCGGCGGGGCCGTGCCGCCAGCCGGTCTCGAGCGTGATCCGCCCGCCCTCGATCTCGATGACCCGCCCGGTGACGTCGGAGGCCTCCTCGGAGCAGAGCCAGGCCACCACAGGTGAGTTGTTGGCGGGGTCCATCGCGTCGAACCCGCAGGCACCCTGCTCGCCGGGGGCGGCCATCATCTCCGGGAACGCCCCCTCGGTCATCCGGGTCCGGGCGACGGGTGCGATCGCGTTGACGGTGACGCCGTACCGTCCGAGCTCCTGCGCCGCGACCAGCGTCAGGCCGGCGATGCCGGCCTTGGCGGCGGAGTACGTCGCCTGGCCGACCGAACCCTGCAGCCCGGCGCCGGACGAGGTGTTGACGACCCGGGCCGCGCGCCCGCGGCCCTCCTTGGCCTCCGTGCGCCAGTAGGCACCGGCGTGCCGCAGCGGGGCGAAGTGACCCTTGAGGTGCACCCGGACCACCGCGTCCCACTCCTCCTCGGAGGTGTTGACCAGCATCCGGTCGCGCACGAAGCCCGCGTTGTTGACGAGGATGTCGAGCCCCCCGAACTCCTCGATCGCCTGCCGCACCATCGCCGCCGCCTGCTCGAAGTCCGCCACGTCCGCGCCGTTGGCGACGGCGCGCCCGCCGGCCCTGCGGATCTCGGCCACGACCTCGTCGGCCGGGGACTCCCCGGTGCCCTCGCCTGCCAGCGAGACGCCGAAGTCGTTCACGACCACCGCGGCGCCGTGCGCGGCCAGCTCGAGGGCGTGGGCCCGGCCGATCCCCCGGCCGGCGCCGGTGACGATCGCGACGCGGCCGTCGAGAAGTGTGCTCACTGCTGCTCCTGGGTCAGTGCGGACAGGAAGGCCGGCGGCTCGCCGCCGCCGTGACACTCGAGGCGGGCGCCCGAGACGTAGGACGCGAGGTCGCTGGCGAGGAAGACCGCGACGTTCCCGATCTCCGCCGGGTCGGCCATCCGGCCCAGCGGGATGGTGCGTTCGATCGCGGCCACGCCGGCGTCCCCGCCGTAGTGGTCCTCGGTGTTCGCGGTGCGGCACAGGCCCACGTCGATCGCGTTCATCCGCACCTTCGGCGCCCACTCGATCGCGAGCGACCGGGTCAGCGAGTCGAGGCCGGCCTTCGCGGCGCCGTACGCCGCGGTCCCCGGCGAGGGCCGCAGCGCCGAGACCGACGAGATGTTGACGATGGCACCGCCGGTCTCCTGCGCCTGCATCACCCGGTTGGCCGCCTGGGCCAGCGCCAGCGGCGCCAGCAGGTTCAGCCCCACGACCTTGTCGTGGAAGCGCGGCGAGGCGTCGGCGGCCGGCGCGTACGGCGCTCCCCCCGCGTTGTTGACCAGCACGTCGAGCCGGCCGTGGGTGGCGCGCACCGCGTCGACGAGGGCGGCGACCGCCTCGGGATCGCGGACGTCGCACACGTGGTGGGAGGTGCCGGCGACGGGCTCCACCTCGCTGCGCGAGCAGGTGACCACCTCGGCGCCGGCCTCGAGGAACGCCCGCGTGATGCCGAGGCCGATCCCGCGGGTGCCGCCGGTGACCAGCGCGACGCGGCCACGCAGGTCGATGGAGATCGCCATGACCATCCCTTCGTCGACTCCCGGACCAAGCAACTGTTAGGCTACCAAGCAAACGTTAGGTTTGCTGAGAGGGCACCGCATGGGCATCTCCTCCGAGCTCCACGACGACGGCGTCCGGGTCGTGACGATGGACCACCCGCCGGTCAACGCACTGACGGTCCGGGGCTGGTTCGACCTGGCGGCCGCGCTCGACGACGCGGGCCGCGACCGGGCCACCCACGTCGTCGTGCTGCGGGCCGAGGGGCGCGGCTTCAACGCGGGGGTGGACATCAAGGAGATGCAGACCACCGCCGGCTTCGACGCCCTGATCGGCGCGAACCGTGGCTGCCACGCGGCGTTCAAGGCGGTCTACGAGTGCGCCGTCCCCGTGGTCGCCGCGGTGCACGGCTTCTGCCTCGGCGGCGGGGTCGGGCTGGTCGGCAACGCCGACTGCGTCGTGGCCAGCGAGGACGCGTACTTCGGCGTCCCGGAGGTCGACCGCGGCGCGCTGGGCGCCGCCACGCACCTGGCCCGCCTGGTGCCGCCGCACCTGATGCGCACCCTCTACTTCACCGGACGCACCATCGCCGCGAGCGACCTGGTCCCGCACGGTTCCGTCCTCGAGGTCGTGCCCCGCGACCGGCTGGACGAGGCAGCCCTGGGGGTGGCCCGCGAGATCGCGGCGAAGGACACCCGCGTCATCCGGGCCGCCAAGGAGGCGCTCAACGGGATCGACCCGGTCGACGTCAACAAGAGCTACCGGTTCGAGCAGGGCTTCACGATGGAGCTCAACCTGGCCGGGGTCGCCGACGAGCTGCGGGACGAGTTCGCAGGGACGCAGAAGTCTCGACAGGCTCGACCAGCGGAGGCACCGTGAACGCACCCCGGGACAAGCGGATGACCATCGACGAGGTGGTCGCCGAGCTCGAGGACGGCATGACCGTCGGGATCGGCGGCTGGGGGCCGCGGCGCAAGCCGATGGCCCTGGTCCGGGCGATCCTGCGGTCCGACCTCAAGGACCTGACCCTCGTCAGCTGGGGCGGCGCCGACGTCGGCCTGCTGGCCCGCGCCGGCAAGATCCGCCGGCTGGTCTACGCGTTCGTCTCCCTCGACTCGATCCCGCTCGAGCCGAACTTCCAGCGCGCCCGCCAGGCCGGCACCATCCCCGAGGTCGTCGAGCTCGACGAGGGGATGTTCCAGACCGGGCTGCGCGCCGCGGCCCAGCGGTTGCCGTTCCTGCCGACGCGGGCGGGACTCGGGTCCGACGTGATGGTCAACAACCCGTGGCTGCGGACGGTCGCCAGCCCCTACGCCGACGGCGAGGAGCTGGTCGCCGTCCCCGCGCTGCACCTCGACGTCGCCCTGGTCCACCTCAACCGGGCCGACCGGCACGGCAACGCGACGTACCTCGGACCGGACCCGTACTTCGACGACCTCTTCTGCATGGCCGCGGACCGGGCGTTCGTCTCCTGCGAGCAGGTCGTCGACACCGCGGGCCTGACCGTCGACACCCCGGTCCAGCGGCTGCTGCTCAGCCGGATGATGGTCGACGGCGTCGTCGAGACGCCCCACGGCGCGCACTTCACCACCTGCACGCCCGACTACGAGCGCGACGAGCCCTTCCAGAGGGCGTACGCCGCCGCCGCGGGCGGGACCGACGAGGACTGGCGCGCCTTCCACGCGCGCTTCCTCGAGGGCGACGAGGCGGCCTACCAGGCAGCCGTGCGCGAGCTCGGGAAGGAGTCATGATGGTCTCGACAAGCTCGACCACCGAAGCCGTGACCCGCGCGGAGGTCTGCGCCGCGGCCATCGCCGACGCGTTCAGGGACGACGGCGAGATCTTCGCCAGCCCGATGGGCCTGTTGCCGATGCTCGGCGTCCGGCTCGCGAAGCTGACCAGCAACCCCGACCTGGTGATCTCCGACGGCGAGTCGCTCTTCCTCGCCGGCGTCCCGCCGCTGTTCGCGAAGGGTGACGTCGTCGAGGGCTGGATCCCGTTCCGGCGGGTCTTCGACGTGGTCGCCTGGGGGAAGCGCCACGTGATGATGGGGGCGACGCAGATCGACCGGCACGGCAACCAGAACATCTCGGCCATCGGCGACTTCGACCGCCCGGAGCGGCAGCTGCTCGGCTCCCGCGGCGCACCCGGGAACACCGTGAACAACCGGACGTCGTACTGGGTGCCGCGGCACTCACCCCGCGTCTTCGTCGAGCGGGTCGACGTCGTCTCCGGGGTCGGCCCGAAGCGCGCGAAGCAGGCCGGCCCGGCCGCCGCCCGCTACAACGACATCCACCGGATCGTCAGCAACCTCGGGGTCTTCGACGTCGGTGGACCCGACGACACGCTCCGGCTGCTCTCCGTGCACCCCGGCGTGACCGTGCAGGAGGTGCGGGAGGCCTCGGGCTGCGAGATCCACCTGGGCGCCCCGGACGGTCAGGACGTGCCCACCACCCGCGAGCCCACGACCGAGGAGCTCGTCCTCATCCGGGAGGTGCTCGACCCCAAGGCGCTGCGCCACAGGGAAGTCCCTCCGAAGGAGGCGGCACGGTGATCGACCAGCTGCTGAGGACCCCGTTCACCGACCTCGTCGGCGTCCGCCACCCCGTCGTGCAGACCGGCATGGGCTGGGTGTCCGGCCCCCGCCTGGTCAGCGGTACGGCGAACGCCGGTGGCCTCGGCATCCTCGCCAGCGCGACGATGAGCCTCGAGGAGCTGGAGCGGGCCATCCTCGAGGTCAAGGGCCGCACCGACCAGCCGTTCGGGGTCAACCTCCGCGCCGACGCGGGTGACGCCGACGACCGCTGCGACCTGCTCGTCAAGCACGAGGTCAGGGTGGCGTCGTTCGCGCTCGCCCCCAAGCAGGACCTGGTGCGCAGGCTCAAGGACCACGGCGTCGTCGTGATGCCGTCGGTCGGCGCCGCCCGGCACGCCGAGAAGGTGGCCGCCTGGGGCGCGGACGCGGTGATGGTCCAGGGCGGCGAGGGTGGCGGCCACACCGGACCGGTCCCGACGACGCTGCTGCTGCCGACCGTCCTCGACGCCCTCAGAAGTGCACAGAGTGACATCCCGGTCGTCGCGGCCGGCGGCTTCTTCGACGGACGCGGGCTGGCCGCCGCGCTGTCGTACGGCGCGGCCGGGGTCGGCATGGGCACCCGCTTCCTGCTCACCCGGGACAGCGCGGTCCCGCAGGCCGTGAAGGACCTCTACCTCTCCCACGACCTCACCGGAACGGTCGTGACCGCGAAGGTCGACGGGATGCCGCACCGGATGCTGCGCACGCCGCTGGTGGAGGAGATCGAGGAGACCAGCGCGGTCCGCCGGCTCGTCCCGACTGTCCGGCGGACGGTGGAGCTCAAACGCAGCAGCGGCCTGAGCTGGCTCGACCTCGCCCGGGACGGCCGCGCGATGCGGCGGACCCAGGGCCGCTCGCTCGCGCAGATGACCCTCGCGGCCAACACCCCGACCATGCTCAGGGCCGGGCTGGTCGACGGTGACACCTCCGCCGGCGTGCTGGCCGCCGGCCAGGTCGTCGGCGTGATCGACGACCTGCCCAGCTGCGAGGAGCTCATCGACCGGGTGGTCACCCGCGCGGCCGACGAGCTGCGCCGCGCCGCGTCGTACGTCGTCTGACCCGCGCCCTCAGCGGGTGCCGGACAATGTCGCCATGGCCGATCCGTTCTCCCACGCCGACGGTCGCGCCCTGGCGCGGCGCTACTACTCGGCAGTGGTGGCTCCGTTGCTGCTCAGCCGGTGGCCCGGGCTGCCACATGCCGCAGGACGACTCGGCACGGGCTCGGAGGTCCTGGGGCTCGATGACGAGATGTCTCGGGACCACGACTGGGGACTCCGCCTGACGGTCATCGTCTCCGCCGAGATGCGTGAGAGCGTCCACGGCCTGCTGTGCCGGGAGCTGCCCGAAGTCTTCGACGGCCTTCCGACCCGGTTCGCCTTCACCGGACAGGGCGACTCAACCCTGGGGGTGGACGTCGAGACCGCGAGCAGCTTCACCCGATCACGCCTCGGCCTGGACCCGCGTGAGGAGATGCGGCCGCTCGACTGGTTGACGCTCACAGGACAGGCCGTCCTGGAGGTGGTCGCGGGGCCGCTCTTCCACGACTCGACCGGTGACATCACCGAGATCCGGAAGCGACTCGAGTGGTATCCCGACGACGTCTGGAGATATGTCGTCGCCTGCGACTGGGCCCGGCTCGCGGAGGAGATGCCGTTGATGGGCCGCGCGGGCGATCGAGGTGACGACCTCGGGTCCCGGGTGATCGCGGCTCGCCTGGTCGACATCGCCATGCACCTGGGCCTCCTCCTGGAACGGCAGTGGGCCCCCTACGCCAAGTGGCGGGGCATCCTGTTCGCCCGGATCCCCGCCATGGAGCCCGTGTCGCGCGCGCTCAGGGCGACCCTTCGGGCCGAGACCTGGCGCGAGCGGCAGACCTGCCTTGCCGCGGCTCTTGACGAGCTCCAGAGCGTTCAGCGCGCGCCGAGGGCTCCCAGCCCGCGCGACCGGCCACGCGTGCCCTTCCACGACCGCCCCTACCTCCACCCCGACGACCGGGTCATCGAGGACCTTCTCGGCACGATCTCGGACCCGGCCGTGCGCAACCTGCCCCGGGGTCGAGGCAGCATCGAGCAGCAGACGGACAACGTCGCACTGCTCGTCGACCCACGCGCACGCCGAGCGGCCACGCCCCTCTGCTGATCCGACCGCGGGAGCCGGTCAGCCCCGGACGGGGGCACACTCGGTCAGATCGACCGCTGGAAGGCCAGCGCCCGACCGAGGACCCGGTGGCCCAGCGCCTCGTTGACGCCGATCATGAAGGCGTTCTCCTCGGCGTTCCAGGTGCCGATCGACTCGAGCTGCGGCTCGTCCTCGCGCAGCCAGCGCAGCATGTCGATCTTCATCAGCAGCCCCAGCCGGTGGCCGCGGTGCGCGCGCACGACCGAGGTGTCGTGCTGCTCGGCGAGATGCGGACGCTCCCCGTCCACCGCCACGGTCGTCTCGCCGGCCAGCTCCCCGCTCTCGCGGTGCCGCGCGTAGACGATGTGCACGCGGTGGCCACGCTGCCGCTGCGCCTCGTCGTAGTCCCGCATCCGCTGCGGCGTGAACACCTCGTCCTCGATGTCGAGATCGCCCGTGGGTGCGTCATTGATCGCGGCGACCATCCGGGCGACTGCCTCCAGGTCCTCCGCGGGCGTGGTGCCGGCGCTGCGCACGAGCTCGTACGCCGTGGCGTGCGGCAGCGCCTCGTCGTACAGCTTGTCCAGCCGCGGCCAGTCCACCTCCGCGACGACCTGGCGTCGGCGCACCTCCACCTGCTTCTGGTCCAGCCCGTGTCTCGCGGCGAACCCGATCGCTGCGGCGGACTCCCAGGCGCCGATGCCGACGGACGTTCGTCCCTCGGCCCGGGCCCGCGCCACCAGCGCCTCCAGCAGGGCGCTGCCGTGGCCGCGGCGCCGGTGGTCGGGGTGCACCTCGACGGTCAGCCAGGCGAGGTGGAAGTTGTCGCGCCTGCTGACGTCGTACTCCCCCACCGCCACGGCGTCACCGTCGACGGTCATCACGTAGGGCAGGACCGGGTCGAGGTCCCAGCCGTACCGGAGGGCGCCCTCGGCCTCCCGCTCGGTCATCGCGTGCTCGAACGGCGAGTCGACCGCGCGCACCGCGTTGCCGACCGCGACGTACCGGCGGACCGCCTCGCGGTCGTCGGGACCGAACTCGACGATCTCCATGCCTCGAGGATCCGCCGGGTGCTCCCGGTGCGCCACTGGATATCCCGCACACGGCACGGCGGCCGCCACCCTGCAGAAGGGTGACGGCCGCCGTGGTCCGGCTCAGCTGAGGGTGAGCGCGGTGTCGTCCACCACGAAGCTCGTCTGGAGCGAGCTGTCCTCGGCCCCGCTGAAGCTGATCGTGACGGTCTGGCCGGCCAGCGACGAGACGTCGAACGACTTCTGCGCGTACCCGGTGTTCTTGTTCAGGTTCGAGTACGTCGCCAGCGTGGTGCTGCCGGCCTTCACCGTCAGCTTGTCGTACGCCGTGCTGGTCGTGGTCTCCGCCGTGTCGATGTGCAGCCAGAACGACAGCGTCGCCCTGCACCCTGCTGGGATGGAGACCGACTGCGAGAGCGTGTCGGTGTGGGTGGAGCCGTAGCCGTCCATCCACGCCTTCCAGCTGCCGCTGTGGGCCGCCTCGCCGGTGCTGTTGTCGACGACCCCCGAGGAGGCCGTCCACGGCGCCGCCGTGCCGGTCTCGAAGCCGGGGTTGCCGAGCTTCTGGCCGGTGCAGCCGGTACCGCCACCGCCGGTGGAGCAGGTCGGGTCACCGGCCTGCGCCGGCACGCTCACCGCGTCCCAGGCGGCCTTGACCGCGTTGAACTCGGTGCAGCTGGTGGCGCCGTAGAGGTTCTTCGCGGCGGTCAGCGTCCAGGTGCGGTACTTCAGGTACGACGAGGCCGTCGTCTTCATCAGCATCGCGTTGTACATGATCTTGGCGGCCTTCTGGATCCCGATGCCGGTGATCGAGGTGCCGTTGCAGGTCGGGCTGGTCGGCTGGCCGTCGGTCGGGCTGGTGCCCTCGGCGAGCAGGTAGAACCAGTGGTTGCCCGGCCCGGCCGCGGCGTGGACCTCGGCGGTCGGGGTGGCCGACGAGTAGCAGTTGTCGTCGCCGGCGAGCGACGGGTTGTACATGTAGCGGATCGGTCCGGAGCCGACCAGGTTGACCATCTCGCCGACCTTGTAGTCCGGGGTGTCCACCGGGTTGTTGGCGTACCACTCGGTCATCGCGCCGAAGGTGTCCGCGACGAACTCCTGCGTGTTGCCGCCCGAGATGCCACCCGGGGTGTGGTCGTCGATGCCGTGGCCCATCTCGTGGGCGATCACGTCCATCTCACCGATCCACTTGCCGCCGGTCTGGGTGTGGCCGATCTGGACCTGGGTGCCGTCGTAGTAGGCGTTGACGTCGTTGAGGCCGACCCGGATCGGGACCCAGCCGCCGGAGCCGTCCATGCCGCTGCGGCCGAGCCAGGACGACAGCATCTGCCGCTCCTTGTCCGCGCCGTAGTAGGCGTCCACGCAGCCGGTCTCCCGGTTGGTCGCGTCGCCGTTGCCCCACGAGTCGTCGCTCCCGGAGAACGTGACGTTGGTGGCGGCGTCCTGGCACACCATGGTGGTGGCGCTCGGGTTCTTCATCGAGTACGTCGATCCCGACAGCGTGGTGGGGATCGAGACCGAGCCGCTCCACGCCGAGCTGCCGGTGCCCTCGGCGACGTGCTCCTTGGTGGTGAGCACGCGACCGGTGTGGGCGTCGACGTAGACCGTCAGCCGCGACGGGCCGCCGTCGCGGACACCGTCGACCGTCGTCTCCCAGGCCAGCTCCGATGCGGCGCGCTGGAGGACGACCAGGCGGGTGGCCTCGAGCCGGGCGTCCCGGACCTGCTCGGCCGAGGTGGCCCGGGCGGCGGCGCGGCCGACGGTCGGGGTGACCGACGACAGCTGGGTGGCGCGGGTCTGGGCGACCGTGGTGCCGAGGACGTTGCCGTCGCTGTCGGTGGCGACGACGAAGTCACCACCGACGACGGGCAGTCCCTTGAAGCTGCGCTCGTAGGGGACGTACTGCAGCCCGGAGGACGACTGCACGGGCAGCGCCCGGAACGCGTCGTACTTGCTGGGGTGCAGGCGGGCCGGCCGGTTCGCGACGAGGGCACGCGCCGACTGCGCGGCCTGGGCGCGCGCGTCGGACCCCTGGTTTGTTGCGTGGGTCGGCGACGCGGCCTGGCTGCCTGTCGGCACCGAGACGACCGCGACGGCCGAGATGAGGGCTGCTGCGCTGGCCAGGATCAGCTGGCGCGGGGCCCCAGCGACGAGTTTCTTCACTCGACACTCCTTGTTCCGGGCTCGCTGAGGAGCCCACCTGAGAGGGAAAGGATCGGCTCAGGCCCGGACACTGCTGGAGGTCTTCCACCCGAGAACGAGAACCGCGCGAACTCTTGCGCCGCGCGAGGCACCCGGTCAACGGATTCAAGATGCAGGACTGTGCACTGCATCAACATGCAAATGTGCTCAGGCCGACCGGTCAGGTGCGCCCCTGTCAGACGTCGGGACCACGGCGTGAAGTGAGCGACGATTCGCTCGGTCTCGTCGTGGATCCGCCGCGGGGACCTTGGTCTCTGACGAGAATCCGGCCTGCATGTGACCCTCGGAGCGTGGAGGGTTGGCCTCGAACGTCGGCCACGTGATCCATCGGCGATCGGGCCCAACCTCCGACTAGACGCTCCGACCGCCGACAGCTCGAGGGTCGGTGGCGGGCAATCCTGGGAGCTCACATGGCCCTCTACCTCATCGTGGCCAACCAGACGATCGGCGGCGAACAGCTCACCGCCAAGCTGGACGAGCTCGCCACCGCCAGCTCGAGCACGTTCCGATTCCTGGTGCCGGTCACCGACACCGAAGGGACTCACCAGTGGGACTACCCCCCGATCGATCGGCTCATCCCGGACGCACACCAGATCGCCCGGGTGCTGGCAGAAGCCCGGCTGGAGCACGAGCTCGCCCGGCTACGGCGGTCCGGGATCGAAGCCAGCGGAGAGGTCGTCGACGCCCTGCCGGTCGACCGAGCCCAAGAGCTGCTCCACGAGGGGCACTTCGATGGCGTCGTCGTCTCGACCCTGCCGCGTCGACTGTCCCGGTGGTTGATCAGGGATCTACCGCACCGCATCGCCGGCGTTGCCGACGTACCGGTGACCCACGTCGAAGGCAACGCCGGCCCTTCGTTGTGAGGGCGGGGCTGTCACAGCCAAAGGGGACAGACCCGGTCAGAGGCGCTCGATGATCGTCACGTTGGCCTGGCCGCCGCCCTCGCACATGGTCTGCAGCCCGTAGCGGCCGCCGGTCCGCTCCAGCTCGGCCAGGAGGGTGGTCATCAGCCGGGTGCCGGTGGCGCCGATCGGGTGACCGAGCGCGATCCCGCCACCGTTGACGTTCACCCGCTCGTGCGGGGCGCCGGTCTCCCTCATCCAGGCGAGCACGACGGAGGCGAACGCCTCGTTGCACTCGAACAGGTCGATGTCGTCGACCGAGAGGCCGCTGCGGGCGAGCGCGTGGCGGGTCGCCGCGATCGGGCCGGTGAGCATCCACACCGGGTCGTCACCGCGGACGCTGAGGTGGTGCACCCGGGCGCGCGGAGTCAGGCCGTGCTCGCGGACCGCCTTCTCGGAGGCGAGGAGCATCGCGCTGGCGGCATCGCAGATCTGGGAGGCGACGGCGGCGGTGATCCGGCCGCCCTCGGCCAGCGGCTGGAGCCCCGCCATCTTCTCCAGCGACGTCTCGCGCGGGCACTGGTCGACCGAGAGGCTCGTGCCGTCCGGCAGGGTGACCGGCTCGATCTCCCGGTCGAACCGGCCCTCGGCGATCGCGGTGCGGGCCCGCTCGTGGGAGGCGAGGGCGAAGGCCTCCATCTCCTCGCGGGCCAGGCCCCACTTCTCGGCGATCATCTCCGCCGAGCGGAACTGGCTGACCTCCTGGTCGCCGTACCGCGCGAGCCAGCCCGGCGACTCGGCGAAGGGGGTGGAGAAGCCGTACTCGCGACCGACGAGCATCGCCGCCGAGATCGGGATCGCACTCATGTTCTGCACGCCCCCGGCGACCACCAGGTCCTGGGTCCCCGACATCACGCCCTGGGCCGCGAAGTGGACCGCCTGCTGCGAGGAGCCGCACTGGCGGTCGATGGTCACGCCCGGCACGTGGTCGGGCAGGCCGGCGACCAGCCACGCCGTACGCGCCACGTCACCGGCCTGGGAGCCGATCGTGTCGCAGCAGCCGAGGATCACGTCGTCGACGGCGCCCGGGTCCACGCCCGTGCGGCGGACCAGCGCGGACAGGACGTGCGCCCCGAGGTCGGCGGAGTGCACCTCGGCCAACGCTCCCCCGCGCTTGCCCACCGGGGTGCGGACCGCGTCGACGATGTAGGCCTCAGGCATGCGCTATCCCGTCCAGGAGGATCCTCAGGTACTGGTCCGCGATGTCGCGGTGGGTGAGCTTGCCGCCGGGCCGGTACCACCGCACCGCCACCCAGACGGTGTCGCGGATGAAGCGGTAGGTCAGCTCGACGTCCAGGTCGGCCCGCAGCGCCCCGGACTCGACGCCCTCCGTCAGCAGGGTCATCCAGACCTCCCGCGACTGCCGGTTGCGCTCGGCGAGGTAGCCGAACCGCTCGAACTTCCCGAGGTGGTCGGCGTCGTTCTGGAAGATCGCGACCTCGTGGCGGTGCCGGTCGATGGCTTCGAAGGACAGCCGGACGGCCTTCTCGATCTTGGTCCGCGCATCGTCGTCGCCGGCCAGCACCGCGTCGTACGCCGCGAACAGCTCCTCCTGGAAGGTCGAGAGGATCTCGTCGACCATCGACTCCTTGGAGTCGAAGTGGTGGTAGAGGCTGCCGGAGAGGATCCCGGACGCGTCCGCGATGTCGCGCACGGTCGTGTTCTTGAAGCCCTTCTCGGCGAACAGTCCGGCGGCGATCGCGAGCAGCTCGGCGCGGCGGGATTGGGTGGTCTCCACGGTCATGGCACTCTCCTGGACTCGACGTTCGCTTCGCTCACGTCATGCTCTCTGACTGCTCACGGACACGACCTCGCCGGTGAGGTACGACGCGTAGTCGCTGGCGAGGAAGACCATGACGTTGGCCACCTCCCACGGCTCGGCCGCCCGGCCGAACGCCTCGCGCTGCTTGAGCTCGTGCAGCAGGTCGTCGGAGGTCACCTTGGCCAGGAACGGGTGCATGGCCAGGCTCGGCGAGACCGCGTTGACGCGGATCCCGTGTGGTGCCAGGTCGAGCGCGGCGCACCGCGTCAGCGCCATGACGCCGGCCTTGGCGGCGGCGTAGTGCGCCTGGCCCTCCTGCGCGCGCCAGCCGACGACCGAGGCGTTGTTGACGATGACGCCGCGCTTGCCGGCGGCGACCATCCGGTTGCCCGCGGCGCGGACGCAGCGGAAGGTGCCGGTCAGGGTGATGTCGAGGACCCGGCTCCACTGCTCGTCCGTCATGGACAGGACGTCGGCGGTGCCGCCCAGGCCGGCGTTGTTGACCATGACGTCCACGCCGCCGAGCTCGTCGGCCGCGTCCAGCAGCGCCTGCACCTGCTCCTCGACGGTGACGTCGCAGACGACCCGGCGCACCCGGTCGGCGCCGAACTCGGCCCCCAGGTCCTGCTCGGCCTCGGCGAGCCGGCGCTCGTGGGTGTCGCCGATGACCACCGCCCTGGCCCCCTCCTCGAGGGCGCGGCGGACCACGGCGGCACCGATGCCGGCCCCGGCGGCGGCCGTCACCACCACGACCTTCCCCGCGAGCAGGTCGTGGCCGGGCACGTAGTCGGGCGTGGGCTGCTCGGGTCGGTCGATGGTCATCAGGCCCCCCTGGGCTCTCGCGGAAGGCCGAGCACCCGCTCGGCCAGGATGTTGCGCTGGACCTCGTCGCTGCCGCCGTAGATCGTGTCGGCACGCGAGAAGAGGAACAGCCGTTGCCACTCGGTCAGGTCGTACGACGTGCTGCCGGGCCGCGCGAGGAGGCCCGCCGGGCCCAGCACGTCCATGGCCAGCCGGCCCAGCTGCTGGTGCCAGGTCGCCCAGACCAGCTTGGCGATCGAGGCGGCGCCGCCACCGGCCGCGGAGTCCTCGCCGCCGCTCACGGCGGACAGCCCGCGCAACGCGTTCAGGCGCATCACCTCGAGGCCGACCTTCGCGCCGGCCAGCCGGTCCCGCAGGACCGGGTCCTCGATCGCACCGTTCTCGCGGGCCAGGGCCACCAGCGCGTCGAGCTCGCGGCGGAAGCCCACCATCTGGCCCAGCACCGACACCCCCCGCTCGAAGCCGAGCAGGCCCATGGCGACGCCCCAGCCCTGGCCGGGCTCACCGACGACGAGGTCGGCGTCGGTGCGGGCGCCGTCGAAGAACACCTCGTTGAACTCCGAGCCGCCGGTCAGCTGCTCGATCGGCCGGACCTCGACGCCCTCCTGGTCCAGCGGCACCAGCAGGAAGGACAGCCCGTGGTGCCGGGTCGACCCCGGCTCGGTGCGGGCGAGGACGAAGATCCAGTCGGAGAGGTGGGCGTTGGAGGTCCACACCTTCTGCCCGTCCACCACCCACTCCGCTCCGGTGGTCGAGCCTGTCGGGACCAGCCGCGCCTTGGTCTGCACTCCTGCCAGGTCCGAGCCGGCGCCGGGCTCGGAGTAGCCCTGGCACCACAGCTCCTCGACGGCCCTGATCCGCGGCAGGAAGCGGGCCTGCTGGGCCTCGGTCCCGAAGGCGATCAGGGTCGGCCCGAGCAGCTCCTCGCCGAGGTGGTTGACCCGGGCCGGCGCGTCCGCGCGGGCGTACTCCTCGTGGAAGATCACCTGCTGCACCAGGCCGAGGCCGCGGCCGCCGTGCTCCTGCGGCCAGCCGACGCAGGTCCAGCCGTGCGCGGCGAGGTGCCGGTTCCAGGCGAGCCGCTCGTCGTGGGCCTCGTGGTCGCGCCCGGCCCCGCCGAGTCCCCGCAGGCCGGCGAAGTCGCCGCGCAGGTGCTCCTCCAGCCAGGTCCGCACCTCGGCGCGGAAGGCCTGGTCGGCCGCGGAGTAGGTCAGGTCCACGAGTGGTAGCCTACCAAGCAATTGTTTGGTTGGGACGACGTGGTGAGGAGAGCAGTGGTCTCGACAGGCTCGACCGACGAGAACCGGACGATCCCCGCCGTGCTGCGGGCGGCCGCCGAGCGCTTCGGCGACCACCCGGCGTACGTCGAGGGCGGCCAGACCGTCTCGTTCGTCGAGCTGCATCGCCGGGTGCGCAACGTGGCACGAGCCCTGATCAGCTTCGGCCTCGACCCCGGCGACCGGGTCGTCATCTGGGGGCCGAACAGCGTGGAGTGGGTCGTCGCAGCCCTTGCCGTGACCTATGCGCACGGCACGCTGGTGCCGGTCAACTCGCGCTACACAGCGACCGAGGCGGCGGAGATCATCGAGCGTTGCAGGGCGAAGTTCGTGTTCCTGGAGGACGGATTCCTGGGGCGCCATCAGTTCGACGAGCTGTTCGACGCCTCGGACCTTCCCTCGGTGGAGTCCGTCTTCACGATGCGCATGCACGAGACCGAGCCGCGTGTCGATCTCTCGGTGCTGCAGGACATGCACGTCGGAGGACGTGACCGACGCGGAGGTCGAGGCGCGCGCGGACGCGGTCTCCCCCGACGACGTGGCCGACATCCTCTTCACCTCCGGCACCACCGGCCGGTCCCGGGGCGCGATGAGCGCGCACCGGCAGACGGTCGGCGTCGCCGAGGTGTGGGGCGAGCTCGGCGGGGTCAACGCCGAGGACCGCTACCTGGTGGTCAACCCGTTCTTCCACTCCTTCGGCTACAAGGTCGGGATCGTCACCGGGCTGCTGACCGGGGCGACCATCTACCCCCTGGCGACCTTCGACGTCGACGAGACGATGGCGCTGGTCGAGCGGGAGCGGATCACCGTGCTCCCCGGCGCCCCGACGATCTACCAGTCGCTGCTGACGGCCCCCGGACGCGGCACGCACGACCTGTCCTCGCTGCGGCTGGCCGTGACCGGCGCGGCCGTCGTGCCGGTGGTGCTGATCGAGCGGATGCGTGAGGAGCCCCCCGAGGGGCTGGGCATCGACCACGTCGTCACGGCCTTCGGGATGACCGAGTGCGTCGTGGCGACGATGTGCCGGGAGGACGACCCCGCCGAGCTCGTCGCGACCACCTGCGGGCGGGCGGTCCCGGGCATCGAGACCCGGATCGGCGAGCGGGGCGAGCTGCTGCTGCGCGGCGACCACGTGATGCTCGGCTACCTCGACGACCCCGCCGGGACCGCCGAGGCGATCGACGCCGACGGCTGGCTGCACACCGGCGACGTCGGGACCCTCGACGAGCACGGCAACCTGACCATCACCGACCGGCTCAAGGACATGTACATCTGCGGCGGCTTCAACGTGTACCCGGCCGAGGTGGAGCAGGTGCTCGCCCGGCTCGAGGGTGTCGCCGACGTCGCGGTGGTCGGCGTACCCGACGAGCGCATGGGCGAGGTCGGCAAGGCGTACGTCGTGGCCGACGACCCCGCACTGACGGCCGACGACGTCCTCGCGTTCGCCCGGGAGCGGCTGGCCAACTTCAAGGTGCCGCGACACGTGGAGCTGGTCGCCTCCCTCCCCCGGAACCTGTCGGGCAAGGTGCTCAAGACCGAGCTGAGGAGTCGCTGATGGACCTCGACCTGTCGGGCCCCGAGCGCGCGTTCCGCGACGAGGCGCGTGCCTGGCTCGAGGCCAACGTGCCGGCCGAGCCGCTGCCCTCGATGGACACCGCGGCCGGTTTCCGCGCCCACCAGGAGTGGGAGGCCCGGCTCGCCGAGGCACGCTGGTCGGTGGTGTCGTGGCCGGAGGCCTACCACGGTCGCGAGGCCTCGCTGGTCGAGTGGGTGCTCTTCGAGGAGGAGTACCACCGCGCCGGGGCACCGGGGCGGGTCTCCCAGAACGGCATCTTCCTGCTCGCGCCGATCCTCTTCGACCACGGGACCGCCGAGCAGCAGGACCGCTTCCTCCCCTCGATGGCGACCGGCGAGCGGATCTGGGCGCAGTGCTGGTCCGAGCCCGAGGCCGGCTCCGACCTCGCCTCGCTGCGCTCGACCGCCCGGCGCGACGACGACCGGGGCGGGTGGGTGCTCGACGGGCAGAAGACCTGGTCCTCGCGGGCGGCGTTCGCGCACTGGGGGTTCGGCCTGTTCCGCTCCGACCCGGAGGCGCAGCGGCACGCCGGGCTCACCTACTTCCTGTTCCCGCTCGACGCCGAGGGGGTGACCGTGCGCCCGATCGCGCAGCTCGACGGTGAGGCCGGCTTCGCCGAGGTCCACTTCTCGGAGGTCTTCGTGCCCGACGCGGACGTGCTGGGGGCACCCGGTGACGGCTGGCGGGTCGCGATGAGCACGGCCGGCAACGAGCGCGGGCTGTCCCTGCGCTCCCCCGGCCGGTTCTGCGCCGCCGCCGACCGGCTCGTGGACCTGTGGGCCGACCGCGCCTCCTCGCTGGTCGAGCCGGTCGAGGGCGCGGCCGCGGACGGCGTCGTCGACGCCTGGATCAGGGCGCAGGCCTACCGGCTCTACACCTGGGGCACCGTCACCCGGCTCGCCGACGGGGGCGACCTGGGCGCGGCGGGGTCGGTCAACAAGGTCTTCTGGTCCGAGCTCGACATCGCGCTCCACGAGACGGCGCTCGACCTGCTCGGCCCGGCGGCGGAGCTGGAGTCCCCGTGGCTGGACGGCTACGTCTTCTCGCTGTCCGGGCCGATCTACGCCGGCACCAACGAGATCCAGCGCAACATCGTGGCGGAGCGGATCCTCGGTCTGCCCCGCGAGCCGAAGCCGGCGAGCCGGCCGAGCGAGGTGCGCCGATGAGGTTCTCGCCCTCCGACGACCAGCGCGACTTCGCCGCGGCGCTCGACTCGCTGATCGCCGCGTCCGACCCCGTGGCCGTCGCCCGCGCCTGGGCAGCGGGTGACACCGCCCCGGGCCTGAAGCTGTGGTCCCGGCTCGCGGAGCAGGGCGTCGCTGCCCTCGTCGTCCCGGAGGAGGCCGGTGGCCTGGGCGCGACGCCTGTCGAGCTCGCGCTCGCCTTCGAGGTCCTGGGCCGGCACGCGGTCCCGGGCCCCTGGGTCGAGACCGCGGCCCACCTCCCCCACGCCCTCGCCGACCCGGGCCTGCTCGCCGAGGGTGCGGTCGGGACCGTCGCGGTGCCACCACACACGCCGTACGCCCTCGACGCCGACGTCGCCGAGCACGTGTTCCTGGTCGCCGGCGGGCGCCTGCACACGGCGACCGCCGGTCGCCCGCACCACTCCGTCGACGGGACCCGGCGGCTCTTCGAGGTGGCGGCCGGTGAAGCGGTGGAGACCGACGACCTGGAGCGGGCCTTCGACGTGGCCGCGCTGGCGACCGCCGCGCAGCTCCTCGGTTGCGGCGAGCGGCTGCTCGCGGACTCGGTCGCCTACGTGAAGCAGCGCCGGCAGTTCGGCCGCGAGATCGGCTCCTACCAGGCGATCAAGCACCGGCTGGCCGACGTGCGGATCGCGCTGGACTTCGCACGCCCGCTGCTCTGGGGAGCCGCCCTCACCGCGACCGGGTCCGACGACCGGGGCCGCGACGTGTCGGCGGCCAAGGTCGCCTGCGCGGACGCGGCGTACCTCGCCTCCCGGGCCGCGCTGCAGGTGCACGGCGCCGTCGGCTACACCGCGGAGCTCGACCTGAGCCTCTGGATCACCAAGGTTCGCGCCCTGGTCGGCGCCTGGGGCACGCCGGCGTTCCACCGGGCCCGCGTCCTCGAGTCACTGGTGGGCTGATGGAGTTCGCGCTGTCCGAGGAGCAGGCCGAGCTCGCCTCGACCGTCCGGGCCCTGCTCGACCGGCACGCCGGCAGCCGGGCGGTCCGGGAGGCCGCCGAGACCGAGCGGGGGTACGACGAGGCGCTGTGGCGGCTGCTGTGCGAGCAGATCGGCGTGGCCGCACTCGCGGTCCCGGAGGAGTACGGCGGCGCCGGCTTCTCGCTGTTCGAGTCGCTGCTCGTCCTCGAGGAGCTGGGCCGCTCGCTGGCGCCCTCGCCGCTGCTCTCGACGCTGGTGACCTCGGAGGCGCTGCTCGCCGGCTCCGACGAGGACGCCCGCGCCCGGCTGCTCCCCCGTCTCGCCGCAGGTGAGATCGGCGCCTTCGCCGACGGCCCCGACGCGCGGCTCGTCCTCGACGGCGACCGGGCCACGGTGCTCGTCGTCGCCACCGACGACGGGCTCTTCGAGGTGGACCCGGCGACGGCCGTGCGGAGCTGGACGCCGTCGATGGACCAGACGATCCGGCTCGCAGACGTCTCGGTCGACCTCGCCCGCGCCACCCGGATCGCAGCGGATGCGACCCGTGCGCGCGAGCGGGCGGCGCTGGTCGGGTCCGTCGGGGTCGCCGCCCTCCAGGCCGGTGCCGCCGCCCGTGCCCTCGACATGACCGTGGCGTACTCCAAGGAGCGGGTGCAGTTCGGCCGGCCGATCGGCTCCTTCCAGGCCCTCAAGCACCGGATGGCCGAGATGCTCGTCGCGGTCGAGACCGCGCGGTCCGCCTCCTGGGCCGCGTCGTACGCCGTCGCGAGCGGCGCGGAGGACGCCGCCGAGCTCGCCCACGTCGCGAAGGCGTGGTGCGGTGACGCGCTCGACCACGTCGCCGCCGAGACCGTGCAGCTGCACGGCGGCATCGCGATCACCTGGGAGCACGACGCCCAGCTGGTGTTCAAGCGGGCCCACGCCCTGGGTGAGCTGTTCGGCTCGGCGCGGCGGCACCGGGCGGCGCTGGAGCTCTGACACGCTCGGCCGCATGGACGTTCAGGCCGAGCGGACCCGAACGAAGGGCCCCAACACGCGTCGATGAGTTTGATGCACACATGTGAATGTGGTCTCGTTCTGCTTCTGCCCAAGACGAGCGAGCCGCCCAGACCGTGACGGTCTTGATGGAACGCCCACACACGATCGGTACGGACTCGGGTTGAATGCCATCCTGCTGAGCGGCACGTGCGCGCTCATGGTGTCGTTGTTCATCACTCGCTGGGCGATCCCGCAGTTTGCCTCCTGGGGCCTCGGGCAGCTGATCCGCGAGGACGGGCCGGAGACGCACCACCTGAAGCGCGGTACTCCCACGATGGGAGGCGCCGCGATCGTGATCTCGGTGCTCATCGGCTATGCGTTCGCCAGTCTGGTGTCCGGGGACGCACCGTCGCGGTCCGCGCTCCTGGTGCTCTTCCTCCTGGTGGGCATGGCGGGGGTGGGCTTCCTCGACGACTTCATCAAGGTCAGGAAGCAGCGCAGTCTCGGTCTGCGGAGCAAGGCCAAGCTGCTGGGGCAGACCGCCGTCAGCCTCACGTTCGGAGTCCTGGCGCTTCAGCCCACCCTGCGCGACGGGGCGGCAGCCGCTGTCTCTCACAGCCTGTCCCTCGTGCGTGACTTCGGCCCGGCGTTGCCGTGGGTGATCGTCATGGCGCTCATCTGGTTCATGGTGAGCGGGACCAGCAACGCCACGAACCTGATCGACGGCCTCGACGGGCTGCTCACCGGCAGCGCCGTGATGGTCTTCGCCGCCTACACCATCATCGGGATCTGGCAGAACAACCACCTGTGCGGCTCGGCGAGCCCGGCGGACGGCTTGTGCTACCAGGTCGCCTCTCCCCTGGACCTGGCCACGGTCGCAGCCGCGCTGACCGGTGCCTGCTTCGGGTTCCTGTGGTGGAACGCATCTCCGGCCAAGATCATCATGGGAGATACAGGCTCCCTCGCCCTCGGGGCGGCCATGGCGGGGTTCGCCGTGCTCACGCGCACCGAGCTGCTTCTGGTCGTCCTCGGCGGCTTGTACGTGGCCGTCACCGGGTCGGTGATGATCCAGGTGTCCTGGTTCAAGCTGACCAGGCGCACCACGGGAGTGGGCAGGAGAGTCTTCCGTATGACGCCGCTCCACCATCACTTCGAGCTGCTCGGCTGGGAGCAGGTGACGGTGGTGATCCGCTTCTGGATCATTGCGGGCGTCTGCGTCGCCGCTGGGCTCGGGATCTTCTACAGCGACTGGGTGGGGAGCCTGCGCTGAATCGTTGACTGGGCACGCGGAGCTCATTGGGCGTGGTCAGTCGACGCGTTGATTCGCCCAATGAAGGCCAACGGCCATGAAGACCCCGACGACGGCGATGTAGGCAAGTGCCAAGGCAAAGTGTCCCGTCGCGTCCGCGACAAGCTGGCTGCCGTAGACCGTCGCGGCAGAACAGCCAAGACAGACCGCCCACTGTCTCCAGTACCTGATGGGGTGGAGAAGCGGGTTTCCACCGCTGGATGCCATGCCCTCAGTATGAGGGGCAGCGTCGCCAGGACGCGCTCAACGGCGGTTCCGCCCTTTGACAGCGTCGCGAGACCCTGGCTTGGCTGCCACGGGGGTTGCTTCAGACGGGTCAGCCGGCCATCCCGAGGGCGCAGCGACGCTCCTGAGTATTGAGGATGTTTCCTCGTGGGCGCGCTTGCTCCCGCTCCATCGGGACAGGATCGCAGGAGAACAAGAAAGTGTGGCACGGCTCCCGCAAGAGCCGGCCCACGCCGGTTCACCGATCGACGTCGCCGTCTCCGGGCCGCACCACCGGGACATGCCCAGGAGGGCGACATGAAGAAGCTCGCAACCACAGCAGTAACCGCAGCGGTCATGCTGACCGGTCTCGCGGGAGCGTCGACGTCCTCGGACGCAGCCGGATCGAAGGCGGCGGAACGCAGCCAGCACGTGACGCGCCTCTTGGTGCAAGATATCGAGGCTCACCCATTGAGCGACCACCACCCCGCCGGCGTGGACCGACTCCGGTCCCTCGCCACCCACAAGATCGTCGGCTACGAGAGCTTCTCCGGCGTGTTCAACCCGAAGACCGACCAGTTGCGCTTCTGGCTGGCCGACGCCCTGGAGGGCGGGATGATCGTCAGCTACTTCAACCTCAACACCGAGAAGACCGGAAACACCTTCACCGGCCGGATCACGAACGGCACCGGTAGGTACCGCGGCATCGAGGGCACCATCCACGTGCGGAACAGCGACAGCGGCCGGACCGTGTACACACTGCGATACACACTCTGACACCGCGGGCCACCACAGCTGGTCACGCACGAGCTCCGACTGGTCGTCAACAACTGAGCCCCCGCGATTCTGGTTGGCTCGACATCACGTCCTCCAGTCGGCACAACCGCGCCATCTGCCATGAGCGTGCGGAACCCTGGGCCGACTACTTCCAGCAGTAGTACCAATTGCTGGAGAAGTTCTCGTCGAAGTTCTCCTTGCTGTCCAGCGGCACGAAGGTCGCTCGACGGTCGTGGGGGTCGTGGCCCGGGCAGGCGGCCGGGACCATGCGCCCAGGGGGACTGACCTTGGCCCCTACCACGTGCGTCGGCGCGGCGGTCTCCTCGTAGCAAGTGGGGAAAGGAACCGACGATGGCGTCTGGTCTGTGGCGTCGCACCGGCGGATCTCGGGCGCCCGTCCAGGGCCTCATGGTCGCGCTGGTCCTGACCCTCGCATTGCTGGGGCCGTTGTCGGTGACACCCGCGCCCGCCGCAAGTGCCTCGGCGGGTTGGACGCTCCGCGACCCCTTCAGCCGCGAGATCGTGCGCCGGGGCGACGTCGATGCCGACCCGTACCACATCGAGCACGTCTACGAAGTGCAGTACCGGCTCAAGCGCGTCGGCCTCTTCGAGGCGGTCCCGAACGGCCACTTCGGTCCGATCACCGAGGCCGGCGTCAAGGCGTTCCAGAAGAGGAACGGGCTCACGCCGACCGGAACTGTCAACCACCCCACCTGGCGTCGGTTGATCAAGCAGAGCGTGCGTGGCCGTGACCTCGTCCCGCGTGGCTGCAAGACCACTGGCTGGCACGCGTGCTACGACCGCTGGTGGCACCAGGTGAACCTCTACCGAGATGGGAAGCTGCTCAACTCCTGGCTGGTGCGCGGCGGCGGAACCTCCACCCGAACACGTACGGGAACCTTCCGCGTGTACTACCGGGACATCGACCACGTCAGCAGCATCTTCAACACCCCGATGCCTTACGCGCAGTTCTTCTCTGGAGGCCAGGCCCTGCACGGCTCGCGGCTGATGATGGACCCGTACCTCGGCCACAGTCACGGCTGCGTGAACCTGTGGACCGAGGACGCGCGGCAACTGTGGCAGCTGAGCTCGACCAAGCGTCTCTGGGTGCACGTCTACGGGCAGTGGAGCTGACGGGTCTGCGGGACCCCACGATGTCTGCCGTGGAGACGACCGCGGCAGGTGCTCGTCCGGTCAACGTCCCCAGCCGCCGTACGGGACGGTGAGGATCTCCAGGCTGTGCCCGTTGGGGTCGTTCCAGTAGAGGCCGCGACCACCGTCGTTGGTGTTGACCTCGTGCGGCCGGTGGTGGAACGGGTCGGCCCACCAGTCCAGACCGCGATCCCGGATGCGGGCGAGGATCTGGTCGAACTCCTCCTCCGAGACCAGGAACGCGTAGTGCTGCGGCCGGGGCTCCCCGTGGTCGTCGGCCACGTCGAGCGAGACGTCGTTGCTGACCTGGACGACCAGGAACGGGCCGAACGACGTCGGCTCGGGCAGGTCGAGGATGTCGACGAGGTGCCGGGCCGTCTCCTGCTTGTCGTGGGCGTGCACGATCGTGTGGTTGAGCTGGACTGCCATGTCACTCCTCGCTCAGTCGAGCGGCACGCGCCCCAGCCCGGGCGCCGGGTCCAGGATGGCTCCGTCCGCGGCGGGTTCGGGGTCCGGGACGGCTTCGTCCGCGGCGGGTTCCGGGTCCGGGATGCCGGCCCGCGGCACGGCCGGGTCGGCGGCGTGCGCCGCCGCCTCGAAGTAGCGCAGCAGCTCCACCGGGAACGGCAGCACCAGGGTCGAGTTCCGCTCGGCCGCCACCTCGACCATCGTCTGCATCAACCGCAGCTGGAGGGCACCCGGTGTCCCGGTCATCGCCGCGGCCGCCTGGGACAGCTTCTTGGACGCCTGGAACTCGCCGTCGGCGGTGAT
>CAWDVM010000002.1:0-82078 GCA_963805685.1 uncultured Actinomycetota bacterium
TCCCCGAGTGGCCACGGAACCCTGTGGTCAGGGGCGCCGTCAGCCTCTTCCGAGGATCACCCCGGGGGGCGCGCGTTGGGAATGCCTAGGAAGTCCTACGACTTATGACCCATGAGTAACATGCAGTCGGGAATCTCGCCTCTTGACGGAATCCGTGGGGCCCCGTCCGGCGATCGTGACCGCGGAGTGGCCGGACGCTGACGGTATCAGGCATTCGCGGGAGTGGCACTGCATCGCACAGGACCGTGGTCGTTGCCGCTCACCTGTCAGAGCAGGGTCTGGGCGCCGACGAACGTCGTGACCGCTGTGGTGAGGACGGTGGTCGCCACCACGAACCCGCCGGCGGTCAGGACGCCGAGGGCACGGCGCCGACGCGAGCCGGCGCGGGGGAGCGCAGCGTTGCGGGCGTTCGACAGAGCGCGCCCCATCAGGCCGAGCGTGCGGCGGGCCCACTCGTACTCGAGCGCGAGCAGCGCCAGCCCGAGCGCGACCACGACCAGACCCGGGCCGGGGAGCACGGTCATGGCGATGCCCGCCAACACCAGCAGCGGCCCGACCAGGGTGACGCCGATCCTGACCACGAGTGCCCGTCCGCGTCCGCGGTGGGCCCAGGCGTCGACTCGCGTCACGAGGTCGTGTGCTCGGGGGGTGATCGGGGCGCGGCTCATCGGTCTCCTGGGGCGAGGGGGGATCTCACCATGGTGCGCCACTGCCCTGAGAACGGCCTGAGCGCAGACGCCGCCGTACGCGGTGCCGCCCATCGAGCCGCCCGTCGAGCCGGGTCACTGCGGCTGGTTCAGCACCACCGTGTGCATGATCTTGTCGGCGAACGTCTGCCGCTTCGCGTCCCACAGCGGCCACAGGTAGCCCAGGTAGAGGGGCAGTGCGTCCACGATGTGGCAGAGGTACCGCAGGAAGGCCATCCCGGCGCCGATGGGCTCGCCGGACCTCTCGCCGATGAGCTTGATGCCCAGGAGGCCCTTGCCGATCGAGTAGCCGGTCCGGCCCGCCCGCAGGCAGGTGTTCCACACGAACACCGCGAGGGACAGCAACGCCCCGACGACGGTCAGGGACGTGCCCAGGGCGTCGTTCCCATCCGACGACGAGATGATGAGGCCGATCACGGCGGGGAAGTAGGCGACGCTCACCAGGAGCGCGTCGATGAGGTAGGCCCCGACCCGCTTGAACCAGGACGCGTACGGGTTCGGGGGCTGCGGCGGCAGGCCGTAGGGGTCGGTCGAGCTCCGGGTCGTGCCGTGGTTCGACATGGCGTCCCTCCGTGCCGGCAGCTCGTCCGGTGGTCCCCGGCCGCTCCAACCTAGGGATCGGAGCGAGCCCCGGTCATCCCCCGACGTGGGGGTCTTGGGCGAGGAGGTCGAGCACGCGGCCGGTCAGCAGGGCGGTGGCCTCGGCGTCGTACGACGGCAGCGAGCTGTCGGTGAACAGGTGCTGGTCGCCGGGGTAGACGAACAGCTCGGCGTCCTCGACCTCGGCCACGAAGGCGCGGGCGGCGTCGATGTCACCCTCGAGGGCGAAGAAGGGGTCGGTGTCCATCCCGTGCACCTGGGCCGGGACCCCGGCGGGCCAGCCGGTCCCGAACTCCGAGGGCGGTACGAACGACTCGAGCAGGACTGCCCCGCGGGCGCCCTCGCGGGTCTGGGCCAGCCGTTGCGCGGACATCACGCCGAACGAGATCCCGGCGTACACGAGCCCGGCCGGCAGCTCCTCGGCAGCCCGGTCGGCGCGCTCGCCGAGCGTGTCGAAGCCGATCTGCTTGGCGTGGCCGAACCCGTCCTCGATGCTGTCGAAGGTGTGCCCGTCGAACAGGTCGGGCGTGTGGACGGTGTGCCCGGCGCGCCGCAGCTCGTCGGCGAGGGCGATGACGCCGGGCGTCAGTCCCTGCACGTGGTGGAACAGCAGTACCTCGGCCATGTGGTGCCTCCCCGTTGGTGGTGCGAGCTTCATTGATCCGTCATCGTAGAATGATCGAACTATGTCGAGCAATAGCGAGCTCCCGGACTACGAGCTCGACGAGCGCGCCCTGCTGACGTCACCGGCCGAGCTGCGGGCCATGGCCGACCCGCTGCGCTCCACCCTGCTCGACCTGCTCCTCGAGCGCGCCGCCACGGTCACGGAGCTGGCCGCCGCCGTCGGCCGGCCGAAGAGCACGGTGGCCCACCACGTCAACGTGCTGGTCGACGCGGGCCTGCTCAAGGTGGTGCGCACGCGTCGCGTGCGCGCGATCGAGGAACGGTTCTACGGGCGCACGGCCAGGGCCTTCTACATCGGCAAGGTCCCGCTGGAGCAGGTGACGCCGCCGCCCTGGACCAACTACCTCGCCGACGCGGCGGCCGAGTCCGAGTCGGCGTACCACGCGGACACGATGTGGGCCAACCACCGTCACGCCCGGATCACGCGCGAGCGCGCCAACGAGTTCTGGCAGCGCGTCGACGAGGTCATCCGCGAGTTCTCGCAGCTGCCGCGCGAGGGCGACACCGTCTACGGGTTCGTCGTGGGTCTCTACCCGACGGACCACCCCACCCTGCCCGAGGAGGACCAGGCCCCCTAGGACGGCTCAGGCGGGCGCGGCCGGCTCGAAGCCGGCGAGCATCTCCTCCAGGGCCTTCTGGTCGGGGCCGACGTACGGGTCGGCGAGCGGGGCGACGGCCAGCATGTCGAGACAGCTCGACGTACCTCCGACGACCGGTGGGAGGTGGGAGCTGAGGATGACCTCGGGGTCCATGGCCCGCAGCGGCTCGACCGTCCGCATGTAGGCGTCCTGGTCGGCGACGTGGATCCAGGGGCTGTCCACGGTCGCCCAGAGCAGCTGTGCCGAGCGGAGCTCGTCGGCCGGGACGTCGCGCACGTCGTTGCCCTCGGCGAGGTCCGGACTGGTCATGGGCGCCCCGAAGCAGTCCGAGGCGACGCAGGTGCCCGACTTCGGGTCGAAGAAGCCGACGGTGGCCGGGCTGTCGAACAGCGGCGGCCGGAAGGCGGTCAGCGTCCGGTCACCCACGTCGAGGGTCTGGCCGGGGTTGATCAGGTGCAGCCGGTCCATGGGCAGCGGCCGGTCCGTCGACATGATCCCCGCGCTCAGGAAGGTGGTCACCACTCGAGCCTGCGGTGCGGCCTCGAGCAGCTCGAAGAGGGCGCCGGTGTGGTCCCGGTCGGGGTGGGTGAGCCAGATCCAGCGCACGTCCTTCGGGTCGATGACCGAGCCCAACAGGTCCATGAAGCCTCGCTCGGGCAGGCTCACGCCCGTGTCGACGACCACGGGTTCCGCGGCGTGGAGGACGAAGGCATTGATCGGGAGGAACCCGATCGTGGGCACGGGGAGATGGTCGTTGAGGACGGTGACGTCGGAGTTGAGCTGATGGATCTGCATGGGGGCTCCTGGGATCCTGAGCGGAATCCGGGCCGCGGCTTCGAAGCCGAGAACTGGGGGCCGCGACGTGGGCGCCCGCCGCCGACAGGGGATCCGCGGTGGACGTCGTTGCGCACGTCAGGGGTGGTCACGTGGGCCACACGTTCTCTTCACGATCCTCACGGCCGCGCGCGAAGTCAACCGTTTCGGCGGCTGCCCGAGCGGGCACCATCCCGGTCGTCGGGGGCGATCGGAGGTCCTGATGCTGTTCTCGTGGAGTCGTACGCCGTGTGCCCAGTGCGGTGCCTCGGTGGAGCGCACCGCCGCCGCGTCGCACACCTGCGACCCCGTCCGGAGGGTCGACTTCCAGGTGCTCGCCATGGGATCGGCGATCGCGGCCTTCGACACCGACCTTCGTGAGTTCCTCACCGGCAACGAGGGCCGCTTCGAGACCTGGCTGGCCGCCCGCGAGGTCCGCCGGAGCGCCTGACCGGTCTCAGCCCCCGGTCACCAGGGGAGGCGGGCCCAGACGGTCTTCCCGTCCAGCTCCTCACGCACGCCCCACTCGTCGCAGACCGCGTCGATCAGGTGCAGGCCCCGCCCACCCGGCGAGTCGAGGTCGGCGTCGGTCAGGGCGGGGAGCCGGTGACCGCTGTCGAACACCTCGACGAGCAGGGAGTCGTCGGCGGCCTCGAGGGTGACCCGCACCGGGCTGTCGCCCTGCCGGACCGCGTTCGTGACCAGCTCGGACAGCACCAGCAGCGCCAGCTCCTGGTGCTCGCGGGCCATGCAGCCACTGAGCCACCCCTCGGCCCAGGACCTGGCCAGCGGCACGGACATGGCCTGGGCGGGCAGTGCCCGCGTGGCCCGGTTCGACGTCCCGGTCCTGGGTGGGACGTGCGCGGCGAGGACGGCGACGTCGTCGCCCCGGTTTCCGGCGGGAAGCAGGTCGAGGGCGGTGTCGAGGACACGCGCGGGCGCCGGAGTCGCCGGCAGCGTCTCCAGCAGGGTGCCGAGCCGCGTGATGCCCTCGTCGATGTCCCAGGTCCGCGTCTCCACCAGCCCGTCGGTGTAGAGCAGGACCACCGCGTCCGGGGGAAGGTGGGTGCTGCGCTCCTCCCAGCGCTGCCCGGCGCCCAGGGGTGGCCCCGTCTCGACCGCGAGCGGCTCCACGACGGCGCCCGTGTCGGTGAGGCTCAGCACGACCGGTGGCAGGTGGCCGGCGGAGGCGACGGTGACCAGCCGGGCCTGGGCGTCGAGATGGACGACGAGGACGGTGGCGAGCAGGTCGCTGCCGAGCCGGTCGAGGTAGTCGGCGGTCCGGACCAGGATGCCGGCCGGTGGGTGTCCCTCGCAGGCGGTGGCGCGTACGACGGTCCGCAGCTGGCCCATCAGCGCCGCCGCCTCGACGTCGTGGCCCTGCACGTCGCCGACGACCAGGAACATCCCGTCGTCCACGGAGATCGCGTCGAACCAGTCCCCACCCACGTGCACGCCGGGGTCGCCGGTGCGGTAGCGCGCGGCGAGCTCGACCCGACCGATGTGGGACGGGATGGACGGCAACAGGCTGTTCTGGAAGACGAGTGCGACCGCGCGCTCGTCGGCGAGCTCGCGCTCGCGCTGCTCGTCGAGCCGGCTGCGGTCGATCGCCAGGGCCACGGTCCGCACCAGGACGTCGCTGAGGGCCAGCTCGCCGGGGCTGGGGCGATGGGGGGTCGGGTGGTACATGGCGAAGGTGCCCAGCACCCGCCCGCCGACACCGATGATCGGCGTCGACCAGCACGCCCGGAGCCCGGCGCTCAGGGCGAGGTCGCGGTAGTCGGCCCACAGGGGGTCGGTCTCGATGTCCTCGACGATCACCTGCCTGCGCCGGTACGCCGCCGTACCGCACGAGCCGACCGTCGGCCCGATCTCCTCGCCGTCGATGGCCCGGTTGTAGAAGGCGGGCAGGCTCGGTGCGGCGCAGTGCCGAAGGTGCCGGCCGGACTCGTCGAGGAGGAGGATCGAGGCGAGCAGCTCACCGGACGAGACCCGCTCCACCACCCGCAGCAGCGACTCCAGCGCATGCGGGAGGGTGCGCCCGGACACCACGCCGGCCAGCAGCTCCAGCTGGGCGGCGAGCAGCAGGGCCTCCCGGTCCTCACTCGCCCGGGGGAACGGCGTGCTGACACTCATCGCCAATCGACTGTACGCCCGCCCTCACAGGGCGCGGGTCACTCGTGCTCCGTGCACCACTGGTGGTAGGCCTCCACGGCCGTCGGCAGGGTGGGGAACAGGTGGTCCTCGCCGATCCGCTCCAGGAGGCCGGTCGGGGCCAGCGAGTCGCGCAGGTCCTGCTTCATGCGCGCGAACGCGAACACGATGCCCTGGCCGGTGAGGTCCGCGCGCAGCGACTCCAGCGCGTCGACCGCGGTGATGTCCACCTCGATGATGGCCTCGGTGTTGAGCACGAACCACCTCACCGGTGTCTCGGACGTGGCGACGGCCGCGCGGGCGCGGGCCCGGAAGTTCTCGGCGTTGGCGAAGAAGAGCGGGGAGTCGTACCGGTAGACCATGAGTCCGGCGACCAGGCTGGCCTCCGGGTAGTCGTCGACGTCGTGCATCCCGGCGATGTCGGGGACGAACCCCTCCACGGCGTCGTGCGGCCGGGCGACCCGCCGCAACAGGTCCAGGATGGAGAGCCCCACCGCGACCAGGACGCCCTGCAGGACCCCGACGACCAGCACCGCGGCGGTGGTGGCCACCGCGATCAGGAACTCGCTGCTCCGGAACCGGGCCAGGCGCCGGAACTCCGCGACGTCGACCAGCCGCACCGCGGCGTACACCACCACGGCGCCGAGCGCCGCGGTCGGGAACGTCGCCAGGACCGGCCGCGCGACGAGGACCGCGAGCACCGTCGCGACCACCGTGACCAGGCTGGTCAGCTGGGTGCGGCTGCCGACGGCGTCGCCGATCGCGGTCCGGCTGCCGCTGCTGCTCACCGGGAAGCCCTGCATCAGGCCGGCACCCACGTTCGCCGCGCCCAGGGCCAGCAGCTCGCGGCGGGGGTCGATCCGGACGCGCTGCCGGTCCGCGAAGGCGCGCCCGGTCAGGACGTTGTCGGTGTAGGCGACCAGCGCCACGCCCAGGGCGGCGGGCAGCAGCGACACCACGCCGTGCGCGGAGACCTGGGGGAGCGAGGGGACCGGTAGCCCGGCCGGGATCTCGCCGATGACGGTGACCCCCTTGTCGCGGAGGTCCAGCAGGGCGACGGCGGCCGCGGCACCGAGCATGCCGAGCAGCGCCATCGGGGCCCGGGGGAACAGGGCGCTGCCGACCAGCATCACGGCCAGGGTCACCAGCCCCAGCGTGAGCGTCGGTCCGTGCGCCTCGTCGAGGTGCCGGGCCACCTGACCGACCTGGGCCGGGAAGCCTTCCGCCTCGACCGACTCGCCGGTCAGCTTCCCCAGCTGCGAGGCGATCATGATGCCCGCGACGCCCGCCATGTACCCGATCAGCACCGGGCGGGACAGCAGGTCGGCGAGGAACGCCAGCCCGCCGAGCCAGCCGAGCAGGCAGTAGCCGGCCACGACGACGGAGAGTGCCGCCGCGAGCTCGGCGTACCTGGTCGACGAGGAGGCCGCCAACGGCGCGATGGCGGCCGCGGTCATCAGCGCCGTCGTGGACTCCGGCCCGACCGACAGCTGGGGGGACGTGCCCACCAGGGCGTACAGGAGGAGCGCGCCCACGGACGCCCAGATGCCCGCGACCGCCGGCAGCCCGGCCACGTCGGCGTAGGCCATCACCTGCGGGATCAGGTACGCCGTGATGGTGACCCCTGCCAGCACGTCCCCGCGCAGCCACCGTCTCTCGTAGCCGTGCACCCACGCGGGTAGGGGCGGTCGCGGGACCATAAAGCTCACGCTAGGGGATCAGGTCCGCCATGCTGGCCACATGCGCAGATGGGGGGCCGTAGCGGGTGTCCTGCTGCCGGCCGTGCTGCTCGCCGGTTGCAGCGGCGACGCGGACGACGAGGCGCACCCCGGCGTCGCGACCCCGACGACGTTCGAGGAGTGCAACCACGGGCCCAGCCCGCACGCGGACGACCTGTACTTCTCGCTCGCGCTGCACTGGAACGACGTGGACCACTCCTACGACGAGGGAGCGGCGCTGTACGTCTGTGTGAATGCCCAGCACGGGGGAGAGGTCTCGGTCATCGCCCCCGACGGGGTGACGGCGTCACCTACCAGGCAGCGCGTCGACCCGTCGGGCACCGGGGTGCTGCGGTTCACCGTCCGGGTCACCCCCGGCGCCTCCGGGCAGATCTACGGCCGGACCGCCAGCGAGGACGGTGGCGGGACGCAGGTGGGTCCGGAGGTCGCCACGGATGACGACCACTGGTCCTTCGAGGGCCCCTAGGCCACCTGCTCAGGCGTCCGGGTAGCCCTGCGGGTTCATCGACTGCCAGCGCCACACGTCGGCGCACATGTCGTCGATGCTGCGCTCGGTGCGCCAGCCGAGCTCCTCGTCCGCGCGGGTCGGGTCGGCCCAGTAGGCCGGGAGGTCGCCGGCGCGACGTCCGACGAACTCGTGGGGGATCTCGCGGCCGACGGCGCGCTCGAAGGCGTGCAGCAGCTCCAGGACGCTGGTGCCGCGACCGCTGCCGAGGTTGAAGGCGCGGGCCGGGGTGGGCATGGCGTCGACGTGCTCGAGCGCGGCGACGTGGCCGGCGGCCAGGTCCTCGACGTGGATGTAGTCGCGCTCGCAGGTGCCGTCGGCGGTGGGGTAGTCGTTGCCGAAGACCGAGAGCTTCTCGCGGCGCCCGACCGCGACCTGTGCGATGAACGGCATCAGGTTGTTGGGGATCCCCTGCGGGTCCTCACCGATGGTCCCGGAGGGATGCGCGCCGACCGGGTTGAAGTAGCGCAGCAGCGCCACCCGGAGGTCCCCGGCCGCCGCGACGTCCGAGAGGACGTGCTCGATCATCACCTTGCTGCGGCCGTAGGGGCTGGCGGCCGACAGCGGCTCGTAGTCCTCGCGGTACGGCACCGGCGCGTGGTCGCCGTACACGGTCGCGGAGGAGGAGAAGACCAGGCGGTGTACGCCGTGCCGCCGCATCGCGTTGACCAGCGAGAACGTGGCGCCGATGTTGTTCGCGTAGTACTCCAGGGGCTTCTCCACGCTCTCGCCCACGGCCTTGAGGCCGGCGAAGTGGATGACCGCGTCGATCTGCTCGCTGCCGAAGAGCTGGTCGGTCTTCTCGGTGTCGGTGAGGTCGAAGCCGTGCACCGGGATGTGGGTGCCGGACAGCTCCTCGAGGCGTCCCACGACGCTGGGCTTGCTGTTGGAGAAGTCGTCGACCACGAGCACCTCGTGCCCGGACTCGATGAGGGACAGGACGGTGTGGGACCCGATGTAGCCGGTGCCGCCGGAGACCAGAACGCGCATGCCGGTCATCGTAGGGGCGGACGTCCCGGCGGCCGAGCACGTCGTCAGTGCAGGAGCGCCTTGAGGGCGACCATGAAGAGGCCGAACGCCCCCGCGACCGCGGCCGATGCGACGCGCTCGAAGGTGCTGAGCTGACCGTGGCGTCCCATCTGCCACCCGGCCAGGCACAGCAGCACGGTGCTGCAGCCCAGCGCCGCGAGGATCGCGGTGTCGAGCCCGGCCCCGAGCTGGTACACCGCCGTCATCACGACCAGCGGCAGGACCGAGGCCGACACCATCTCCCATCCGGTGGTCAGCTGGCGACGTATCTCCTGCCAGGTCGGCCGGCGACCGTCGTGGATCCGCCCGGCGACCAGGCGTGCGTAGCGCTCCGCGCCCCAGTAGATGACGAGGGTGACCAGGACCGCGACCGTCACCGCACCCGCCGAGTTCTCGTGGGACGCGGCCATCACGGCGGCGCTCACGATCACGCCGTAGATGCCGGCGGCGGTGCTCTCCTCCGCCTCCCGCGTCAGCGAGGCGCGCGGGGGGCTCGGAGGCAGGGAGGGACCGGTGGCCGCCATGGTTGCGGACACTACGAAGCGGGTCGACGCACCGGATCACCCATGGAGGATGAGCCGCTGCGGGCCCATCGCGGGTGGGATGGGTGCTGACACAGACCCAGGAGGCAACAGATGGCCAAGCAGGAGAAGGACACGCTCTACGTGATCGCCGCGGCGTACGACAACGTCGACGACGCCGTCGCCGACTACGAGGCCGTCAAGGCCCTCTACCGCGAGGTGAAGTCCTCCCACGACTTCGACGCCTCCGTGATCTCCAAGGACGAGAAGGGCAAGGTCCACATCGTCAAGAAGCACGAGCAGCCGACCCGGCACGGCGCCGCCGTCGGGCTGGGCTGGGGCCTCGCAGCCGGGGTCGCAGTGGCGCTCTTCCCGCCCGCGGCCATCGGCATCGCCGGAGCAGGAGCCGCGGGCGCCGGGATCGGGGCCGTGGCGGGCCACGCATCGGGAGGTATGTCCCGCGGTGACCTCAAGGACCTCGGCGAGACCCTCGACGCCGGCCAGGCCGGCCTGATCGTGGTCTACGAGACCAACCTCGCCGACCAGATCGCGGCCAACATCAAGGCGGCGAACCGCATGGTCTCCAGGGCCACCGACATGGAGGCCGACCAGCTCGCCGAGGACATCAAGGAGGCCCAGAAGGCCGAGGCGGCCACCTGACCGATGACGTCGCGGACGCTGCCGGCCGGTTGCCGGCGGCGTGCGCATCTTCCGGCGTGCCGGCGACGGGCCCTGGACGCGTGATCGCACCGTGCGCGCGGGTTCGGCCGGTCGCACGCCGTCGCCGCGATCATGGCGCAGACGGGCTGCGCCGGACCACGGTCTCGGCGACACCCAGCACTTCGATGCCATGGCGGGGAACGGGCGGTACATGGCGCGGCCGCTCGGCTGCGACGGCGTCTGCGAGTGACCTGCTCGCCGCCCTGCTCCCTGCCGAGTCAGGCGGCCTGGCTGTTGCAGTGTTCCCACCAGAGGCGGGCGCAGGCGCGTTCGAGGGGGTCGTCGCTGGTGAGGGCGTCGACGTCGGCCTGGTCGACGAGGTGGGTGCCCTGGTTGTCGACGATGCGGAGCAGCCCGTGGGGGGTGCGCCAGACCCAGGCGTTGGTGCCGATCTGGGTGACCCGGTAGCCGAGGTGGGTCTTGGCCCGGTGGCTGGTGCGGGTGAGGTTGGCGGCGTTGTGGTCGCCGGTCTGTTTCGGGGGGCCGGTGGGGTCATAGGGGGTGGGGTGGTCCAGGTCGATGCGTTGTCGCATCCCGGTGATCCGGGTGGCGTGGGGGGCGGCCTCGGCGGGCATCCGGAGCCGGGTGCGGTGTCGGATGGCCTGGGGGAACTCGTAGCCGTCCACGGCGTGCCGGTCGGCCAGGTCGATCACGCCGGTGACCTGGACCCGGGTGTGCGCCAGCAGGCCGACCACCTGTTCGAGCAGGTGCGGGCCGAGGCCCTCGACCCGGGCGACGCCGGGGGTGCCGTCCAGCACCGCCTGGTGCAGGTGCAGGTACAGCTGCGCGGTCGGCGCCAGCCTGGTCAGATCCGCGGGGCGGAACAGGTCCAGCGCCCGCGCCGACAGCGCGGTGGACCGGGACTCCGCGAGCGGGTCCACCGGCTCCGGCTCCGAGGTCTCGTCGGCCGCCGGCTCGGCACCGTCGACGGCGGCGTCGTCCGCGGCCGAGGTCTCCTCCGCCGCGTGGGCGGTCTCGAGGAGGAGGTGGAGGAGCTCGGCGGGCCGGGCCAGCCACCCGAACGCGAGCGAGCGGAGCTCGTCGCGGGTCAGGTCGTCCCCGGGCGCCTCCGGGCGCAGCTCGGGGCGGGTGGCGAGCAGGTCGGCGACCCGTTCGACCATCGCGTCGACCCAGACCGCGTCCCCGGCGGTGACCCGGGCGATCACGGTGCGCAGCCCGTGCTCGTCGGTCCGGGACAGGCCCACGTACCGGCGGCGGCGCTCCGCCTCCAGCTTCGCGGCGTGGCCGGCCTGATCGGCCTCGATGATCGCGGCCTCCGCGATCGCCAGCACCCGGCCCGCCGAGAGCCGGCCGATCACCGCGGCCACCGCCACGTCGACCAGCCCCACCACCGCCAGCGGCAGCTCCCGGGTCTTCACCGCGACCCGGCGGGCCACGAACGCATCCGCCGCCAGCGCCTCCAGCCGGGCCCAGGTCAGCGGCAGCCGGTGCTGCAGGTCCAGCACGTCGGCCACCACCGCCCGCGCGGACTGGGCGTGCACCTGCCGGGCGATCCCCAGCTCGTGGAAGCACAGCTCCCGCACCCGCGGGGTGCCCTCCCCACCCACCGCGACCAGCCGGTCCCCACCCGGACGACCCCGCACGAACCCCGGATCCTCCCGCGGGTCCGTGGAGTGCAGCGCGGCCCAGTGCGCCGGCGACCCGCAGGTCGTCCAGCTCCACCTCCCGCCGCCGCACCACCAGCAGCTCGGCGAACGCCAGCGTCTCCGCGGCGTCCGCCGGCATCGCGTCGGGTTCGGGGGCCAGGTCCATACCTGATTCTATCGAACATCTGTTCGAAAAGACAAGAGTCTTTCCCAGATCTGTGAATCGCGGGCGCTCGCCGGAGGAGTCTGCTCAGTCGCTGGGACGGATGCTGAGGACGGCGTAGACAGAGGCGTAGACGGAGAGGTGGGCGACCGCCGTCGTGACGGTGTGGCTGTCGACGTCGACGGTCTGGTTGTCCGACGCGACGCGCCACGACCGCGTGCGAGGGTCGTAGCAGAAGATGCGGAGATCCTGCTCGGGGAACCCGTCGAGCCGGTCGGCGTCGTACGGCAGGGTCAGGGTGCTGCCGGAGCGCAGCGGGGCCGCGTCCTCGGGAACGGTGATCTGCCAGGCGCCGCCGGGCATCCTGTCCCAGAACGGGCCCACCATGTGGTCGCGGGCGACCCGGAGCTGGACGTCCCAGGGGTGGATGCCGCCACCGGTCACGAGGTGGATCGCCACGCCGGGAAACTGGTCGTCGACGGTGAACTCGGTCGGGGCGGCGGTGCTGTCGCCGATCGGAAGTGGCGCGGCGAACGGGTCCAGGGCATCGGTGCCGTCAGCGTTGCCGGGTCCGCTGGTGCGGTCGGCGGGCGCCAGGGTGATCGTGGGTGCCGGCAAGGTGCCGTCGGCGGGTGCGAGGGTGGCCGTGGGGGTGGGCGAGGTGCCGTCCTCGGCGCCGAGGTCAGGGCCAGTGACCGGAGCCGGGCCGCAGGCCGTGAGAGCAGCGGCGACTCCGGCTGCGGCGACCGCAGTCCGCATCCTGCGTGGTCCTCTGGGAAAGCGCATGTGTCCACCTGGGTGATCGCCCGCGCCCCCGTGCGCGACCGAGGAGGCTGAGACTAGTGACGGGCGGCCGTCCTGATGACCATTTCCCGCGTGGTGCTGAACGATTCGCGTGGACCCTGCAGCCGTTAGCCTGCGGTCCCATGAGGGCGTTCCAGGTCGCCGTGCCGGCCGACCGCGTGGGTCGGGTCAGACGGTCGTGATGGTCTCGGCAGGCCCGACCAACGAGGACTGCGTCTTCTGCTCCATCGCCGCGGGCGACGTGGCGGCCGACCTCGTGCTCGAGACCGACGACGTGGTCGCCTTCCTCGACCGGCGCCCGCTGTTCAAGGGCCACGCGCTGCTCGTGCCGCGCCGGCACGTGGTGACGCTGCCCGACCTGCCTGCCGCGCTGCGAGACCCGTTCCTGGCGGCCGGTCAGCGGCTGGCGGCCGCGATGGTCGAGGGCCTCGGCGCCGAGGGGTCCTTCGTGGCGATGAACAACACGGTCAGCCAGTCCGTGCCCCACCTGCACCTGCACGTCGTACCCCGCACCAAGGGCGACGGCCTGCGGGGGTTCTTCTGGCCGCGGCACAAGTACGCCGACGACGCCGAGCGCGGTGAGTACGCCGCCCGCCTGCGCGCCGTGCTCGCGAACCTGCCGGACTGACCCGCCGTCCCGTGCCGTCATCGACGCCCTAGGGTGAGGTCTCGACAAGCTCGACCACCGAGGCAAGGAGTCATGTCATGGGCCGTTTTGACGGGCGCGTCGCTGTCGTCACGGGAGCCGCGCGCGGCATCGGCTTCGGGACCGCCACGCGGTTCGCCGAGGAGGGTGCCTCGGTCGCGATCATCGACCTCGACGAGTCGTCGGCCGCCGAGTCGGCCGCCAGGCTCCCCCTGACCGACGGCGCCAAGGCGATCGGCATCGGCTGTGACGTGAGCAATGGCGAGTCGGTCGACGCGGCCGTCGCGCGCGTGGTCGACGAGCTCGGCGGGATCCACATCCTGGTCAACAACGCGGGCATCACCCGCGACAACCTCCTCTTCAAGATGACCGAGGACGACTGGGACCTGGTCATGAACGTCCACCTCAAGGGCGCGTTCCTGATGACCAAGGCCGCCCAGAAGCACTTCGTGGAGCAGAAGTACGGCAAGATCCTCAACCTCTCCAGCGTCTCCGCGCTGGGCAACCGCGGCCAGGCGAACTACTCCGCCGCCAAGATGGGCGTCCAGGGCTTCACCCGCACGCTCGGCATCGAGCTCGGCCCCTTCGGCATCAACGCCAACGCGATCGCCCCCGGCTTCATCGCGACCGAGATGACCGACGCGACCGCCGCGCGCCTGAAGATGGACGTCGAGGAGTTCCGCAAGCTCAACGCCGAGGCCAACCCGGTCAAGCGGGTCGGGTTCCCGGAGGACATCGCGGCCGCGGCGGCGTTCCTGTGCAGCGACGAGGCGTCGTACATCACCGGCCAGACGCTGTACGTCGACGGCGGCGCCAAGCTCGGCTGACGACCGGATCGGTGTGACCTCGGTCGCTCGACCGGCGAAATCGTCCCCCAGACGGGGGACGCGCGGTGGTTCGGGCCGTCGGGCTCTGCCTAACGTGCTGACGTCGCAAACGCGACCGAGCCCGGGTAACGCCGAATCCTGCCCGCCCGGGTGATCGTTCCCCCGACGTACCAAGGGCAGGAGTGGGGGACCCACAGGTTCCACCGCCGCACCTCGGGTGCGGCTCGGGGTGAAGTCGGCCTTCTCGGGCGGTGCCGGCAGAGGACTTTCCACCTCCAACCCGACAGCTCACCTCACAGGCGTGGGAAAGGCCCGATCCATGTCTGCACGCCTGCGCGCCTTCATCGCGCTGCCCGCACTCCTCCTCAGTCTCTTCACCGCCGTCGTGGCGGCCGGTGTCTCCACGGCCCCCACGGCCGACGCCGCCACGCACAAGGCTCACCACCAGCCCTCCCAGAACGCCAAGATCGTGCACGCCCGCAACCTCGCGCTGCACCAGATCGGCGACCCCTACGTCTACGGCGCCGCCGGCCCGAAGGCCTTCGACTGCTCCGGCCTGGTGTTCTTCAGCTACCGGCACTCCGGCCTGTCGGTGCCGCGCACCTCGAGCGCCCAGGCGGCCCACGCCCGGCACATCCCCAAGAGCCATCTCAAGACCGGTGACTTCCTGTTCTTCGCCGACGGCGGCGGCGTCTACCACGTCGGGATCTTCCTGCACTGGGGCAAGGGTCATCACGCGGTGATGCTGCACTCGCCGAAGCCCGGGCAGAAGGTCCAGCGCGCCGTCCCGTGGACCAGCTCGTGGTTCGCCGGCACCCTGCGCGGCCGCTGAGCCGCACGGGGCTGCTACCTTGGCCGATCGTCGGAGCGGGCGCGCCTTCCGTCGGTCGGTCAGGGCCCCCCGCACACTGAAGTCGACTCCATCTCACAAGACGAACGGAGCCCATCGTGCGCCGTGCCCCTCTGCCCGCTGCCGTCCTGATCGCCGCGAGCCTCGTGCTCGCCGGCTGTGGGGGTGGTGACGACACCACCTCGGAGGACAGCTCGCCGGCCTCACAGAAGGTCGCGGGCGGCTCGACCCTCGACTCGACCTGGCCGCTGACCGGCCTGCCGGTCTCCGGCGACCAGAGCGCGTCGCAGGACCACCCGGTGCTGGTCGCGAAGATGGACAACACCTACTCCAGCGCACCCCAGGTCGGCCTCTCCAAGGCCGACATGGTGGTCGAGGAGCTGGTCGAGGGCGGGCTCACCCGGCTCGCGGCGTTCTACTACTCGCAGGTCCCGGGCGAGGTCGGCCCGGTGCGCTCGATGCGCGCCAGCGACATCGGCATCGTCTCGCCGGTCGACGCCGACGTCGTGACCAGCGGTGCGGCCGCCCGCACCATCGCGCGGATCAAGGGCGCCGGCATCACCTTCTTCCAGGAGGGCGCCAAGGGCTTCCAGCGCGACTCCAGCCGCAGCGCGCCGTACAACCTGTTCGCCGACCTCGGCGAGGTCTCCTCGACGATCAAGCAGGACGAGGCGCGTCCCGACGACTACCTGCCGTGGGGCGAGGACAAGGACATGCCGAAGGGACAGCCGGCGAAGACCATCGCGGCGTCCTTCTCGGGCGGTCACACCACGAACTGGAGCTACCGCGACGGCGGCTACGTCAACGAGAACACGTACGCCGCGGACGGCGACGAGTTCCCGGCCGACACCGTGCTGGTGCTGCGGGTCCAGGTCGGTGACGCGGGCTACCTCGACCCGGCCGGCAACCACGTCCCCGAGACGAAGTTCACCGGCCAGGGCGCGGCGATGCTGTTCCACGACGGCCGGCTGGTCAAGGGCACGTGGAAGAAGGACGACCTGAAGTCCCCGCTGGAGCTGTCGACGAAGGCCGGCAAGCTCACCGTCCCCGCCGGTCACACCTGGATCGAGCTGGTCCCGGCCAACGGCGGGAACGTCACCTACAAGAAGTAGTCACAGGCTCGAGGGCAGATCGACGCCGGAGTCCGCCAGCGTCTGGAAGCCCACGAGGATGAACCCGATCGCCGTCTCGACCCTGGCCGCGGCGGCGATCGGGTCGTCCGCGCTCGAGACCGACTCGCCCGCGGACGACATCGCCCCGAAGAAGATCCGGGCGAACGTCTGGAGCATGTCCTCGTCGAGGTCCCACGTGCCCGCGCTGAGCACGGCCCGGACGATCTCGAGGACGTTGGCGAACGTCGAGCGCTCCTCCTGCTCGCGGTAGCGCTCGTAGCCCAGCACCGCGGGCCCCTCCTGGATCACGATCCGGCGGTAGCGCGGCTCCTGCACGACGCCGAGGAACGCCCGCAGCCCGGCCCGGGCCTTCTCCCACGGGTCCTGGTGCCCCCGCAGCGAGGTCTGGATCGCGCGCGAGGCGTCGGCCTCCACCCGCTCGAAGACCGCCTCGAAGAGCGCCTGCTTGCCGCTGAAGTGGTGGTAGAGCGCGCCCTTGGTGACCTGCGCGCCGGCGACGATGGCGTCGAGGGACGTCGAGGCGTACCCGTGCGTGGTGAACAGCTCCTCGGCCACGTCGACCAGCGCCCGCTTGGTGGACGCGGAGTACTGCTGGCGCCTGCTCGCCCCCGGGACGTGGGGGACCTTGGGCACCAGCTTGGACACCGACGGCTTGCTCATTGGCGCAGTGTAAGTACCACCGCCTCCCTCACGTGGTGGGGATCACCGCGCGTTGCCTTTGCATACCGTGAGTACGTGACCGTACTCTGGGTACGTACTCACGGTATGTAGGTGACAGACAAGGAGTCGACCATGACCTGGAAGTCCTTTCACCGTCGCGGGGAGATCCTCCGCACCGTCATTGCCACCGCCGATCGCCGCCGGGACGGACTTCTGCCCATGGACGTCGACGGCGTGGCCGAGACCTTCGGTGACGAGCAGTCCCTGCTCGGCGCGCTGCAGCTGCGCTGGCACACCCGCCTGGCCGGTCGGATCGAGCGCGAGCTCATGCACCAGCCCATGGAGCTCGAGAGCGCGGTGGTCGCCGCCTGGCACGCCACCGCCGAGGAGCTGCCGGGGATCCGCGCGATCGTCGACCACTACCGGCACGAGCCCCGCGACGAGGCGATGGCCGCGATGATGGCCAAGTCCGCGGCCAAGGAGCACATCCTGCTCGCCGTGATGGCCGGCCGGGTCAGCGCGCACGACGCGACCGCCGCCCGCGTCGGCGAGTCGATCGAGCACACGGCGCGCGCCACCTTCCGGCCGATCCGCCCGGCCGTCGAGGAGACCGGCAGCGGCCTGCTCGGCCGGATCAAGGCCGCGCTGGCCGCCTGAGCAGCGGTCGGGGCCCCGGATCCTTCGGGGTGGTGTCGCCGCCGGGCGTGTGGGTGATGATGGAGCCATGACCGAGGTGAGTGCCGGGATGCTGCTCGTGGCGACTCCTGCCCTCCTCGACCCGAACTTCGCCGACACCGTCGTGCTCCTGCTCGACGTCGACGAGAACGGCGCCCTCGGGGTGGTCCTGAACCGGCCGTCGGTGATCCCGGTCGCCGACGTGCTGGCCGACTGGGGCGACGTGGTCGCCGAGCCCGAGGTGCTCTTCCACGGCGGTCCGGTCAGCACCGAGGGCGCGCTCGCCGTCGCGTTGCTGCGGCGCGAGGACGACGTGCCCGTGGGGTTCCGTGAGGTCGCGGGCCAGCTCGGGCTGGTCGACCTCGACACCCCGGTCGAGCTGCTCGACGGCAGCCTGGACGGCCTGCGGATCTTCGCCGGGTACGCCGGCTGGGGCGCCGCGCAGCTCGACGGCGAGATCGCCGAGGGGAGCTGGTACGTCGTGCCGTCGCAGCCGCTCGACGTGTTCCGGATCGACCCGGGCGAGCTGTGGCGCGACGTGCTCCGGCGCCAGCCCGGCGAGCTGGCGTGGCACTCCACACGTCCCGTGGACCCGGACCTGAACTGATCCGCGTCGACTCTGATCTGACCGCTTCCTCAACTACAGTGGGGCCTTGTGACCACCATCGGATTCTCGACAGACACGGACGTCCGTGAGGACCGACGTACCGTCCCGACCGATGACGGGGACCACGAGCGGTTCTCGCACTACGTCGAGAAGGACAAGCTCACCGAGGCCATGGTCATGGGCACCCCCGTCGTCGCGCTGTGCGGCAAGGTGTGGGTCCCCAGCCGGGCGCCGGAGAAGTTCCCGGTCTGCCCGGAGTGCAAGGAGATCTGGGAGGAAATGAAGGACGACTCGGGCGAGGGTGACGAGTGACGGGACGGCCCCTTCCGGACCACGCCCACCAGGACCCAGACCAGCTCGAGATCGACCCGGCGCTCCCGCCCGCGTACCCCGACCGCGCGGCGTGGGGCACGGCACCCTCGCTGCGTGCCTGGCAGGCCGCGGCGATGCACAAGTACTTCGCCGACCAGCCCCGTGACTTCCTCGCGGTGGCGACGCCGGGCGCCGGCAAGACGACGTTCGCGCTGACGGTGGCGGCCGAGCTGCTCGGCCGGCGGATCATCGACCGGGTCACGATCGTCGCGCCCACCGAGCACCTCAAGGTGCAGTGGGCCGAGGCTGCGGCGCGTGCCGGGATCCCGATCGACCCGACGTACGCCGCGGGCAAGGGCAAGACGTCGAAGGACTACGTCGGCATCGCGGTGACGTACGCCGGTGTCGCGGTCAACCCGCTCGCGATGCGGATCCGCACCGAGAACTTCAAGACCCTGGTCATCCTCGACGAGGTGCACCACGCGGGTGACGCGCTGTCGTGGGGCGACGGCGTGCGCGAGGCGTTCGAGCCCGCCGCCCGGCGACTGGCGCTGACCGGTACGCCGTTCCGCTCCGACGTCAACCCGATCCCGTTCGTGACCTACGCGCCCGGCGACGACGGCATCCCGCGTTCGGTCGCGGACTACGCCTACGGCTACGCCCACGCGCTCGCCGACCACGTCGTGCGTCCGGTGCTGTTCATGGCGTACTCCGGCGAGATGCAGTGGCGCACCCGGGCCGGCGACGAGATCGCGGCCCGGCTGGGGGAGCCGCTCACCAAGGACATGACCGCCCAGGCGCTGCGGACCGCCCTGGACCCGGCCGGGTCGTGGATGCCGTCGGTGCTGGCCGCCGCGGACAAGCGGCTCTCGGAGGTACGCCGCCACGTGCCCGACGCCGGCGGGCTGGTCATCGCCAGCGACCAGGAGTCGGCACGCGCCTACGCCAAGCTGCTGCGGCAGATCTCGGGCGAGGCGCCGACCGTCGTGCTCTCCGACGAGAAGGCCAGCTCGAAGAAGATCGCGACGTTCAGCGAGAACGAGGCCCGGTGGATGGTCGCGGTCCGGATGGTCTCCGAGGGCGTCGACGTGCCGCGCCTGGCCGTCGGGGTCTACGCCACGACGTACTCCACCCCGCTGTTCTTCGCCCAGGCCGTCGGCCGCTTCGTCCGCGCCCGCAAGCGCGGCGAGACCGCGTCGGTGTTCCTGCCGTCGGTGCCGACGCTCCTGGGGCACGCCTCCGAGATGGAGGTGCAGCGCGACCACGTGCTGGGCAAGAAGATCACCGACGAGGGTGACATCTTCGCCGCCGAGAACGACCTGCTCGCGCAGGCGAACGCCTCCGAGGCCGCGTCGTCGGAGCTGGAGTTCTCGTTCGAGGCGATCGGCTCCCAGGCGACCTTCGACCGGGTCCTCTACGACGGCGGCGAGTTCGGCCACTCCGGAGAGGTGCACGTGGGGTCGGAGGAGGAGATGGACTTCCTCGGCATCCCCGGCCTCCTCGAGCCCGACCAGGTGCGGGAGCTGCTGCACTCGCGGCAGAGCGAGCGCGCCCGCATGCAGAAGCGCTCCGCCCCGGCCGCCGAGCCGGACACCGTCTCGCAGCTCTCGACGCACGAGCAGCTCGCGGTGCTGCGCCGCGAGCTCAACGGACTCGTCGCGGCCTGGCACCACCGGACCGGCCAGGCGCACGGCATCACCCACGCCGCGCTGCGCAAGGAGTGCGGGGGCCCGGCAGCCGCGGTGGCGACCGCCGACCAGCTGCACGCGCGGATCGACCGGCTCCGGGAGTGGGCGACCCGAAAGTCCTCCTGAGGGGGCGGGCGCGCGCCCTACACTCAGGCCATGCCGGCCGAGACCTCCCAGACGCTCGACCGCGGGCTCCGCGTGCTCGACGTCCTCGCCGCGGCCCCGGGAGGCCTCACCGTCACCGAGCTCGCCGCCCGGCTCGCGGTCAACCGCACCGTCGTCTACCGCCTGGTGAGCACGCTCGAGCAGCACGCGCTGGTCCGCAAGGACTCCAGGGGGCGGCTGCACGTCGGGCTCGGGGTCCTGCACCTCGCCTCGGCGGTCCAGCCGGTGCTGCGCGACCTGGCCGTGCCGGTGCTGCGCGGGCTGGCCGAGCAGGTCGGCTGCACCGCCCACCTCACCGTCGCCGACGGCGACGAGGCGCTGGCCCTGGCCGTGGTCGAACCGTCGTGGACCGACTTCCACGTGAGCTACCGGGTCGGCTCGCGGCACCCGCTGGAGCAGGGTGCGGCCGGGAAGGCGATCCTGCTGGGGCGCAGTGCCGCGGCCGACCATCCCTACGAGGTGACCGAGGGCGAGCTGCAGCCCGGCGCCCGCGGGCTGGCTGCTCCGGTGCGCGGGGTGGACGGGCTGGAGGCCAGCGTCGGGATCGTCACCCTCGGCGAGCTCGACACCGCGGCCATCGGACCGCAGGTCGCGGCCGCGGCCGCGGAGGTCACCGCCCGTCTTCGGTGAGGCGGGCCAGCGGGAGGACCCGGTAGGGCACCTGCGTCGCGAGCGCGATCACCGTCGAGCTGCGCACGATCGCCGGCTCCTTGAGGACGAGGTCGATCACCCGCTGCAGGTCGGTGTTGGAGCGGGCGACGACCCGCGCCCACATGTCGCCGGCGCCGGTGATCGTGTGCGCCTCGAGCACCTCCGGGATGGACGCCAGGTGCCGCCCGACCGTCTCGTGGCCGCCGTGGTCGGCGGTGTCCTGGCGGATCTCGAGGGTCAGGAACGCCGTCACCGGGTAGCCCAGCGCCTCGGGGGAGAGCTCGGGACCCCAGCCGGTGATCACGCCGCGCTCGACGAGCTTGTCCAACCGCGCCTGCACGGTGCCGCGGGCCACCGCGAGCCGCCGGGAGGCCTCGAGCACGCCGATCCGAGGGTCCTGCGCGAAGAGATCGATCAATCTGCGGTCGAGATCGTCCATCTGCTCTCCTTGACTGGGCAGGTTGCACAGCGTTCCGGCGTACTGTTGCACACTCTGCGTGTCGTCGACAGGCTGTGCGCCATGACTTCCACGGAATCGATGCGCCTCCCCATCGACCAGGCGTCCACCGGCGGCGCGCTGACCGCCGACGAGCTCAAGGCCGACCTGACCCTCGACCAGCTCCAGCAGCTGGTCGGCCTGGTCGAGTACGACGAGGACGGCGACGTCTTCCCGGTGACCGGCTGGGACTCGATCGTCTTCGTGGTGGGCAACGCGACGCAGACCGCGCACTACTACCAGTCGGCGTGGGGCATGCAGCTCGAGGCGTACTCCGGCCCGGAGAACGGCAACCGCGACCACAAGTCCTTCGTGCTGCGCTCCGGCTCGATCCGCTTCGTCATCAACGGCGCGGTCGACCCCGACAGCCCCCTCGTGGAGCACCACCGCACGCACGGCGACGGCGTGGTCGACATCGCCCTCGAGGTGCCCGACGTCGACAAGTGCATCGCGCAGGCGCGCCGCGCGGGTGCGACCGTCGTACGCGAGCCCGAGGACATCAGCGACGAGCACGGCACCATCCGCATCGCCGCGATCGCGACGTACGGCGAGACCCGGCACACGCTGGTCGACCGGTCGCGGTACGACGGCCCCTACCTGCCCGGCTACGTCGCCGCGGAGAGCGCCTGGGTCAAGCGCGAGGGCGAGCCCAAGCGGCTCTTCCAGGCGCTGGACCACATCGTCGGCAACGTCGAGCTCGGCCGCATGGACGAGTGGGTCACCTTCTACAACAAGGTGATGGGCTTCGTGAACATGGCGGAGTTCATCGGCGACGACATCGCCACCGACTACTCCGCGCTGATGTCGAAGGTGGTCGCGAACGGCAACCACCGGGTGAAGTTCCCGCTCAACGAGCCCGCGATCGCGAAGAAGAAGTCGCAGATCGACGAGTACCTCGAGTTCTACCGCGGCGCCGGCGCCCAGCACCTCGCGCTGGCCACCGGCGACATCCTCGCCACCGTCGACGCCCTGCGCGCCAACGGGGTGGAGTTCCTGGACACCCCGGACTCCTACTACGAGGACGCCGAGCTCCGGGAGCGGATCGGCCAGGTGCGCGTGCCGATCGAGGAGCTGCAGAAGCGCAAGATCCTCGTCGACCGCGACGAGGACGGCTACCTGCTGCAGATCTTCACCAAGCCGCTCGGCGACCGCCCGACGGTGTTCTTCGAGCTGATCGAGCGGCACGGCTCGCTGGGCTTCGGCAAGGGCAACTTCAAGGCGCTCTTCGAGGCGATCGAGCGCGAGCAGGACAAGCGCGGCAACCTCTGAGCCGCCGAATGTAACGCGCAGTTACGCGAACTGGGGACCCGTTGTGACGGGTCCCCAGTGGCAACAACGGAGCGTTACATGTCTCAGGTGAGGTCGCCGACCAGCTCGGCCTCGGCCTCCTCCTGGCTGTGCGGCGCCGGCAGCTCCTCGTCGCGGAGGAAACGGGCGCCGGCGGCCAGCACCGCGACGGCCACGGCGACCGCGACGGCACCCATCCAGAACGGCGCGTGGACGCTGACGTTCTCGCCGAGCTTGCCGGCGGCGTACGGCGCGACGGCGCCGCCGGAGAAGCGGACGAAGGAGTACGCCGCGGAGGCGACCGGCCGCTCGACCGGGGCGGCGCCCATGACCGCCTCGGTGATGACGGTGTTGTTGATGCCGAGGAACGCGCCGGCCACGACCACGCCGACGACGAGGACGGCCTTCTCGTCGGTCCAGATCGCCATCGCGGCGAGGTCCAGGGCGAAGAGCGACAGCGAGGTCAGCATCGTCGGGACCGAGCCGATCGCGCGCTGGAGCAGCGGCGCGACCCAGACCGACGTGATGGCGAGCAGCAGCCCCCAGCCGAAGAAGATCAGTCCGACCTGGTGGGCGGTCATGTCCAGCGGGAACGGCGTGAACGCGAGCAGCGTGAAGAAGCCGACGTTGTAGAACAGGGCGGTCAGCGCGATCGTCAGCAGTCCCGGGTAGCGCAGCGCGCGGAACGGGTCGGCCAGCGACGTACGCCGGCCGACGGCCGGTGTGCGGGGGAGCAGGACGGCCGTGGCGAGCAGGGCGATCGTCATCAGGACCGCCACGCCGTAGAAGGGCGCACGCCACGAGATCGAGCCGAGCTCCCCGCCGAGCAGCGGGCCGGCGGCGATGCCGAGGCCGAGCGCGGCCTCGAACAGGATGATCGCCCGCGCCGTCGAGCCGCGCGCGGACATCACGATGGTGGACAGGGCGGTGGCGATGAAGAGCGCGTTGCCCAGGCCCCAGCCCGCACGGAACCCGACGATCTGGCCGACGGTGTCGGAGGACCCGGCCAGGGCGGAGAAGACGATGATCAGCAGCAGGCCGGTGAGCAGCGTCTTCTTGGCGCCGATGCGGGACGACACGACCCCGGTGATGAGCATCGCGACGCCCATGACGGCCATGTAGCTGGTGAACAGCAGGGAGACCTGGCTCGGGGTCGCGTCGAGCTGGTCGGCGATCGGCTTGAGGATCGGGTCGACCAGGCCGATGCCCATGAACGCGATCACGCACGCGAAGGCGACGGCCCAGACGGCGCGGGGCTGGTCGAAGAACGAGCCGGTGGGCTCGCGGGTGGTGCTGGGGGAGGTCACAGGGTGCCTTTCTCGGTGTCGGGTCCGGAGGAGAGGACGTCGCGCAGCACGGCGACGGCGGTCGCGAGGTCCTCGGCGGTGTGCTCGTGGTGGGCGGCCAGCCGGGCCGCGACCAGCTCGCCGTTGCCGCGGCGGGCGCGGTCCAGCTCCTGGCGGCCGCTGGCGGTCAGCGTGACCACGCTGCCGCGGGCGTCGGCGGGGTTCGGCTGCTTGTCGACCCAGCCGCGGTCGGCGAGGGCGGACACCGCGCCCGACATCGTGGGCTGGGAGCAGCGGTCCGCGGTGGCCAGCGCGGTGATGCCGAGCGGTCCGTGCTCGTCGAGCAGGGACAGCACGCGGAAGCCGGCCGGCAGCTCGTTGGCACGTCGTACGGCGCGGACCAGGCGGGCGGCGTAGACGACCAGGTCGCTGCTCAGCTCCTGGAGGTCGGGAGTGGCGGTCACGAGACCCGACAATACATTGGAAACCTATGTATGTGTACGTGATGCCGCCCACGGCCGGCTGCGGCATGATCGGGGCGTGGCGACGTACATCGCGTTCCTGAGGGCGATCAACCTCGGGTCGACCCGCAAGTTCCCCAAGGACGCCATCAAGGCGGCGGTCGAGGCCGCGGGCGGCGCCCGGGTGGAGACCTACATCAACACCGGCAACGTGCGGCTCGACTCGTCGATGCGCTCCCGCGCCAGGCTCGAGGCCGCCCTGGAGGAGGCCTTCCTCGCCGACCGGGGCTTCGAGGTGCCGACGATCGTGTTCACCCCGGCCGAGCTGCGCGAGATCGCCGAGGACGCGAAGCGGTTCGCGGACGGCCACGAGGGACGGCACTACGTCTCCCTGCTCAAGGAGGAGCCCCCGGCGGGCGCGGTCGAGCTGGTCGAGGCCGCCGGGACGGCCGGCGAGGTGGCCCGCGTCGGCGGGCGCGCCGTACACCTCCTGCTGGGGCCGGACTACCACACGGCGACGCTCACCAACGCCGTCATCGAGAAGCACCTCGGCGTCGCGACGAACCGCAACCTGAACGTCGTGCGCACGCTCGCCGAGCGCTGGGGCGCCTGACTCCGCTGCGTGAACATCGGGTGGCAGATCCGGCGTTTCCTTCACGGGATCGCTGCCGGAAGAGATAGAACTGTCCGGCTCACCCGCTCATCCAACGGAGGATTTCCCGCATGTCGCAGCCCACGCCGTCGCGTCGCGCCCTGCTCACCGGAGGTGCCGCGCTCGCGGCCGCCGGGTACGTCGCCGAGCCGGCCCTCGCCGCCACCAGCAACACCGATGCGGCGCTGTCCGCTCGCAAGAAGCGGGTGCGGCTCACCGTGCTCGGCACCACCGACCTGCACGGCAACGTCTTCAACTGGGACTACTTCAAGAACGCCGAGTTCGACAACAAGGCCAAGGACGACATCGGCGTCGCCAAGGTGACCACCCTGATCAAGGGGGTGCGGGCCGACCGCAAGGGCGAGCCGATCCTCACCCTCGACGCCGGTGACACCATCCAGGGCACCCCGCTGGCCTACTACTACGCCAAGATCGACCCGATCACCGAGGGCGCGAAGCACCCGATGGCCAACGCGATGAACCTCGTCGGGTACGACGCCGCGGCGCTCGGCAACCACGAGTTCAACTACGGCATCGACACGCTGCGCGCCTTCGAGTCGCAGCTGAACTTCCCGCTGCTCGGCGCCAACGCCGTCGACCCGGCGACGAAGCGCCCCGTGTTCCCGCCGTACATCATCAAGACCTACAAGGTCGGCGACGGCCGCACCCTCAAGGTCGGCGTCCTCGGCCTGACCAACCCCGGCATCGCGATCTGGGACAAGGCCAACGTCGAGGGGAAGATGGAGTTCCCCGGGCTGGTCGAGCAGGCCAAGAAGTTCGTCCCGGAGCTCAAGCGCAAGGGCTGCGACCTGGTCATCGTGTCGGCCCACTCCGGCGCCGACACCTCCTCGTCGTACGGCGACGCGCTGCCGTACCCGGAGAACGCCGCGTCCCTGGTCGCCGCGCAGGTGCCGCACGTGGACGCGATCCTGGTCGGCCACGCGCACAAGGAGATCGACCAGCGGTTCGTGCGCAACGAGAAGACCGGCCAGCAGGTGCTGATCTGCGAGCCCTACTACTGGGGCATGCGCCTGGCCGTCATGGACTTCGTGGTCCAGGAGGTCTACGGCCGCTACGGCAAGCAGAAGTGGGTGCTGGTGGCCTCGGGCTCGCAGCTGCTCAACTCCAACACGGCGGCCGAGGACCCGGCCGTCGCCGCCGCGGTGAAGGCGCAGCACGACACGGTCGTCACGTACGTGAACTCGGTCATCGGCAAGTCCACCGAGGCGATGTCGGCCGCCCGCGCGGTCGTCGAGGACGTGCCGATCATCGACTTCGTGAACTTCGTGCAGGCCGACGCGATCAAGAAGGACCTCGCGTCGACCCAGTACGCCGCGCTGCCGGTGCTGTCGATCGCCGCGCCGTTCAACCGCCAGGCGTCGTTCCCCGCCGGGGACGTCACCGTCCGCGACGTCGCGGGGCTCTACATCTACGACAACACGCTGCTCGGCGTGAAGGTGACCGGCAAGGACGTCAAGGACTACCTGGAGTACTCCGCGCGGTACTTCAAGGCCTGCACCAAGACCACCGCCACCATGGACGAGCTGACCAACGCGGTCACGCCCACCGCCCCCAACGGCACGCCCGACTACAACTACGACGCGGTCGCCGGCCTGGACGCGCCGCTGACCTACGACATCGACCTGGCCCAGCCGGTCGGCTCGCGGATCACCAACCTCGCCTACGACGGGGTGCCGGTCACCGACGCCCAGGAGTTCGCGATGGCGGTCAACAACTACCGCCAGTCCGGCGGTGGCGGCTTCCCGGCGGTCGCGACCGCTCCGGTGGTCTACAACCGCCAGAACGAGATCCGCCAGCTGATCATCGACTGGGTCACCGCCAACGGCACCATCGACCCGGCCGAGTTCGCCTCGGCCGACTGGAAGCTGGTCGCCAACAAGCAGCCGATCACGGTGTCGTAGGGATCCACCGCCCCACCGCTCGAGCCGGCCGTCGTCCACAGGGCGACGGCCGGTTCGCTTTCTCACACGACTCGGCGGCACTGCTGCACGGCCTGGAGATCCTGGAGGCGCGGCCGCGCCTGGTGCACGTGACGAGGTTCGGGGTGCTCGGGGGCCGGACCAAGGCCGGCGTGAAGCAGCACAAGGCTCCCTTCACGCCGGAGCAGATCGTCTTCGTCGACGGGCTGCCGACCCTGGACATCCCACGCACCGTGGCGGACATCTCCCGGGAGCACGGTCTGCGTCACGGTGTGCCCGCGTGCGATTCGGCGATGAGAGCCGGGGTGAGCCGAGAAGCACTCCGCGAACCGATCGTCGCCATGCGCTCCTGGCCCCACGTCACCGCGGCCCGAGAGGCCGCCGAGCTCGCAGACCCGGGCGCGGAGGGCGTGGCCGAGTCGCTCACGCGGCTGCTGCCCCACGAGCTCGGGCTAGGACCCGCGGAGACACAGTTCGGGCTGCGTGACGGTGGTCGCGAGGCATGGTGCGACCTGCGAGTGGGGAGGCACATCATCGAGTTCGACGGCCGGGCAGGGGCGCCCCTCACTCCCCGCGGAACACCGGCTTCCGCTTCTCCGAGAACGCACGCATGCCCTCGGCGACGTCGGAGGTCCGGAGCAGGACCGTCTGGCCGGTGCGTTCGCGTTCGAGGGCGTCGTCGAGGTGGGGGAGGGTGGCGGCGTTGACGGCCTTCTTGCTCGCGGCGAGCGCGAGCGGGGGACCGGCGGCCAGACGGGCGACGAGGCGTGCGACGAGGTCGGGGAAGTCGGCGTCGGGAGCGACGTGGGTGACCAGCCCGGCGTCGTACGCCTCGCGGGCGGTGAGCGGCTCGGCCAGCAGCGCCATCCGCATGGCGCGGGCCCGGCCGATCGAGGCGGCGACGGTGGCGGTGGCGCCGCCGTCGGGCATCAGGCCGATCCGGGCGAAGGCGAGCAGGAAGCCGGCCGACTCCGCCGCCACGACGATGTCCGCAGCCAGGGCGGCCGAGCAGCCGACACCGGCCGCGATGCCGTTGACGGCGGCCACCACGGGCTTGTCGAGCCGGGTGATCGCCCGGATGATCCGGTTCGCGCGGTCGAGCGCGGAGACGTCGAAGTGCTCGTGGGCGTCGGCGCCCGAGATGTCGGCGCCGGTGCTGAAGGCCTGACCGGTGCCGGTCAGCACGACGACGCGTACGTCGTCACGACCGGTCGCCTCCTCGACCAGCCGGGCGACCTCGTCGGCCATCCCGGCGCTCAGTGCGTTGAAGACGTGCGGCCGGTTCAGGGTCAGCCACAGCGCGCCGTCCTCGACGCGGACCTCGAGGTCAGCCAACGGTGACGCCCGCGTCGCGCATGGCCACCAGCGCCTCCTCGGTGGACGCGGGCGCGACCCCCGCGCAGAGCCGGGGGAGCACCCGGGTCCGGAAGCCGCTCGCGGCAGCATCCAGCGCCGTCGCCTTCACGCAGTAGTCGGTGGCGAGGCCGCAGACGTCGACGTCGGTGACGTCGTGCTGCCGCAGCCAGTCGGCCAGCGCGGTCCCGGTGGTGGTGCGGCCCTCGAAGCCGGAGTACGCCGCGGCGTGGTCGCCCTTGAGGAAGATCGCGTCGAACGGCTGCGGGTCGAGGTTGGGGTGGAAGGCCTCGCCGTCGGTGCCGACCTTGCAGTGCACCGGCCAGGAGTCGGTGTAGTCGGGGTCCTTCGACCAGTGCTCGCCCGGGTCGACGTGGTGGTCCTTGGTGGCCACCACGTGCGCGTAGTCCGGAGCCTTCGGGTCCTTGTTGACCCAGTGGTGCAGGATCTCGGCGATGTCGTGCGCGACCTGGGCGCCGCCCTCGACCGGCAGCGACCCGCCCTCGCAGAAGTCGTTCTGCACGTCGACCACGATCAGCGCACGCTTCATGGCCGCGAGCCTAGCCACTCGCACGCCGGCCGCCCAGCACCCCGTCAGGCCGGCGTCCGCTCAGCCGCCGACGTGCTGCGTCTCGATCACGGGCTCGCCGCGGGACATCTGCTGGGCCGCGATCGGCAGCTCCGCGCGCGAGCGCTCGTGCCGCGCCCGGGCGTCGTCGAGCAGCTCGCGGCCGACCACCGCGCCGTTGCGCACCAGCGGGACGAGCAGCGACCGGTCGTCACCGTCGTCGACGGGCGGCGTGCCGATCCCGATCACCTCGGCCTCGGCGACCCCGTGCCGGTCCCGGCGGCGCAGGGCGTACTTGCGGCCGCCGATCGAGATCTTGTCCTGGCTCTTCTTGGCCACCGAGACCATCGTGCCGGTGTCGTCCTCGCGGGCCACCAGCTTGTAGACGAAGCCGCAGGTCGGGTGCCCGGAGCCGGTCACCAGCTCGGTGCCCACGCCGTACCCGTCGACCGGCGCCGCGGCGAGCCCGGCGATCGCGAACTCGTCGAGGTCGCTGGTGACGATGATCCGGGTGCCCGTCGCGCCCAGGGAGTCGAGCTGGGCGCGCACCTGGTGGGCCAGCGCGCCCAGGTCGCCGGAGTCGAGCCGCACCGCCCCGAGACCGGGCCCGGCCACCTCCACGCCCAGCCGGACCGCCTCGGCGATGTCGTAGGTGTCGACCAGCAGCGTCGTGCCCTTGCCCAGCGAGTCGACCTGGGCGCGGAACGCCTGCTCCTCGGAGTCGTGCAGGAGCGTGAAGCTGTGCGCGCTCGTCCCGGCAGTGGGTACGCCGTACCGCTGGCGGGCCGCGAGGTTGGAGCTGGTCGCGAAGCCGCCGACGTACGCCGCGCGGGCGGCCGCCACCGCGGCCTCCTCGTGGGTGCGTCGCGACCCCATCTCGATGCAGGGCCGGTCCCCGGCCGCGGTCGTCATCCGCGACGCCGCCGAGGCGATCGCCGAGTCGTGGTTGTAGATCGAGAGCAGCACCGTCTCGAGCAGCACCGCCTCCGCGAACGGCGCCTCGACGGTGAGCAGCGGGGAGTAGGGGAAGTACGTCTCGCCCTCGGCGTACCCCCAGATGTCACCGCTGAAGCGGTAGGAGGCCAGCCAGTCCAGCGTGGGACGGTCCACGACGTCCCGGAGCACGTCGAGCACCTCGTCGTCGAAGCGGAACCGCTCCAGGGCGTCGAGGGCCCGGCCGACGCCGGCCACGACGCCGTACCGCCGCCCCTCGGGGAGCCGGCGCGGGAACAGCTCGAACACCGAGCGCCGCTGGGCCGTGCCGGCCCGCAGAGCCGCCTGGAGCATGGTCAGCTCGTAGTGGTCTGTGAGCAGGGCGGTCGTCGGCGTGGCGGCGTTCACGCCGACCAGCGTAGGGCGCGCCGATGACACCGGCCCCGGCCCGGGCATGTGCCACGATGGAACCGTGTCCGCCGCCAGTCCGGTCGAGGTCGAGCCGACCACCACTCCCGACGAGATCACCCTCCCGGCGACGCCATGGGTGACGATCGTCTGGAACGACCCTGTGAACCTGATGTCCTACGTCACCTACGTCTTCCAGAAGTACTTCGGCTACGCGAAGAAGAAGGCCGAGAAGCTGATGATGGAGGTGCACGAGGACGGCAAGTCCGTCGTCAGCACCGGCAGCCGCGAGGAGATGGAGCGGGACGTCCAGGCGATGCACGAGTACGGCCTGTGGGCCACCATGGAGCGGTCGGAGTGACCGGGGGCTTCGCCCGGCACCGCCGCAGCGGACGGGTCATCGCGAACTTCACCGGCTTCGAGGCCGACCTGCTGCGGTCGCTGGCCTCCCAGCTGGTCGAGCTGCTGCGCAACGAGGCGGCCGTGCCCCGCGACACCGCGGACCCGTTCGAGGCGATGATGGACTTCTCGGGCCCCACCTCCGAGCCCGAGGACCCGGTCCTCGCCCGCCTCTTCCCGACGGCGTACCCCGGCGACGAGGAGTCCTCCGCGGAGTTCCGCCGGTTCACCGAGGGCAGCCTGCGTGACGGCAAGGCGGCCGCGGCGTGCACCCTCATCGACAGCCTCGAGGAGGCGGGACTCCCGCCGGAGCTGACCGAGGAGGGCCTGATGATCGACGTGGAGCTCGAGGAGCCCGCCGCGGAGTCCTGGCTGCGCTCGTTCACCGACCTGCGCCTCGCCCTCGCGACCCGGCTGGGCGTCGAGGAGGGCGACGAGGAGGTCTGGTACTCGCTCCCCGACGACGACCCCCGGGCCCAGGCGCACGACATCTACGAGTGGGTCGGCTACCTGCAGGAGACGCTGGTCGACGCCCTCTCCAGCTGACCCGACCCCGGCTGCCGGGCGCGCGGCGGGCGGATGATCTACTCCGCCCCATGCGTGCGTCTCGTGGGTTCCTGGCCGTGTCCGTCCTCTGCCTCGCTGCCTCGCTCACGGCGTGCAGCAGCGACGACAGCAGCGAGGCGAGCGCTCCCTCGACCAAGCCGAGCCCCACCATGACCGAGGAGGCGCGGACCACCTGCGACGTGACCGTCGACCTCACGGGCGACGTCACGGCGTCCTGGCAGGGGGAGGGGTTCGCCACGACCGAGAACACCTCGGGCCCGCCGGCGTTCTACCAGGCCGCGGACAAGGGCATCTCGGTCTCGCTGTACTCGGAGGGCAACGGCTTCGAGGCCCCGAGCGCGGTCGTCACCGTCAAGAAGACGACGTACACCACCCAGCCGGACGCGACCGGGGTCGAGGTGGACGACGCGGGCAAGGGCGGCCAGGTCGACGCCGACGCGGTGGGGATCGCCCCCGACGCGCAGGTGCACGTGCAGACCGACTTCAGCTGCTGAGGAAGCGCTCCACCTCACACTCGACCCGTCTTGCATGGTGGGCCCCGTCGGGGCCGTCCGGCCGGCCAAATACGCTGGTCGGGTGCTGACCATCGACCAGGCGGCGTACGACGCGATCGTCGCCCACGCGAAGCGCGACCACCCCGACGAGGCCTGCGGGATCGTGGCCGGCCCGGAGGGCAGTGACCGCCCGGAGCGGGTCGTGGAGATGGTCAACGCAGCGGGCAGCCCGACGTTCTACGAGTTCGACTCCACCGAGCTGCTCGACCTCTACAAGCAGATGTGGGCCAAGGACGAGGAACCCGTCGTGATCTACCACTCGCACACGGCCACCGAGGCCTACCCCAGCCGCACCGACATCGGCCTGGCCAGCGAGCCCGGCGCGCACTACGTGTTGGTGAGCACACGCGAGCACGGGAATAACGACGGCCCTGTGGAGTTCAGGTCCTACAGAATCATCGACGGCGAGGTGACCGAGGAAGAGGTCACCGTGGTGCCCGAGCTGACCTGAGATTTCAAGGAGTGATCGATGGCCATCGAGGTCCGGATCCCGACCATCCTGCGCACGTACACCGGCGGCGAGAAGGCCGTCACCGGTGACGGCAGCAAGCTGAGCGCGCTGATCGACGACCTGGAGGCGAACCACCCGGGTCTCAAGGAGCGCCTCATCGAGGACGGCGACCTGCGCCGCTTCGTCAACGTCTACGTCAACGACGAGGACGTCCGCTTCATCGGCGGCCTCGACGCCGAGCTCAGCGACGGCGACCAGGTCGTCGTGCTGCCCGCCGTCGCCGGCGGCTGATCTCGACAGGCTCGACCACCGAAGGGCGTCCATGCGGTACGACAACCTCCTCGCCTCCGTCGGCAACACCCCGCTGGTGGGACTGCCGCGGCTCTCGCCGACCCCCGAGGTGCGGCTGTGGGCCAAGCTCGAGGACCGCAACCCCACCGGCTCCATCAAGGACCGGCCGGCGCTGCGGATGATCGAGGAGGCCGAGAAGGACGGGTCGCTGCGCCCCGGCTGCACGATCCTCGAGCCCACCTCGGGCAACACGGGGATCTCGCTGGCGATGGCGGCCAAGCTCAAGGGCTACCGGATCGTGTGCGTGATGCCCGAGAACACCTCCGAGGAGCGGCGCCAGCTGCTGCGGATGTGGGGCGCGGAGATCGTCTCCTCGCCCGCTGCCGGCGGCTCGAACGAGGCGGTCCGGGTGGCCAAGCGGGTCGCCGAGGAGCACCCCGACTGGGTGATGCTCTACCAGTACGGCAACCCCGCGAACGTCCTCGCGCACCAGGAGGGCACCGCCCCCGAGATCCTCGCCGACCTGCCGTCGGTGACCCACTTCGTCGCCGGTCTCGGCACCACCGGCACGCTGATGGGTGCCGGGCGCTTCTTCCGGGCCGCCAAGCCCGAGGTGAAGATCGTCGCGGCCGAGCCGAGGTACGGCGAGCTGGTCTACGGGCTGCGCAACCTCGACGAGGGCTTCGTCCCCGAGCTGTACGACGCCGACCTGATCGACGGCCGGTTCTCGGTGGGCCCGCGTGACGCCGTACGCCGCGTCCGCGAGCTGCTGGAGCTCGAGGGCATCTTCGCCGGCATCTCCACCGGCGCGATCCTGCACGCCGCACTCGGCCAGGCCGCCAAGGCGGTCAAGGCCGGGGAGAGCGCCGACATCGCGTTCGTGGTCTGCGACGGCGGCTGGAAGTACCTCTCCACGGGTGCCTACGAGGGCACGATCGACGACGCCGAGGACCGCCTCGAGGGCCAGCTCTGGGCGTAGGGGCAGGTGGGGGCGTGACCGTCGTCTCCGGTGACGTGGGTCCCGATGCCCTGCCAACGCGGGCGCACTCCTCTAGCCTTGGCTCTTGTGTCAGCCCTGCCCAGCCCCGTGAACCCTGACGCCCCCATCGGCATCTTCGACTCGGGCTTCGGCGGACTGACCGTCGCGCGGTCGGTCATCGACCAGCTGCCGCACGAGTCGATCGTCTACGTCGGCGACACCGCGCGCCAGCCCTACGGCCAGAAGCCGATCGGCGAGGTGCGCGAGTACGCCCTCGAGTGCCTCGACCACCTCGTCGAGCGCGGCGTGAAGGCGCTGGTCATCGCCTGCAACTCCGCCAGCGCGGCGATGCTCCGCGACGCCCGGGAGCGGTACGACGTACCGGTCGTCGAGGTGATCCTCCCCGCGACCCGACGGGCCGTCGCCGCCAGCCGGACCGGCCGGATCGGCGTCATCTGCACCCGCGCCACCGCGGAGTCCCTGGCCTACGAGGACGCCTTCGCCGCGGCGCCCCACGTCGAGCTCGTCACCCAGGCCTGCCCCAGCTTCGTCGACTTCGTCGAGCGCGGCATCACCGGGGGTGACGAGCTGCTCGCCGCCGCCCACGAGTACCTCGACCCGCTGGTCTCGCGGAGCATCGACACCCTGATCCTCGGCTGCACCCACTACCCGCTGCTGACCGGCGTCATCTCCTACGTGATGGGCGACAACGTCACGCTCGTGAGCAGCGCCGAGGAGTGCGGCAAGGACGTCTACAAGATGCTCGTCCGCACCGGCCTGATGCGCGACGGCGGGGACCCGTCGTACGACTTCCTCACGACGGGCTCGCCCGCCGAGTTCGAGACGATCGGCCGGCGGTTCCTGGGCGCCGAGCTGATGGTCGCGTCCCAGTTCGCCGGGGGACTGGCGTGAGGCTGGTGGCATGAGGGGGCTGGCATGAGGCTGACGATCGTGGGCTGCTCCGGGTCCTACCCGGGGCCGGACTCGCCGGCGAGCTGCTACCTGCTCGAGGCCGAGCACGACGACGGGACGGGCAGCCGCACCTGGCGGGTGCTGCTCGACCTCGGCAGCGGTGCCCTCGGCGCGCTGCACCGGTACGCCGACCCCCTCAGCGTGGACGCGGTGCTGCTCAGCCACCTGCACGCCGACCACTGCCTCGACCTCGCCGGCTACTACGTGCTGCGCAAGTACCACCCCGCCGGCCCGCAGCCCCGGATCCCGGTGTGGGGTCCGGTCGGGACGGCCGACCGGATGGCGCGCGCCTACGACCTGCCGACGGACCCGGGCATGACCGCGGAGTTCGACTTCCGCGAGTGGCAGGGGCCGATCCAGGTGGGGCCGTTCGCGGTCGAGCCGGTCCCGGTCGACCACCCGGTGCCGGCGTTCGGGCTCCGCGTGGCCGCGGACGGGGCGACGCTCGGCTACAGCGGTGACACCGGGCCCTGCCCCGGGTTCGACGCGGTCGCCAAGAACGCCGACCTGCTGCTCGCCGAGGCGTCGTTCCGCTCGGGGGACGACAACCCGCCCCAGCTCCACCTCACCGGGGCCGAGTGCGGCGAGGCCGCCACCAGGGGGCGGTCCCGTCGGCTGGTGCTGACGCACGTGCCGCCGTGGCACGACCCCCGGGTCGCGCTCGCCGAGGCCCGCACGACGTACGACGGACCGGCCGTGCTCGCCCGGGCCGGGGACGTCTACGAGCTCTGAGTCCACGGGCTCCGGCCCTGAATGCCAGCCGTCTGCCCGTTCGTCAGGCAGGCTGGTGCCCATGATCAAGGTCGAAGGGCTCACGAGGAAGTACGGCGACTTCACTGCTGTCGACGACGTCAGCTTCGAGTGCCAGCCCGGTCGGGTGACCGGCTTCCTCGGGCCCAACGGCGCGGGCAAGACCACGACCATGCGCGTGATGGTCGGGCTCACCCCGGCCACCCACGGCCGCGTGACGATCGGTGGTCACCTCTACCAGGACATCCCCAACCCGGGCCGCCACGTCGGGGTCCTCCTCGACGCCTCGGCCCAGCACGCGGGTCGCACCGGCCGCGAGGTGCTCACGCTCGGGGCGATGACGATGGGGCTGGACCTCTCGCGCGTCGACGAGATGCTCGAGCTGGTCTCGCTGGACGCCAAGGAGGCCCGGCGCCGGGTCCGGAACTACTCGCTCGGCATGCGGCAGCGGCTCGGCATCGCGCACGCGCTGCTCGGCGACCCGTCGGTGCTGATCCTCGACGAGCCGGCCAACGGCCTGGACCCCGCCGGCATCCGCTGGATGCGCGGCCTGCTCAAGGGGTACGCCGAGCGCGGCGGCACCGTGCTGCTCTCGAGCCACCTGCTGCACGAGGTCGAGATCATCGCCGACGAGATGATCCTCATCGGGCGCGGCCGGATCGTGGCCCGCGGTGACAAGAAGTCGCTGCTCGCCCACGCCGGGAAGGCCGCCACCCTCGTCACCGCCCTCGACAACGACGAGCTGGGGCGGGTGCTGAAGGACCGGGGCTTCGCGGTCAGCGGCGTCGGCCAGGGCCTGCGTGTGGAGACCGAACCCGTCGAGGTCGGCCGCGCCGCGGCCGACCACGCCATCGTCCTGACCGACCTGCGCTCCGCCGAGGAGGGCCTCGAGGACCTGTTCCTGGAGCTGACCTCCGACTCGCAGCGTGACGACCTCACCCCCGGGAGCGCCGCGTGAGCACATCGACGTACGAGCAGGGCCTCGACCTGTCGGGGACGGCTCCGCTGCCGTTCGCCCGGCTGGTGCGCGTGGAGCTGCGCAAGATGGCCGACACACGGGCCGGCCGCTGGCTGCTGATCTCGATCGCGGCCCTGACGACACTGGTCCTGGTCATCCAGCTCTCCGTGGTCCTCAGCCAGGACCTGACGGTCGAGTTCCGTGACTTCATGGTCGCGATGAACACGCCGATGGGCATCCTGCTGCCGGTGCTGGGGGTCATGTGCGTCACCAGCGAGTGGAGCCAGCGCACCGCGATGGTGACGTTCACCCTGGAGCCGTCCCGGATGAAGCTGGTCCGGGCGAAGTTCGTCGCGACGATGCTGATCGCGGTCGCGGCGGTCATCGTGGGCATGCTCCTGAGCGTGCCCGCCAACATGCTGTACGGCGCGTTGTCGGGCAACGACGTCGTCTGGGGGTTCGGTCCCGACGACGTGCTCTACGTCTTCCTGCTGCACGTCTTCGGCATGGCCACCGGGTTCGCCTTCGGCACGCTGTTCCTGAACACCCCGGCCGGGATCGTCGTCTACTTCGTCTACTCGTTCGTCCTGCCGCCGCTGTTCGCGCTCGGTGCCGCGCTCATGGGCTGGTTCGACAGCCTGCAGCCGTGGATCGACTTCGCGGACGCCCAGAACCCCCTGATCGAGGGGAACGTCTCCGGCGTGGAGTGGGCCCACCTGGCGGTCTCGGGGTTCATCTGGCTGGTCCTCCCGCTGGCGATCGGCACGTGGCGGGTGCTGCGGGCGGAGGTCAAGTAGCCCGGCCGTACGCCGTCGTACGGCCCCGGTGGCCTCCGGGCTAGGGTGCCGGGCATGACGACACGTGCCGACGGCCGCGCCGACGACGAGCTCCGCCCGATCACGATCACCCGCCACTGGCTCGACCACGCCGCCGGCTCGGTGCTCGTCGAGTTCGGGAAGACCCGCGTGCTGTGTGCGGCGTCCGCCTCCGAAGGGGTCCCGCGCTGGCGCAAGGGATCCGGGCTGGGCTGGGTCACGGCCGAGTACGCGATGCTGCCCGCGTCCACCAACACCCGCTCGGACCGTGAGTCGGTCAAGGGCCGCATCGGCGGCCGCACCCACGAGATCAGCCGGCTGATCGGCCGCTCGCTGCGGGCGGTCATCGACTACCAGGCGCTGGGCGAGAACACGATCGTGCTGGACTGCGACGTGCTCCAGGCCGACGGCGGCACGCGCACCGCGGCGATCACCGGGGCGTACGTCGCCCTGGCCGACGCCGTCACCCACCTGCGGTCGGTCGGCGCGCTCACCGGCGAGCCGCTGACCGGGTCGGTGGCCGCGGTCAGCGTCGGCATCATCGACGGCGTGCCGCGGCTCGACCTGCCCTACGAGGAGGACGTCCGCGCCGACACGGACATGAACGTCGTGATGACCGGCGACGGCAAGTTCGTCGAGGTCCAGGGGACCGCCGAGGCGGCGGCGTTCGACCGCACCGAGCTCGACGCGCTGCTCTCCCTCGCGGAGAAGGGCTGCGCCGACCTGACCCGGCTGCAGTCGGAGGCGCTGTCCTCGTGAGCCGGGTCTTCCTCGCCTCGCGCAACCGCAAGAAGATCGAGGAGATGCAGCGGATCCTGCGCGAGCACGCTCCCGACCTCGACGTGCTCGGCATCGACGACGTCGACCACTACGACGAGCCGGTCGAGGACCAGCCGACCTTCGAGGGCAACGCGCTGCTCAAGGCCCGCGCCGGCTTCGAGGCCACCGGGCTGCCGTCGCTCGCCGACGACAGCGGCCTGTGCGTCGACGCGCTGAACGGCATGCCCGGCGTGCTCTCGGCGCGCTGGGGCGGCACCCCCAAGTCAGATGAGCGCAACAACGAGCTCCTGCTCCAGCAGCTCGCCGACGTCCCCGACGAGCGCCGCGGAGCCCACTTCGCGTGCGCCGTCGCGTTCGTGCACGCGGGCGGTGAGGAGGTCGTCGAGGGCCGGATGCCCGGGCACGTGATCCGCGAGCTGCGGGGCGACGGCGGCTTCGGGTACGACGTGCTGTTCGTCGCCGACGAGCATGCCGCCGAGGGCCTGACCTCGGCCGAGCTCAGCCCCGCCGAGAAGGACCGCATCTCCCACCGGGGCCGGGCGCTGCGCGAGATCGCCCCGCGGGTCGCGAAGGTCGTGGGCGCCGGGGGGTGAGGCCGCCCCCACCGCATGCAACGCGCGGTTATCGGATCTGGTCGACCCTTCTGAGGGGTCCCCAGAACCCATAACGGCGCGTGACATGTCTTGGCGGGGCGTCAGTCCGCCAGGCCGTGCTCGGCGACGTACGTCTCCAGCCGACGGTCGGGGACCAGCCACATGGCTGCCACGAAGGTGTAGAGGATCAGGGCCGGCCAGCCGGCGACCGCCGCGGTGAGGATGCCCGCGACGTAGATCAGCGGCGAGACCTTGCCCTTGACGTCGCGGCCGAGCGCCTGGCGCAGCAGGCCGTCGGGACCCTCGGCACGGAAGATCGCGTGCTCGAGGAGGAAGTAGGCGATCGCCGCCGCGAGCAGGTTGGCGCCGTAGACGACCAGGGGAGTGCGGGCCAGCTCGGTCTCGTCCATCCAGGCGGTGGTGAACGGGAAGAGCGACAGCCAGAAGAGCAGGTGCAGGTTGGCCCAGAGCACCGTGCCGTCGATCTTCCGCACCAGCTGGAACATGTGGTGGTGGTTGTTCCAGTAGATCCCGATGTAGACGAAGCTCAGCAGGTACGTCAGGAAGCCGGTGGTCGAGTCGGCCAGGTCCTCCAGCCTCGCCCCCTCGGGCACGTGCAGCTCCAGCACCATGATCGTGATGATGATGGCGAGGACTCCGTCGCTGAACGCCTCGAGCCGACTGGTTCGCATGGCCCGATCATCGCAGGGCTGCGCCGCGCTTGACCTGCGGTCGACTTGAAGAGTGGGTGCGCCCGGAGAGACTCGAACTCTCACTGGCCAGGACCTAAACCTGATGCCTCTGCCAATTGGGCTACGGGCGCCCGGCCTGCTCAGGCCGCGTCGAGCCCCAGGTCCTTGCGCAGCTTGGCGACGTGGCCGGTGGCCTTGACGTTGTACTGCGCGACCTCGATCTTCCCGTCCTCGTCGACGACGAACGTCGAGCGGATGACGCCCTGCACGACCTTGCCGTACATCTTCTTCTCGCCGTACGCCGCGTACGCCGTCATCACCGACTTGTCCGCGTCGGAGAGCAGCGTGATCGTCAGCGCGTCCTTCTCGCGGAACTTCGCGAGCTTCTCGGGCTTGTCGGGGGAGATGCCGAGCACCTCGTAGCCCTGCCCCTTCAGCGAGTCCAGAGAGTCGGTGAAGTCGCACGCCTGCTTGGTGCAGCCGGGCGTCATCGCCGCGGGGTAGAAGTAGACGATCACCTTGCGGCCGCGCAGGTCCGAGAGGCTGACCTCGGCGCCGGTGTCGTCGGGCAGCGTGAAGTCGGGCGCGGTGTCACCGGGAGAGAGCCGTTCCATGGCCGAAACACTAGGACATCGGGGGGAGACATTCGGGGGGACACCCAACCGGTTGGTAGCCTTCGCGGGTGAGCAACGAGATGTCGATGTCTTCCCTCGAGCGTGAGATCGAAGAGACCCGTCAGCACCTGGCGACCACGATCGACCAGCTGCTCTACCGGGCGCACCCGAAGACCATCGTCAGCCGAGAGGCCAGCAGCATCAAGGCGCACTACGTCGACGTCGAGACCGGGCGGCCGCGCACCGACAACATCCTCAAGACCGTCGGCGGCGTCGTCGGTGTGGTCGTCGTGTTCGTGGTGATCCGCAAGGTCGTCCGCTGACCACTGCGCGCCGCAACGCCCAGCCCGAGAAGCCTGTAGAGCCTGACGAGATGACTCCCATCAAGATGCTCCACGACCGGATCCTGGTCGAGGTGGACCGCGAGTCCGGCGAACGTCGTTCCTCCGGCGGCATCGTCATCCCCGCGACCGCCGCCATGGGCGCCCGCCGCCTGGCCTGGTCGAAGGTCGTCGCGGTCGGGCCGCACGCCCGCGCGGTCGAGGTCGGTGACCGCGTGCTCTTCGAGCCCGAGGACAAGGCCGAGGTCGAGGTGAACGGCGAGCTCTACGTCGTGATGCGCGAGCGGGACGTGCACGCCGTCGCCGCCGACCGGCTCGGCGACGAGCCCACCGGGCTCTACCTCTGACTGGTTAACGACCCATAACCTCGACGGGCGGATCCCGTTGGGTAGAACATGTTCTCCCGCCGCCTGACCGCCTGGGTCGCCGCTGCCAGCATGGCCCCCCTCGGGGTCGTCACCACCTCCGGCGTGGGCGATGCCGCCGCCTCCGAGGCCGCCCCGGCCCGCGCCGGCCACCACCAGTACGTCGCCACCATCCGGCGCACCGAGCACGGCATCCCGCACATCACCGCGGACGGGTTCGGCTCCCTCGGCTTCGGCAGCGGGTACGCCGCGGCGCAGACCTCGACCTGCACGCTCGCCGACACCGTGGTCACCGCCCGAGCCGAGCGGTCCCGCTGGTTCGGGCCGAAGAAGCGCTACAACGACCAGGTGACCCTCGAGGCGTCCAACCTCCAGGTCGACGCGTTCGTCACCGACCTCCACAACCGTCACGTCGTCGAGAAGCTGCTGGCCGACCCGGTGGCCGGCCCCGGCCCCCAGGCGCGGGCGATGGTCCGGGGCTACACGGCCGGGGTGAACCGCTACCTCGCCGAGGTCGGCCCGCAGGGGGTCACCGACCCCGCCTGTCACGGGGCCGCCTACCTGGCGCAGAAGGCCCGGCCGATCGACCTCTGGTACGGCGTGTACCTCGCCAACCTGCTGGCCTCCAGCGGCGTCTTCGTCAAGGAGATCGTGGACGCCGACCCGCCCGCGCCGGACGACCCGGGCATCCCGAACCCGGTCGCGAGCGCGGTCGACCGCGACCAGCTGCTGGCCGGCCTCGGCAAGGACCCGAGCACGCCGTTCGGCTCCAACGCCACGGCCGTCGGCGGCGCCGCCAGCACCACCGGCAAGGGGATGCTGCTCGGCAACCCGCACTTCCCCTGGCGCGGCCGCTACCGCTTCACCCAGCAGCAGCTCACGATCCCCGGGAAGTACGACGTCGCCGGGGCGTCGCTGATCGGCTCGCCGGTGGTCAACATCGGCTGGAACAAGGACGTCGCGTGGAGCCACACCGTCTCCACGGCCTACCGGTTCACGCCGTACGAGTACCACGCGGCCGGCGCCACGTCGTACGTCACCGACTCCGGGCCCCGCGACCTCGAGCACCGGCACGTGACCGTCACGGTGAAGAAGAAGGACGGCTCGCTCGGCAAGGAGAAGGAGGACCTCTACCGGACCCCGCAGGGCTACGTGATCGACGCCCCGGCGGTGCTGATGCCGTGGTCGGCCACGAGCATCTGGGCGATCCGCGACGCCAACGCCGAGCAGCTGCGCACGATCGACACGTTCCTGGACATGGGCAAGGCCCACGACGTGCGCGACCTGCTGAGGCGGCAGGACGCCGCCGGCGGCATGCCCTGGGTGAACACCACCGCGGCGGACCGCGACGGCGACGTGCTCTACGCCGACCACTCGGTCGTGCCGAACGTCCCGGACGCGATGGCCGAGCAGTGCATGACGCCGACCGGCCGGATCCTCGACCAGCTCGCCGGGCTGCCCGGCCTGGACGGCACCTTCGCCGACTCCTCGTGCAAGTGGGGCACCGACGCCGACGCCGAGCGCCCCGGCATCTTCGGTCCGAAGAACCTCCCGTTCGAGGTCCGCCGCGACTGGGTGATGAACGCCAACGACTCCTACTGGCTGCCCAACCCGAAGCAGCCGCTCGAGGGGTACGCCGGGATCATCGGCTGCGAGCAGTGCGAGCGGACGATGCGCACCCGGATGGTCTCCCACTACGTCCTCGACCGGCTGGCGGAGGGGAAGGTGGAGTCCCCGGCCACCCTGCGCGGCCACGAGCACGAGAACCGCGTGATGGCCGGCGAGGTGATGCGCGCCAACGGCGACCTGGACACGCTCTGCGACGAGACCGGGGAGACCGAGGCGTGCCAGGCGCTCCACGACTGGGACGGCCACTCCGACCGGACCTCACGCGGCTACGCGATCTTCGAGGAGTTCATCGCGCGGCTGCCCGCCCAGGGCGTCTGGCTGACGCCGTTCGACCCCAGCGACCCGCTGAACACCCCGCGCGACCTCAACACGGCCAACCCGCTCCTGGTCCAGGCCATGTCGGACGCGATCACGGCCCTACGGGACCGGAAGATCCCGTTCGACGCGACCTGGGGCTCGCTGCAGGTGGCGGGGGACCGGGGCGCGCCGGCGATCCCGCTCGGTGGCGGCACCGGTGACGCGGCCGGGAACGCCAACGCGCTCGCCTCGCGCTGGGCCGAGGCCAACACCGACCACTACCGGCCGGTGACCTACGGGTCCTCGCACATCCAGGCGATCGCGTTCCTCTCCGGCGGCCGGGTCAACGCCCGGACGATCCTGACCTACGGGCAGTCGGAGAATCCCCGCTCACCGTGGTCGAGCGACCAGACGAGGCTGTTCTCGAAGCAGGCGTGGGTGCACTTCGCCTTCACGCCCGAGCAGATCCGCCGGCACGCCGTCACGACGGAGGTCGTCCGGGGCGGCTGACCGCCGGCCTCAGCGGTGCGACGGCGCGACCGGGTTCGGGCCCCAGTAGTTCCCTCCGTCGTCGCTCCAGACGTCGTTCTCGGCCGAGTGGTCCTCGGTGCTCGTGCGCAGCAGCTCGGCCGCGTCCATGCGGTTGCCCGTCTCCGAGGCCCGGTGCAGCAGGAGGTGGGCGCTCGCCGTGTCGGTGCCCGCAGGGATCACGAGCAGCCGCAGGATCCGCCGTGACGCGAGGTTGAGCAGCACCACGTGGGTGTCATCACGGGGGAAGGACCCCACCTTGATGCTGCCGTGGGCCGTGCGGACCCGGGGCGCCACGGTCGCCCAGTCGGGGCGCGAGTAGACCAGGTGGTCGATCCGTCCACGGGGGAAGTGGTCCACGAGGTCGGCGACCTCCTGCTGCAGGTCGTCCGAGCGTGGCCACCACGCACCGTCCAGCGGGCCGTGCCCGGGCTCGTCGGCCAGCTCGATGCGCAGGGCGCCTCGACCGGGAGATTCCGTGACGGTGGGGGTGGGTGCGTACGACGTCGTCATGACGTCCGCCTCTCGAACCTGCCCAAGTGGCTCCGGCGGAGCTCGGGGGCAGGTGGTTGTCTCCAGCCTACGTCGGGGGTCGCGACCGCGATCGACGTTCGGTGCGCGGGCAGATGGGTACCGTCGAGCCATGAGTCGCAACACGCGGACCATCAAGACCACCCCCGACAAGGTCTGGGCGGTGCTGGCCGACGGCTGGCTCTACCCGCTGTGGGTCGTGGGTGCGTCACGGATGCGTGACGTCGACGCCGACTGGCCCGAGGTCGGCGCCCGGATCCACCACTCGGTGGGTGCCTGGCCGCTGCTGCTCGACGACAACACCGAGGTGCTGGACTGCGAACCCGGCCACCTGCTGGAGGTGCGGGCGCGCACCTGGCCGGCCGGGGAGGCCCGGGTCGTCCTCCGGCTGACCGAGGTGGACGGCGGCACCGAGGTGGTGATGGAGGAGGACGTCGAGTCCGGCCCGGCGCGCCTGGTGCCCAAGCCGATGCGCACGCCCATGCTGGCGTGGCGCAACGTGGAGAGCCTGCGCCGGCTGGCCTTCCTCGCCGAGCGCCGTGAGCGCTGAGTACGACGCGCTGGTGATCGGGGCCGGGCCCAACGGGCTCTCGGCCGCCAACCACCTCGCCGACGCCGGCTGGTCGGTGCTCGTCCTCGAGGCCCAGCCCGAGGTCGGCGGCGCCGTGCGCAGCGCCCGGGACGTGCACCCCGACTTCGTGCACGACACGTTCAGCTCCTTCTACCCGCTCGCCGCCGCGTCGCCGGCCCTGGTCGACCTCGACCTCGAGCGGTACGGCGTGGTGTGGCGGCACGCGCCGGCGGTGCTCGGCCACCCGATGCCGGACGGACGCTGGGCACTGCTGCACCGGGACCGCGAGGTCACCGCCGGGCTGCTGGACGACCTGCACCCGGGGGACGGCGAGAGCTGGCTGGGGCTGTGCTCGGAGTGGGACCACATCGGGGACCAGGTCCTCGGCGCGTTCCTGTCGCCGTTCCCGCCGGTCCGCGCCGGGCTGGGCGCGCTGGCCCGGCTCCCGCGGGTGGGCGGGCTGGAGTTCGTCAAGACCCTGCTCACCCCCGCCGCGGACCTGGGCCGGAGCAGGTTCGGCGGGGAGGCGCCGCGGCTCCTGCTCGCCGGCAACGCCGGGCATGCCGACATCCCGCTCGACGCCCCCGGCTCCGGCCTGATGGCCATCCTGATGAGCATGCTCGGGCAGACCGTCGGGTTCCCGGTGCCCGAGGGTGGTGCGGGGGAGCTGTCGCGGGCGCTGGCCCGGCGTCTCGGGGCGCGCGGCGGGGACATCCGGTGCGGGGCCGAGGTCGCCGAGGTCGTCGTGCGCGGCGGCCGCGCGGTCGGCGTACGCACCCGGGACGGCGAGCCGTTCGCGGCCCGCCACGCCGTGGTCGCCGACGTCGCCGCGCCCCAGCTGTACGGCGGCCTGGTGTCCGCGGGTGACCTGCCCGACCGGACGATGCGGGCGATGCGCAGCTTCCGGATGGGGCCGGGCACCGTGAAGGTCGACTGGGCCCTCGACGGCCCGATCCCGTGGGCGAGCGAGCCGGCCCACGCGCCGGGCACCTTCCACGTGGCCGACTCGGTCGAGCAGATGAGCGTCGCGCTGAGCCAGGTCGCCTCGCGGCACATCCCCGCGGAGCCGTTCCTGCTCGCCGGGCAGATGACCACCACCGACCCGACCCGGTCCCCGGCCGGGACGGAGTCGGTGTGGGCCTACACCCACGTCCCCCAGGAGACCGTGGGCGACGCCGGCGACGGTTCGGTGCGCGGCGTGTGGGACGAGGCGGACTGCCAGCGGTTCGCCGACCGGATCCAGGCCCGGATCGAGCGACTGGCGCCCGGCTTCGGTGCCCGGGTGCGGGCGCGCCGGGTGCTCGGCCCGCGCGAGCTGGAGGCGCGCGACGCCAACCTGATCGGCGGGGCGCTCGACGGGGGCACCGCCCAGCTGCACCAGCAGCTGGTCTTCCGGCCGGTCCCGGGCCTCGGCCGGGCCGAGACGCCGGTGCGCAACCTCTACCTCGGGTCCGCCTCGGCGCACCCCGGCGGGGGCGTCCACGGGGCCGCCGGCCGCAACGCCGCCCGCGCTGCGCTGGGGCACGCACGGCTGCGCCGGCTCACGCTGCGCTCACCCTGAGCGCTCCCTGGCGTGTGAGCCGGGGACTGGCCGGGTACCAGTGAGTCATGAGCAGCCCCCGACACCTGGACACCCGCGACGACCGCGAGGCCGAGGAGCGCGAGCCCGACGGCCGCTCCTCCGAGCAGGACCTGGCCGAGGACCGTGAGCCCGAGTCGCCGCTGAAGCTGACCAAGCGGTCGTGGTTCTACGTCGCCCGCAAGACGCTGCGCGAGTTCTCCAAGGACGAGTGCACCGACCTGGCCGCCGCGTTGACCTACTACGCGGTGCTCGCGATGTTCCCCGCCGCCATCGCGCTGCTGTCCCTCGTCGGACTGGTCACGGACGGCCGGCACTCGATCGACACGCTGATGGGGATCCTGAGCGACGTCGGCGCGGGCTCGGTGGCCCACACCCTCCAGCCGACGCTGATCGAGCTGAGCAGCAACGCAGGCGCCGGGGTCGCGCTCCTCCTCGGCCTCGCCGGTGCGCTGTGGTCGGCGTCCGGGTACGTCGGTGCGTTCGGCCGGGCCATGAACCGGATGTACGAGATCGGTGAGGGCCGCCCGATCTGGAAGCTGCGCCCCGTGATGCTCCTCGTCACGCTCGTGCTGGTCGTCCTGGCGGCGACCACCCTGGTCGGCCTGGTGGTCTCGGGCCCGGTCGCGACGGCGGTCGGCGACGCCCTCGGCCTCGGCTCGCTGGCCCTGGCGATCTGGAACGTCGCCAAGTGGCCGGTGCTCCTGCTGATCGTGGCCCTGATCGTGGCGATCCTCTACTGGGCCACGCCCAACGTCCGCCACCCCCGCTTCCGCTGGATCAGCGTCGGTGCCGCGGTCGCGATCGTGGCGTGGGTGCTGCTCTCGGCGGCGTTCGGCCTCTACGTGTCCAACTTCTCGTCGTACGACAAGACCTACGGGTCGCTGGCCGGTGTCATCGCGTTCCTGCTCTGGCTGTGGATCACCAACCTCGCGCTGCTCTTCGGCGCCGAGCTGGACGCCGAGCTCGAGCGTGGCCGCGAGCTGCAGGCCGGGATCCCGGCCGAGGAGACGATCCAGCTCCCGCCGCGCGACTCCCGCCAGATCCGGAAGGCGGAGAAGAAGCAGCGCAAGGACATCGAGAAGGGACGTGCGATCCGGCTCCACCACGGCGCCCGCGACGAGGACCAGGCGTGACGCTGACCTCGCTGTGGCGTGACCGACTGCCGGCCGGACCGCCCGCTGCCGGCGTGGTCGAGGGCCACTGGGACGTGGTGGTCATCGGTGCCGGGATCACCGGCCTGACCACCGGGCTGCTCCTCGCGCGAGCCGGTCGGTCGGTGGCGGTGATCGAGGCGCGGCAGGTCGGCGCCGGCACCACCGGCGGCAGCACCGCCAAGGTGAGCGTGCTCCAGGGCACCCAGCTCTCCCGGATCGCCCGGCGCCAGTCGGACGCGGCCGTCGAGCAGTACGTGCGTGCCAACACCGAGGCGCAGGCGTGGGTGGACCGCTACTGCGCCGACCACGGGGTCGCCCTGCAGAAGCGGCCGGCGTACACCTATGCGACGACGGCGAGCGGCGAGCGCGCGGCCCGCCACGAGCTGGCGGTCGCGCAGCGCGCCGGACTGCCGGTGGCCTGGGTCGACACCCCCGAGCTGCCGTTCGGGACCAGGGGAGCGGTGATGCTCCCCGACCAGAGCCAGCTCGACCCGATGGAGCTGCTCGGGGCCCTCGCGGCGGACTTCCGGTCCCATGGCGGGACCCTCGTCGAAGGGGCGAGGGTGCGTCACGTGAAGGGGCGCGGCCCGGTGACCGTGGACACCGGGACCGGCACCGCCACGGCCGACACGGTGGTCGTCGCCACCAACATGCCGATCCTCGACCGGGGCGGCTTCTTCGCTCGTGCCAGCGCCGAGCGCTCCTACTGCCTCGCCTTCAGCGGAGCGGAGCCCACCGTGCAGGGGATGTACCTCTCCGCCGACGCGCCGACGCGCTCGCTCCGCGACACCCCCGGCCCGGACGGACCTCTCCTGCTGGTCGGCGGCAACGGCCACGGCACCGGCCGGTCGTCGTCCCCGCAGGCCAAGGTCGACGACCTGGTCGCGTGGACGCGCCGGCACTTCCCCGGGGCCGAGCTGACCCACACCTGGTCGGCGCAGGACTACGTCACCAGCCACGCGCTGCCCTTCGTCGGCCCGCTCGTCCCCGGCCGCTCGGACCTGCTGGTGGCCGGCGGCTACGCGAAGTGGGGGATGACCAACGGCGTCGCCGCGGCGCTCGCCCTGAGCAGCCGGCTGCTCGGCGGCCACACCGACTGGGCCGCGGTGCTCGACAGCTGGTCGGCCGCCTGGCTGCGCGGTGCCCCGCAGGCGGCGCTGCTCAACGCGGAGGTCGGCTGGGAGATGACGCGCGGCTGGCTCGCACCGCTCACCCGGCCGGGAGGTCGGGCGCCGGCGGAGGGGAGGGGCGAGGTGCGCCTCGACCACGTCGGGCTGCCGACGGGCGTGTCCACCGTCGACGGCGTCGTACGACGGGTCCCGGCCGTCTGCCCGCACCTCGGCGGGGTGCTGCGCTGGAACGACGCCGAGCACAGCTGGGACTGCCCGCTGCACGGCTCCCGGTTCGACAAGGACGGCGAGCTCCTCGAGGGCCCGGCCACCTGTGGGCTCCGGCCGTCCTCGACCTGACCGCCACACCGACGTACGACGTCCCCGCGGACGCCCGGCCTCAGTCGGCCGCGTGCGCCGCCGGCACGTAGGCCAGCTCGGCGTTGTCGGCGTCCTCGAGGGAGCCGTGCGTCGGCTGGTCGTGCAGGTCGGGGATCCAGGCGGCGGCGAGCGCCGCTCCCACCATCGCCACGCCGAGCAGGGCGAAGCCGATCGTGTAGCCGCTCTCGACCGGCAGGCCCGACGGCCCGATCCGGGCGGTCACGATCCCGGCCATCACCGCGGACCCGATCGAGCCGCCGATGGTGCGGATGTTGGCGTTCATGCCGCTGGCCACCCCGGTCTGCTCCCGCGGGACCGAGGCGATGACCACGCCGGCGAGGCTGGAGAACACCAGGCCGGACCCGATCCCCTGCAGGGTGGTGGCGGCGTAGAGCTGCCAGGTGGCGTCGTGCCAGGCCGCCACGGAGCCGAAGGCGGCGCCGGTCATCAGCGTGCCGGTCACGATCACCGCGCGGGCGCCGAACGCGTGGATCAGCCGCGCGGTGCCGAAGCCGACCAGGAAGCTGGCCACCGCGGAGGGGAGCAGCAGCCGCCCCGACTCGCTGATGGAGGCACCGAAGCCGTAGCCGGCCACGGTGGGCGTCTGCAGGAACTGCGGCAGGAAGCCGAAGGACGCGAACATCCCGAAGCCCACGAACGCCGCGACCAGGTTGGTCGTCCACACGCCGCGGCGTCGCATCATCGTCATGTCGATCATCGGCACCGGCACCCGGGTCTCCACGCGCACCCAGGCGACGGCGAGCAGCACGGCGGCGGCGAACAGGCCGAGGATGCGCGGCGAGGACCAGCCCCAGGCGTTGCCCTCGCTGAGGCCCAGGAGCAGGGCCACCAGCCACAGCGAGAGCAGCACGGCGGGCAGCACCGGCAGCCGGCCCGGCGTACGCACCGGCGACTCGGGGACGAAGAGCAGCGCCGCGGTGGCCGCGATGCTGGTCGCGATCATGGGCAGCCAGAACAGCCAGTGGTAGCCGAGGGAGTCCACGATCGGGCCGGCCATGACGATGCCGGCACCGAAGCCGACCGCGGTCAGCGAGGCGATCACGCTCAGGGCCGTGGTGACCCGGTCCTTGAACTCGTCGCGGATGATGCCGAACGCCAGGGGCAGTACGCCGCCGCCGGCACCCTGGACGACCCGCGCGGCGATCAGCCAGCCGATGGACGGCGCGAGCGCGGCCCCCAGCGATCCGACGGCCAGGGCCGCGAGCGTCACCACGAGCATGCGGGTCTTGCCGACCACGTCGCCGACGCGGCCCAGCAGCGGCGTGCAGATCGAGGCGGACAGCAGGTAGGCGGTGAGCACCCAGGTCACCGTGGTCTGGTCGGTGTCGTACTCGATCTGGATGCGCGCCAGGACCGGCACGATCAGGGACTGCAGGAGGGCGAACGACGAGACCGCGACCGTCAGCACGGCAAAGGTGATGCCGGGACGCCCGCGCAGGGTGGGGGACACGTGTGGGGGACTCCTTCGATTGGTTGCCGACGGCAACCGTCGCGGAGGAATTCTACGGGTGCGCAGGAGTGGGTGTGGCCCGGGGCGGGCGGGGGTACGGCACGCGCATGACCAGCCTGCACGAGCGCCGCGACGAGGTCGTGCCGCGCAGCATGATGACCTTCGGTGAGCTGCTCATCGAGTTCGACGCCCGGGTCCTCGAGCCGCGGCGCTGGACGGCGGCCCAGTCGACCTGGGCGGCCGAGCTGCTGCGTGCGGCGCCCTCCGGTCCGGTCCTCGAGCTGTGCGCCGGCGCCGGGCACATCGGGCTGCTCGCGATCCACCTGGAGCCCCGGCCGCTGGTCTGCGTCGACGTGGACCCGATCGCCTGCGACTACACCAGGTCGAACGCCGAACGAGCCGGGCTCGGGGGCCTGGTCGAGGTGCGCGAGGGATCGATGGACGCCGTGCTGGACCCCGACGAGCGCTTCGCCCTGGTGATCGCGGACCCGCCGTGGGTGCCCCGCGAGGAGACCGGTCGGTTCCCCGAGGACCCGGCGCGAGCGATCGACGGCGGCGTCGACGGCCTCGACCTGGCCCGCCGCTGCTGGGCGCTCGCCGACCGGCACCTGCTCGAGGGCGGTACGGCGGTGCTGCAGGTCGGCACCGTGGCGCAGGTGGAGTGCCTGGACGCCGAGATGCGCAGCCGCACCCGGCTGCGGGTGGGGGAGGTGCGCTCGTTCGAGCGCGGGGTGCTGGTGGCCCTGGAGGCCTGACCGGCCCGGACCTAGGGCCGGGCCCTGGGCGGCAGCACCTTGTGGGTGCCGTCGCACCACGGCTGGGTGGCGGACTTCCCGCAGCGGCACACCGCACTGACCGGGCGGGTGGTGCGGTGGGTGCGACCCTGTTCGTCGGCCACCACGTGCTCACCGCGGAGCAGCAGCGGACCTCCGGGGCAGATCACCACGTCCGGGTGGTCGAAGTCCCCGGGGGGCGTCTCGGCGCTCATGCGGCCCACTGCGCCAGGACGTGTCGGGCGAGCCGGTCCTCGAGGTCGAGGCAGCTGAACGCCCCGAAGAACACGTCGCCGACCAGGGCCGGCTCGGCGGCCAGCAGGCTGCCGCAGATGCTGCGCACGGCGAGCTGCTCGTGGACCGCGTCGGCGGCGACGTGCTCGTCGTAGTAGTCGACCATCTCCGGGGCGAGCCCGAGCCGGGCGAGGCCCTGCGCCATCCGCCGGGACGGCAGCGAGCTGGTCGCCTCGAACGCCGCGAGGTGACCGAGCGCGGCCCCGCGCAGGCGCCGGTGCAGGCCGAAGAGCGACATCGCGTTGTTCTGCTCCAGGACCTCGACCGGTACGTCGTTCAGGTAGGCGCCGTACTCGGCACTCAACCCGCACGCCTCGAGGCCGCGTGCGAAGAGGTGGGCGTGCAGCCGGTTCGGGTCACCGGTGCCGTACTCGTCGTACTGCAGCTCCATCAGGGCGGCCTTGGCGGCGACGTCGAGGCGGGGCACCACCCACGCGGTGGGGTCGGACTCCTTGAGGTGGTAGACCGACCGCAGCCGGAACAGGTCGAGGACCTGCTCGGTGTCGGCGTCGCGGTGGACGTGCGCCGCGAGTGAGGCGCCGTCGTGGCCCTCCACGAAGGCGAAGAAGGCCTCCGCGAAGGAGTCCGGGCCGGGCAGGTCGGCAGGCGGGGACCAGCGCCCACGGAGCCGTCCCTCGAACGCCCTCTCCAGGCGGCGCCGCAGGGCCAGCAGGTCGGGGTCCCACTCCAGCTCGTCGTCGACGTCGTCGAAGCCCCGGTGGTGCAGCTCGTAGAGCGCCCACAGCGTGACCTGCTCGTCGTCCCGGCTCTCCGCCGGAGTCGCGCAGGCGGCCGACATGTCGGCGGGGCGCACCCTCATCGCCTCGAGCACGGCCTCGCTGAGGGCGCCGCGTGCCTTGGGGGTCAGCATGCCGATCAGGTACCCCTGTCGGGTGCGCTCATGCTTCGCGGGGATGGAGCCGCCGACCGGCCCGACGGGGGATGCAGGCCGGTCGGCGTTACTCAGATCCTCCCTCGACCGGACCCACGATGCTCGGTGCGGGGGTACCGACTCGACTAGTGCAACCGCACTATCCCGGGCCGGCGTCCGGTCCCGGGAGCCAGACCGTGACCAGCGTCCCGCCGCTCAGCGGGGTGCTGAGGGCGCACCAGCCGCCGGCGATGGCGGCCCGGTCCTGCATGTTGACGAGACCCCGGTGCCCCGGGGTGGAGCGGACCGGCTCGGGGCCGAGCCCGCCGCCGTCGTCGGCGATCGACACCTCGAGGCCGCCGTCCCGGTCCCGGACCGTGACGGTCACGTGCTGGGCGTCGGCGTGCTTGCGCGTGTTGGTCAGCGCCTCCGTGGTGATCCGGAAGGCGATCGCCCGGATGGCGTTCGGGACCTCGGGCTCGCGCGCGCCGTCCACGGTCCACCGGGTCCCGGTGCCCTCGAAGATCCCCTCGGCGGCGCTGCGCAGTGCCGCGGCGAGACCGTCCTGGAGATCCGGTGGCTCGAGGTCGAAGAGGAGCGCGCGCAGCCGCTCCGTGGCGCCGGTGACGCTGGCACGGAGCGGCTCCAGCGACTCCAGCAGCTCGGGTGCGCGCTCGCGCAGCCGCCGCTGCAGCAGGCCCAGGCGCAGGTCGACCGCGGCCAGCGCCTGGACGGGGTCGTCGTGGACGTCGGCGGCGATCCTGGTGCGTTCCACCTCCTGGGCGTCGACGAGGCGGGTGAGCAGGGCCTGCCGCTGGTCCGCCAGCTCGCGCAGCGCGGTCTCGGCCGCGAGCCGCTCGCTGAGGTCGCGCTGGACGGTGGCGAGGGCGAACGGCTCGCCGGTCTCGGCGTCGTGCATCAGGAAGCTCGCGATGGCCACGGGTACCGGCGGGCCCTTGCGGTTGCGCAGGGTGGACTCGCCCTCCCAGTGGCCGTGGGCGATGACCGCCGGCTGCTCCACCTCGACGGAGGCCTTGATCCCCTCGGGGGTCAGGTAGTCGGCGATGGTGGTGGTCGTGACGTCGAGGTCGGGGTCGAGGCCGACGATCTCGCGCCCCGCCGGGTTGACGTACTTCACGGCCCCGTCGAGGCCGGCGATCGCGATGAAGTCGGGGGACGCCTCCACGAGTGCCTTGAACTGCTTGAGGTCGGTGTTCGCCGCGCGCAGGGCCTCCTCCGTCGCGCGCAGCCCGGTGACGTCCTTGGCGATCCACCCCGTTCCCAGGGCCGCGCCGGTGCCGGGGTGGGAGAGGCGGAAGACGTCGAGCTGGACGATCACCTCGTGCTCCGGGACTGAGATGCGCAGGTCGCCCGACCAGCGACCGGTCGATTCCAGACCGCGGCGGATGTCCCTGCCCGAGGAGTCGCCCGCGTAGGTGGCAGCCGCCGTCCACACGACGTCCTCGGGAGCGATCTCGATGCCGGTCTGGCCTACCCGCGGGTTGGTGTAGACGAAGCGGTCCTCGTTGTCGGTGATCCCGACGAGGTTGTCGGAGGCGTCCGCCATCGCCTGGAACTTGACCAGCTGCTCGTGCGCCTCCCGTTGTGCGTCCAGCAGCAGCGCGTTGTCCAGCGCGAGGGCGCACCTGTCGCCGATGTCCGTCACCAGGTCGAGGTCGTGGTCGGTGAACGGCCCCTGCGAGGTCGCCCGGGTCATGTCGATCACGCCGAGCAGCAGCCCGCGGGAACGCAGGGGGACCCGAAGGCCCGCCTCCTCGCCGCGCGTCTCGAGCACCTGCGGGACGACGAGGGTCTGCAGGTCGGCGAGGTCCGGCTCCGGGTGCTCGCCCTCGTCCGGAACCGTCACGAGGTCGCCCTCACGGCGCCACCGGGCCCGGGGTCCGAGCGACGTGCCCCCGGGCCTGCGGAGCCAGACGACCGCGGCGTCGGCCACCGGCTCGGTGACCGCCCGGACGGCGAGGCGCAGGAGCGCCTCGGAGTCCAGGATCTCGCGGGTGAGCGCGGTGGAGAGGTCGGCCAGCAGGGTTGCTCGCTGCCTCGCCGCGCGGGTCTCTCTCTCCAACCGCCGTTGGTCCGTGACGTCGGTGGTCACCCCGATCGCGCCGATGACCACGTCGTGGGCGTTGCGCACCGGCTCGTAGTAGATCGCCAGGAGGCGGCCGTGGAACTCGCGCTCCACCGTGAAGGTCTCCCCGGCCAGGACCCGGCTCAGCGCCGCGACCGACGTCTCGTCGTCTCCGTAGACGGTGAAGAGGTTCTGCCCGACGAGCTCGCCCGGCTTCACCTGCAGCAGGTCGAGTCCGATGCCGGTCGACAGGGTGCAGCGGCCGGTCACGTCGAAGCCGAAGATGACCTGGGGCCCGACCGCGGGTCCTCGCTCAGGAGTCTCGTGCACCGCTCGAACCCCCGGATCTCCCCGTACCCGCGCCCATGACGGACCCTCCCTGGCCATCGTAGGCGTGAGTGCGGTCGGAGGTGGTGCGGTCTCGGGTCCGCCCCGGTGAGGGCGGACCCGAGCAGGTCACCGCCGGCTCGAGCTGACGGAGAAGTCGTTGACCTTGAAGGTGGCGGCCTCGCCGCCGGTGGACACGATCTCGAAGCCGAAGCAGATCTGCCCCAGCGTCGACCCGGCCGGCACCCTGCCCTTCGAGACCAGCCACGTGAGCATCTTCTTGAGGTTCAACGTGTCCTGGGTGATGCGCCCGGACGGCTTGAAGGCGATGTAGTCGTTGCCCTTTCGTCGCGTACACCTTCCAGGTGTGGCCGCTGAACGACAGGCCCTTCGCGACCACGGACCCCGCAGGCACCTGCTTGTGGTTGTCGGTCCAGATCATGACCTCGGTGGAGTTCCCGTCCGCGACCCCGTTGAGCCAGAGGTCGTACGCCGCGTTGTAGATGCCGACGCTCGGTCTTGTCCCGAGGTGCTCCTGATCGATTGAACGAGCTGAGTCCGGCTCTGCCGTGTCCGTCACGCCTCGGCGGGCGCCACCGCGCCCACCGGCGCGAGCAGCCCCACCAGCGCGGCCAGCAGGATCAGGATTCGTGTTCGCAAGGGTTTCTCTCCTCTGGTCGTCACCCCGCACGGTGCGCGTGGGGGTTCGTCTCGTGGACGCCTCGGCGTGCTCCCGACGCGGTGATCCTCACCGCCCTGGCGTGGGCGCACGGGGAGGCACGCTACGCGCAGATCGGGCGATCATCGGGCCCACTTCCCCAAAATGTGCCATGCGGGAGTGACCCTGACCTGGCCCGACCGGGTCAGTGAGCTCGGCCGAGGGCGCAGCGAGACCCGGCGGACGGACAGCGAAGACCCGATCTTGGGCATGAGTGGTGGACCCCGTTCCGGATACCGTCGGTCTCCCCTCCTACCTGACACACCCACTCTTCAAGCAGCACTCACCTCCGAACACGTGGAGGACGGACAGACAATGAAGCGAACGACCTCACTGTCCACGCTGTTCACGGCAGCGACGGCCATGGCCCTGTTGACGGTCGCCACGGCTCTGCCGGTGTTCGCCGGTGGCGGAGACAATGACGAAGAGCAACGAGCGCGAGCGGTGGCCTCCAGGAACGGTCAGATCGTCTTTCGCCGCTACTTCGATGCCGAGCAGACCAAGGGCGCTCTCTTCGTGATGAACCCCGACGGAAGCCACGTCCGCCAGATCACCCACCCTCCCAGGGGCTGGAGGGACAACGTTCCGGCGTGGTCTCCTGATGGAAAGAGGATCACTTTCGAGCGCTTCAAGAGCGACGAGAGCACGAGCCGGGTCATGGTCGTGAACCCCGACACCGGTCACACGCACGCCGTCGTGCCATGCGCGGGGGAGCGGTGCGTGTACGCCATCGATCCCTACTTCTCACCCGACGGCCATTCCATCGCATACGCGCGCACGGTCGCCCCGCCCAACTCGCAGAATCCGCCGGTGTGGAAGCTCTACTCGGCGATCTTCGTCGTCGGGCTGGACGGGAGCCATTCTCACCAGGTCAGCAGTACTCCGAAGCGCCACAAGGGACAGCCGGCCACTGACACCTCTGACCCGACGTTCTCGCCCAACGGCAGGATGCTCGCTTTCGTGCGCACTCGCTACCGCCCGGAGGAGCACAGTGCTGTGTTCGTCCAGCCGATCGGCTCGCCACAGGATGCTCATCGGATCACACCGTGGAAGCTGAACTGCCAGGGTCGTGCGCCAGGTGAACCTGACCAAGAGCGAGAAGTGGGACAGCGCTCCGGGTTGGGGCATCCACCAACCTGCTGGCTAGAAAAGAGAACGACGAAGGCCAGGACACGTGATGCGTCCTGGCCTTCGTCGTTGTACGGCATCAGGGACTCGAACCCCGAACCCGCTGATTAAGAGTCAGCTGCTCTGCCAATTGAGCTAATGCCGCGTGCGGTGAAGCGAGTGGAACTCTAGCAGCGGCGGGGCTCCGGAGAAAAATCGGGCGTGGTCAGCGAGCGGCGAGGACCGCCTGCGCTGCGTTGTGGCCGCCGATGCCGGAGACCGCGCCGCCGCGACGCGACCCCGAGCCGCAGAGCAGCACCGAGGGAGCCTCGGTCTGGACGCCCCACTGCTGTGCCGGCGTGTCCATGCGGGCCCGGTTGGAGGCCCACGGCCAGTCCAGGTCGCCGTGGTAGATGTGCCCGCCGGGCATCGCCAGGTCCTTCTCGACGTCCTGCGGGATCTTGGCCTCGATGCAGGGGTTCCCGTCCGAGTCCCGGGCGATGCAGGTCTCGATCGGCTCCACGAGGTGCTCGTCGATCGACGCGAGCGCAGCGGCCACCGCCTGCGCCGTCGTGGCCGCGGGGTCCTGGGCGAAGAGCGCGGCCGGGGTGTGCAGGCCGAAGTAGGTCAGGGTGTGGGTGCCCTCGGGAGAGTCACCCAGGATCGACGGGTCGGTCAGCGAGTGGCAGTAGACCTCGCCGGGCAGTCGGGTGGGCACCCGCCCGGCGGCCGCGTCGGCGTACGCCGCCTCGAGCTGGCTGTAGTCCTCCGCGAGGTGGAGGGTGCCCGCGAACGCGACGGCCGGGTCGACGCCCGACTTCAGCTGCGGCAGGCGGTCGAGCAGCACGTTGATCTTCAGCTGGGAGCCCTCGGGCTTGCCGTCGGGGTCCTCGCCGTCGCCGAGCAGGATCCGCAGCACCCACGGCGCGACGTTCGCGAGCACGTGCCGTCCGGTGACGGTGTGGGACCGGCCGCCGTCGTGCCAGGTCACCTCCGCCCCGTCGCCGGTGTCCCGGACCGCGCTCACGCCGGCCGAGGTGATGATCTCCGCGCCGGCCTTCGCCGCGGCCCGGGCGAGCGCGTCCGTGACCGCGCCCATGCCGCCGATCGGGACCCGCCACTCGCCCGTCCCGTTGCCGATGAGGTGGTAGAGGAAGGCACGGTTCTGCGCGAGGGAGGGGTCGTGCATCGAGGCGAAGGTGCCGATCAGCCCGTCCGTGGCCACCACGCCGCGGACGGTGTCGTCGCTGAACCGCCGCTCGATCGCCGCGCCGAGCGGCTGGGTGACCAGGTCGCGCCAGATGCCCGGGTCGACCTGGTCGCGGATCGTGCGCTCGGTCGGCAGCGGGGACAGCAGCGTGGGCGCCACGACGTGCGCCAGGTCGGCGACGTCGGCGTAGAACTCCCGCCAGGCCTCGTACTCCGCGTCGCCGCCGGTCAGCTCGGCGAACGAGCGGCGGGTGGCCTCGCCCTCGGGCCGCTCCACCAGCAGCCCCTTCGGCTTGCCGTCGCGGACCACCGGTGTGTACGACGCCGTCGTCCGCGACGCGAGCCGGATGTCGAGGTCGAGCTCCTCGATGAGCTCGGCCGGCATCAGCGAGACCAGGTAGGAGTAGCGCGACAGGCGGGCGGACCGACCCGGGAACGCCTCGGCCGAGACGGCTGCGCCACCGGTGTGGTCGAGGCGCTCGAGGACCAGCACCGAGAGTCCCGCGCGGGCGAGGTAGGTCGCGGAGACGAGGCCGTTGTGCCCGCCGCCGACGACCACCACGTCGTACTGATTCTTCGCCGAAGTCACCGAGCCAACCTAGCCGCCCCGACGACCCTCGGGGCAACTCGTCGGACCGGCGTTGCTCCCCCCGCGGGCCGCCCGGATCCTGTTGGATCGAGCGGTGACGAAGTCCTGGGGCGGCGCCGCCGTCGCCGTGCTGCTGCTCGTCACTGCCGGCTTCGGGCTCGGCGCCGTGATCGCCGCCCCCGACGGCGGCCACGGGATCGGCATCTGGCCGGTCGGGGTGGCCGTCGCGGCGCTGCTGGTCGCGCCCCGTCGGCAGGCGCCGCTGCTCGCCGCCGCGGTGGGCGGGATCGCCCTGCTCACCATCTGGGCGGGAGGTCGCCCGCCCGGGGTCGCTGCCGGTCTCGCGGTCGGGATCGGCCTCGAGGTCTGGGTCGTCTGGTGGATCCTCTCCGCCGGCCGCGCCGGGCGACCGGCGCTGATGACCAATGCGCAGCTGACCAGGTTCTTCGGGGCGACCGGCCTGGGTGCCGTCGTCGTCGCCGCGGCCGGCTTCCTCACCGCGCTCCTGCTCGACTTCGGCAACCCCGGGGTCACGGCGCTGACCGTGGCCACCGCCCAGCTGTGCTCGCTGCTCATCGTGCTGCCGTTCTTCCTGCGGCTGCGCGGCCACGAGCCGACCGCGTTGCCGGCCGAGCGGGTCGCGCAGTGGGCCCTCATCGCCACGGTCACGCCGTTGGTCTTCCTGCCCCACGACTTCCCCAGCCTGGTGTTCATGGTGATCCCGCTGCTGGCCTGGGGCGGGCTGCGGGCGAGTCCCTACGAGGCGCTGGCCCAGACGGTGGCGGTCTTCGGGATCGCCATCCAGCTGACGACCTACGGCTTCGGCCCCTTCGCCGACGTGCCCCAGACGTACGGGTTGCCCGTCGACGCACGCCCGATCCTGCTGGCGGTGTTCGGGATCGACTGCGCCCTCGTGGTGGTCCCGATGATGCTCATCGTGGGGGAGCAGCTCGCCAACGCCCGGGAGGCCGCCGCCGAGCGGGACAAGGTCCAGAACATCGTCAACGGCGCCACCGGGGTGGCGATCATCGGGACCGACGAGGCCGGCCGGATGACGCTGTTCAACCCCGGGGCGCAGCGCCTGCTCGGGTACACGCCCGACGAGGTGAGGGGCCGGTCCACGCGGATGCTCCACAGCGAGCACGCGATCGCGGAGAAGGCACTCGAGCTCGGCGTCCGCAACGACTTCGCCGAGGTCGCCCGGGCGATGGCCTCGCCCGAGCACGCGGGCAGCGACATGCGGTTCACCCGCAAGGACGGCACCGAGCGCAGCCACTCGATGACGCTGAGCCAGCTCGTGGACGACCGGGGTCACGTCACCGGCTACGTGAGCACCTCCGAGGACGTCACCGAGCGCGTCGAGGCCCAGGCGGCGCTGGTCGAGGCGCTGGAGGTCGAACGCACCGCGGTCGAGCGGCTGCGCGAGGTGGACCGGGTCAAGGACACCTTCGTGGGCAGCGTCAGCCACGAGCTGCGGACGCCCATCACCAGCATCGTCGGCTACCTCGAGATGCTCGAGGAGGGGACCTTCGGCGGGCTCAACGCCGCGCAGGCGGACGCCGTACGCCGGGTCAGCGCCAACAGCTCTCGACTGCTGCTGCTCATCGACGACCTGCTCACGCTGTCCCGGGTCGAGGACGACGGCCTGGTGCTGGCCGACCGCGCGCTCGACCTGCGCACGCTGGTCAGGGCGGGGTACGACGTGGTGTCGCCCGCCTGGGAGGCCCGCGACCTGCAGGTGTGCCTGGACCTGCCCGACGAGCCGGTGCCGTTCCTCGGCGACCGGGACATGATCGAGCGGGTGGTCGTGAACCTGGTCAGCAACGCGGTCAAGTTCACCCCCGACGGCGGGCGGGTCGAGGTGCGCCTCTCCACCTGTGGCGACGGCGCGACGATCGAGGTCCGGGACAGCGGCATCGGCATCCCGGAGGAGGAGCGGGGCCGGATCTTCAGCCGGTTCTTCCGCTCCTCGGTCGCGCAGAAGCAGGCGATCCCCGGCAGCGGCCTGGGCCTCTCGATCGCCCGGGCGGTGGTCGAGAAGCACGGCGGCAGGATTCAGCTGGAGTCCGGCGAGGGTGACGGCACGACCTTCCGGGTGTGGCTCCCGATCGTGGTCTGACCCCCCTGACGGAATATCCAATCTTCAACTACCGTTGAGAGAGGTGCCCGCCAGTAGCGCCCCGAGGAGGCTCCCCGATGCCCGCGATCACCGTTCCCGACCTGACCGTGCTGGACCGGGTCCGACGCCCCGGGCTGGGCGACCAGCCGCGGCCCGTCTGGCAGGTCAGCACCGCACCCCAGGGCTTCGAGGGCGAGGGGTTCCCGGTGCGGCGCGCGTTCGCCGGCCTCGACCTCGCGCACCTCGACCCGTTCGTGATGATGGACCAGATGGGCGAGGTGGAGTACGCCCCCGGCGAGCCCAAGGGCACGCCCTGGCACCCGCACCGCGGCTTCGAGACCGTCACCTACATCATCGACGGCGTCTTCGACCACCAGGACAGCCACGGTGGCGGCGGCACCATCACGAACGGCGACACCCAGTGGATGACGGCGGGCTCCGGCCTGCTCCACATCGAGGCGCCGCCGGAGTGGCTGGTGCAGAAGGGCGGCCTGTTCCACGGGATCCAGCTCTGGGTGAACCTGCCCCGCGACGCCAAGATGAACAACCCGAAGTACCAGGACCTGCGCTCCGGCGAGGTCGCGCTGCTCACGTCGTACGACGCGGGGTCGCTGGTGCGGGTCATCGCCGGCTCCGTGGACGGCCACGCCGGGCCGGGATCGACGTACACGCCCATGTCGCTGGTGCACGCGACCCTCGAGCCGGGTGCCCGGCTGGAGCTGCCGTGGGACGTCGACTTCAACGCGCTGGTCTACGTGCTCAACGGTCACGGGACGGTCGGCGACGGCACGCCGGTGCACACCGGCCAGGCCGCGGTCTTCGGGGCGGGGGACTACCTGACCGTGACCGCGGACGGCAGCCAGGAGAGCCGGTCGCCGCGGCTCGACGTGATCGTGGTCGGCGGCAAGCCGATCCGCGAGCCGCTGGCCTGGGCCGGCCCGTTCGTGATGAACACCAAGGCCGAGGTGCTGCAGGCCTACGAGGACTTCCAGAAGGGCGTCTTCGGCCACATCCCGGCCTGACTCATGTCCGCAGACGAGAACAGGCCCCTCCGGGTGACCGGAGGGGCCTGTTCTTCACGTGGGGTGAGTAACGGGACTTGAACCCGCGACATCCGCGACCACAACGCGGCGCTCTACCAGCTGAGCTATACCCACCAAGGCAGATCCCGGCAGTGCCGGGACCGGGGATGAGTGTACTAGTCCTGCCGGGTTTTCCCGGAATCGGGCTCCGCGCCGGTCAGGCCGGTCAGCGAACCGCCGTGCCGGCCCGCGATCTCACGGGCCGCGACGGTCTCGGGTCCGGGGGAGGGCACGAAGACCGCCTCCCGGTAGTAGCGCAGCTCCTCGATGCTCTCCTGGATGTCGGCCAGGGCCCGGTGGTTGCCGCGCTTGGCCGGCGCCTGGAAGTAGGCGCGGGGGAACCAGCGCCTCGCGAGCTCCTTGATCGAGGAGACGTCGACGATCCGGTAGTGCAGGAACGCCTCGAGCTGGGGCATGTCCCGCGCCAGGAACGCCCGGTCGGTCGCCACCGTGTTGCCGGCCAGCGGCGGCCGGCTGTTGTCGGGGCAGTGCTCCTGGATGTACGCCAGCACCCGCTCCTCGGCCTCGGCCATGGTGATGCCGTGGTCCAGCTCTTCGAGGAGCCCGGAGGACTCGTGCATGGAGCGGACGAAGTCGTTCATCTGCTCGAGCGCCTCGGCGGGGGGCTTGATGACAAGGTCGATGCCGTGCCCGAGCACGTTCAGCTCGAAGTCGGTGACCAGCGCGGCAACCTCGATCAGCGCGTCCGCCTTCAGGTCGAGGCCGGTCATCTCGCAGTCGATCCAGACGAGTCTTTCGTTCACGAGGGCACCCTACTGCGCCACGCCCGGCCACTCTCAGCCGCGATTAAGTCCTCTTGTCTAGGGTCGGTGACGTGAAGGAGTGGTTCGGCCTCGTCGCCCGCCTGGTCACCGGTGTCGTGTGGATCGTCGCCGGCGCCATCAAGCTGCCCGACCCGGCCACCAGCGTGCAGGCCGTCCGGGCCTACCAGCTGCTGCCGTCGGCGATCGTGCCCACGGTGGGGCAGCTGCTGCCGATCGTCGAGATCGTCGTGGGCGTGACGCTGGTCCTCGGCCTGCTGACCCGCGGCGCCGCCGTCGTCTCCAGCGTGCTCTACCTCGCGTTCATCGTCGGGATCATCTCGGTCTGGGCGCGCGGGATCACGATCGACTGTGGGTGCTTCGGCGGGGGCGGCTTCGACCCCGACGCGGCCTCCCAGTACCCGTGGGAGATCGCGCGTGACGTCGGGCTGCTGCTCCTCTCCCTCTACCTGGTCTGGGTCGGGCACACCCGGCTCGCCCTGGACAACCTGATCTTCCGAGCCACCACCACCCCTGCACCCGAAGGACGCTGAGGCATGTCGAAGCAGTCGGCCCGAGAGACCCGCGCCGAGCGCGCCGCTGCGGCGATGGAGGTGCAGCGGCGCCAGGAGAGGCGCCGGGCGACGCTGATGATCGGCGGCGTCGTCCTGGTCATCCTCGCCATCGTGGTCGGAGGGTTCCTCATCAACCGGGCCCGGGACACCAGCACCGACGTGGCCGCACCCGCGGCGGGCAGCGGCGACTTCGGCGTGGCCATCGGCGACAAGAACGCGCCGCACACGGTGGTGATCTACGAGGACTTCCTCTGCCCCTACTGCGGCGAGCTGGAGCAGGCGACCCACAGCGAGCTCGCCACCCTCGCCGACGAGGGCAAGGTCTACGTCGAGTACCGCCCGTTCAACCTGTTGCAGACCGACTACTCGGTGAACGCGGCGGCGGCCTTCAAGGTCGTCCTCGACGCCTCCGGTCCCGACGTCGCGAAGAAGTTCCACGACCTCCTCTACGAGAACCAGCCCGAGGAGTCCGGCCCCTACCCGGACAGCAGCTGGCTGGTGGACAAGGCCGTGGAGGCGGGCGCCCAGGAGGGGAAGGTCAGCGACGACATCGAGCAGGGGACGGGCAAGGCCTGGGTCGAGGACGCCAGCGCGGCGGCGAGCGACGCCGGCGTACGCGGCACCCCGACGATCCTGCTCGACGGGAAGGTCTTCCAGGACGGCCGCACCGTCGACGACCTCGCGAACAACCTCCTCGCCCAGCTGCAGTAGTCAGGCGCGGGCACGGGCACGGCCTAGGCTCGCGCCATGCAGGTCGAACGGGTCCAGCGCTGGGTGATGTCCGCGCTGCTGCTCACGGTGGCGACGATCTTCGCGGGCGGGCTGTCGGTGCTGGCCGGGACCGTCGAGAGGGCGGGTGCCGAGCCCGGGCTGCTGACCATCGCCGGCGTGGTCGGGCTGATGGCGATGGCCGGTGTCCGGATCATCAACGAGAAGCCCGTGCTGTCGCCGTGGCTGCTGCTCGGGCTGCTGCCCGCCGCCGTCGGTTCGTACTTCCTGCTCGTGCGCTGACATCATCGGCCGGGTGAGCACCCAGCACCCCCTTTCCGCGTTCGTCGCCGGCCTGCCCAAGGCCGAGCTCCACGTCCACCACGTCGGCTCCGCGTCGGCCCGGATCGTCAGCGAGCTGGCCGCCCGGCACCCCGGCAGCGTGCCCAGCGACCTCGAGGAGCTGAAGCGCTTCTACGAGTTCCGCGACTTCGCCCACTTCGTCGAGGTCTACCTCGCGGTGGTCGACCTGATCCGCACCCCCGAGGACATCCGCTACCTCACCTACGAGGTGGCCCGCGAGATGGCCACCGGTCAGAACCTCCGGTACGCCGAGCTGACCTGCACGCCGTACACCTCCGTCCGGCCCCACGAGGACGGCAAGGGCATGCCGATCGAGGCCTACAGCGAGGCCATCGAGGACGCCCGCCTGGCGGCCGAGCGGGACTTCGGGCTGGTGCTGCGGTGGATCTACGACATCCCCGGCGAGGCCGGGCTGCCCGCCGCGGACAAGACCCTCGAGTACGCGCTGCAGCACCCGACCGACGGGCTGATCGGCTTCGGGCTCGGCGGCCCGGAGATCGGCGTCCCGCGCCCGCAGTTCCAGCCGCACTTCGAGGCCGCCCGGGCGGCGGGGCTGCGCAGCCTCCCGCACGCGGGGGAGACCACCGGCCCGCAGACGGTGTGGGACGCCCTGAACCTGCTCGGCGCCGAACGCATCGGCCACGGCACCTCCTCGGCGCAGGACCCGGAGCTGCTGGCCCACCTCGCCGAGCGCGGCATCCCGCTCGAGGTGTGCCCGTCGTCCAACATCGCCACCCGCGCGGTGGAGACGCTCGACGAGCACCCGATCCGGGCCTTCCGGGACGCCGGCGTGACGATCACGATCAACTCCGACGACCCGCCGATGTTCGGCACCGACCTGAACCGGGAGTACGAGATCGCGGCGGACCTGCTCGACCTCGACGAGGCCGGGCTCGCCGAGCTGGCGCGCGCGGCGGTGCGGGCGTCGTACGCCGCCGACGACGTGCAGGCGCGGATCCTCGCGGAGATCGACGAGTACGTCGCGGACTGAGCCGGGGCCGGAAATGGCATTGGCCGCGCCAACTCATACTTGGCGCGGCCGACCCTGTTCTACCCACCGGTGCAGCGGGTTCAATCATTTGCGCCGGTGTTGCCCTCGTCACGCCAGGTCGTCGAGCCCGTCGAGGTAGTCCGCGAAGCCGCCCGAGAGCCGACCGCGACGCCGGGCGGACGTCGTGACCGCGGTGGTGGTCGTGGCGAGCCAGGGGAAGCCCGCGCACCGGACCGCCTCGACGAGGAGCGCGTCCTCGTGCAGCGGCACGGCGGGGAAGCCGCCCACCCGGAGGCACGCGTCGAGCGAGAGGCCGAGGTTGGCCCCGTGCACGTGGGGGTGGCCCTCGCGCAGGCGGTGGCGGTCGTGCCAGGCCCGCCACAGGCGGGGCTCGAGGCCGCGGCGGTCGGGGCGCACCGACCCGACGACCATCGCGAAGCCCTCGGCGGCCAGGTCCAGCTGCCGGGTCAGCCAGTGCTCCGGCACGACCGTGTCCGCGTCGGTGTTCGCCAGCCACACCCGTCGCTGGTGGACGCCGGCGCTGAGCTCGGTGACCCGGTGCACGCCCGCGCGCCGGGCGAAGCCGACGCAGTCGGCGACGACCTCGACGACGTCTGCACCGGCCCGGGCAGCGACCCCGGCGGTGTCGTCGGAGCAGTGGTCGGCCACCACGGTCACCCGGGTGCGCAGCTGCGGCCGGGCCCGCCGCAGCGCGTCCCCGGCCCGGCGTACGGACTCCAGGCACGCCGGCAGCAGGTCCTGCTCGTCGTGGGCGGGCACCACCACGTGGACGAGCCGGTACGCCGGGGCCGCCGCCGTCACGCCGAGGGCTCGGGCCACTGGGCCGCGGGGCAGAGCACCGAGATCTCCACGTCGCGGTCCTGGTAGTGCGCCATCTCCGGGGGCAGCGAGCTGTCGCGGAAGCGTTCGTGCACGTCGGGGCCGTCGAGCACCCAGCCCTCGACCCGGTGCCGCCAGTGGCACAGCAGCACGGTGCCTCCGGGCTCCAGCGACCGGCTGATCCGGGTGATCAGCCGGTCCAGGCTGCCCGGGCTGAGGAAGTAGCCGGTCTCCGAGACGACCACCAGGTCGAAGCGGCCCGAGGGCCACTCGCCCGGCACGTCGCACTCCTCGACCCGGGCGCCGGGGGTGTCGGCCAGGCGGGCCCGTGCCTCCGCCACCGCGGCCGGGCTCCGGTCCACCGCGACCAGCTCGTCGCAGCGGGTGGCGAGCTGCTCGGCCAGGGCGCCGCGCGAGCAGCCGATCTCCAGCGCCCGCCGGAACCTTGGCCTCGGCAGCGCGGCCAGGGTGAGGTGGCGCTTGCGCTCCTCGTACCAGCGCACGTCGACGCCCCACGGGTCCGCCTCGCGGCGGTGGAGCTCGTCCAGGGCGTCGTCGGCGGGGGCCGCCTCGGTGACGAAGTGCTCGACCGGGGCGTTGAAGTGGGCCAGGACCCGGCCGGGGAGCAGCACGCCGTCCTCGGGGAGGGACGACAGCGGCTGCACCTGGGTGGCGTGCGCGTGGATGGCCAGCCACTTGCGCTGGGTCACCTGCGGCGACAGGTCCACCCGGCGCATCTGCGGCCACGGGGCGTCGTCGGGCTGGTCCTTGTGCCACATCCAGACGGGGTACTCCGCCAGCCGGGCGCCGGTCCGCAGCGCCGCCGCGGCGGCCGCCCGGCCCGCGGCCTCGTGGTCGGGGTGGCCGTCGTGGCGCCACGGGGCGGCCAGCAGCGTGCTCCGGCCGTCGCCGATCAGGTCGACCAGGCTCGTGGTCACCTCGGCCTCGACGTCGGCCACGCCTCCGTCGCCGGCGCCCAGGAAGACCAGCGGCGCCTCGGGGGCCAGGATCCCGAGGGCGCGTTCGGCCTCGGCGAGCCGCCGGGTCGCCAGCGCGTGCCGGGGCAGGGTGGGGGAGTCGGGGTGGGACGCCTCGCCGGCGGTGAGGAGCACGACGTACACCGCGAGGCCGGAGGCCGCGGCCGTGGCGATCAGGCCGCCGGCGCCGAGGCTCTCGTCGTCGGGGTGCGCGGCGACGACCACCAGCCGCGAGCACGGGACCTCGCCGTTGACGAGGGTGAGCTCCGGCACGGCTCCCCAGCGCGGGTGCCGGCGCCAGGACTCGGCGTCGGTCCCGGCGCCGTCATGGGTGAACGCGGCGGTCACCAGGGCGGCCCGTCCGTGGCGACGCCGGCGAGCACCCGCTCACCGAGCGCGGCGCTGTCCCGCTCGGCGTGGTGCTGCCGGACGTAGAGGCGCAGGTCGGCGACCCGCGCGGCGTGCTCGGGCTCGAGCGCGAGCGGGCCCGGACCCAGCGCGTGGTCGGCCGCGGTGAGCACGCGCTCCACCGCGTCGGCCACGACCTGTCGCACGCGCAGCGCGAGCAGGGCGCCCCGGTCGCCGGCGGCGTCGCCGTCGTCGATGCGGCGGGCGGCGTCGGCGAGCACCGCCCGGGCGCCGATGAGCGCGGTGTCCACGGTGCCCACGTGCAGGTGCGCCACCTGGTCGGGAGTCCGGTCGCCCCGCTGTCGCAGCAGGCGACGGGCGACGCCCACCGCGCCGCCGTACCAGACCGCGGCCACGCCCATGCCGCCCCACGCGAAGCCGTCGCGGCGCAGGTACCAGCCGGGCTCGCCGACGGGCCGCGCCGGCACGGAGTCGAAGCGGACCGGCCCCGAGCGGATGTCGCGCAGCCCGCGCGCGTGCCACACGTCCTCGAGGGGGTGTACGCCGTCGTGCCCGAGGTCGACCGCGAAGAGCCCGCGGGCGCTGTCGTCGACCCACGCCGTCACCAGGGCGTGGCTGAGGTCGCCGCCGAGCGAGCACCAGGGCTTGGTGCCGTCGAGCAGCCAGGCGTCACCGGACCGGCCCGCCTCGAGCCGGACACCCGGCCCCTCGGCGGCGAAGACGCCCCAGCAGGTGTCCTCGGGCGGGGACGGGGCCCCGGACTCGGCGAGGATCGCGCGGGCGTCGACGTGCGGCTCCATGGCCCGCGCCACGGAGAGGTCGCTCGCGGCGACCGTGGCCAGGGCCTCCCACAGCTCGGTGGTGGATCCCCGGCCCGGCAGCGGCAGCTGGTTCCCCCAGCTGCGCGCGAGCTCGATCCCGGCGTGGGGGAGGTCGGAGGCCGCGTCGCGTGCCGCCTCGGCCACGAGGGCCAGGGACGCGGTGACGAGGCCCGACTCCCGCCGCAGCGTCACGGGCCAGGTCTGTTCGTCGGGCACGGAGGTCCTCACTGTCGGGTCGCCCGCCCGCTCCGGGTGGCATGACACCGTAGGAGATCGGGCCAACACGTCGCCTCCTCCGCCCGGGTGAAATACTGTGACGTCATGGCCCCCGACCACAGCACCCCGATCCGGCTGGCGATCGTGAACGACTACGAGATCGTCGTCGCCGGCGTCGCCGCCATGCTGGCTCCGCACCAGGAACGCGTCACCGTGGTGGAGCTCGACTCCGGGCTGCCGGTGATGAGCCAGGTCGACGTGATCCTCTACGACACCTTCGGGCAGGTGCAGGGCGACGGGGTCGACCTGGAGGACCTGGTCCGGGACAGCGGCGCCAGGGTCGTGATCTTCAGCTGGAACCTCCAGCCCGACCTGGTCGAGCGGGCGATCGAGCACGGCGCGGCCGGCTACCTCTCCAAGGGGGTCGGGGCCGAGGAGATCGTCGAGGCGCTCGAGCAGGTGCAGGCCGGGAAGGTCGTCGTACCCGCTGAGCAGGAGCCGGTCGACCGCGGTGCCGGGGTGTGGCCTGGGCGCGAGTTCGGCCTGACCGAGCGCGAGGCCGAGGTGCTGGCGCTGATCACCCAGGGCCTGAGCAACCAGGAGATCGCCGAGCGCAGCTACCTCAGCATCAACTCGGTGAAGACCTACATCCGGACGGCGTACCGCAAGATCGGGGTCACCCGCCGCTCGCAGGCGGTGGTGTGGGGGATGAAGCACGGCTTCGAGCCCGACCGGGTCCGCGTCGTGGAGACCGCCACCACCGACCAGGGGTGAGACGGTCACGGCGGGGTGCTCACCCCGGCATGGATCCCAGGCGGCTCGGCTGCACTCGGCGCCCCCGGCAGGACTCGAACCTGCGACCTAGAGATTAGAAGGCTCTTGCTCTATCCAGCTGAGCTACAGGGGCGGGGGATCGGAAGTACAGTCGGGAATGACATCGGGATTGACAACGATGTAGTTCCACGCGGCTGCCGTCCGACCCGCGGGACAGTATGCCTCAGTCTGTCCGGTCGCCTCCGACGCCGCCGAGCGCACGCCCAGCCACAGGACGAGGAAGTGACCGTCCCGACGATCGGGGATAGATCGCGTCGGGGGCTCGCGCGACCCCGACGCTGTGCCAGCGTCGCAGTCGCCGCCAACCAGACGAGGAAAGACCATGTCCGACGTCAACGAGCCGCAGCCCGACAAGTTCGCGGAGGGTGGCTCCGAGCCCACCCCCGGCCCCGACAGCGGCGACACCACGCCGGCGCCGTACGCCGCGGGGGGTCCGCCGACGGTGGCCGCGCCCGTCGGTGAGGTGCGGGAGACCGGGACCTGCATCCTGCTCACCGTCGTCACGCTCGGCTTCTACACCTGGTACTGGTACTACAAGACCCACGAGGAGATGAAGCAGCACACCGGCACCGGCATCGGCGGACCGGTGGCACTCGTCCTCGCGATCTTCGTCGGCGTCGTGATGCCGTTCTTCAGCTCGCACGAGGTCGGCGGCCTCTACGAGCGTCGTGGGGAGGCCCGGCCCGTCAGTGCCGTGACCGGCCTGTGGGCGCTGCTGCTGGGCTGGTTCTTCTTCGTCGGCCTGATCGTGTGGTTCGTGAAGACGAACGCCGCGCTCAACGACTACTGGCGGTCGGTCGGCGCGCCGAGCGAGGACTGACCGCGCGACGCCGCGCGGGCGGGCGTGTTCACGCGCGTGCTGGTGAGAGAGGTGCATCACGGCAGCAGCCGTCGGCTCCCCAACTTGGTAGAAGAGACGGTCGGTCGACAGCCGGATTCCCGTACCGTCCCGGGGCGTGACCGACAAGACCCCTCGATCGCACACCCACCGCCGAGCCAGGTCGCGTGGCCGGCTCCGGGCCCTGGTCCTGGTCGTCCCGACCGCCGCAGCGGTCGCCGTCGCCGGCGTCGCACTCGGGCTGCCGGCCCCTGGCCTGAACGCCGCCCTCGAGTCCGCGGGGGGACAGGCTGGACAGGCGCTCCATGACACCCCGGCAGCTGTCCAGCCGCACGACCGCGCTGCGACCTCCCCGTCGGCGGTGCCGCCGGCGCAGCCGAAGAGCTCCGGGCCGACCCTGAGCACGGCACCCCGGCCGGCCGCCCGCTCGGCCACTGCCACCAGCACCCCGAGCATCCGGAGCGGCCCGAGCGCGGCGAGCAGCCCGAGCAGCGTGAGCCCCGCGGCGGCGGTGAGCCAGGCCGCCGCGAAGGCGCCGGCGCCGCGGAAGAGCGCGCCGGCGCGCAAGGCAGCTCCGGACCGATCGGCGGCGACGTTCCGGGTCGCCTCGTTCAACACCCTCGGCGCCTCGCACACCGGCCCGCGCAGCCAGCGGCCCCGCTTCGCCACCGGCGCCACCCGCACCCCGTGGGCGGTGCAGCTCCTCGACGACGCCGACATCACGGTCGCCGGCCTCCAGGAGTTCCAGCCGCCGCAGATCCAGGTGTTCAACCGGGTCGCCACCGGCTGGCGTGCATGGCCCGGGCTCGGCAGCCGCGCCGGCGTCAACTCCCTCGCCTGGCGCACCAGCACCTGGCAGCCCGTCGAGACCCACACCCTGGACATCCCCTACTTCGGCGGCCGCCCCGTGCCGATGCCCTACGTGCTGCTGCGGCACGTCGCCACCGGCCAGCTGGTGTGGTTCGCGAACTTCCACAACCCCGCCGATGCCCACGGTCCCGCGCAGCGCTGGCGCGACGAGGCGGTACGCCGCGAGGTCGCCCTGGTCAACAAGCTGCACGCCGACGGCACACCGGTGGTCGTGACCGGCGACTTCAACGACCGTGACGCGTTCTTCTGCCCGTTCGCCAGGGGCGCCGCAGTCACCTCTGCCGACGGCAGCCAGCTGACGAGCACCGGATGCCGGCTCGCCCCGCAGCCCGGGGTCGACTGGATCGTCGGAACCCGCGACGCCGACTTCGCCGACTTCCACCGCCTGCGCCGTGATCTGGTCGCACGCACGTCCGACCATCCCCTGGTGTGGGCCCGGGCGACCGTGCGCTGACGTACGTCGGGTCGTGTGGATCCGTGTCGCCGACCTCCATTCGGAGGGTGTGGCAATGGCACGGTCGGACCTTATTTCCGCGGGGCGCCGCGACCTACGCTCGCAGAGCGGGGTCCGGCGACACCCATCGGAGGTGGGTCATGAAAGGCAGGCTCCTGATCGTTCCGACGCTCGCGCTCGGCGTGGCGGCAGGGCTGGGATCCGGGGGAGGCGCCGTGGGCGCGGCCGGTGACGCAGTCACGACGGTCACCATCACGGCGGAGGGCACCGACCTCTCCGGCACCGTCGCGAGCCCCCGGCCCAAGAAGTGCGCGGCCGACCGCCTGGTCGTGGTGTTCAAGCAGAAGGGCACCCGGGGCGGAGGAGACGACGTGCGGTTCGCCAGCGACCGTGCCTCTCTCTCCGGCGGCGTGTACCGGTGGTCGACCGGGACCACCGGGACAGAGGGCAGGTTCTACGCCAAGGTGCGACACATCGACGGCTGCAAGGGCGACACCAGCCCGACCATCCGGGCGACCCGGAACCCCTGACCCGCCAGACCCCTGACCCCCTGACCCCGCAGGTCGGGCCGTACGCCCCTGCCCCGGTGCCGCGCTTCTGGATCACCATCAACACCGCACCGCCAGGATGAGCAGAGGGCATCATGTCGTCGACAGCGGCGGGCTCGCGAGGGGTGATGACATGGTGGTCGGTCTGCTGTTCCTGGTCCTGATCGGGGCAGTCGTCGCGGTCGCCGTCCGGAGGGCCATGGAGCGGCAGGCATCCGGCGCGACCGACGGGCACGCGGTGCGGAGGTTCTTCCAGTACCTGCTTCTCTACGGGCTGCTCGTCGTCGCTGCCACCGGTCTCTCGGGCCTCCTCGGTCGGCTTCTCGAGGGGGAGGCCTTCGTCACCACCGGCGCGTCGGACCTGGCGCGCAGCCTGGCGTTCACCGTCGTCGGGCTGCCGCTGTTCGTCGGGGTGGCGCTCTGGACCCGACGCTGCTTCGTCGAGAACGCCGGCGAGGCCCGGTCGCTCGGCTGGGCCCTCTACGCCTCGGCCGCGTCCTTGACCTCCCTCGTCGTGGCGATGACCGGCCTCAGCCGGGTGCTCGAGTGGGTCACCGGGCTGGAGGACTACGACGGTCGTGGGCTGGCCCAGCTCCTGGTGTGGGGCGGGTCGTGGGGCGCCCACTGGTGGATCGACGCGCGCGTCACCCCGCGAGAACACGCACGGGTCCAGCACCTCGTCGGCTCGCTGATCGGCCTGGCCACGGCCGCGGTGGGTCTCGGTGGTCTGCTGTCGGGGGCGCTGCGCGTCCTGCTCGGACTCGACGGAGGCGCGGGATTCACCGGTGGCGACAGCCCGATGCGCTACGGCCTCGTGCTCCTCGGGGTGGGCGCGCCCGTGTGGATCGTCTACTGGGCCCGGACGGCGTCGAGGTACGAGCGGGACGCGCTCTGGCTCGCCTACGTCCTGCTGATCGGTGTCGGCGGTGGGCTGGTCACCGCGATCGCCTCGACGAGCACGCTGCTCTACGACGTCCTCGTGTGGCTGGTGGGCGAGCCGGGGGGAGCGACCGCCACGGAGCACTTCGACGGCGCTCCGAACGCGGCTGCGGCGGCAGTCGTCGGGGCCCTGGTGTGGTGGTACCACCAGGCGCTGCTGAAGGCCGGCGGCGCCGAAGCCCGCACCGAGGTGCGTCGCGTCTACGAGTACCTGATGGCGGGGATCGGCCTCGGGGCCGCGGCCGCCGGCCTGGTCATGGTGCTCGCGGCTCTCGTCGAGGCCGTGACGGGAGGCGCGTTCGTCGGCGGCGACGCCGTCAACACGCTCCTCGCCGCGCTCACCCTGCTGGCCGTCGGCGGCCCGGTGTGGTGGGTGTACTGGCGGCAGCTCCAGGCCGCAACCCGGGCCGCGCCTGCCCACGAGCTCGCGTCCCCGACCAGGCGCGTGTACCTCTTCGTCCTGTTCGGGCTCGGTGGCCTGGCGGCGGTCGTGGCGCTCATCGTGGGCGTGTACCTGCTCTTCCGGGATCTCGTCGAGGGCACCGCCGGGGCGGAGACGCTCCGCAGGATGCGTTTCCCGATCGGCGTGCTGTTCACGACCGGCGCCGTCGCGGCGTACCACTGGGCGGTCTACCGGGGTGACCGCGAACTGCTTCCCGCGGTGGTCGAGACCCGCGGGCCGCGCTTCGTGCTGCTCGTGGGCCCCGCCGACCGCGAGATCGCCGACGCGGTCGCGCGTCGGACCCATGGTCGGGTGCAGGCGTGGTCACGGGTCGACGACGGACTGGGGGCGTGGTCCGCCGACGAGGTGATGGCGGCGCTCGAGGGCCTCTCGGCGGAGGAGGTCGTGGTGCTCTCCGAGGCCGATGGCCTGCGGGCCATCCCGGTCCACCGCGGCTGACGCACCGGCGCCCCGCGGGACGTTCGCCCCTACGTCGCGCGCCGCGCGGCAGGACAGCATCGAGAGCCCGTCGCGAAGGGAGCCGGCCGTGGCTGTCGAGACAGGATCGACGTCGAGCACCCTGCGCGGAGTGCTCGTGCCGCTCGCCCTCGCGCAGTTCATCTGCAGCTTCGCCGGCTCGAACATGAACGTGATGATCAACGACATCAGCGAGGACCTGGACACCACCGTGCAGGGCGTGCAGCTGGCGATCACGATCTTCCTGCTGGTGATGGCGGCGCTGATGATCCCGGGCGGCAAGCTGACCGACAAGTACGGCCGGAAGCGGTGCTTCGAGGTCGGTCTCGTCGTGTACGCCGTGGGCGCGCTGATGAGCGCGGCGGCCCCCGGGCTGGGGATCCTCATCCTCGGCAACTCGATCCTCGAGGGTGTCGGGACAGCGCTGCTGATCCCGCCGGTCTACATCCTCGCGACGATGATGTTCACGGGGGTCACCTCGCGGGCCCGTGCGTTCGGCGCCATCAACGCGGCCGGAGGCGTCGGCGCCGCCGCGGGGCCGCTGATCGGCGGGCTGATCACGACGGCGATCAGCTGGCGGGCGTCCTTCGTCTTCCAGGCCCTGGTGATCGCGCTGATCGTGCTCCTGGGTCGCCGGATCAAGGATCCGGCGCCGGCGGACCCCTCGCGCCCCTTCGACACCGGCGGCGCGGTCCTGTCCGCCGTCGGCCTCATCCTGCTCGTCTCCGGCATCCTGGCGGCGGACAACAACGTCTGGCTGATGCTCGGGCTGATCGCTCGCCGGGGGCCTCGTCCTGACCTGGTTCTTCCTGTCGGTGCGCGCCAAGGAGCACCAGGGCAAGGAGCCGCTGCTGTCGACGAGCCTGTTCCGCAACCGCACCTCCAACCTCGGCACTCGTCACGCAGAACGCGCAGTGGCTGGTGCTGATGGGGGTGTCGTTCACGGTCTCGGCCTACCTGCAGGTGGTGCGCGGTTACAACGCGATCGAGACCGGCGTGATCTTCACGGCGACCACGATCGGCCTGCTGACGTCGTCGCTCGCGGCCCAGCGCCTCGCCAAGCGACATGCGCAACGGACCCTCATCGTGGCCGGGTTCATCATCACCGTGGCCGGTATCGCCGTGCTGCTCGCTGATGGTGAAGGGCATCCCAGCGCCTGGGCCTTCGCGCCGGGCCTCCTCCTGATCGGGCTGGGGGTGGGCGCCATGCTGACCCCCTCGGTCAACGTGGTGCAGTCGAGCTTCGACGAGGAGCAGCAGGGCGAGATCTCGGGCCTGTCGCGCAGCGTGTCCAACCTCGGCTCCTCGCTCGGCACGGCCGTGGCCGGCACCATCCTCGTCGCCGGCATCGCGGCGACACCGAGTCGCGCGTACGGCCTGGCCATGGTGGTCGTCGGGGTGATCTCCCTCGGCGGGCTCGCGGCAGCGGCGTTCCTCCCGAGAGACCCCGCCCGCCGAGGTCGAAGCACCCCCGTCCGGCTGACACCGTCCGGGGCGACCTGCTCTGACATGATGGTCGAGTGCCGATCCCCGGAGTTCCGTCGTGGGTCGGTGACCTGGATCACCTCAACGGCTTGGACGAGGCGGCCTTGGCCACCGACACCGCCGGCCAGATCATCTTCGCCAACGCGACAGCGCGTCGGCTCTACCGCTTCCTCGGCGAGGACCTCGCCCGGCTGAGCCTGGCCAGTGGGCTCCTGCCCGACGACGAGCACGACGGCTTCCGCGAGATCGAGCAGCAGGCCCTGGGCGGCGTCCACTGGAACGGCCGCCTCGACGTGCGGCGGGTCGACGGCTCGGTCCGTGCCGCCGAGGTCAGCTGCTCACCGCTGCGCCGCGACGGCGAGGTCGTCGGGGTCGTCTGCGTCATCGACGACACGGACCTCGACCGCGGTCCCGGTCGTGAGGTACGCCGGCTCGGCGACCGGCTCACCCGGCTCGCCCGGGTGGGCGCGGACCTCGGAACCGCCGACGACATCGAGACGGTCACCAAGGTGGTGATCACCCAGGTGGCGGACGCCGCCGGCGCGACCGTCGCCTCGATCTCGCTGGTGCGCGACGAGTCCACGCTGGCGCTGGTCGGCCTGCGGGGCGGTCCGGAGGGAGCGGCGCAGCGCTGGGCGACCTACTCCATCCACGACCACAACCCGGCCAGCGACGTGGCGAGGACGGGCCGGCTGCTCGTCCTCACGGGCAAGGAGGCGTTCCGGACCCGCTACCCCGACCTGGAGCCCGCGTCCGAGGGCGAACGCTCGATGGTCTGCCTGCCGCTGCGGGTGGTCGGCCGCGCAGTGGGAGTCATCACCCTGTCGTTCCCCGGCCGGCGAGAGTTCGACAACGCCGAGCTGGAGTTCTTCGGCATCATCGCCGACTCGTGCGCCCAGGCCCTGGAGCGCATCCGGGCCCAGCAGGAGGCTGCCGAGCAGGCGGCCCGGGTGCGCTTCCTCGCCGACGCCTCCATCGAGCTGTCCAAGAGCCTGGACTACGAGGCGACGCTCGCGAACGTCGCCCGCCTCGCGGTGCCCGCCTTCGCCGACTGGTGCGCCATCGACGTGGTCGAGGACGACCGGCTGCACCGGCTGGCGGTCGAGCACGTCGACCCGGACAAGGTGCGGCTCGCGCTCGAGCTCGAACGCCGCTACCCGTCCGACCGGGATGCCGCGGGCGGCGCGTGGGAGGTCATGCGCACCGGGCAGAGCCTGCTGATCCCCGACGTCACCGACGACATGATCGTGGCCGCGGCGAAGGACGAGGAGCACCTGCGGCTGGCCAGGCAGCTGGCACTCCGCAGCGCCCTGGTCGTGCCGCTGGTGGCTCGTGGCCGCGTGCTCGGCGTCATCACCTGGGTGTGTGCCGAGTCCGAGCGGCGCTACACCGACTCGGACGTCACCTTCGCGGAGGACCTCGGGCGACGCGGTGCGATCGCCATCGACAACGCCCAGCTGCACAGCGAGACCCTCGAGGCCGCCGTCCGGCTCCAGCGGGCAGTGCTGCCCGGGCTCGCCGTGGACGTGCCCGGCTGGGAGATCGCCAGCCACTACAGCCCGGCCGGCAGGACGGAGGTCGGGGGCGACTTCTACGACGCCGTCGCGCTGCCGGACGGCAGGCTCGCCTGGTTCGTCGGTGACGTGATGGGACGCGGCGTGACGGCCGCGGCCTCGATGGCGCAGATGCGGGCCGCGATCCGCGCCTACATCGCCGTGGACCCCACCCCCGAGGTCGTGCTCGGCAAGCTGGACCTGCTGTTCGCGACCTACGACATGGCCCAGCTGGTGACGCTGGTGTACGGCGTGGCCGATCCTGACCGCGACGAGCTGGTCCTCATCAACGCTGGTCACCCACCCGCCGTCGTCCTTCGCAAGGACGGGGCTGCCGAGCAGCTGCCCTCCGCGGACGGGCCCCCGCTCGGCGTCGGCGAGGGCGTGCGCGAGTCGATGGTGATCGGGTTCCGTGACGGTGACACCCTCGTGGCCTTCACCGACGGCCTCATCGAGCGGCGCGAGGAGGACATCGACGACGGCCAACGCCGAGCCCTCGTGGCGATCACCGGGCTGGCGGACCAGCCCGTCGACGCGGCGCTGGAGGACCTGGTCGAGGACGTGCGCGACCACACACGTGAGGACGACGTCGCCGTGCTGGTGGCGCGGCGTACGAGGTAGGGAGCGGCCGCGATGAGCACCGACGTCCCCACCATCGTGATCGTCGATGACGCGGCCGAGGTCCGGCTGCTGATGAAGACGCGGCTGCGGGTGTCCGGGTTGTTCGAGGTGGTCGGCGAGGGCGCCGACGGAGAGCAGGCCGTCGAGCTCGCCCGCGAGCACGCGCCCGCGCTGATGCTCCTCGACGTCTCGATGCCCGGCGTCGACGGCCTGGAGGCGCTGCCCGGGGTCCTCGAGGTCTCGCCCGCCACCCGGGTCGTGCTGTTCAGCGGCTTCGAGGAGCAGGGACTCGCGGACAAGGCGACCCAGCTGGGTGCAGCCGCCTTCATCGAGAAGTCCGTCCCCGTGGACAGCCTCGTCGACCGGCTCCTGTCTCTGGTCGACCGGCCGGTCACCGAGGGTGGGGGAGGGACCCGGCGGCCGGACGTGGAGGTCGACCAGGGCGTCCTCGACGAGCACCTCGAGCGGTTCCGCGAGGTCTTCGAGGAGGCCGCCATCGGCATGGCGACCATGACGCTGACCGGCCGCCTGGTCCGGGTGAACCGCGCGCTCGCGGCGCTGGTGCAGCAGCCGGCCCCGGACCTGGTCGGACGCTTCTACGGGGACCTCACCGATGGTCGGGCCGACGTCGTCACCGGCCTGCTGGAGGACATCCGGCAGCAGCCGCTCGACGTCGTCCAGATGGAGCACGTCCTCGCCGGCGGCGGCGCCGAACGCTGGGTGCGGGCCACGTTGGCGCCCGTGCGCGACTCGGGTGGCCGGGCGTTGTACCTGTTCCTCCAGATCGAGGACACCACGGACCAGCGCGCGGCCATCGAGGAGCTCCGCAGGAGCGAGGAGCGGTTCCGGCTGCTCGTCGAGGCCGTCGAGGACTACGCGATCTTCATGCTGGACCCGGACGGGCTCATCGTCAGCTGGAACGCCGGCGCGCAGCGCAGCAAGCTCTACGCGGCCGACGAGATCATCGGTCAGCACTTCCGGGTCTTCTACCCGCCGGAGATGCAGGAGCGACGACACCCCGAGCACGAGCTCGACGTCGCGCTCCGCGAGGGGCACTACGAGGAGGAGGGGTGGCGCGTCCGCAAGGACGGCTCCCGGTTCTGGGCCAACGTGCTGATCACGGCGGTGTTCAACGCCGCCGGTGAGCACGTCGGCTTCGCCAAGGTCACCCGCGACACCAGCGAGCGCAGGCGTCTCGAGCAGGAGCGTGTGCAGGCCGTCGCGGCGCTCGCGGCTGCGAACGACGAGCTCGAGTCGCTGAACCGGCGGCTCGAGAAGGCCGCCGAGGACCAGTCCCAGTTCCTGGCGGTGACCGCCCACGAGCTCCGTACCCCCATCGGGGTCCTCGGCGGCTCCGCGGAGACGCTCGCCCGACACTGGCAGCAGCTCACCGACGAGGAGCGCGACGAGCTCCTCAACGCCATGACCGGGAGCACCGCCCGGCTGCGCAGGCTGCTCGCGGACCTGCTGACGGCCTCACGGCTGCAGGCCAGCGCGCTCGAGATGCAGAGCGGATCCGTCCTCGTCGGCGACGTCGTGGCGGACGCGACCGGTGCGGTCCAGTCGACACATCCCGAGGCCCGGATCCACGTCGAGGTCCCCCCGGACCTGGCGGTGAGCGGGGACCGGGACCGGATCGCGCAGGCCGTGGACAACCTGGTCGCCAACGCGCTCCGGCACGGCGCCGCACCGGTCACCATCGAGGCCCGCACCGACGCGGACGCGGTCGAGATCCGGGTGAGCGACGCGGGCGACGGAGTTGCCCCGGCGATGCGGGACCGCCTGTTCGAGCGGTTCGCCACCGGTCGCGGCCGTGGGGGCACCGGCCTGGGGCTGTTCATCGTGCGTGAGCTGGCGCGGGCGCAGGGCGGGGACGCCTTCTACGAGTCCGGTTCGCCCGACCGGCCCTCGGGCACGTTCGTGATCAGCCTGCCGCGAGCCGGGGCGGACGTGTCGTCCTCCCGGCAACCATAGGCGGCGGGAGATGGCGATCCGCGTGCTCCTGGTCGACGACGTGGTCGACGTGCGTCGGCTGTTGCGTACCGCCCTGCGGTTCCGGGGGGGTTTCGAGGTCATCGGTGAGGCGAGCGACGGCGGCGAGGCCGTGCAGCTGGCCGACTCGCTGCGGCCGGACGTGGTCGTCCTCGACCTCGGCCTGCCGGACATCGCCGGCCGTGAGGTGCTCAGCCGCATCCGCGAGAGGTCCCCGCAGTCCAAGGTCGTCGTCTTCTCCGGCGGAGACACGGAGGACCGGGCCTGGATCACCAGCAACGTCGAGGGCTACGTGCTCAAGGACGCCGAGCTGGACCACCTGGTGGACCTGCTGGAGTCCGTGGGCCGGCGCCGGGAGAACGAGACGACGCTCGACCTGCCGCAGGCACTGACCAGCGCCGCCGCGGCCAGACGGTTCGTCCGGAAGACGGTGACCGACTGGGGCCTCGGCCCGTTGCTGGACGACGCGCTGCTGGTGGCCAGCGAGCTCGCCGCCAACGCGGTGACCCACGCCAACTCCTCCTGCCGGATCCGGCTCTCGCTCACCGAGGCGTCCTTCCGGATCGACGTGATCGACACCGGTGCCGGAACGCCCGAGCCGCAGCCCTCCAGCTACACCGAGGAGCACGGTCGCGGGCTGCACCTGATCGCCGCGCTCACCACGGCGTGGGGCCTCGAGATCATCCCGGGCGAGGGCAAGGTCGTGTGGGCGGAGTTCGCCCGGCCGCGCTGAGGCGGGCGGTGTCCGGGGAGCCGACGCCGGTCAGCGTCCCAGCAGGTGCCGGTCGGCCTTGACCTCGAGCACCCGCAGCGCCGACCGGTTCACCAGCTCCCGGAAGTGCCGGTCCGTGCGCGCCCGGTGCAGCACCGCGCCGTACATCGCCGGCAGCGTGGCCGGGTCGACCGTGAGCACGAGGTCGCCCCCGGCCCCGAGGAAGCGCAGCGCGCGGGCGCCGTACGACCAGCCGGCGACCTGTTGGGCGCTGCCGAGGTCGTCGGAGATCACGACCTTCCGGAAGCCGAGGTCGCCGCGCAGCATGGTGCGAATGACGAACCGGGAGAACGCGGCGGGGTTCCGCCGGTCCAGCCGGGAGTAGTACGCCGTCGACATCATCACCACGGGAACGCCGGCGTCGACGGCCCGGCGGAACGGCGCGAGGTAGGGGTCGTGGCGTCGGGTGACCCGGTCGGTGACCCGGCTCCGCTCGTCGGTGTTCGCGTGCACCCGCCCCAACCCCGGGAAGTGCTTGACGGTGGGCAGCACGCCCTGGTCCGTCATCCCGCGGGCGAAGGCGACGCCGTGCCGGGCGACGACCAGGGGCCGGTACCCGAACTCACGGTCGAAGGCGCCGATCGGGGGGTTCTGCGCGGCTGCCGCCGGGCCGGGGACCGTGTCGGTCACCGGGGCCAGGTTGATGTTCACGCCGGCCGCCCGCAGCTGCCGGGCCCAGCCGAGCGGCGGCCTTCTCCAGCCGCCCGGGCGTCCAGCGGCCCTGGGCGAGCGCGGACGGCATCTCGTCGATGCCGCGCCCGTGCAGCACCTGCACGTCGCCACCCTCCTGGTCGGTGGCCACCAGGAGCCGCACGTGCCCGGTCGCGCGGTCGGTCGCGCGGGCCTGCATCGCGGCCGCGACCCGGGCCGGAGTGCGGGTGCCGGCGTAGCTGCGACCGGTCAGCATCACGTTCCCGACGTGGAACCGGCTGATCTGGGAGAGCGTGCGCGGACTCGCCGACGTGGCCGGCGTACCGACCATGAACAGCTGACCGATCCGCTGCGGCAGGCTCATCCGTCCCAGCACCCGCTCGGCGGCAGACGGACGGGCCTGCGTGTCGCGCTGGTGTGCCCGGGGGTCGTCGTCCCCGCGCTCCGGGGACGGCGTCGCGCCCGGTGTCGGGGATGCCGGGGCGGTCCGGGTCAGGTCTGCCACCGGGGCGAGCGAGGGGGGAGTGAGCGCCGCGATCAGCGCGACGGCAGCTGCCGTCGCGATGGTCAGGCGGACCGACATCCACAACACCGAGAGACTCCCTGGAACGACGTCTGCGATCTCGCCGCTCGAGTGCGCGGCGCCCGTCGGAACCAGCCTGTCATGCCGGGGCCCGGCGGGAGGGCAGCACCCCCGTGGTGTCGCCCTCCCGTCGACCTCGGGGTCAGCAGCGCGGCACCGGCCAGTCCAGGGCGACGTTCCAGTGCGACTGCTCGATGAAGCACGGACGGTCCGGATGGTCCGGCGCCGACCGTGCCTGTGCCGCTCCCGAGGCGGTTGCCGCGACGGCGATCGACATCGTCAACGCGGCGGTGTTGCGGGCGAATGTCTTCGTCATGGCTGCCTCCCGGCATCTGGTGAGCCCACTTCGACGCTAGGGCTGCCGGATCAGCGTTGGAATCCGCGCTTCCGCATAGGCAGGACGGGCCAGCCCGCCTACGCTGAAGGAGGTGGGGAGCCTCGACCGACGACGCGGGGAGGCAGTCGTGGGCGGGTTCACCTTGAGCGAGCAGGACGTCGCCGGGATACAGAGGGTCGTGGACCGATGTCGGGAGGTCGGCGACGAGCCGATCTCCTCCGCGGTCCTCGAGGCGCTGTGCCAGGTGCTCGACACCGACCAGGTGTCCGTCGCAGGCTTCTGCGCCTCGGCCGACCCGCGGAGCGCATCCTGCCTCACCGACCGCGACCGGTTCATCCTCGCGCTGCTGCGCCCGCACCTCGCCGACCACCACGCGCGCTGGTTGCGGGCGCACCCGCCGACGGTCCCGCTGACGCGGCGCCAGCTCGCGGTGCTGGACCTCGTGCGGGACGGCTACACCAACGACCAGATCGGTCGCCGGCTGAACCTCTCCGAGGGGACCGTCCGGAGCCACCTCAACCACGTCTACGAGCGGCTGGGCGTGGCGAGCCGGACGGCCGCCGTGACCGCGGTCTACGGCAGCGCGGAAGCCGGCTGACCGAGGAGGAGCGATGGCGGGATTCACCCTGGCCGAGCGGGAGACCGCGCGTCTGCGGGAGATCGTCGACGGCTTTGGCGAGGTGGGCGAGGAGCCGATCCCCTGGCCGGTGCTGGAGGGGCTGAGCGAGCTGCTGCACACCGACGACGTCTCGCTGGGCGGCTACTGCATCGTCCCGGCACACGTGTGGTTCATGAACGGGATCGAGCTGGGGGAGCGGTGCACCGACACGGAGACCCCGGAGCAGGCACTGTCGAACCCCTTCTGGCAGCAGTACTGGCAGGCGACGTGCAGCTATCCCGACCGCTCGGGCGACTTCGACTCGGTGACGCTGGAGTCGGACTTCCTGAGCCTCAGGGAGATCCGGCGCCTGAGCCGGGCCGGGGAGACGCCGCCGTTCGACCGGGAGATCATGGCGCCCCTGCGGCTGAGCCCGACCCGACAGCTACGCGTGCTGGGCTGGCGCACCACCGGGTCGGACTTCACCGACCGGGACCGGTTCTACCTCACGCTGCTGCGCCCGCACATCCAGGACCACTACCGGCGCTGGCTGCGCGCGCACCCGCCGTCCACAGGACTCACCCGGCGCCAGCTCGCCGTGCTGAACCTGGTCCGGGACGGGTTCACCAACCACCAGATCGGCCGCCGTCTGGAGCTCTCCGAGGGCACGG
>CAWDVM010000003.1:0-36906 GCA_963805685.1 uncultured Actinomycetota bacterium
GCGTCGGTCGGGTGCGGGTCGGCGGGCATGATCAGCCCGGCCCGCGCCCCGTCGACACCCGCCTGCCAGGAACCTTCGCGACTCTCGACGTGGCCGCGCTCGTCGTACGTCGCGGTGCGCTCGCCGAAGTACCAGACGTTGCCGTCCCGGTCCGCGGCGTACCAGTCGTGCGTCTTCTCGGCGAGGCTGCCATCGGCCCGGCGGACCACGTCCAGCACCACCCGCGTGCGCACCCCCTCGATCTGCTTCGTGTGGTGGGTGACCCGGACCTTCTCGCGGTACTTCTCGCCCTCGTCGGTGCCGCGCAGCCGGGTCACCGTGCCGGGCCGGAGCGGGAAGTACGGGTTGGCGACGGGGTTCGCGAACGCGGCCGGGTCGATCCCGTCCCGCGCCTGCGGGCGGCCGGCCCCCTCGGCCGGCAGGGTCGCGGCGACCAGCCCTCCGGTGAGGGCGGCGCAGGTGCACAGGGCGGCGATGCTGATGGGCTTCATGACGTTCCTCTCGGTCCCTCCGATCATGTCCGGCGGGCGCTGAAGCCTCCCTGAACCCCGGCTGAGTGCCGGCGACCGGAAAAGACACTGGTCTGACGCGGGCCCCCAACCGCCCGAGAAAACCGATCGGCTCTGGCATCATCTGCACATGCCCACGGCCTCGGAAGACTCCAGGGTGGCCCTGGTCGTCGAGGACGACGAGGACATGCGCTCCCTCATCGAGTTCATCCTCAGCACCCAGGGTTTCCAGGTGCTCACCGCAGGCTCCGGCACGGCCGGGGTCGAGGCGGTCCGCGACCACGATCCCGACCTGGTCACCCTCGACCTCGGGCTGCCCGGGATCGACGGCATCGAGGCCTGCCGCCGGATCCGCGAGATCAGCGACGCCTACGTCGTCATGATCACCGCGCGCGACGACGAGGTGGAGAAGCTGATCGGGCTGGAGACCGGCGCGGACGACTACCTGTCCAAGCCGTTCAGCCCGCGCGAGCTCAACGCCCGGGTCAACGCGATGTTCCGGCGACCCCGGCGCGGCCCCGGCTCACCGGCCGCCGCATCCCCCGCCACGCCGACCCCCGGCCACGAGGTGCTGAGGCACGGGGCGATCACGGTCGACGTCGACGGCCGGCGCGCGTTCCTCGACGACACCGAGGTCGCGCTGACCCGCACCGAGTTCGACCTGCTCACCGAGCTGATGCGTACGCCGGCCCGGGTGTGGACCCGGGAGGCCCTGCTCCGTTCGGTCTGGGACACCGAGTGGGCCACGGACACGCACCTCGTCGAGGTGCACATCGGCAACCTGCGCCGCAAGCTCGGCGAGGGACGGGGCGCACCACGGTTCATCCGCACGGTGCGCGGCGTGGGCTACCGGATGGAACAGGTCGGCTGACTCAACCCGCGAGGTAGTCGCCGAGCGCGCGGTCCGCGCGTACGGCGGCGGGCCACAGCCCGGACGCCGAGAGACGGGCCGCCGTGACGTCGTGGCGACGCACCTCGACCTCCACCTTCCTCGCGAGGTCCGCGAGCTCGCAGGTCCCGACGATGAGCGAGGACACCTTGAGGCTCAGCGCCGCGTCGAGGGCGGCCTCCACGTCGAGCTGCTGCAGCGCGGTGGTGATGCGGGCGACCCGACCGATCAGCATCTGGCGGTACCGGCTGGCGAAGAGCCAGGCGAACGCCCGGTCGTCGACCTCGCGAGACATCCGACGCAGCGCCGCCTCGTCGAAGGTGGCGACATCGGGCATGGGCGCTCCTGGAACGGGACTCACGTGGCTCGTCCAGCGTGCCGCGACCAACTCAAGGGGAATGCCCGCGTTTCCGCAAGGAATGCTCAAGCGTCCCGGCGCAGCGTCAGCGTCCGCGGCCCGGGGACGAAGCCCATCGCCTGGTACACCCTCCGCGGCACCGGGTAGCCGTCGTCGCCCCGGGGGCAGACCAGGCCGGTACGCGCGCCCGCGTCACGGGCCGCCCGCAGCGCGGCCAGGCTGACGGCGGCGGCCAGGCCCCGTCCGCGGTGGTCCGGGTGGCAGCCGACCGGCTCCACGAGGGCGACACCGGTGCGGTCGTCGAGCCAGACCAGGCAGGACGCGACCATGGCGCCGGCTCCGTCCACCGCCACCCAGTCCAGGTCCGGGCGGTACGGCGGGGTCGCCATCAGGCGCTGGTACGCCGCGCCGCTGACCCGCGACGAGCCGCCCGGCGTCGCCCAGGCAGCCCGGTGACAGGCCGCCCGTTCCTCTCCCTCTCCGGGGGCGACGGCGCGGAACGTGTAGCCCGGGACCTCCGGCGCCGGCGGCAGCGCCACGAGGTCGAGGTGGTGGTGGGTGAACCACGGCTGCTCCTCCACCACGAAGCCCTCGTCGGCGAGGCCGGCCAGGACGTGGGCCTCGGTCTCGAGCGCCATCGTCCGCATCGTCCCCGTCGCGCCCCGGCCCAGGAACCACCGGGCCGCCTCGGCCACGATCTCCGGGTGTGCCGGGTCGACGCACAGCTCGAGCCAGTCCGGGGCCTCCGCCCAGGCCCAGCCGACGACGGTCCCGGCCGGGTCGCGGAACAGGGCGACGGGTCCGTGATCGAGGTCCTCGGGCAGGGCGTACCTCGCGCTCCAGGCGAGCTGTCCGGGATGGTGCCGACTGGTGGGGGCCCAGATCCGGGACGCCAGCTCCTGCATCGCGGGCAGCGCCTCGTCGATGCCGAAGCCGGTGTCGACGGGCCTCACAGGCCGGCCATCTCCGCGTACCACGCCGCCACCTTGGCCGGGTCGAAGGCCAGCGCGGCGTCGTAGCAGCTCACCTCGGTCGTCGAGACCCCCGGCACCGCGGTCTCCCTCCACGAGCCGCACGGCTGCACCTTCTCGCGCTCCATGAGGCCGGCCAGGCGCTCCTTGACGTCGTGCAGTGGGGCATCGGCGAAGACCTCGAAGGTGTTGATGTGCGGCGGGGACGGGTTGACCCGGAGCCCGGCGGCGACCAGCTCGCCGGCGAAGGCGCGCGCCCACGCGACGTACTCCCCCATCCGCGGGAGCCGGTCGCGGAGGCCGAGCAGCGCCGGTACGGCGTACGGCGTCAGGTGGTGCAGCTGGCCGCCCATCCGCTGGCGCCACCCGCGCAGCTCGTCCATGGCGTCCTGCTCGCCCACCACCGCCGCACCGGCCGGGGCGCCGAGGCCCTTGTAGAAGGAGACGTACATGCTGTCGAAGAGGCCGGCGATCTCCGGGAGCGGCCGGTCGTAGAACGGCTGGGACTCCCAGATCCGGGCGCCGTCGGCGTGCAGCGGCACCCCGAGGTCGCGCGCCGCCTCGGCCAGGCCGGCCAGGTCGTCCCACTCCGGGAGCAGGCAGCCGGCGTCCCGCAGCGGCAGCTCGACCAGCGCCGCCCCGAGGCCCGCGGGCAGGGCGCGCAGGTCGTCCGCCGTGGGCGTGTGCCGGCCCTCGGTCAGGGGCTCGAAGCGCAGGCCGTGCAGGAGCCGCGGCCCGTCGAGCTCGTGGAAGAGCAGGTGGGACAGGTCCGGGATGGCCACCCGGCTGGACCGCCCGCGGTCGCACCAGACCCGCAGCATCGCCTGCTGCGCCATCGTGCCGCTGACGAAGAACACCGCGGCCGGCTTGCCGAGCACCTCGGCCACCTGCTCCTCGACCCGGGCGACCGCGCCGCCGTCGCCGTACCGGTCCCAGTCCTCGATGCCGAGCTCCTCGCAGGCGCTCGCCAGCGAGGAGAAGACCTCCCCCGGGGTGGTGCGGCGGTGCCAGACCACCATGTCGGTACAGGCACGGACTGCGTCGCGGAGGCGTTCGTCGAGGTCGGTCACGGGCGTCAGCCTTGCAAGCGCCGCGACCCGGGGCAACGGCATTTCGTGTGGCAGGCGTGCAGTCAGGTTCCTTGCAGGTAGCGTCGGGAACGATGACGGGCCTGACCCCGTCGAAGGAGATCCCGTGTTCGACCTGATCAACGGCCTGCCGATCCACCCGCTCGTCGTCCACGCCGTGGTGGTGCTGCTGCCGATCGCCGCGATCGGCACCATCGCGATCGCCGTCCGGCCCGACTGGCGCCGCAGGTACGGCGTCCTCGTCGTCGCCGCCGCCGCGCTGTCGACGGTGCTGACCCCGGTGGCGACGTCCAGCGGTGAGGCGCTCGAGCAGCACGTGGGCAACCCCGGCGAGCACGCCGAGCTGGGCGACCAGCTGATCTGGTTCGAGATCCCGCTGCTGCTGCTCGCGCTCGCCCTGGTCTGGTTCGACCGGCGCCACCGCGCGGCCGGCGCCTCGACCGACGCCAAGGCCGTCTCGCCGACGGCCGTCAAGGTCGTGGCCGCCCTGGCCGTGGTCGCCGCGCTCGCCACCAGCGTGCAGGTCTACCGCGTCGGCGACTCGGGCGCCCGGGCCGCCTGGGGCGACCAGGTGTCGTCCTCCTCGAGCGCCGGAGACGGCGACGCCGACTGACGGACGGCCCGCCCGGGCCGCAGGACGAGGAGGGCCGTGGTCACCGTAGGGCTCTGCGAGGACGACCCCGCCATCCGGCGCGTCGTGACGCAGGCCCTGGAGCTCACCGGCCACTCCGTCGTGACCGCCCACAACGGCGGCGAGGCGCTGCAGCGGTTCGGCACGGACGCGGTGCTGGACGCGATCATCCTGGACATCGGCCTCCCCGACGCCGACGGTCGCGACGTCTGCCAGGCCCTGCGCTCGGCCGGGCAGTCGGCGCCGGTGCTGTTCCTCACCGCGCTCGGCGCGGTGCACGACCGGCTCTCCGGCTTCAGCGCCGGGGCCGACGACTACCTGCCGAAGCCCTTCGACGTGAAGGAGCTCATCGCCCGGGTCGAGGCGCTCGCCCGGCGCGGCCGGCCGCCTGCCGAACCGGTCGGGGGCCTGGTGCTGGACCCGGCCCGTCACTCGCTGCGGCACGGCGACGCGGAGGTGCTGCTGAGCCCGACGGAGTTCCGGATGCTCGCCGCGATCACCTCCCGGCCCGGCGAGGTGGTCCGCCGGCACGTGGTCGTCGCGGCCGCCTGGCCCGACGGGGCCCGGGTCAGCGAGAACACCGTCGACTCCTACATCCGGCGGATCCGCGCGAAGCTGCGGGAGCTCGACGCGCCGGTCACGCTGCGCACCGTCCGCGGTGTCGGGTTCACGCTGCGGTGAGGACGCCCCGCTGGCTGGCGACCAGCTTCCGCTCGCAGCTCGTGCTCACCACGATGGCGCTCACCGCGCTGGGGATGCTGCTGGTCACGCTCGGCCTCCAGCTGATCCTGCACCGCATCATCGAGGGCAACCTCGACCAGGTGCTCCACGACCGGGCCGGGTCCGTGGAGGCCGCGGTCGACTCCGCCTCCCGCGACACGCTCGTCGTCCCCGAGGGGGTCGTGGAGCCAGGGGTCCAGGTGTACGACGACCGGGGCCGCGCGGTCGCGGGCTCGACCTGGGCGCGGCTGCGGCCGCAGATGACCGACCTCTCGACCGTCACCTCGCCGACGACCCTGTCGGTGGGCGAGGAGTACCGCCTCTACGCGAGGCCCTTCGACACCGGCTCCGGGGTGCACGGCGTCGTCGTCGTGAGCGAGTCCCGGCACGCCTACGAGGAGGCCGAGCTCTACATCCTGCTCACCAGCCTGGCCGTCGGCGTGATCGTCGTCCTCGCGGTCGGCGCGATCGCACGCTGGGTGACCACGCGGGCCCTGGAGCCGGTGGCCCAGATGGCCGAGCGGGCCACGGACTGGAGCGAGCACGACCTCGGCCGCCGCTTCGACCTCGGACCGCCGACCAACGAGATCTCCGCGCTCGGCGCCACCCTGGACGGCCTGCTCGAGCGCGTGGCGATGACGATCCGCGCCGAGCAGCGGCTCACCGCCGAGCTCGCGCACGAGCTCCGCACCCCGCTGGCCGCGATCCAGGGCTCGGCCGACCTGGCCCTGCTGCGCGGTGGCCTGACCGAGGACGCCCGGCTCGACCTCGAGCAGATCGCCACGTCCTCGCGGGTCATGGCCGACACGATCACCACGCTGCTCGAGCTCGCCCGGACCGCCGAGGCCCCCGACGCCGCGACCTGCCGGTTGGCCGACGTCCTCGAAGCGGTCAGACCCCTCGTGCCCGACGAGCTGGTGCTCGACGACGGCGTGTCCGACCCGGCCGTCCGGCTGGCGGCCCCGCGCGACCTGGTGGTGCGGGCGCTCTCACCGGTGGTGGAGAACGCCGTACGCCACGCCCGGACCCGGGTGCGGCTGGACGCGGTCCCGGCGGCGTCGTCGGTGGAGATCCGGGTCACCGACGACGGGCCCGGGGTCGACGCGTCGGTCCGCGACACGCTGTTCGCGCCGGGGACCGTGGGCCCGGGCGGCGGCACCGGCCTGGGCCTGGGCATCGCCCGCCGCGTCGCCCGTTCGATCGGCGGCGACGTGGAGCTCGCGGACAGCGACGGCGGGGCGACCTTCGCGGTCCGCCTCCCCCGTCTCTGACTTCTGCGCGCCGGTCATCCCGCGGCCCTAGTCTCGTGAGGGTGAACGAGCCGGTGCTGCCATCGTCGCCCGGAGGCGACGCGGGCCGGCGCGTGCCGCCGATCCTCGAGTCGGAGAGGTCCTCCCCCCAGCAGAAGATCGTCCGGATCATGCTGTCGCTGCTGTTGCTCTACCTCGTCTTCGGGCTGCTGATCCCGAGCTTCGCGTCCTACGAGGACGTCTGGAACGCGCTCTCGTCGCTCGAGACGAGCGCGCTCATCGCCCTGACGCTGCTCACCCTGCTGGTGGAGTCCTGCAAGGCCGGTGCGTTCGCCCTGATCATCGAGCCGCTCCGCTTCCGGGACGCGTTCCTCGCCCAGGAGTCGGCCGCGGTGGTCTCGAACACCGTCCCGGGGCCGTCCGGCACGGCGGCCCGCTACGTGTCGTACCGGAAGTTCGGCATCTCCAACGAAGACTTCGCCACGTCGTACGTCGTCAACAGCTCGGTCAGCAACGGGCTCCCGCTCGTCCTGCCCTCGATCGGCCTCGTCCTGCTCTCGACCCAGAAGGACGTGCCCGGAGCGGTCTGGACGCTCGCCCTGATCGGGCTCGGCGTGTCGGTGCTGCTGCTCGTCATCGCGGTCCTGGTCCTGCGCAGCGAGCGGTTCGCCCACGGCTTCGGAGTGCGCCTCGGTCGGTTCCTCAACTGGCTGAGAGGCGTGGTGCGCAGGCCACCCGGTGAGGAGCTCGGCGAGACGGTCGTGGAGTGGCGCCACGACGTGGTCGACATCTTCCGCAAGCGCTGGCTGGGACTGATCGCCCTCTTCGCGACACGCGACCTCGCGACCTACCTGATCCTTCTCGGGTCCCTTCGCGCGCTGGGGGTCGACAACGACGTCCTCACCGCCATCGAGGTCTTCGCCGTCTACACCGTGGTCCGGCTCGCGACCCTGGTGGAGATCACGCCCGGCAACGTCGGTATCACCGAGGCGCTCTACATCACGGCCCTCGACTGGGCAGCGGGCGGGCGCGACTCCGATGCCATCGTCGCTGCCGTGTTCGTCTTCCGGATGTTCACCTACCTCGGGCCGATCCTCATCGGCGCCGGGTGCTCGTACGTCCTGGCGCGGAGGTTCCGCAGGATCGCGGCGGCACCTGCCCCCTAGTGGGCCAGGCGCCGGCGTGTTCAGTTCAGGATGCGCATGGTGGGTGGCACGCCGCCGCCGCGCTGGACGTCCTCGACGAGCTCCTGCAGCGCGGTGAGCGCGACGTTCTGCGACATCGGGCCGTAGGACACCCGGGCCACGCCGAGCTCCTCGAGCCTGGCCAGCGAGGGCAGGCCAGGGATCCCGATCAGGGTCAGTCGCTGGGGACCGAAGGCGTCCACGAGCGTCGCGACCTGCTCCTCGCCGAGCCGGGCCGGCACGAAGACCACCGGGGCGCCCGCGTCGAGGTAGGCCTTGCCGCGCTCGACGGCCGCGGCGAGGTTGTCGGCGGGGTCCCGGTCGCGGCCGAGGTGGAAGGCGTCGGTGCGCGCGTTGAGGACGAAGTCGACACCCTCGAGCTCGGCGACCTTCATGATCTTCTCGACGTTGCCCGCGGCCTCCTTGATCGGCCGCATCTGGTCCTCGATGTTGGCCCCGACCACGCCCACCCCGATCGCGCGGCGGATCGTCTCGGCGGGGTCGCCGTACCCGCCCTCGAGGTCGGCGCTGACCGGCAGGTCGGTCGCCCCGACGATCCGGCCGACCATCTCCAGCATCAGGTCGAGCGGGATGTTCTCGCCGTCCTCGTAGCCGTAGGTCGCGGCGATCGAGTGGCTGGCGGTCGCGAGGGCGGTCGTGCCCTCGACCGCGGCGACGGTGGTGGCGCTGACGACGTCCCAGACGTTGACGACGGTCAGCAGCTTCGGGTCACGGTGGAGGCGGAGCAGCTCGGCCCCGCGCTCGATGGTTGCTTGGTCGGCCATGCCCCCGAATCTAGCCGGAGGTGGAGCGCTGCCAGAGCGGGTGCGAGGCGTCGTACTGCAGCGCCTTGACCATGTGGACGACGGTGCCGGCCTGCGGCTCGTTGCGGAAGGCGAGGTTGTCGACGAGCGCGTGCATCAGGGTCAGGCCGCGCCCGCTCTCCGCCGAGTCGCCGGCCCCACCGGGGACCATGGACCCGTCGAAGCCGCAGCCGTGGTCGACCACCGTGATCGCGCAACGGTCGGCCGCGAGCTCGACCTGGACCTCGTAGGTGTCGGTGTCACTGGCGTGGTCGATCACGTTCGCGCACGCCTCGCTGATCGCCAGCTGGACGTCGTCGATGTCCTCGTCGGCGACGCCGAAGGCACGCAGGGCCTGGGCGGCCAGCCGTCGGACCACCGGGACGCTCACGGTCTCCCGGGGCAGGTTCACGGACAGGTCCAGCCGCGGCACGGGTGCGTCGTCCGGCGGGGCCGACCCTGCCGTCGGCGGCCACACGTGGCGCTCGCCCCGGACCTCCTCGTCCGGCGTGCCCAGCCACATCTGGAGGTGGCACTCCTCGTCACCGGCGACGATCCGCTCGGTCATCAGCACGGTCGCCGCGCCGTTCACGCGGGCACCCAGCCGCCCTGCGAGCGCCGACGTGACGTGGCACAGCACCTCGCCCTCGGCGATGCCCTGCCCGAACGGGCACCGGGTCACCGCGACCTCGACGACCTCGTCGTCCGCGGTCAGGACCTCCAGCTCGCTGCCGAGCGCGTGATGGGTCTCGGCCAGCAGCCTGGCCACGGCCCGGCCGTCCGTCGGCGGCTCGTCGCCCGCCACCCGGTCGGCCAGCGCGGCACCCGCCAGCGACGCCTGCTGGCGGGGGTTCGCGGTGGGGTGGTCGGCGGCGGCGCGCACCAGTGCCACGGCGACGCTGGCCATGCCGTCGCGTCGGGGGTCTGCGTCGATGGCGCCCATCGGCGGCGGCCCCTCGGCGTACGTCTCCTGGGCCCGCCGCTGGATCTCGAGGGGGACACGGGTGACCGCGTCCCCGGTCACCGTGTCGAGCCGGACCGCATCCCTCGCCCGGAGGCCTGCTCCCGGGCGGATCCCGTCGACCGCTTCGTGCACGGGGCTCACCACCACCAGCGCCCTGTCGGCGCGCCAGTCCAGGTGCAGGCGCAGCAGGTCCGACCCGTCGCGCACCTGACCGAGGACGCCGCGGACCGCCTCCACGGCCTTGTCCACCCCGCTCTGCGAGGCGGCGTGCCGCCGCAGGTGGTCGTCGAGGAGCGACAGGACTCGCTCCGTCGACTCGGGGTGCTGCCGGTCGATGAGCCAGTCCATGAGTGCCGTCCTGGGGTGGTGGGTGGGTGAGCCCACAGACTTCCCGTTCTGGCGGCACACAAACCGGGGGCGGATGCCGCCCACCTCACACCGGGCCCGGCCCGTCCGCGTTGCTTGCCAGTCCCGTGGCAGCGGCGTGAGACTCAGGGTGGGCGGCCGACGAGAGGCGGGGATCGGCGTGGGCAGCAGCAACGGCGCGAGCGCGAGCGGCGGCGCCATCTACGGAATCGGCATCTTCGGCGCGTGGGTCTACTTCTGGCAGCAGGCCGACGGCTTCTGGGAGTACGCGTACGCCGTGTTCCAGGGCATCTTCTGGCCCGCCTACATGGTCTACGAGGCCTTCGCGGCTCTCGACTGATGGTCAGATCGTGATCGCGACCTTGCCTCGCGCCCGGCCCTGCTCGACGTACCGAATGGCGTCCGGCGCCTCGGCCAGGGGGTAGGTCCGGTCGATGACCGGGGTGACCTTCCCGGCCTCGATCAGCTCCTTCAGCGCGACCAGCTCCTCGGCGGACTCGATGGAGACGAACGTGCCGAGCCGCTGCCCCACGAACGGCGACAGCAGCATCGCCCGGATCTGGCGGTCGAACCCACCGAGGAAGCGGCCGCCGGTCTCTCCTCCCACGATCACCAGCGTGCCCTTGGCCGTCAGAGCCCGGCGCAGGCGTCTCAGCGTCGAGTTCCCGCCGATGTCGAGGATCACGTCGTAGTGCCGCTCCCCTGCCGCGAAGTCCTCTCGGCTGTAGTCGATGACCCGGTCCGCGCCCAGGGAGCTCACGAGATCGACCTTCGTCGTGCTGCACACGCCGGTGACCTCCGCCCCGAAGGCATTGGCCAGCTGCACCGCGTAGGTCCCCACACCGCCCGACGCCCCGATGACCAGCACCTGCTGCCCTGCGCTGACCTGTCCGTGGTCGCGGACCGCCCGCAGCGCCGTCACGCCCGAGACCGCGACGACCGCCGCCTGCTCGAGACCGAGGTTGGCCGGCTTCGGCGCCAGCCGGTCCTCGCGGGCGCGCGCGAGCTCGGCGAACGACCCCTTGGCGACACCGAACACCTCGTCGCCGACCCGGAACCGGGTCACGTCCGCCCCGACCGCCTCCACCACGCCGGCCACGTCCATGCCCGGGACCGGGTTCTTCGGCGCCCGGAGTCCGTACCCCGCGAGGCGCACCGGGTACGGCGTGCCTGTCACCAGGTGCCACACGCCCCGGTCGACCCCCGCGGCGTGCACCCGCACGAGCACCTCGTCGGCGGCCGGCAAGGGATCGTCGACGTCCTGGAGCCGGAGCACGTCGGGCTCGCCGTAGGTGTGCTGCACGATCGCCTTCATGAGCAGTCTCCTCGCACCGGACCTGGGTCCCAGTCTCCCCCAAAACGGTTGCCTGCGCCGGATTCCCGGAACCGGCGGAGCGCGCCTAACATGTGCGCGGCGCCGGTGACCCGGCGCCTTCTGTGCCACCGACGGCGCGAGGCCGTCCTTCCAATCGGGGTTCCACCAGTCATGCGCGTGCGCCACCTTGCCCTGCCCACCCTGACCGCGGCAGTCATCGCGCTGGGGACCCTGACGGCCCCGGCCTCGGCCGCCGAGGCGCCGCCGTTCGAGGTGTCGGCCATCGACACCTCGACGCCGGGACATGCCCGGGGGACGGTGACGACCGACGCGGCGTACGTCCGGACCCAGCTCTTCAACGCGGACATGGGAGTCGTGACCAGCGCGACCTTCCGGTCCGTCTCCGCGGACACCCACGGGGCCTCGTTCGACCACCAGACCTGGGGACTCGAGGACGGCTCGTTCGTGACCGTCCGCGCCTGCACGGGAGCGGCGGACTACACCTGTGGCCCGGAGACGACCGTCGAGTTCACGCCGAGCAACGTGGCACCCGAGGTCACGTGGAGCGAGGTCGACAAGGTCAGCCCCGACAACCCGCCGTACGTCATCACCGTGTCGGACCCCCAGGGCGACGGCAGCACCCTGATGGCCTTCTTCCGCACGGGTCGCGAGACGGTGAACCGCTCGGGGGACACGACGCTGACCCTGCCGGGCCAGGACGGCACCGGGCAGATCGAGATCTGGCGGTGCGGCACGCCGAGCTACTGCGTGCCGACCGGGGTCGTGTCGCCGGAGATCACGGCACGCCGCCGGCTCTGGGCGGTCGCCACCCTCTCGACCTCCGGTCCGTTGCGGCCCGACGCCGACGAGAAGCCCGACGCAACGATGTCGGTCTCCACCGAGCTGGCCGGCGACTACACGCTCGACTGGTGGGTCGAGGCGACCAACGGCACTCCCCTGCCCGGCGTGGGCGAGACCGGCATCCCGGTCACCCTCGGGGCCTTCACCCCCCACGCCCTCCCGATCGACCTGACCGGCCTGACCTCGGGGACGCGCTACGTCCGCGTCCGCCTCACGGGTGACTTCGACGGCTTCGGTGAGCTCTCCGGCGTCAGCTCCCGGGACGACGGCTGGCTCGTGGTCGACGTGACCCCGCCGGCCGGTGCGGTGAGCGTCTCGTCGAAGAGCCTGTACCCGTACCGCGACGGCTACCAGGACACCGTTGCGGTCGACCTCGGGGTCACCAACGAGCGCGTCGACGCCCAGCTCGAGGTGCTCGACGACGAGGGGCAGACCGTCAAGAAGTTCCACGAGTCCCAGTCGCTGGGCGAGTTCACCTGGGACGGCAGGGTCAGCGGCGGCGGCTACGCGCCGGCCGGCACCTACACGTTCCGGGCCACGCTCACCGACGACCTGGGCAACGCGGCGGTCTACGAGGGCGGCCCGGTGACCGTCTCGTCGAAGAAGCTGGTGACCCGGACCTTCCGGAAGACGGTGACCGCGGCGGGATCCATGAAGGACAAGTCCATCGGCCGGTGCTCGGTGCTGAAGCGGCCGTCGGCGCGCGGCTGGGCGGGATCCTTCGGGTACTACACGAACACCAAGTGCGACGGGACGTGGGACAAGAGCGTGGTCGTCACCATGCACGCGCTCAAGGTCCCCGCCGCCCACAGCTACGGCACGTTCAACGTCTCCACGTACGGCGGCGCCGCGAAGTCGCGTCCCGGTTCCTACCTCTTCCTCGACCAGCTGACCAGGAAGGGGACCTGGGGCGACAAGGACACCCGCCTCGGCTACCAGCTGGGTGCCCACCGCGGGCCCACCCACCAGGCAGCCGCCTACCTCTACGGCGGACGCTCCCTCGTGTGGAGCGTCTACACCGGCCTCGGGGCGGCGTACGACGTCAAGGGGTTCACCGTGACGATGAGCTACCAGGTGCTCGTCTAGGGTGCGTCTCTCAATTCGGCGCCGTCGCGAGCGGGGTTTCGCGCCGTATCTGGCCAGGCGGAGGCGCGAAGGCGGGACGGAGTCCCGTCGAGTCGCCGACAACGCCGCCAGATCGGATGCGAAGCCACGCGCAGCAGGCGCCCTGGATTGAGAGACGTGCCCTAACCCCAGAACACCTTGTCCACGACGGCCCGCGCGTGCCGGGTGATGCGCAGGTGGTCGTTGACCATCGTGTCCACCTCACCGGGCGGGTAGCCGAGGATGCTGGCCACCGCGGCCTTCTCGCGGGGGTCGCGCGGCAGGTGGTCGCCGGGCTTGCCGCGCACCAGCGTGACCGCGTTGCGGATCCGGCTGACCGTGCGCCAGGCGTGCGCCAGCTCGGCGGCGTCGTCGTCCTCGACCAGTCCCGCCGCGCGGGCCGCTTCCAGCGCGTCGAGGGTCCGCGAGGTGCGCAGGCCGGGAACCTGCCCGGCGTACCGCATCTGCAGCAGCTGCACGGTCCACTCGATGTCGGCGAGCCCGCCGCGACCGAGCTTGAGGTGGGTCTGCGGGTCCGCACCGCGCGGGAGCCGTTCCTGGTCGACGCGCGCCTTGATCCGGCGGACCTCCAGCACGTCGTCGGCGGAGATCCCCTCCATGGGGAAGCGCAGCGGGTCGATCAGCTCCTCGAACCGGCGGCGCAGCTCGAGGTCACCGACGACGGCGTCCGCGCGCAGCAGCGCCTGGGCCTCCCAGACCTTCGACCACTTGTCGTAGTAGGCGGCGTACGAGTCGAGCGTGCGGACCAGCGGCCCCTGCTTGCCCTCGGGCCGCAGGTCGGCGTCGACCTCGAGCGCGGGGTCGGCACCCGGCAGCGACAGCAGCCGGCGCAGCTCGTTCGCCACGGCCTGGGCGTACGACGACGCGGCCTGCGGGTCGGCGCCCGGCACCGGCTCGTGCACGAACAGCACGTCGGCGTCGCTGCCGTAGGACAGCTCGAACCCGCCGTAGCGGCCCATCGCGACGACGGCCATCCGCGTCGGGGCGTCCTCGAAACCGCGCTGCTCGCGGACCGAGCGGCCGGCCACCCCGAGCGTGGCCTCCAGGGTGGCGTCGGTCAGCCGGGACAGGCCGGCACCCACGTCGGCCACGTCGATCAGGCCGAGCAGGTCGCCGGCCGCGATCCGGAACAGCTCCCGGCGCCGGATGGCGCGGACCGAGCGCACCGCCTTCTCGGGGTTCACCTGGCGGTTGGCCGAGGCGACCATCTCCTCGGTCAGCGCCTCGGCGGTCAGCGGCACCAGGTCCTCCCCCAGCATCCGCACCCCCTGCGGCTCCCGCTCGAGCAGGCTGGTGGCGTAGCGGGAGGTCGCGAGGACCCGGGCCAGCCGCTCGGCGACCTGGCCCTCGTCCCGCAGCGTCTTGAGGTACCACGGGGTGTCGCCCAGGGACTCGCTGATCCGGCGGAACCCGAACAGCCCGGCGTCGGGATCCGGGGCGTCGGCGAACCACTCGAGCATCGCCGGCAGCAGGGTGCGCTGGATGTTGGCGCTGCGTGAGACCCCGGTGGTGAGGGCCTCGAGGTGGCGCAGCGCCGCCTTCGGGTCCAGGTAGCCCAGCGCCGCGAGACGCTCGCCGGCGGCCTCGAGCGTGAGCCGTGCCTCGGTGCCGGGGATCTTGGCGACCGCCGCCAGCAGCGGGCGGTAGAAGAGCTTCTCGTGCAGGCGGCGGACCTCGCGCCGGTGGTGCTGCCACACCTTGTCCAGGGCGTTCACCGGGTCCTTGAGCAGCCCCATGCTGCGACCGAGCCGCCGCAACGCCTCCTCGTCGGCCGGCACCACGTGCGTGCGGCGGAGCTGGAAGAGCTGGATCCGGTGCTCGAGCGTGCGCAGGAAGCAGTAGGCCTCGTGCAGGGCCTCGCCGTCCTCGCGCCCGACGTACCCGCCGCGGGTCAGCTCGGCGAGGGCGCTGAGCGTGGCCGGCGGCCGGATCTGCTCGTCGGCCCGGCCGTGCACGAGCTGGAGCAGCTGGACGGCGAACTCGACGTCGCGCAGCCCGCCGGAGCCCAGCTTGAGCTGGCGCTCGGCATCCCGGGGCGGGATCTGGTCGACCACCCGGCGACGCATCGCCTGGGTGTCGCCGACGAACCCCTCCCGCTCGGCCGCGGTCCACACCATGGGCGAGACGATGGCCATGTACTCATCGCCCAGGGCGAGGTCGCCGGCCACCGGGCGCGCCTTCAGCAGCGCCTGGAACTCCCAGGTCTTGGCCCAGCGTTCGTAGTAGCCGCGGTGGCTGGCGAGGGTGCGCACCAGCGGCCCCGCCTTGCCCTCGGGGCGCAGCGCCGCGTCGACCGGCCAGATGGTGCCCTCGGCGGTGTGCTCGGAGCAGATCCGCATCAGGTGGCTCGCCAGCTGCGTGGCCACCCGCGCGGCCCCGTTGTCGTCCGCCCCGTCCGCGGGCTCGAACACGAAGATCACGTCGACGTCGGAGACGTAGTTGAGCTCGTGACCACCGCACTTGCCCATCGCGATCACCGCGAACCGCGCCAGCGACGACTCCGCGCCGACGCGGTGGCGGGCCACCGCGAGCGCCGCCTCGAGCGTGCCGGCCGCCAGGTCGGACAGCTCCGCCGCGACGTCGTCGACGCCCAGGTGGTGGGCGAGGTCGCGGGCGGCCAGGCGCAGCAGGGCGCGGCGGTACTCCACCCGCAGCGCGACCATCGCCTCGTCGTCGGCGACCGTGGCGGTCGGCGTGGGGTCGTCCGGGTCGGCGCCCACCGCACGCAGCAGGTCCGCGCGCAGGGCGTACGCCGCCGGCCGGGTGGAACCGAGGAGCGGGTTCGTGAGCTCGCGCCAGTGGTCGGGATGCCGGACCAGGTGGTCCCCCAGCGCCTCGCTGGCGCCGAGCACCGAGAGCAGCCGCATCGTCGTGCCCTCGTCGTCGGCGAGCTCGGCGAGCAGCTCGTGCGGCTCGGCGTCCGCCTCGACCAGCCGCGCCAGCGAGACCAGGGCCAGGTCCGGGTCGGCGGTGCGGGCCAGCAGGGCCAGCAGCGGCTCCGCGGCCACGCCGAGCTCGGCCAGCGCGGACCTGGCCGTGTCGGGGTCGCGGAAGCCCAGGCGCAGCAGCGCGCCCTTGCTGGTGGCCGGCCGGCTCACGGGCGTCCCGTGCTCATCCGCGGCGGCCCGCCCGCTGCCGCGCCAGGGCGGCGAACCCCGCCGCCAGCGGCCGCCAGGCCGCGTCGAGCTCCTCGCGCGCACTGGCGATGTCCCACAGCAGCGCCTCCTGGTCGATCCCCCGGGCCTCGTGGGAGCCGCGGTCGGACTCCGCCCAGGGCCGGAGCACCTCGACGTCGACCTCCGGGTGCAGCTGCACGCCCCAGACGGCCGGTGCGAACCGGGCGGCCTGGACCTCCCCGGCCTCGGTCGCGGCGAGCAGGGTCGCCCCCTCGGGCAGCCGGGTGACCACGTCGTCGTTCCACTGGACGCCCCGGCGCGGGGAGGCCAGCGCACCGAGCAGCTCGTCGCCGTCGGCCTCGCTCGTCCAACCCACCTCGAGCAGCCCGAGCTGCTGGCCGCGCGGGTTGCGGCCGACGGTGCCGCCGAGCGCCACCGCGATCAGCTGGTGGCCCAGGCAGATGCCCAGGGTGGGCACCCCGGTCGCCACCGCGTCACGGACCCGGTCCTTCACCGGCCCCAGCCAGGCGTGCTTCGCGTCCTCGTCGGCCCCCATCGGGCCGCCCAGCACCAGGAACGCGTCGTACGCCGTGAGGTCGGGCAGGTCGTCGCCGGCGTACGGCCGGCAGACCTCGAGCGCGCAGCCGGCCTCGACCAGCCAGTCACCGACCAGGGCCGGGGGGCACTTGTCCTCGTGCTCGACGACGAGCACGCTCGCTTCCCTCACGCTGGCAACCTATCCGTCGGACGTGGGGCCCGGGTCGGCGTCCCGCGCCGGCAGCACGCCCACCAGCAGCAGCAGGATCCCGACCACCGCGAGCAGCAGGCCGGGACCGGTGCGGCTCAGCAGCAGGCCCGTGAGGACCACGACGCACCCCGTGCCGATCACCCAGGAGCGGGCGCTCGGCTGGCCCCGACCCAGCAGCTGCAGGGTCTTCGATCCCAGCCCGAGCATCAGCACCGCCGGGGCCACGACGACCAGCAGCACCAGGACCGGGTCGGAACCGCCGAGCAGGTACCCCAGGGCCAGCACGGCCAGCACGGCACCGACCACGAGGACCACCCACAGCAGGATCCGGAGCTGCCGGACCCGGGCCGGCTCGTAGGTCGGACGGGTCATACGACGGGCAGCATCCGGTCGCGTTCGAAGGCGGAGACCTGGCCGCGGTACTCCTCCCACTCCTGGCGCTTGTTGCGCAGGAAGAAGTCGAAGACGTGCTCGCCCAGGGTCTCGGCCAGCAGCTCGGACTCCTCGGCGATCCCGATGGCGTCGTGCAGGCTGCGCGGCAGCGGGTCGATGCCGAGGCTCTTGCGCTCGCGCTCGGACAGCGACCAGACGTCGTCCTCCGCCTCGCGGGGCAGGTCGTAGCCCTCCTCGATGCCCTTCATGCCCGCGGCGAGGACCACGGCGTACGCGAGGTAGGGGTTGGAGGCGGCGTCGATCGTGCGCAGCTCGATCCGGGTCGACTGTCCCTTGTTGGGCTTGTACATCGGCACCCGGATCATCGCCGAGCGGTTGTTGTGGCCCCAGCAGATGTACGACGGGGCCTCGCCGCCGAACATCATCCGCTTGTAGCTGTTGACCCACTGGTTGGTGACGCAGCTGATCTCGTTGGCGTGGCGCAGGATGCCGGCGATGAACTGCCGGCCGGTCTTGGACAGCTGGTACTCCGCGCCGGCCTCGAAGAAGGCGTTGCGGTCACCCTCGAAGAGGGACACGTGGGTGTGCATGCCCGAGCCCGGGTGGGTGGTGAACGGCTTGGGCATGAAGGTCGCCCAGATGCCCTGGCTCAGCGCCACCTCACGGATCACGGTGCGGAAGGTCATGATGTTGTCGGCGGTGCTCAGCGCGTCGGCGTACCGCAGGTCGATCTCCTGCTGGCCGGGGCCGCCCTCGTGGTGGCTGAACTCCACCGAGATGCCCATCGCCTCGAGCATCGTGATCGCCTCACGGCGGAAGTCCGCGCCCATCGACTGCGCGGTGTGGTCGAAGTAGCCGCTGCGGTCCACCGGGACCGGGTCCGCGCCGGCGACCGGGGTGTCCTTGAACAGGTAGAACTCGATCTCGGGGTGCGTGTAGAAGGTGAACCCCTGCTCGGCGGCCTTGCCGAGGGTCCGCTTGAGGACGTAGCGCGGGTCGGCGTACGACGGGGAGCCGTCCGGCATCACGATGTCGCAGAACATGCGCGCGGTCGACGGGCCCTCACCGCGCCACGGCAGGATCTGGAAGGTCGACGGGTCCGGCTTGGCCAGCATGTCGGCCTCGTAGACCCGGGCGAAGCCCTCGATCGCCGAGCCGTCGAAGCCGATGCCCTCGTCGAAGGCGCCCTCGAGCTCGGCGGGCGCGACGGCCACGGACTTCAGGAAGCCCAGCACGTCGGTGAACCACAGCCGGACGAACCGGACGTCACGCTCCTCGAGAGCGCGGAGAACGAAGTCTTCCTGCTTGCCCATGGCGACAACTATGGCGCATGGACCGGCCGGGTCCGGTCAGGGCACCCGGGCATGGTCAGGGGCAGTAGTCAGGGTCGATCGGGATCGTGCACCGTCACGCAGCACCGCTCGGGATCCGGGTCCAGTCCGGCGCGCAGGCCGGAGCAGCCGATGCCCTCGGCGACCGCGTCGACGAAGGAGAGCGCGGCGGCCAGTCGGCGTCGCGGCTGGATGGCGTTCATGGGTTTCTCCTGTCGTTCGTCGGCAGGAGTACGCCGGGGCACGGCCGCCGGTTGCACACGGCCGGCCGGTCCAGACCGGGTCAGGCCTCCGGGACGTTGCTCTCGAGCTCGGCCAGCCAGGCGGTCGCGCTGGCGTCGGACGGCATCCGCCAGTCCCCGCGCGGCGACATCGTGCCGCCGGCGCTCACCTTGGGACCGTTGGGCAGCGCCGAGCGCTTGAACTGGCTGGCGAAGAACCGGTTCACGAAGACGACCATCCACCTGCGGATCGTCGCCAGGTCGTAGGCGATGTGCCGGTGCTCGGGCAGGTGCGGCGGCCACTCCCCCGCCTCGGCGTCGTGCCAGGCGTGCCAGGCGAGGAACGCGATCTTGCTGGGCCGGTAGCCGAGCCGGAGCACGTAGAAGAGCGTGAGGTCCTGCAGCGCGTAGGGGCCGACCGACTCCTCGGTGGCCTGCGGCTTGTCGCTCTCCTTCTGCGGGACGAGCTCGGGAGTGATCTCCTGCTCGACGATCTCCTCCAGCACGGCGTTCGTCTCGTCGTCGAACTGGCCGCTCTCGGCCACCCAGCGGATCAGGTGCTGGATGAGCGTCTTCGGGACCCCGGCGTTGACGTTGTAGTGGGACATCTGGTCGCCCACGCCGTAGGTGCACCAGCCCAGCGCCAGCTCCGACAGGTCGCCGGTGCCGAGGACGATGCCGCCGCGGTGGTTGGCCAGCCGGAAGAGGTAGTCGGTGCGCAGGCCGGCCTGGACGTTCTCGAAGGTGACGTCGTAGACCTCCTCGCCGTGGCTGTAGGGGTGGTCGAGGTCCTTCAGCATCTGCTCGGCGGCGCCGGTGATGTCGAGCTCCTCGAACGTGATGCCGAGCGACTTGGCGAGCCGGTAGGCGTAGGACTTCGTGGTCTCGCCCGTCGCGAAGCCCGGCATCGTGAAGCCGAGGATGTCGCTGCGCGGCCGCTCGAGACGGTCCATCGCCTTGGCCGCGACGATCAGGGCGTGCGTGGAGTCGAGGCCCCCGCTGACGCCGATGACGACCTTGGGCTGCCAGCTCGCCCCGCCGATGGCGTCCAGCCGCTTCTCCAGGCCGGAGACCTGGATGTTGTAGGCCTCGTAGCAGTCCAGCGCGAGCCGCTCGGCGTCGTCGGGCACGAACGGGAACCGGTCGACCTTGCGGCGCAGGCCGATGTCACCGGTCGGCGGCTTCAGCTCGAAGTCGACGGTGCGGAACTCGCGCACCCGGGCGTCGTACGTGCGCCGGTTGTCGTCGAAGGTGCCCTGGCGCAGGCGCTCCTGCCGGACCCGGTCGAGGTCGACGTCGGCGATCGCCCGGCGCGGCCCCTCGGGGAAGCGGTCGCACTCGGCGAGCAGCTGCCCGCACTCGTAGACCATCGTCTGGCCGTCCCAGCTCAGGTCCGTGGTCGACTCGCCCTGGCCCCCGGCCGCGAAGAGGTACGCCGCGCTGCAGCGCGCGCTGGCGCTGCGGACGAGCAGCCGCCGGTCCTCCGCGCGGGCGACCGTGATCGGGCTGCCCGAGATGTTCGCCAGCACGGTGGCACCGGCGAGCGCCGCCTCGGAGCTGGGCGGGATCGGCACCCACATGTCCTCGCAGATCTCGACGTGCAGGGTCAGCCCCGGCACGTCGGTGGCCGTGAACAGCAGGTCGGGGCCGAACGGCACCTCGACGCCGCCGATCCGGATCGTCGACCCGCGCCGGTCGTCGCCGGGCGCGAACCAGCGGCGCTCGTAGAACTCGCGGTAGGTCGGCAGGTAGGACTTCGGCGAGACCCCCAGCACCCGCCCGCGGTGGATCACCACGGCACAGTTGAGGACGCGGGTGCCGTGGACGAGCGGCGCACCGACGACGATGACGGGGACCAGGTCTGCGGAGGCCTCCGCGATCTCGGCGATCGCCGCCTCGACGCCGGTGAGCACGATGTCCTGCAGGTGCAGGTCCTCGATGGAGTAGCCCGACAGGGTCAGCTCGGGGAAGATCGCCACCGCCACGCCGTCGTCGTGGCACGCCCGCACCTGCTCGATCACGGTGCGCGCGTTGGCGGCCGGGTCCGCGATCGCGATCGGCAGCGTGCAGGCAGCGACGCGGGCGAACCCGTGGGCGTAGGCCGAGTAGAAGTCCACGCCGCGAGTCTAGGGCGACGCGAAGGCCGTCAGTCGCGCACGAGGTCCCCCGCCACGGCCCTCAGCCACGTGCCCGAGCCGCCGGAGGAGACCAGCGACAGCTCGCCCGTCTCCACGTCCCACGCCACGAGCGACCAGGGCCGGCCGAGGGACCTCGAGTCATCGAGCAGGAGGGTGTGGTCATCGAGCCAGGCCATCGGGCGCACGCCGTTCGCGCTGATCTCGACGATTCCGACACCCGGGGTGTACCGCGTGCCGGCGATCGGCAGGTACGCCTCTGCGGCGTACCCGGTCCGGTCGAGCACGAGGACGCCCGCGTGGTCCGTCGGCCGGTCGTCCCGCGGGATCCCCGACACCAGACCGGCGACGCGGGTGTCGGAGGCCAACGGCGACCGGAACCGCCCCAGCGCACTGGCGACGAAGGTTCTCGTCGATCCTCCGTCCCCGACCTCGCGGATCACCTGGCCCTCGAGCCCCGTCCCGAAGAGCAGCTCCGTGCCGTCAGGGACCATGGCCACCCCGGTGACCTGCGCGGTGTCGTGGGTGTCGGCCTCCGCCGGCTCGGTGCCGTCGAGGTCGACGATCCCGAGCAGGCCGCCCCCGTTCCGGAGCAGCAGCTGTGTGTCGTCGCGCCAGGTCAGCGTCACGTCGAGGCCGGTCCACATGAAGGCCGGCCCGGGAGGGAGGTCCAGCTGTCGCCAGCTGCCGTCACGGACATCGGTCACCCAGAGCTCGTCGTTGCCGGCGTTGGCCAGCATCGTCCCGTCGTCGCTCAGGCTGGAGACGTACGCCGAGCCGGAGGGCGCCTCGGCGCTCGCCCAGGTGCCGTCCTCCCCCAGCAGGTAGAGCCGTTCCTGCTCGTCAGCGAGGACGAGTCGGGCAGCGCCCGTCAACGGCAGCGACCCCGTTGTGCCCGATCGGGGAGCGATCTCGGTCGGCAACACAGACGCGCGCTGCGGCAGGTCGCCGGCGGCCCGCGGGTCCCAGGTGGCCTGGACGGCGGAGTCCGGGACCGCCGGCACGGTCGGTGTGGGCATGACCGGAGGCTCGCTGCGGTCGGTGCCGGCGACGCCGGTGACCACCGCGACGACCAGCACGAGCACGGCTGCCACGGCGCCGGCAACCAGGCCGCGGCGCCGGTTGCGGACCACCCGGGCCCGCGCCAGCGCGGAGAGCGCCGCGTGCTGCGGGGAGTCGGCGGGGTCGATGCCGTCGGTCGCGCGGTCGAGGACGGCGAACAGGTCGAGGTCGGTCATCGGGTCCTCCCGATCAGGTCGAGGAGCTCGGGGGCTCCCTCGCGCAGGCGGGCCAGCGCGGTGGCGTTGGTGCTCTTCACGGTGCCGACGCTGACCCCCAGGACGTCGGCGGTCTCCCGCTCGGAGAGGTCGTCGAAGTGGCGGAGCACGAGCACCGCTCGCTGGCGGGCGGTCAGCCGGTCGAGGGCACGGCGTACGACGAGCGCGGTCTCGGGGTCGCTCGACACCGAGCGGGCGTCGCTCTCGTGGGCCGTCGGCAGCTCACGACGGTGCCGGCGCCACCAGGAGATGTTGTCGCGGACGATGATCTGGCGGGCGTAGGCAGCCGGGTTGCCGTCGCGCAGCCGCGGCCAGCGCAGCGCCACCTTGATCAGCGCCTCCTGCACCAGATCCTGGGCGCGGTGCACGTCACCGCTCAGCAGGTAGGCCGTGCGCAGCAGCTGGCGCTGCTGCCCTGCCACCCAGTCGATGAACTCCGAGTCGTCCACGTCAGCCTCTCCCCGCGTTGGTCTCACCCCTCCAACGCCGTGTCCCCCGCCGAAGGTTGTGCCGACTTTGCCCGGCTCACACCCGCGCGGTCACCGTCCAGGCGGTCGCGGTGATCTCGAAGCTCCTGTGGGGCAGCCGCTCCGCGCACGCGGCCCGCACCCGTTCGCGCTCCTCCGGGTCGAGGCCGGCGACCCAGTCCCCGGCCGGGCCGACCCCGTGCGTGTACGGCGTCCACCACTCGTCGAAGTCCTCGTAGGCCACCCGGACGCTCAGCTCGCCGGACTCGATGTCGCGTAGGCCGGCGTCCCGCGCCAGTCCGAGGAGGTGGCCCTCCCGCGAGCCGGGCAGGCCGGACTCGTCGCGCACACCGCCGCTCCGCAGCTCGTTCACCACCGTCCAGAACGGCGACAGCGGGCCGCGGCCCCCGCCGTGGTCCCAGACGCACGCGCCCACCACGCCCCCGGTCCGGGTCACCCTCGCCATCTCCCGCAGCCCCGCCACCGGGTCCTTCATGAAGTGCACCACCAGCTGCGCCAGCGACACATCGAAGGAGTCGTCCTCGTACGGCAGGTGCTCGGCGACACCCTGGCGCACGTCCACGGCCGGGAACCGCCCGCGGGCCGCCTCGACGAACGGTGGGGACGGGTCGATCGCGGCCACGGCCTCGGCGCCGACCCGGTCGACGAGGACCGCGGTCAGGGCGCCCGGGCCACAGCCGACGTCGAGCACCCGCTGGCCGGGACGCACGCCGGCCAGGTCGGCGAACCGCGGCGCCAGCGGGTCGGCGTACCTGCCCATGAACCGGCCGTAGGCGTCGGCGGTGACGTTGTCGAAGGCCACCTCACGAATCTACGATGCCGCGGCCCTGTGCCGCACCGATGAGTTCGCACTCGGCACGTGGTCTGTACCGACGAGCGCCGGGAGAGAACACTCGGCCGTGACCCGAAGGAGCCCGCCATGACCTCGATCAGCCCGTGCCTGTGGTTCGACGACAACCTCGAGGAGGCGATGGAGTTCTACACCAAGATCTTCCCCAACTCCGAGATCACCAACGTCTCCCGGTACGGCGAGGCCGGGCCGGGTGAGCCCGGCACCGTGATGGCCGGCGAGTGGGTGCTGGACGGCCAGACCTTCCGCGGCATCAACGGCGGCCCGATGTACGCCGGCTTCACCGAGACGATCTCCTTCAGCGTCAGCTGCGCGGACCAGTCCGAGGTCGACTACTACTGGGACAACCTCGTCGCCGGCGGCGAGGAGTCGATGTGCGGCTGGCTCAAGGACCGCTTCGGGCTCTCCTGGCAGATCGTGCCGACCCGTCTCTACGAGCTCATCAGCGACCCCGACCCGGCCCGGAGCCAGGCCGCGATGCAGGCGATGCTCGGCCAGCGCAGGATCATCGTCGCCGAGATCGAGGCCGCCGCCGAAAACGCGTGAGCCCCGCGCACGGGCCTGTGCGAGGGTGGGCGCCGTGACGTTCGCGCCCACACCCGAGCCGCCGTACACCGCGGTCATCTTCAGCTCGACCCGCACCGAGGGCGACCACGGCTACGGCCGGATGGCCGAGCGGATGGATTCCCTGGCCGCCGAACAGCCTGGCTACCTCGGCATCGAGGCGGCCCGCGACGGCGGCCTCGGCATCACCGTCTCCTACTGGGTCGACGAAGCCTCGGCCGCGGCCTGGAAGCAGGTCGCCGAGCACCTCGTCGCCCAGGAGCGTGGCCGTTCCACCTGGTACGACGACTACCGCGTCCGCGTCGCGACGGTCACCCGCGACTACGGGAAGGCCTGACCGGGTGCGCGAGCGACCCGGCCACGTCAGCGACGCCGATGTCCTGGAGACGGTCCGCGCGGCCTGGGACCCGGAGATCGACGAGGTGGTGCACCTGCCGGTCGGCTTCGGCGCCCACCACTGGGCCGCCTCCGCCGGTGGCGAGCGCCGGCTCTTCGTCACCCTGGACGGGCTGGAGCCGCGGCACTCGCCGGAGTCGCTCGAGGGGGCGTACGCCGGCGCCGCCGCACTGTTCGACGCCGGCCTGGAGTTCGTGGTCCCCAGCCTGCGAGCCGAGCCGGGCACCTTCACCGTCCCCCTGGGCAGCGGAGCACTGAGCGCGACCGGCTGGGTCGACGGCACCGTCGCGGGCACCGGCGACCTGCCCGACCGCGAGGCCGCGGAGGCGAACGCGCGCATCCTCGAGCGGCTGCATGCGGCGACTCCCCCGCCCGGCCTCCCGACCTGGCGTCCGTTGGTCGGCGACGCCTTCGCGGCGGTGCTCGAACGACGTACCGCCTCGGCCTGGGACACCGGTCCGTACGCCGAGCGGGTGCGGCTGGCGCTGCGCGAGCGCCTGGACGCGATCGATCGCTGGGTGGGCGACTACCACCGGCTGGCCGACGAGGCCGGGTCCCGCCCCTGGGTCGCCACCCACGGCGAGCCGCACACCCGCAACCAGCTGGTCGCCGCTGAGGGCGTCCTGCTGGTGGACTGGGAGTCGCTGAAGCTCGCGCCGCGCGAGCGCGACCTGCGGACCCTCGTCGACTCCGGGCACGAGGACCTGGCCGCCCACACTGGCCGATGGTCGAGATGTTCGACCTCGAGTGGCGGCTCGACGAGATCAGCCAGTACGCCGCCTGGTTCGCCGCACCGCACACCGGGAACGCCAACGACGACGTGGCCTTCGCCGGCCTGCTCTCGGAGCTCGAGCGTGCCGAGCTCAGCCCATCATCATCGTCTCGCCGGACGGGATGGTCAGGCCCGGCAGCGCGTCCGGTGCCACCAGCAGGAGGACACCGAGGCCCAGGAGCAGGGCCGCCGCGGGGTAGGTGAGGCCGCGGCGCATCGGGACCGTCTTCTCCACCGCGATGATGACGGCGACCAACGCCATCCAGGAGACGCTCATCACCCCGAGGGCGAACAGGGAGGCCATCAGCGCCCAGCAGCACCCGACGCACCAGGCTCCGTTCCGCGCCCCCATCCTCAGTGCTCCCGTGGGCCCAGCTCGCCAGGAGCCCAGGAGCGAACCGAGGGGGCTGCGGCACTTCGCGAGACACACGTTCTTGAGCGGGGTGACCTCGTAGACGGCGGCGACCACCAACGTCGTGGCCGCGATCTCCTGGCCCGCGCGGTCCCACGTGAGCACGTCCCCGAGGACGGCGGCGGCCAGGACGCCCACGACGTACGCCGCGAGGCCGGCGACGGTCCACATGAGCAGGTAGCCCCCGGCGAACAGCCACGGTGCGATCGGTGAGCTGTCCTTCGTGACCCGGGTGTACAGCGCGATCGTGGGCGCGACGGACGGGAACATCATCGCCGCCATCATCACGACCCAGATGCCGAGGAACCAGCCGAGGCTGCCGAGGCTCGTCCAGGGGCCGGCGTCCATGCCGCGCATCACGTGGACGGTCCAGACCCACCCGACCACGGCGACGGCGCACAGGGCCGCCACCAGGCCGAGCCGGGCGCGCACGGCCGCCGCCGCGGGTGTGGGGCCGGCGCTCCCGGACCCCGTCGCCGACGCCATCGCGGTCAGGCGGCCCAGGTGAACTCAGCGGTGGACAGCCCTGTCCGGCCCTCGTAGGAGATGCCGAAGGCGTTGATGCGGGTGCGCTTGGCCTCGGCCATCGTGAGGTCCGACGCGACCGGGTGGAACATTCCGCTGAACCGCACCGGCTCACCGGTCTCCACACCGAACGGGACGATGTCCTCGATCTCGAAGTCGATCGTGTCCCCCACGCGCACGGCGTGGAGCAGCCCGTCGTCGGTGACCTCGATCGCGGCGCGCTCCACTCCGACGATCTCGCCGACCAGCGGCGCGAGAGCCCCCATCGGCCCACCCAGCTGCCCGCCGAACACCTTGACGAGCTTGTCGAACTGCTCGTCGCTCGCCTGGTCATCGATGTAGACACCGAGCCGCCAGTTCCCGTCGGTCATCACCTTGGGAGTGTCCGCGATCAGGACGACCCGGCGTCCCGCGATGTCGGTGCCCTCGATCTCACCCTGCCGGATGTTGAAGACAAACGTCACCCGACAGAAGTCGTAGGTGGCCCCGTGGTCGAAGGACAGATTGCAGGGACACATCAGCTCGCACGAGCAGGTCTCCGCATAGCTACCGGTCAGATTCCACGCCATGGCGCAACCCCTTCCCCCGAGCCATTCCAGTCTTCCCCCGCCCCCGGCACGCGTCAATGGACCGGCGGTGGCCGGATCTGCCGGCGGGGGCCGGATCTTCCGGCGGTGGCCGGAGTCTTCCGGCGGGGGCCGGGCTTGCTTCCGGCTGTGGCTCGGTGCTTCATCGGTGGGGCCGGCTGCGCCCGGCAGGGCGCCGTCGCTTGCTTCGCCTCCGCCGCATCGTTGTCCGCTGTGGTTGCGCGCCGTGGCGGCGCGCGGCTCGCTTTTACGCTCCTTGCGCCCTGCGGGCGCTGCCGGCCCCACGGTGCGGCTGACCGTCTCCTTCGCCGCTTCTGGCTTGGGGTGGTGGTTCGTTCCCTGGTGTTCGCTCACCTCGGTGGCGGCGCCCTGACCGTCACTCGCGTCTTGTCCCGGACCTTCCACTCGCGTCGGGGTCTGCTTCTGATCCAGTCCGGGGGTGGGTGGCCGGTCTTGGGTGGGGGGAGGAACTCGGGTCGGCCGTCGTCGGGGTTGATCCGGACCTGCCAGGGGGTGTGGTGGATGACCCGGTGGTGCTGGCCGCAGAGCAGGACGAGGTTCTCGAGCTTGGTCTCGCCGCCGTGCTGCCCAGTGGACGATGTGGTGGGCGTGGCACATGACCGGGGGCCTGGTGCAGCCGGGGAAGGCGCAGTGCTGGTCGCGGCAGACGACTGCTCGCCAGAGCGGCGGGGTGACCAGCCGGTGCAGGCGGCCGACGTCGAGGACCTCACCGCTGGCCGCCGAGGGCGACGGGGATGATGTCGGCGTCGCAGGCCAGCCGCCGGACCACCGAGGGGGCGAGGTCGAGGCCGTCGTCGGTGGTCGACACGCGAGCTGCCGAGGGTGGCCCAGTCGATCTGCTGCCGGAGCACGTCCAGGGACGTGGTGACGGTGACCCGGGGCCGGGCGCCGTGGCAGTCCGGGGGCAGGTCGGTGGCCAGCGCGTGCTCGCAGGTCGGGACGAGGGCGTCCCACATCCGGGCGCCGTGGTCGCGCGGGTCCTGCACGACCTCGCAGTCCGGGTCGTCGACGTCCACGGCCGGCTGCGGCTTGGTCAGCGGCAGGAGGGCGGCCTTGAGCAGGGCGGCGTCCTCGACGGTGCCGCGGCCCCGGAGCCGGACGCCGCCGGCACCGTCCTCGCTGATGGACAGGTACCGGCCGTGGTGGGCGGCCCGGTCCTCCCGGTCCAGCGCCTTCTCGGCGTCCCGCTCCGCCTTGTCGGGGTCGGCCAGCTCGACCAGGCGCTTGGCGGCCGGCCGAGGTCGGTGGCGTTCAGCCGGGCCGCCTCCTCGAGCAGCACCGCCTCGGCGTGGTCCCGCACCGCGGCGTCCAGGGGGAGCTTCTCGACCGCGGCCACGATCACCGCGGCCTGCTCCGGCGAGACCCGGCCGGCCAGCATCGCCGCGTGGGTGGCGGTCCGCTCGCCGACCAGGATCGGGGCCTGCTGGACGGTGCGGTGCCCCTTGCCGCGGGTGGTCCCGGCGAGGTGGGTGAACCAGTCCGCGGTCGACCCCCAGGCCAGCTCCTTCTTCGGGATCTGGCGGGCGTCGATCTCGGCCAGCACCGAGGCCTCGAGCGCCGGCCAGCTGGGCCCGCAGGCGTCTCGATCTGCTCGACCGTCCCGACCAGTTCCTCCGACGTCTTCGCCGCCCAGAGCGTCCTCGTCCAGGAGCCCGACCAGCGCGTTGGCAGCCGCGACCACCCCGGCGGGGGTGGTCGGCGTTCCGGTCGGCTGCTCCATGGAGATACTCAACCAGAGGCCACCGACAGTGCAGGCCGCTGACCTGCGGTTATCCACAGAATCAGACATCATTCGAGAAAAGATTCGAAGATTTTACTTTGGCGCTCGGCGGGACGCGCCGACCCCGAGCCGGCAGACGGCGGCAACCACGAGCGGCCTCGCCCGTAGCCAGCCAGGACCGCAACCACCGACCGCCCGAAAGCCGCAGACCGGGAGACCGCAAGCCCGGCAGCGACCCACGTGACCATCCACACAGCCCCACAGCGAACCCCGCGGACTAGCCTGACCAACGGTCCGTGGACTCCATCAGGGAGCCGCGAGATGACGCCCGAGGGGAGCTCGCCATGAGCGACGACAAGACCGAGCAGCCCGCGCCGTACGGCAGCGGCCCGGCCGCCGCGACCGCGCCGACGAACACCGCGCCGACGAAGCGGGTCCGCACCCACCACCTGCGCGAGATGAAGCAGCGCGGCGAGAAGTTCACGATGCTCACCGCCTACGAGCAGTACGCCGCCCAGACCTTCGACGAGGCGGGCATCGACGTGCTCCTCGTCGGCGACTCCGCGAGCAACAACGTCTACGGCAACGAGACCTCCCTGCCGGTGACCGTGGACGAGCTGATCCCGCTGGCCCGCGCCGTCACCCGCTCGGCACGACGCGCCCTGGTCGTCGCGGACCTGCCGTTCGGCAGCTACCAGGCCTCCCCCGAGCAGGCCTACCTGACCGCGGTGCGGTTCATGAAGGAGGCCAACGCGCACGCGGTCAAGCTCGAGGGCGGCCTCGCGATGGTGCCCCAGGTCCGCAAGCTGACCGAGGGCGGCATCCCCGTCATGGCGCACATCGGCTTCACTCCCCAGTCCGAGCACAACCTCGGCGGCTACCGGGTCCAGGGCCGTGGCGACGCCGCCGCCCAGGTGATCGAGGAGGCGCAGGCGCTCGAGGCAGCCGGGGCCTTCGCCGTGGTCATGGAGATGGTCCCCGGCGACGTCGCCGGGGAGGTCACCAAGGCCGTCGGCATCCCCACGATCGGGATCGGCGCGGGCGTCGACTGTGACGGCCAGGTGCTGGTCTGGCAGGACGCCTTCGGGCTGCGGACCGGACGGATGGCCAAGTTCGTCAAGCAGTACGCCGACCTGCACGGCGTACTCCTCGAGGCCGCGCGGGAGTACGCCGCCGACGTCAAGGCGCAGACCTTCCCGGGGCCCGAACACACCTTCTGAGCGCCGCGCCCGGCGTAGGTTGGGCGCATGTGCGACGTCCTGGTCGTGATCGGCGACGACGGGGTGCTGTTCGCCAAGAACAGCGACCGGGACCCCAACGAGGCCCAGCTGCTCGAGCACCACCCGGCGGCCGAGCACGCACCGGGTGAGCTCAGCTGCACCTGGTCGTCGCTCGCCCAGCACCCGCGGACCCACGGCGTGCTGCTGTCCCGACCGTGGTGGATGTGGGGCGCCGAGACGGGCGCCAACGAGCACGGCGTCGTCATCGGCAACGAGGCGGTGTTCACCCGCCGCGTCGGGCGACGGGACGGCACGCTGCTCGGCATGGACCTGCTGCGCCTCGCCCTCGAGCGCTCCGCGGACCGGCACGAGGCCGTCCAGACGATCGTGACCCTCCTCGAGGAGCACGGCCAGGGTGGCTCGTGCAGCCACGAGCACCCGCGCTTCACCTACGACAACTCCTTCCTGGTGGCCGACCCCGAGGGTGCGGTGGTGCTGGAGACGGCCGGGCGGCACTGGGCGGCCGAGGAGGTGGTGGCCGGGGCCCGCTCGATCTCCAACGGCCTGACCATCCCCGGCTTCGCCGACAGGTTCGCCGACCCGCTGCGGGGCCGGGTCGCGCAGTGCCACGCCCGCCGAGCCCGGACCGAGGCGTCCGGCCGCTCGGCGCGACGCGTCGACGACATGGTGGCCGCGCTGCGGGACCACGGCGGCGACGCGCCGGCGTACCACCTCACCAACGGCGCGCTGTCCGCGCCGTGCGCGCACCCCGGCGGGCTGCTCACCGCCACCCAGACCACCGCGTCGTGGGTCGCCGACCTCCGCGCCGGCCTGCACTGGGTGACGGGCACCTCGGCTCCCTGCACGTCGGTCTTCAAGCCGGTCCGGGTCGAGCCGCTGCCGTACGCCGCCCCGCCCGGCAGCACGAACCGCTACGACCCGGCGCAGCCGTGGTGGCGCCACGAGCGCCTGCACCGGAGCTGGATGCGCGACCCGGGCCGGTACGCGCGCGCCGCGGACGAGCGTGACGCCCTGGAGAAGGAGTTCTTCGCCCAGGAGCCCCAGCCGACCGACGCCTGGGCAGCGGCGAGTGACTGGGAGGACCGGTGGACGCCGACCGGCGACCCGGGTGGAGCGGACGCGCGGCCGGCCTGGGTGCGCCGGATGTGGCGGCGCTGGGACCGAGAGGCAGGGGTGTGGAGATGACGGTGATCGTCGTGGGAGCCGGGCTCGCGGGCCTGTCCGCGGCCAGGCGGCTGGTCGCCTCCGGCCGCGAGGTCGTGGTCCTCGAGGCCCGGGACCGGGTCGGCGGGCGGGTCCGGGGCGGCGAGCTGGCGGGCCACCCGGTCGAGGTGGGCGGCACCTGGCTCGGGGAGGGCCACGCCATGATGTACGCGCTGGTCGAGGAGCTCGGGCTGGCGACCTTCCGGACGTGGAACGACTCGGGCTCCGTGCTGCTGGACCTCGGCGGTCGACAGAGCCGGCTCGCGCCGCACAAGGGCGCCACCCCGAGGCTCAACCCGTTCGCGCTGGCCGACCTGGCCCAGGGGCTGCTCCGCTTCGAGCGGATGGCCACCAAGGTGGACCTCGAGCAGCCGTGGGCGACCCCGGGCGCGCGCCGGCTCGACGGCCAGACCTTCGAGAGCTGGATCCGCCGCAACCTGCGCACGAGCGCCGGGCGGGCGTACTTCCACACGGCCTGCGAGGCGGTCTTCGCCGCCGACGCGTGCGACCTGTCGCTGCTGCACGCGCTCTTCTACGCCAGGTCGAACGCCGACTTCGAGACGCTGCTCGCCGTCGACCACGGGGCGCAGCAGGACCGGGTCGTGGGCGGCTCGGTGCGTGTCGCCGAGGGGCTCGCGGCGTCGCTCGGCGACCGGGTGCGCCTGGGCGCCGTGGTGCGCTCCGTCCGCCAGGGGGCCGACGAGGTCGCGGTCGAGCTGCGGGACGGCAGCCGCGTCACCGGTGAACGGCTCGTCGTGGCGATCCCGCCGACGCTGGCCGGTCGCCTGGAGTACGACCCGCTGCTGCCGTCGTGGCGCGACCAGCTGACGCAGAAGCTGCCCGCCGGGTCGGTCGTCAAGGCGTTCGCGGCGTACCCCACGCCGTTCTGGCGCGACGAGGCCCTCAACGGTCAGGCTGCCTCGGACCGTGGCCCGGTCAAGGTCACCTTCGACGTGTCCCCGCCGGGCGCCGAGGTGGGCATGATGCTCGGCTTCATCGAGGGCGGGGACGCCCGGGACTGGGTGCGCCTGTCCGCGCAGGACCGGCGGCGCAGCTTCCTGGACTCGCTGGTGCGCTACTTCGGCCCGGCCGCCGGCGACCCGATCGCCTACCTGGAGCAGGACTGGACGGCCGAGGAGTTCAGCCGCGGCTGCTACGGGGCGCACTTCGCGCCCGGGGTCTGGACGGCGTTCGGCGAGGCGCTGCGTCCGCCGGTCGGCCGGATCCACTGGGCCGGCGCGGAGTACGCCGTGCAGTGGAACGGCTACATGGAGGGGGCGGTCCGCTCCGGCGAGGCCACCGCTGACGAGGTCCTTCGCGCACTCGGGTGAGGGGGCTGCGCGCCCGGATGCACCCGGGGCCCGGGCTTGCCATGATGGCCGGCATGCGTCTGGTCTCGGCAGCACTGCTCCTGGCACTCGTCCTCCCCTCGGCTCCGGCGGTCGCCGCGCGCGACGGCCGGGCCGACGCCGCGCCACCGGCCCGCGGCGTACCCACGCTGCACGTGCACCGGCAGGTCACCGGCCTCGACCACCCCTGGGACGTGCAGCCCATCGGCCACCACCGGCTGCTCGTCACCCAGCGCGACCGGGCGACGCTGTCGGTGTGGAAGAACGGCCACACTCGCCGGGTGCGGTTCCCGAGCAGCCAGGTGTGGGTCTCCGGCGAGACCGGCCTGATGTCGCTCGAGGTCGACCCGGGGTTCGCGAGCAACGGTCGCTTCTACACCTGCCAGGGCGGCACCACCGCCACCGGCCACGAGGTGCACGTGCTCGCCTGGCGCCTGAACGACCGGGCGACGCGGGCGCGCAGGATCAAGGAGCTGGTCGGCGGCTTCCCCACCAGCAGCGGACGGCACGGCGGCTGCCGGCTGCTGATCGCGCGGGACGGGTCCCTGCTCGTCGGCACCGGCGACGCGGCCGAGGGCACCAACCCCGAGGACCTCACCTCGCTGGGCGGCAAGACGCTGCGGCTGAACCGGCGTACCGGCGCGCCGTGGCCGACCAACCCGTTCGTCGACGCGCAGAACCGGAAGAAGCGGTACGTCCACACCTACGGCCACCGCAACGTCCAGGGCCTCGCACAGCGCAGGGACGGCACGCTCTGGTCGATCGAGCAGGGCACCTACCGCGACGACGAGGTGAACCGGCTCGTCAACGGCGGCGACTACGGCTACGACCCCGTCCCCGGCTACAACGAGGACGTCCCGATGACCGACCAGGAGCTGCCCGGCACGCAGGTCGAGGCCCGCTGGAGCTCGGGCAACCCGACGCTGGCCACGAGCGGCGGCACGTTCGTCCGCGGCAAGGCGTGGGGTGCGCTGAACGGCGCCCTCGCGGTCGCGGCGCTCAAGGCCGGCCGGATCGTGTTCCTGACCTTCGACGCGGCGGGCCACCTGCAGCGGGCCCGGGCACCGAAGGCGCTGCAGCGGTTCGGCCGGCTCCGCTCGGTCACGGTCGCGCCGAACCACGACCTGCTGGTCACCACCGACAACGGCAACGGCAGCGACGCGATCCTGCGGGTCAGCCCGCACTGAGCTCGCGCTGGTCCCGCGGGGTCGACGCCTCAGCCCTCGGGCCGGACGAGCACCTCGAAGCTGCGACCGTCGCGGGCCGCGTCGAACCTCCCGACCCGGCGGAACCCCAGCGACTCCACGGTCCTCAGCGCCCGCGCGTTGAACGACGCCACCGTGACCCGGAAGGCCGGGGGCGCGAACGTCGCCCGGCCGAAGGCCAGTCCGGCAGCGATGGCGTTCCGGCCCAGGCCCTGGCCGACCAGCTCGGGCCGCAGGCCCCCGCCGGTGTCCAGCGCCGAGCCGTCGTACTCCCAGCCCGGGACCTGCCCGTCGGCTCCGAACGACCGGAAGCCGATCAGCCGCTCGTCCGCCAGCAGGGCGTACACCCCGGCGTCGGGAAGGAGCAGCCCGTCCGGGTCGACATCGGTCATGTCGTAGCAGTCGTACGGCGCCGGGTAGCCCCACGTGCAGATGTCTCGCGCGTGCTCCGCGGTCAGCGGGGCGACGCGCAGGGAGCGCGCCGACGGCAGCAGCGTCACGCGGTCCACCCCAGCCACGCTCCCCCGGCGTTCATCGCGGCGAACCAGAACGCCACCGCGAAGAGCGCCACGAACGGCACCCGCTTCGGGTGCGGGGTCCACCAGCGGGTCGCCACGACGAGCAGCACGAACCACAGCACCAGCAGCGCGACCACCGCCCACCACGGGGCGAGCAGGCCGGACGCGGCGTACAGGAAGAACGCGCACGCCATGCCGGCCATGCCGACGAACGGCCACGGCGAGACGGCGTTCGGGTTGTGCCGACGAGATCTCGCCACCGATCAGGGCTCGTCGTTCCAGTTGGGGTCGTTCTCCCACTCCTGGTTGCGCTCCGCGGCCTTCTCCAGCGCGTGCTCGGCCTCCTCGCGCGTGTCGTAGGGGCCGAGGCGGTCGATGGGCGGGCACCCGTCCGGGTCCTCGACCCGGTGGTGCTTGACGCAGTACCAGAACTGGCTCATGTCGCCTGAAACTACACTCGCCCGCGTGACTCCCCTGACTGCCGCCACGATCTCGCCGCGACGTCCTGTCCCCGCCCACATCCCGCGACCGGAGTACGTCGACAAGCCGACGCCCGAGCGATTCACCGGCAGCGAGGTCAAGGACGCCGGGACGATCGAGCGGATGCGCGCGGCCGGGAAGCTCGCCGCGCAGGCCCGTGAGCTGGTCGGCTCCCACGTGGCGCCGGGCGTCACCACCGACGAGCTCGACCGGATCGGCCACGAGTTCCTCTGCGACCACGGCGCCTACCCCTCGACGCTCGGCTACCGCGGCTTCCCCAAGTCGTTGTGCTCGAGCGTCAACGAGGTGATCTGCCACGGCATCCCCGACAGCCGGCGGGTCGAGGACGGCGACATCGTCAACATCGACATCACCGCCTACCTCGACGGGGTGCACGGCGACACCAACGCGACCTTCCTCGCCGGCGACGTGGACGAGGAGTCACGGCTGCTGGTCGAGCGGACCCGCGAGGCGCTCGACCGCGGCATCAAGGCCGTGAAGCCCGGCCGCCGGATCAGCGTGATCGGTCGGGTCATCGAGTCCTACGCCCGCCGCTTCGGGTACGGCGTGGTCCGCGAGTTCACCGGCCACGGCATCGGGACCGCCTTCCACAGCGGCCTGATCGTGCCCCACTACGACACCCCGGAGTACGACGACCTGATCGAGGTCGGGATGACCTTCACCATCGAGCCGATGCTCAACCTCGGCACCCACGAGTGGGAGATGTGGGACGACGACTGGACGGTCGTCACCCGGGACGGCAAGCGCAGCGCGCAGTTCGAGCACACCCTCCTGGTCACCCCGACCGGGGCCGAGGTGCTGACCAACCCCTGACCGTCGGGGCCGCCGCCGTCAGGTGAGGTCGTCGTACGACGTCTGGCCGGTCTCGGCGAGCCGTCGCTCGACGCGGAGCACCGCCAGCTCGTGCTCGGGGTCACCGCTCATCGCGGCGGCGAGGCGCAGGTGCGGCAGCGCCTCGCTGAGCCGGGCCTGGCGCTCGAGGCTGCGGCCCAGGGCGTGCCGGGCCCAGTCGTCGTCGGGCCGCTCCTCGACCAGCGCGGCCAGCTCCTCCTCGGCCTTGGCCAGCTGGGCGCGCAGCAGGTAGGCCCAGGCCCGCAGCGAGCGCAGCCCGGTGTTGCGGGGCTCCTGCTCCAGGGCGGGCTCGAGCACCTCCAGCGCCTCGCGTGGTGCCCGGCGCGAGAGCAGGTCGTGGGCGGTGCGGTACGCCGTCTCGGGTCCCCGCCCCGGGCTCTGTCCGATGAACTGCGTGACCGGAGGTGGCTGCAGCTCGTGGTCGTCGGTCATGTCGTCCGCCTCCTCGTCAGGGCGCCGCCGCGCCCGGCCGGCCGGTCGTGCAGGATGCGCTGGAACAGGAGGTGGTCCTGCCAGGCACCGGCGATGAACAGGTAGTTCGCGGCCGCGCCGTACTGCTCGAAGCCGCAGCGGCGCAGCACGGCCTGGGACGCGACGTTGCCCACCAGCGTGCCCGCCTCCACCCGGTGCAGGCCGAGCTCGACCGCGCGCCGGAGGGCGAACCCGACCGCGGCGGTGCCGAGCCCCCTGCCCGTGTGCTGGCGGTCGACCCAGTAGCCGAGGGACGCGTTCTGGAAGACGCCCCGCACGAGGTTGTTGAGGTTGACCCGGCCGACCACCTCGTCGCCGTGCACCAGCAGCCACGGGTCCTGGAGCCCGAGCGCGGCGCTCTCCAGCTTGGCCTCGGCGTCCTTGCGCTGGCCGGCCTCGGTGAAGAACTCCTCGGTGCGGCGCGGGTCCCACGGGGCGAGGTGCGCACGGTTGCGTGAGTACGCCGCGGCGAGGGCCGGCGCGTCCTCGACGGCGAGCGGTCGGATCCCGTATCCGGTGGGCAGCACGTCGGCCAGAGTACGACCGAACGGATCGTCCCCTATCCTTGCCATGCGGATGGGCTGGCCGGGCGACCGCGTCGTCTCCTCACGGAGGCGCCGAGGAAGGTCCGGGCTCCACAGGGCGAGGTGGTGGGTAACACCCACCCGAGGTGACTCGCGGGACAGTGCCACAGAAAGCAGACCGCCTCCCGGTTCGCCGGGCGGTAAGGGTGAAACGGTGGCGTAAGAGACCACCAGCGACCCGGGCGACCGGGTCGGCTCGGCAAACCCCACCTGGAGCAAGGTCAAGAAGCCCGGAGTCCTCGGACACCGGGCGCGCGCACGTCTGAGGGCTGCCCGCCCGAGTGCGCGGGTAGACCGCTGGAGGCTGTCGGCAACGGCAGCCGTAGATGGATGGTCGCCCCCGGGACGCCCGCAAGGGCCCCCGGGACAGAACCCGGCCTACAGGCCAGCCC
>CAWDVM010000004.1:0-17169 GCA_963805685.1 uncultured Actinomycetota bacterium
CGACGGGTCGGCGTACTCCTGCGTCAAGAAGCGACGGGTCGGCGTCAGGATTCGGTGTGCAGGGTCTGCGGGGCCCGCGCGTGGTCGGCGAGCATCTCGATGCCGCGCTTGAGGCCGCCCACCAGGTCGTCCTGCGCGAAGCGGCTGCGCATCTCGAGGATCGCCAGCTCCACCTCCGCGTCGCTGAGCGTGCGGCGGACGTACCCGCCGGTCACGATCTCCAGCGCGCGCCGGGGGACGTCGACCATGATCAGGATGCTGCGCGCCGGTGCGACCAACGAGTTGTGCAGCTGGGTCGCGAACGAGCGCGGCTCACCCTCCGCGACACCCACGAAGACCGAGAACTCGTAGCGGCACAGGGTCTCCGCCCGGCGGATCGCCTCGTCGATCGCGTAGCGCTCGGCGCCGCTGAACTCACCAGCGGCCACTTGCGCCACCAGCCTTCGACTCCTCGGTGTCGGGACCGGCCAGCTCCGAGGTGCCCTTGCGCGGGCCACCGAACCACTGGTCCTCGACCGCGGGGGCACCCGGCTTGATGCGCTCGCCCCGGAGCAAGGAGGGCAGGTACACGGCGAGCGCGATCAGCACGAAGAGCAGCCCCGGGATGCCGACGAAGATCAGCAGCGTGTGCAGCCCCGACACGTCGTACGGGTCGGCCCAGTTCTCCGGGACGTCCGCGTTCGCGGGCCCCGCCAGGCCGACGACGGCCGCGGAGGCGGCGAGAACGACGGCGGTCCGACGGACGATGGTCTCGCGCATGCTGGTCACGCCAACAGGATATCGGCTCGCCGACGACGCCCTCGGCCGGGATCCGCGTCGAGTGGGTCACATCGGCGTGTGCGATTTCGAGATCACCCCCCGGGCGTGGTCATACTGGGGCGCATGTTTGGGCTCGACACGTCAGGACCATGCTCGGCGGGAGAGCAGATCTGCCAGGGCGCCATGGACATCACGGGCAACGAGGCCGTGGCCCACACCGCCGACGTACTGATCGGCAAGCCACTCGCCCTCCTCGGCCTGCTCCTGCTGGGGCTGGTCATCCGCTGGGTGCTGCACAAGCTCGTGGACCGCGTCGTCGCGCGTGCCGAGGGCGGCGTGCTGCCGGCGAACCGGTTCACCCGGCAGGGCAGGGCCACGCATCAGGCGTCGGCGCGGGACATGGTCACCGCGACCCGGCGGGTCCAGCGCGCCAAGACCATGGGTGACCTGCTCAAGAGCATCGTCACCGGCGTCCTGGTCGCGATCTTCGGCACGATGATGCTCAGCGAGCTGGGCGTCAACATCGCCCCGATCATCGCCAGCGCCGGAGTCATCGGCCTGGCACTCGGCTTCGGCGCGCAGTCCCTGGTCAAGGACTTCCTGTCCGGCATCTTCATGATCTTCGAGGACCAGTACGGCGTCGGCGACGTGGTCGACGTGGGTGAGGCCAGCGGCACGATCGAGGCGGTCAGCCTGCGGGTCACCCGCCTCCGCGACCTCAACGGCACGGTCTGGTACGTCCCCAACGGCGAGATCCTGCGGGTCGGCAACATGAGCCAGAACTGGTCGCGGGCGGTCGTCGACGTGAGCGTGGGCTACAGCGAGGACCTGGCCCACGTCCAGCGGGTGCTCAAGGACGTCGCCCACGACCTGTGGGAGGACGAGGACTTCAAGAACATCGTCATCGAGGAGCCGGAGGTGACCGGCGTCGAGATGTTCATGCCGGAGTCGATCACCCTCCGGGTGCTGCTCAAGACGGCTCCCATGGAGCAGTGGGGCGTGGCCCGCGAGCTGCGCCAGCGGATCAAGGCCCGCTTCGACCACGAGGGCATCGAGATCCCGCTCCCCCAGCGGGTCATCTGGCACCGCGAGGAGAAGGCGGCGCAGGCCGAGTCCGACGCGCCCCCGCAGCCCCGCACCGGGGACAGCGCCACCGCCTGACCACACGCGCACGTGCAGAGAGCCGGGTCCCGCTGCTGCGGGGCCCGGCTCTCCTGCGTGTGGGCGAGCGCTCGCTCAGGCGAGTGCGGCGTCCAGGGTGATGGTGGTGCCGGTGAGCGCCTTGCTGACCGGGCAGCCTTCCTTGGCCGCCTCGGCCGCCTTGACGAAGTCGTCGTTGCTCATGCCGTCGACGACGCCGCGCACGGTCAGCTTGATGCCGGTGATGCCCGTGCCCGGGGTGAACTCGACGTCGGCGCTGGTCTCCAGCGACGTCGGGGCGGAGCCGGCCTGGGCCAGGCCGTTGGAGAGGGCCATCGAGAAGCACGAGGAGTGCGCGGCCGCGATCAGCTCCTCGGGGCTGGTCTTGCCGTTGGCCTCCTCCGCGCGGCTGGGCCAGGACACGTCGTACGTACCGATGCCGGAGGACTCCAGGGACACCTTGCCGGCGCCCTCGAAGAGACTGCCTTCCCAGCGCGTCGTGGCCTTGCGGGTGGTTGCCATGTCTTCCTCACTTCAACTCGACTGCGGAACGGGTCGAGTCTTCCACGCCGGTGTACGGGCGGTCGGGGCCGCTCGGCACAATGGGCCCCGTGACCACGTTCTACGACGAGATCGGCGGCTTCGAGACCTTCCGGACGATCGTCGCGAAGTTCTACGAGGGCGTCGCCGAGGACGAGCTGCTGCGCCCGCTCTACCCCGAGGAGGACCTCGGCCCGGCGGAGGAGCGCTTCCTGCTGTTCCTGGTGCAGTACTGGGGCGGCCCCACGACGTACTCCGAGAACCGCGGGCACCCGCGGCTGCGGATGCGCCACGCACCGTTCGCCGTGACTCCCGAGGCCAAGGAGCACTGGCTGACGCACTTCCGGGCGGGCCTCGACGCGGTCGACCTGACCCCCGAGCAGGACGCCCGCTTCTGGGACTACGTCACGCACGCGGCCCAGTTCATGGTCAACACCTTCGAGTGACGCAGAAAAAAGAAAACAATTTTCCTGACACGTGTAACGCAGGCCACCCCCCGTGACAGGTAACAGGTGACCAACGGCGACGGGCGCACCCCGCCGCCGGGATCCGTCGAGAGATCGAGGAGTCACCCCCATGCGCAGGACCACCGCAGCTCGGGCCATTGCGGCCAGCGCCGCCATCGCCGCCGTCACCTCCTTCGGCGCCGCGTACGCCACCGGCAGCACGACGAGCGACGACAGCACCCCGACCACCCCGGTCGTGAACAAGAACGGCCACGAGGTCGACGAGCACGCCGCGAAGGGCCAGGCGCGCGCAGCCGAGGCGCGGGCGCAGCACCAGGACTCGACGGACCAGCCCACCGAGGACCCCGCCACGGAGCCCGGTGACGACCAGGGTGACGAGTCCGGCGAGGACACCTCCGGCACCACGACCGACGAGACCTCCGACGACACCACGACCGAGGACACCGGGGACGACGACTCCACCACGGTGCCGGAGCCGGCGGGTGACGACGACCAGGGCGAGGACGCCGAGGACCAGGCCACGCCGGACGACCACGCGGCCGACCACCCGGACGACCACGCCACGACCCACGAGCACGGCACCCAGGCCCACGACGACCAGGGCGACGACGACCAGGGTGACGACACCGACGGCGACGACAGCGGACCTGACTCCGACTGACCCGACGCCCCCACGAACGACGTCCCGGCGGTAGCATCCCCCCGCGCTACCGCCGGGGCGTTGCCCCTTTTCACGAGGCCTCCCATGACTGACCACCGACACGACGCACCCGACCTGAGGCTCGACGTCCCGACGCTCGAACCCGACGACGCGTTCGTGCACCGGCTCGCGACCCTGGCGGCCCTCTCGGCACCGCCGACCCCCGCGGCGGTCGCACGGTCCGCCGCGCGCGGTGGCTGGCGGGTGACCGTGGCCGCCGCCGGCGTGGCCGGCGTGATCGGCGGCGGGGCCTGGCTGGCCGCTGCGGTCACGGGGGTGCACTCCCCGAACCCGCCGACCCCGCCGGCGACGCACCCGCACCGGGGGGACGACGCCCCGAGCTCCCCCGCAGGGCACCAGACCCCCCAGCTCCCGGAGGCGTCGGCCGGGACCGACGACAGCACCTCCGGGGAGCCCACGGACGGCGGTGCCGCCGCGACCGGCGAGGCCACTCCCGACCGACGGCCACCGGCCAGGCGCTGCGGGCGCAGCCCACGGCCACGCCCACGGACACCCGGGCGACCACGGCGCCCCGGGTGGAAACCAGCAGGCGGGCGCCACTCCCGGACAGGGCCACGGCTCCCACCACGGCGACCACTCCCCGGGCGCGGCCGACCAGGGCACCGACGCCCCGGACGGCGACACCGCGGGTGACGGCGACTCGACCGGCGACGACGGCGATCAGGACGCGTCCGACGACCAGCCGGCGGGTGGATGAACGACGACGACTGCGTCGCTCGAGCCAAGAACGGGGATCCCCAGGCGTGGCGCGAGCTCTACCGGGCGCACGCGGGACGACTGGTCGTCTGGCTCGGCACACGCCCCAGTGACGACGCCGCCATCTCCTCGGAGGACCTGGCGGCCGAGGCCTGGCTGACCGCCGCGCAGAAGATCCAGGAGTTCAGCGGCAGCTCGTCGGACTTCGCAGGCTGGATCTTCGGGATCGCCCGCAACCTGGCGAGCAACTCACTGCGCCGCAGCCGCCGGCGGGGCACGGACCCGACGGCCGAGCCCCCCGAGCGGGGGCGGGCGGAGGGCCCCGAGCCGGAGCTGGTCGCTCGGGACTGGGTGGCACACGCGCTGCGCAACCTGCCGCCCCGCGAGCGCGACGTGGTGGCGTGCGTCGACGTGGTGGGCCTGGACGTGGACAGCACCGCCCGCGCCCTGGGCATCAGCCCCGCCGCCGTGCGGGTGGCGCGGCACCGGGGGCTGCGCCGCCTGCGAGGCGTCGAGGATCAGGCCAGGGCCGTCAGCAGCCGCTCGCGGTAGACCTCGGGCGGCGGCGCGGAGCGCTGCGTCTCCTGGTCGAAGAAGACGATCGCGACCCGCGCCTGCGACAGCACGGTGTCCCCGTCGCAGATGACCGACTCGATCGTGGCGGAGCGGCTCCCCACACGCGAGATCCAGGACCACGCGTCGTACGGCTCGGGGCGGAACAGGATCGGCACCTTGTAGTCCACGTCGGTCTGCGCGACCACCATGCTGACCGCCGGGGTGCCCTCGGGCAGGTCCCGCCACAGCCGTGCGGTCAGCAGGATGCGGGCCTCCTGGAAGTACTCGAAGTACTTCACGTTGTTGACGTGCCCGTAGACGTCGACGTCGGAGAACCGGACGTGCACCGGGTAGTGGCCGACCGCGTCCTGCCGGCCGGCCGCGAGCGGCACCCGCGGCGCCCGCTCCCAGGGCTCGAGGAAGGCCTGCAGGGTCTCGCGCTCGACGTCGTTGAGCCGGCGGGGCCGCTCGGTGGCGAAGACGTACGGCGTCAGCAGCGTGGTCGCCCGCAGGTAGACCCGGCGCCCACCCTCGTCCTCGGGATCGTCCTGGAAGATCTCGTAGGCCATCGTGAAGGACGCGGCGCGCACCTCGGTGACCCAGCACTCGATCTTCACCGGACGGAACCGGTAGGACAGCGGCGCCAGGTAGGTCACCTCGTGCCGGACGACCACCACGCCCTCCGCGAGCTCGCCCGTCCGGGCGGCGGGGCCGTGGGTGCGCAGCATGTCGACCCGCGCCTCCTGGAGGTAGTCGACATAGACGACGTTGTTGACGTGACCGAGAAGGTCCATGTCGGCCCAACGCATCGGGCACTCGTAGACGTGACGCACGGCTCGATGCTGCCAGACCCGCCGCCGCGCGGGTCGCCGGGTCAGTGGCTGAGAGCCAGGCCCGGGTGGTAGCCGAGCACGCTCTGCCGGCCGGCGAGGCGGGTCCGGCGGCTGCTCACGACCAGGTCGACGACGGCCCCGACGGCGAGCAGGCCGGCGACCGCGGCGAGGACGAAGAAGCCGATGAAGAAGGGAAGCATCGGGCTGAGGTCCGGAATCATGATCTTGTCCTTTCTACGTTTGTAGAATCTCTACGTATGTAGAAGGTACGCCGGGTCGGGATTGTTCCCAACCGCGCGGGTAGTGTCCTCAGTCACAATCTCCGACTCGTCAGGAAGGCACCGATGCCCGTCGAAACCGCGTCCCCCAGCACCGGTCTCACGCCCCGGCGCCGAGAGCTGCTCCAGGCGGCACAGCAGGTCGTCGCCGACGAGGGTCTGCGTGGCCTGACGCACCGTGCCGTGGACCGGCGGGCAGGACTGCCCGAGGGCAGCTGCTCGGCGTACTTCCGGACCCGGCGCGCGCTGCAGACCGCGCTGACCGAGTACGTCGTCGACGCCCTGGCCGCCGACGTCTCCGCGCTCGCCGAGGAGCTGCGCGGCTGCTCCGGCGACAGTGACCGTGCGGTCGAGCTGACGACCGGACTGTTCGCCCGCTGGCTCGACGAGCGCGAGCTGCTGCGGGCGAAGCTGGAGCTGTCGCTGGAGGGTCCGCGCGACCCGGAGCTGGCCGCCCTCCTCGCCGCGTCCCGCTCCCAGCTGGTCGGCGTCGTCGCGGGGATCATGAACGCCGCCGACCGGCCGCACGGAGACGCGCGCGCCGAGACGCTGTGCGCGTCGTTCGACGGCATCCTGCTCGCCGGGCTGTCCAAGCCCGACGCCGAGCGTCGCGGGTTCCTGGCCCGCTCCCTGGGCGTGCTGATGGGCAGCCTCGCGGGCCCTCCCAGCACCTGACCGGGACGTGACGAACGCCTCGTCCGGGGCCACCGCACAGCGTCTAGGGTGACGAGCGCAGCAGACCCCTTCCCGAACGGAGTTCCCATGCCCGAGGCAGTCATCGTTTCCGCCGCCCGCTCCCCCATCGGACGCGCGAACAAGGGGTCCCTGAAGGACTTTCGGCCCGACGACCTGGCCGCCCAGATCGTGAAGGCGGCGCTCGACAAGGTGCCTGGCCTGGACCCGAACACGGTCGATGACCTCTACCTCGGCTGCGGTCTGCCGGGCGGTGAGTCGGGCAACAACATGGGTCGGATCGTCAACGTGCTCAACGGGATGGACGACGTCCCGGGCGCCACCGTCACCCGCTACTGCGCGTCGTCGGTGCAGACGACCCGGATGGCCTTCCACGCGATCAAGGCCGGCGAGGGTGACGTCTTCGTGTCCGCCGGTGTCGAGACCGTGTCCCGCTTCGCCAAGGGCACGTCCGACCACTGGCCCGACACCCAGAACCCGCTCTTCGAGGACGCCAAGGCCCGGACCGCCCGGACCGCCGAGGGCGGCGTCGACTGGCACGACCCGCGTGAGGACGGCGGGCTCCCCGACGCCTACATCGCGATGGGCCAGACGGCCGAGAACGTCGCGCGGCTGCGCGGCCTGAAGCGCGAGGAGCTCGACGAGTTCGGCGTCCGCTCCCAGAACCTCGCCGAGAAGGCCATCAAGGACGGCTTCTGGGCCCGCGAGATCACCCCGGTCACCGCTCCGGACGGCACCGTGGTGAGCGCCGACGACGGGCCCCGTGCGGGCGTGACCTACGAGGCGATCTCCCAGCTCCAGCCGGTGTTCCGGCCCGACGGCGTCGTCACCGCCGGCAACTGCTGCGCGCTCAACGACGGTGCGGCCGCGGTCGTGATCATGTCCGACACCAAGGCGGCCGAGCTCGGCCTCACCCCGCTCGCGCGGATCGTCTCCACCGGCGTCAGCGGTCTGTCCCCCGAGATCATGGGCCTCGGCCCGGTCGAGGCGACGAAGCGGGCGCTGGCCAACGCCGGGATGTCGATCGGCGACATCGACCTCGTGGAGATCAACGAGGCGTTCGCGGCGCAGGTCGTGCCGTCGTACCAGGACCTCGGCATCGACCTCGACCGGCTCAACGTCAACGGCGGTGCCATCGCGGTCGGACACCCCTTCGGCATGACCGGCGCCCGCCTCCAGAACACGATGCTCAACTCGCTGGACTGGCACGACAAGACCACCGGTCTGATCACCATGTGCGTCGGCGGCGGCCAGGGCATGGCACTGATCCTGGAGCGCCTCGGCTGACCCCGGCCGGGCGGCCCGGCGAGGGCTCGGCTGTCGTTAGGGTGGGCCCATGACCGAAGCACGCACCGCACGCTGGCTCGACGCGGACCAGCAGCGTTCGTGGCGTGCCCTGGTCATGGGCACCACCCTGCTGTTCGACCGCCTCGACGACGACCTCCGCCGCACCTGCGACCTCTCGCTGGTGGAGTACGAGATCCTGGTCCGTCTGTCCGAGGCGGAAGGGCGGCGGCTGCGGATGGCCCAGCTCGCCGACGCCCTCGCCCACAGCCGGAGCCGGGTCACCCACACGATCGCCCGGATGGAGAAGGCCGGCCTCGTCGAGCGCACGGTCTCCCCCGAGGACGGCCGGGGCGTCCTGGCGGCCATGACCGACAAGGGCTACGCGCTCCTGGTCCGGATCGCCCCGCTGCACGTCAACGGCGTCCGGGCCCACCTCGTCGACCTGGTCTCCCCCGACGACCTCGCCGCCCTGGGCCGGGTCATGAACGCGGTGGCCGACCACCTGGTCGCGGCTCACCCCGAGATGGAGATCCGGTAGGACGCGTCAGCGCACACCTCGAACGACGGAGGGCGGCGACCGCAGTGGTCGCCGCCCTCGTTCGTCTCACCGGGTCTCGACACGCTCCGTCGCGACCTCGTTCCTCGGTCGCGGTCGCTGCTCGACCACCAACGACGTCATCCGCTGACGCGGCTGACGTCAATCCCTGGTCAGACGGCGGTGGGTGACGCGGTGCGGCCGGGCCGCCTCGACACCGAGCCGCTCGATCTTGTTCTCCTCGTAGGCGGCGAAGTTGCCCTCGAACCAGAACCACTTGGCGGGGTCCTCGTCGTCGCCCTCCCACGCGAGGATGTGGGTGGCGACGCGGTCGAGGAACCACCGGTCGTGCGAGGTGACCACGGCGCAACCCGGGAACTCCAGGAGCGCGTCCTCCAGGGAGGACAGGGTCTCGACGTCCAGGTCGTTGGTGGGCTCGTCGAGCAGCAGCATGTTGCCGCCCATCTTCAGCGTCAGCGCCAGGTTGAGCCGGTTGCGCTCACCGCCCGACAGCACGCCGGCCTTCTTCTGCTGGTCGGGACCCTTGAAGCCGAACGACGCGACGTAGGCGCGCGAGTTCATCTCGAAGTTCGCGACCTTGATGAAGTCGAGCCCGTCGGAGACGACCTCCCAGACGTTCTTGTTGGGGTCGATGCCGCCGCGGCTCTGGTCGACGTACGAGATCTTCACCGTCTGGCCGACCTTGAGCTCGCCGCCGTCGGGGTCCTCCTGGTCGGTGATCATCCGGAACAGCGTCGTCTTGCCGACGCCGTTGGGGCCGATCACACCGACGATGCCCGCACGGGGCAGCGTGAACGACAGGTCGTGCATGAGGGTGCGGTCCCCGAACCCCTTGGTCAGGTCGTCCGCCTCGAGCACGATGTCGCCCAGGCGAGGACCTGCGGGGATGTTGATCTCCGAGGTGTCGATCTTGCGCATCCGGTCGGCCTCGGCCGCCATCTCCTCGTAGCGGGCCAGCCGCGACTTGCTCTTCGCCTGCCTGGCCTTGGGGTTCGAGCGCACCCACTCGAGCTCACGCTCGAGCATCTTGGCGCGCTTGGCGTCCTTCTGGCCCTCGATCTTGAGGCGGTCCTTCTTGGTCTCGAGGTAGGTCGAGTAGTTGCCCTCGTAGGGGTGGGCCTGGCCGCGGTCGAGCTCCAGGATCCAGGAGGCCACGTTGTCGAGGAAGTACCGGTCGTGGGTCACGGCCAGGACTGCGCCGGGGTACGACCCGAGGTGGCCCTCGAGCCACTGCACCGACTCGGCGTCGAGGTGGTTGGTGGGCTCGTCGAGGAGCAGCAGGTCGGGCTGCTGGAGCAGCAGCTTGCACAGCGCGACGCGGCGGCGCTCACCACCCGACAGGTTGTCCACCAGCGAGTCCGGCGGCGGGCAGCGCAGCGCGTCCATGGCCTGGTCGAGGCGGCTGTCGAGGTCCCAGGCGTTGGCGTGGTCCAGATCGGTCTGCAGGTCGCCCATCTCGGCGAGGAGCTTGTCGTAGTCGGCGTCCGGATCGGCCAGCTCCTCCGAGATCTTGTTGAACCGGTCGAGCTTGCCCTTGATCGCGCCGACGGCCTCCTCGACGTTCTCCAGGACCGTCTTGCCCTCGGTCAGCGGCGGCTCCTGCTGGAGCATGCCGACGGTGGCCTCGGGGTCGAGGATCGCGTCGCCGTTGTTGGCGTGCTCGAGGCCCGCCATGATCTTCAGCAGGGTGGACTTGCCGGTGCCGTTGGGGCCGACGACGCCGATCTTCGCGCCGTGCAGGAACGACAGCGTCACGTTGTCGAGAACGACCTTGTCGCCGTGGGCCTTTCGCACGTTGCGCAGGGTGAACACATATTCCGCCATGGTCCCTGAGCCTACGGGGCGAGCCGCGGCCGGGCCGATCTGGGGTGACGGCGCAGGGCACCCGGCGCCGCCCCCTCCGCGGGCCGGTGCGGCGCTACGCGGCCGCCTCTTCCTGCACGACGTCCCGGTCGCCCGGGACCTGGCTCGTCGACCCGGCGCCGGCGGTGCGGGTGAACTGGCTGGTGCCCCTGGCCAGGTCGTGCCCGACGAGCACCGCCTCGACCTCGAAGGAGGTCACCTCGATGCCGGCCTTGTTGGTCCAGGTCTGGGCGTTGAGCCTGCCGTGGACCACGACCGGGTCACCGCGGCGCAGGGACCGGTCGCAGTTCTCGGCCAGGCCGCGCCAGGCGTTCACCGTGTACCACTGGGTGTCGGCGTCGACCCACTCGTCGGTCTTCCGCTGGTAGCGCCGGGGGGTGCAGGCCACCCGGAAGCTGGCCACGGTCGTGTCGCCCGCCTGGCGGACGGTCACGTCGCTGCCGAGCCATCCCTGCAGGGTCACCATCGTCTCGTTCATCGGTCTCGCTCCTTCGTCTCGAGGGTCGATCGGTGTGATCGGGACGAGACTTCGCGAGAGCACGGACAACGAGGCGCCCGGATCCGGGTCCCTGTGGACGGAGGCGCCCGCGGGCCCTCCTGTGGACGCTCGGTGGCTACTTGAGCGTCTTGGCGAGGCCGGAGCGGACGGCGGTGTAGGCCACCAGCTCGGCCTCGACCGGCTCGACGACGAGCTCCGTGGCGACGCTGTGGACGGCCTCCCGCAGCCGCTGGCCGGCCACCCGGGCCCGCCGGCGTGCCGTCGCGGACACCAGGAACCGGCAGACCAGCGCGAGCAGCACCCCCATGCCCACGCCGGCGACCAGCAGCAGGGTGGGGACCGGGATCCCGGCCGTGCTCGGGGTGGCGGGCTCCGGCAGCTTCAGGAACGCCGCGCCGGCGAGCGCGAGCAGCCAGAGGCCTCCGACCAGGGCAGCGGCGAGCAACATCCACTGGAGCACCCGGACGGCACCGGCCCACACCGGGGTCCGGGTGGCACCGAGGTCGGTCTCGCCCAGGGCCTTGTCCAGGCGGTCCCCGATCTCGGGCAGGCGCGCGACCGAGGCGCGGCGTACGGACTCGACCCAGGGACGGGCCAGCCCGGACGAGACGTCGTCGGCGAGTGCGCGGACCTCCGAGTCGACCCGGGCCCGCTGCACCTGGGTGGCCTCCGGCACCGAGGTGCGCGCGCGACCGGTGAGCTGACGGCCCTCGGCGCCGAGGTCGAGGTGCAGCCGCTTGAGCGGGTCCGGCTTCAGCCGCGAGAACCAGGCGGTGATCGGCCACCCGGTCGCTCGCCCGGCGCGCATCCGGGTCGAGCGCTCGACGGCGTCCACGACCGTCGGCACGCCGGCGGCCTCGGCGAGCGCCTCCTCGAGCGCGGCCACGCGCTCGTCGGAGAGCGCCCGGGTCTTCCCCTGGCCGCAGGCCGCGTCGAGGCGGGACGCGGCCGCCCGGAGGTCGGCCTCGAGCCGCGCCCGGGTCATCTTCTTCGCCGAGACCCGGTCGGCGATCTCGCTGCGCAGCTCGGCGATGCCGAGGCCGTGCCGCGCGCTCACCGGGATCACCGGCACCTCGGGGAGCCCGTCCTCGGCCAGCAGCCGGCGGACGTCGTCGACCATGGCCTGGCGGCGCTGCTCGGGCACGGTGTCGATGTGGTTGAGCACGACGAGCATCACGCCCTGGTGCGTCGCCAGCGGTGCGAGGTAGCGGTCGTGGACCGCCGCGTCGGCGTACTTCTGCGGGTCGAGGACCCAGATCAGCAGGTCGGCCAGCTGCACCAGCCGGTCGACCTCGAGGTGGTGGGACACCTCGGTGGAGTCGTGGTCGGGCAGGTCGAGGAGGACCACGCCCTCGAGCTCGTTGTCCTTGCCCCGGCGGCCGCTGTCGAGCATGGAGTCACGGGTGGTCTGGTGCCGGGAGGGGATGCCGAGCCACTCGAGCAGCTCGTCGGCACCCTCGCGCCCCCAGACGCACGCGCTCGCCCAGGACGTCGTGGGGCGCCGGACCCCGACGGCCGAGAGCTCCAGCCCGGTGAGCGCGTTGAACGTCGAGGACTTGCCGGACCCGGTCGCGCCGGCGATCGCGACCACCGTGTGCTCGGCGGAGAGCCGGAGCCGGCCGGACGCACGGTCCACCACCGCCCGGGCGTCGTCCACGAGGTCGTCGTCGAGCCGCCCCCGCGCCGCGTCGGTGGCCGCGTCGAGGCCCTCGATGCGCGCGCCGATGTCGGAGCCTCGGGTGACGAGCTTCCTGGCGCCCTCCAGCAACGACGTCATCTTCTCCCTCGACCGCGGATCGGTGGTGCTGGGGCAACCCTAGGGCGTCGCCACGTCACGACGCGGAACCGGTCGGACGCTGGGCGAACCGCAGGTCGTCGACCCGGCGCGACGCCACCCGCAGGCGATCCGCTGCCTCGGGGTCGATCTCGAGACCGTCGAGGAGGTCGGTGTAGCGGGCGCGCTCGGCGTCGAGCAGCGCACGCACCCGCTCCTCGAGGCGCTGCCGCGACCGCTCGGTGAGGCTGCGCACCGCCTGGTCGCCGAACACCGCCTCCAGGAGCTTCTGGCCGAGCACCGCGGAGCCGCCCGCGATGCCCACCTCGGCACCCGTCAGGCCGGCCGTGTGCGCGAACACCACGACCATCAGCGCCACCGACAGGCCGTTGACGCCGTACGCCAGGAACCGTGCGGTGCCGCGCTTGTCGGCGCCCTCGTTCCGCACCATCTCCAGGACGTCGTGCTGCCAGTCGCGCACCGAGCGCTCGGCGCGACGGCGCAGGTCGCGCGAGGCGCGTCCGAGGTCCTCGCCCGCCTCGGCGAGCAGCGCCTTGCCGGACTCCAGCGACTGCCACGAGCCGGCTGCCCGCTCCGCGGCCGCCTCGGCGTGCTCGAGGATGAGCGTCTCGAGGCCGGACTCGACCGCGACGGTGACCCGCTCGGCCTGCTGCGGCTTGCCCTTGACCGCGGTCACGATCCGGTCGCGCAGCCAGCCGACCCGGTTCTCCAGCGACTTCAGCAGCTCGCCGGTGCCGACGAACTCCTGCCAGCGGGCGAGCACCTCGCCGCGCAGCAGCGTGCCGTCGGCGGACGCGGTCGTCACCGCGGCGATCGCCTGGTCGTACGCCGCGTCGGCGTCCTCGCGCAGCCGGCTCACCGCAGCCACCTGCTCGGCGGTCGCGTCGGCGACGGCGTGGCTGCGGCGGGTGAGGGTGCGGATGGCGCCGTCCAGCGTCTGCTTGACCACGGCGGCCCGCGCCTCGGAGTCCTCGGCCAGCGACTCGAGCCAGCCCCGGATGTCGGCGACGGCCGCGGCGTCCAGCAGCCCCTCGTCGGAGACCGGGCCCTCGGTGACGGTGAACAGCGGCGAGTCCTTGAGCCCACGGCTGGCGAGCATGCGGGCGAGGTGGGTGGCCACGGTCTGCACCGCCTCGGGCGGGGTGCGGTCGAGCACGATCGCCACGGCCGTCGACCGCTCGGCCGCCTGGCGCAGGAAGTCCCACGGGACCTGGTCGGCGTACCTCGCGGCGCTGGTGACGAACAGCCACAGGTCGCCCGCCGCCAGCAGCTGGGCGGCCAGCGTCCGGTTGCGCTCCTCGACCGAGTCGATGTCGGGGGCATCGAGGATCGCCAGCCCGGCGGGGACGGTGTCGGAGGCGACCAGCTGGAGGGCCTCGGGGTCGGTGGTGGCGTGGGTGACGCGCTCGAGGTCGGGAAGCAGCCGGTCCTGGCCGAACCAGACCGCGTCGTCGGGGTGGTGGACCAGCACCGGGGACCGGGTCGTGGGCCGCAGCACCCCGGGCTCGGTGACCCGGTGGCCGACCAGCGAGTTCACCAGCGTCGACTTGCCGGCACCCGTGGACCCGCCGACCACCGCCAGCAGCGGGGCGTCGATGGTCATCAGCCGCGGCAGCACGTAGTCCTCGAGCTGGTCGACCATCTCCTGCCGGGCCGTGCGCTGCTCGTCGACGCCGGGGATCTCCAGCGGCAGCGCGGCGGCCTGCAGCGATCCGCGGAGGCGGACCAGCGAGGTCACCATCTGGGTGTTGTCGGGCTGGGTCTCGGCCGAGCGCGGGGTCGACTGCGGGGTCATCGGGTGGGTACCACCTGTCCGGGGAAGGCGATCGAGGGGCGTACGGCGCCGATGCGGGCGACGTACTCCTGCCCGCGCGCGGCGAAGTCCGGCGGCGGGGTGCCGCGCAGGAAGCGATAGTGGAGGAAGCCGAGCTCGACGACTGCCTGCTGGTAGTCACGCATGGCCCGTTCGCCGGCCTTGCCGGCGTACCGGCGGGCATAGGCGCGGCTGCGGCGACGGGCGCCGAGGTCGACCACCCAGCCGATGTCGGTCGCCGGGATCAGCCCGCGCCCGGCCGCGTCGGTCAGGGCGGCGGTGAGCATCCGGCGTTCGGAGCGCCGGGACCAGATCGCGAGGCACGCGATCGCGACGAGCGCGGGCGCCATCAGCAGCAGGTAGACGCCCACGAAGCCGTGGACGCCGTAGACGCTCGAGGTGTTCCAGGTGGCGTGGGCGAGGACCGCGCAGGCGAAGCCCGCCAGCGGCGCCAGGAACCGGACTGCTCCGCTGCGCGCGCCCACGGCGATCCCGACGCCGATGCCGGTGAACGCCGTGAACAGGGGGTGCGCGAACGGGCTGATGAGGCAGCGCAGCACGAAGGTCCCGGTCAGGGCCTCCGAGCCGCCGGGACCCATGCCGTCGGTGCCGTTGTAGGCCGCGGCGAGGTAGAGGATGTTCTCGGTGAACGCGAAGCCCACGCCGACCATGCCGGCGTAGACGATGCCGTCGAGGATCCCGTCGAGCTCCGCCCGGCGCCACCACAGCAGCAGGATCAGGAACAGGCCCTTGCTGGCCTCCTCGCTGACCGGGGCGACGATCTCGAGGCTCTGCCGGTCGGTGAACCCGGCGACGAAGCCGCCGATGCCCTGGATCAGCAGCGCGGCCGCGGTCGCGACGAAGCCGCCCCACAGCAGGCCGAACGCCAGCAGCCGCTTGGGCTCCGGCTCGTACCGGTCCAGCCACAGGTAGCAGGCCACCAGCGGGCCCACCGGCAGGGCGGCCAGGACGGTCGCGAGGAGCAGCGATCCGGGGCCGCCGGAGAGGGCGATCACGAGCAGCATCAGCGCGGCCCCGAGGCACACCAGCACGGTCACCACGACCGTGAAGGCGATGCTGTCTCGACGGGCCCCTGGCATGGCCCGAAGCCTATCCGGAGTGGCCGACGCCACTGTCTCCCGGCGTACCATGGCCGGCGTGACCGAGCAGAAGACCTCCGAGACCACCGAGCCCAGGACCGAGTCCCACGACCCGAAGGTCCCCGCCGCGTGGGCGCAGTTCATGCGCACCGGCTGGGGCGACCGCGAGCTCGACCTCCCGCGCCACCCGATCGCGGACCACGCCGCACGCCGCCGCGCACAGCTGGCCGAGGCGTTCCCGGGCGAGCGCCTGGTGCTGCCCGCCGGCACCTACAAGGTCCGGTCCAACGACACCGACTACCGGTTCCGGTCCGACACCGCGCACACCTACTTCTCCGGCAACCAGACCACCGACGCCGTGCTGGTGATCGAGGACGGCGAGGCCACCCTCTACGCCCGGCCGCGCTCGAGCCGCGACACCGACGAGTTCTTCCGCGACCGTCAGTACGGCGAGCTGTGGGCTGGCCGACGCCCCTCGGCGAACGAGATCTCGGCCTCCCTCGGGCTGCCGGTGCGCCACGTCGACGAGCTCCCCGCGGCCCTTGGCGGCTCGGGCAAGACCCGTGTGCACCGCGGCGTCTCCGCGCAGGTGGACGGGCTGGTGGCCGCGGACGCGACCCGCGACGAGGAGTTCGCGCGGGTGGTCTCCGAGATGCGCCTGGTCAAGGACGACTGGGAGATCGGCGAGCTCCAGGAGGCCTGCGACATCACCGCGCTCGGCTTCGAGGACTCCGTGCGGGAGTGGGCCGACGTCCTGAAGTACGGCGAGCGCTGGATCGAGGGCACCTTCTTCCGCCGCGCCCGCGCCATGGGCAACGACATCGGCTACGACTCGATCGTCGGCAGCGGCAAGCACGCCACCACGCTGCACTGGATCGAGAACTCCGGCCCGATCACCCCCGGTGAGCTGGTCCTGCTCGACATGGGCGTCGAGGGGCGCAACCTCTACACCGCCGACGTGACGCGCACGCTTCCCGTCGACGGCCGGTTCACCTCCCTGCAGCGCGAGCTCTACGACCTCGTGCACGCCGCCCAGGAGGCGGGCATCCAGGCCGTGCGCCCCGGCGTACCGTTCCTGGCCGCACACGACGCCGCCATGGGCGTCCTCGCCCACGGGCTCGAGGGCATGGGCCTGCTGCCCGTGTCGGCGGAGGAGGCGCTCGACCCGGAGAGCAAGGTCTACGCGCGCTGGACGCTGCACGGCACCAGCCACATGCTCGGCATGGACGTCCACGACTGCGGCAACGCGTCGGCCGACGTGTACCCGAAGGGCGACCTGGCCGAGGGCATGGTGCTGACCGTCGAGCCCGGCCTGTACTTCCAGGAGGACGACCTGCTGGTGCCCGAGGAGCTGCGCGGCATCGGCATCCGGATCGAGGACGACATCCTCGTCACCGCCGACGGCTTCCGGAACCTCTCGGACTCGCTGCCCCGCACGTCCGCCGACGTCGAGGCGTGGATGGGCGGCCACCGGGGCTGAGCCGCCCCTACGGGCCGCCGTTCCCGTACACCGCGGTCACGGCAGCGGTCCGGCTGGCGACGCCGAGCCGCTCGTAGACGTGGTTGAGGTGTGT
>CAWDVM010000005.1:0-299231 GCA_963805685.1 uncultured Actinomycetota bacterium
GAGCACCGGGTCGACCTCGATGGCGACGACCCTGGCCGCGACCTCGAGCAGGGCCAGCGTCAGCGACCCCAGCCCGGGCCCGACCTCGACGACCACGTCGTCGGCGGTGATGCCGGACTCGCGCACGATCCGGCGGACGGTGTTGGCGTCGATGACGAAGTTCTGCCCCCGCTGCTTGGTGGGACGCAGGTCGAGCTCGGCCGCCAGCGAACGCACCTCCGCCGGCCCGAGGAGCCTCGGACCGGCGGAGGATGAAGATGCGCTCGTCACGGGACGAGCCTAGGTGTCGACAGGGTCGATCACCGAACGGGCGCGTCAGGCCTGGGCGCCACAGACCGGCCAGGCACCGTAGCCACCGGAGGCGTCGCGCACCTTCTCCGCGATGCTGATCTGGTACTCACGGCTGGTCAGGTCCGGACGGCTCACGCCGCCGTAGGACTGCCACGTGCTCAGGTTGAACTGGAGCCCGCCGTAGTAGCCGTTGCCGGTGTTCGCGGCCCAGTTGCCACCCGACTCGCACTCGGCGATCCGGTCCCAGACCGAGTCGCCGGACACGTAGTTGCTGGCCGGCGGGGTCGGGGCCGGCTGCTTGGTGCCGACGTGCACGATCTCGGCGACCGGTGCCTTCGTGACCTGCTGCTCCAGCACCTTGCGCACGGCGAGGTCGCCGTTGCGGAAGACGAGCCGGTAGGTGACGTCGCGCGTCCCCTCGGAGCCCTCGCGGACCACCTTGGAGTTGCCCTCCATCATCGAGGAGTCGTCACGGTTGATCGTCTCGAAGGCGATGCTCTCGCCCTTGACCTGCTTCTTGACGACGCGGACGTCGGTGAAGGCGATCCGGTCGCCGTCCTCGACCTCGTGCTTCGGGGCGGGGGTGGTCTCGTCGGTCTTGCCGACCTTGACCCCCATCTCCTTCAGCGCGTCCTCGACGGTCAGCGCGGTGACCTCACGCTTGACCGGCTTCTTCGCGCCGACCTTGACGGTGAGGGTCTTGGGCGTGACCACGTCGAGCTTCAGGCCCTCGCGGTCGATGGTGCCGCCACGGCTGGTCGAGAGGTCGGCGCCGCTGAAGCGACGGCCGATCTCGCCGAGGGCGCTGGCGACCTTGGTCGAGGTCACCCAGTAGGTGTGGGGGTCGCTCCCGTCGACGGCCACCTCGAGCGGGCGGCCGTAGCGGACGGTGATCCGGCTTCCGTCGGACACCTTCTCGTCCATGCCGGGGGCGACGATGTCGTGGTCACCGATGTCGATGCCCTGGGAGTCCAGGACGTCGCCGACGGTGCCACCCATGGCGGTCACCTGCTCGGACTTGCCGTCCACCGAGAGGGTCACCGACTTGCTGAGGGCGGCGTAGCCGAAGGTGGTGCCGGCCACGGCCAGCACGGCCACGGTCGCGAGTGCGATCAGCGCGGCGCGGCTCTTCGCCCAGGGAGGGGTCAGCCGAGAAATCAGGGGTGTGTTGTGCTCATTGCTCTCTTCATGAATGGGCACGATTCTCCGAACGTCGTACTCCCCGGTTCTCGGGCGCCAGTGCGTCGCGCGCACGACGACCACCGGTAGGTGGAAAACGTGCTTGCGGGGCTTCTACGCGGGGCTGCCGCTACGGTGCGGCTGCCACCTGCACTGGTCAGATCGATCCCGATCCCGGCCATCAGTCACAAGACGATAACGAGAACCTGGGGGCACGCAAACTCGCGATCCCCAAATTTTCCCCGAAGTGACCCATGTCATGGTGACGAAATCCTCTGGATCGTCACCTTTTCGTGCTACCAGGATCCGCCGAAAGCGGCCTCGGTGTTGGCGTCCACGGCCGCGCACAGCTCGCCCAGGTCCACCGCGCGGACCTCCGCCATCGCGCGCATCGTGACGGGCACGAGGTACGACGCGTTCGGGCGGCCACGATACGGGGTCGGGGTCAGGTACGGCGCATCGGTCTCCACCAGCACCCGGTCCTGCGGGGTGATCGCGAGCGCGTCGCGCAGCGGCTGGGCGTTCTTGAAGGTCACCGTCCCGGCGAAGGACAGGTAGGCGCCCCGGTCCAGGCAGCGGCGCGCCACGTCGGCGTCGCCGGAGAAGCAGTGCATCACCCAGCGGTCCGGCGTCCCCTCCTCGTCGAGGACGGCCAGCACCTCGTCGTGGGCGTCGCGGTCGTGGATGACCAGGGTCTTGTCCAACCGCTTGGCGAGGTCGATGTGGCGGCGGAACGACTCCACCTGCGCGGCCCGGCCGTCCTCGCCGGTGCGGAAGTGGTCGAGCCCGGTCTCCCCCACCGCGCGGACCCGGTCGTGGACCTGGGCGAGCCGCTCGATCTCGGCCAGCGCCTCCTCGAGCGTGCCCGCGGCGGCGTGGCGGGGCGCCTCGTTGGGGTGCAGCGCCACGCCGGCCACGAGGGCGTCGTACGACGCCGCGGCCTCGACCGCCCACTTGGCGCCGGGGAGGTCGCAGCCGATCTGCACGATGCGGGGGACGCCGACCGCGGCCGCCGCCTCGATCGCCTGCTCGGTGGAGAACCACGCGGCCGGGTCGTCGGAGTCGCCGATGTCGAGGTGGCAGTGGTTGTCGACCACCGGGTGCGGGAGCGGCTCGGGCGCCGGCGGCCGCTCGCGGTCGCGCCGGCTGCCGCTCTTCTCCTCGGTGGCGGCGCGGGTCCGGGTGGGGCGGTCGGTCATGCCTGCTCCTCCTGTCCGAGGCTGCGGCCGGTGCGGTCGAGGATCGCCTCCGCCAGCGGCCCGGGAGCGTGGGTGGGGATCCAGTGGCTGACGCCCTCGAGCACCGCGAGCCGGAACGGCCCGTCGACGTACGCCCCGCTGAGCTCCACGCCACGGCGGGCCACCGCGACGTCGCCGTCGCTCCAGACCAGCGTGGTGGGCACCCGCACCCGCGCCTTCCCGGCGGAGCCGGTGGCCAGCCAGGTCGCGCGGTACCAGCCCAGCGCCCCGGACAGCGCCCCGTCGGCCACGATCTCGGCGCGGAACCGCTCGATGTCGGCGTCGGTCATCCCGGAGCGGCGCAGCCCGCGCTCCAGGGCGCCGCCGGGACGCGCCGCACGCTCGGGGAGCCGCGGCAGCGAGAAGAAGCCGAAGTACCACGACCGTCGGCCCTGGCTCGAGGTCAGCGCGGCGCGCACGAACGCCCGCGGGTGCGGCACCGACACGGCGGTCCAGCTCAGCAGCAGGTCGGGGCGGCGGGCCGCGAGCAGCCAGCCGACCGCCGCCCCCCAGTCGTGGCCGACCAGGTGGACCGGGGTGCCGACCTGCTCGAGCAGGGCGACGACGTCGTCGACGAGCAGCGGCAGCCGGTAGTCACGGCGACGGCGCGGCCGGGCGCCGGGCGAGTAGCCGCGCTGGTCGACCGCGAGGGTGCGCAGCCCGTGCCGGTGCAGGCGTCCGGTCACGCCGCGCCAGCTCGTGGCCCGCTCGGGGAAGCCGTGCAGCAGCACCACGACCGGCCCGTCCAGCGGCCCCTCGTCGACCACGTCGAAGGTCAGGCCGTCGTGGGCGTACGACGTGATCCGCGCGGTCATGACTTGTGCACCGCGTCGTAGACCTCCCGCTTGGGCAGCCCGGCGCGGCGGGCCACCTCCAGGATCGCCTCCTTGCGGCTGGCGCCGCCCGCCTCGAGGTCGGCGACGGCGGCCCGCAGGCTCGCCGGGTCGCCGGCGACGTCCGGTCCCCCGGTGGCGCCGGAGACCACGATCGTGACCTCGCCGCGGACACCCTCGGTGGCCCAGTCGACGAGGTCGGCGAGCGGCCCGCGGCGTACCTCCTCGTGGGTCTTGGTCAGCTCCCGGCAGACCGCCGCCGGGCGGTCCCCGCCGAGCGCCTCGGCCATCGCGGCCAGCGCGGCGTGGGTGCGGTGCGGGGCCTCGAAGAAGACCATGGTGCGCTCCTCGGCGGCCAGGCCGGCCAGCCGCCGGGACCGCTCGCCGGCCTTGCGCGGCAGGAAGCCCTCGAAGCAGAACCGGTCCACGGGCAGCCCGGACACGGCCAGCGCGGTGAGCACCGCCGACGGACCCGGCACCGCCGTCACGAGCACGTCGGCCTCGACCGCGGCCGCGACCAGCCGGTAGCCGGGGTCGGACACGCTGGGCATCCCGGCGTCGGTGACCAGCAGCACCCGCTCGCCGGCCAGCAGCGCCTCGAGCAGCACGGGGGTGCGCGCGGTCTCGTTGCCCTCGAAGTAGGAGACCACCCGCCCGGACAGGGTGACCCCGAGGTCGGTGGTGAGCCGCTTGAGCCGGCGGGTGTCCTCGGCGGCGACCACGTCGGCGTTCGCCAGCTCCTCGGCCAGCCGGGGCGGGGCGTCGGCGACCCGACCGATGGGGGTGGCGGCGAGCACGAGCGTGCCGGGAGGGGGCGTCACGCCCCGATCATCGCAGGCGTGCGGACCTGCTCGGGCGGCCCCGTAGAGTCTGCGACCGTGACGACGTCCGTGCCTCCCGACGCCTCGGTCGAGGAACGGGTGGGCCTCTCCCGCACCGCCTCGGGTCGTCCGGTGCCGCTGGCCCGGGTGCGGGCCCGCGGCCGGGCCCGGCTCGAGGATCCCGTGGTCGGCTGGTCGGCCAGCATCGGTGTCGCCCTGCTCGCCTTCCTCCTGCGGCTGTGGCACCTCGGCACGCCGCACGAGTTCGAGTTCGACGAGACCTACTACGCCAAGGACGCGTGGTCGCTCGCCCACTTCGGCTACGTGCGGGAGTACGCCGGCAACGCGAACGAGAAGATCCTCGACGGCACCACCACGGGCGTATGGAAGGACACCCCGTCGATGATCGTCCACCCCGAGGTCGGCAAGTGGCTGATCGCGCTCGGGGAGAAGACCTTCGGGATGGACCCGTTCGGCTGGCGCATCGCGGCGGCCGTGGTCGGGTCGCTGATGGTGCTGGTGATGTGCCGGCTCGCCCGCCGGCTCACCGGCTCCACCGCGCTGGGCTGCGTCGCCGGGCTGCTGATGACCTTCGACGGCCTGCAGCTCGTGCTGTCGCGGCTGGCGCTGCTCGACATCTTCGTGGCGTTCTTCCTGCTCTGCGGTGTCACCTGCATCGTCAACGACCGGTACTGGTACCGCGCCCGGATGGCGCGGCTGGCGCCCGACCCGGTCACCGGCCGCGGCTGGGGGCCGGTGCGCGGGCTGCTGTTCCGGCCATGGCTGCTGGTCGGCGGGGTGTGCTGGGGGCTGGCGCTGGGCAGCAAGTGGGAGGCGGCGTACGCGCTCGCGGCCTTCGGCCTGTGCGTGTGGCTGTGGAGCGCGGGCGCGCGGCGCTCGTTCGGGGTGCGCTGGTCGGTCCTGAAGTCCGCGGTGGTCGACGGGATCCCGGCGTTCGTGCACCTGGTGCTGGTCGCCCTGGTCGTCTACGTCGCCTCGTGGACCGGGTGGCTGATCCACGCGCAGGAGTACGAGACCCACCTCTCCGCCACGCAGTACACCCACTACAACGGCGGCAAGGACTGGCCGACCCGCAACGAGCCGGACGCCAGCGGGTTCGGCGAGGTGACGCAGTCGCTGCGGTCGCTGTGGTCCTACCAGCGCGACGTCTACATGTTCCACACCCACTTCCTCAACGACAGCACCCACACCTACGCCTCGAAGCCGTCCGGGTGGCTGCTGCTGAACCGGCCGGTCGGGGTCGCGGCCGACGTCGACATCAAGCCCGGCACCCAGGGCTGCGACGCCCCCGCGGGCAGCGACTGCCTGCGGCAGGTGCTGCTGCTCGGCACTCCGGTGCTGTGGTGGGGCGGCGTGCTGGCGCTGCTGTACGCCGCGGTGATGTGGGTCGGCGCGCGGGACTGGCGGTTCGGGCTGACCATCGTCGGTACGGCGACCACCTGGCTGCCCTGGCTGATGTACGACGACCGGCCGATCTTCCTGTTCTACGCGGTCATCACGCTGCCGTTCCTGATCCTTGCGCTCACGCTGACGATGGGCAAGATGATCGGGACCTCACCCGTGCCGACGGCGCGGCGTACCACCGGGGTGGTGGTCGCCGGGTCGTTCTTCGTGCTGGTGCTGGTGAACTTCGCGTGGTTCTGGCCGATCTGGACCGACCAGCTGCTCACGCACTCGGAGTGGCTGGACCGGGTCTGGTTCCAGCGCTGGATCTAGCGCTGGAACCCGGATTCAGGGCCCCTGCGGCAGGTCCAGCTGCGTGCGCACCCAGTCCCACAGCTGCGCACGCTCGTCCTCGCCGGTGCGGGTCCTGCGCAGCACGTGGAAGGGGCGCGGCCGCCGGTCGTGCCAGAGCCTGCCGCCGGTGGGCACCGGCTCGGTGGCCGCGAGCCAGACCGTGGTGTCGGCGCCGCCCTCGGCGTCGCGGAGCAGCGGGCCGGTGACCCGGTGGAAGGTCGGCAGCGAGTCGACGACGCCGGGGGTGTCCGCCCAGCCCGGGTGGGTGGCGTGCACCGAGATCCCGCTGCCGCCCCAGCGCTGGTCGAGCACCGGCAGCAGCTCGACCTGGGCCCGCTTGCTGCGGGCGTAGGCGGTCGTCGGCGAGTAGTCACCCTGCAGGTACTCCGGGTCGTCCGCACGCAGCCGCTGCCCGTACATCCCGCCCGAGGTCACCATCACCACCCGCGCGTCGTCGAGCCGCGGGCGCAGCAGCTCGGTCATCAGCACCGGGCCGAGGACGTGCAGCGCCATGGTCAGCTCGTGCCCCTGGGGCGACTCGGTGCGCTGCGGTGGCATGGCACCGGCGTTGTGCACCAGCACGTCGAGCCGCTCGACGTCGACCTCCTCGGCGAACCGGCGTACGTCGTCGAGGTCGCCGACGTCGCAGCGGGCCAGGTGCAGCTCGGCGAGCGGCAGCCGGCTCTGGATCTCGCGCGTGACGCGGGCGCCCTTGTCGGTGTCGCGCACGACCATCACGACCTCGGCGCCCAGGCGGGACAGGCCCTCCGCGGTGGCCAGCCCGAGGCCGGAGGTGGCGCCGGTGACGGCGACGACCTTGCCCTTCAACGCGTCGGGCTCGGGGTCGGCGGGCCACGTGGAGAGGTGCCGGCGGATCGCGGGGCCGATCCTCGTGTAGCCGGGGGCCACGGTCCGGTCCAGCACGGTGTCGATCCCGACGGCGAGGGCACGCGGCAGCATGCTGGCGAACGTAGCCGCTCGGCGAGGGCCACCCAAGGCGCCCGTTGTGGTCGCCGGGCACGATGGGGCCCGTGACCTCCTGGACGCCCGACTGGGCCGCGTGGCCGCCCGCGCTGCTGGACTTCTGGACCGAGCGGCACCTGTGCACCCTGACCACGCTGCGCACCGACGGCCGGCCGCACGTCGTACCGGTCGGGGTGGCGCTGGACCCGGAGCAGCGCTGCGCGTGGGTGATCACCTCGGCGGCGTCCCGCAAGGCGCGCAACCTCGCGCACTCCCCGCACCTGGCCGCCTGCCAGGTCGACGGGCGGCGCTGGTCGACGGTCGAGGGACGCGGCTCGGTGCTCACCGATCCCGGGTCGGTGCGCCGGGCCGAGGAGAGGTACGCCGTGCGGTACCGCACGCCGCGCGAGAACCCCGCCCGGGTGGCGATCCGGATCGACATCGACCGGATCCTGATGTCCGGCGACTTCTGACCCGGCCCTCAGGCCATCGAGAGCAGGAACGCGAGGGTGAAGCCGACCGCGGTGACCAGGCCGACCAGCGCCCCGGCGTGCTCGACCGCCTCGGGCACCATCGTGTCGGCCAGCATCGTGAGGATCGCACCGGCCGCGAACGCCTGGGTCACCGCGATGACCACGGCCGGGGCGGAGCCGAGCAGCCCGAACCCGAGGGCCGCGGCGATCGTCGACGCGACCAGCACCGCACCCCAGAGCCCGAGCACGTAGGTCACCGAGCGGCCGTCCTTGCGCATGCCGGCGGAGGCGGAGAGCGACTCGGGGATGTTGGAGAGGAAGACGGCCGCGACGACCGCGGTCCCCACCGACCCGCCACCCACGAGGCTGACCCCGATGGCCGCCGACTCGGGGATGCCGTCCAGCAGCGCACCGAGGACCAGCGCCATCGCGCCCGCGTCGGCCGGGGAGCCGTTCTGGCTCTTGCGTCGGTGCCCGCCACGACGGTCGATGAGCCAGTCACCGGCGAAGAAGACCAGGGAGCCGCCGAGCAGGCCGAGCACCACGGCGTCGGCGCCGGCGCGGTCGTAGGCCTCGCTGGTGAGCTCGAAGGAGACCGCGCTGAGGAGCACGCCCACCCCGAAGGCCATGATCAGGCCGACGAACCGCTTGCTGGCCGGCAGCCAGATCCCGGCCACCGCACCGACGAGCAGTGCGAAGCCGCCGACGAAGCCCCAGAAGGCCGCTTCCCACATGGCCGCGATGGTGCCACAGCAGTCACTCCAGGCTGCAGGGATGCGCTCCCGGCACGCGGCGCATACCGAATTGAGGAGAACTTGAGCGAATTTCGTTCACCCCTCGCCACGGGCCGAGCTAGGTTTTTCCTCGAACCGCCGGTGACCCGAGACACCGGCGGTTCGCCCATTTCCGGGGAGAGAGCGTCACGGTCCACGGTGTCGCCATCGGGCCTCCCCCTGAGTGGCGCATTCAGGGCACGGGCGGATCCGGGTGGTCGTCCAGGTACCTGCGAGCGGCGTCGTCCGGGACGAGCCCCTCGTCGAGCAGCCACTCGACCGCTCGACGACTGGCCCGGGCGTCACGGAAGGCCTGCCAGACCGGCACCAGATCCGGGTATTCCTCGAACAGCTCGTCCCTGAACCGACGAAAGGCTCCCCTGCCCCTGATGGCCCGCCCCAAGCGCCGCCCGGCAGCCTCGTCGCTGAGCCCGTCGGCGAAGTCGGCCATGTCCGAGTACCAGACCGAAGGCGGAAGCGGGTCGATCGGCGTCAGATCCAGCTCATCGGGGTCGACCGGATTCTCCCCGTCGATCCCGGTGTCAGATGTCCAGAACGCGAGCTCTCCGGTCCGAGGATCGATCAGCCATCGATGCTCGTAGTCGGTCTGATCCGACAGCGCAGTCGCGATCTCGTTCACGTCGAGCTTGTCCAGGTCGAGCATCGGTTCAGCGTAGGCCCGATGCGTCGTCTCGTGACCGAATCAGCTCCAGTCGTGCGCCCCGCTGACGGCGGCGAATCGCAGTCAGCAGGTGGCAGCGGATCACCGCCATCGATATCCCGTGTGGCGGCTCACCGCCTGGACGGCCCGGACCAGGTCTGTCATGGCCAGGTACGGCAGGCCGGGATCGCCCAGGTCGACGCACTGCGCCCGCAGCACCACTGCCTCCGGACGCGGTGAGTCCTCGAGCAGCGCACGCACCAGCCGGGACTTCCCTCCGCCCGCGTCACCCGCGACCAGGACCGCACCGGGACTGCCGTCGGCGGCACCGGCCACAGCGGTCCGCAGGACGGTCAGCTCCCGCTCACGGCCGACGAGCGGCACGTCGCCCTGGGATCCCACCACGACCGCATCATCGCACCCGGAGAACGGCGAAACCCCGCCTCGCCGGCCGGAGCCCGTCAGACCGTGGCGGACGGGTCAGCAGCTCTCGGTGCTCTCGGCGAAGCACTGGTCGCGGCCAGGTCCGCCGTTTGCGCTGTCCTCGCCATAACCTGCGATCAGACGGTCGTTTCCGCCGTTGCCCTCGAGAGAGTCGTTGCCACTGTTGCCACAGATGACGTCGTGGCCGCCCCGACCCTCGATGTGGTCGTTGCCGCCCCGCGCCTGGATCACGTCGTCGCCGCTGGTGCCCTGAATGACGTTGGGACCAGCGTCACCGACGATCGTGACAAGCCGCCCACCGCACGTCGGCTGGTCCGCAGCCTGACCGGGTGAGACACCCACGCCCACTGCTGTGGTCGCCATGGCCACCGCGCCGGCAAAAGCCAGGCCGAGGTGCTTCCTGGAGAACGTGCCCATGCGCCAACGCTAGGCACTCGCGTCACACGCCCTCAGTGACAAAGGTCCCGGACGCGGGGGCCAATTGGTCTAGACAGGTGAGGCGGTTCTCGGTGGTGGAGCTGAGGGGATTCGAACCCCTGACCTTCTCATTGCGAACGAGACGCGCTACCAACTGCGCCACAGCCCCAGTGCGTCCGAAGACGCGGAGGGAACGTTAGCACCCGGCACCGGGGCCTTCCCAATCGGTTCGGCCGGGGTGTCGCGAGCGCTCAGGAGCCGACGGCGCGGTGGTCGTCGACCTGTGCGTGGGACTTGCGGGCCCGGTCGGCCTCCTCGGCCTCACGCGCGAGCTGGGAGTCGGCCTGGGTGTTGCCCGAGGTCCACACGCCGGTGTCGTCGAGGTCGATGGTGCGCACGGTGCGGCGGGTGGCGGCCGGCTTGGTGACGTACGTCGGGAGCGTGACGGGCACCGGGTCCCACAGGGTCGGGTCGACGATCGCGGCCGGCATCGAGGAGGTGTCGGCGGTCCAGTCGTCACCCTCGGCGACCTCGTCCTCGGCCTCCACGGCCGGCGCGGGCGCGGCGGCCGGACGGATGCGGGCCACCGGGACCCGGATGCCCTGCTCCTGGCGCACCATCAGGCGGCAGGCGACCAGCCACGCCACCAGCAGGCCGGCCGGGATCGCGGCGTACCCCCAGGCGACGACGGAGAACGCGGCCAGCGTCAGCACGACCACGTTGGCGAGCAGGATGATGCCGAGCACGCGGCGACGCCGGCGAGCGGCGCGGTTGGCGACCTCACGACGGGTCCGCAGCTGGGCCGGCGTGGGCTCGGCGGCGGGCTCACCGGCGGGCGCGACGTCGGGCCGCGCGGACGCGGGCTTGGTGGTCACGACGGCGGTGGACGCGGGCCGGCCCGGGGTGACGACCAGGCGCGCGTTGCGCCGGTCGACGGGCTCGCGGCGCGCCAGCACCCGCATGGTGTGGGAGAAGCGCTCGACCGAGCGGCTGCGCACCGCCTCGTCATGTTGCCGGAGCGCCTTGGGGACGAGGTAGACGGCCCACGCTACGGCGAGGGCGACGAAGATGAGCGCGCTGGGGTCCACGTTCAGAGGTTAGGAGTGCTAGCGCACAGGCCCGCGGATGTCCACAGGTGTGTCGCAAAAAGACTCGTGTGACTGATGGGAAACTGCCCCACCTCGGGCCCTCCGCCCCCTTCCCGCCGCCGAAGGTCCCCTCCTCGGTCGAGCACATGGAGTTCCCGGTGCCGGCGACGCACCCTCGAAACAGGGCGTCCGTGCGGGGCCCGAAACGCCTCCAGTGTCGGGGGACACGATGGCCCGGAAACACCACGGCGCAGTCGCAGCACTGACGCTCTCGCTGATCCTGCTGGCAGTGACGACGCTGTCCTGCCTTCCAGCGCGCCACCGAGTGCCGTCGACTCGGCCACCTGTCGAGGCGCCGACGAGGACAGCGCACCGCCGGCCGCCGAACATCATCCTGATCACGACCGACGACCAGAACGTCGGCGAGCTGCGCTGGATGCCCCGGACGCGTCGCGACCTCGCCGGGCACGGGCTGCTGTTCACCCGCGCCCTGTCGCCCGACCCCCTGTGCTGCCCCGCTCGGGCGGAGATCCTCACCGGCCAGCTCGGCCAGAACAACGGCGTGAGCTCCAACCTCGGTCTGCACGGCGGGTTCTCCGCGCTCCGCAGGAAGCAGAACACCCTGGCCGTCTGGCTCAGGAAGGCCGGCTACCGGACGGCGCTGGTGGGCAAGTACCTCAACGGCTACACCGGCCTGGACGGGCGGCAGCACGGCTGGACCCGGTGGAACCCCTCGGTGGGCGACATCTACAGCTACAACCACACGACGTTCTACCGGGACGGCAACCCGCGAACCTTCCACAGGAACGTGACCCCCGTCGTCGTGCACTTCGCGCAGCAGTACGTCCGGGAGTTCTCCGCCACGCACAAGCCTTTCTTCATCTGGGCCTCGTTCCTCCCGCCGCACCTGAGACGAAGGCACCCCGGCGGAGTCGAGCTGCCACCCCTGCCGACCGGACGCCACCGCCACGACCTCGAACGCGTGCCCGCCCCCTTCCTCGCGAAGCCGACGTTCGGGAGGACGCACGGTCCGCAGCCCGAACCCTGGAGGACCCAGCCGAGCGTCTCCGGGCCGGCCATGCAGTCACTGTTCACCCGGCGCATCCAGTCGTTGCGGGATGTCGACGCCGCCATCGCCCGGCTGATGGCCACGCTCCGGAAGACCCACGAGCTCGGCCACACCTACGTCTTCTTCGCCTCGGACAACGGCGTGCTCCTCGGGGAGCATCGCCTGGTGGGCAAGGACGTGCTCTTCGAGGAAGCACTCCGGGTCCCCCTCGTCGTCCGCGTTCCCGGTGCCCGACGAGGACACTCCTCGCGGCTCCCGGTGACGCTCGCCGACCTCGCGCCCACGATCATGTCGCTCGCCGGCGCCACGGCCGGAAGGCGTCAGGACGGTCGCTCCTTCGCGGGGGTCCTGCGTGGGCACCGGGTGCGATGGCGCGACACCCAGCTCATCCAGACAGGCCGGCACTCGAGCCCCGGCGATCGGGCCGCCTGGGCCTCGCGGGGCGTGTGGACCTCTCGCTACACCTACCTGCGCCGGGTCAGCGACGGGACGTCCTTCCTGTACGACCGACGGATCGATCCGTTCGAGGCCACGGATGTCGCACGCCAGCCGCGCTACCGCCGCACCCTCGCCGAGTTGCGTCATCGCACCGACGTGCTCATCCACTGCACGGGGGCCTCGTGCAACCGGACGTTCGGACCGGTGCCGCCACCTCGCCGCCGATGACGTCCCGCGCGGCTCATTCCAGCCGGGCCAGCATCCCCTCGGGGCACTCCTCGACGGTGATGGCGTAGAGCCGGTGGTCCCGCCAGTCCCCGTCGATGTGCAGGTACAACGGGGCGTAGCCGATCTCGCGGATGCCGAGCTTCTCGACCACGCGCAGCGAGTTGGAGTTCTCCGGCCGGATGGCGATCTCGATGCGGTGCAGCCGGGCGGTGGAGAAGCAGTGGTCGATGACCATCGCGACGGCGCGCGGCATGATCCCGCGGCCGGCGTACTCGCGGTCCAGCCAGTAGCCCACCGACGCGAACTGCGCCGACCCGCGCACCACGTTGTTGACCGTCACCTGGCCGACGAAGGCGCCGTCGACCTCGATCGCGAAGGGGTACGTCGTGCCGGCGCGGGCCTGGCGGTTGAGCCGCCACACCAGGGAGCGGAACGACGAGGGCCGGGCGTCGGCGCCCGGCGGGACCGTGGCGTCCCACGGCCTGAGCCAGGCGGAGTTCCGGCGCCGGGTCGCCCGCCACGCGCGCGCGTCCTGGTAGGCCAGCGGCCGCAACGTCACCTCGCCGGACGTCAGCCACACCGGCCACGCGCTCACCGCGCGCCCCCGGCGCCGTGGCTCAATGGTCGCTCCCGACACGGTGGCTCAATGGTCGCTCCCGACGACTTGCTCCGCGGCGTGCACGAGGAGCGGCCGCAGCACCGCGAGCCCGTCCTTCACGCCGCCGCGGGAGCCGGGCAGGTTGACCACCAGGCAGGAGCCGACCACGCCGGCCAGGCCGCGGGACAGCACCGCGGTGGGTACGCCGTTGGCGACGCCGTGGGCGCGGATCGCCTCGGCGATGCCCGGCACCTCGAAGTCCAGCAGCGCCCGGGTCACCTCGGGGGTGCGGTCGGTCGGCGTGAGGCCGGTGCCGCCGGTGGTGAGGACGACGCGGGCCCCGCCCTCGGCGGCGGCGGCGATCGCGGCGCCGACCGGTTCGCCGTCCGGCACGACCACGGGCGCGCCCACGGTGAACCCCAGCTCGGTGAGGGCGTCGACGATCAGCGGGCCGGTCTCGTCGGCGTAGACCCCGGCCGCGGCGCGGTTGGACGCGACCACGACCTCGGCGCGCAGGCTCACGAGGCGCTCTCCCGCGCCCAGTCGCCGGACTTGCCGCCGGTCTTGGTCTCGACGCGCACGTCGGTGATCACGGCCGCCTTGTCGACGGCCTTGACCATGTCGATGACGGTGAGCGCCGCGACCGAGACGGCCGTGAGCGCCTCCATCTCGACGCCGGTGCGGTCGGTGGTCTTCACGGTGGCGGCGATCTCGACGCCCTCGTCGGTGACGGTGAGGTCGACGGTCACCCCCGAGATCGCCAGCGGGTGGCACAGCGGGATCAGCGACGGGGTCTGCTTGGCGCCCATGATCCCGGCCAGCCGGGCCACGGCGAGGGTGTCCCCCTTGGGCACGCCGGCGCCGCGCAGCAGCGCGACGACGTCGGCGGAGACGAGCACCCGCCCGGTGGCGGTGGCGGTCCGTGCGGTGACGTCCTTGCCGGACACGTCGACCATCCGGGCCGCGCCGGCCTCGTCCACGTGGGTCAGGCGATCCATCGGGCTCCCCTCAGAAGTCCTCGTCGAGCGGCAGGACCTGCACCTGCTCGCCGGCCGACACCGAGGTGACGTCCTCGGGCACCACGATCAACGCGTTGGACGACGCGAGGTCACCGATCAGGTGCGAGCCGTGACCGCCGACCGGCACCACGTGCGGCCCGCCGCGGTCCACGGCGTACTCGCCCCGGACGAACTGCCGCCGCCCCGCCGGGGAGGAGATCCCGTTGGTGAGGCGGGCGCGCGTGCTCGGCCGGGAGTACGGCGCCTTGCCCATCAGCTTGCGGATGGCGGGCAGCACGAACATCTCGAAGGAGATGTACGCCGAGACCGGGTTGCCGGGCAGGGTGAAGATCGGGGTCTCGTCCTCGCCGACGAGCCCGAAGCCCTGCGGCTTCCCGGGCTGCATGGCGACCCCGCCGAACCACACGCTGCCGAGCGGCGCGAGCGCCTCCTTGACGACGTCGTAGTCGCCCTGGGAGACCCCGCCGCTGGTGACGACGATGTCGGCGCGCACCAGCTGGTCGCCCAGCGCGTCGAGGAACGTCCGCGGCTCGTCGGGGACGATCCCGACCCGGTAGGCGATCGCACCGGCCTTGCGGGCCGCGGCGGCGAGCAGGAACGAGTTGCCGTCGTAGATCGTGTCGTGGCCGAGGGGCTGACCGGGCTCGCGCAGCTCGGACCCGGTCGAGATGATCACGACCCGCGGCCGGGGGCGGGACCGGACGGTGGCCCGGCCGACGGCGGCCAGCAGCCCGAGGTGGCGCGGGCCCAGGACGGTGCCGTGCTCGACCAGCAGGTCGCCCTCGTCGACGTCCTCGCCGGCGCGGCGCACGTGCTGGCCGGGCTCGGGGGCGCGGGCGATCCGCACCTGCGCGACGCCGCGGTCGGTCCACTCGTAGGGGACCACCGTGTCGGCGCCGGCAGGGACCGGGGCGCCGGTCATGATCTTGACCGCGGTGCCCGGCGACATCGCCAGCAGCTGGGCCTGACCGGCGCCGATCTCGCCGACCACGGGCAGGTGCACCGGGGACTCCTCCGACGCGGTGAGCACGTCGCGGTGGCACACGGCGTACCCGTCCATGCCGGAGTTGTCGAAGGACGGCAGCCGGATCGGCGCGACGACGTCCTCGGCCGCGGCCAGGCCGAGCGTCTCCATCAGTGGCTGCGGGAAGTCCGGCAGCGGCGCGACGGAGGCCAGGATGCGCTCGAGGTGGTCCTCGACGGTCGTCAGGTCGTCAGCCATGCGACCCGCCCGCCGGCGTCTCCGACTGCCCGTCGGAGAGCACCGCGCCGGCGTCGACGCGCTGGGCCGAGTCCGCCTCGAGCCTGACCTCCCCGATCACCTCGACGCCGCGGCCGAAGGTCCAGTCACCCCCGACCCGGAGCGCGGTGGCCTTCCTCATCGACGGCGCGCCCTCGGGGAAGCGCTTGTCGAACTCGCCGACCAGCTTGTAGTGGTCGGCGTCGAGGTCGACGAACGGCAGCTGGTCCGCGGCCTGGTCGAGGACGAAGTCCTGGCCGAGGTCGTAGACGTCGGAGCGCAGCAGCAGCAGGTCGTTGGTGGTCTTCACCGGCACGAACCGGTCCCGGCCGACCTCGATCAGGCGCGAGTCCTCGAACACCTCGATCGCCGCACCCATCGCGGTCTCCACCTGGATCACCTCAGGGGTCGACGTGTCGCTGGGGTCGACGTTCTTGACGTTGCGGATCAGCGGCAGCCCGAGGATGCCCTGACGCACGTCGAGCGCGTGCTTCATCGCGGCCAGGTCGAACCACAGGTTGTTGGTCGAGCAGAACTTGTGCCGGTCGAGGTCGGCCAGTGCCTTCTTGTCCACGTCCAGCGTCTGCGCGGTCTCGCGCAGCACGATCCGGCCGTCGCTCTTGCGGCGCGCGAAGTGGCCGCCCTTGCGGTCCGAGGGGGTACGCCGCACCGCCTCGATCGCGAACGGCGCGCCCGAGGTGGCGAACCAGCCCGCCACCCGCGCGTCGGGGACCGCGCCGAGGTTGTCGGAGTTGGACACGAACACCCGCTCGTAGCCCGCCTCGATCAGCCGGTCCAGCAGGCCGGTGCCGCGCAGCGCGGTGTAGAGGTCGCCGTGGCCCGGCGGGCACCACTCGAGGTCGGGGTCCTTGGGCCAGCTCACCGGCGAGAGGTCCTTGGCCAGCAGCTTGGGCTCCTTGTTCTGCAGGAACTCCAGCGGCAGCCCCTCGATGGGCAGGTCGGAGTAGCGGGCCAGGGCCTCCATGGTGTCCGCGGAGGTGCGGAAGCTGTCCATGAAGATCAGCGGCAGGGTGGCGTCGTACTCCTTGCGCAGGTGCAGCACCTGCCGGGCGATGATGTCGAGGAAGGAGAGCCCGCGGCGCACGCACAGCAGCGACTTGGCGCGGTCCATGCCCATGGAGGTGCCGAGCCCGCCGTTGAGCTTGATGACCACGGTCTTGCGGATCGCCTCGGAGGCGTCCTCGTCGGAGACCTCGACGTCGGCCAGCTTCTCCATGTCGACCGGCTCGATCGTCGACTCGGGGATCATGCCGGTCTCGCCGTGCTCCAGCAGCCGGTAGTAGTGCGCGAACGTCTCGATGGCGATCTCGTCGACGCCCGCGGCTGCCATCTTGTCGCGTGCCCGGTGCAACCCAGCGCTACCCATGAGTCGATCGTAGGCTTGTCTGGTGGTCGTGCCGCAAATGCCCTCGGATCCGTTCCCGGGATCGGGTGGCGCGGCGGCCAAGCTGGCGCTGCGCGACCAGCTCCTCACCCGCCGCAACCGCCGGTCGCTGGCCGAGGTCGGGGCCTGCGCCCGGGCGCTCGCCACGCACCTGCTCGCCGCCCCGGAGGTACGCCGCGCGGCCACCGTCGCGGCGTACGTCTCGATCGGCAACGAGCCCGGCACCGGCCACCTGCTCGACGGCCTGGAGGAGGCGGGCAAGCGGGTGATCCTGCCGGTGCTGCTGCCCGACGGCGACCTGGACTGGGCCCCCTACCGCGGCGAGGGCACGCTGGTGCCCGCCCGCCGGGGGCTGCTGGAGCCGGTCAGCGAGCGGCTGGGCCCGGACGCGGTGGCCACGGCTGACGTGGTGCTGGTCCCGGGCCTGGCGGTCGGCCCCGACGGGCTGCGGCTCGGCCGCGGCGGCGGCTCCTACGACCGGGCCCTGGCACGGGTGCCGGCCGGCACGTTCACCTGCGTCCTGCTCTACGACGACGAGGTCGGCCTCGACGACGTCCCCGCCGAGCCGCACGACCGCCCGGTGGTGGCGGCCGCCAGCCCGGCGGGCATCACGGTGCTGGGGCCGGGCACTTTCACCGGCTGACCGGCGAAAGTGGCACTTGTCAGGGGGAAGACCACCTGACAAGTGCCATGTTCCCCGGCTGACCGGGGAAAGTGCCCGCCCCTACTCCCCCTCCGCCGGCGTCAGCGTGAGCGTGTCCTCGGCGGCGTCATGGACCGCTGAGGACGTGAACGGCCAGGGCAGCGTCTCGCCCTTGGCCCAGAGGTCGGTCTGGTCGGTGTAGTGGGCGTCGAAGGGGTGCCCGGAGACACCGGTGAGGTTGATCCAGCGGGACTCGTCGAAGTCGCCGACCGAGACCACCATCCGCATCGACGGGGCGCTGGTGACGGCGTACCCCTCGGAGGCGTCCCACGACGCCGCGTCGACGGCCGCGCTGCCGCCGCCGACCTCCCACGGGCCGCGGTTGACCAGCCACTCCACCGGCGCGATCCCGGACTCCCCCAGGGCGGCCTGGTGCAGGTCGAGCCGGTGCAGCCGCCCCCAGCTCCACTCGTCCGCGCTGACGTCCTGCCGCCGGGTCAGCTCGTCGCGGGCGGCGGTCATCGCCTCGGCCAGGATGTCGTCGCGGGTCTCCACCCGGTCGGTGGCGGTGTCGTCCCACCACGGGTCGGCGGGGGTCGCCAGCAGGTGGCTGACCGCCGCGAACCACCGGTCGCCGCCGTCGGGCCACAGGTCCTCGGGCAGCTCGTCCCGGAAGGTCAGCCGCAGCAGGTTGCTCCACACCACGTTGAAGTACGCCGCGGCCGCGCTGTCGGTGGGCTGGCTGAAGTCCCAGTGCTCCAAGAGGCGCTTCCCGGCGGAGTAGTAGCCCCGCGGCAGCTTCACGTCGAGGAGGTACGGCGTCAGCACCGGCCCCATCGGGTTCTGCTCGTCGAGCTGCAGGTCGAGCATCTCGTCGACCGACAGCTCGCCCTCCTGGCTGAGCCGGTCCCGGATCCGCTGCGAGCGGTAGCCCTGGTCCCAGTCGTCGGTCAGCCGGTAGGGGTAGTCCCGCCCGATCACCGCCTGGTTGGCGGTCACGATGAACCCCTCCTCGGGGTCCAGCACGTTGGGCAGCCCGTCGAAGGGCACGTAGTCGCCGGTCCAGTCGTTCTCCGGCCGCCACCCGGCCACCGGCAGCAGCCCGTCGTTGCCGGACTTGCGGATCGGGATCCGGCCGGGCGCCTGGTAGCCGATGTGCCCCTGCGTGTCCGCGTAGACGAGGTTCTGCGCCGGCACCGCGAAGTCCGCGGCCGCCGCCCGGAAGGAGTCCCAGCCGGTGGCGGTGTCGAGCTCGAGGACCGCGTCGGCGGTCGCGGACGGGTGCAGCGCGGTCCACTCCAGCGCGACGGCGTACGTCTCCCCGTCGGGCCGCCCGTCGACCCGCGCCTCCTCGCCCACGTCGGCGAGCTGGTCGGACACGTCGGAGAGCAGCGGCCCGTGCTTCGTGGAGCGGATGGTGAGCTCGACGTCGTCGCCGCCGTGCACCTTGATGGTCTCGGTGCGGGTGCGCAGCGGCCGCAGCTTGCCGTCGTAGCGCCACCGGTCGCCCTGGACCCGCTCGAGGTAGAGGTCGGTGACGTCCGGGCCGAGGTTGGTGAAGCCCCAGGCGATGTCGGCGTTGTGGCCGATGATGACGCCGGGCACGCCGGAGAAGGTGAAGCCGGCGACGTCGAGCGGGCAGTCCTCCGAGACCGTCCGGCAGTGCAGGCCCATCTGCATCCACACGCCCGGCAGGCTGGCGTCGAGGTGCGGGTCGTTGGCCAGCAGCGGCTCGCCGGTCGCGGAGTGGTCGCCGTCCACGACCCAGCTGTTGCTGCCGATGCCGTCGCCCCGGCCCAGCAGCGTGGGCATCCGCTCGAGGCCGGCCTGGAGCCGGCTCAGCGCCCGCCGCGCACCGGCGGTGTACGCCGGCCGCTGCGGCTTGCGGGTGGCGCCCTGGGTCGCACCCTGGTCGAAGATCCCGTCCACGACCGCGCCCTGTCCGACGATCGGCGCGTGCTCGTCGTAGGGGTAGGCGGGGTAGAGCTCCTGCACCTGCTCGGCGCTGTGGTCGGCCAGCGCGAGCACCCGGTCGATCTCCTCGGTCATGTTGCCGCGCAGGTCCCACGCCATCGCCTTGAGCCAGGACAGCGAGTCGACCGCGGTCCAGTGCTCGGGGCGGTAGTCCAGGCCGCCGGCGTTGAGCACGGTGTACTCGACCGCGATCTGGCTGGGCGAGTGCTGGTCGAGGTAGGCGTTGACCCCGTCGGCGTAGGCCTCCAGCGCGGCCCGGGTCTCGGGCTTGATCAGCGCGAGCTCCTGCTCGGCGACCCGCCGCCAGCCCATGGTGCGGACCATCTCGTCGCTCTCGAGGGCCTTCTCCCCGAACATCTCGGCGAGCCGGCCGGCGGTCGCGTGCCGGCGCACGTCCATCTCGAAGAACCGCTCCTGGGCGTGCACGTACCCCTGCGCGCGCATCAGGTCCTCGACGGAGTCGCCGTAGAGCTGCGGGATGCCGTGGTCGTCGCGGACCACCTCGACGTCGCCCGCGAGGCCGGCCAGCTCGGCGGACCCGCTGGTCTGCGGGAACGGCCGGCGCACGAGCACCACGCCGGTGACGAGGGCGACCACCAGCAGCAGCACCAGGCCGGCGGCGACGTACGTCGTGATCCGGGCGGCCTTGGGCCACCGGAGGAAGCTGCGCCACCAGCCGAGGCCGGGACGAGGAGTGGACGGGGGCACCGAGGCGGGGGAACCGGGCTGGTCGCTCATGGTGCCGGTCATTCTGCCGTGACGTATCATTGGCAGTCGCCAGGGCCGAGTGCCAGCCCAGGAGTGTCGCCCCCGAGGAGAATCGTGCCGACCTACCAGTACGCCTGCACCGAGTGCGGCCACGCCTTCGAACAGTTCCAGAGCTTCTCCGACGACGCGCTGACGGTCTGCCCCGAGTGCGACGGACGGCTGCGCAAGGTCTTCAACGCCGTCGGCGTGGTCTTCAAGGGCTCGGGCTTCTACCGCACCGACAGTCGCGCGTCGGGGTCCTCGACGTCGACCGCGTCGTCGTCCTCGAGCGACTCCTCGTCGGGCTCGTCGACCTCCTCGTCGAGCCCCGCCTCGAAGACCGAGAGCAAGCCGGCCGCCGCCGGCGCCACCAAGGACTGACGCCCGAGGGCCGGCCCCCCGGCGGCCCTGTGGAGAGCCGGCTCGCGCCGGCTGCGAAAACTCCTACGGTCGGGGCCATGGCCTCGCCCCGTGACCGCCTCACCCGCCTCGCCCGGACGGTACGCCGTGCCGTGCTGCGCCGCCGCCGGCTGCTCGCGGCGCTGCTGACCGCGGTCGCGGTCGCCACCGGGATCCACGCCGCCGCCGCTCCCCCGCCCGCGCGGGTCGGGGTCCTCGTCGCGGCCCACGACCTGGCGCCGGGCTCGGTGATCGAGGCCGGCGACCTGACCGAGGCGCGCTTCGCGCCGGGGACGGTCCCGACCGGGCTCGACGACGCCCCCGAGGGGCGCATCCTGGCCGCTCCGTTGCGCGCCGGCGAGCCGGTGACCGACGTCCGCCTGGTCGGCCGGGCGCTGGCGGCGAGCTACCCGGGACTCACCGCGGTGCCGGTGCGGCTGCCCGACGCGGGCATGGCCGGGCTGCTCCGGGTCGGCGACCGGGTCGACCTGGTCGCGGCCGACCCGCAGGGCTCCGGCGCCTCCGTCGTGGCCGCCGGCGTCCCGGTCCTGGCCCTGCCCGCGGCGGCTGCGGACGACGCGGCTGCCGGCGGCCTGCCGGGACGACTCGTGGTGGTCGGCGCCGAGCCCGCCGACGTACCCCGGATCGCGGACGCCTCCGTGCGGTACTTCGTGACCTTCGCCTACGCCCGTTAGCGTGCTCCCGACCCCCGGAACGGGGGCGTGGCGTCGTCTCGAACACAAGGAGCACTGCATGAACGGGTTCAAGAACTTCATCCTCCGCGGCAACCTCGTGGAGCTGGCGGTCGCGTTCATCATGGCCGCCGCCTTCGCCGCGGTGGTGACCGCCACGGTGGGCCTGATCATGGACCTGATCGGCAAGGTCGGGGGCTCGCCGGACTTCTCGAACTACAGCCCCGGCGACGTGTCCGTCGGCGCCTGGCTCACGGCCGTGATCTCGTTCCTGATCATGGCCGCGGTCGTCTACTTCTTCATCGTGGTGCCCTACACCAAGGCGAAGGAGCGCTTCTTCCCGAGCCCGGTGCCGGGCACGCCGGAGGACGTCGTCCTGCTCCAGGAGATCCGCGACCTCCTCGCCGCCCAGCGCCAGGTCTGAGCCGACACCTCGTCGCCCCCGCCCCGAGCCCCGGGGCGGGGGCGACGGCGTCTCAGCCGTGGTGCGGCGGGACCTGCGCCTTCAGCCAGGTCTCGCCGGCGTCCTCGCCGGCGTCGCGGGGGCGTGCCTCGGGGTCCCGCTCGTCGCCCGTGGTCTCGGGGAGCACGTCCCCGAAGACCGCGGCGAGGCGACGGCGGCGCTCCCAGTCGGTCTCCTCGCTCACGCGCAGAGTCCCGCGTCCGCCAGTGCCTGGGCGTCCGGCGCCTGGCTGCCGCCACCGTTCCCGCCGCCACCGTTCCCACCACCGGACGCCGAGCCCGAGGAGCCGCCGGACGGGTTGCCCGTGCCGGGGACGTTCCCGGCGGTGATCACATCGGTGGCGAGGCGCTTGGTGAGCGGCTCGTCGTTGACGATCTTCTGCCACACCTGCTTGGCCTCGGGGGTCCACACCAGGTGGTTGGCGTCCGAGGGGTCGACGGTGTTCGGGATGGTGAGGAACTGGATCTTGTCCAGGCCGATGCCGCGGAACTCGTAGGCGAGCTGGCCGATCTTCTTCAGGCTGCCGATCTGCTCGTCGAGGGTCAGCGACTTGGTGGCCGCCTCGAGGAAGCTGACCACCTTGATCGGGTTGGAGAGCGTGCCGGCGGAGACGACCTGGTGGGCCATCGAGGCGATGAACGCCTGCTGGCGCTTCATCCGGCCGATGTCGGAGCCGTTGCCGACGACGTACCGCTCCCGCACGTAGTTCAGCGCCTGCATCCCCTCGAGCTTGCGGGTGCCGGCCGGCAGGTTGATGCCGTGCGAGGGGTCGACGATCGCCTCGGGGATGCACACCTCGACGCCGCCGATGGCGTCGACCATGTCCTTGAAGCCCTCGAAGTTGACCACCACGAAGTGGTCGAGGCGGACGCCGGACAGCTGCTCGAACTGGCGCATCGTGCAGGCCGGGCCGCCGACCGAGAACGCCTCGTTCCACATCACGTGCTGGCCGCCGGGGATGTCCTCGCCGTCCTCGGTCTTGCAGGTCGGCCGGTCGACCATCGAGTCGCGCGGGATGCTGATCCCGTAGGCGCGGGTCCGGTCCGCCGAGAGGTGCAGCAGGATGGTGGTGTCCGAGCGCTCCCCCATGCCGGTCAGGTTGTCGATGTTGCAGCCGTCGCAGTCGCGGGCGTCGGAGCCCATGACCAGGATGTTGAGCGGCTCCTTGGGGCCCTCGACGGCCTTCTTGTCGGGACGGTCGGAGCCGAGCTGCCCGGTGAGGTCGGCGACGTTGAGGTTGCCGTTGAGGTGGCGGTAGATGAAGACGACCGAGAGTCCGGTGACCATGCCGAGCACCACGAGCGAGGCGATGAGCACCTTGGCGACCGTGTGTCTCTTGCGGGCGCGCCCCTTGCGTTTGGGCGCGGTCGGCTCCGGCTGGGCGCGGGTCGGCTCAGCGTCGGACATGCATCCACCTCGGGGCTCGGGACAACGTCGGCGCAGGTCGAACCTACGCGCAATCTCCAAATAGTGCCGTTGGCCTCCCGGTTCCGACAAAACCCGAGCGCCTGCAGCCGGGTCCGGCACCTAATCTTGCCCGCATGACCGGCCCGGCAAACGTCCTCACCGACCGCCTCCAGCGCGCGCTGGGCGCCGCCTTCGGGCCGGAGCACGCCGGGACCGACCCGGTGCTGCGTCCCTCGCAGTTCGCCGACTTCCAGGCCAACGTCGCCCTCGCCCTGGCCAAGCGGCTGGGCAGCAACCCGCGGGCCGTCGCCGAGGCCCTGGTCGAGCACCTCGACGTCGCGGACGTCTGCCTGGCCCCGGTGGTCAGCGGCCCCGGCTTCGTCAACCTCACGCTGCGCGGTGACTGGCTGGCGGAGCGGACGACGGCGCTGGCCGACGACGCCCGGCTCGGGGTCCCGGCGCAGGAGGCGCAGGTCGTCCCGATCGACTACTCCGCGCCCAACGTCGCGAAGGAGATGCACGTCGGGCACCTGCGCACCACCGTCGTGGGCGACGCACTGGCCCGCACGCTGGAGCACCTCGGGCACCGCGTGGTCCGGCAGAACCACATCGGCGACTGGGGCACGCCGTTCGGGATGCTCATCGAGCACCTCCTCGAGGTGGGCGAGACCTCCCTCGAGGCCGAGGCCCTGGTGGACGACCCGAACGCGTTCTACCAGGCGGCCCGCGCCAAGTTCGACGCGTCCCCGGCCGACGACGCGGAGAGCTTCGCGACGCGGTCCCGCCGGCGGGTGGTGGCCCTCCAGGCCGGCGACCCAGAGACGCTGCGGCTCTGGCAGGAGCTGATCGACCTCTCCACGTCGTACTTCAACTCGATCTACTCGGCGCTCGACGTCACCCTCACCGACGAGGACCTGGCCGGCGAGTCGACGTACAACGACGAGCTGGCCCGCATCTGCGACGAGCTCGAGGCGGCCGGGATCGCGACGGTGAGCGAGGGTGCGCTGTGCGTCTTCCTCGACGGCTACACCGGCCGCGAGGGCAAGCCGGTGCCGCTGATCATCCGCAAGAGCGACGGCGGCTACGGCTACGCCACCACCGACCTCGCCACGATCCGGCACCGGGTCCGCGACCTGCACGCGGACCGCATCATCTACGTGATCGGCGCCCCGCAGGCCCTGCACCTGCGCATGGTCTTCGACACCGCACGCAAGGCAGGCTGGCTGCCCGACCACGTCGAGGTCGTGCACGTCCAGATCGGCAACGTGCTCGGGCCCGACGGCAAGATCCTCAAGACCCGCAGCGGCGCGCCGGTCCGGCTGCGCGCGCTGCTGGAGGAGGCGGTCGAGCGGGCCGCGGCGGTCCTCGCCGAGACCCGGCCCGAGCTGTCGGCCGACGACCGGGAGGTCATCGCCCGCCAGGTCGGCATCGGCGCGGTGAAGTACGCCGACCTCTCGGTCGCCCACGACAGCGAGTACACCTTCGACCTGGACCGGATGGTCTCGCAGATCGGCAACACCGCCCCCTACCTGCAGTACGCCGCGGCGCGGATCCGCTCGATCCTGCGCAAGGCCGGGTCGCCCCCCGACGGCTCGATCCTGCAGACCGAGGACGCCGAGCGCGACCTGATGCTGGCGCTGCTCGGGTTCGGCGACGTGGTCGCCGGGGTGGGCGCCACCCTCGAGCCGCACCGGCTGTGCACCTACCTCTTCGACCTCGCGCAGACGTTCACCACGTTCTACGACCGGTGCCCGGTGCTCAAGGCCCCCGACGAGGAGGTCCGCGCCTCCCGGCTGCGGCTGTGCGGCGTCACGCTGGCCGTCCTCGAGCAGGGACTGGCGCTGCTCGGCATCACCGCGCCCGAGCGGATGTAGCGGCGTCGACCAGGTGCGACGGGATGAGGTCCGGCGCGACCGCGGTCCCGACCTGCCGGATCATGAGCTCCGCACCCCGGGGTCCCCTGCGGGCTCGAGCAGGCCGGCCGGCAGCCACTCCTCGACGATCACCCAGCCGTCGCCGTCCTCGACCGCGTGCACGACGCGGGCGTGCCAGCCGTCGGGGCGCTGCGTCCACTCCAGGAGGAGGCCGGGGAGCCGGCCGTGCCGGTCGGTGACCCAGCAGTGCTTGATCGGCGGCGGGGGCGGGGCGTTCGCCGGCTCCGCCGCGGACCCGGCGCTGCGGGCGATGCGCTCGGCCATCGAGCCGTAGCCGCCTCCGCGCTTGTTCATGCCACCCGCCATGCACCCATGATGCCGCAGGTTCGAAAGAATGTTCGAGGAAGGGTGGTGCCGCAGGTCAGTGCCGGAGGCTGACGTCCTCGTCCTCACCCTGGCGGAGGGTAGGCCGGGGGTTCCCGGGACTGTGATCGGCGACGCTCTCGTCGCCACCAGCAAGGTAGCGATCCCGGACCGGCCGGGACGTGACAAACTGTGCGCCGACGATCCCGGTCGTCGGGCCCCAGTAGCTCAGCGGATAGAGCAGCCGCCTCCTAAGCGAAAGGTCGCAGGTTCGACTCCTGCCTGGGGCACCACCCACCGGTCCGCCGTCGCTACGCCTCCATCCGGACGGCGACGGAGCGCAGCGCCACCATCGCCTGCTCCAGCGTCTGCAGCGCCTCCTCGGCGAGCGGCCGCAAGGACGGCGGCGCCCACTCGACGGTTCCGCTCAGCATGAGCTGCGCGCGTGACACGTCCATGATCGCGTCGACGAGCTGGTCCCTGACCTCTCTGGCCTCGACGCTCGAGCCTGCTGTCATGATCCCTCCCCCGGGAAACTGGATCCACTGGAATTGATACCTGACTCCGGCCGGGATGGGGAGGGGTTTCTCAATCCCCGGTGTCCCCCACCGGGGTCAGGACACGACCTCGAACCGGATTCCCTGCGCCTGCAGCCGGGCGATCAGGTTGTCGCCCATCGCCTGGGCGGTGGTCACCTGGCCGGCGGTGGTCGGGTTGTCGTCGAAGGCGAGGCACATCGCGGACTCGGCGAGCATCTTGGCCGTCTCGGTGTAGCCGGGATCGCCCCCGGACACCCGGGTGTGCACGGTGCGGCCGTCGCCCTCACCGATGAAGTCCACGGTGAACCACGACTTCTCCCGCTTGCGCTCGTCGGGTCCCTCGCCCTGCTTGATCCGGCCGAGCAGCAGGTTGCGCAGGGGCCGGACCTGGGCGACCACGGCGAGGGTGCCGACGCCGGCCGCGCCGCCCGCGGCGTACCGCAGCGTCCTGGCACCGGCGTAGTGGGAGTAGCGGAACCTCGGGCCGTACGACGCCAGCGCCGCCCCGCTGCGGGCCACGACGAACGGGTCGATCGTGGGCAGCGGCAGGAGCCACAGCCCGAGCTCCCCGTCGCGACCGGGCTTGCCGGCCACCGCCCGTGACGACCGGCCCTCCGGACGCGACTCTGCCCGCCGGCGGGCAGCGGAGGCCTCCTTCATCTGCCGCGCCCGCGACATCGCGGTCATCGCGGAGTGGAAGGTGCCGCCGGAGAACATGCCGCTGGCGCGCACGACACCGCGCACCGACACCGGTCCGGTGGCCTTGAGCTGCTGGACCGTGAACAGCGCCCCGAGGTCGTGCGGGATCGAGTCGAAGCCGCACGCGTGCACGATCCGGGCTCCGGTGCGTTCGGCGGTCGCGTGGTGCGCGACGTACATCCGGTCGACGAACTCGGGCTCACCCGTGAGGTCGACGTAGTCGGTGCCGGCCTCGGCACAGGCGGCGACCAGCGGCTCGCCGTACGTCAGGTACGGGCCGACGGTGGTGATCACCACCCGCGCGCGACCGGCGACGTCGGCCAGCGACGTCGGGTCGGTGACGTCGGCGTGGAGGAGCTCCAGCCGCTTCAGCTCCGGGTCGAGGTCGGCGAGGCGGTCGCGGACCCGCGCGAGCCGGTCGGGACTGCGCCCGGCGAGCGCCCAGCGCAGCCCGGCGGGTGCGTGCCGGGCGAGGTACTCCGCCGTCAGCTGGCCGGTGAAGCCGGTCGCCCCGAAGAGCACCAGGTCGAACTCACGGTCTGCGTTGCGCGCGTCAGCCATGTCCGGAGGCTAGCCCGGCCGGCCCAGCCCCTCGGCGCGTCGCCCGCTCCGCGGACCTCCCGGGGTGTGGCTCCGCCGACGTACCCTGAAACGCATGTGCCGCAACATCCGCCCGCTGAACAACTTCGAGCCGCCGGCCACCCGCGACGAGGTCACGGCTGCGGCCTTGCAGTACGTCCGCAAGGTCAGCGGGACCACGAAGCCGTCGCTGGCCAACCAGGAGGCCTTCGACCACGCCGTCCGCGAGATCGCCCACCTCACCCAGCACCTCCTCGACGACCTGGTCACCACCGCCCCGCCGAAGGACCGCGAGGTCGAGGCCGAGAAGGCGCGGACCCGCGCGGCGCTGCGCTACGCCCGATGAGCGTGGTCTCGGCAGGCTCGACCACCGGAGCCACCCCGACCACCGGAGCGGTCGTCGACGAGGCCCTCGACCTCCTGCGCAGCGGGCCCCTCGTCGTGCTGACCGGCGCGGGGCTGTCCACCGACTCCGGCATCCCCGACTACCGCGGCCCCGGGTCGCCGGCGCGGATGCCGATGACCTACCAGGAGTTCGTGTCCGGCCCGGAGGCGCGGCAGCGGTACTGGGCGCGCAGCCACCTCGGCTGGGGCCGGATGCGGCGCGCGGACCCGAACCCCGGGCACCACGCGCTGGCCCGGCTCGACCCCGCGCTCCTGATCACCCAGAACGTCGACGGCCTGCACGAGCGGGCCGGGTCGCGCCGGCTGGTCGCCCTGCACGGCCGGATCGCGGAGGTGGTCTGCCTCGGCTGCCGGGCCACCGCCTCCCGGGTGTCGCTGCACGAGCGACTCACCGCCCTCAACCCCGGCTTCGCCGACCGGCACCGGGCCGCGGAGAGCCGGCCGGACGGTGACGTGGACCTCGAGGACACCGCGGGGTTCGTGGTCCCGGGGTGCACGGAGTGCGACGGCGTCCTCAAGCCGCACGTCGTGTTCTTCGGCGAGAACGTCCCACCGCCGCGGGTCGAGCGCTGCTACTCGGCGGTCGACGCGCTCGCCGACGCCGGCGGCGCGCTGCTGGTGGCCGGCTCCTCGCTCACCGTGATGAGCGGCCTCCGGTTCGTGCGCCGGGCAGCCAGGAACGGCACCCCCGTGGTCATCGTGAACCGGGGTACGACGCGCGGCGACGAGCTGGCGACGTACAAGCTCGACACCGGCTGCAGCGAGTTCCTGACCCGCCTGACCGCTTGAGCCTCGGTCCACCCATGTCGGCGTCGATTTCAGTTCTGGGTGACTGATTCGGCGGTCTCGGGGTGGGCGGGTGAGCGTGGGCATGCTCCGGTGCTGCATCCCTCGAAGGCAGCGGGCGCGCATGAGCGACGTCACCGGGCCGGGCGGAGGCAGTTCACTCTGGTCCCGACGACCCGCACGCTCACGGCTGGCCGTCCTCTGCCGAACTGCCTCCGCCCGTGTCGGCGAACACCCTCTGGCAGGACGCGCCGCTTCCGCGGCATCTGACCGCTGGATCCAGGCTGAGCCGACCGGGCCTCAGGCGTACGCGACCCGGAGCTCGGGGCCGTCCTGCCCGGGCGGCGCCTCGGTCGGCGGCATCCGGCGCAGGTCACCGAGCAGGTCCCCGATCTCGAACTCGAGTCCGCGTCCCCCCGACGTCGCCGCGAAGCCATCCAGACCGGATGGGCCGACCCCGGCCGTCAGAGACGGCGCACGAAGATGTGGTCGGCCGCCTCCGGCACGACCTCGGCGGTCTCGCCGCCGGACCCGACCAGCACGCCCTCGTCGGTCGCCACGACCGTGATCGTCTTGTCGGGCAGGGCGCCGACCCGGCGCAGGGCGCTCATCAGGGTCTCGTCCTTCTGCATCTCCTCGGAGATGCGCCGCACGATCACCCGGCCCTCCTCCGGGCTGGCGACCTTCGACAGCGGCTCGACGCCGTCCATGAACTCCTCGCCGACGGCGCTCTCGCCGAGCTCGTCGAGGCCGGGGATCGGGTTGCCGTACGGCGACTGCGTGGGGTGGTCGAGCAGCTCGACGAGGCGACGCTCGACGGTCTCCGACATCACGTGCTCCCAGCGGCACGCCTCTTCGTGGACCAGCTCCCAGTCCAGCCCGATCACGTCGGTGAGCAGCCGCTCCGCGAGGCGGTGCTTGCGCATCACCCGCGTGGCCAGCCGCAGGCCCTCGTCGGTGAGCTCGAGGTGCCGGTCGCCCTGGACGGTGAGCAGCCCGTCGCGCTCCATCCGGGCGACGGTCTGCGACACCGTCGGCCCGCTCTGGTGCAGACGCTCGGCGATGCGGGCACGCAGCGGCACGATGCCCTCCTCCGACAGCTCGTAGATCGTGCGGAGGTACATCTCGGTGGTGTCGATCAGGTCGCTCACTGGTTCATTCTGACGCATCGCCGACGCATCCCGGACGGCGCTCGTGGGCCCGTGGCACAGTGGTGCCCGATGGCCTCCTCAACCCGCGCCGTGATGTGGTTCCGCCGCGATCTGCGCCTCGGGGACAACCCTGCGCTGCTCGAGGCCGCCGCCGACGGCGACGTGCTCCCGCTCTTCGTGCTGGACCCGGCGCTGTGGGGTCCGGCCGGCCCCAGCCGCCGGGCCCACCTCGGCGCCTCGCTCCGCGCGCTCGACGCCTCGCTGCGCCAGCGGCAGGCGTCGCTGTCGGTGGTCCGCGGCGATCCGGTACGCCGCGTGGTGCTGGCCGCACGCGAGGTCGGCGCGAGCCGCGTCCACGTCGCCGCGGACTTCGGCCCCTACGGCCACCGCCGCGACCAGGCCGTCGAGAAGGCCCTCGCCGAGCACGGCATCGAGCCTGGTCCGCACCGGCTCGCCGTACGCCGTGGCGCCGGGCAGGGTGACCAACGGGTCGGGTGACCCCTACAAGGTCTTCACGCCGTTCTCGAAGGCATGGGCCGAGCACGGCTGGCGGGGTCCGGTGGACGCGCCGACCGGGGTCTCCTGGCTGGCCCTCGACGACACCACCGTCGTCCCCGACCCGGAGCTGCCCGACGGGCTCGAGCTGCCCGAGGCCGGCGAGCGGGCGGCCGCCCGGCGCTGGCGCGAGTTCCTCGACGAGCGCGTCGGCGACTACGACGCGGACCGGGACCGGCCGGGCGTCGAGGGGACCTCGCGCATGTCGGTGCACCTGAAGTGGGGCGAGATCCACCCGCGCACGATGCTGGCCGACCTGGCCCGCTTCCGGTCCCAGGGCGCGGCGACCTACCGCAAGGAGCTGGCCTGGCGGGAGTTCTACGCCGACGTGCTCTTCCACCGCCCCGAGACGGTGCGCGAGTACCTCCGCCCGGAGTTCGCGCGGATGCCCTACGACGAGCCCGGCGAGCAGCTCGAGGCGTGGCAGCGCGGCCGCACCGGCTTCCCGATCGTGGACGCCGGCATGCGCCAGCTGCGGGCCACCGGCTGGATGCACAACCGGGTGCGGATGATCGTGGCCAGCTTCCTGGTCAAGGACCTGCACCTCGAGTGGCAGCACGGCGCCCGGCACTTCATGCACTGGCTCGTCGACGGCGACCTGGCCTCCAACCAGCACGGCTGGCAGTGGACCGCCGGCTGCGGCACCGACGCGGCGCCGTACTTCCGGGTCTTCAACCCCACCGGCCAGGGCCGCAAGTTCGACCCGGCCGGGGGCTACATCCGGCGCTGGGTCGAGGAGCTGGCCGGGGTCGAGGACCCGCACGAGCCCGACGACGAGGTGCGGCGCGAGGTGGGTTACCCGGCGCCGGTCGTCGACCACAAGGAGGAGCGCCTCGAGGCGCTGGACCGCTGGGAGAAGATCCGCGCATGACCACGTCCCCCGACCTGCTGGTGCCCCGCCGCTTCTGCGGACCCCCGTCCTCGGGCAACGGCGGCTGGACCGCCGGCGCGCTCGCCGCGCTGATCCCGCACGACTGCCCGGACGACCGGGCCCGGTCCTGGCCGACGATCCGGGTCGCCCTCCGGCAGCCGCCGCCGCTGGACACCCCGATGACGGTGAGCGAGGACGAGGACGACTCGACGGTCGCCACCATCGGTGGCGCCGTCGTCGCCCGCGCCACCGTGGTGGACGACGAGCCGACGACGGTCGACCCGGTCCCGGCCGACGAGGCCCGGGCCGCCTCCGCGACCTACCCGGGGCTGGCCTCGCACCCGTTCCCGACGTGCTTCGTGTGCGGCACCGCCCGCGGCGAGGGCGACGGGCTGCGGATCTTCCCGGGCCGGGTCGCCGACCAGGACGGCGCGACCCGCATCGCCGCCACCTGGTCGCCGCACCCGAGCGTCGGCGAGGACTTCCACTCCTACGTCGACGAGCACCCGCGCGCCTCGCTGGCCACCACCTGGGCGGCGCTGGACTGCATCGGCGGCTGGGCCGGCGACCTCACCGAGCGGCTGATGGTGCTCGCCGGGATGACCGCGCGTGTCGACGCGCTGCCGGTGATCGGCGAGGAGCACGTGGTCGTGGGGCTGGCCCGCGGCCGGGAGGGCCGCAAGACGTTCACCTCGTCCACGCTCTACGACGCCGACGGCCGCGTCGTCGCCTGCGCCGAGCACGTGTGGGTGGCCGTCGACCCCGCCGCGTTCGCCTGACCTCCCGGCGGCGCATCCCCAATCTGGTCACCCCAAATTGACTAGTCCCCCTCGGCCTCGGAACACTTGACGACATGGGTTGGAACGATCAAATCGAGTGGTGGCGCCACGCCGCCATCTACCAGGTCTACGTCCGCAGCTTCGCCGACGGCGACGGTGACGGGGTCGGTGACCTCCCCGGCATCACCGCGCGGCTGCCGTACCTGCGGGACCTCGGCGTGGACGCGCTGTGGATCACGCCGTTCTACACGTCACCGCAGAACGACCACGGCTACGACGTCGCCGACTACTGCGACGTCGACCCGCTGTTCGGCAGCCTGTCCGACGCCGACACGCTGCTCGACCGGGCGCACGAGCTCGGGCTCAAGGTGATCGTCGACCTCGTCCCCAACCACACCTCCGACGCGCACGAGTGGTTCCAGGCCGCGCTGGCCGCCGGCCCGGGCAGCCCCGAGCGCGAGCGCTACCTCTTCCGCGAGGGCCGCGGCGAGGGCGGCGCCGAGCCCCCGAACAACTGGGACTCCGTCTTCGGCGGCCCCGCCTGGACGCGGGTCGAGGACGGAGAGTGGTACCTCCACCTCTTCGACAGCACCCAGCCCGACCTCGACTGGCGTCACCCCGAGGTCGCCGACATGTTCGAGGAGGTGCTGACCTTCTGGCTCGACCGGGGCGTCGACGGCTTCCGTGTCGACGTGGCGCACGGGCTGTTCAAGGAGGAGAGCCTGCGCGACCAGGTCATCGACGAGGACCGGCCGACCACCCAGCTGCCCAGCGCGATGGTCGAGCGCCGGCTCAAGGACGAGCCGATGTGGGACCAGCCCGAGGTGCACGAGGTCTACCGCCGGTGGCGGCAGATCCTGGACAAGTACGACGGCGACCGGATGGACGTCGCCGAGGCCTGGACCCAGACCCCCGAGTCGCTGGCCCGGTTCGTGCGCCCGGACGAGATGGACCAGTCGTTCAACTTCGCCTGGCTGCTCGCCGACTGGTCGGCGCTGGCGTTCGCCGAGGTCATCACCGGCACCTTCGCCGCGCTCGAGCCCGTCGGGGCCACCCCGACCTGGGTGCTCAGCAACCATGACGTGATCCGACACGTGACCCGCTACGGCGGTGGCGCGCAGGGCCTGGCCCGGGCCCGCGCGGCCACGCTGACGATGCTCGCGCTGCCCGGGTCGTCGTACCTCTACCAGGGCGAGGAGCTCGGCCTCGAGCAGGCCGACGTGCACCCCGACCACCGGCAGGACCCGTCGTGGTTCCGCACCGGCGAGGAGGGCCGCGACGGCTGCCGGGTCCCGATGCCGTGGGGCGGGCAGGAGCCGCCCTTCGAGTTCGGTCCGGGCACCGGGCAGCCGTGGATCCCGCAGCCGGCCGAGTGGGCCGACCGGACGGTCGAGGCGCAGGCCGGGGACCCCGGCTCGACCCTGTCGTTCTACCGCGAGGCGCTGCGCGTGCGCCGGACGTTCGCGACCACCGCCGGCGACCACGTCGAGATCGTCCCGCAGGGTGGCGACGTGCTCACGTTCCGCCGCGGCCCGGTCACGGTCGTGCTCAACTGCGGCACCGAGCCGGTGGCCCTGCCGGCCGGTGACGTGCTGATGGCCAGCGGGCCGCTCGACGGCCAGCTTCCGCCCGACACCGCGGTCTGGATCGGCTGAGGCAGACCCCGACAACGACAAGAGCGCCTGCCCCGACCGGGCGGGCGCTCTTCTCGTTGCGGCCGCGGTTTCAGTACGGCGTGGTCCGCGCCATCGACAGGGAACGCCGCACCCCCGGGAGGGCGCGGCGTTCGCGTGCGGCTCGGCGGTGTCGGTCAGGCGCCGCCGTCGAGCGCGGCGTTGTAGCGGCCGAGGACCTCGGCGAAGCCGGCGAGCTCCTCGTCGGTCCAGTCGCCGAGGCGCTCGTCGAGCCACCGGCGCCGGTCCTCGGCGACGTCCTTGATCCGGTGCACGGCGTCGGCGCTCGCCGACACCAGCGTCGCGCGGCCGTCGGCCGGGTCCGGGGTGCGGTCGACGAGGCCGAGCTCGACGAGGTGGTGGAGCTGGCGGCTCACCGCCCCCTTGTCGATGCACAGCGCCTCGGCGATCCCGGAGGCGCGCAGCGCGCCGTGGTCGGCGAGGTAGGCGAGCATCAGGTACGACGCGGGCTGCAGGTCGGGGTGGACGGCCCGGGCCCGCTCCCACAGCACCCGGCGGATCCGGCGGATCATCACGCCGACCTCGCTCTCGAGCAGCCGGAGCGACTCGGCACGGCGCGAACGCGTGGAGGCAGTCATCGCGAGCTCAGCTCCGCCGTCGCCTCGGGCGCGATCTCGTCCTCGCGGTCGATGGTGGTGCGCAGCGGCACCTCCTTGATGAACAGCACACAGATGAATGCTGCCACCGCGAAGGGCAGGGCCACCAGGAAGATGTGGCCCGTCGCGTCACCGAAGGCGCCCTCGAAGATCGACCGCAGCGGGGCGGGCAGGGTCGCGAGGTCAGGGATCTCGCCGTTGTCGTGGCCCCCGAAGCCGCGGAGGACCTCCGGGTGCGTCCTGGCCAGCGCCTTCACACCGTCCTCCACGGAGGCGGCGACCTGGTGGGCCAGGACCGCGCCGAGCGCCGAGATGCCGATCGAGCCACCCAGGGAGCGGAAGAACGCGACCACCGAGGAGGCCGCCCCCATGTCGGCCTGGGCGGTGTTGTTCTGCACGGCCAGCACCAGGTTCTGCATGGTCGCGCCCAGGCCGAGGCCCAGCACCGCCATGAAGGCGCCGACCCGCCACAGCGGCGTCGTGGCGTCGATGGTGCTCAGCAGGCCGATGCCGACGATGACGAGGGCCATGCCGCCGACCAGCCAGCGCTTCCACAGGCCGGTGTTGGTGATGATCCGGCCGGACACGATGCTCGAGACCAGCAGGCCGCCGACCATGCAGACCGACATCAGGCCCGCCTCGGTGGGGCTCATGCCGCGCGCACGCTGGAAGTAGAGGCTCAGGTACACCGTGGAGCCGAACATGGCCACGCCGATGAGGACGGACGCGACGGTCGCGAGCGACGTCGTACGGTCCTTGAACAGGCGCAGCGGGACGACCGGCTCGACCGCGACCTTCGCCTCGACGTACACGGCGAGGGCGATGACCACGGCGGCCGCGGCCACGAGCACGAGGCTGGTGGCGGAGGTCCAGGCGAACTGCTGACCACCCAGGGACACCCAGACCAGGAAGATCGAGACGCCACCGACGAGCAGGAACGCGCCGAGGTAGTCGATGTGCACCTCGCGCTTGACGACGGGCAGGTGCAGGGTCTTCTGGAGCACGACGAACGCCAGGGCCGCGACCGGCAGCCCCGCGTAGAAGCACCACTGCCAGCCGACGGTGTCGACCAGGAGGCCGCCGACGAGGGGGCCGGAGACCGTGGCGAGGGCGAAGACCGCGCCGATGTAGCCGGAGTAGCGGCCGCGCTCACGCGGCGACACCATCGAGGCGATGACGACCTGGACGAGCGCCGTCAGGCCGCCGACGCCGAGGCCCTGGATCGCACGGGCGCCGATCAGCACGCTCATCGAGGGCGCGAGGCCGGCGATGATCGAGCCGACCGAGAAGATGACGAGCGCCGACTGGACGAGCAGCTTCTTGCTGAAGAGGTCGGCGAGCTTGCCCCAGATCGGGGTGGTCGCGGTCATCGTCAGCATGGTGGCGACGACGACCCAGGTGTAGCCGGTCTGGCTGCCGTGGAGGTCGGAGACGATCGTCGGGAGGGCGTTCGACACGATCGTGCTGGAGAGCATCGCCACGAACATCGCGAGGAGGAGGCCGCTGAGGGCCTCGAGCACCTCGCGGTGCGTCATCTGGCCGGACTGCTCGGCGGAGGTGGGTACTGCCTGGGTGGACAAGGAAGCTCGATTCGCGGGAGGTAGAAAGGTTGCTGGGAGCAACCATATCCCCAATGGTTGATATCGGCAACCAATGTGGGCGCGACCACACGCCCCGACACCTCAGGCACGCACAGCATCCGGAAATGCAGCGACCCGCAGACGTGGACCTCGAGCGAGGCCCGCTCCGGTGGACGTGATGACCGGATCGTCTGCGGGTCGGGTAGCTGCTGTGGATTCGCCAGCAGTACTTCGCTGACGGTTGCTGCTAGCGGGCAGCCACCTCACGCGTCCCATAAGAATTCATTCTTCGGACCACCTCCTTTCCCGTGTCCGACCACCGTAGGCCGACCGCGATGGGCCTTCAAGACATTTAGCGTCGTGTGGTCCAGGGTGCGCCGGGGCGCACCCTGGGCCACACGAGGCGGGGTCAGGCGACGGCCTCCGCGAACTGGGCGTTGTAGAGCCGGGCGTAGGCGCCCCCGGCGTGCAGCAGCTGGTCGTGGGTGCCCTGCTCGACGATCGCGCCGTGCTCCATCACGAGGATGAGGTCCGCGTCGCGGATGGTGCTGAGCCGGTGGGCGATGACGAAGCTGGTGCGGTCGGTGCGCAGCGCCGCCATGGCGTGCTGGAGCAGCAGCTCGGTGCGGGTGTCGACCGAGGACGTGGCCTCGTCGAGGATCAGCAGCGCGGGGTCGGTGAGGAAGGCGCGGGCGATGGTGACCAGCTGGCGCTCACCGGCGCTGAGGTTGCTGCCGTCCTCGTCGATCACGGTGTCGTAGCCGTCGGGCAGGGAGTGCACGAACCGGTCGACGAACGTCGCCCGCGCGGCCTCGAGGACCTGCTCCTCGGTCGCGTCGGGGCGGCCGTAGGCGATGTTGTCGCGGATGGTCCCCTCGAAGAGCCAGGTGTCCTGGAGCACCATGCCGATCTGGCCGCGCAGGGCCGAGCGCGGCATCGCGGTGATGTCGACGCCGTCGAGCGTGATCCGCCCGGCGTCGACGTCGTAGAAGCGCATCACCAGGTTGACCAGGGTCGTCTTGCCGGCGCCGGTGGGGCCCACGATGGCGACGGTCTGGCCCGGCCGGGCCACCAGCGACAGGTCGTCGATCAGCGGCTGGTCCTCGTCGTACCGGAACGCGACGTCCTCGAAGGCGACCTCGCCGCGGCGTACGGCGGGGACCGCCGTCGCGGGCGCGTCGACCGGCTCCTCCTCGGCGTCGAGCAGCTCGAAGACCCGCTCGGCCGAGGCGACCCCGGACTGGAGCAGGTTCATCATCGAGGCCACGGTGGTGAGCGGCTGGGTGAACTGGCGGGTGTACTGGATGAACGCCTGCACCTCCCCCAGCGACAGCGAGCCGCTGGCGACGCGCAGCCCGCCGACCACGGCGATGACCACGTAGTTGAGGTTCCCGACGAACATCATCGACGGCATGATCAGCCCGGAGACGAACTGCGCCCCGAAGCTGACCCGGTAGAGCTCGTCGTTCTCCTCCGCGAAGGTCTCCTCGACCTCGTGCTGGCGGCCGAAGACCTTGACCAGGGAGTGGCCGGAGAAGGTCTCCTCGATGTGCGCGTTCAGGCGTCCGGTACGCCGCCACTGGGCGACGAACATGCCCTGCGAGCGCTTCATGATCGCGCGGGTCACCAGCAGGGAGATCGGCACCGACACCAGCGCGATCAGCGCCAGCAGCGGGGAGATCCAGATCATCATCGCGAGCACGGCGACCACGGTCATCAGCGAGGTCATCAGCTGGCTCATGGTCTGCTGCAGGGTCTGGCTGACGTTGTCGATGTCGTTGGTGACGCGGCTGAGCAGCTCCCCGCGCGGCGAGCGGTCGAAGTACCCCAGCGGCAGCCGGTTGATCTTGGCCTCCACCTCCTCGCGCATCCGGTAGACGGTGTTCTGCACGACCGTGTTGAGCACGAAGCCCTGCAGCCAGCCGAGCAGCGCGGCACCGGCGTACACCGCCAGCACGACGAGCAGCACGTTGCGGACGGCGTCGAAGTCCACGCCCTGGCCGGGGACCACGTGGTCCATCGAGGCGAGCATGTCGGCGAGGTTGCCGTCCCCCTGCCGGCGCAGCCCCTCGACCGCCTGCTCCTGGGTGACGCCGGCCGGGATGCTGCGGCTGAAGAGGCCCGAGAACACCAGGTCGGTGGCCTGGCCGAGGATGCGCGGCCCGACCGACATCAGCGCGACGCTGACGACACCGAGGACGACCACGGCCAGGGCCTTGCCACGGTCCGGGCGCATCTGTGCGACCAGCCGGCGGGCGGACGGCCCGAAGGTCATCGCCTTCTGGCCGACCATGCCGCCGCCCATCGGGCCGCGGCCGGGCCCTCCGACGGGCGCCTCGATCCGCTCGGTGGCCTCGAGCGCCTTGCCCTTGGAGGCGGGCTTCGTCTCGACGGTGTCGGTCATGCGGCGTCCTCGCTGCTCAGCTGGGAGGTGACGATCTCCTGGTAGGTGCCACAGCTCGCGAGCAGCTCCTCGTGGGTGCCGCGGCCGACGACGCGGCCGTCCTCCAGCACCAGGATCTGGTCGGCGTCGATGATCGTGGAGACCCGCTGGGCAACGATCAGCACCGTGGCGTCGGTGGTGACCGGACGCAGCGCCGCCCGGACCCGGGCGTCGGTCGCCAGGTCGAGCGCGGAGAAGGAGTCGTCGAAGAGGTAGATCCCGGGACGGCGTACGACCGCGCGGGCGATGGCGAGGCGCTGGCGCTGACCCCCGGAGAAGTTGGTGCCGCCCTGGCTGACCGACGCGTCCAGCCCCTCGGGCAGGGCCTCGACGAAGTCGCGCGCCTGGGCGACCTCCAGCGCCGCCCAGAGCTCGTCGTCGGTGGCATCCGGCTTGCCGTGCCGCAGGTTGCTCGCGACGGTCCCGCTGAACAGCCAGGCCTTCTGCGGGACCAGCCCGATCTGCGCCCACAGGTCGTCGGCGCCCAGCCGGCGTACGTCGACCCCGGCGACCGAGACCGTGCCGGACGTGACGTCGAAGAGCCGCGGCACCAGGTTGACCAGCGTGGACTTGCCGGCGCCGGTGGACCCGATGACGGCGACGGTCTGGCCGGGCCGGGCCGAGAACGAGACGTCGCTGAGCACGGGCGACTCGGCGCCCGGGTAGGAGTAGACGACCCCGTCGAGGTCCAGCCAGCCGCGCGTGGCGGGGTCGGGGGTGATCGGTTCGGCCGGCGGGACGACGGAGCTGTCGGTGTCGAGCACCTCGGTGATGCGGTCGCCGCACACCGACGACCGGGGCACCATCATCAGCATGAAGGTCGCCATCATCACCGACATCAGGATCTGCATCAGGTAGGTCAGGAACGCCGTCAGCGCCCCGACCTGCATCTGCCCGCTGTCGACGCGGTGGCCGCCGAACCAGATCACCGAGACGCTCGCGACGTTCACGACCAGCATCACCAGCGGGAACATGGTGGCCATCCACCGGCCGGCGCGGACCGCGACCGCGGTGAGGTCGCCGTTGGCGGTGGCGAAGCGCTCGGTCTCGTGGGGCTCGCGGACGAAGGCGCGGACCACGCGGATGCCGGTGATCTGCTCGCGCAGCACCCGGTTGACCTCGTCGATCCGGGCCTGCATCAGGCGGAAGCTCGGCACCATCCGGCTGACGACGAACCCGACCGAGAGGAAGAGCGCCGGCACGACCACGGCGAGGATCCAGCCGAGCCCGACGTCCTCGCGCAGCGCCATGATCACGCCGCCGATCATCATGATCGGCGAGGAGATCGCGATGGTGCAGGCCATCAGCACCAGCATCTGCACCTGCTGGACGTCGTTGGTGCCGCGGGTGATCAGCGAGGGCGGTCCGAAGTGCTGGACCTCCCGCTGGGAGAACGTCCCGACCCGGTGGAACAGCGCCGCACGGACGTCGCGGCCGAAGCCCATCGCCGTACGCGCACCGAACCAGACCGCGCCGACCGAGCAGGCGATCTGCACCAGCGAGACCGCGAGCATGAGGGCCCCGGTGCGGACGATGTAGCCCGTGTCTCCCCGGGTCACGCCGAAGTCGATGATGTCGGCGTTCAGGCTCGGCAGGTAGAGCATCGCGACGACGCCGACGAACTGGAGCACGACGACCGCCGCGAGCCACGGGCGGTAGGGGCGGAGGTGGGTCCGCAGGAGTCGGAGCAGCATCAGGAGTCCCTCCGGCGGACGCCGTCGAGCAGCAGGTCCGCGATCTGGTCAGGGGTCAGCGCCGGGGTCATCCCCAGCTCGGGGCGGCTGGCGCCGAAGATCAGTGCGCGCAGGGCGACGGCGGCGACGGACGGCTCGACGGCCAGCTCGTCGCGGTGGGGCTCGAACAGGCCGGTGAGCCGTCGGTGCAGGTCCTCCTGGGCCTTCATCACGAACGGCGGTGGCCCGAACGCCGGCTTGCCGTCGTGGTCGGTGCGGCTGTGGTCGCCCTCCTCGTGGGCGGCCATCAGCTGCTGGCGGACGGCCATCATCACCGCCATGGTGAGCCGCATCCGCTCGAGCACCCGCTCGGCGGCGAGCACGACCTTCGCGCGCAGCCCGTCGGCGCCGGCCATCGCCTCGTCGAAGGCGGCCTGCCCGTCGGCGGGGTTGATCGCCTCCTCGGCGGCGGCCAGCATCAGGCTCTTCTTGTCCGGGAAGACCCGGAAGATCGTGCCCTCCGCGATGCCGGCGGCCCGGGCGATCTCGCGGGTGCTGACGTCGCCGCCCTTCTCGACGATGAGCGGCACCAGTACGGCGAGGATCGCCTTGCGGCGGTCGTCGGGGGCCATGGCGGCGGCGCGGGGGGTCACCCTCCGAGCCTAAGTGAGTGAGCGCTCACTCACAAGCGGTTTCGGCGAACGCCGTGGCCGGCTCCCTACGGCGCCAGCCGCTCCGTCGCCCAGCCCGCACCGGAGCGCCGGTAGACCAGCCGGTCGTGCATCCGGCCCGGGCGTCCCTGCCAGAACTCGACCGCCTCGGCGTGCACGCGGTAGCCGCCCCACTCCTCGGGCGCCGGCACCTCGTCGGGGTAGCGGGCGTCGGCCTCGGCGTACGCCAGGTTCAGCTCGTCGCGACCGCTCACCACCCGGGACTGGTGCGACGCCCACGCGCCGAGCCGCGACTGACGGGGCCGCCGCGCGAAGTACTCCTCCACCGCGGACCGGTCCAGCGGCGCCGCGACCCCGTCGACCCGCACCTGGCGCTCCAGCGGGTGCCACGGGAACAGCAGGGCGCAGCGCGGGTTGCCGGACAGCTCCTGGCCCTTGCGCGAGCCGGTGTTGGTGAAGAAGACGAAGCCCCGCTCGTCGAAGCCCTTGAGCAGCACCATCCGGGCGGACGGCTGGAAGTCGGGACCGACCGTCGCCACGACCATCGCGTTCGCCTCGTACAGCCCGGCGTCGACCGCCTCGCGCATCCACCGGTCGAACATCACGAAGGGGTCCGGCGCGAGGTCGGCCTCCGTCAGCCCGGCGCGGGTGTACTCCGCACGCAGGGAGGGAAGGTCGATCCGTCCGGTTCCGTCCACACTCGCCATGCTCCCGACCCTAGGCGCTGCGAGGGGGCAGGTGCGACGATCCGGACAGGGGTGCAGAATGCCTCCGGCACGCCCGACCGATCGGGCGCCCATCGAGCAGAGGAGTCGCGAGCGCATGACCGAGGTACACCACGGACTCGAAGGTGTCGTTGCGTTCGAGACCGAGATCGCCGAGCCGGACAAGGAAGGCTCCGCGCTGCGCTACCGCGGCGTGGACATCGAGGAGATCGTCGGGCGGGTGCCCTTCGAGAACATCTGGGGCCTGCTGATCGACGGCAGCTACACCCCGGGTCTCGCGCCCGCCGAGCCCTACAACCTGCCGGTCCACACCGGCGACGTCCGCGTCGACGTCCAGGCCGCGGTCGCGATGCTCGCCCCGGCCTTCGGCTTCGGCCAGACCTACGACATCTCCGACGAGCAGGCCCGGGCCGACCTCGGCCGGGTCGCGGTCATGGTGCTGTCGTACGCCGCCCAGTCCGCGCGCGGGCTGAACATGCCGGTGGTCCCCCAGGCCGAGGTCGACAAGGGGAAGACCCTCGCCGAGCGGTTCATGATCCGGTGGAAGGGCGAGGCCGACCCCAAGCACGTCAAGGCGATCGACGCCTACTGGTCCTCGGCGGCCGAGCACGGCATGAACGCCTCGACGTTCACCGCCCGCGTCATCACCAGCACCGGCGCCGACGTCGCCGCCGCCTTCTCCGGCGCCATCGGCGCGATGAGCGGCCCGCTCCACGGCGGCGCCCCCTCGCGGGTGCTCGGGATGATCGAGGAGGTCGAGAAGAGCGGCGACGCCCGCGCCTACGTCAAGGGCCTGCTCGACTCCGGCGAGCGGCTGATGGGCTTCGGGCACCGCGTCTACCGGGCCGAGGACCCGCGTGCACGGGTGCTGAGGCGGACCGCGCGCGAGCTCAACGCCCCGCGCTACGAGGTCGCCGAGTCGCTGGAGAAGGCCGCGCTGGCCGAGCTCCGCGAGCGCCGTCCGGACCGCGTCCTCGAGACCAACGTGGAGTTCTGGGCCGCCATCGTCCTCGACTTCGCCGAGGTGCCGGCGAACATGTTCACCTCGATGTTCACCTGCGCCCGCACCGGCGGCTGGTCGGCGCACATCCTCGAGCAGAAGCGCACCGGCCGCCTGATCCGCCCCTCGGCGGTCTACACCGGCCCGTCGTCCCGCAAGGCCGACGAGGTCGACGGCTGGAACGACGAGTGGGCGAAGGGCTGACGCTTCCGGACCACTTCATGGGAGCGCTCGGCACCACCGCGGCGCCCAGGGTGGTGCTGAGCACTCCCATGAAGTGCACGCCGTGCGAGATCACGCGCGAGGAGCACGCCGCTCAGACCTGAGGCAGGCGCCCGTCGTACCAGCTGGTGCGGCCCTTGCCGCCCTTGCGGGTCAGCGAGATGTGCAGGTGGTCGCGGTGGCGCAACGTCGTGCTGCACTTCCTCCGACTCTTGCACCCGGAGCTGAGGTAGGGCTCCTTCTCGAACTCGCTCCAGGCCGGGTACATGTGGTCGTTCCAGATCACGTACATGATCCCCATCCGGCGCGCCCGGGCGTCGGTGTTGCCATGTCGGTCGGCCTCGAACACCCAGTCCATGAAGGCGTGCGCCCGCTTGCGGTCGGACTTCTTGCTGGCGTCGAGGAACCAGTCGAACGCGCGACCCTCCTTGTGCTCGGAGGTGCCACCGCTGTCGCAGGGGCGCGAGATGGGCCCGAAGCCACCCCCGAAGCGCTTCACCAGCCGCTTCCCGAGGTACGTCGTGCCGGGCTTGGCCCGCGGCGAGCACTTCGTCTGCGGCTGGTAGGACGCGTAGTCCTCGAGGGGCGTGGCCGACGCGGGCGCTGACACCAGGGCGAGGAGGAGGAACAGGGCGAGGGCAGGGGCAGTACGGATCCGAGACACCGGACGAGGGTAGGTCGGTCACGGACCCCTGTCAGACGTTTCCGCAGGTCGCGCGGCCGGCACCGAGGGCCGCTCGTGGTTGCGCCAGCTGCCCGGCTTGCTGGCCGCCCTGCGGCTTGCGGTCGCGTGGCTCGGCTGGCTACGGCGGGGGTCCGCTCGCGGTTGCGGCCGCCTCCGGCTTGCGGTCGGCGCGTCCCGCCGAGAGCCAAAGCAAAATCTTCGAATCTTTTCTCGAATGATGTCTGATTCTGTGGATAACCGCAGGTCAGCGGCCTGCACTGTCGGTGGCCTCTGGTTGAGTATCTCCATGGAGCAGCCGACCGGAACGCCGACCACCCCCGCCGGGGTGGTCGCGGCTGCCGGCGCGGCGATCCACCCGTTGGGCGAGGTGCTCTGGGCGGCCAGGACGTCGGAGGAGCTGGTCGGGACGGTCGAGCAGATCGAGAGCCTTCGCGCCCAGCTGGCCGGACTGGAGGCCTCCGTGCTGGCCGAGATCGACGCCCGCCAGGTGCCGAAGAAGGAGCTGGCCTGGGGGTCGACCGCGGACTGGTTCACCCACCTCGCCGGGACCACCCGCGGCAAGGGGCACCGCACCGTCCAGCAGGCGCCGATCCTGGTCGGCGAGCGGACCGCCACCCACGCGGCGATGCTCGCCGGCCGGGTGTCCCCGGAGCAGGCCGCGGTGATCGTGGCCGCGGTCGAGAAGCTGCCGCTGGATGCCGGGCGTCCGCGAGGAGGGCGAGGCGGTGCTGCTCGTCGAGGCGGCCCGGCTGAACGCCACCGACCTGGCCCAGGCCGCCAAGCGGCTGGTCGAGGTGGCCGACCCCGAGAAGGCGGAGCGGGACGCCGAGAAGGCGCTGGACCGCGAGGACCGGGCCGCGCACCACGGCCGGTTCCTCTCCATCACCGAGGACGGCGCCGGCGGCGTCCGGCTCCGGGGCCGCGGCACCGTCGAGGACGCCGCCCTCCTCAAGGCCGCGCTGCTCCCGCTGACCAAGCCGCAGCCGGCCGTCGACGCCGACGACCCCGACTGCGAGGTCGTGCAGGACCCGCGCGACCACGGCGCCCGGATGTGGGACGCCCTCGTCGGCCTGGCCGAGCACGCGCTGGCCACCGACCTGCCCCCGGACTGCCACGGCGCCCGGCCCCGGGTCACCGTCACCACGTCCCTGGACGTGCTCCGGCAGCAGATCGACTGGGCCACCCTCGGCAGCTCGCGTGTCGACCACCGACGACGGCCTCGAGCTCGCCCCCTCGGTGGTCCGCCGGCTGGCCTGCGACGCCGACATCATCCCCGTCGCCCTCGGCGGCAAGGGTGAGGTCCTCGACGTCGGCCGCCTGCACCGGCTGGTCACCCCGCCGATCTGGCGAGCCGTCGTCTGCCGCGACCAGCACTGCACCTTCCCCGGCTGCACCAGGCCCCCGATCATGTGCCACGCCCACCACATCACCCACTGGGCAGCCGGCGGCGAGACCAAGCTCGAGAACCTCGTCCTCCTCTGCGGCCAGCACCACCGCGTCATCCACCACACCCCCTGGCAGGTCCGGATCAACCCCGACGACGGCCGACCCGAGTTCCTCCCCCCACCCAAGACCGGCCACCCACCCCCCGACTGGATCCGCAGCAGACCCCGACGCGAGTGACCGCTCGAAGGGAAGGCCTCGACTCGAGGACACTGTCGACGCCGGCTCCTATGCTGCCCGCATGACCTCACGGGACGACCTCCAGGAGACTCGCGACCTCTGGGACGCGGAGGCCGCGAGCTTCGACGAAGCCGCCGACCACGGCCTGCGCGACGACACGGTCCGCGCGGCGTGGCGCGAGCTGCTGCTCGGCGCGCTGCCGCCGGCGCCCGCCCGGGTGGCGGACCTGGGCAGCGGGACCGGCACGCTGGCGCTGCTGCTCGCCGGGCACGGCTACATCGTGGACGGGGTCGACATCTCCCCCGAGATGGTGCGGCTGGCGCAGGAGAAGGCCGCCGGGGACACCGCAGTGCGCTTCACCGAGGGCGACGCCGCGACGCCGCCGCTCGAGCCGGCGTCGTACGACGTGGTGCTGTGCCGCCACGTCCTGTGGGCGATGCCCGACCCCGCGGCGACCCTGGGCCGCTGGATCGACCTGCTCGTGCCGGGCGGCCGCCTGCTGCTGGTCGAGGGCCGGTGGTTCAACGGCGCCGGGCTCTCGGCGGCAGAGACCGTGGCGCTGGTGGAGGGGGCGGGGCGGAGGGCCGAGCTGACGCTGCTGCCGGAGCCCGTCTACTGGGGCCGGGAGATCGACGACGAGCGCTACCTCGTGGTCGGCTGAGCCTCGTCGTCGGCTGACGCGCACCGGTTCCCGTCACGGATCCAGCTCTTGAAAGGGGTCAGTACACTGGGGGCTCGAGGGGAGTACCTCACCCAAGCACCATCCGGTCAGTACGACGGCCCCACGGCCGTCCCGGGTGGGCACCGGTAGCAGTCGATCCGGTCGAGGAAGACCTCGGACACCGATGTCGTCCGAGGAGACCCCGTGCCTCTCACCGCCACTGCCACGATCGGTACCCCCACGCTCTGGGCCGTCACGATCGGCCTCGTCCTCGTCCTCCTGGCCGTGGACTTCCTGCTCACCCGCCGCCCGCACGAGGTCTCCCTGCGCGAGGCGCTGGCCTGGTCGGCGTTCTACGTCGCGCTGCCGCTCGCGTTCGGCGCCTGGGTCTGGTGGCAGCACGGCACCGACAGCGGGGTGGAGTACCTCACCGGATACCTCGTCGAGAAGTCACTGAGCGTGGACAACCTCTTCGTGTTCATGCTGCTGCTCGGCGCGTTCGCCGTACCGCCGGCCCTGCGGCAGCGGGCGCTGCTCTACGGCATCGTCGGGGCGCTCGTGCTGCGCGGCATCTTCATCGCCCTCGGCGCGGCCGCGCTGGCGGCGTTCGACTGGGTCTTCCTCGTCTTCGGGCTGGTGCTGCTGGTCACCGGCGTGAAGATCCTGCGCGACACGCTCAGCGGCCACGACCAGGAGGTCGACATCTCCCGGATGCGGGTGGTGCGGGCCGCCCGCCGACTGTTCCCCGTCACCGAGGAGTACGACGGCCCGCGGCTCACCGCGCGTCGCGCCGGTGCCCGTGCGCTGACGCCGTTCGCGCTCGTCGTCCTCGCGGTGCTGGCCACCGACATCGTCTTCGCGATCGACTCGGTGCCGGCGGTCTACGGCATCACCGGGGACCCCTACCTGGTCTTCGCCACCAACGCCTTCGCCCTGCTCGGCCTGCGGGCGCTCTACTTCGTGCTCGAGAGCGCCCTGAGCCGCCTGGTGCACCTCGGCTACGGCCTGGCCGCGATCCTGGCCTTCATCGGCGTGAAGCTGGCGCTGCACTGGGGCCACCTGCAGTGGAAGGCGGTGCCCGAGATCCCGACCCTGGCCTCGCTCGGGGTGGTCCTCGGCATCCTCGCCGTCACCGTGACGACGAGCCTGGTGGCCACCCGGCAGGAGCGGGCCGACGAGCCGGAAATGGTCACCTGATCCCCACAATCGGGGATGCGCCCGACGCGAGCCCGTGCATCTTTCCTAGACTCCCGCGGGTCCCGGGAAGCGATCACGAGGAGACCCGTGCACCACCAGGCAGTCGAGACCGAGGAAGACCCGACCCAGGCGGAGGCCCTGTCCGCCGTCCCCCGGGGCCCCCTCGGCCACCTCGCCTGCGCGGTCGTGCCGCGGCTGGTACTGCTCGGCGCCCTGCTCGGAATCACCGGCGGGATCTCGCCCAGCCAGCTGGCGCACGCCGTCGCCGGCGACAGCTCGTCATCCGGCGCGGGCTGCGCGAGCAGCCACGACCCCAGCCACGAGCAGAGCCACCAGGGCCGGTCCTGCCGCTAGCCGCCCGCAGGAGTCAGAGCCGCTTCCCGAAGCACCGCGACAGCGGGGCGTCCCGGTAGTAGCCGAACCCCGGGACGGGCGTGTACCCCGAGGACTCGTAGAGGGCGATCGCCTCGGGCTGGCGCAGGCCGGTCTCCAGCACCAGGGCCTGCGCACCGGCGGCAGCGGCGGTCGCCTCGAGGTGGGCCAGCATGCACCGGGCGAGGCCGGCCCCGCGCAACCGCGGCACGACGTACATCCGCTTGATCTCGGCGGTCTCCGTGCTCCCGAACGCCTCGACGTGGCAGCGCCGCCACGCCCCGGTCGCGACCGCCTCGCCCTCGACGTACCCGACGTAGAAGCTGCCGGCCGGCGGCTCGAACATCGCGTGCTCGAGCGGGGTGTCGTCGGGGCCGCCGTAGCGCACGACGTACTCCGCCTGCACCTCCGCGATCAGCCGCATCGCGTCGGGCTGTCCGTAGCCGACCCGGATGATCTCGACCCGCGCGCGTGTCTCAGCCAAGTGCGGACCCGCACGAGTCGCAGAACTTCGCGTCGCCGTCGTTGCGGACCCCGCACTGGCGGCAGTACGGCCCGGTGGCGGTCGAGGGCGCCGGACGGTCGTCGACAGTGCGCCCGACGCCGAGGAGACCCTCCCCGTCGGTGAGGTACGACGCGCTGTCCCTGACGACCGGCATGGTCTCGCCCGCGCTGTACCTGGCCGCCGCGCCCAGGAAGCCGGCTTGGAGGCACATCATGCCGACGCCGACGACCAGCAGGCCACCGATGAAGCACACGATCTGGAGCCCGCTCGGCATGTCGGAACCGAACACGGAGGTCACCCCGTAGACGAAGATCGCGATCCCGGCGACGAGCACCACGGCTCCGACGGCGCGAAGTGCAGTGCGATAACGCGCCTGGCTCGGCGAAACCGGGGTTGGTGCTCATGCGGACTCCTCGAGATGGCCACCGTGGTGGATGACACAATAGGTCCCCTGACAGCGTCGTCAGGGATGCATCTCCCAACCCACGCGGAAGGCCGTTCATGACTGACGCCACGAACCCGGCACTGACGATCCCCACCGATCTGCTCCCCGCCGACGGCCGCTTCGGGGCTGGCCCCTCCAAGATCCAGACGAGCCATCTCGACGCGCTCGCCGGGACGGGCGCGTCCCTGATGGGTACGTCGCACCGCCAGGCGCCGGTGCGCAACCTGGTGGGCCGGGTGCGCGAGGGGCTCGCGGAGCTGTTCTCGCTGCCCGAGGGCCACGAGGTGGTGCTGGGCAACGGCGGCGCGACGGCGTTCTGGGACATCGCGACCAACGGCTTGATCCGGGAGAAGAGCCAGCACCTGTCCTTCGGGGAGTTCTCCTCGAAGTTCGCCAAGGCCGCGAAGGACGCCCCCTGGCTGGCCGACCCGTCGGTGATCGCCTCCGAGCCCGGCTCGCGCCCCGCCGCCGTGGCGGAGGACGGCGTGGACGCCTACGCCTGGGCGCACAACGAGACCTCGACCGCCGTGATGGCTCCCGTGGTGCGGCCGGCCGGGACGAGCGCCACGGACGCGCTGGTGCTCGTCGACGCCACCTCGGGCGCCGGCGGACTGCCGGTCGACCTGACGGAGGTCGACACCTACTACTTCGCGCCGCAGAAGTGCTTCGCCTCCGACGGCGGGCTGTGGCTCGCGATCATGTCGCCGGCCGCGCTGGACCGGGCCGCCGAGATCGCCGCGAGCGACCGGCACATCCCCGCGTTCTTCGACCTGCCGACCGCGATCGACAACTCGCGGAAGAACCAGACCTACAACACCCCCGCGGTCGCCACCCTCTTCCTGATGGCCGAGCAGCTGGACTGGATGAACGCCCAGGGCGGTCTCGCGGGCATGGTCGAGCGGACCACGGCCTCCTCCGACGCGCTCTACGGCTGGGCCGAGAAGACGGCGTACACCACGCCGTACGTCGCCGACCCCGAGCACCGCTCGCTGGTGATCGGCACCATCGACTTCGACGACTCGATCGACGCGGCCGTGGTCGCCGCGACCCTGCGCGCGAACGGGATCGTGGACACCGAGCCCTACCGCAAGCTGGGCCGCAACCAGCTGCGGATCGCGATGTACCCCGCCGTCGACCCCGCCGACGTCGAGGCGCTCACCGCCTGCATCGACCACGTGGTCGGCAAGCTCTGACGCCTCACCCCGCGAGCGCGGCGGCGATCGCGTCGTACGTCGCGTGGTCGTAGGCCACCATCCGGGCCTCGGCGACCGCTGAGTCGGCGGCCGCGAGCGTCTCCAGCGCTGCCGCGATCGCGTCGCCCTTGGGCCAGCCGTAGATGCCGGCGCTGATCAGGGGGAAGGCCAGGGTCCGGGCATCGAGCTCGTCGGCGACCTCGAGGGCACGGGCGTAGCACGACGTCAGCAGCGACCGGTCGGTCTCTCCGGCGCGGTGGTTGGGGCCCACGACGTGGATCACCCACCGCGCCGGCATCTCCCCCGCCGTCGTCCAGCCCGCGTCGCCGGTCGCAAGCCCGCGCGGGAAGCGCGCGACGCAGTCCTCGAGGATCGCCGGGCCGCCGGCCCGGTGGATCGCCCCGTCCACCCCGCCTCCGCCACGCATCGCACGGTTGGCGGCGTTGACGACCGCGTCGACCTGCTGGCGGGTGATGTCCCCCTGGACCACGGTGATCTCCATGGCTCGATTGTGCCCGCCGGGGCCGACAGCGGGCATGGCGCGACCGCTCGGCGGCGGGGCATGCTGGTGCGGTGCCCGCGACCTTCGACCCCGCGTGGGGGGTGCTCGCCGAGCAGGCCGAGGCGGAGTTCATGTACCGCCTCAACCACGACGCGTCCGCGGCGTCGAAGCGTGCCCTCGGCATGGACGCGGTCCGGATCGGCGGCGGCGTCCTGACCCTGATGACCCACGACCCGACCGGTGGCTACTGGAACAAGGCGATCGGCCTCGGGCTCACCGAGCCGCTCACCGCCGGCACCGTCGACGAGGTGCTGCGGCTGGGGACCGCGCACGCGGTGCCGGCGCTGGCGTTCCAGGTCGCCCCGCACGCCCGGCCTGCCGACTGGCAGCGGCTGCTGGAGGAGCGCGACCTGGCCGCCGGGTTGCTGTTCGTGAAGTACTTCGGCCCGATCCCCGACCCCGGCCCGGACCACACCGACCTGCGGATCGACCGGCTGGGGCCAGAGCACGCCGCCGAGTACGGCCGGGTGATCCGCACCGGGTTCGACATGCCGCCGGATCCCGCGATGGAGGCATGGTTCGCCGAGGCCCCGACGTACGGCGACGACTGGGTGACCTACGGCGCGTGGGCCGGCGACGACCTGGCCGCCGTCGCCAACCTCTTCGTGCACGGCGACGTCGCGACCCTCAGCGGCGCGGCGACCCTGCCGCAGTTCCGTCGCCGGGGCGCCCAGTCCGCGCTGATGGCCGCGCGGATCCGCGAGGGTGCCGCGCGCGGCTGCGCCTGGCTGTCCACCGAGACCTGGCCGGAGTCGCCCGGCAACCCGAACCCCTCCCAGCACAACATGCGCCAGCTGGGCCTCACCGAGCTCTACGTCCGGCAGAACTGGGTGTTCAAGCCGGTCAGGACTCCCTGAGCAGTCGCAGCGTGGCGCGCTCGAGGGCGGCCTGCCGGGAGTCGGGACTGTCGTAGCTGCGCCGGGTGGTGCCGTTGATCGTGCGGCCGTCCTCGTAGGCCTCGACCACCCGCGGGTCGACGTACGACGAGCGCGCCAGCGTGGGCGTGTTGCCGAGGAACGTCGCGACCTCCTTCATCGCGCCCGACACCGCGCGCTTGCGGGACGCCGTGGTCTCCCCGGGCTCGTCGGTCTCCGCCAGGGCGGCGGCCGCCAGCACGGTGGCGTGCCAGGTCCGGAAGTCCTTCGCCGTGGCCTCGAGCCCGGTGCTGGCGCGGACGTACTCGTTGACCAGCGTCGGGAGGATCGAGCGCCACGAGCGCCCCTCCTTGTAGGACAGCAGCCGCAGGTCCTGTCCGCGCCGGCGCCGCATGATGTCGATCGCGTCGATCACCACGGCGTCGTCGATCTCGATGCGGTGGTCGACGCCGGACTTGCCGGTGAACGTGAAGACCAGCCGGTCCTGGTGCCGGCGCACGTGGCGGCGCTCGAGCGTGGTCAGGCCGAAGCTGCCGTTGGTGTCGGCGTAGACGTCGTTGCCGATCCGGAAGTAGCCGAGGTCCAGCAGGCGTACGGCGGCCGCACAGGCCCGCTCCAGCGGCATCCCCTCGCGCCCCAGATCGGCGACGACGAGCTCGCGCGCCCTCGTCAGCGCCCTGCCGAACTCCAGCATCCGGTCGAACTTCTCCGCGTCCCGACGGGCCCGCCAGTCGGGGTGGTAGAGGTACTGCCGCCGCCCGGCGTCGTCGGTGCCGACCGCCTGGAGGTGGCCGTTGGGCCACGGGCAGATCCAGACGTCCTCCCACGCGGGCGGGATCACCAGGTCGCGCAACCGCCGGGCGTGCTCCTCGGCGAGCCGGTCGCCGTCCTCGTCGAGGTAGACGAACCCCCTGCCCGCACGGCGACGGGTCCAGCCGGGCTGGTCGGGCGAGGAGCGACGGGTCCGCGGCACGTCGCGGAGCCTAGCGACGCGCCGGGCCGATCCGGTTCACCCGCGAGGGCGACCCTCCGGGCGGTCCCGGGACCCGTCTCGGTCAGCGGCGGCGCAGCGAGCGGACCAGCACGACCAGGCCGCCCAGGACCACCCAGGCGGTGAGGAACCACGGCCAGGCCGGCCGGTCGGTGTACTCCTGCTCGGGCAGCTCCCGGCCCTCCCGGGAGAGGGTGCCCGACGAGGGCGACGGGGAGGCAGCCGGTGCGGCGGACGCCGGCGCCACGGCCCGGCGTACGTCGGCCGGGAGCGGGACCCGCAGCACCGGCTGGTCCTGCCCCTCGGAGCTGACGTACACGGCGTCGTCGGCCGCGACCGCGAGGCCCTCGCCCTGGTCCTGGTCGGGCAGCCGGAACGAGCCCACCTCCTCCAGGGCCGGGAAGGTGTAGACGACGGCCTGGGAGTAGTCGCGCAGGATGACGTGCTGCCCGTCGGGGAAGAAGGCACCGTCGGTGGCGATCGGCAGCACCGGTCCGACCTCCCGGAGCCGGTTGGGACCGTCGGCGTCGAGCCGGGTCGGCGCCTCGTAGAGGGAGCCGCCGAAGACGTTCTTGGTCGCGACGTAGAGCCGTCCCGTCGTCGGGTCCGAGAGCAGCGTCTCGGCGTTGACCGCTCCCTCGGGGTAGGTCAGCTCGTAGGTCGGCGCGTCGGCGGTGCGGTCGCCGCGGCCGACCGGGACGCGGGTCACCTGCACGCTGTCGCGGGAGGCGGTGTTGTCGCCGATGTCGCCGACCCAGACGGCGCCCCGGCCTGCGGGCGCCAGCGCCTCCACGTCGGTCGGGTCGTCGGACCAGCCGGTCACGCCCACGGTCTGGCCGGTGGCCGGGTCGACGGCGAAGACCCGGCCGGAGTCGCCGGAGTCGTTGGTGGTGACGAAGAGCCCGTCCTGCACGACCAGCCCGCTGGACTCGACGATGGCGGGGTCGCGGAAGGTGAACTCGACGCGACCGGGGTGCGAGGGCGCCGCCGCGGCGCCCATCACGAACGGCACCACCAGGATGCCGGCCAGCACCCGGTCACGCATCGGCGCCCCCGGAGGCCCGGCGCGGCCGGTCGAGCAGCTCGGCGAGCCGGGGACGGAGCGACCAGGCGGCGACCAGGTCGTCGTACTCCTTGCGGACGCCGCCGCCCTTGACCGGGCTGCCGGTGCGCACCGCCCGGAGCAGGGTGTTGCGCGGGGTGTGCTGGCTCTCGACGAACTGCACGACGTCGACGCGGTAGCCCGCGAGACGCATCAGCGAGGCGCGCAGCGCGTCGGTGAGGGTGTCGGCGAACCGCTCGCGGAGGATGCCGTGCCGGGTGAGCATGGCGTACGGCGCGGGCGTGGGCGCCTTGCGCAGCTGGGCGGCGATGTCGTGGTGGCAGCAGGGCGCGGCCAGCACCAGCTGGGCCTCCCACTCCACGGCCCGCGCCAGCGCCTCGTCGGTCGCGGTGTCGCAGGCGTGCAGGGCCAGCACCACCTCGGGCGCCGGGTCGAGCTGGGCGCCGGAGATCGAGCCGACCACGAACTCCGCGTCGACGCCGAGGTCGGCCGCCACCGCGCTGTTGTGCTCGCGGGACTGCTCCTTGACGTCGACGCCGGTGACCACGACGGCCAGGTCGCGCACCGAGGTCAGGTAGCGCTGCGCGGCGAAGGTCAGGTAGGCGTTGCCGCAGCCGAGGTCCACGATCCGCAGCGGCTCCTCGGCGGTCGGGCGGCGCAGGTGGCCCTTGTCGAGGGCGTCGGTGATGGAGGCGTCGAGCAGGCGCAGGAACTCCTCGACCTGGCGGTACTTCGCCTGCCGGCTCGGCTTCATCCGGCCCTGTGCGTCGGTCAGGCCGAGCGCCCGGAAGACCGGGTCGTCCTCGGCGAGCAGCCGGGTCTTGTCCCGGTCGTGGCCGCGGTCCACCTCGATCTCGGCGGCCCGGTCGGTGGTGTGCACGACGGCCTCGAGCTTCTTGGTGACCCGGACCTGGTGGCTCTGCGTCGTGGTGTCCACGTGCCAGTTGCCGAAGGGCTGGTCCAGGAGGTCGTCGACCGCGTCGCGTGCGCTGTCTCCCACCGCGTAGTTGGACGTGTGCGCCTGGGTGGCGTCGTACGCCGTGACCTGGAGGTGGCGGCCGGCCTTGAGGTCGACGTACCGCAGCTCCACCCGCTTCCAGCGCGGCTGCTGGCCCTTCTGGCGTCCGGACGCGACGGCCTTGACCAGGCTGTCGGGGTCGAGCAGGTGGCCACGCATCCGGGACAGCACCCGCAGCAGCGGCTCACTCACTTCTGCACCACCGCGGCGATCACGACGAGCAGGAGCAGGGCCACCAGGGCCACCGGGATCACGAGACGACGGTGGCGGGGGTTCACCCCTCGAGTTTAGAGGCGAGCAGTTCGGCCAGATGAATCGCCGGGACGTCCGCGAGGTCGTCGAGCTGGACCCGGCAGGACATGCCGTCGGCGAGCACCACCGCGCCCTGGTTGGCCCGCACCGCCGGCAGCAGGTGGGTCTCGGCGATCGCGACGGACACCTCGTAGTGCCCCTTCTCCATGCCGAAGTTGCCGGCCAGCCCGCAGCAGCCGGCGACCCGGGTGACGGTCGCGCCGGCGGACTCCAGCAGCCGCTGGTCGGCCTCCCAGCCCAGGACCGAGGCGTGGTGGCAGTGCGGCTGCGCGACCACGGTGACGCCGGTGAGGTCCGGCGGGGTCCATTCGAGGTCCGCCAGCAGCTCGGCGAGGGTGAGCACTCCCCCGGCCACGTCGTGGGCCCGCGGGTCGTCGGTGAGCTCGACGGCGTCGCTGCGCAGCGTGGCCAGGCAGGAGGGCTCCAGGCCGAGGACCGGCACGCCGGAGAAGACGTACGGCGCGAGCGTGGCGACGGTCCGCTCCATGATCGCGCGGGCCCGGTCGAGCTGGCCGGTGGTGACCCAGGTGAGGCCGCAGCACGCGTCGTCGGGGATGACCCGCACGGTCAGGCCGGCCGCCTCGAGGACGCGGATCGCCGCGTGCGCGGTCTGCGGCAGGAAGTGGTCGGTGAAGGAGTCCGCCCAGATCCACACGTCGGGCTGGACCCCGTGCCGGTCGAGCCGGTCGAGCCCCTTGGCCCGGCCGCGCCGCAGCGTCTTCGGCGCGAACGACGGGATCGACCGGCGCTGGTCGATGCCGGCCGCGGCCTTCGCCAGCCGCGCCACGGGACCGAGCTTCGTCATCCGGTTGGCCACCGGCGCCATCGGGGCGGCCAGCGCGGCCCACCGGGGCAGCCGGCCGAGGAGCAGGTGGCTGCGCGGCCGCCGCTCGGTCGCGTCCGGCCCGTCGTACTTCTGGTAGAGGGCCTCGGCCTTGTAGGTCGCCATGTCGACACCGGTCGGGCAGTCCGACGCGCAGCCCTTGCAGGCCAGGCAGAGATCGAGCGCCGCGTCGACCGCGGGGTCACCGAGGCCGCGGACCAGGGTCCCGTCGAGGGCCTCCTGGAGCACCCGCGAGCGGCCGCGCGTGGAGTCCTTCTCGTCGCGGGTCGCGAGGTAGGACGGGCACATCACGCCGTTGGTCCTCGGGGCCACGCACTTGCCGACGCCGGTGCAGCGGTGGACCGCGTCACCCAGCGAGCCCCCGTCGTGGGTGAAGCGGAGCGCCGGGGTGATCGGCAGCCGCGGCCGCACCGGCCGCAGGTCGGCGTCGAGCGGCGCCGGGTCGACCAGGTTGCCGGGGTTGAGCAGGTTCTCGGGGTCGCAGACGGCCTTGACCGCGCCGAACAGCCGCAGCGACTCCACGTCGTACATCAGCGGCAGCAGCTCCGAGCGGGCCCGGCCGTCGCCGTGCTCCCCGGACAGCGAGCCGCCGTGGTCGCGCAGCTTCAGGGCACAGGCGGTCAGGAAGTCGCGGAACAGCTTGCGGCCCCGGTCGTCGCCGGGCTCGAACGGGAAGTCGATGCGCACGTGCACGCAGCCGTCGCCGAAGTGCCCGTACGGCACGCCGTCGAGGTCGTGCCCGCGCAGCAGCTCGTCGAAGTCGCGCAGCCAGGCACCGAGGCGCTCGGGCGGCACGGCGGCGTCCTCCCAGCCGGAGTACGCCGGGCGGCCCAGGCTGCGGGCCGCCAGACCGGCGCCGTCCTCGCGGATCCGCCACAGCGCGGCGGACTCGGCGGCGTCGGAGACCACCCGGCTGTCGAGGGCAGCGGACTCGGCGACCAGCCGGCCGGCGAGCGCCGGGCCGTCCTCGCCGGCGACCTCCACGAACAACCAGCCCGCCCCGCGCGGGAGCTCGGGCACGCCGCCACCGCGGGCGCGGACCAGGTCGACGATCCGGGCGTCGAGGCCCTCGCAGGCGATCAGCCGGCCACCGCCGGCGGCCAGCAGGGCCGGCACCGCGTCGGCCGCCTCCACCATGGACGGGTAGCCCAGCAGCACCAGCAGCCGGTCGGTCTCCTCGGGCACCAGCCGCACGGTCGCCTCGAGCACCAGCCCGAGCGTGCCCTCCGACCCGACCAGGAACCGGTCCACCCGCCTGCCGTTCTCGGGGAGCAGGTGCTCGAGGGAGTAGCCGCTGACCTGGCGCGAGAACCGGCCGAACTCGGTGCGCACGTGTGCGAGGTGCTGGTCGACGAGCGACCCCAGCGCCGACGCGGCGACGCCCTCGCTGCCGGTGGGCGAGCCGCTCCCCGGTGGTCGAGCCTGTCGAGACCACCTCGCCGGTGCCGAACGCGACCCGCATCGCCTCGACGTTGTCGACGGTGCGGCCGTAGCCCAGCGCCCGCGACCCGCAGGCGTTGTTGCCGATCATCCCGCCGATCGTGCAGCGCGTGTGCGTGGACGGGTCCGGGCCGAACCGCAGCCCGTGCGGTGCGGCGGCCCGCTGCAGGTCGGCGTGCACGACACCGGGCTGGACGACGGCGGTGCCGGCCTCGGGGTCGATCGAGACGACCTTGTTCAGGTGCTTGAGGGTGTCCACGACGATGCCGGGGCCGACCGCGTTCCCGGCGATCGAGGTGCCGGCGCCGCGCATCGTCAGCGGCACCCCGAGGCTGCGCGAGGCGTCGAGGAGGGCGAGCAGCTCCTCGGCGTGGCGGGGCCTGGCCACCGCCTGGGGCACGACCCGGTAGAGCGACGCGTCGGAGGAGTAGAGGGCCCGGGTCAGGCTGGAGCCGTCGACGTCGGGAATCCCACGGGAGCGAAGCTCGGCAACGAGGTCGGGCGCATCCACCGCCCCACGATAACGGGCGCCCGGTGCCGGTCCGGTCCACCGCCGGTCCGTGGGCAGACCTCCGACGCGGCTCAGACCGGGTGCCGCCTCAGCCGGTCGCCGTGGACGTCCAGCGCGTGCCGGACCACGTCGAGGACCGGGTACGCCGCGGAGCCGACCTGGTCCAGCGGCACCCAGGCCACCGCGTCGGTGGTGCCGTCGACCTCCACCACCCGCGGCTCCGCGTTCGGCGCGACCTCGGCCTCGAAGACGAGATGGACCGCGTGGAAGTCCTCGTGCCGGCCCGACGGGGCGGTGCCGCTGAAGTGCGCGTCGTGCACGTCGAGCAGCACACCGACGGTGCCGGCGATCCCGCACTCCTCGACCATCTCCCGCTCGAGCGCCTCCCGCGGCGACTCGCCGTGGTCGACTCCGCCACCGGGCAGGGTCCACGACCCGCTGTGGTGGCCACGCGCGGAGATCCGGGTGAGCAGCACCTGCTCGTCGCGGACCACCAGGGCGTACGCCGCCACCCGCTGCTTGCGGAACGGCCGGTGGTCGCGCAACGACTCGATGACCAGGGGTGCCACCGGGACGGTCCCGTCGAGGACGTCGTGGACCGGCACCCAGGCCGCCTCGGCGGTGGACCCGTCCACCTCGACCACGTGCGGCTCCGGGGCGTCGACCGGCACCCAGCCGTCGTACACGATCCGCAGCGCGTGGGCGTCGATCCGCCGGCCGTCACGCCAGGCGCTGGGGAGGTGGGCGGAGTAGACGCGCGCGGTGTCCCCCACCTCGGCGGTCAGGCCGGTCTCCTCGTGGATCTCGCGGACCACGGCGTCCCGCGGGTCCTCCCCGTGGTCGAGCCCGCCGCCCGGCAGCGTCCACAGCTCCTCGGCGGTCACCATCGGCGCCAGACGGCTCAGCAGGATCCGGTCGTCGCGCAGGATCACGGCGTACGCACCGACACGCTGACGCTTCGGCAGGGTCCCCATGCCCTCACGGTAATGGGTCGAGCGAGGGTCCCCAGGTGGGCCGCACCGCGGAGCGCGGCACGTCGTCCAGGGCGAGCGCGGCGCGCCGGTCCGGCGCGTGCCCGCCGAGGTGTGCGGGGTACCACGGCGCGTGCTCGCCGTCGCGGGGCCGGTGCTCCGGCAGCCGCTGCACCGACTCCAGCATCGCGGTCAGCGTGTGCCCGAGCGCCTCGGTCGCCGCGACCAGGTCGGCGTCCGGCGGCACCGTGGTCGGCGGGCCGAACCGCACGTCGACGGTCCGCCCGCGGCGCAGGTCGGGGCGCGGGCGCCGCCCGTCCCGGCCCACGGTGAAGATGCGCTGGCTGCCCCAGACCACGACCGGCACCACCGGCACCCCGGTCTCCCGGGCCAGCGCCGCCACGCCCCGCATCAGCGCGCGCACGGTGAAGGAGTGCGAGATCCCGGCCTCGGGGAAGACGCAGACCGCCTCGCCCTCGGCGAGCAGCCGGCGGGCCCGGAGGTACGCCGCCGCCGGCGCCCGGCGGTCGACGGGGACGTGCCGCATGGAGTCCATGGCGCGGCGTACGAGCGGGACGTGCCACACGTCGTGCCGGCACATGAAGCGCACCGCCCGGTTCCGGGCGAGCGCGGCCTTCCCGACGAACAGGAAGTCCGGGTAGGACACGTGGACGCAGGCCAGCAGCACCGGCCCGGACACCGGCAGGTGGTGCTCCCCCGCCCACCGGGTGCTGATGCCGAGGACGCGCATCGCGAGCCGACCCAACCCGATGGTGAGGCGGTACCAGAGGGACATCAGGCGAACGGCGGCCGGTGGTCGCGGGCGAGCGAACGCCGCCCGGCCCAGCGCCACACGCGCGCGGAGCGGTCCCGGTCCTCCTCGGTCACGAGGTTGCCCATCCAGCGCAGGGCCAGGGTCATCAGCCAGTCCGACCGCATCCCGGCGGGGCCCAGCGTCGGCAGCAGCCGCGGCACCGTGACCAGGCCGGCCAGTCGCCGGGCGATCGAGAAGGACTCGCCGTAGTGGTCACGCAGCAGCGCCGGCCACACGGTCGCGAGGTCATCGTGCTCCTGCAGCGTCTCCGCGACCAGCCGGCCGGTCTCCAGGCCGTAGTCGATGCCCTCGCCGTTGAGCGGGTTCACGCACGCCGCCGCGTCGCCGATCAGCGCCCAGTTGGGCCCGGCGACGTGGGAGACCGCGCCGCCCATCGGCAGCAGCGCCGAGGTGGGTGCCCGCAGGTCGCCGGACAGGCCGAACTCCTCGCGCCGCTCCTCGGCGTAGAAGGACATCAGCGGCTTGATCGCGACGTTCGCGGGCCGCTTCGCGGTCGCGAGCGTGCCGACGCCGAGGTTCACCTCACCGGTTCCCAGCGGGAAGATCCAGCCGTACCCGGACAGGATCTCGCCGCTCGCCCCGCGCAGCTCGAGGTGCGAGCTGATCCAGGGGTCGTCGGACTGCTCGGAGGCCACGTAGGACCGGCCGGCCACGCCGTACACGGTCTCGCGGTGCCACTCCCGGCCGAGCAGCTTGCCCAGCGGGGAGCGCACGCCGTCGGCCACGACGAGACGACGGCAGGCCACCTCGACGTGGGCGGTCCCGCCTGCACCGGCGCGCTCGAAGGTCACGCTCGTGACCCGGCCGCCGTCCAGGTGCACGTCCACGGCACGCGCCCCGTCGATCGCCTGGGCACCCGCCTTGATCGCGGTGGTGCGCAGGTGGTCGTCCAGCTCGGTCCTTGCCACCGCCGAGCCCCAGTCCGGCAGGCCGGTGCCCGATTTCCCGGGGCCCGGCCACGGCAGCAGCAGCGTCTGCCCGAACCCGTGGGCGCGCAGCCCCCGGTTCACGGTGTGCGCGCGCAGCCAGTCCTCCAGGCCCAGCCGCTGCAGCTCCCCGATCGCCCGCGGCGTCAGCCCGTCCCCGCACGTCTTGTCCCGGGGGAAGACGGCCGAGTCCACGAGCAGCACGTCCAGCCCGGCCTTCGCCGCCCACGCAGCGGCCGCCGACCCCGCCGGCCCCGCCCCCACGACGAGCACGTCACAGGAGGACGGAACGACAGCACTGGTCACCCGCGAATTCTCGCAGGTGGCGACAAAGAACCGCGAAGGCCTCCTCCCCGAGTCGCCAACCCCCGTTCCGCGCCACGCCTCACGCCGAGCCACGCCTCACGCCGAGCGTCCCGTCGCCCACGGGCGGCCCACGGCTCCTGGGTGGTTGCGGTGATGGCAGCTACGGGGAGAGGTCCGTTCGCATTGCGGTCGGCTCCCGGCCACCGGGCCGCGGCCGCTCCCGGACCGCTTCATGGGAGCGCCCGGCACCACCAGGACGCCCAGGATGGTGCCCAGCACTCCCATGAACAGTCAGGGACCAACCCATCCACCACCAGGCGACAACCGAGGACGGTGTGGGGCAACCACGGCGGGCAGGGCGGAGCGAGGCACGCCCGGGGAGCGTAAAAGGCTGAGGCGTGGCGCCGAGCGCGCGCCGGGAACGGCAGGGCAGGGCCGGCGACACGGCGAAGCCAAGCGACCGGGCGACCCTCGCACAGCCGTGCCCACCCGCGGATGCCGAGCGGGTGAGGGCGAGCAGCCGAAGCCCGGCCACCGCCGGAAAATGACGGACCCCCGCCACCCACAAGGGTGACGGGGGTCCGACAAACGCGAGTGCGTCAGTTCTGGTACGACCCGAAGTCGAAGTCGTCCAGCGCGACGGCCTGCCCGCTCCCGGTGTTGCCGAACTCGTAGTCGTACGAGTCGTAACCGGTGACGGAGTAGGCCGCGGCACGCGCCTCCTCGGTCGGCTCCACCCGGATGTTGCGGTACCGCTCGAGGCCGGTACCCGCCGGGATCAGCTTTCCGATGATCACGTTCTCCTTCAGGCCGCGCAGCGAGTCCGAGCGTCCGTGGATCGCCGCGTCGGTGAGGACACGGGTGGTCTCCTGGAAGGAGGCCGCGGACAGCCACGACTCGGTCGCGAGCGAGGCCTTGGTGATGCCCATGAGGACCGGGCGACCCGAGGCCGGCTTGCCGCCCTCGGAGACCGTACGGCGGTTCGCCTCCTCGAACAGCACCCGGTCGACCAGGTCGGAGGGCAGCAGGTTGGTGTCGCCCGACTCGATGACCGTGATCCGGCGCAGCATCTGCCGCACGATGATCTCGATGTGCTTGTCGTGGATCGACACACCCTGCGACCGGTACACCGCCTGGACCTCGTCCACGAGGTGCTCCTGCGCACGCCGGACACCCAGGATCCGCAGGACGTCCTGCGGGTCGGGGGTACCCGCGGTGAGGTGGTGTCCCACCTCGATGTGCTCGCCGTCGGCGACCATCAGGCGCGAGCGCTTCGAGACGGGGTACTCCTGGACCTCGGAGCCGTCGTCGGGAGTGACGAGGACCTTGCGGGCCTTGTCGGTCTCCTCGATCTCCACGCGGCCGGCGGCCTCGGAGATCGGCGTACGACCCTTGGGCGAGCGGGCCTCGAAGAGCTCGACCACACGGGGCAGACCCTGCGTGATGTCGTCCGCGGAGGCCACACCACCGGTGTGGAAGGTACGCATCGTCAGCTGCGTGCCGGGCTCACCGATCGACTGGGCGGCGATGATGCCGACCGCCTCGCCGATGTCGACGAGCTTGCCGGTGGCCAGCGAGCGGCCGTAGCACTTGGCGCAGGTACCGGTCTTGGCGTCACAGGTCAGCACGGAGCGGACCTTGACCTCCTCGATACCGGCGGCCACGAGCTCGCCGATCTTGACGTCGCCGAGGTCCTCGCCGGCACCGGCGAGAACCTCGCCGGTCTCCGGGTGGGTGACCTCGGTCGCCGCGGAACGGGCGTACGCCGCGGTCTCGGCGTTCTCGTGCTTGACGACGGTGCCGTCCTCACGACGCTCACCGATCCGCTTCGGCAGACCACGCTCGGTGCCGCAGTCGTCCTCACGGATGATGACGTCCTGCGAGACGTCCACCAGACGACGGGTCAGGTAACCCGAGTCGGCGGTACGCAGCGCGGTGTCGGCGAGACCCTTGCGGGCACCGTGGGTGGAGATGAAGTACTCCAGCACCGTCAGGCCCTCGCGGAAGTTCGCCTTGATCGGCCGCGGGATGATGTCGCCCTTCGGGTTCGCCACCAGACCACGCATGGCCGCGACCTGACGGATCTGCATCATGTTTCCGGACGCGCCGGAGTCGACCATCATGTAGATCGGGTTCGACCGGTCGAAGGTGGCCTCCATGGCCTTGGCCACGTCGTTGGACGCCTGGGTCCAGATCTCGATGAGCTCCTGGCGACGCTCCTCGTCGGTGACCAGACCGCGCTCGAACTGCTTCTGCACCTTGGCGGCCTGGGCCTCGTAGCCCTCGAGGATCTTGGCCTTCTCCGGCGGCGTGGTGACGTCGTCGATCGAGACCGTGACACCCGAGCGGGTCGCCCAGTGGAAGCCGGCGTCCTTGAGCGCGTCCAGCGACGCCGCGACCTCGACCTTGGTGTAGCGCTCGGCCAGGTCGTTGACGATCGCGCCCAGGGCCTTCTTGCCCACCTCGTAGTTCACGTACGGGTAGTTGGCCGGCAGGGTGTCGTTGAACAGCGAACGACCCAGCGTGGTCTCGAGGGTCAGGGACTGGCCCTCCTCCCAGTCCGCGCCGAGCTCGAGCTCGAGCGGCGGGACGATGTCGTCGAGACGCAGCCTGATCTTGCTCTGCAGCGTGATCTCGCCACGGTCGAACGCCATGATCGCCTCGGCCGGCGACGAGAACGCACGACCCTCGCCGGGCTCGCCCTCACGGTCGGTGGTGAGGAAGAACAGGCCGATGATCATGTCCTGGGTCGGCATGGTCACGGGGCGACCGTCCGACGGCTTCAGGATGTTGTTCGTCGACAGCATCAGGATCCGGGCCTCGGCCTGCGCCTCCGCGGAGAGCGGCAGGTGGACGGCCATCTGGTCACCGTCGAAGTCGGCGTTGAACGCCGAGCAGACGAGCGGGTGGATCTGGATGGCCTTGCCCTCGATCAGCTGGGGCTCGAACGCCTGGATGCCGAGGCGGTGCAGCGTGGGCGCACGGTTCAGCAGCACCGGGTGCTCGGTGATGACCTCTTCGAGGACGTCCCACACCACGGCGTACCGGGCACCGGACGTCGCACGCTCGACCATCCGCTTGGCGGACTTGATGTTCTGCGCGTGCGACAGGTCGACGAGGCGCTTCATCACGAACGGCTTGAACAGCTCCAGGGCCATCTGCTTGGGCAGACCGCACTGGTGCAGCTTCAGCTGCGGACCCGACACGATGACCGAACGGCCCGAGTAGTCCACGCGCTTGCCGAGCAGGTTCTGACGGAAGCGACCCTGCTTGCCCTTGAGCATGTCGGACAGCGACTTCAGCGGCCGGTTGCCCGGGCCGGTGACCGGACGACCACGACGGCCGTTGTCGAACAGCGAGTCGACGGCCTCCTGGAGCATCCGCTTCTCGTTGTTGACGATGATCTCGGGCGCGCCGAGGTCGAGCAGCCGCTTGAGGCGGTTGTTGCGGTTGATCACGCGGCGGTACAGGTCGTTGAGGTCGGAGGTCGCGAAGCGGCCACCGTCCAGCTGCACCATCGGACGCAGGTCCGGCGGGATGACCGGGACGGCGTCGAGGACCATGCCCTGCGGCTTGTTGCCGGTCTTGCGGAAGGCGTCGACGACCTTGAGGCGCTTGAGCGCGCGGACCTTGCGCTGGCCCTTGCCGTTGGCGATCGTGTCGCGCAGCGACTCGACCTCGGCCTCGACGTCGAAGTCCTCGAGGCGCTTCTGGATCGCCGTGGCGCCCATGTGGCCCTCGAAGTACTTGCCGAACCAGTTCTTCATCTCGCGGTAGAGCATCTCGTCGCCCATGAGGTCCTGGACCTTGAGGGACTTGAAGGTGTTCCACACCTCGTCGAGACGGTCGATCTCGCGCTGCGCACGGTCGCGGAGCTGCTTCATCTCGCGCTCGGCGCCGTCCTTGACCTTGCGACGCGCGTCGGCCTTGGCACCCTCGGCCTCCAGGGCCGCGAGGTCCTCCTCGAGCTTGCGGGCGCGGTCCTCGATGGAACCGTCACGACGCTTCTCGAGGCGCTCGCGCTCGAGCTGCACCTTGCCCTCGAGCGAGGACAGGTCGCGGTGGCGGGCGTCCTCGTCGACGGCGGTGATCATGTACGCCGCGAAGTAGATGACCTTCTCGAGGTCCTTCGGCGCCAGGTCGAGCAGGTAGCCCAGGCGGCTCGGCACACCCTTGAAGTACCAGATGTGCGTGACCGGGGCGGCCAGCTCGATGTGGCCCATGCGCTCACGGCGCACCTTGGACCGGGTCACCTCGACGCCGCAGCGCTCGCAGATGATGCCCTTGAAGCGCACGCGCTTGTACTTGCCGCAGTAGCACTCCCAGTCCCGGGTGGGACCGAAGATCTTCTCGCAGAAGAGGCCGTCACGCTCGGGCTTGAGCGTGCGGTAGTTGATGGTCTCCGGCTTCTTGACCTCGCCGTGGCTCCAGGTGCGGATGTCGTCCGCGGTGGCCAGGCCGATCTGAAGCTGGTCGAAGAAGTTCACATCGAGCACGGTGGCTGTTGTCCTTCGTTAGTTCTGTGCAATCAAGGCTGTGGACTGAGGTGGGGCGGCGCGCTCCGGGAGCTGCCGGGCGCGCCGCCCGACTCCTCAGACTTCTTCGACGCTGCTGGGCTCGCGGCGGGAGAGGTCGATGCCGAGCTCCTCGGCGGCGCGGAAGACGTCCTCCTCCGCGTCGCGCATCTCGATGGCCGTGCCGTCCTGCGACAGCACCTCCACGTTGAGGCAGAGCGACTGCATCTCCTTGACGAGCACCTTGAACGACTCGGGGATACCGGAGTCGGGGATGTTCTCGCCCTTCACGATGGCCTCGTAGACCTTGACGCGACCGGGCACGTCGTCGGACTTGATCGTGAGCAGCTCCTGCAGGGCGTAGGCGGCGCCGTACGCCTCCATCGCCCAGACCTCCATCTCACCGAACCGCTGGCCACCGAACTGGGCCTTACCGCCCAGCGGCTGCTGCGTGATCATCGAGTAGGGGCCGGTGCTGCGCGCGTGGATCTTGTCGTCCACGAGGTGGTGCAGCTTGAGGATGTACATGTAGCCGACCGAGACCGGCTCCGGGAACGGCTCGCCGGAGCGGCCGTCGAACAGGCTCGCCTTGCCGGTCTCGTCGATCATCCGCACGCCGTCGCGGTTGGGGATCGTCGCACCGAGCAGGCCGGTGATCTCGTCCTCACGCGCACCGTCGAACACCGGGGTGGCGACCTTGGTGTCCGCCTCGGCCTTGTCCGCGTGGATCTTGATCAGCCGCTGCTTCCAGTCGGCGTCGCTCTTGTCGTCGGACAGGTCGAGGTCCCAGCCCTGCTTGGCCAGCCAGCCGAGGTGGAGCTCGAGGATCTGGCCGATGTTCATACGACGCGGGACACCGAGCGGGTTGAGCACGACGTCGACCGGGGTGCCGTCCTCCATGAACGGCATGTCCTCGATCGGCAGGATCTTCGCGATGACGCCCTTGTTGCCGTGACGGCCGGCGAGCTTGTCACCCACGGAGATCTTGCGCTTCTGCGCGACGTACACGCGGACCAGCTGGTTGACGCCCGGAGGAAGCTCGTCGCCCTCCTCGCGGTCGAAGACGCGAACGCCGATGACCGTGCCGGACTCACCGTGCGGCACCTTCATCGAGGTGTCGCGGACCTCGCGCGCCTTCTCACCGAAGATCGCGCGGAGCAGGCGCTCCTCGGGGGTCAGCTCGGTCTCGCCCTTGGGCGTGACCTTGCCGACCAGGATGTCACCGGTGGTGACCTCGGCGCCGATGCGGATGATGCCGCGCTCGTCGAGGTCGGCCAGCATCTCCTCGGAGACGTTCGGGATGTCCCGGGTGATCTCCTCGGGGCCGAGCTTGGTGTCGCGGGCGTCGACCTCGTGCTCCTCGATGTGGATCGAGGTGAGGACGTCCTCCTGCACCAGGCGCTGGCTGAGGATGATCGCGTCCTCGTAGTTGTGGCCCTGCCACGGCATGAACGCCACCAGCAGGTTGGTGCCCAGCGCCATCTCGGCGTCGTCGGTGCACGGGCCGTCCGCGATCGGCGAACCGACCTCGAGACGGTCACCCTCGCTCACCAGCGGACGCTGGTTGATGCAGGTGCCCTGGTTGGAGCGGCGGAACTTCGCCAGCTTGTACGTCGAGTAGGTGCCGTCGTCGTTCATCGTCTCGACGATCTCGGCGGACACCTCCTTGACCACACCGGCCTTCGTCGCGGTGACGACGTCACCGGCGTCGACCGCGGCGCGGTACTCCATGCCGGTGCCGACCAGCGGCGAGTCGCTGGTGATCAGCGGCACGGCCTGGCGCTGCATGTTGGCGCCCATGAGCGCGCGGTTGGCGTCGTCGTGCTCGAGGAACGGGATCAGCGCGGTCGCGACCGACACCATCTGGCGCGGCGAGACGTCCATGTAGTCGACCTCGTCGGCCAGGATCTCGGAGACCTCGCCGTCGCGCTGGCGGACCAGCACCCGCTCCTCGGCGAAGCGGCCCTTGTCGTCGAGCACGGCGTTCGCCTGCGCGATGACGTGACGGTCCTCGTCGTCGGCGGTGAGGTACTCGACCTGGTCGGTGACGACACCCTTGACCACCTTGCGGTAGGGGGTCTCGACGAAGCCGAACGGGTTGATCCGGCCGTAGGAGGCGAGCGAGCCGATCAGACCGATGTTCGGGCCTTCCGGCGTCTCGATCGGGCACATGCGGCCGTAGTGCGACGGGTGGACGTCACGGACCTCCATGCCGGCGCGGTCACGGGACAGACCGCCGGGGCCCAGCGCCGAGAGGCGACGCTTGTGCGTCAGGCCGGCGATCGGGTTGGTCTGGTCCATGAACTGCGAGAGCTGCGAGGTGCCGAAGAACTCCTTCAGCGCCGCGACCACGGGACGGATGTTGATCAGGGACTGCGGCGTGATGGCCTCGACGTCCTGGGTCGTCATCCGCTCGCGGACCACGCGCTCCATGCGGGCCAGGCCGGTGCGGAGCTGGTTCTGGATCAGCTCGCCGACCGTGCGCATGCGGCGGTTGCCGAAGTGGTCGATGTCGTCGGCGGCGATGTCGAGGGTGCCCTGCGGCATCTCGAGCTGCTCGCGGCCGTCGTGCAGCGCGACGATGTACTTGATCGCGGCGACCACGTCGTCGATGGTCAGCGTCTGCTGGTCGAACGCCTCGAGGAGGCCCAGCTTCTTGTTGATCTTGTAGCGGCCGACCTTGGCGAGGTCGTAGCGCTTGGGGTTGAAGTAGTAGTTGTTCAGCAGCGTCTGCGCGGCCTCACGCGTCGGCGGTTCGCCCGGGCGGAGCTTGCGGTAGATGTCGAGCAGCGCGTCGTCCTGGCCCTGGGTGTGGTCCTTCTCCAGGGTCAGCATCATCGACTCGTACTCGCCGAACTCCTCGCGGATCTGCTCGTTGGTCCAGCCGAGGGCCTTGAGCAGCACCGTGACGTTCTGCTTGCGCTTGCGGTCGAGGCGGACGCCGACCATGTCGCGCTTGTCGATCTCGAACTCGAGCCACGCGCCGCGCGAGGGGATCAGCTTCGCGGTGTAGATGTCCTTGTCGGACGTCTTGTCCGCGGAGCGCTCGAAGTAGACGCCGGGCGACCGGACGAGCTGCGACACGACGACGCGCTCGGTGCCGTTGATGATGAAGGTGCCCTTGTCGGTCATGAGCGGGAAGTCGCCCATGAAGACCGTCTGGCCCTTGATCTCACCGGTGTCGTTGTTGGTGAACTCCGCCGAGACGTAGAGGGGGGCGGAGTAGGTGAAGTCCTTCTCCTTGCACTCGTCCACGGTGTACTTCGGGTCGTAGAAGACCGGGTTCTCGAACGAGAGGGACATGGTCTCGGAGAAGTCCTCGATCGGCGAGATCTCCTCGAAGATCTCCTGGAGACCGGACTTGCGGGAGACGTCCTCACCCTCGGCGATCCGACGCTCGACCGCGTCGTTCCACGCATCGTTGCCGACCAGCCAGTCGAAGCTGTTGGTCTGCAGGGAGAGGAGCTGGGGAACCTCGAGAGGTTCGGTGATCTTTGCGAAAGAGATGCGGCGGTGGCCAGTAGAATTAGCTGGGGCAGGGGTGGTGCGCGCGGCCAAGAGGTGTCCTTCGACGAGTTCTCTCATGGGTGGCGCCGGCCAACCACTAAATCAGCCACCGGGCAGGCGATTCGCATTTGAGGGCAGGCGCAAAGCGCAACGTTACCTCAAGAGGGGGCGCGCCACAATACCGGCGAGCCACGCGGGCGAGACGTTGCGGAAGATGATGCGCCGCGTGGCCCGCCTGGTCAAGTGTCCACGCCGGGACACTCAGTCGCAGTGACCGTTCGGCGTGGTGATCAGGCAGTCCACCAGCCAGTCCCCACCCACCTTCTCCATCTGCGCGCGCACCTGGTTCTTGTAGACGACCGGGGTCTTGTGCTGCTTGTTGGTCGTCGGCTGGTCGACGAAGAGCAGCACCTCGACCCGGTCGGAGCCGGACCGCACGATGCCCGAGGACACCACCTTGCCCGTGACCACGGTCCGGGTGCCCGGTGCGTTCTGCTTGACCACCGCGAACAGCTGGTCGTACTGCGTGCGGTAGTCGGAGGTCATGTACGACTCCGCCGCCGCCTGGTCCTCGTCGAGCTGCCGGTAGTCGTAGGACAGGATCGGGCCGATGGCACGCTCGGCGGCACTCTGGGCCGCCCGGGTGGACTCCTCCACCGTGGCGTCGGACGGCTCCTCGAACCAGAGCCAGGCCGCGACTCCCACCGAGGCCGCGGTCAGGACCGCCAGCACGGCCAGCACCCAGCCGGGGACGCCCCGGCGGCTGGGGACCTCGTGCGTCACCGGTGTGGCCGGCGAGGCCGGTGCGGCTGGCGTGGCCTCCTTCGGCTTCCGCGGCCGGCGCAGCCTGCCGACCAGGCCGGTGGCGGCGCCGCCCGGTGCCGCTCGCCACCTCGGTCGCCGCAGCGGCGGGCGCCTCCTCGTCGGTCGGCTGCGACGCCAGCTGCGCGTCGTACTGCGCCCGGCGCTTCGGGTCGAGCAGCACCTCGGCGGCCTGGTTGTAGACCCGGAACCGGCGGTCGGTGGGGTCGAGGTCGACGATCGCGGCCTTCCAGGCGGCCCGGATCTCCACCTCGGAGGCGTCGGGTGCAACGTCGAGGAGGTCGTACCAGCTGGGCGTCACTGTGGCTCTCCCGTCACGGGGGTGAAGTCGTCCACGAGCCACTTCCCGTCGGTCTTCACCAGCGACACCGAGATCCGGAACGGGATCGGCTCCTGCTGGCCGCCCTTCTGGTAGCTGTCGGTGAACGTCCCGGCCACCAGCGCGGTCGCCGAGTCGCTGTCGATCGTGGAGACGCCGGTCGCGAACACGTCGGCCGTGCGCGAGACCCCGGCCTGGGCGACGAGCTGCTCGGCGGTGCCCGCCTGCTTCTCGAACGAGGTCGCGAACTTCGGGGTGATGACCTCCTCGACCCGGCTCCGGTACTCCGGCATCTGCCCCTTGTCGTCGAGCAGGTCGGGGCCGTAGGTGCCCATCCGGAGCATGAACTGGTCGGTCTGGGCCATCACGGACTCCCGCTCGCGCTGGAGGTCGTCGGCCTCGCCGCGACGTCCGGCGAGCAGCCAGATGAGGGTGCCGCAGGAGGCGAGCAGGGCAACGACGAGCACGCCGAGGACGACGACCCGGAAGGTCGCGGATCCGGAATGCTCCCCCGTGGAGGACTCCGTCGTCAGCGTGTGGGCCGATGAGTCGGAATCGCTGCTGCTCGTCACTCCTGCGTCTTGATCAGGGGCTGGAGGAACAGCCACTTCCACGACTCCTCTCCAAGGGTTGCTGGGGCCGGCGTACCGGGCGAGCCGAGAGCCGGGTCCACCTTGCCACCCCACGACAACTTGCCGGTCGCGGGGTCGTACGACGCCACCACCGGTGCGCGGTAGTTCGGTCCGGCGGGCGCCCGGTAGGCCGCACCCGCGCGGGGGGCGTTCTGCGCGCCTCGCGCGTTGCTGACCGACGGCGGCTCGGCACAGTGCGCCTGCTCGTTCATCGGCGCGTTGCTGCCGTCCTGCGGCGGCCGGGTGTTGGTGCTCTCGTAGCCCCGCTCGCAGACCTTCGGGTCCTGGGTCAGGATCAGCCCGAAGTGGGCGTCGTAGAGACCGGTGTCCGGGGACTTCGACACGACCGTGAAGCCGCCCTCGACGACGTAGGGGTAGACCACGAGGACCTGCGCGATGCCGTCGAGGTGCTTGACCACCACGTCGCCGGTGGTCACCAGGTTGTTGATCAGCTCGCCGAGCTCGACCTGGTTGTCCTCGAGGAAGGTGCGCAGCTGGGTGGCCGTCGCCGAGCCGTTGTCGATGACCGCGCGCAGCGACTGGTCCGAGCCGGCGAGCGTGCCGCTGAACAGCGACAGGTCGCGGGCGAAGGTCCGGATCGCGCTGGCCGAGGCGATCTGGCCGTGCAGCACCGTGTTGCTGTCCTTGATCAGCGCCTTGGTGACGTCGAAGTTCTCGTTCGCCGACTGGATGAAGGAGTTCCCGGTGTCGATGATCTGCTGCAGGTCCTTGCCGGTGCCGCCGAACGCCTTGCCCAGCTCGGTGACGCTCGTGCGCAGCGCCTGCTTGTCCACCGACTCCACCGTGGTGGTGATGTCGCCGAGCAGCTTCTCGGTGGCGATGGGCGTGCGGGTGTCGTCGGCGGCGATCTGCGAGCTGTCGGAGAGGTACGGCGCGGTGTCGACCTGCGGCTGCAGCTCGACGTACTGCTCACCGACCGCCGACCGGTTGCCGACCACCGCGAGGGTGTCCGCGGGGATGGAGTCGTAGGACTTGTCGATGTCGAGGTAGACGTCGACGCCCTCGTCGGTGAGCTGGAGCTTTCCGACCTGGCCGACGCGCACGCCGCGGTAGGACACCTCTCCCCCGGCGAAGATGCCGCCGGAGTCCTTGAAGTGGGCGACCACGGTGTAGGAGTCGTCGAAGATCAGCCGGTCGAGGCGGGCGTAGCGCGCGCCGACGTAGCTCACGCCCAGCAGGGTGATCAGGACGAACACCATCAGCTGGATCTTGGTGCGGCGCGTGATCATCGGACCACCATCCCGGGGACGAGGAGGCTGACGAGGGACGGGTCGTAGAACTTCATCAGCTGGCCCAGCGTGGGGCCCTGCTTCGACCAGTGCTGCGTGGGACCGAAGCCGGTGCGGGGGACGCCGGGCAGGCCGGGAAGGCCGCCGCCACCGCTGCCCGAGGGGGTGGGCAGGCCCGGCAGCGCGTTGAGCTCCTTGCAGACGTCCTTGTCCTGGTTCTCCTGCTTGGCGCACTCCTCGCGGAGCTTCGCCAGGGACTCGGCGTTGGAGAGGACCTTCTTGCAGGACTTGCTGGTGATCTTCCCGCTCTTGAGGCACTTGGTGACGTTGTCGACGATGACCGTCGGGTCGAGGACCGTCGGCAGGTTGGTCGGCAGCGTGGTCGGACCGCCGCTGTCGTTCCCCGTCGCCGAGATGTCCATCTCGATCGAGAGGTTGGTGTAGTCGCCCATGTGCAGGTTGCGAGCCACCTGCGGGTCGCGGCCGACCACCTCGTCGACGAACGGGTAGGTCAGGAAGACGTTGAACGACTTCACGAAGTCGTCGCCGGAGTTCGCGAGCTCGGTCAGCACCGGGTCCAGCTGGCGGATCGACTCGATCGTGGAGTCCTTGGACGCCTCGATCACCCGCACGCCGACGTCACCGAGACGGTTCAGCGCCTGGAGCATCCGGACCAGGTCACCGCGCTGCTTGTCCAGCGAGGTGAGTGCGCCGGGCAGCTCCTCGAGGGCGGCGTCGATGCTGCCCTCCTGCTTGCGCACCGACACCGCGAGGGAGTTCAGCGAGTCGATGGCGTGGACGATGTCGGCCTTGTTCTCGTCCAGCTGCGTCATCAGCGTCTTGATCTGGGTCAGCACCGACCGGGCGGAGTCCTCGCGACCCTCGAGCGCGAGGTTGAGCTCGTGGGCGATCGTCTTCAGCTGCGCCACGCCACCGCCGTTGAGCAGCAGGCTCAGCGCCCCGAGGACCTCCTCGACCTCGGGGTTGCGCCCCGTGTGGTCGAGGTCGATCACGTCGCCGTTGCCGAGCGTGCCGCTGGCACCCTCCGCGGGTGGGGCGAGCGACACGAACTTCTCGCCCAGCAGGCTGGTCTGGCGGATGGTCGCCTCGGCGTTGTCGGGCAGCTCGGTGTCCCCGCGCAGCTCGAGGGTCACGTCGGCGTTGTAGCCCTTCAGCTCGATGTCGGTGACCTGCCCGACGCTGACGTCGTTGACCTTCACGGTCGACTTGGGGACCAGGTCGAGGACGTCGCGGAACATGACGTGCACCGTGATCGGGTTGTCACCGACGTCGGTGCCGCCGGGCAGCGGCAGCTTGTAGACGTCGAAGTCGCACCCGGTCAGCAGCAGCGAGCCCGCCAGCGGCAGCACGAGCGCCTTCAGCATCGTCTTCACGCGGCTCATCGCGGCACCTCCACCAGGCCACCGAGGGTGGGGTCGTAGACGTCGTGCGGTGCCGACCGGGCCCCCTGGCCGAACGTGCCGGTGCGGGGGAACGACTGCGAGATCGCGTCGCACGCCTGTCCGCTGGTGTCGGCCTGGGACACGAGCGAGCACAGGAACGCCGCCGGGTCGTTGGAGATCTGGTTCCCGAGCTCGCCCTGGTTGGACCGGGTGTCGAGCGTGCCGGCCTGCGGGTTGTAGGTCAGGGCGAGGTTGTTCAGCGCCAGCGGGGCGTCCTGGAGGACCTCGTCGAGCGCGCCGCGCTGCTTGACCAGCACCTTGGCGACCCGGTTCAGCCCGGTGATGTTCCGGCCGAGGATCTCGCGGTTGTCCCGCACGAACGTCGACACCTGGCCCATCGCCGTCGCCAGGTTCTTGAGCGACGCGGCCAGCTCCTGGCGCTCGCCCGAGAGCATCGAGGAGACGTCGGCGAGCGACTGGTTGAACTGGCGGACCGTCTTGTCGTTCTTGGCCAGCGTCCCGATGAAGCCCTCGAGCTCGCGCGCCGAGCCGAAGAGCTCGTCCTTGTTGTCGTCGAGGGTCGCGCTCAGCTTGCCGAAGTCCTCGATCGTCTGGTGGAACTGCGCTCCCTGACCGCCGAAGTTCTTCGCGGTCGACTCGAGCAGGTCGGACAGGGCACCGTTCCGGTTCGCGCCGGTGGGGCCGAGCGCCACGGTCAGGTCGTCCATCGACGAGTAGATCTGGTCGAGCTCGAGCGGCACCGCCGTACGGTCCTGGTCGAGCACCGTCCCGTCGGCGATCACGTCGTCGCCCTCCTCGTAGGTGGGCGTCAGCTGCACGAACCGGTCACCCACGATCGAGGGCGCGATGATGACGGCCTTGGCGTCGGCCGGGACCTTCACGCCGGGGTCGTAGGACATCGTGACCACGACGTCGGTGCCCGACGGCGTCACCTTGTCGACCTGGCCGATCGGGACGCCGAGCACCCGCACGTCGCTGCCCTCGTAGATCGAGATGGCGCGCGGGAACTTGGCCACGAGCGTCTTGCGGTCCTCGCCGCGGAACATGGTCAGCGCCGCGGCTGCGACGAGGGCCACGATGACCGCCGGGACGATGAGCTTCTTCAGGGTCGTCATGTCAGCCCACCTGCGGAGCCGGGGGAAGGTTCTGGATGTAGGTGTCGAACCACGGTCCGTCACCGAGCGTGTTGGCGAAGACCCGGTAGAAGGGCGCCATCAGACGCAGGCTGTTGTCGAGGTTGTCCTCGTTCTTGTTCAGCACGGCGACGACGGACTCCAGGTGGGTCAGGGCGGGCTTGAGATCAGCTCGGCTCTGCTTCACCAGCGCGGTCAGCTCCTTCGAGAGGGTGGACGTCGAGACCAGCAGGTTGTGCACCGCCTGGCGACGCTCGACCAGCGCCCGGAACAGGACGTCGGAGTCCTTCATCAGCCCGATGATGTCCTGGTCGCGATCGTCGAGGACGCTGGAGACCCGCTTGAGGTTCTTCAGCAGCGAGTTGATCTGGTCGTCGCGCGCGGCGATGTTCGAGGAGAGCCGCGAGACGCCGTCCAGCGCGTGGCGGAACTCCTCGGGGGTGTTCCGGGTCAGGTCGGCGAGCGTGGTCAGCGACTTGGCGAGCTGGTCGGTGTCGATCTCCTCGGAGGTCTCACCGAGGCCCGAGAACGCGTCGATCACGTCGTACGGCGAGCTGGTGCGGTCGACGGGGATCTCGGTGCCCTCCGCGAGCTGGCCGGAACCGGACGGCTCGAGGGAGAGGTACATGGCGCCGAGCAGCGTCTTGACCTTGATCGCGGCGTGCGTCTCGTCGCCGAACTCGGCGCCGCTGTCGACCCGGAAGGTGACCTTCACGTGGTCGCCCTCGAGCTCGACGCTCTCGACCTTGCCCACCCGGACGCCGGCGATGCGCACCTCGTCGTTGGCCTTGAGGCCGCCGGACTCGGAGAACGCGGCGTAGTAGGTGTCGCCGCCGCCGATCAGCGGCAGGTCCTGGGCCCGGAAGGCGGCCAGGATCATCACGGCGATGACGGCGAGGCTGACGGCACCCACGATGACGGGGTTGCGCTCGCGGAACGGGACGCTCATTACTGGTTCCCCCCGAGGTCGCACCGGTCGGACTGGGTGTTGTAGTCCACCGGGAGGGACTGGCCAGCGGGCAGCTGGACGCGGCCCTCGAAGTGGCAGAGGTAGAAGTTGAACCAGGAACCGTAGATCGCGGTCCGGCCCACCTTGTTCAGCTTGATCGGCAGCACCTGCAGCGCCCGGTCGAGCTCGCTCTTGTTGGCGTCGAGGGTGCCCGCCACCGACCGCAGCTGCTTGATGTCGTCGACGAACGGCTCGCGGATGCCCGAGACCAGGTCGGCGGTCTGCACGGAGAGCTGCGAGATCTGGTCCAGCGAACCCAGGATCGCCTGGCGGTCGTCCTTGAGACCGCCGACGAAGGTGCGGTACGTCTGGATCAGCTGGGTGAGCTGGTCGTCCCGGTCACCGATGTGGTCCAGCACCTCGTTGAGGTTGTCGATCAGGCTGCCGATCACCTTGTCGCGGTCGGCGAGCGTGGACGTCACCGAGGCGGTGTGCGACAGCAGACCCTCGAGCGTGCCGCCCTCCCCCTGGAAGACCTGGACGATCTCGTAGGAGAGCTTGTTGATGTCCGCGGGCGAGAGCGCCTGGAAGAGCGGCTTGAAGCCGTTGAACAGCACGGTCAGGTCGAGCGCCGGCGAGGTCTGCGCGACGGGGATCGTGGCCCCCTCGGGCAGGGTGCCCGAGTCGCCGATCTCCTGGGTGAGCGAGATGTACCGCTGGCCGACGAGGTTGCGGTAGCGGATGTTGGCGTGGGTCGCCCTGCTGAGCGCGGTGTCGTCCTGGACGCTGAAGGTCACCATCGCCCGGGTGCGGTCGACGATCTCGATGTTCTTGACCGTGCCGACCTTGACGCCCGCGATCCGGACGTCGTCGCCCTTGACGACACCGGTGGCGTCGACGAACTCGGCCTTGTACTCCTTGCTGCCACCGAAGCTCAGGTTGCCGATGGTGATCACCAGCACCCCCGTGGCCAACGTGGTGATCACGATGAAGATCAGGAGCTTGGTGAGGTCGGAGGCAGTGCGCTTGTCGAGCATCTTCATCGCAGCGACACCTCCGCCCCTCGGGCCATGGGTCCCACGAGCAGGACACCGAGGTCGGGCACGTCGTCGGCGGTCATGCCGAGCGAGGGTGCGAGCAGCGACTTGAGCAAGGCCGACTCCTGGCGGCTACCGGTGAGCCCGGCGCGGTAGTAGTTCGGGGCGACCCGGCTGGTCCCCTTGCCGGTGGGCTCGTCCACGCCGTCGTTGAAGTCCGGCTGGTGCCGCACGGGGTTGGACTGCGACCAGGGCGGGTTGGGCAGGTGCAGGCAGTTGGGCCCGCGGTCCTCGCCGTACCGAGGCACGTCCTGGGCGCCGTACCCGCGGGGCTGGTTCGGCAGCGTCTCGAGCACGATGTGCAGCGTGAAGCCGCGGAACGCCTCGGCCTGGAGCTTGCCGGCGTTCACGATCCCCTTGGTCAGGCAGGGGAACTCGGGCGCGTACTTCGCGAAGACGCGGAGCTGCTCGGCCCCCACCTTGCTCAGCCGGATCAGGTTGTCGCCGTTGTCCTGGAGGAAGCCGGTGGCGGTGTTCGAGAAGCCGGTCACGTCCGTGAACAGGGCGTTGAGCTTGGCCTGCCGGTCCTTCAGGGTCCCGGTGGTCTTCACGGTGTTGCGCAGGATCTCCGCGATCTGCGGCATCACCGAGGCATAGGTGTCCGAGACGTCGGCGGTCAGGCGCAGGTCCTCGACGATGGCCGGGATCTGCGGGTTGATCCGCTTGAGGTAGCTGTCGACGGTCTCGAGGTTCTCGCCGATCTGCTCGCCCCGTCCCTCCAGGGCGGTGGCCAGCGCGTTGAGCGTCTGGTTGATCGCGGCCGGCTGCACGGTGCGCAGGAGCGGGTAGAGGTCCGAGAGGACCTTCTCGACCTCGGTGGCGACCTGGGTCCGCTCGATCGTCGCCCCGGGCTCGATGTGGTCGGCGTCCGGGTCGTCCGGCACCACCAGGGAGACGTACTTCTCACCGAAGAGCGTCTTGGGCACGATCGCCCCGGTCACGTCGGCGGGGATCGTGTCGATCTTGTCGGGGTAGAGGCCCAGCGTGAGCTCGGCGCCCTCGGCGTTGCTGTCGAAGGCGAGCACCTCCCCCACGATCACGCCGCGGATCTTCACGTCGGCGCGCGCGGGCAGCTGCAGCCCGATCGTCGAGGTCTGCAGCTTCACCTCGTCGTAGTCGACGAACTTCTTGCTGAAGATCCCGTAGGTCAGGTAGACGCCGGCCAGCAGCAGGCACAGGAAGACCAGGCCCAGGAGCTTGAAGTTCTGCAGGATTCTCACGTCTGCCTCACCCCGCCAGCCGGACGGTCGTGGTGGTGCCCCAGATGGCCATGGACAGGAACAGGTCCATCACGTTGATGGCCACGATGCTGGTGCGGACGGCGCGGCCGACGGCCACACCCACGCCCGCGGGACCGCCGGAGGCGGTGTACCCGTGGTAGCAGTGGATGAGGATCACCGTCACCGCGAACACCAGCACCTTGCCGAACGACCACAGCACGTCGCCGGGGGGCAGGAACTGGTTGAAGTAGTGGTCGTAGGTGCCGGTGCTCTGCCCGAAGAACTGGGTCACGGTCAGGCGCGTCGCGAAGTACGACGACAGCAGGCCCACGACGTACAGCGGGATGATCGCGATCAGGCCGCCGATGATCCGGGTGGTGACCAGGAACGGCAGCGACGGGATCGCCATCACCTCGAGGGCGTCGACCTCCTCCGAGATCCGCATCGCGCCGAGCTGGGCGGTGAACCCGCAGCCGACGGTCGCCGCGAGCGCGATCGCGGCCACCAGCGGCGCGATCTCGCGGGTGTTGAAGTAGGCGGAGACGAAGCCGGAGAAGGCGGCGGTGCCGATCTGGTTCAGCGCGGCGTAGCCCTGCAGGCCGACCTCGGTGCCGGTGAAGAAGCACATGGCCGTGATGACGCCGACGGTGCCACCGATGACCGCGAGCGCGCCCGAGCCGAGGGTGACCTCGGCGAGGATGCGGAGGATCTCCTTCTTGTAGCGCCGGACCGTGCGCGGGGTCCAGGCCAGTGCCTTGAGGTAGAACGCGAGCTCTTCGCCCAGGCTGTCGAGGGTCTTGAGCGGCTTGACGTAGACCGCCTTGATGCTGGCCATGGGATCAACCCGTCTTCGGTGGGACGAGCTGGAAGTAGATCGCGCTCATCACGAAGTTGACGACGAACAACAACATGAAGGTGATGACCACGGACTCGTTCACCGCGTCACCGACACCCTTCGGTCCCCCGGCGGCGTTCATGCCCTTGTACGACGCGACGATCGCCGCGATCAGGCCGAACACCAACGCCTTGGCCATGCCCTGCCACAGGTCTGGTAGCTGGGCCAGGGCTGTGAAGCTCGCCAGATAGGCCCCTGGTGTGCCGTCCTGCAGGACGACGTTGAAGACGTAGCCACCGGCCACACCGACCACGCTCACCAGGCCGTTGAGGAAGACCGCGACGAGCATGCAGGCGAGCACGCGGGGCACCACGAGGCGCTGGATGGGGTCGATGCCCAGCACCATCATCGCGTCGAGCTCCTCGCGGATCTTGCGGGCTCCGAGGTCGGCCGCGATGGCCGAGCCGCCCGCACCGGCGATGAGCAGCGAGGTGGCGATCGGACCCGCCTCCCGGACCACGGCGAGGACCGCCGCGGACCCGGTGAAGGACTGGGCGCCGAACTGCTTGATCAGGCCGCCGACCTGCAGCGCGATCACCGCGCCGAAGGGGATGGCGACCAGGGCGGTGGGGATGATCGTCACCGAGGCGATGAACCACGCCTGCTGGAGGAACTCCCGCATCTGGAAGGGGCGTCTGAACAGCCCGCGTCCGACGTCGAGACCGAAGGCGAAGAGCTTGCCGGCGGTGCCGACCGGAGCGAGTGCTCGGCTGGCGGTCAGGGTTGCCACGTGTCCCGCCTCAGACGCCGGTGGTCATGGTCATGTTCTCCTCGAACGAGCCCGGCGGCGGGGTGACGCCGTTCTCGCGGCACCAGGCGCCCGGCTCGCGCTGGCTGCGGCGGGCGATGCCGTTCGAGGGCTCGAGCTGCATGGGGATCGGCGGCAGCGGCGGCAGCTCCTGGTCCGCCTCGGCGGCGAGCTCGTCGGCGTCCTTCTCCTCGGACATGCCGATGGGGCCGACCCGCTGGGCGTTGAGGAACTGGCGCACCACCGGCTCCTCGGAGGAGAGCAGCATCTCGCGCGGGCCGAACATGGCCAGGTGCCGGTGGTAGAGCAGCCCGATGTTGTCCGGGACGGTGCGCGCGGTGTTGATGTCGTGGGTGACGATCAGGAACGTCGCGTCGATCTGGGCGTTCAGGTCGACGATGAGCTGGTTGAGGAACGACGTACGCACCGGGTCCAGGCCGGAGTCCGGCTCGTCGAAGAGCACGATCTCGGGGTCGAGCACGAGGGCGCGGGCCAGGCCGGCGCGCTTGCGCATGCCGCCGGAGATCTCACCGGGGAGCTTGTCCTCGGCGCCGATCAGGCCGACGAGGTCCATCTTCTCCATGACGATGTCGCGGACCTCGGACTCGGACTTCTTGGTGTGCTCGCGCAGCGGGAAGGCGACGTTGTCGTAGAGGTTCATCGAGCCGAACATGGCGCCGTCCTGGAACAGCACGCCGAACAGCTTGCGGATCTCGTAGAGGTCCCTCTCGCTGCAGCTGGCGATGTCGGTGCCCTCGATGACGATCGAGCCCTTGTCCGGCTTGAGCAGCCCGATCAGGGTCTTGAGGAACACCGACTTGCCGGTACCGGAGGGACCGAGCATGACGCAGATCTCGCCGGCGGGGACGGTCAGGGTCACGTCTCCCCAGATGAGCTGCTTGCCGAAGGACTTGCTCAAGTCCTCGACCTTGATCTCCACGCCCATGGCTGCGCACTCTCCCTCTCGTGAAACTCCCCGTCGCAAGCCCCCCGCGTGGGCGCACCGAGCACCGCCCGTATTGGGCCCACTGGTCAGTAACAACGGCGCTGCGGCGGTGAGGTTACGCGGCTGTCGCCACGAGATCACCGACCGGGCACGCCACGCCCTCCCGGGCTCACCGTGCCCTCGGGCCGGTCCGCGGAAACCTCCGGTCCAGTCCTTTTCGTGACGGCCGCCACCTCCGCGCCGTGGGGCATCCCCCCGAAATGCAGAACAGGGGCGGCCACCCGTGTGGGTGGCCGCCCCTGTCCAGGGAATCAGCGAGACGTCACTTGACGCTGACGGTGGCGCCGGCGCCCTCGAGGGCCTCCTTGGCCTTCTCGGCAGCAGCCTTGTCGACCTTCTCGAGGATCGCCTTGGGGGCGGACTCCACCAGGTCCTTGGCCTCCTTGAGACCGAGGGAGGTGAGAGCGCGCACCTCCTTGATGACGTTGATCTTCTTGTCGCCGGCCGACTCGAGGACGACGTCGAACTCGTCCTGCTCGGCCGACTCCTCGGCGCCACCAGCGGCACCGCCGGCGGCGGGAGCAGCGGCAACGGCAACGGGGGCAGCAGCGGTGACGCCGAAGGTGTCCTCGAACTGCTTCACGAACTCGGAGAGCTCGATGAGGGTCATCTCCTTGAACGCGTCAAGGAGCTCGTCGGTGGTGAGCTTCGCCATGGTGGCGGTTCCTTCCATTCGGTGGTCCGTCGGATCGCGACGGGCCGGGTTACAGGTGGTTGGTTACCGAAGCCCTCAGGCGTCGGCGGCTTCGCCCTCGGAGGCCTCCGCGGGAGCGGCGGCCTCGTCAGCGGGGACCTCGGCATCGGCGGACTCGTCCGCGGCAGCCGGGGCCTCCTCGGCGGCGGCAGGCGTGCCTGCACCACCTGCGAGGATCGAGGGGTCCTGCTCGGCCTTCGCCTGCAGCGCACCGGCGAGCCGGGCAGCCTGGGCGAGGGGGGCGTTGAGCAGGTAGACGGCCTGGCTGAGCGACGCGAGCATCGCGCCGGCCAGCTTGCCCATCAGCACCTCGCGCGACTCGAGGTCGGCCAGCTTGGCCACCTCGCTCGCGTCGAGGGGCTGTCCGTCGAGGACACCGCCCTTGATGATCAGGGCGGGGTTCGCCTTGGCAAAGTCACGCAGACCCTTGGCCGCCTCGACGACGTCACCCTGGATGAAGGCGATCGCGGTCGGACCGGCGAGCAGGTCGTCGAAGCCGGAGATGCCCACCTGGTTGGCAGCGATCTTGGCCAGCGTGTTCTTGACCACGGCGTAGTTGGCGTTCTCGCCGAGGGAGCGCCGCAGTTCCTGCAGCTGCTTCACGGTGAGACCGCGGTAGTCGGTCAGCACAGCACCGGCGGCATCGTTGAACGACTCAACGATGTCCGCGACGGCCGCCTGCCTGTCTGAGCGCGCCATGGGTCTCCTTCCGGACTGGGAGACCGCCGCCCGACCCCGGGAAAGACGAACGCCCCGAGCGCAGGCTCAGGGCGTTGATCGGACGAGTGTCCGTGCTCTGTCACCTGCGCGGGCCGTCCGCTTCACGCGGAACCTTCGGTCGTGCTGCTGATGCGGCGCGACAACCGGCGGTCTCTGGTTTCGAGAGGGAAGACTACGGGCAATCCGGACGGCCGTCCAAATCGGTGGGTCGATCGCTGGGGTCAGGTCAGCCGCCGGACCGGCTCCCCCGCCTGCCAGGCGGCGATGTCCTCCACCGCCTCGGTGAAGTAGGTCCGGTAGTTGCCCTCGGTGACGTAGCCGAGGTGCGGCGTGCCCAGCACGGTCGGCAGCGACCGCAGCCGGTGGGACGCCGGCAGCGGCTCCACGTCGTACACGTCGAGGCCGGCGCCTGCGATCCGGCCCGCCTCGAGCGCGGCCACCAGCGCGTCGGTGTCGACGAGGCCCGCGCGCGAGGTGTTCACGAGGTACGCCGTGTCGCGCATCGCCGCGAGCTCGGCCGGACCCAGCAGCCCGCGGGTGGAGTCCGAGAGCACCAGGTGCAGCGACACGAAGTCGCCCTCGGCCAGCGCAGCCACGAGACTCGGCGCCAGGCGCACCCCGGCCGCGTCCGCACGCCCGGCGGTCAGGTGCGGGCTCCAGGCCACGACCTCCATCCCGAAGGCCTGCGCGACGGCGGCCACCCGGGTGCCGATCTTGCCCAGTCCGATGAGTGCCAGCGTCGACCCGGCCAGGTCGCGGCCGAGGGTGGACTGCCACGGCCCGCCCTCGCGGAGCGCCGTCGCCTCCGGCACCACCTGGCGCGCCAGACCCAGCAGCAGGGCCCAGGTCAGCTCGACCGGGGGCGTCGAGCTGCTGGCGGTGCCGCAGACGACGATCCCCCGCTCGGCCGCCGCCGCGACGTCGATCGACGCGTTGCGCATCCCGCTGGTCACCACCAGGCGCAGGCGCGGCAGCCGGGCGAGCACCGAGGCCGGCAGCGGGGTCCGCTCCCGCATCACCACCAGGATCTCCGCGTCGCCGACCGCCGCGACCACGGCGTCCTCGTCGCCGAGGTGCTCGCGGACCGCGGACACCTCGACTCCCTCGAGCCCGGACCAGTCGGCCAGGGCGAGGGCGGCTCCCTGGTAGTCGTCGAGGATCACGCAGCGCATGGGCGCCAAGGTAGAGGCGCCGGCCACAGAACCGGCCGGCGGGGGCTCGGGCGGCGTACCCAAATCTGGGGATGGCGGCCCCCCGCGTGGCGCATTCCGGGCACGCGACCGAACCGCTGCTGCTCCACTGTGGGGATGGACGACAAGCTCAACTCCGTCTCGATGGTGATGGCCCGGACCGACGAGCGGCTCCGCACCGGCCGCCACGCCGCGGAGCGCGTGTGGCCCACCGGCTTCGGTGGCCTGGACCCGGTCATCGGTGGCGGCCTCCGCTCCGGCGGGCTGTGCCTGCTCGCCGGCCCGCAGGGCCTGGGCAAGACCACCTTCGCGATCCAGCTGACCCGCAACATCGTCCGCGAGGGACGCCCGGTCATCTACTTCTCCTACGAGCACGACCCCGAGGACCTGATCGAGAAGCTCGTCGCCCTCGAGGCCGGCGAGCTCGACGACACCAACCAGTCGCGGCTCACCGCGATCCGCGAGGCCTTCGACGCCGTCGGGGGCGGCTCCATGGAGGAGCGGCTCGACGCGGTCGTCGGGGGCACCGAGGCGCTCAGCCAGGTCCGCAAGTACGCCGACCTGCTCTACGTGCACCGCTCCACGGGCACGGCGACCGACCTGGCCGCGATCCGCAAGGCCGTGGACACCACGCACCACCTCACGGGGCTCTCCCCCATGGTGGTCGTGGACTACCTGCAGAAGGTGCTCGTGCCGGACGGCCCGGCCGAGGAGGCGGAGCGCACCACGACGGTCGTGGAGGGGCTCAAGGACCTCGCCATCGACGCCGCGGTGCCGGTGCTGGCGATCGTCGCCGCGGACAAGGCGGCCCTCGAGACCGGGCGGCGGATGCGGGTCAACCACCTGCGCGGCTCCTCCGCGCTGGCCTACGAGGCGGACGTCGTACTCATCCTCAACGGCAAGTACGACATCGTGGCCCGCCACCACCTGACGTACAACCTCGGCAACGCCGAGCGGTTCCGCGAGTGGGCCGTGCTCTCGGTCGAGAAGAACCGCTTCGGCCGCGACGGCGTGGAGCTGGAGTTCCGGAAGCGGTTCGACCAGGGCCGCTTCGAGGCCACGGGGAACACCGTCAACGAGCAGCTCGTCGACGAGCGCGTCTTCACGGAGTAGGTGTCCCGCCACACGCCGGGAACACCTGGGACGCAGCTCTCGACAGCCGAAGGGCCGGCCACCCCCGTGGGGTGGCCGGCCCTTCGTGCGTGGTCGCGAGAGCGATCGTCAGGCGGTCGCCTCGTCCTCGACCGCGACGTTCTTGACGCGGTTGGGGTCGACCTGGACGCCGGGGCCCATGGTCGTCGAGACGGTGACCTTCTTCAGGTAGCGGCCCTTGGAGCTGGCGGGCTTGAGCCGCAGCACCTCCTCGAGAGCGGCGGCGTAGTTCTCCGCCAGCTGGACCTCGGAGAAGGAGGCCTTGCCGATGATGAAGTGGAGGTTGGCGTGACGGTCGACGCGGAACTCGATCTTGCCGCCCTTGATGTCGGACACGGCCTTGGCCACGTCCGGCGTCACGGTGCCGGTCTTCGGGTTCGGCATCAGGCCACGGGGACCGAGCACGCGGCCGAGGCGGCCGACCTTGCCCATCATGTCCGGCGTCGCGACGACGGCGTCGAAGTCGAGCCAGCCGCCGGCCACCTTCTCGATGAGCTCGTCGCCACCGACGACGTCGGCGCCCGCCTCACGCGCGGCCTCGGCCTTCTCGGCGTTCGCGAAGACCAGGACCTTGGCGGTCTTGCCGGTGCCGTGCGGGAGGTTGACGGTGCCGCGCACCATCTGGTCCGCCTTGCGGGGGTCGACGCCGAGACGCATGACGACGTCCACGGTCTCGTCGAACTTCTTCTTGCTCGAGGTCTTGGCGATCTTGATCGCGGCCAGCGGGGCGTGGAGCTCGTCCTTGTCGAACGACTCGGCCGCCGCGCGGTAGGTCTTGCTGCGCTGCATGTCTGGTTCTCTTCTCTTCCAGGTGTGGTCTTCAGGGGGCCAGCGCGGCCCTGCCACAGGTGCTAGATGGTTCGTGGTCTCGACAGGCTCGACCGGCGAAGGGGTGTCAGTCGGTGGTGACGCCCATCGAACGGGCGGTGCCCTCGACGATCTTCATCGCGGCGTCGATGTCGTTCGCGTTGAGGTCCGGGAGCTTCGTCGTGGCGATCTCGCGGATCTGGTCCTTGGTCAGCTTGCCGACCTTCTCCTTGTGCGGGACGCCCGAGCCCTTCTTCAGGCCGGCGGCCTTCTTGATCAGCTCGGCGGCCGGCGGGGTCTTCGTGACGAAGGTGAAGGACCGGTCCTCGTAGATGGTGATCTCGACCGGGATCACGTTGCCGCGCATGGACTCCGTCTGGGCGTTGTACGCCTTGCAGAACTCCATGATGTTCACACCGTGCGGACCGAGGGCGGTACCGACCGGCGGGGCCGGCGTCGCGGCACCAGCCTGCAGCTGCACCTTGACGAGCGCGGCGATCTTCTTCTTGGGAGGCATTGCTTCTTCTTCTCTCTCTCGTGGTCATGACGGGGGTCGAACCCCCTGCCACTGTTACTGGTTACTCGGTACCCATACCTACTGGGTTTCGAGACGCGTCACGCGGCCCCTCGCTGCGCTCGGGTCTGCGTCGACGCTCCTCAACCTCTTCGGCTGTCCAGGCCCTCGCAAGCTCGGGCCTGGGCCTCAGACGCGCTGGATCTGGCTGAAGCTCAGCTCGACCGGGGTCTCCCGGCCGAAGATCTCGACGAGGGCCTTGACCCTCTGCGACTCGGCGTTGATCTCGGTGATCGTCGCGTGGAGCGTGGCGAACGGTCCGTCGACCACCATGACCGAGTCGGAGACGTCGAAGTCGGCGACCTCGATCGGCTTCTTGGCCGGCGCGGCACCGCTGGCGGCGGGGACACCGGCCGCCACGGCCTCGGCCTCGGCGCGGGCCACCACGGCGGGGGCCAGCATGTTCTCGACCTCGGACATGCTCAGCGGCACGGGCTGGTGGCTGTGGCCGACGAAGCCGGTGACCGAGGGGGTGTGCCGGACCGCGGCCCAGGACTCGTCGGTGAGGTCCATCCGGACCAGGACGTACCCGGGGAGAACGGTGCGCTTGACCATCTTGCGCTGGCCGTTCTTGATCTCCGCGACCTCCTCGGTGGGGACCACGATCTCGTGGATGTAGTCCTCCATGTTCAGGGAGATGATGCGGTTCTCGAGGTTGGACTTCACCCGGTTCTCCATGCCGGAGTAGGTGTGCACCACGAACCAGTCGCCCGGCTTGGCCCACAGCTCCCGGCGGAACGCCTCGAGCGGGTCCTCGTCCTCATCGGCCGACCCGGTCTCCGGCTCGGCTTCCTCGTCCGACGTGACGTCGGCGTCGTCGTCCGACGTGACGTCGGCGTCCTCGGTGTCGACGGCGCTCTCGGCCTCCGCGGCGGCGTCGAGGGTCTCCTCGGCCGACGCGTCAGCCTCGGGGGTGCCCGTGGCCACCGTCTCCTCGGTCTCGACCGAGTCGTACTGCTCCGACACGTGATGCTCCGTCACTTCGATGTCAATTTCGTTCTACGGGCGGGCCGCCACCAGGCAGGGCCCGCGTGGGTCACTGGTCCGAGTTGCCGGCGAAGACCGCGAAGACGAGCTTGCCGAACGCCAGGTCGAGCGCCGAGACGAGCGCCATCATGAAGACGACGAACACCATGACCACCAGGAAGTAGGTGACCAGCTGCTCCTGGGTCGGGTAGACCACCTTGCGCAGCTCCGCGACGACCTGCCGGTAGAACGTGGGGATGCTCGTGCGCTTCTCGGTCCTGCTGTCTCGCGAACCGCGGACGGCCTTGCTGTCCGACACGCTCGTCACCTCTCCTCGTTCGACGACCTGGTCGCCGTCGACCAGCTGACCAAGCTGTTGCTGCTGTTCATCTGCGTTGCTGTCATGCGGCTGCGGCGCAGTGCCTGACTCCGCAGGGCACGAGGGACTTGAACCCCCAACCTTCGGTTTTGGAGACCGATGCTCTGCCAGTTGAGCTAGTGCCCTCCGATGATGACCCGCTTGCGGGCATGCCGGAGCATGTGGGAAACCACCAAACCGGGAGTCTACGGGCAAGACCGAGGCCGAGTCCAAACCGGCCCCGTCGGCGGCGCGTTCCGGGCGTGAAACCCGGCCGGCTCCCGAGATACCCCGCCTCTACGATGGTGCCATGACCGCCAACTCGCCCGCCCAGCCCGGCCCCAGCGGCCAGGGGAGCCCCCGCGACCACCGCGTCTCGCAGCGGATCGGCGCGATCGCGGAGTCCGCGACGCTCAAGGTGGATGCGAAGGCCAAGGCGCTCAAGGCCGAGGGCCGCCCGGTCATCGGGTTCGGCGCCGGCGAGCCGGACTTCCCCACCCCCGACTACGTCGTCGAGGCGGCCGTCGAGGCGTGCCGCGACCCGCGCAACCACCGCTACACCCCCGCCGGCGGCCTGCCGGAGCTGAAGAAGGCGATCGCCGAGAAGACCCGGCGCGACAGCGGCTACGAGATCGAGCCCGCGAACGTGCTGGTCACCAACGGCGGCAAGCAGGCGATCTACGCCGCCTTCGCCGCGATGCTCGACCCGGGCGACGAGGTGATCGTGCCGGCGCCGTACTGGACGACGTACCCCGAGGCGATCCAGCTCGCCGGCGGCGTGCCGGTCGACGTGCTCGCCGACGAGACCCAGGACTACAAGGTCACCGTCGAGCAGCTCGAGGCGGCGCGCACCGACCGCACCAAGGTGCTGCTGTTCGTCTCCCCGTCCAACCCCACCGGCGCCGTCTACACCGCCGACGAGATCCGGGCGATCGGCCAGTGGGTCGAGGACCACCAGCTGTGGGTGCTGACCGACGAGATCTACGAGCACCTCGTCTACGACGGTGTCGACACCGGCTCGATGCCGGTGCTCTGCCCGTTCCTGGCCGACAACTGCGTCGTGGTGAACGGGGTCGCGAAGACCTACGCGATGACCGGCTGGCGCGTGGGCTGGATGATCGGCCCGACCGACCTGGTCAAGGCCGCCACCAACCTCCAGTCGCACGCCACCTCCAACGTCTCCAACGTGGCCCAGCGCGCCGCCCTCGCCGCGGTCAGCGGCGACCTCACCGCGGTGGAGGAGATGAAGGTCGCCTTCGACCGGCGCCGGAAGACCATCGTCGCGATGCTCAACGAGATCGACGGCGTCGTCTGCCCGACCCCGCACGGCGCGTTCTACGCCTACCCGTCGGTGAAGGGGCTGCTCGGCAAGGAGCACGACGGCCGCGTCATCGAGACCTCCGCCGAGCTCGCCGAGTACATCCTCGACAGGGCCGAGGTCGCGGTGGTGCCCGGTGAGGCGTTCGGGTCGCCCGGCTACCTGCGGCTCTCCTACGCCCTCGGGGACGACGACCTCGCCGAGGGCGTCACGCGGCTCCAGAAGCTGTTCGCCTGAGGGTGCGCGACCTCCACACGCTGCCGAAGGCGCACCTGCACCTGCACTTCACCGGCTCCATGCGGCACGAGACGCTGCTCGAGCTCGCCGAGCGCGACGGCGTCGTGCTGCCCGACTCGCTGGTCTCGGAGTGGCCGCCGAAGCTGTCGGCCGCCGACGAGAAGGGCTGGTTCCGGTTCCAGCGGCTCTACGACGTCGCACGCTCCGTCCTGCGCACGCCGGAGGACGTACGCCGTCTGGTGCGGGAGGCCGCCGAGGACGACGTCCGCGACGGGGGCCGATGGCTGGAGATCCAGGTCGACCCGAGCGGCTACGGCGCCCGGTTCGGCGGGATCACGGCCTTCACCGACCTCGTGCTCGACGCGGTCCGGGACGCCTCGCGGGAGACCGGCCTGGGCATGGCGGTGGTGATCGCGGCGAACCGCACCCGGCACCCGCTCGACGCCCGGACGCTGGCACGGCTGGCCGCCCAGTACGCCGGGCGCGGCGTCGTCGGCTTCGGGCTGTCGAACGACGAGCGCCGCGGCAGCACCGGCGACTTCGCGCCGGCCTTCGCGATCGCCGAACGGGCCGGCCTGGCCCTGGTCCCGCACGGCGGCGAGCTGCTGGGCCCGGCGAGCGTCCGGGTCTGCCTGGACACCCTGCGCGCCGACCGGCTCGGCCACGGGGTCCGCTCGGTGGAGGATCCCGTGCTGCTGGACCGGATCGTCGAGGCCGGCGTGGTGCTGGAGGTGTGCCCGGTCTCCAACGTCGCGCTCGGGGTCTACTCCGACCTGACCTCGGTGCCGCTGCCGACGTTGCTGGCGGCGGGCGCCACGGTCGCGCTGGGCGCGGACGACCCGCTGCTGTTCGGCTCCCGGCTCGCCGGCCAGTACGCCACCATGCGCGCCGCCCACGACCTCACCGACGCCGACCTCGCGGAGCTGGGGCGAATGTCGATCCGGGGGTCCAGGGCCCCGGACGAGGTCAAGTGCGCGCTGATCGCCGACGTCGACGCGTGGCTGGCCGCCGAGCCTGAGAGGATGGACGCGTGACTTCCTCAGACTCCGGCTCGAACGAGCCCGGCAGCTCGGGCAACGACGACCAGAACCTGCCTCCGACGCACCAGCCCTACGGGCAGAACCCCTACGGCGCCCCCGGGCAGCAGCCCCCGGCGTACGGCCAGAACCCGTACGAGCAGGGCCCCTACGGCCAGCAGCCCTACGGCACGCCCCCGCCGGCCCAGAACCCCTACGGCCAGCAGCAGCCGTACGGGCAGCAGCCCTATGGCCAGCCCTACGGGCAGCAGCCGTACGGGCAGCCGGGCTACGGCTACGGCCCGCAGCCGCCGGCCAACCACCCGTCGGCGACCACGGCGCTGGTGCTGAGCCTGATCGGCCTGGTCGGCATCGCGTTCTGCGGAGGCATCACCCTGGTGCTCTCGCCCTTCGCGTGGCGGTCCGGGGCCAAGGCGGTGCGCGAGATCGACGCCAACCCCGGGATGTACGGCGGCCGCGACCAGGCCAACGCCGGACGCATCATGGGCATCATCGGCACCGTGCTGCTGGTGCTCGGGATCATCGGGCTCATCGGGCTCATCGCCGTCAGCGTGAGCACCAGCAGCTCCAGCACCGTGACCCCGGTCCGGCTGGCAGCTCCTAGAGCTCGCAGCCGACGAAGGACCGGCTCGTTGACGAGCCGGATCCCGAAGCGCTTCTCCACGCCGTCGCGGACCTCGCGCGCGAGCGCCAGGAGGTCGGCGGTGGACGCGCTCCCCCGGTTGGTGACCGCCAGCGTGTGCTTGGTGGACAGGCTCGCGAGCTCGTTGCCGTGGCCCTTGCCGAAGCCGGCGTGCTCGATCAGCCAGGCCGCGCTCGTCTTGACGGCGCCGTCGGGCTGCGGCCAGGCCGGCGCGCCCTCGGGGACCACGTCGGGCTCGACGACGGGGTTGGTGAAGAACGACCCGGCGCTCCACGTGTCGTGGTCGGAGGCGTCGAGCACCATGCCCTTGCCCCGGCGCAGCGACAGCACGGCCTCGCGGACGTCCTGCAGCGGCGCGCGTCCACCGTTCTCGACGCCGAGGGTGCGGACCAGCTCGGCGTACGTCGCGGGCGCGCCGAGGGTGCCCTGGCGGAACTGGAAGGTCACGTCGAGCACCAGGTGCCGGCCCGGGTCGGCCTTGAACCGGCTGTGCCGGTAGCCGAAGCCGCAGTCGGCGTTGGCGAAGGTGCGGATGCCCTTGAGGGTCCGGTCCCAGACCCGCACCGACGCGATGGTCTGGGCGACCTCCTGGCCGTAGGCGCCGACGTTCTGGATCGGGGTCGCGCCGACGGATCCGGGGATGCCGGAGAGGGCCTCGATACCCACCCACTGCGAGGCGACGGCCCGGGCCACCAGGTCGTCCCAGGTCTCCCCCGCGGCCACGGTGACCATCACCCCGCCGCAGGAGCTCTGCCCATCAGCAGGGGCGTCCTCCACGTCGGGCTCGATGCCGCGGGTCGCGACCTTCACGACCGTGCCGTCGAAGCCCTCGTCGGAGACCACCAGGTTGCTGCCGCCGCCCAGCACCAGGACGGGCTCGCCGGCCTCGTCGGCACGGCGTACCGCCTCGACGAGCTCGGCCTCGGTCCTGGCGGTGACGAAGTCGCGGGCGGGGCCGCCGAGGCGGAGCGTGGTGTGGTCGCGCAGCTGCTCAGACACGCACGACTGCCTTGGGCATGCCGAGCACCTTCTGGCCGCCGCAGGTGACGGTGAGGGCCACGGTGGTCAGCCCGTCCTCGCCGGGCTTGGCCTCGCCGGCCACCTCCACGTCGACGCCACCGTCGGCCGGCACCACCACCGGGTTGGTGAACTTGCAGCCGAAGCTGACCACCTCGGCGCCCGGGAACCACGCCTCGACCGCGCGAGCGGCCAGCGCCATCGTGTACATGCCGTGGGCGATCACGCCGGGGAGCCCGACGCTGCGGGCCACCGACTCGTCCTGGTGGATCGGGTTGTGGTCACCGCTCGCACCGGCGTACGCGACCAGGTCGGCGCGGGTGATCGTGAAGACCTGCGTAGGGAGGCTCATGCGTCGGCCCCCCGGTGGACCAGCGTCGCGCTGGTGGTGCAGACGAGCGAGCCGTCGGCGTCGGTGATCTCGCTGGCCGTGCCGATGATGTCGTTGCCGCCGATCTGGCGCAGGCTGGCGACGGTCAGCGTCGCGGTCAGCACGTCACCGGGGACGACCGGGCGCTCGTAGCGGAACTTCTGCTCGCCGTGCACGATCCGGAACAGGTCGATGGACTCGGCCTCGAGGAACGCGTTCATCGCGTCGAAGGCCAGCACGATCGGGAACGTCGCCGGCACCGGGCCGCCGTCGTACTCCCCGCCGGTCGCGGCGACGAACTCGCGGACCTGCTCGACGGAGACGGGATACGGCCTGGTCGGCGGGAACTCCCGACCGACGAGCGACTGGTCGACTGGCATGGGCTCCAAAATAGACGTAGACCCGCCCGATTCACTCGGGCGGGTCCACGGAGGACTGTGGTGCAGACGCGCTCAGCGGGTCTCGCGGTGAGCGGTGTGCTTGCGGCAACGGGGGCAGAACTTGGCCAGCTCGAGCCGGTCGGGGTCGTTGCGACGGTTCTTCTTGGTGATGTAGTTGCGCTCCTTGCAGTCCACGCACGCGAGCGTGATCTTGGGGCGAACGTCGGAGCTCTTGCTGGCCACGGGAAGTCCTTTTGTTGCTGGTCTAGGGTCGAACTGAGTAGCGGGGGCGGGACTCGAACCCGCGACACCACGATTATGAGCCGTGTGCTCTAACCACCTGAGCTACCCCGCCACCGGGACAGGGTGCGCCGACCAGAATACTGGCCGCCGCAATCCCACACCCAGAGCCCCTTTACGGAATCGAACCGTAGACCTTCTCCTTACCATGGAGACGCTCTGCCGACTGAGCTAAAGGGGCAACGAGCGAGAACAATACACAGGGAGACACGTGATCGAAAAATCGGCTCAACACCCCTGTTTCTACCGGCTGCTGGACGCCTCCGAGGACGGTCGCGAGACCTTCGATTCGCTGCCCGCAACGGCCGGTCCGTGGACCCCCGAGGCCCAGCACGGCGGGCCTCCGGCGGCGCTCCTGGCACGGGCTCTCGAACGCGTCTCGGACGGCGTCATCGGCCGGTTCACGATGGAGCTCCACGGGCCGGTTCCGGTGGGCCGGCTCGCGACGACGGCGACCGTGCTGCGGCCCGGCCGCTCGGTGCAGCTGGTCGGCGCCGAGCTGTACGACGTGGCGCGCGGCCGCGTGGTCGCCTCGGCGCGGGCCTGGCTGTTCCCCGCCTCCGACCAGGGGCCGGAGCAGCCGAAGCCGCCGGAGCACGGTCCGGCCGACGGCGCGCACCACGAGCGCCCGACCGCCTGGCACGGCGGCTACCTCGACGCCGTCGAGTGGCGGTGGGTGTCCGGCTCGGTCGAGACCCCCGGGCCGGGGGTGGTGTGGATGCGGCCGCCGGCGCTGGTCGAGGGCGAGCCGCTGTCGCCGGTGCAGCGGCTGCTGGCCTGCGCCGACTCGGCCTCCGGGGTGAGCGCGGCCCTCGACGTACGCCGATGGGCGTTCCTCAACACCGAGCTGACCGTGCACGTGCTGCGCCCGCCCGTGGGCGACTGGGTGTGCCTGGCCGCCGAGACCACCCTGAGCTCGGGCGCGGTGGGCGTCGCGACCGCGGCGATCTCCGACGAGACCGGCCTGGTCGCCCGCTCGTCGCAGGCGTTGCTCGTCGCGCCGCGCTGACGGGACAGCTGCGCCGACCCGGCGGGTCAGGCCTGGATGCGGGCCCAGGGACGGGCCTCCTCGAGCTCGTAGGCGAGCTCGAGGAGCGTGGCCTCGCGACCGGCGGCCGCGCCGAACATCATCCCCTGCGGCAGACCCGAGGCGGTGGTCGCGAGCGGCAGCGAGATGGCCGGGTCGCCGCTGGCGTTCTGCAGCGGGGTGAAGGCCACCCAGCCGAGCAGCCGCTCCATGATCGTGTCGTAGTCCTGCGTCGGGTCGAGGTGTCCCACCAGCGGCGTCTCGGTCGCGAGCGTCGGCGTGAGCACCACGTCGTACGAGCCGAAGAACTCCGCCGTGAGCCGGCGCGAGCGCTTGAGCCGGGTGATCGCGAGCGGCACGCGGTGCAGGTTGCGGCGCGCGTTCCGGGCCAGGCCGAGGGTGAGGTTGTCCAGGCGCTCGGGGTCCCAGCTGCGCCCGTGGCGGCGCTTCCCGGTGCGCACGAGCGCGAGCGCCAGCAGCGACCAGTACAGGAGGAAGTCGTCGGGGAACGAGCCGGCGACGGGCGCGCTCGCGGGCTCCACCCGGTGGCCGAGCTCCTCGAGCAGCCGCGCGGTCTTGAGCGTGAGGTCCGCGACCTCGGGCGAGGCGTCGACACCCACCCCGCTGGTGATCACGGCGACCCGCAGCCGGGCGCGTCCGGGGCGGGTGATGTCGCCGACGGGTGGGAGCCGGAGCTCCCGGTAGACCTTCTCGGCCTCCCGGTAGAAGGCCGCGGTGTCCCGCACCGAGCGGGTGACGACACCGTCGGAGACGATCCGCACCGGCATGTCCCGCATGAACTTGTCCTGGGCGAGACGGTCCCGGGTCGGCTTGAGGCCGACCAGGCCGTTGACCGCCGCCGGGATCCGGATCGAGCCGCCGCCGTCGTTGGCGTGCGCGATCGGCACCGCGCCCGCGGCGACCAGGGCCGCCGACCCGGCCGACGAGGCGCCCGCCGAGCGGTCGGTGTCCCAGGGGCAGCGGACCGCACCGAGCCGGGGGTGCTCGGCCGAGGCGCTGAAGCCGAACTCGGAGAGCCGGGTCTTGCCGAGCGGCACCAGCCCGGTGGCCAGGAACATCCGGGCGAAGTCGCCGTCGTGGTGCCGGGGCCGGGAGGTGAAGGCGTCGGTGCCGTGGTGGGTCGGCATGCCGGCGACGTCGACGTTGTCCTTGAGGAAGCTCGGGACCCCGGCGAAGAAACCGCCGCGCGGGCTGCGCGCCTCGTCCCGGGCCCGCTCGTAGGCGGGGTGGGCGATCGCGTTCAGCGCCGGGTTCACCCGCTCCGCGCGCGCGATCGCCGCCTCGACCACCTCGGCGACGGAGACGGCGCGGGACTGGATCCGGGCCGCCAGGCCCACGGCGTCGAGCTCACCGAGGACGTCGTCACCGAAGGCGTGCACGCGTGTCATGGCGACAACCTAATCAGAGAAGCAGGGCCAGGAGCAGGGGCAGCAGGATGCTGGTGGCCAGCGCGGTCAACCCCATCGAGAGCCCGGCGAAGGCACCCTCGGTCTCGTCCTCCAGCAGGGCCCGGGAGGTGCCGATGCCGTGGGAGACCGCACCGAGCGCGAGACCGCGCGCCCGCTCGTCGCGCACTGCGTTGATCACGCGGGCATCATCGCAGCGCGTCCTCGGCCACCCGGGCCGCCTGTGTCACCAGCCGGGCATCGACCGCGGCCGGCGCCAGGACGTGGTCCAGGGCGAGGGCCGCGCACCCGACCAGACCCGAGCGGTCGCCGTGGGTGGCCGGCAGGATCTGCAGGTCGCGGGTGGCGAGCGCGGCCGCCCGGGCGTAGATGCTCTCGCGCACGCCGGCCGCGTAGGTGTCGAACGCCGCGGCCATGTCGCCGCCGAGCACGACGGCCTGCGGGTTGAGCAGGTTCACGGCCACCGCGAGCAGCTCGCCGAGGTGGCGGCCGCTGTCCCGCAGCAGGGCCCGGGCGGTGGCGTCGCCCCGGAGCGCCAGCGCGACGAGGTCCCGCACGTGCCCGACCTCGTGGCCGTGCTCGGCGAGACGGCCGACCAGCGCCCAGCCGCCGGCCACCGTCTCCAGGCAGCCGGTCGCCCCGCAGCGGCACGGCAGCGCGTCCGCCGCCTCGATGCGGGTGTGCCCGATCTCGCCGGCCGCGCCGACGTGGCCGGAGAGCACCCGCCCGTCGGCGATGATGCCCAGGCCCAGACCGGTGGACGCCTTCACGACGAGGGCGTCGGCGAGCTCGCCGGACCGGCCGAGCAGCTCGGCGCGCGCCAGGACGTCGGCGTCGTTGCCCACGAACAGCGGAGCCCGCGCGACGTCCTGGAGGTACGGCGCCAGCTCGACGCCGTCCCAGCCGGCCATGACCGGCGAGTCGATGCTCAGCCCGCGGGCGACGTCGACCGTGCCGGGGAGGCTGAGGCCGATGCCGGCGACCGGAGGCTCGATCCCCTGCAGCAGCTCGGCCAGGCGCTCGGCCACCGCCGGCATCAGCTCGTCGGGCCCCGCCCCGACCTCGTGGTCACCGGAGTGCGAGACGAGCTCGGTGCCCTCGAGGTCGTAGACACCCAGCTGGGTGCGCGACCGGCCCACGGCGACCGCGACGACCACACCTGCGTCCTTGTTGAAGACCAGCGCGCCGGGCGGCCGGCCCCCGGTCGAGGCGAGCTCCTCCCCGAGCAGCAGCAGCCCCGCCTCGGTGAGCGCGGAGACGCGGCTGACGACCGCGGTCCGGGACAGCCCGGTCAGCCGCCGCAGGTCCGACCGGGTGGCGGCCCGACCCGTGCGCACCAGCTCCAGCAGCTCCCCCGCGGTCGCCGGCGCGGCCGACTCTCGCATCGTCTCGCTCATGTCCCTCCTCACGGTCACACAGTATTCACGACTTTGATCTCAAAAATACCTTAGTACTGCTTGTATCGATCCAAACTTCTCCCTACCGTGGTGCGCATGGACCAGACCGCCACCGCTCACACGCTGCCCGAGTCGTGTGACTTCACCGTCTTCGGCGGCACAGGAGACCTGGCGCTGCGCAAGCTCCTGCCGGCGCTGTTCCACCGCGACCTCGAGGGCCAGCTGCCCGACGACGCCCGCATCCTGGGGGTGTCCCGCTCCGTGCTGGACGACGAGGGCTGGCGCGAGGAGGTCCGCGCCGCGCTGACCACGCACGTGGCGCCCGGCGACCTCGACACCGCCACCCTGGACCGGTTCCTGGGCCGGCTGCGCCACCTGATGCTCGACGCCGAGCAGCCCGACCACTGGCACCGCTTCCACGCACTGCTCAAGGACCGGCCGCGCGCCGAGCAGACGGTGCGGGTGTTCTACCTGGCGGTCGCCCCTTCACTGTTCGGCGCGATCAGCCGCCGCCTCGACGAGATCGGTGTCGTCGACGAGCGTGCCCGGGTCGTGCTGGAGAAGCCGATCGGCCACGACCTCGCCTCCGCGCAGGCCGTCAACGACGCGGTCGGCCACGTCTTCGACGAGTCGCAGATCTTCCGGATCGACCACTACCTCGGCAAGGAGAGCGTCCAGAACCTCCTGGTCACGCGCTTCGCCAACGCCTTCCTCGAGCCGCTGTGGAACTCCCGCTGGGTCGACCACGTGCAGATCACCGTGGCCGAGTCGCTCGGCGTCGGCGACCGGGGCGGCTACTACGACCACGCCGGCGCCCTGCGCGACATGGTCCAGAACCACCTGCTCCAGCTGCTCTGCCTGGTGGCCATGGAGCCGCCCTCGCACGTCGGTCGCGAGACCGTCCGCGACGAGAAGCTGAAGGTGCTCCAGGCCCTCAAGCCCATGGCGCCCGCCGACGTCGACCTCCACACGGTCCGCGGCCGCTACACCGCCGGGCTCGTCGGCGGGGAGCCGGTGGCGTCGTACACCGACGACCTCGGGCACGCGGGCAGTCGCACCGAGACCTTCGTCGCGCTCAGGACCGAGGTGCAGAACTGGCGCTGGGCCGGCGTGCCGTTCTACCTGCGCACCGGGAAGCGGATGGACCGCCGGGCCTCGGAGATCGTCGTGGTCTTCAAGGCGCCGCCGCACCACATGTTCCCGAACAGCGAGGGCGTCACCGAGCCGAACCGGCTGCACATCCAGGTGCAGCCCGACGAGGGCATGCGCCTGCACCTGACCGCCAAGGAGCCGGGCCCCGGCGGGATCCGGCTGCGCCCGGTGTCGCTGGACCTGAGCTACGCGACGACGTTCGAGCAGCGCCTCCCCGACGCCTACGAGCGTCTGCTGATGGACGTCATCAAGGGCAACCCCACCCTGTTCATGCGCCGCGACGAGGTCGAGGCGGCGTGGACGTGGGTGGAGCCGATCCTCACCCGCTGGGCAACGTCGCCCGACCAGCCGCTGCGCTACCCGGCCGGCACGAGCGGGCCCATCGCCGCCACCACGCTCCTCGAGCGGGACGGCCGATCCTGGCAGGAGTCTGACCAGTGACCACTCCCCTCCACCCCGTCGTCGCCGAGGTGACCGCGCGCATCGTCGAGCGCAGCGCGCCCGGCCGCACGGCGTACCTCGACCGGATCCGGGCCGCCGGTGACCGCGGCCCCGCCCGCGGCCGGCTCGCCTGCGCCAACCTGGCCCACGGCTTCGCCGCCTCGGACGCGCCCGCCAAGCAGGCGCTGCGCGGCCGCACCAAGCCGAACGTCGCGATCGTGTCGGCCTACAACGACATGCTCTCGGCGCACCAGCCGTTCGAGACCTACCCGCGCGAGCTCAAGCAGGCCGTCATCCGGGCCGGCGGCATCGCGCAGTTCGCCGGCGGCGTCCCGGCCATGTGCGACGGCATCACCCAGGGCCGCGACGGCATGCAGCTCTCCCTCTACAGCCGCGACGTGATCGCGATGTCGACCGCGATCGCGCTGTCCCACGACATGTTCGACGGTGCGCTGATGCTCGGCGTCTGCGACAAGATCGTCCCGGGCCTGCTGATCGGGGCGCTCTCCTTCGGCCACCTGCCGACCGTCTTCGTGCCCGCCGGCCCGATGGAGTCGGGCCTGCCGAACGGCGAGAAGGCCAAGGTCCGCCAGCTGTACGCCGAGGGCAAGGTCGGCCGCGACGAGCTGCTCGAGGCCGAGGCCGCGTCGTACCACTCGGCGGGCACCTGCACCTTCTACGGCACCGCGAACTCCAACCAGCTGCTGATGGAGGTGCTCGGGCTGCACCTGCCCGGGTCCTCGTTCGTGAACCCCGGCACCCCGCTGCGCGAGGCGCTGACCCGCGCGGCCGGCGCCCGGGTCACCGAGCTGACCCGCCAGGGCGGCGAGAACACCCCGATCGGCGAGATCGTCGACGAGAAGGCGATCGTCAACGCCTGCGTCGCGCTGCTCGCCAGCGGCGGCTCGACCAACCACACCCTGCACCTGGTCGCGATCGCGCGGGCCGCGGGGATCACGCTGACCTGGGACGACCTGTCCGACCTGTCCGCGGTGGTGCCGAGCCTGGCGAAGATCTACCCCAACGGCGAGGCGGACGTGAACCACTTCCACGCCGCCGGCGGGATCGCGTTCCTCGTGCACACGCTGCTGCGCAACGGCCTGCTGCACGACGACGTCCGCACGGTCGCCGGCCACGGGCTGTGGCGCTACACGACCGAGCCGCGGCTGCGCGGCGAGGAGGTGACCTGGGAGGAGGGCCCGAAGGCCTCCCTCGACACCACGGTCCTCCGCCCGGCCGACGACCCGTTCACCCCCGACGGCGGCCTGAAGCTGCTGTCCGGACCACTGGGCCGCGCCGTCATCAAGACCTCCGCAGTGAAGCCCGAGCACCGGGTCGTCACCGCCCCGGCCCTGGTCTTCGACCACCAGGACGAGCTCCTCCGGGCCTTCGGTGACGGCGAGCTCGACGGCCGCGACTTCGTCGCCGTGATCCGCTACCAGGGGCCTGCCGCGAACGGGATGCCCGAGCTGCACAAGCTCACCCCCGCCCTCGGCGTGCTGCAGGACCGCGGCCAGAGGGTCGCGATCGTGACCGACGGCCGCATGTCCGGCGCCTCGGGCAAGGTGCCCGCGGCCATCCACGTCACCCCGGAGGCCGCGCTCGGCGGCCCGCTCGCCCGGGTGCACGACGGGGACGAGATCACCGTCGACGCGAACGCCGGGCTCCTCGACCTGCACGTCGACCGGGCCGAGCTGAGCGACCGCCCGGCCACCGGTCGCGCCCCGCAGGGACCGGAGTGGACCGGGACCGGCCGCGAGCTGTTCGCCGCCTTCCGGGCCACCGTCGGCTCGGCCGACACCGGCGCCAGCGTGTTCCCCGGCGTTCCGGTCCCGCCGCAGGAGGTCTCCGTTGTCACCGTCTGAGAGCTCCCTGCTCGACCGCGTCCCGGTGGTGCCGGTCGTCGTCGTCGACGACCTGGCCCAGGCCGTGCCCGTCGCCCGGGCCCTGGTGGCCGGCGGGCTGCCGGTCATCGAGCTGACCCTGCGGACCCCGGTCGCGCTGGACGCGATCCGGGCCATCGCCGACGAGGTGCCCGAGATCCTCGTGGGTGCCGGCACCGTCCTGACGCCGGGTCAGGCCAAGGAGGCGAAGGACGCCGGGGCGCAGTTCCTCGTCTCCCCCGGCGCGACCCCGTCGCTGCTGGCGGGCATGACCGACACCGGGCTGCCGTTCCTGCCCGGCACGGCCACCGTCTCCGAGGTCCTCGCCGTCCTCGAGACGGGGCTCACCGAGATGAAGTTCTTCCCGGCCGAGGCGTCCGGCGGGACGGGGTTCCTGTCCTCCATCGCCTCGCCGGTCCCGGCTGCCCGGTTCTGCCCGACCGGCGGGATCACCGCGGCGTCGGCGGCGTCGTACCTCGCGCTGCCGAACGTCGGCTGCGTCGGCGGCTCGTGGCTGACGCCGAAGGACGCGCTCGCGACCGGCGACTGGGCGCGGGTCGAGCAGCTCGCAGCGGAAGCCGCCGCGCTCGGCTGAGTCCGGGAGCAGCCGTCAGAGGATGAAGTAGAGCCCGACCGCCGCGGGGAGGAGCCCCAGCACCAGCCACGGCGTGAGCGGATTCTTCTGGTGGATCATGAAGCCGGCGGCGACGCCCAGCACGCCGACCACGCCGGCGATCACGTCCAGGCCGACCTGGGAGCCGGTGCCGCGGTCCAGGAAGACGGCCGCGATCACCAGCCCGGCCGCGAAGTGTCCGATGGTGGTCACGGCCAGCGCGGACATCACCCAGCGCTGCACCGAGGACATGCTCATCGACTGGCGCGTCGCCGCCGGCCGCGGGTTGGCCGGGTCCATCAGGTGCTTGCGACGGGGCGGGACGGGCGGGATGCTCACGCCTGCATTGTCCCCGCACCCCTGCGGTGGCAGCCGACCAGGTGCGGGTCGAAGACCCCGATCGCCTCCATCAGCGCGAACATCGTGGTCGGCCCCACGAACGCGAACCCGCGCTTCTTGAGCTCCTTCGACAGCGCCTTCGACTCCGGGGAGGTGGTGCCCATCTCCTCGGTGGTCGCCGGCGCCGGCGGCTGCTCGGGGCGGAAGGAGAGCACCAGCGCCTCGAGCCCCTCCTGCTCGCGCAGCGCCACCGTGGCGCGGGCGTTGGTGATCGCGGCCGCGATCTTCAGCCGGTTGCGCACGATGCGGGGATCGTCCATCAGCCGGGCGGCGTCGTCCTCGTCGTACTTCGCGACGGCGTCGGCGTCGAACCCGGCGAAGACCTCGCGGAACGCCTCGCGCTTGTTGAGGATCGTCGACCACGACAGCCCGGACTGGAACGCCTCCAGGGTCAGCCGCTCGAGGTACGCCGCCTCGCCGTGGACCCGGCTGCCCCACTCGTGGTCGTGGTAGTCGCGCATCACCCCGGGGCCGCCGGCCCACGGGCAGCGGTCGATGCCGTCGTCACCGGTCACGGGTCCCATGCGCCGCATCCTGTCATCCGGTTCCGACAGCCGGCCCCGCCAGCCAGCATCGGGAGCCGACCCCGTCAGCGGACCGTCCCGGTGGCCGCCGTCTGCTCGGCCAGCCGGACCGCCTCCTCCTGCACGGCCGGGTCGAAGGGCGCCTCGAGGACGTCGTCGGGCCAGGCCTCCACGACGCCGATCGCCCACTCCGCCCAGCGCGCCACCATCGCGTAGTGCTCGGTGAGGAACCGGCCCACCAGCTGGTTGAGCGCGGCCCGCTGCGGGAAGCCTCCGGCGCCGGCGAGGTAGGCGCGGGCGGTCGCGAGGTTCTCCTCGTTCTCCGCCCGGGCCCAGGCCAGCATCCCCTCGAGGTGGGCCAGCACGTCGGCCCTGCTGCCGCTGTCGGCGAAGTGGATCTTCAGCAGCTGCTCGGACTCGAGCACCGGACCCTGCGCCGGGTCGCGCAGCCAGCCGGCCAGTGACGCCCGTCCCTCCGGCGTGATCGTGTAGCGGGTGCGCCGCCGCCGGCCCACGGAGTCGTCCTCGGCGTGCGCGAAGCCGTGCGCGACCAGCTTCTTCGGCTCCTCGTAGAGCTTGCTCTGCGCCCGCGGCCAGATCCGGCGCAGGCTCAGCTCGACCTGCTGCACCAGCTCGTGCGTGGTCCAGGGCCGGACCGCGAGCAGCCCGAGGACGGCGTACGACGTGGACGTGAGCCGGGCGACCCTTGACATGACACTCCCTTCGGGAGTAAAGACTATCCCAATGGGAGTGTAGCAAGCGGGGGCTCGAGAGTGGTGAGCACAGTGAGGACCTCGCACGCGATCACGGTCGACCCGACCAACGCCGACGCCCTCCGGGCCTGGGACGGCTCCGACGGCGACTTCTGGGCCGAGGAGGAGCACGTCTTCGACCACAGCCTCCACCACTACCGACAGGCCTTCCTCGATGCCGCGGACGTCCAGCCCGGCGACCACGTCCTCGACGTCGGCTGCGGCAACGGCGAGACGACCCGCGACGCGGCGGCCCTGGCTCCGCACGGCCGGGCGCTCGGCGTCGACCTGTCGACGCGGATGCTCGACCAGGCCCGCCGCCGGGCCGCCGAGGCGGGCCTGGCCAACGCGGACTTCCTCCAGGCCGACGCCCAGGTCCATCCGTTCGCCCCGGCGAGCTTCGACCTCGCCATCAGCCGCACCGGCACCATGTTCTTCGGCGACGCCGTCGCGGCGTTCGCCAACATCCGCCGCGCGCTGCGGCCGGGAGGCCGGCTGGCGCTGCTGGTCTGGCAGGGCATCGACCGCAACGACTGGATCCGCGAGCTGCGCGACGTCCCTCGCCGCGGGCCGCGACCTGCCGGACCCGCCTCCCGGCGCGCCGGGGCCGTTCTGCTTCGCCGACCCGGCACACGGTCGCTCGGTGCTGACGGCAGCAGGGTGGGACGACGTCGTGTTCACGGGCGTCGAGGAGCCGATGTGGTTCGGCCCGAGCGCCGAGGACGCCTTCGGCTTCCTCAGTCGCCAGGGCCCCGCCCGCTTCCTGCTCCGGGACCTCGATCCCGAGTCTCGGGAGCGCGCCCTCGCGTCGCTGCGCGCCAGCGTGGATGCCCACGTGGCCGACGAGGGCGTGGTCTACCCCTCGGCGGTCTGGATCATCACCGCGCGCCGCCCCTGACCGCGGGGACGTGTCAGGCGGATCGCGGGCTGCGGCCCACGACCCGCCTGACGTCACGCCTTCCACAGGCCAGTCCTCAGGGGACCCATTTGCCCAAATGCGTTAGTAACGGCTAACGTATTCACGTGACCGACGCCCTCTCCGCTGCAGCCGAGCCGACAAGGCGACGCATCCTGCAGCTGCTGGCGTCGCACCCGCGCACCGTCAGCGAGATCGCCGCGGAGTTCACCGTCACCCGGTCTGCCATCTCCCAGCACCTGCTGCTGCTGGCGGAGGTCGGTCTGGTGGACGCGGAGAAGGTCGGACGGCAGCGGATCTACCGGGTCCGTCCGTCCGGTCTGCGACAGCTCCAGGCCGAGATCGACCGGTTCTGGACCGATGAGCTCGACCTGCTCGTCGCCGATGCACACGCCCTGCAACCCCAACGGAACGAGAGAGAACGATGACGTTCACCAAGACCGTCCAGCTGCCCGTCGACGTCGACGCGGCCTTCGCCCTGATCACCGAGCCGGAGCGCCTGCGCCGCTGGCAGACCGTCTCCGCGCGGGTGGACCTGCGTGCCGGCGGTGACTACCGGTGGACCGTCACCCCCGGTCACCTCGCGTCCGGGACCTTCCGCGAGGTCGAGCCCGGGAAGCGGGTCGTGTTCGGCTGGGGCTGGGACGGCAGCGCCGACCTCGCCCCCGACTCCTCCGTCGTCACCATCACCCTCGAGCCCACCGCGGGCGGCACGAGCGTGACCCTCGTCCACGAGGGCCTCACCGCTGAGCAGGAGGTCGGCCACGCCGAGGGCTGGAACCACTTCCTGGGCCGCCTCGAGCAGGCTGCCGCGACCGGCGACGCGGGTCCGGACGAGTGGGCGGCCGCTCCCGAGAACCTCGACCAGCTGGTCAGCGCCGAGGCCACGCTGGCCGTCCTCCAGCCCGTGCTGCGCAACCTCACCGACGAGGACCGCACCAAGGCCACGCCGTGCTCGGAGTACGACAGCCACGCCCTGGCCGAGCACCTCTTCGGCTCGCTGACCGGCCTCGGTCGGATGGCCGGCGCCGAGGTCGTGAACCCCGAGGAGGGCTCCCTGGAGAACCGCATCGCCGTCATGGCCGACCAGGCGATCACCGCATGGCGCGCGCGTGGCCTCGAGGGTGTCGTCCCCGGCCCCGGTGGCGGCGACTTCCCGGCGGCCCTGGCCGTGAACATCCTGTCCATCGAGTTCCTGCTGCACGCGTGGGACTTCGCCCAGGCCAGCGGCCAGAAGCTGACCGTCTCCGACGAGCTCGCGACGTACGTCCTGGGCCTCGCCGAGCAGGTCGTGCCGGGCGCCCGCGCCGGCGGCGACTCGTTCGCGCCCGAGGTGGAGGCGCCCGCCGACGCCTCCCCGATGGAGAAGCTGGTGGCCTACACGGGCCGCCGCCCGCTCCTCACCGCCTGACGCCGTCGTCGGACGTCGTGCGGATCGCGGCCCAGGGCCACGATCCGCATGACGTCCCGCGCGGTCAGGAGCGGTACTCCGGGTTCTCCCAGTCGAAGCGGGTGCCGGCGTTCCACTCCGAGCGCTGGTTGCCGTAGCCGGGCACTCCCCCGGCCTCGGTGAGCATCCGGGCGAGGTGCATCAGGTTCCAGGTCATGAACGTGGTGTTGCGGTTGGTGAAGTCGTTCTCCGGGCCGCCGCTCCCGGGGTCGAGGTACGACGGGCCGGGGCCGGCCTCGCCGATCCAGCCGGCGTCGGCGTTCGGCGGGATCGTGTAGCCGACGTGCTGGAGGCTGTAGAGGACGTTCTGCGCGCAGTGCTTGATCCCGTCCTCGTTCCCCGTGATCAGGCAGCCGGCCACCCGGCCGTAGAAGAGGTACTGCCCCTTGTCGTTGAGCAGGCTGCTGAGCGAGTAGATCCGCTCGATGACCTTCTTGGTCACGCTGGAGTTGTCGCCCAGCCAGATCGGCCCGGCGACCACCAGGATCTGGCTGTCCAGGATGCCGGGGTAGATCTCCGGCCACGCGTCGCTCTCCCAGCCGTGCTCGCGCATGTCGGGATAGACGCCCGTGGCGATGTCGTGGTCGATCACGCGCAGCTCGTCCACCTCGACGCCGTGCTTGCGCATGATCGCGGCGCTGGCGTCGACCAGGCCCTGGGTGTGGCTGGGCTCGGGGCTGCGCTTGAGGGTGCAGTTGAGGAACGTGGCCTTCAGGCCGGTGAAGTCGAGGGAGATGTCCTGCGCGTCGCTCATGGACCCACTGTTCCGCCCACCGCGCCACCGGCACATCACCGAAACATGGTCATCCGTTTCACGGTCCCAGCGGCCCCGGATGTCGTCGGCTCGACGAATGGCTTGGGTCATCAATCACTGGCGCTTATCAATGCGCCCATTTTTCGTCCTTGTGCTCTCTGAATATCCAGACCTACCGTCGATGAATCGGCGGCAGTCGTGACCGCCGCCACAGCCACCACACCAGCACCGACGAGAGGGACGGACATGGAGCTGCGCCACCTGCGCTACTTCGCCGCCGTGGCCGAGACGCGCCACTTCGGCCGCGCCGCCGAGCGCCTCCACCTCGCCCAGCCGGCGCTGTCGCAGTCGGTGCGCCAGCTCGAGGCCGAGCTCGGCGTCTCGCTGTTCACCCGCACCACCCGCCAGGTCCAGCTGACTCCCGCCGGCGAGTTCCTCTTCCGCGAGGCCCAGCGGGTGCTGGGCTCGATCGACGACAGCGTGCGCGGCGTACGCCGGATCGCCGACGGCCGGCTCGGCCTGGTGCGGATCGCGTTCACCGGCACCGCCGCGTTCACCCAGCTGCCCCGCATCGCCCGCCTGATCAAGCGCGAGCTCCCCGGGGTCGCCCTGGAGATCCACGCGGACCTGCTGACCCCGGCCCAGGTCGAGGGCCTCGGCGACGGCCGGCTCGACCTCGGCGTCCTGCGACCGCCGGTCTCCGGCGACGGGCTCACCACCCGCACGATCATCCGCGAGCGGCTGGTGCTGGCGCTGCCCGCCGACCACCGGCTCGTCGAGGAACCGGAGCTGGCGATGGCCGACCTGCGCGCCGAGCCCTTCGTGATGTACGCCGACTCGCACTCGGCGGTCAACGAGGCGGTGCTGCGCAGCTGCCGCGACGCCGGGTTCACCCCGCACCGCGAGCACGAGGCACCGGGCACCGCGGTGCTGCTGGCGCTCGTGGCGGCGAGCCTCGGGGTCGCCCTGGTCCCCGAGTCCGTGCAGGCGTCGCCGTTGCGGGGCGTCGTCTTCCGCGACGTGCCGGGCACCGCCGCCACCGAGCTGGCGCTGGCCTGGCGCTCGGAGGACGCCTCGCCCCTGGTCGCGTCCGTCCTCGAGGTCCTGGAGGCGGACGACCTCTTCGAGGACCCCCACCCCGAGCCCAGCGAGGTGCCCCGATGAAGATCAGCCGGGTCGAGGCGATCCCCTACTCGATCCCCTACCGCAAGCCGCTGCGCTTCGCGAGCGGCGAGGTGCACGCGGCCGAGCACGTGCTGGTGCGCGTGCACACCGACGACGGCGTCGTGGGGGTGGCCGACGCGCCGCCGCGCCCCTTCACGTACGGCGAGACCCAGGGCAGCGTCATCTCCGTCGTCGAGGGCATCTTCGCCCCCGCCGTCGTCGGGCTGACCCTGTGGGAGCGGGAGACCATGCACGCCCGTCTGGGCCGCACGGTGGGCAACCCCGCGGCCAAGTCGGCGCTCGACATGGCGGTCTGGGACGCCCTCGGCAAGAGCGTCGACCAGCCGGTCAGCACCCTGCTCGGCGGCTGGACCGACCGGATGCGGGTCTCGCACATGCTCGGCTTCGACGAACCCGCGGCGATGGTCGCCGAGGCGACGCGGATGCGCGAGGTCCACGGGATCACCACCTTCAAGGTCAAGGTCGGGCGGCACCCGTACCGGCTCGACACCGCCGTGGTCCGCGCGCTGCGCGAGGGCCTCGGCGACGACGTCGAGCTGTACGTCGACGGCAACCGCGGCTGGTCGGCGTCCGAGGCCGCGCAGGCGATGACCGAGATGGCCGACCTCGGGCTGCTCTTCGCCGAGGAGCTGTGCCCGGCCGACGACGTGCTGTCGCGGCGCTGGCTGGTCCAGCAGTGCCCCGTCCCCTTCATCGCCGACGAGAGCGCGGTGACCCCCGCCGACGTCACCCGCGAGATCCTCGGCGGATCGGCCACGGCGGTCAGCATCAAGGTGTCGCGCACCGGCTTCACCGTGTCGCGTCGGACCCACCACCTGTGCGAGGGCCTGGGCCTCGAGGTCGTCATGGGCAACCAGATCGACGGCCAGCTCGGCTCGATGTGCACGGTCGCCTTCGGCTCCGCCTTCGAGCTCACCTCACGCCGCGCCGGCGAGCTCTCGAACTTCCTCGACATGAGCGACGACCTGCTCACCGAACCCCTCGAGATCCGGGGCGGCGAGCTCGCCGTCCGCCCCGGCTCCGGCCTCGGCGTGGAGATCGACGCCGACAAGCTCGAGCACTACCGGCAGGACCGCTGAGGCGGCCGCCCCCACCAGCACTCGGAAAAGTTCACAACCACCAGGGAGAACCACCATGACCACCGACCAGAGCCTCGAGTCCACCGCGACCGCAGCCGCCTCCGGGGCGAACGCCACCGACCACTTCATCCACGACAAGTCGCCGTACGACGCCGTCCGGGACACCCCCAAGGAGCGGGTCGACCTGCTCGCCCGCGAGGTGCTCGACGCGGTCCACGAGACGATCCGCAGGCACAAGGTCACCTACGACGAGTACAACGCCCTCAAGGCGTGGCTGATCCAGGTCGGCCAGGACGGCGAGTGGCCGCTGTTCCTCGACGTGTGGGTCGAGCACGTCGTGGAGGACGTCGCCACCGAGCACCGCGAGGGCAACAAGGGCTCCATCGAGGGGCCGTACTACGTGCCGAACGCTCCCGAGCAGGGCGCGACCGGCTCGGTGCCGATGCGCGAGGACGAGGGCGGCACCCCGCTGGTGTGGACCGGCACGGTCACCTCCACCGACGGCACCCCGCTGGACGGCGCCGTCGTCGAGCTGTGGCACGCCGACGCCGACGGCTTCTACTCGCAGTTCGCCCCGAACATCCCCGAGTGGAACCTGCGCGGCTCGTTCACCGTCGGTGCGGACGGAGCCTTCGAGATCCACACGGTGCAGCCGGCGCCGTACCAGATCCCCACCGACGGCTCCTGCGGCAGGCTGATCGCCGCCGCCGGGTGGCACGCCTGGCGTCCGGCCCACCTGCACGTCAAGGTGTCCGCCCCCGGGCACGAGCTGCTCACCGCCCAGCTCTACTTCCCGGGCGACGAGCACAACGACGACGACATCGCCTCGGCGGTGAAGCCGGAGCTGATCCTCGACCCGTTGCCGACCGGCGACGGCGCCACCGTGGCGTACGGCTTCGTCCTCGACCCGGTCCGGGGCTGAGCGGGTGCTGTTCCACGTGCGGATGGACGTCCGTCTGCCCGCCGGGATGGATGCCGGCGAGCGGGCGGACATCCTCGCCAAGGAGAAGGCCTACAGCCAGGAGCTGCAGCGGTCAGGCAAGTGGCCGCACCTGTGGCGTATCGCCGGGGAGTACGCCAACGTCAGCATCTTCGACGTGGCCGACAACGACGAGCTGCACGACCTGCTGTCCGGGCTGCCGTTGTTCCCGTTCATGGACCTCACGGTGACCCCGCTCGCCACGCACCCGTCGGCGATCTGAGTCCAGCGTCCGATTCAGCGGCGTTCTTTGAGCCGCGCGTTCGGCAGCGCCGGCGCGGGGATCGGCGGGAGGTGGTCGCCGACGACCACGCCGAAGCGGCCGTCGCCGAGGTCCTGGGAGTCGGCCACCACCGCGCCGTTGCGGGTGATCTGGCCCTGCCACTCCTGTCGGAACGCCACGATCTCCTCGTGGCTGCGGCCGACGAAGTTCCACCACATCACGATCGACTCGCCGAACGGCGGGCCACCGAGGAGCAGCAGCCGCACCGGCACGTCGTACGCCCTCAGGGTCAGCGTCGAGCTGCCGGGCGGGACGTAGGCGAGCTCGTGCTGCTTGGTCTCGACGGGCTCGACCACCGCCGAGCCACCCACCGCGAGGACGCCGGTGTCGACCAGGACGCCGTGCTCGAAGGAGGCGTCCACCTCCAGGTCGAGCGACGTGCCGGGCTCCAGCAGCAGCTCCGCCCCGAGCAGGGGTGTGTACGTCGGGACCGGCGAGCTGTCGCCGAGGAGCGACCCGAGGAAGACCCGGGCCTCCCAGCCCTCGCCGGTGACCGGGTCAGGAGCGTGGTGCGCGAAGCCGGGGTCGACGTGCCGGTCCCCGTCCGGCAGCGCCACCCACAGCTGGGCGCCGTGCAGGGCCCGGGTGTCCGGCGTCGAGACCTCGGAGTGGCTGATCCCGCGGCCGGCCGTCATCAGGTTGACCTCGCCGGGCCGCACCATCGCGTGGTTGCCGGCGCTGTCGCGGTGCTCGACCTCCCCGGTGAAGAGCCAGCTCACGGTCTGCAGCCCGGTGTGCGGGTGCGGCGCCACGCTCATGCCGCCGGTGTCGATGACGTCGTCCGGCCCGTAGTGGTCGACGAAGCACCACGCCCCGATCAGCGACCGGTGCCGCTGCGGCAGCGTGCGGCGCACCCGCATCGCGCGCGGCCCGCCCAGCGGCACGTCGCGGGGCACCATCACCTCGACGGTGGCGGCGGGAGCCGCGGTGCAGGTGATCTCGTCCGGGTGGCGCTCGGGGTTGCTCACGCTCCCAGTGTGCCGCGCCCCGGCCCCGGGTCCAGAGGTCAGCGCGCGAGGACGACCAGCGAGACCGTGACGTCGTCCCCGACCTCCAGGCCCTCGGCCCGTCGTACGGCCGTCTTGACCGGCAGCACGTAGCCGCGCACCTTGTCGGGGAACACCGACGTCCGCCAGGTCGTGGCCCCGACGCTCGCCTCCACCCGCACGGACCCGAACGCCGTGGGCGGGCCGCTGCCGAGCCGGATCTCCTCGTCCACCTCCGGCGACAGCGTCACGAAGGCCCACGAGCCGACCGACTCCGAGGCCCAGATCTCGGCGGTGAAGGTGTGCCGCTCCATGGGGCGATCCTGCCCCGGACCACCGACAGCGGGGGCGCCGACGCCGTCAGGAGTTGGAGAAGACGGCCGGGTCTTCGCCGCCCTCTGCCGATCCCTGGGGCCCGCGGCCCGCCCAGGTCCAGGCGTACGCCGGGTCCTCGGCCGCGAGCCCGGCCTCGCCCAGGTCGAGCGGCGCGAACGTGTCGACCATGACCGCGGACTCGTCGAAGTACTCCGCACCGAGCGACGCCTCGATCGCGGCCGGCTGCGGACCGTGCGCGTGGCCACCCGGGTGCAGCGAGATCGAGCCGATGTTGATGCCCGATCCCTTGCGGGCCTCGTAGTCGCCGCCGACGTAGAACATGACCTCGTCGCTGTCGACGTTGGAGTGGTAGTACGGCACCGGCACGGCCAGCGGGTGGTAGTCCACCTTGCGCGGCAGGAAGTTGCAGATCACGAAGTTCCAGCCCTCGAAGACCTGGTGCACCGGCGGCGGCTGGTGGATCTTGCCGGTGATCGGCATGTAGTCGTCGATGTTGAACGTGTAGGGATACAGGCAGCCGTCCCACCCGACCACGTCGAAGGGGTGCGTCGCGTAGGTCATCCGGGTGCCGACGATGCCGGCGCTGGTGCGGTGCTTGACCAGCACCTCGACGTCCTCGCCCTCGACCAGGAACGGCTCGGTGGGCCCGTGCAGGTCGCGCTCGCAGTACGGCGCGTGCTCCAGGAGCTGGCCGTAGCGCGACAGGTAGCGCTTCGGCGGCGCGATGTGGCTGTTCGCCTCGATCGCGTAGAGCCGGCTGCTCTGGTTGGGCACCCAGCGGTGCGTGGTGGCCCGCGGGATCACGACGTAGTCGCCGGTGCGGTAGTGCAGGGTGCCGAAGACCGTCTCGACGGTGCCGCCGCCCGACTCGACGTACACGCACTCGTCGCCGATGGCGTTGCGGTAGTACGGCGAGGGCTCGAGGCCGGTGACCACGTAGCTGATGCGCACGTCGTTGTTGCCGAGCACCAGCCGGCGGCCCTCGACGGCGTCGCCGTCCTCGCCACCGACGAACAGCGTGTGCAGCCTGAGGTGCCGTGGCTTCAACGGGTGGTTCGGCGTCCGGGTCTGGTCCGGGAGCTCCCACACCTCGGCGCCGACGATCGCCGACGGCACGCCGCGGTGGTAGAGCAGCGCGGAGTCGGAGGAGAAGCCCTCCTCGCCCATCAGCTCCTCGTAGTAGAGCTGCCCCTCGGCGTTGCGGAACTGGGTGTGCCGCTTCGGGGGGACCTCGCCGACCCGTCGGTAGTGCGCCATGCCGAACCTCCAGCCGATTCCGATTACCGGACGCGTGTATCCGATATTCGTCGACAACGATACCGACTGGATGCCCGCCGGTCGACCGGCTCAGGCGTCGCGGACGGGTCCCGACCCCCGGTAGGCCCGGGCGACGTAGCGGACGAAGTGGTGCACCCCGTCCTCGGCCGGCGCCATCGGGCCGGGCTCGAAGCCCGGCGACCGCATCCCCCGCTGCACCGACTCGCAGGCCGCCCAGTCCTGCCGGTTGGTGAGGTCCCAGAAGTCCACGGCGTACGACGGGTCGAAGCCGTCGGCCGCCACGACGTCCGGCGGGAACGACCACGAGCAGCGGATCCGGGTGAGGTCCGGCGACAGGGGCGTGAGGAGGTGCGACATCACGTAGTCCGGGTGCAGGCTCACCAGCAGGTTGGGCAGCACCGCGACGTACATGACGGTGCGTCGCTCGTGCTCGTCGAGCCGGGCCAGCGGCATCCCGCCGCTGCGCCCGTCGAGGGACATCGTCTCCGCACCCGCCCGCAGGTCCATCCAGCCGCCGACCCAGTCGCCGTCCTTCTCGATGTTGTCGCCGCTCTCGGGCGGGCTGACCCGGCACAGCTCGGGATGGATCATCGAGCAGTGGTAGCACTCCTGGAAGTTCTCCACGACGACCTTCCAGTTGGCCGCCACGTCGTAGTCGTGCGAGACAGGGGCAACCAGGGTCTCGGCGTCGTACGGCGCCACGATCGCCTCGAGCTCTCCGACGTGCTCGGCGAACGAGCCGCCGCGGCCGGTCCGGTCGACGAAGATCCAGCCGTGCCACTCGCGGAGGTCCAGCTGCCGGAGCCCGAAGGCGGCCGGGTCGAATCCGGCGACGCGCCTGAAGCCGGGAGCGCCCTGCAACGTCCCGTCGAGACGGTAGGTCCACGCGTGGTACGGGCAGACGATCGCCTTCGCGCCGGCCGACGTCCCGCACGGCAGCAGCTCGTGCCCGCGGTGCCGGCAGGTGTTCTCGAACGCGCGCAGGACGCCCGCCCCGTCACGGGTGAGCAGCACGCCGTACTCGCCCAGCGACGTCGCGGCCAGGCCGCCGGGCGCCACGTCGTCGGACCGGCCCACGCACAACCAGCCGCCGAACAGGTGGTCCCGCTCCCACGCGAGCACCGAGACCTCCTGGTACGCCGCTCGCGGCAGCATCCGCGCCTCCCCGAACGGCCTGAGCGCCAGCGTCACCGCGGCGGGGTCGAGCGGTGCGGGTGGAACTCTCTCGGTGGCGACCGTCATCGTGACCGCCCCTCTCCTGGACGCCCCCTTGAATGACTGTTCAACTCTAGGCCTCGCCGGTGAAGACGTCGAGGCCGCGACCCTCCTTCTCGCCCCGGGTGAACCATCGGTAGGCCAGGAAGCCGATCACGACCGCGAGCAGCGAGGCGAGCAGCAGGAGTGTGGTCAGCGCGTTGAGCGCCGGCGTCGGCGCCGCCCTGGCGGTGTCGTAGACCTTCACCGACACGGGCTCGGTCGAGGAGTCGCCGGACAGGTAGCGCACGATCACGAAGTCGTCGATGACGTCGGCGAAGACCAGCACCGCGCTGGCGAAGATGGCGGGCACCAGCATCCGCAGCAGCACCCGGCGGACCGCCCCGGACGGCGAGGCCCCGAGGTCGACGGCGGCCTCCTCGTAGTCCCGCCCGATGGTGAGCAGCCGGGCACGCACGATGACCACGGGGTAGGACAGCTGGTAGGTCACCAGGCCGATCACCTGCCCGGACGTCCCGAGCTTGAGCGGCGTGGTCATCACGGTGGCGACGAACAGCAGCGAGACCGCGATCAGGATCTCCGGCAGCACGAAGGAGACCAGCACCGCGAGGTTGGCCCCGGCCGGCAGCGGGCCCCGCCAGCGGTCCAGGCCGAGCGCCATCGCCACGCCGAGCGGGACGGTCACCGCGGTCGCGACCACGCCCAGCCACAGCGTGTGGGTGAGGGCGGTGTGCAGGCTCGCGTCGTGCCAGACCGAGCGGAGCGGGTCCCCGTAGTACCAGCGCATCGAGAACCCCTGCCAGACCGTGCGCGACCGGCCGGCGTTGAAGGAGAACAACGCGGCCACCAGGACCGGCAGCAGCGACCACGCGAGGTAGAGGATCGTGACGAGGAGCAGGCCCCAGGGCCGGCGCCACGGGTCCCGCCACCAGCCGAGCACGCCGCTCACGACTGCACGTCCACCCCGGTCCGGGTGGACCTGACGTAGAGCAGCATCGGCACCACCGACACGAGCAGGATCAGCATCACGAACGCCCCGGCCTGGCCGGTCTGCCCGGGGGTCAGTACCGAGTTGTTGATGAGATTGCCGATCATCGAGGTGTTCGGCGACGCCGACAGCAGGTCGTTGGTGAAGTAGTCCCCCAGCATCGGGAGCGACGTCACCAGCAGGCTGACCACCACGGCGGGCCGGCTCAGCGGCCAGGTGACCCGGCGGAACGTCTCCCACCGGCTCGCGCCGAGGTCCCGCGCCGCCTCCAGCGTGGCGACGGGTATCCGGTCCAGGCCCGCGAACAGCGGAAGGATCATGTACGGCACGTAGCCGTAGACCAGCCCGAGCACCACGGTGGAGGGTCGACCGTTGAGCCAGTGCGTGTGCACGTCGAAGAGCCCTCCCGCACTCAGCGTGCGGTTGACCAGCCCGTCAGCCTGGAGCAGGTTGACCCACGCGAGCATCCGCATCATGTAGCTGATCCAGAACGGCGCGATCAGCGCGAAGAGCAGCGGCCCCTTCCAGCGCCCCGAGAACCGCGCGGTGAAGTAGGCGACCGGGTAGGCGACCAGCAGGCACAGCGCGCTGGCGAGGCCGACGTAGACCACCGTGCGCACCAGCGCGGCCCGGAAGAACGGCTGAGGACCGACGACGTGGTCCCACACGTAGCGGAACTGGGTGAAGTCCCAGTCCGCCGGGTTCCAGACCGGCACCGGCTGGCGCAGGATCGGGTCGACGCCGCCGAAGAGGATCGCCACCACGACGTACAGCGGCGCGAGGAACAGCAGTCCGAGCCAGACCATCCCCGGCAGCGCCAGCAGCGGCCACAGCCACCGGGCACTGCGGTGACCCGCCGTCTCAGCCACCGGCCTTGAACTCCTGCCAGACCTGGTGCCACGCCGCGTCGGCCGCCGCCGGGAGCTGCAGCAGCGGCACGCCGGTGTCGAAGTCCTTCTCCAGCACCACTGCGGTGGCGAGGTTCTCGGGCACGTAACCGTCGGCGACCAGCCTGTCGGGCGTGAACTGGAGCAGCGGCGGCTGGTAGCCGGTGTAGCCGAAGTTCGTCGCGGCGATCTTCTCGTCGAGCAGGTCGTTCATGAAGAAGTGCGCGGCCACGGGGTTCTTCCCCTGGGCCAGGCAGACGCACAGGTCGTTGTCGACCTCCCCGCGGCCGTCCTCGGGGAACCAGAACCGCAGCACCTCGACCGGGGTCTTGTCGGGCAGGTAGTAGGGCAGGTTGATCGCGTCGCCCGACCACATCTGGCACAGCCCGTACTTCCCGGCCGGCAGCTCGGTGTACATGCCGATCGTGACGCTGGGAGACATGGTGTGCCGCATGTCGAGCAGCTGCTCACGGATCAACGCGATGTCCTTCGGGTCGGTCGTGTTGATGTCGTGGATGCCGTTGCGCAGCAGCACCATCGCCATGCAGGTGTGCCAGTCGTCGAGGACCGCCGTGTTGTTGGCGTACTCGGTGTCCCACAGCACGTCGTAGGGGTTCTTCAGCCCGGCGACGTCGGTGTCGATCATGTCCGTGCGCCAGCCGATGCCGGTGCTGTAGATCGTGTACGGGATCGTGTAGCGGGCGCCGCGGTCGTACCACGGGTCCCGCAGCATGGGCCACAGGTTGCCGGTGTTGGTGAGGTAGTCGTGGTTGAGCGGCCGCAGCAGGCCGGCCTGGATCAGCCGCCCGAGGGAGTCGTAGCTCGGGAAGTAGACGTCGAACTCGAGGTCCCCGGAGGCGATCTTGGTCAGGGCCTCGTCGGCGTCGTTGAACGTCGAGAGCCGGATCGAGACGCCGTACTCCTCCTCGAAGTCCTTGAGGAACCGCGGCGACAGATAGCTCGCGTAGTTGTAGATCCGCAGGGTGCTGCCCCGCTCGGGCGTGAGCCCGGACTCGATCATCTCGTTGGCCCCGCTCAGCGGCCAGCGCACCGGGTTGTCCGGGGCCGGGATGGTCTCCCCGGCGCTGGGCGACCCCGTGCTCGAGCCGCCGCCGCACGCCGCCAGCAGGCCGGCCAGCCCCGGCGCCGCCGCTCCGGCCAGCGCAGCCCGGAGCACCGTCCGGCGGGCCAGCGCCGTGCGGCCGGTGAACGGGGCGCGACGCGCCGGCTCGCCTGCCATCCATCGCCTCCCGTCGGAGCCGATCCTTGTTCCTCGCCACGACGGTCGCATAGACTGAATGATCAGTCAATGAGGCCCGTCGCCGGGTCGGCGCCGGGGCGAGGAGCCGCGATGACCGCCACCGTGCCGGCGCTCTCCGAACGGCTCGACGCCGTCATCGCGGACGAGACCGAGGCCTTCGTCGCGCGGCAGCCCAAGAGCCGCGCGTTCGCGTCGCGCGCCGGACACCTCGCGGGCGGAGTCACGTCCAGCTGGCAGATCACCGAGCCGCAGGCGGTCTGGATCGACCACGGCCGCGGTTCGAAGATCTATGACGTCGACGGCTGCGAGTACTCCGACTTCCACGGCGGGTACGGCGTGTCCCTGGCCGGGCACGCGCATCCCGCGGTCGTCGCGGCCGTCCGGGACCGGGTCGCCCGCGGCACCCACTTCGCCCAGCCCACCGAGGACGCGATCGTGGTCGCCGACGACCTGGCGGACCGGTTCGGCCAGCCCCTGTGGCGCTTCGCCAACTCGGGGACCGAGGCGACCATGGACGCGGTGCACCTGATGCGGGCCGCCACGGGGCGCGACCGGATCCTCAAGGTCGAGGGCTGCTACCACGGCCACCACGACTCGGTCGAGGTCTCGGTCCTGCCCGAGCCCGACGACCCGATCGGGCCGCCGGAGCGACCGTCCGGCGTCCCCGACAACACCGGGATCCCCGCCGCGATCATGGACCTGGTGACCGTCGTGCCGTTCAACGACGTCGACGCGGTGGAGCGGGCGCTGCACGAGCACCGCGACGAGGTCGCCGGGATGATCCTGGAGCCGATCATGATGAACGCCGGGATCATCCATCCCGACGAGGGCTACCTGGCGGCGCTGCGGGACGTGCTCCACCGCCACGGCGCGCTGCTGACGTTCGACGAGGTGAAGACCGGACTCACCGTCGGTCCCGGCGGCGTGTCCCGCGCCCTCGGGGTGACCCCCGACCTGGTCTGTCTGGCCAAGGCGATGGGCGGCGGCCTGCCGACGGCCGCGATCGGGGGCAGCGAGGCCGTGATGTCGCTGATCGCCGACGGGCGTTACGAGCAGGTCGGGACCTTCAACGGGAACCCGCTCGGCATGGCGGCGGCGCGCGCCATGCTCACCGAGGTGCTCACCCCCGCGGCGTACGCGCACCTCGAGCGGCTGCGCAGCCGGCTCGACACCGGGCTGCGGGGCGTGATCGACCGGCACGGCCTGCCCTGGCGGGTGGTGACCGCCGGGGCCAAGGGCTGCGTGTCGTTCCTGCCGGAGCCGATCCACGACTTCCGGGACTTCCTGCGTCTCGACGGCCGCTACGGGCACGCGCACTGGCTGGTGCAGCACAACCGCGGCGTGTTCCTGCCGCCGTGGGGCAAGGTCGAGCAGTGGCTGCTGTCGGTGCAGCACAGCGACGAGGACGTCGACCTGCTCGTGGCGAACTGCGACCACCTGGCGTCACGGCTCGTCGCGGTGGAGGCCCGGTGAGCGGGGAGCTCTCGCTGGCGGGCCTGGTGAAGCGGTTCGGCGACGAGGTCGCGGTCGACGGGATCGACCTGGACATCGGCGCCGGGGAGTTCTTCTGCCTGCTGGGCTCCTCCGGCTGCGGCAAGACCACCACGCTGCGGATGATCGCGGGCTTCGAGCGCCCCGACGCCGGCACCATCCACCTCGACGGCCGGTCGCTGGAGCAGGTGCCGCCGCACCAGCGCCCCGTCAACACGGTCTTCCAGTCCTACGCGCTCTTCCCGTTCCTCGACGTGTCCGAGAACGTCGCGTTCGGGCTGCGCTACCAGCACGCCGGCCGCGACGAGGTCCGCCGCCGGGTCGGCAGGGCGCTGGAGCTCGTGCAGATGGCCGCGCTCTCCCGGCGCAAGCCCCACCAGCTCTCGGGTGGCCAGCAGCAGCGTGTCGCCCTGGCCCGGGCGCTCGTGCTCGAGCCGACGGTCCTGCTGCTCGACGAGCCGATGGCCGCCCTGGACGCCCAGCTGCGCCTCCAGCTCCAGGTCGAGCTCCGGTCGCTCCAGCGGGTCGTCGGCACGACCTTCGTCTACGTCACCCACGACCAGGAGGAGGCGCTCACGATGTCCGACCGGCTCGCGGTGATGCGGGACGGTCGGGTCCTCCAGGTCGGGACCCCGGGCGAGATGTACTCGCGGCCGGCCAGCGCGCACGTGGCGACGTTCCTCGGCAGCGCCAACGTGTTCGACGCAACCGTCACCGCCGTCGGGCCGGACGGCGTCACCTGCCGGGCCGGTGACGCCGACCTCGAGGTGGCGAAGAGCGAGTACGAGCCGGCCCGGGGCGACTCGGTGCGCGTCATGGTCCGCCCGGAGCGGATCGAGGTGAGCCCGGTCGAGCAGGCCGAGCCGCCGGCCACCACCGCCTTCCCCGACCGGGAGATCTGCCTGCGCGGCCGGGTCGTGACGCTGACGTTCCGGGGGGCGAGCACCGCGGTCGTGCTGGACTGCGCCGGACTCGAGCTGGCGGCGGACGTCCCGAACGTGCACGGCGAGCCCCCGCTGTGGCTCACCGCAGGGTCCGTCGTCGTGGCGCGGATGTCGCCGTCGGCCTTGAGGCTGCTGCCGGAGTGAGCCGGCCTGCGCCGGCTCAGCCGAGTCCGAGCTCGCGGCGCGCGACGTCCAGCGCGATCCGCCGGGCGAGGGCGCCGTCGACGACCGGGTCGTCGAGGGCCACCTGCACCACCAGCCCGTCCAGCAGGGCAGCCCACATGATCGTGAACTCCTCGACGTCGACCTCACCGACCTCGCCTGCCTCGACGCCCGCGCGGACCACCCGCGCGACCAGGTCACGCCACTGCTGGTCGAGCTCGGCACGGTCCTTCTTGACCTCGGGGTGCCGGAAGGCCTGCACCCACAGGTCGAACCACAACCCCCAGTCGTCGGACCGTCGCCTGGTGTCGGGCAGGCACCAGGACACGAGCGTCCCGATCCGCTCGTCGACGGAGGCGCTCTCGTGGAGCATCTCCTCGACGGCGGCGTAGAACGACCGCTCGGACCAGCGCAGGGCCTCGGTGAGCAGGCTGTCCTTGGTGCCGAAGTAGTAGATGACCAGGGCCGGGCTCGCCCCCACCCGCGAGGCGACGTCGGCGATGCGCGTGTCCGAGAAGCCACGCTCGGCGATCAGTCGGGCTGCCGCGGCCAGCATCTGGTCGCGGCGCGCGTCGGCCACGGCCGCACCGGTGCCCTTGACCGGCTCCTTGACTGCCACGGGTCTCCTGCGGGTGGTCGGGCGGCGGATCCTTGCCGGGCACCGTAGCACGACCATAGACTGAACAGTCAGTCAGTCGGTCGACCATCCACCCGGAGCAGGTGAGGACCATGGCCAACGAGTACGACGCCGTCGTCGTGGGAGGCGGCCACAACGGGCTCGTCGCCGCGGCGTACCTCGCCCGCGCGGGTCTGCGCACGGTCGTCCTGGAGAGCCGGTCGACGACCGGCGGCGCCGCCACCACCGAACGCCCGTGGCCGGAGCTGCCCCACCTCTCCGTCACCCGCCTGTCCTACGTGATGAGCCTGATGCCGCCCACGATCCTGGCCGACCTCGACCTGGCGCGGCACGGCTACCGCGTCCACCCGATGGGCCCCTACTACCAGGCCTTCCCCGACGGCCGATCGATCACGATCCACGACCAGGACCCCGCCCGCACCCGCGAGCAGATCGCCCGCTGGTCCCCCAAGGACGCGCGGGCGTGGGAGGAGTGGAACGACTGGCTGACCGGCCTCGCGGACGTGCTGGGTCCACTGCTGCTCACCGTCCCCCCGGCGCTCGGCTCGCACGCGCCCGGTGACCTCGCCGGCGTGGCCCGGCTGGCCTGGCGCAACCGCGGTGTGGACGTGCGCACGGTCGCCGACGTGACGCGGCTGATGACGATGAGCATCGCCGACCTGCTCGACGACTGGTTCGAGTCGCCGGAGGTCAAGGGCGCCCTGGCGGTCAACGGCGTGATCGGCACCTGGGCCGGTCCCTTCGAGCCCGGCACCGCGTACGTCATGGCCCACCACTCGATCGGCGACGTCGGCGACGGCCAGCTGGGCAGCTGGGGCTTCCCCGAGGGCGGCATGGGGGCGGTCGCCGCCGCGATCCGCCGGTCCGCCGAGTCGTTCGGGGCCGAGGTCCGCACGGACGCACCGGTCGCCTCCCTGCTGGTGTCGAGCGGTCGCGTCGGCGGCGCGGTCCTCGCCTCCGGGGAGGAGCTGCACGCCCCGGTCGTGGTGAGCTCGGTGCACCCGAGGCGGGCCTTCCTCGAGCACGTCGGCGCCGCCCACCTGCCCGACGACTTCGTCCGCGACATCGAGCGCTGGCGGTCCCGCAGCGGCGTGGTGAAGATCAACCTCGCGATCGACCGCCTCCCCTCCTTCACCGCCGACCCCAGCGACGGGGTGGCCGAGCACCACACCGGATCGGTCGAGATGGCGCCGACCATGGAGTTCATGGAGCGTGCCTTCGTCGACGCCCGCGAGGGGCGGCCGGCCGCGGCGCCGTTCTGCGACGGGGTCATCCCCACGACCATGGATCCCACGCTCAACCCCGACGGGACCCACATCTTCTCGATGTTCACCCAGTGGGTGCCCGAGGAGTGGCACGCCGAGCCGCACGCCGCGGAGCTGGCGGCGTACGCCGACCGGATGATCGGCCTGTACGACGAGGTGGCGCCGGGCTTCAGGGACTCCGTCATCGCGCGCGACATCGTGGGGCCGCACGAGATGGAGACGGAGTACGGCCTGATCGGCGGCAACATCTTCCACGGCGAGCTCTCCCTCGAGCAGCTGTTCCACCTCCGGCCGGCCCCCGGGTACGCCGACTACCGGACCCCCGTCCACGGCCTCTACTACGCCAGCTCGGCGACCCACGCCGGCGGCGGAGTCTGCGGCATCCCGGGCATGCAGGCGGCGCGCGCGATCCTCAGGGACGCCCGGGCCGAGCGCCGGTCACCGCGCCGGCTGCTGGCCGGCCTGGGTCGCTGACAGCGGGCCGATGGCCCTCCCGACGGTCCGGCCGGGACTGCGGCGGATGCTCGAGGCGCGCACCGTCGCGGTGGTGGGCGCCAGCGACCGGCCGGACTCGCTCGGCGGGCGGATGACCACCGAGGTGCTGCGCAGCCCCGGTGTCGGGAAGGCCTGGCTGGTCAACCCGCGCCACCGCTCCGTGGGGGGACACGGCTGCCTGCCGTCGCTCGCGGACGTCCCGGACCCGGTCGACCTGGTGCTGCTCGGCGTTCCGGACACCGCCCTGGCCGACCAGCTGCGGCTGGCGGCCACCCGCGGCGACGGCGGCGCGGTCGTCTTCGGCAGCGCGCACGGCCTCGGCGAGGAGCTGGTCGCGGCAGCCGGCGGGCTGGAGGTGTGCGGGGCCGGGTGCATGGGCTTCGTCAACGTCACGCGAGGCGTCCGCGCGCTCGGCTACCTCGAGCCGGAGGACCTGACACCCGGGCCGATCGCCCTGGTCACCCACTCGGGGTCGGTCTTCTCCGCCCTGCTGCGCACCCACCGGCGCCTGGAGTACTCCCTCGTCGTCTCCTCGGGGCAGGAGCTCGTCACGACCACCGCCGACTACCTCGCCCATGCCCTGGAGCGGGAGGAGACCCGCGTCGTCGGGCTGGTGCAGGAGACCCTGCGGGACGTGCCGCGCCTGCGTGCCGCCCTCGCCGAGGCGGCCGACCGGGACATCCCGGTCGTGGCGCTCACGGTGGGCAGCTCGAGACGCGGTCGCGCCCTGGTGGGCGCCCACTCCGGGGCGCTGGCCGGGTCCGACGCCGCGTGGGAGGCGCTGTCCGCGGCGTACGGCGTCCATCGCTGCGACGACCTCGGCGAGCTCGTCGACAGCCTCGAGGCCTTCGCGATCGGCCGGCGGGCGAGGAGCCGCGCCATCGACCGGCGCACGAGCGGGATCGCCACCGTGCACGACTCCGGGGCCGAGCGGGTCCTCGTGGCCGACGTGGCCGACCGGCTCGGCGTCCCCTTCGCCGACCTGTCGGAGGCCACGACGGCCCGGCTCGCGGCACTGCTGGAGCCCGGGCTCGAGCCGACGAACCCGCTCGACGTGTGGGGGACCGGGGCCGGCGCCGAGGACCTGTTCGCCGACTGCCTGACCACGCTCGCCGACGACGACGCCGTCGACGTGGTCGCGCTGGCCGTCGACCTGGTGCCGGAGTACGACGGCGACGACGCGTTCCCGCGGGCGATCGACCGGCTGGTCACGCACACCGACAAGCCGGTCGCGGTGCTCACGAACCTGTCCAGCGCGGTGGACCAGCCGCTCGCCGCCGACCTGCGCCGGCAGGGCGTCCCGGTCCTCGAGGGCACCCGGTCGGGCCTCCGCGCGCTGGGCCACCTGCTGGCCGGTCCTGCGCCGGCCCGCGCGGACGTCCCCTCGGTGGACCGGGCGCGTCGCGACCGGTGGGCGGCGCGGTTCGGCTCCCCGGACCTGGACCCGCTCGCGCTCGTCGCCGACTACGGCGTACCGGTCGTGCCGACGATCGGTGCCGCCGACCCGGACACGGCCGTACGAGCGGCCGCGCAGCTCGGCTACCCGGTCGTGCTCAAGACCGCCCACCCGGAAGCCCGGCACAAGGTGGACCTCGACGGGGTCCGCCTCGGGCTGGCCGACGCGGCCGCGGTCCGGGCGGCCCACGCCGACCTGACGGCACGGCTCGGCGACCGCGTGACGGTCCAGCCGCAGGTGCCCGCCGGGGTGGAGATCGCGCTGGGGGTCCACCGCGACCCACTGGTCGGACCGCTGGTGCTGGTCGCCGCCGGGGGCACGCTGGTGGAGCTGCTGGACCAGCGAGCGGTCGCGCTTCCCCCGGTCGACGCGACCGCCGCGCGGCGCATGGTCGACTCGCTGCGGATCGCGGACCTCCTCGACGGGCACCGCGGCGGGCCGGCACTCCCCGTCGACGGCGTGGTGGACGCCCTCGTGGCCGTCTCGGTGCTGGCCCACGAGCTCGGGGACCACCTGGCCGCCGTCGACGTCAACCCGCTGATCGTGCATCCGCACGGCGTGGTCGCCGTCGACGCGCTCGTCATCTGCCGGTGACCGGGCGCGACGCTCAGCCCACGACCTCCGGGAAGGGCAGCGCGATCGGGTCGGCGGCCAACCTGCTGCGGCCGTGCTCGTCGAAGCGGTCGAGTCCGAGGTCGCTGACGTCGAGGACCTCGGTGGTGCCGGTGAGCGCCAGGTCGGCGGCGGCCCGGGAGACGCCGGGGCCCCACATCATCCCGTGGCCGCCCGCGGCCGCCACGACGGTCCCCGCCACCGGCCCCTCGGGCGTCAGCAGCGGGCCCAGGATCGGCAGGTGGTCCGGTGTGAAGTCGATCGTGGCCGCCCAGGCCTTGCGCAGGCCGAGCCCTGCGGTCGCGGGCAGCAGCGTCGCCATCCGCTGCTGCACCTTCTCGTAGTAGGACCAGTCGAACTCCGTCGCCTCGCCGGGTCGCTCGTCGGGATTGCTCATCCCCCACAGGACGCCGCCCTCCTCCGGGCGCCAGTAGATGCCCGACGCGACGTCGAAGACCATCGGCAGCCGCTCGGGAGCGAGGTCGGGATGCGGCTCGGTCACCACGACCTGGTGCCGCGCTCCCCCGGCCGGGATGCGGCCCCCGGCCGCCCGGCCGACCGCCGCCAGCGTCGGCCCGCCGGTCAGCACCACCCGCTCGGTGGCGATCGCGCCTCCCGAGGTCTGCACCCCGGTCACCCGGTCACCCTCGCGCAGCAGCCCCTCGAACGCCGTGCGCTCGCAGACCCTCACCCCGGAGGTGAACAGCGCCGCGGTGTACGCCAGCACGTTGCGGGGCGGGTCGAGGTAGCCGTCACCGGGCGCGTACGACCCGCCGAGGGTCAGGCCAGGCCCGAGGGCGGGGTTCAGCTCGTCGAGCTCGTCCGGGTCGACCCATCGGACGTCGAGCCCGAGCGCCTGCTGCATCGCGATCCTGGTCCGGGCCTCACCCACCTCCCGCTCGGAGAAGCAGGGCATGAAGTAGCCCTGGGCGACGAACCCGGAGTCGATGCCGAACCGCTCGTGCTGGCCGGCGTAGAACTCGCGGCTGAACATCCCCAGCCGGACGGCGGCCTCGGTGCCGCCCTGGGCCCGCACCATGCCGGCGGCCCGCGGGCTGGCGCCGGCGCCGAGGGTCTGTCGCTCGAGCAGCACCACGTCCGTGAGCCCGGCCTCGCGCAGGAACCAGGCACACCAGGCGCCGACGGTGCCACCGCCCACGACGACGGCGTCAGCTCTCGACGGCGACACGCTGGTCACGCTCCCGACACTTACATAGACTGAACGGTCAGTCAACGACGTCACCGAGACCCGTCACGGAGGTCCCATGTACGGCCTGGACACGGCGGACCTCGAGATCCAGCGCCGCGCCCGCGACTTCGCCGACGAGCTGATCCCCTGCGAGACCACCGCCGAGGAGCACGACGGCCGGCTGCCCGACGACCTGGCTCAGCGGCACCACGAGCGCGCGCTCGAGCTCGGCCTGTACGCCACGAACATGCCCACCTCGGTCGGCGGGCCCGGCCTGACCGCCTTGCAGCAGGTGCTGGTGCAGGAGCAGGGCGGACGCGTCACCAACGGGCTGGCGTGGTGCCTGGCGACACCCCCGTCCTGGTGGCCCGAGGTCGCCAACGACCACCAGCGGGAGCGCTGGCTGTTGCCGACGGTGCGCGGCGAGCTGCAGGAGTGCTACGCGATCACCGAGGAGGGGGCCGGCTCCGACCTCACGGACCTGGCCGCGACCGCCCTCCGGGACGGCGACGACTACGTGCTGAACGGCGTGAAGTGGCACGTGACGTCGTTCCACGAGGCCGACTTCGTGTTCTTCCAGGCGGTCCTGACGACCGGGCCGTACGCCGGCAACCAGGCGCTCTTCGTCGTCGACGTCGACACCCCGGGCGTCCGCGTCGTCCGCACGCCGGCGTACACCCACACGCTCGGGCACCGGCACCCCGTCGTCGCGTTCGAGGACGTGCGCGTGCCGTCCACCCACCTCGTCGGGACGGAGGAGGACGGGATGTCCTTCGTCTTCGAGTGGTTCCGCTTCGAGCGGCTGATGGTGGCCGCCCGCTGCCTGGGGGCCGCGGAGCGCCTGGTGGCGGAGACGACGGCGTACGCCGCGGACCGCGTCGTCGGCGGGGAGCCGCTGATCCGCAAGCAGCTGGTGCAGGCGATGCTCGCCGACAGCCTGACCGAGCTCTACGCCGCCCGGGCCATGACGTACGAGACCGCCCGGTCGATCGACGCGGGCGTCGACCGCAAGGTGCTGCACGCCCGCTGCTCGATGGCGAAGCTCTTCGCCTCCGAGATGGCCGGCCGGGTCGCGGACCGGTGCCTGCAGGTCTTCGGCGGCCGCGGCTACATGCGCGAGAACGTCGCCGAGCGGTTCTTCCGCGAGCTGCGGGTCGAGCGGATCTGGGAGGGTGCCAGCGAGGTGCAGCGACTGATCATCGCCGACCAGCTGGCGAAGCGCGGCCACGCCGAGCTGGTGTGACCGCCGGCCCGCCCTAGGGTTGGGGCCGTGGCCCACCCCGATCCGGCTGAACCGCCCCCGTTCTGGACCGCCCTCGTCGACGACGCGGCGATCTTCCCGCCCGGCAACGCCGACCTCACCGACGCCGCAGCGGCGTACGTCGACCGGCGCGGCACGGCGTACGCCGACCTCGTCGGCACCTTCGTGCTGCGCGACACCGACGTGCCGAAGGTCGCCGTGGCCCCCGACGTCTCGTTCCCGGTCTCGGTCGTCGTCACCGGCGGCGCGGGCCAGATCGCCGGCCCGGCGAAGGCGTGCGAGCGGTCGAACCTGACGCTGGCAGGCATGGAGATCGCCCTGCGCGACCTCGACGACCTGGCCGGCAACGCCCGCCGCGTGGTGGCCGCCGTCGACGCGGCCCGCGGCGAGGGCGTCCTCGACGACGCCGTCCCGGTCTTCGTCGAGCTGCCGCCCGGCGAGCCGACGTACCAGTGGCTGGCCGCCGCCGACGAGGTGGCGGCCGCGGAGCTGCGCCTGAAGTTCCGCACCGGCGGCGTGGAGGCCGACCAGTACCCCCAGCACATGACCGTCGCGCGGTGGATCACGGCGGCCCTCGACCGGGAGACCCCGTTCAAGTGCACGGCGGGGCTCCATCACGCGCTGCCCTACGCCGACGAGGAGCACGGCGCCTGGCACCAGGGCTTCCTCAACGTCCTCCTGGCGACGCGGGCCTGCTTCGACGGGGCGGACCTCACCTCCGTGGGCCACATCCTCGACGAGACCCATCCCGAGCACCTGCTCGAAGCCGTGACCGTCCTCGGCGCCGACGGGCTGGCCGGGGCGCGGCGGTGGTTCACGTCGTTCGGCTCGTGCTCGGTCACCGAGCCGCTCGACGACCTGATCGCCCTCGGACTGATCTCGACACCCTCGATCGACGGAACGGAAGCACCATGACGACCACCTGGGTCGAGGGAGCCGCCGGCTCGCTCTTCGACATCGACAACCTGCCGTACGGCGTGTTCTCCCTCCCGGGCGAGGAGCCCCGGGTGGGCGTCCGGATCGGCGACCGGGTGCTCGACCTGTCGCCGGTGGCCGCGGCCGAGATGCTGGACGTCCATCACGTCTTCGAGGAGCCCTCGCTCAACGCGTTGATGGCGGAGGGCCGCCGGGTCCGGCAGTCGGTACGCCGCTGGGTCACCGGGCTGCTCGCCGACGAGACCCAGCGGGACCTGGTCGAGCCGCACCTCGTGCCGCTCGACGACGTCGCCCTGCACCTGCCCGTGGAGGTCGCCGACTACGTCGACTTCTACGCCTCCGAGCACCACGCCTCCAACGTGGGCCGGATCTTCCGCCCCGACCAGGAGCCGCTGCTGCCGAACTGGAGGCACCTCCCCGTCGGGTACCACGGCCGGGCCGGCACCGTCGTCGCCTCGGGCACGCCCGTGGTGCGCCCGCAGGGCCAGCGGAAGGCCCCGACCGAGGAGGTGCCGTCGTTCGGGCCCAGCCGGCGCCTCGACATCGAGGCCGAGCTCGGCTTCGTCGTCGGCACCGGCTCCGACCTCGGCTCGCCGGTGGCCCACGACGCGTTCGCCGACCACGTCTTCGGGGTGGTCGGGCTCAACGACTGGTCGGCCCGCGACATCCAGGCCTGGGAGTACGTCCCGCTCGGGCCGTTCCTCGGCAAGTCCTTCGCCACCTCGGTCTCGCACTGGGTCACCCCGCTGGAGGCGCTGGACGCCGCGTGGACCGAGCTGCCGGGCCAGGACCCGACGCCGCTGCCCTACCTCGGCCCCGGCGAGGCGAAGGGGCTCGACATCGACGTCGAGGTGGTGCTGAACGGCGAGGTCGTGAGCCGGCCGCCGTACCGGACGATGTACTGGTCCCCCGCCCAGATGCTCGCCCACATGACCGTCAACGGCGCGTCGGTGCGCACCGGCGACCTCTACGGCTCGGGCACCGTCAGCGGCACCGAGCCCGACCAGCGCGGGTCGTTCCTCGAGCTCAGCTGGGGCGGCAAGGAGCCGTTCGGCACCGAGCACTGGGAGGGCGGCCGCACGTTCCTCGAGGACGGCGACGAGGTCGTGCTCCGCTACACCGCGCCCGGCACCGGCGGGGGCCGGATCGCCCTCGGCGAGGTCGCCGGCCGCATCGAGCCCGCCCGCTGCTGACCGGGCACTCCCAGGCACTCTGAACGCCACGACCGGGCGGTCCCGGGCACGTGGCGCATCGGGCGGCGTACAGAGCAGCGGGCAGTTCGCGGCCGCCGACGCATCCTCCACGCTTGGGTCGGGGCGCCGACAGCCGAACTGCCCGTCGGTCGGCACACCGTTGTGCCGAGGGCGAGCGATCCGCAGGCCGCCGCTCGCCCACTGCAGCACGCGCCCGGTCACGGGCGGAGAGCCCCCACGTGCCCGGTCAGGCGTCGGTGAAGGCCCGGGCGACCCGCTGCATCTCCTCGACCAGCCCGCGGTGCGCCCGCCGGCGAACCGGTCGGCGGGGCCGGAGAGCGACAGCGCCGCGAGGGCCGCGCCGGGGGCACCGACCGGGACCGCCACGCAGCGCACGCCCGCCTCCTGCTCCTCCTCGTCGGCCGCCCACCCCTGGACGGTGACGAGGTCCAGCTCGGTCACGAACGCGTCGAGGTCGGTGATGGTCGCGGGGGTGCGCGCGGCGAGGCCGGTACGACGCAGCACCGCGAGCGCCCGCTCGCGCGGCATCCCCGCCAGCAGCACCTTGCCGACGGCCGTGGAGTGCGGCGGGACGTGCCGGCCCACCTCGGCGAACATCCGCAGGGTGTGCGGCGAGGGCACCTGGGCGACGTAGACGACGTCGTCCCCCTCGAGCACCGCCAGGTTGGCGGTCTCGCCCGAGATCGCGACCAGCTCGGCCAGGTGGGGCCGGGCGCTGCGCACCATCGCCCGCTGGGCCGCGTCGGCGAGCCGCACCGCGGAGGTCCCGAGCGAGTACTTGCGCGCGGCGTCACGGCGTACGTAGCCCCGCTGGTGGAGGCTCTGGAGCAGCCGGTGGACGGTGCCCTGGGGCAGCCCGGTCAGGTCGACCAGCTCGGCGATCCCGACCGGCCGCTCGTCCGCGGCGAGGGCCTCGAGCACGGCGAAGGCACGGTCCACGGACTGCACCGATGCGGCCCGACGCTCCTCCACCACCACTCCCCTCCGACGTCCCGGATGCCCGAGCGTAGCGGCGGCGGGCCGCCCGGCCCGCCGCCGACCCGGCTCAGGCCGACTAGGGCACCATCCAGCTCAGCACCGGCGTCGCCTGCAGGCCGACGAGGACGCACATCATCGCCAGCATCACCAGGCTCCAGCCGATCACCTTGCGGAAGAGCTCGCCCTCGCGACCGGCCATGCCGACGGCCGCGGCGGCGATGGCGAGGTTCTGCGGGCTGACCATCTTGCCGAGCACGCCGCCCGAGGAGTTCGCGGCCGCCATCAGCACCGGGTCGAGGCCCGCCTTGGTCGCGGCCTGCACCTGCAGGGCACCGAACAGCGAGTTCGACGACGTGTCCGAGCCGGTGACCGCGACCCCGATCCAGCCGAGGATCGGCGACAGGATCGCGAACAGTCCGCCCGCGCCGGCCAGCCACACGCCCAGCGAGGAGGTCTGGCCCGACAGGTTCATGACGTAGGCCAGCGCCAGCACGGCCATCACCGTGATGATCGCGGAGCGCAGCTCGACGTAGGTCGCGAGGTAGGTCTTGAACGCACGTGCCGGGGCGACCTTGAGGATCAGCATGCTGATCAGGCCGGCGATGACGAGCAGGGTGCCCGCGGCCGGGAGCCAGTTGAGCTTGAACTGGGTGACGACGGGGTCGCCGGCGCTGTTGACGATGTCCAGCCCGGGCCAGTCGAACAGGTAGGTCCAGGGCTCCTTGGCCAGGTAGTCCACGACGGCCGGGATGTTGGTGATCGAGAAGATCGCGATGATCACGAGGTACGGCGCGTAGGCGCGGAGCACCTCGGACCGGTCGTCGGCCAGGGGCCGGGCGCCGCCACCGGCGGCACCGCCCGTCGTGGTGACGGTGCCGCCACCAGCGGCAGCCGACCCGGATCCCGGTGCCGCGGAACCCCGGGCCGCAGTCGCGGGCGCACCCATCTCCGCCTCGACCATCTCCGCCTCGACCCGGTCCGCGGTCAGCACCTCGGCGGGCTGCCAGACCCGCACCAGCAGGACCAGGGAGCCGGCGGCGAGCAGCGAGGCGACGATGTCGGTGAGCTGCACCGAGACGTAGTTGGCGGTCACGAACTGGGCGACCGCGAAGACACCGCCGGCGAGCAGGGCCGGCAACCAGGTCTGGCGTACGCCGCGGCGGCCGTCGACGATCATGACGAGGATGAGCGGCACCACGAGCGCGAGGATCGGCGTCTGCCGTCCGACCATCGAGCCGAGCGTGTCCAGCGCGTTGGCGTCCGAGAGACGGGGGTCGTCGCTGACCCCGGCGGCGATCGGGGCCAGGGTGACGATCGGGATCGCCAGGGCACCGAAGGCGACAGGCGCGGTGTTGGCCACCAGCGCCACCGTGGCGGCCTTGATGGGCTTGAAGCCGAGCGACATCAGCATCACCACGGAGATCGCCACCGGGGTGCCGAACCCGGCCAGCGCCTCGAGGAGCGCGCCGAAGCAGAAGGCGATGATGATCGCCTGGATCCGCTGGTCCGCGCTGACCTTCTCGAACGAGCGCCGCAGCACGTCGAAGTGCCCCGAGGCCACGGTCAGGTTGTAGATCCAGACCGCGTTGATCACGATCCACAGGATCGGGAAGAAGCCGAACAGGCCGCCGTTGATCGCGGCGCTGACCGCCTGGCCGGCCGGCATGCCGAACAGGACGACCGCGACCACCAGGGCCGCCAGCAACGAGACGAGGCCCGCGATCCAGGCCCGGATCTTGAGCCCGCCGAGGAGGACGAACAGCACGACGAGCGGGATCAGGGCGCACAGGGCGCTGAGGGCGAGCGAGTCGCCTACGGCTTGCGGATCTTGCTGGAACATGACGGCTCCCGGATGAGGTGGACGGAACTAGACGGTGCTCGTGGTGCTGGTCAGGCTCTCGGCCGGCAGGCCGCGGATCGAGGCGTCGAGCACCTCGATGGTGTGGGCCATCCCCATGGGGTGCCCGGAGCGCTCGATCGCGGAGGTCACCTGCATCAGGCACCCCGGGTTCGCGGTGACCAGCACCTGCGCGCCCGTCGCGACGATGTTGGCGGCCTTGCGGTCGCCGAGCTCGCGGGCCGGCTCGGGGTTGAGGATGTTGTAGATCCCGGCCGACCCGCAGCACAGCTCGGGCTCGGCGATCTCCCGCAGCTCCAGGCCGGGGATCGCGCTGAGCAGCCGCCGCGGCTGGGCACGCACGCCCTGGGCGTGGGCGAGGTGGCAGGCGTCGTGGTAGGCGACGGTCAGCTCGAGGGGATGGCGCACGGCGACCGGGCCGAGCTCGTCGAGGACCTCGGAGACGTCACGCACCTGCTCGGCGAGGGCCCGGGCCCGGTCGGCGTACGCCGGGTCGTCGGCCAGCAGCCGGGCGTAGTCCTTCATCGTGGACCCGCAGCCGGCGGCGTTGACCACCACCCGGTCGACGCCGGCGGCCTCGAAGGTGTCGACGATGCCCCGGGCGTACCGCTGCGCCTCCGCCTCGCGGCCGTTGTGCACCGACAGGGCACCGCAGCAGCCCTGCCCGCGCGGCACGACGACGTCGCAGCCCTCCGCCTGCAGCACCCGCGCGGTGGCGGCGTTCACGCCGGGGAAGAAGGCGCCCTGCACGCAGCCGGTCAGCATGCCGACGACGGCGCGCCGCTCCCCCGTCGCGCGGACCCGCTCGGGCAGGCGTTCCGGCTTGCCGAGCCGGGGCGCGAGGCTCTCCATGGCGGCCAGCTGCGGCGCCATCCGCTCCAGCAGCCCGGTCCGGCGGACCGCCCGGTCCAGCCCGGTGCGCTGCATCGCGCGCAGCGGGCCGCGCAGCAGCCGCAGCCGCCGCGGGTGCGGGAAGATCGAGAAGATCAGCGAGCGCAGCGCCCGGTCGGAGGCCGACCGCTGGTGGCGGCGCTCGACCTGGGCGCGGGTCTGCTCGATCAGGGTGTCGTACTGCACCCCGGACGGGCACGCGGTCACGCACGACATGCAGCCGAGGCAGGCGTCCCAGTGCGACACCATCTCGTCGGTCATGGCCTCGCCCTCGAGGCCCTCCTTCATCAGGTAGATCCGACCGCGCGGGCTGTCCATCTCCTCGCCCCACAGGACGTACGTCGGGCAGGTCGGCAGGCAGAACCCGCAGTGCACGCAGTCACCGACGAGCGCGGCGTCCGGCGGGTGGTGCTCGTCGAAGGCGCCGCCCGGTGCGGGCAGGCCGAGATCGATGATGCTGCCGGTCTCGCCGATCGCGGCCTGGTCGGTGCGCTGGTCCATCTCAGATGCCTCCCACGAAGCGGCCCGGCGCGAGCCGGTGGTCGGGGTCGAACTGGTCCTTGACCCGCCGCATCAGCCCGAGCGCGGGGACCGGGCCCCACACGTCGACGGCGGCCTTGACGGCGGCGGGAGCGTCCACGACGACGGTGCTGCCGCCGTGGCGGGAACAGGCGCCGCGCAGCCGGTCGACGAGGGCGCGCACCTCCTCGACCGGGGTGCCGGGCGGCACCGCGGCGTACGCCACGCCCGACCCGGCGGAGCCGCGCAGGGTGACCCCGCTGCCGTGCGCCGCGGCCAGCACGTCGGCGAGGCCGGACAGCACGAAGGTGAGCTTGAGCGCGGTCGCGCGGTCGTCACCGCGGGCGGCCGGGTCCCAGGGGTACGTCGCCCCGCCGGCCGGGGCCTCGCCGGTGGCGGTGGCCCCCTCACCCAGCAGGCCGCGGATGCTCTCGGTCCGGTCGGCAACCCCCTCCGCGCGCCCCTCGAGCAGCACGCTCACGGTCCCCCGCCCCTCGGCCCAGCCGACCTCGACGGCCGCCGGGACGGTCTGGGAGTGCACGACCGACTGCACCACCTCGTGCGCCCGCGCCGGGTCGTCGACGTCGACGGTGACCCACTGGTGGGAGGCGGGGACCGGGTGCAGCCGGAAGGTCGCGTCGGTGACGACGGCGAGCGTGCCGTACGAGCCGATCATCAGCTTGCCGAGGTCGTAGCCGGCCACGTTCTTCACGACCCGGCCCCCGGCCCGGGCGACCACGCCGTCGGCGCGCACCACGGTGATGCCGATCAGCAGGTCTCGGGCGGTACCGGTCGCCACGCGGCGCGGGCCGCTGGTGTTCGCGGCGAGCAGGCCGCCGATGCTGGTGCCGGGGACGGTCTCGTCCAGCCCCAGCCGCTGCCCACCCTGCCCGACCACGGCCTGTACGTCGGCCAGCCGGGCGCCGGCCTGGGCGGCGACGATCAGGTCGCCGGCCGCGTGGTCGAGCACCTGGTCGAGGGCGCTGAGGTCGAGGAGCACGTCCGCGCTCGTCGGCGCGGTCCCCCAGGACATCTTGGTGCCGCGCCCGCGCGGAACGACGCTCAGCCGGTGCGCGGCCGCGGCCCGCATCACCTCGGCGACCTGGTCGGTGTCGGCGGGCCGGGCGACCACGCCCGGCGGCACGCCGTCGACGGCGTCGTCCTCCTGCGGGCCGCGCACGTCGGCGCAGGCCGAGGCGATCGCCTCGCGCGCCGTGGCGTCGATGGTCCCCGTGCTCATCAGAAGACCTCCGCCAGGCCGGACTCCTGCAACGGGTGCGCGCCCTTGTGGCGTCCCGGCACCTCGCCGCACAGCCGCGGGGTCGGGAACACCTTGCCCGGGTTGGAGATGCTCTGCGGGTCGAAGGCGCAACGGACCAGCTGCATGGTGTCGAGGTCCTCGTCGGTGTACATCCGCGGCATGTACTTCGCCTTGTCCATGCCGACGCCGTGCTCCCCGGTGATCGAGCCGCCGTGCTCGATGCACAGGTCGAGGATCGCGCCGCTGACCTCCTCGGCGGCCTCCCCCGCTCCCTCGACGGCGTCGTCGAAGAGCACCAGGGGGTGGAGGTTCCCGTCACCGGCGTGGAACACGTTCGCGACCCGGACCCCCGACGAGCTCGAGAGGTCGGCGATGGCCTTGAGCACCTGCGGGAGCGCGGTGCGCGGGATGACCCCGTCCTGGACGATGTAGTCGGGGCTGATCCGTCCGACCGCCGCGAACGCGGACTTGCGGCCCTTCCAGATCAGCGCCCGGTCGACGGGGTCGGTCGCGAGCCGCTGCTCGAACGCGCCGCTCACCTCGCAGAGCCGCTCGACCTCGGCGTACTCCTGCTCCACCTCGGTCGCGGCGCCGTCGAGCTCGATCACGAGGACCGCGCCGGCGCCGTCCGGGTAGTTGCAGTGCACCGCGGCCTCGGCCGCCTCGATCGCGAGCGCGTCCATCATCTCGATGGCAGCGGGCACGATGCCGGCCGCGATGATCGCCGACGTGGCCGCGCCGGCCTGGTCGGTGGACTCGAACCCGACGAGGATCGTGCGCACCTCCTCGGGCAGCCGGACCAGCCGCACGGTCGTCGAGGTGACGATCCCCAGGGTGCCCTCGGAGCCGACGACGGCGCCGAGCAGGTCGTAGCCCGGGCTGTCCGGGGCCGCCCCGCCGAGCGTGACGGTGTCGCCGTCGGCGGTGACGAACTCCGCGCCGAGCACGTGGTTGGTGGTGAAGCCGTACTTCAGGCAGTGCGCGCCGCCGGAGTTCTCGGCGACGTTGCCGCCGATCGAGCAGATCTGCTGGCTCGACGGGTCGGGGGCGTAGTAGTAGCCGTGCGGCGTCGCCGCCCGGGTGACGTCGAGGTTGATCACGCCCGGCTCGACGACCGCGCGCTGGTCCTCCCGGCGTACCTCCCGGATCGTGCGCATCCGCGAGGTCACGATCAGGACGCCCTCCGCGTGCGGCAGCGCGCCGCCGGACAGGCCGGTGCCCGAGCCGCGGGCGACGAAGGGCACCCGGTGCTCGGCGCAGGCGCGGACGATCGCGGCGAGCTGGGCGGCGTCCTCCGGGATCACCACGAGCCCGGGGGTGACCCGGTAGTGGGCGAGCCCGTCGCACTCGTAGGTCCGCAGCTCCGTGCGGTCGGTGATGACCCCGGCCGCGGGCAGCAGCTGGGCCGCCCGGCGGGCGACCGCGGCGAGGCCGGCGTTCGCATCGGTTGCCGCTGCGCTCGTGCCCGACATCCCCCGTCCTCCCCTCAGTCGACCTGGGCAGTCAGGCCGGCGCCCTCGATGCCGGCGACCGCCGCGGCCTCGTCGTTGTCGGAGGTGTCCCCGGTGACGCCGACCGCCCCCAGCAGGAGGCCCTCGGCGTCGCGGACCAGCACTCCGCCCGGCACCGGCACGAGCGCGCCGCCGACGGCCGAGGTGACCGCCGCGATGAAGTAGGGCTGCTGCTCGGCGCGGCCCATGATCGAGCGCGATCCCATCCCGAGGGACAGCGCGCCGTGCGCCTTCCCGAAGCCGATCTCGAAGCGCTTCATCGACGACCCGTCCTCCCGCTCGACGGCCACCACGTGGCCGCCGGCGTCGAGGACGACCACGGTCAGCGGCTTGAAGCCGGCCGAGCTCGCGTGGGCACGCGCCCCGGCGATGATGGTCCGGGCGGTCTCCAGGTCCAGCGTGGGGCTCTGGGCGCTCACGAGGCGTTCCTCTCGCTCTGCTTCTGCTGGGCACGACGGCGGTGCAGGATCGGCTCGGTGTAGCCGCTGGGCTGCTCGAGCCCCTCGAGGACCAGGGACCGGGCCGCCTCGAAGGCGTGGCCGTCGAAGTCCGGCGCCATCGGGAGGTAGCCGGCGTCGCCGGCGTTCTGCTCGTCGACGACCCGGGCCATCCGGCGCAGGGTCTCGTCGACCTGCTCGGCGGTGACCACGCCGTGGTGCAGCCAGTTGGCGACGTGCTGCGCGGAGATCCGGCAGGTCGCGCGGTCCTCCATCAGCGGCTCACCGGTGATGTCGGGGACCTTGGAGCAGCCCACCCCGGCGTCGATCCAGCGGACGACGTACCCGAGCAGGCTCTGCAGGTTGTTGTCGATCTCCTGCTGGCGCTCCTCCGCCGACCACGAGCCCGGGTCGCCGAGCGGGACCCGGAGCAGCTGCTCGCGGTCCCGACGCCGGCCGCCCTTCTGGAGCTCCTCCTGCCGGGCGCGCACGTCGACCTGGTGGTAGTGCAGCGCGTGCACGGTGGCCGCGGTCGGTGACGGCACCCAGGCGCAGCTGGCGCCGGCCTTCGGGTGACCGATCTTGGCGTCGTACATGGCTGCGAGGCTGTCGGGCGCGGCCCACATGCCCTTGCCGATCTGGGCGCGGCCGAGCAGTCCGCACTCGAGGCCGATGTCGACGTTGAGGTCCTCGTAGGCCTGGATCCAGGTCTCGCCCTTCATGTCGTTCTTGCGGACCATCGGGCCCGCCAGCATGGAGGTGTGGATCTCGTCGCCGGTGCGGTCGAGGAAGCCGGTGTTGATGAAGGCCACCCGCTCCCGGGCCTCGTGGATGCAGGCCTTGAGGTTCAGCGACGTACGCCGCTCCTCGTCCATGATGCCGACCTTGATGGTCAGGCGCGGCAGGCCGAGCAGCTCCTCGACGCGACCGAAGAGCTCCACGGCGAAGGCGACCTCCTCGGGGCCGTGCATCTTGGGCTTCACGACGTACATCGCGCCGGTCCGGGAGTTGCCGAGCTGCGAGTCGCCGCGCACGTCGACGACGCTGCCGAGCGCGGTCATGATCGCGTCGAGGATGCCCTCGGGGACCTCGTTGCCGTCGCGGTCGAGCACCGCGTCGGTGGTCATCAGGTGGCCGACCTGGCGGATGAAGAGCAGCGAGCGGCCCCGCAGCGTGACGTCGGCGCCGGAGACGGTGGCGTAGGTGCGGTCGGGGTTCATCGACCGGGTGAAGGTCTTCCCGCCCTTGGTGACCTCCTCGGCGAGGGTCCCCTCGTTGAGCCGCCTCCAGTTGCGGTAGCCGAGCACCTTGTCCTCGGCGTCCACGGCCGCGACCGAGTCCTCGAGGTCCATGATCGTGGAGACCGCGGACTCCAGCAGGAGGTCCTTGACCCCGGCGGCGTCGGTGGCGCCGATCGGGTCCTCGGGGTCGACCTGGATCTCGACGTGCAGGCCGTGGTGGACCAGCAGCACCGCCTCGGGCACCTCGCGGGGGCCGCGGTAGCCGACCAGCTGCGCCGGGTCTGCCAGCCGGACGACGTCGTCCTTGACCGTGACGGCGACGCCCGCGTCGTCCACGGCGTACGACGTGGCGTCGGCGTGGGAGCCGGAGGCCAGCGGGAAGTGCTCGTCGAGGAAGGCACGACCGCGGGCGATGACCTCGTCGCCACGGACCTTGTTGTAGCCGTCGCCGGGGGCGAGGTCGCCGTCGCGCGGGACCACGTCGGTGCCGTAGAGCGCGTCGTAGAGGGAGCCCCACCGGGCGTTGGCGGCGTTGGTGGCGAACCGCGCGTTGAGCAACGGCACCACGAGCTGGGGGCCGGCGATCCGGGCCACCTCGTCGTCGACGTCGGCGGTGGTCACGGCGACCTCGCCCGGCTCGTCGAGCAGGTAGCCGATCTCCCGCAGGAAGGCGGTGTAGGCCTGCGCGTCGGGGGTGCCCGGGTGCGCGCGGTGCCAGTCGTCGATCTGCGCCTGCAGCTCGTCACGCCGGGCGAGCAGCTCGCGGTTGCGCGGCGCCAGCTCGTGGATGATCGAGGCGGCGCCCGCCCAGAACGCCTCGGGCTCCACCCCCGAGCCCGGCAGGGCCTCCTCGGTGACGAAGCGGTGCAGCACCTCCGCCACGTCGAGCCCGGCCACCTGCACACGTCCTGCCATCTCTGAGCCTCCGCAGCACTGATTCCACATCGTGGAATGAATGTTCTGTTCCTTGGAATCCTAGGATGGCCGGGTCACTCTGGCAACGGGTGGGAGTGACCGCCGCCACACCCTCTGCATGGTCGGTACCCACGGGCCGGGACGACACACCCCCCTGGCGGTGACCGGCCGTTAACCTCTCGCCATGGGCCTGCTGACTCCCCTCGCCGTCCGCATCGGCTCGGTCTCGTGGATGCCGAGGCTGCTGCCGCAGATCGTGGCTGTCGACAAGTCGCTGCACCGCCTGACCGGCGGCCGGGTGACCCTCCTGGACATCGCCGGGCTGCCCAACCTCACCCTGACCGTGGTCGGTCGCAAGAGCGGGATCCCCCGCAGCACACCGCTGCTGTGCGTGCCCCACGACGGTGGCTGGCTGGTCGCCGGCTCCTACTTCGGCGGGCCGAAGATGCCGTTGTGGGTGGGCAACCTCCGGGCCGCCGGCGAGGCGACCGTCGAGGTCGGCCACACGTCGTACGACGTGACCGCGCGCGAGCCGGCCGGCGAGGAGCGGGCCCGGATGTGGCAGGTCATGCTCCGCACCTGGCCCAACTACGCCAAGTACGAGGAGCGCACCGACCGCACCATCCCGGTCTTCCTGCTCACCCCCCGCTGACCGCCGGGTCAGCCGACGAAAGGGCGCTCGCGGCGCAGCTCCTCGCGGGCGATCGAACGCCGGTGCACGGCGTCGGGGCCGTCGACGATGCGGAGCACGCGCGCCCAGGCGTAGAAGTACGCCAGCGGGGTGTCGTCGCTGACGCCGGCGGCGCCGAACACCTCGATGGCCCGGTCGATGACCGCGGTCGCCATCGCCGGGGCCGCGACCTTGATCGCGGCGATCTCGGTGCGCGCACCCTTCGCGCCCACGGTGTCGATCAGCCACGCGGTCTTGTAGACGAGCAGCCGCGCCTGGTCGATCTCGATCCGGGACCGGGCGATGAGGTCCTGCACGACGCCCTGCTCGGAGAGGTGCCGGCCGAAGGCGACCCGCGACCTGGCCCGGTCCACCATCAGCCCCAGCGCCCGCTCCGCCATCCCGATCGCGCGCATGGCGTGGTGGATCCGGCCGGGTCCCAGCCGCGCCTGGGCGATCGTGAAGCCGTCGCCCTCCCCCGCGAGCAGGTTCGCGGCGGGGACCCGTACGTCGCGGAACACCAGCTCGGAGTGCCCGTGCTGGTCCTGGTAGCCGAAGATCGGCAGGTGCCGCTCGATCGAGAGGCCCGGGGTGTCGCGCGGGACCAGGATCATCGACTGCTGGCGGTGCGTCTCGGCCCCGGGGTCGGTCTTCCCCATCACGATGAAGATCTCGCAGCGCTCGTCGGCGACCCCGCTGATCCACCACTTGCGCCCGTTGATGACGTAGTCGTCACCGTCGCGGGTGATCAGCGTGGCGATGTTCGTGGCGTCGGAGGACGCGACGTCCGGCTCGGTCATCGCGAAGGCCGACCGGATCTCCCCGGACAGCAGCGGCTCCAGCCACCGCTTCTTCTGCTCCTCGGTGCCGAACAGGTCCAGGGTCTCCATGTTCCCGCTGTCCGGCGCCTGGCAGTTGATCGCCTCCGGCGCGATCACCGGCGACCAGCCGGAGATCTCCGCGACCGCGGCGTACTCCAGGTTGCTCATCCCGGACAGGTGCGGGAGGAAGAGGTTCCAGAGCCCGCGCTCGCGCGCCGACGCCTTGAGCCGCTCGAGGACCGGCGGGTAGGCGTGGTCCCCGTGCTCGGCGAGGTACGCCGCGTACACCGGCTCGGCCGGGAAGACCTCCTCGCGCATGAAGTCCCACATCCGGGCACACGTCTCCTCGGCCCGGGGCGAGAGGGCGAAGTCCATCTGGTCAACCTTCCTGGTCGAGTCGGTGCAGGCCGTCCTCGGCGATCCGGGCGACCTCGCTGTCGAGGTCGCCGAACTCCTGGCCGGCCATCACGCCGGCCGCGACCCGGGCGGCGATGCCCTGGGCGATGACGGCGAACTTGAAGTGGGCGAACGCCTCGTAGAACGCGAGCTCCCCGAGGTCGGCGCCGGTCGCGGCGACGTACCGCTCCGCGAGGTGCGCCCGGCCGGGGAAGCCGGGGGTCCGCGTGACCGCCGGGGTGAGCGCGGGCTCGGACTCGCCGGGCTCGCGCCAGTAGAAGAGCAGCAGGCCGAGGTCGGTCATCGGGTCCCCGAGCGTGGACAGCTCCCAGTCCAGGACGGCGGCCACCCGGCTCGGGTCGCTCGGGTGCATCAGGCAGTTGTCGAGCCGGTAGTCGCCGTGCACGATCGCGGAGCGCCGCGACGCCGGCAGCGCCGCCGCCAGCCGGCGGCCGAGCTCGTCGACGGCCGGTACGTCGTGGGTGCGCGACTTCTCCCACTGCCCGTTCCAGCGCCGGATCTGCCGCTCGAGGAACCCCTCGGGTCGCCCGAAGTCGGCGAGCCCGACCGATCCCGGGTCGACCTCGTGCAGCGCCACGAGCACGTCCACCAGGGCATCGGCCATGGCCACCTTGTCGGCCGGCTCCTCGGCGTACCCGGGCGGCATGGTCGAGCGGATGACGTGCCCCTCGACCTTCTCCATCACGTAGAACGGCGCCCCGATCAGCTCCTCGGTCCGGTCCTCGAGCAGCACGGGAGCGACCGGGACCGGCGTCCCGCGCAGGGCCCGCTGGATCCGGGCCTCCCGGCCCATGTCGTGGGCGCTGGGCAGCAGTGCGCCCGACGGCGGCCGGCGCAGGATCACCACGCCCGCCGGGCTGGTGACCTCGAAGGTCAGGTTGGACTTGCCGCCACTGATGAGCGCGGCGCTGCTGTCACGCCAGCCGTCGTCCCCGAGCGCCGCGGCCAGGGCCGGGCCGAGGCGGTCCAGCCGGACCAGGTCCGACCAGTCGCCGCGCCCGGCCTGCCCCGGCACTCACGCACCCGACGCGCGGAGCTCGCGTCGCAGGATCTTGCCGGTCGTGGTCTTGGGCAGCTCGTCGAGGAACTCGATGGAGCGGGGGTACTTGTACGCCGCCATCTGCTCCTTCGCGAACCCGATCAGCTCCTGCTCGGAGACCTCGGCGCCCGGCTTGAGCGACACGTAGGCCTTGACGCTCTCGCCGCGGTACTCGTCGGGCACCCCGACGACCGCGACCTCGCGCACCGCCGGGTGTCCGTAGAGCACGTCCTCGACCTCGCGCGGCCAGACCTTGTAGCCGGCGGCGTTGATCATGTCCTTCTTCCGGTCCACCAGGAAGAACCAGCCCTGCTCGTCCATGAACCCGACGTCGCCGGTGCGCAGCTCGCCACCGGGCAGCGACTGCTCGGTCGCCTCCGGCTTCTGCCAGTAGCCCGGCACCACCTGCGGCCCGGAGGTGACGATCTCGCCGATCTCCCCGACCGGGGCCTCCTTGCCGTCCTCGTCGAGGATCCGCACCACCGTGTTGAAGACGGGGACGCCCACCGACAGCGCGCCGGAGCTCGGGTCGACGGGGGCCTTCACGCCCAGGGGTACGGCGTGCGAGGGGCTGTTGGTCTCGGTCAGGCCGTAGATGTTGTGGATGTAGAGCCCGGTCTTCTCCTGGAACTGGTCGGTCACCGCCGGCGCGATCGGCGCGCCGCCGGAGTAGACCATCCGGAACGACGACCAGTCGTCCTTCGTGGCCCCCTCGAGGCCGGAGAGGCTGATGAAGACCGTGATCGACCCGACCGTGAACGTCGGCCGGTGCTCGCGGATCGCGTCCATCACCACGTGCGGCTCGAACCGGTGCGCCAGCACCAGCGGGCAGCCGGCGAGCAGCGCGATCCCGACGTGGCCGACCAGGCCGGTGATGTGGAACAGCGGCGCGACGCCGAGCACCGCGTCGTCGGGCCCGAGGCCCATCCAGTCCCGGTAGGTCTGGGAGTTGAACGCCATGTTGGCGTGGGTGTTGATCGCACCCTTGGGCACGCCGGTGGTGCCGGAGGTGTAGGTGAGCACGGCGACGTCCTCACCCCGCGGCGAGACCGGCTCGGGCGAGCGGCCGGCGTACTCCGCGAAGACCTGCTCGAGGTCCACCGTCCCCTCGACGCCACCGCGGGTGGCGCCGGCGAAGAGGCGCTCGTCGTTCCGGGTCTGCTCGTCGAGCGGCGAGCAGGTGAACACCGTCCGGACCCGGACCTCGCCGCCGGCGATCACGTCCCTGGCCACCGAGGTGTAGAGCTCCTCGAGGCACAGCAGCGCCGTCGCCCCGGAGTCCGCGAGCAGGTAGGTCAGCTCGCGGGCCTTGTTCATCGGGTTGATCGCCACCGCGGAGCCGCCGGCCTTCCAGGCTCCGAGGAGCCCGACCACGAACGCCGGGTTGTTCTGCGTGTAGACCGCGAGCCGGTCGCCGGCCGCGAAGCCGTGCTCGGCGAGCGCGACCGCCAGCGCGTCGGACCGTGCGTCGAGGTCGGCGAAGGTGAGGCTGCCGTCGAAGTAGCGGATCGCGACCGCGTCGGGCGCCCGGGAGACCGTGGCCCGGAACAGGTCGAGCATCGTGTCGAACTCGGCGGTGATGTCCGCGCGCGTCCCGTCGCGGTAGAGCGCCAGCCAGGGCCGCTCGGTGTAGGTCGTCACGGGCGCACCGGTCACTTGATCGCGAGCGGGTTGACCGGCGAGCCGCTGGCCTGGTTCACCTTCAGCGGGGCGGCCGCGTAGAGGAAGGTGTACTGGCCGTCCTCGGCGCAGTCGGCGGCCAGCTTCTCCAGGTCGCAGATCTCGGTGAGGGTGACGCCGAGGTTGCGCATCAGCGCGCAGTGCAGCGGGAGCGCCGTGCCGTTGCTCGGGTCCATGGTGACCTCGTTGGCGATCGTGTCGGTCACGAGGTTCGGGATCTCCATCTCCTGGAACCAGGAGACCAGCTCGGGGCTGTAGGTCAGGCCCGGCTCGCAGAAGCCCTCGTAGAACGCGTCGCCCTGCTCGAAGAAGAGCTTGAGGAAGTTGGTGCGGATGATCAGGATGTCGTGCTTCTCGATCTCGGTGCCCTGGGCCTTCGCGCAGGCCATCAGGTCCTCGTGGGTGAAGGTCTCGGCCTTGTCGAGGTTGTCCTTGCCCCGGTAGCGGGCCATGTCGAGCAGGATGCCGCGCCCGGCCACGCCGCGCTCGGCGATCGGGGCCACGCTGGCCTTGTCCAGGCCGCCGACGGTGGTGCGGGCGTCGTACCCGTTCCAGATCTGGCCGCCGTACCAGACGTGGCCGAGGGCGTCGTACTGCGTGGACCCCTGGAGGAAGGCGTCGATCTTGTCGTCGGCGTAGTGCAGGCCGCCGGGGAACTGCGGGGCGTCGTCGGCGTCCCACGAGGCCTCGTCGAGGATCATCGTGCGGACGGCCGGCTTCCGCCCCGGCCACACCGGGTCGCCCTTGGGGTCGCCGATCAGGCGCTGGAGGGTGAAGACCGAGCCCTGCCGGATGTGCCGCACCCCGCGCAGGACCTCCTCGGCGGTGAGGTAGTTCAGGGCGCCGATCTCGTCGTCGGGTCCCCACTTCCCCCAGTTGGTCGGGGCGTCCTTGAGGAGCTCATCCATGGTGGGCACTTCGGTCATCTGAACCTCCAGGCAGACAGAGCGATCGCTCGGGAAACTGAACAGGTTGAGAGCAGCGTCACACGGGCGTTCTCCCTCCGTCAACGGTTGCGACGCTGAGAATTGGCAAAGACCCGCCTGGCGAGCCGCCTGTTCCACTGCCGCCGTGTTCAGATAATCTGAACACGTGACGACTCAGGACGCCGCCACCGCGGGCGCGGCGGTACGCCGGCAGCGGCTGCTGCACGGCATGACCCTGCGCGAGCTCGCCGCCCGGCTCGGGGTCAGCGCGGCGACCGTGAGCGCCCTCGAGAACGACCGGACCGGCATCTCGGTCGAGCGGATGCGCCGGATCGCCGAGGTCCTCGACGTGCCGGTCGCCGCGCTCGTCGCCGGCGCCGCGCCGGTGGTCCCCCACCCGGCGCCCGCGACCCCGGCCGAGCCGACGGTCGGCGCGCCGACCGGGCACTGGCGCGACTTCGCGCCGCTCCCGATCGACGGCGTGCTGGCCGGGGCGATCCGCGCCTTCGTGGCGATCGGCTACCACGGCGCGTCCATGCGGTCGATCGCCGAGCTCGCGAACATGAGCGTGCCCGGCGTCTACCACCACTACCCCAGCAAGCAGGACCTGCTGGTCCGCGTCTTCGACCTGACCATGACCGACCTCGTCTGGCGGGTGGAGCAGGCCCGCGACGAGGGCACGGACCCGGTGTCCCGGGTCGCCCTGTTCGTGGAGGCCCTGGCGCTCTACCACGCCCGCCGCAACGACCTGGCCTTCATCGGGGCCAGCGAGATGCGCAGCCTGGAGCCGGCGAGCTACCGGCGCATCGCCCTGCTGCGCAGGCAGGTCCAGGAGCTGCTGGACGGCCAGATCGCCGAGGCGATCGCGGCCGGCGGGCTGAGCGTGAGCCATCCCGCCGACGCCGGCAAGGCGATCGCGACGATGTGCACCTCACTGGCGCAGTGGTTCCACCCGGACGGACCGACCACGCCCGAGCAGATCGCCCGGGAGTACTCCCGGTTCGCCCTCGGGCTGCTGGGCCACCGGACCGGCTGAGCGCGACCTACCAGAGCTCGAGGGAGGCGCGGAAGATCCCCGCGATGTCCTCGCCGGCGACCTCCTTCGGACAGGTCGCCAGCAGCCGCTGCTGCTTCAGCGTGCCCTCGACCAGGTCGTCGATGTCGTCCTCGGAGTAGCCGACCGCCCCGATCCCGTTGGGGATGTCGATGTCGCGCATCAGGTCGATGATCACCGCGGGGAGCGTGTCCGCCGATCCCTTGTCCGGCGAGACGCTGGGGTCGAGCAGCGAGGCCGCCCGCAGGTGCCGCTCGGGGCCCGCGTCGAAGGTGAATCGGAACGCCTCGGGTGCGGTCAGTGCCACGGACATGCCGTGCGGCACCATCGGCTCGTCGGCGGGGTAGTCCTTGGGGTGGAAGCCGCGCACCCGGCCGGCGATCGGGTAGCCGTTCGCGTGCGGGATGTGCACGCCGGCGTTGCCGAAGCCCATGCCCGCGAACGTCGCGGCCAGCGCCATGTCGTGCCGCGCGTCGTGGTCGTCGCCGTGGTGCACGGCCCTGCGGAACGACGCGCCGAGCAGCGTCATCGCCTTCTCCGACCACATGTCGGCGATCGGGTTGGAGCCGCAGTAGGGCACCCGCTGCTCCGGCTGCTTCTTGTCGTACGTCGTGTACCACCGCGCCGTGTAGCTCTCCAGCGCGTGGCACAGGATGTCCATGCCGCTGGCGGCGGTGACGCCGGGCGGCTGGGTGACGGTCAGGTCGGGGTCGATCACGGCCAGCGTGGGGCGCAGGCGCGGGTGGCTGATGCCCGTCTTGACCTTGAGGCTGAGGACGTCGAGCACGCACACGGTGGTGCTCTCGCTGCCGGTGCCCGCGGTGGTCGGCACCGCGACGAGCGGCTTGAGCGGCCTCGCGGGGTTCGCGCCCTTGCCGACCGGGACGTTGATGTAGTCCATCAGCTCGCCGTCGTTGGTCATCATCAGGTTGATGGCCTTGGCGGTGTCGATGCTCGACCCGCCGCCCACGGCGACGTAGGCGTCGAACGGCCCGGCGTCGCGGGCGAAGTCGATCGCCTGCTGCATGCTCTCGTCGGTCGGCTCGACGTGGGAGCCGTCGAACACCCGGGCCTCGATCCCGAACCGGCCCATCTGCTCGGCGACGCGCTGCGGCAGCCCGGTCGCGGCGACACCCGGGTCGGTCACGACCAGCGCCCGCGAGACGCCGTACTGGGACAGGTCGTAGCCGACCTCGTCGGACGCTCCGGAGCCGAACTTCAGCTGGGGTGCGCCGTAGGTGAAGACCGTCTCGGACTGCTGCTGCGACATCGTTGTCCTCCTCGAAGGTGACCGTCCGGCCACCATATAGAGCCCGTCGCGACACGGACCTGCCTAGGCCTGGCTCCCACTCCCCTGCTGCGCGCGCCGGGAGTGGGAGACAGGCCTAAGGTGGCGGGGTGCAGTTCGGCCAGTACCCCGCCCCGCGCCACGCAGTCGCCCACGTCAGCGACCCGCACCTGCTCGCGGACCGCCTGCAGTACGGCGTCATCGACACCGAGGCCGGCCTGGTCCGGTCCCTCGAGAGGCTGGGCCGGCTCGACCCGCCGCCCGCTGCGATCGTGTTCACCGGTGACCTCGCCGACCGCGCCGAGCCCGCGGCGTACGCCCGGCTGCGGGAGCTGGTCGAGCCGGTCGCGGCACGGATGGGCGCGGAGGTCGTCTGGGTGATGGGCAACCACGACGAGCGGGCGCCGTACGCTCGGGAGCTGTTCGGCGAGGAGGCCGACGACGCGGCGACCCAGGACCGGGTGCACGAGGTCGACGGGCTGCGGATCATCTCCCTGGACACCAGCGTCCCCGGCTACCACCACGGCGAGCTGACCGACGAGCAGCTGGTGTGGCTCCGCGAGGTGCTCGCCACCCCGGCGCCGCACGGCACGCTGCTGGCGCTGCACCATCCCCCGATCCCGGTGCCGATGCTCCGCGCGGCCGAGATCATCGAGCTGCTCGACCAGGACCGGCTCGCCGAGGCGCTGGCCGGGTCCGACGTGCGCGCCATCATCGGCGGCCACTTCCACTTCGCGACGTACTCGACCTTCGCCGGCATCCCGGTGTCGGTGGCGTCGGCGACCTGCTACACCTCCGACCCCGCGCCGCTCGACCGCTTCGTCTCCGCGGTCGACGGCCACCAGGCCGTGACGATGATGCACCTGTACGACGACCGCGTGGTGCACACGATCGTCCCGCTGGCCGAGGAGCCCGAGGTGAGCGGTTTCCCCGCCGACGTGGTCGCGCAGGTCGAGGCGCTGACCCCCGAGCAGCGCCGGGAGCTGGTGTCCCGCAAGGACTCCCCGCTCAACACCGGCCAGCTGCACGTCGACGCCGCGCCCGGCCCCGCCGGCTGACCGGCGGTCGTCAGCCCTTCACGACCCCGACCGGGAGCAGGCGCGCCACCTTCCGCGCCAGGCCGGCACCCTCGGTGGCCTCCACGACCGCGTCGACGTCCTTGTACGCCGTCGGGGTCTCCTCGGCCAGACCGCGCCAGGAGGCTCCGCGGACCGCGATGCCGCGCGCCTCCAGCTGGGTCCGGAGCTGCCGGCCGCCGATCGAGCGTGCGGCCGCGTGCCGGCTCTGCACCCGTCCCGCCCCGTGCGCCGCCGAGCTGAACGCCGGCGAGCCGGGCACGCCCACGAGCACGTACGACGCCGTCCCCATCGTCCCGGGCAGCAGCACCGGCTGGCCCACCTCGGCCAGGGACGCCGGCAGGTCGGGGTGCCCCGGGGGCAGCGCCCGCGTCGCACCCTTGCGATGCACGCAGAGCAGCCGGCGGGCCCCGTCCACCTCGTGCTCCTCGAGCTTGGCGAGGTTGTGCGAGACGTCGTAGACGAGGTCGAAGCCGGCGGGGCACTCCTCGGCGAAGACCCGCCGGACGCGCTCGGCGAGCAGCTGGCGGTTGGCCCGCCCGTAGTTGGCGGCGGCGGACATCGCGCCCAGGTAGTCGCGGCCGGCCGGCGAGTCCACGGGCGCACAGGCCAGCTGCCGGTCGGGCACGGTGATGCCGCACGACGCCATGGCCCGGTCCATCACGCGCACGTGGTCGGTGCAGGTCTGGTGCCCGAGCCCGCGCGAGCCGCAGTGGATCATCACGCAGACCCGCCCCGGAGCCAGTCCGAGGACGCGTGCGGCGTGCGCGTCGTACACCGTCTCCACCACCTGCACCTCCAGGAAGTGGTTGCCCGAGCCGAGGCTGCCCACCTGCCCGATCCCGCGCTCGACCGCGCGCGGGCTCACCTGCCTCGGACTGGCGCCACCCACGGCTCCCTCGTCCTCGCAGCGCTCGAGGTCCCGGCCCACCCCGTGGCCCTGCTCCACGGCGTACCGGGCGCCACCCAGCAGGACGCGCTCGAGCTCGGCCCGGTCCCGCAGCCTCCAGAGGCCGCCCGGTCCCGGACCGCGCGGGGTCTGCCGGCCGAGGGCGTCCATGACCCGCGCCAGGCGCGGCCGGAGCTCGTCGAGGGTCAGGTCCGGCGAGGACAGCAGCCGGACGCCGCAGGAGATGTCGAAGCCGACGCCGCCGGGCGAGACGACCCCGCCGGCGCCCACGTCGGTGGCGGCGACCCCGCCGATCGGGAACCCGTAGCCCCAGTGCACGTCGGGCATCGCGTAGGAGGCCTCCACGATGCCCGGCAGGGTCGCGACGTCGGCGACCTGCTGCAGCGCGTGGTCACCGGGGCCGCCGGGCAGCAGCTCCCGGGAGGCGAAGACGAGCCCCGGGACCCGCATCGCGCCCTCGCGCTCGATGCGGTAGCGCCAGGCCGTCTCCTCGACCAGCCTCATCGGCGCCTGCTCCCCACCGCGACGCTCGCGCGCCCCCGGTCACTCCTGGGTGATGAGCCCGTAGTGCCCGTCGTACCGCCGGTAGAGCACCCGCCCCTGTCCCGTCTCGGCATCGAGGTAGAACACGAACGGCTCGCTGTCGGCCTCGAGGCGGATGCGCGCCTCGGCGTCGGTCAGCGTCGGCGGTGAGGGCTCGTGCGTCACCGCGGCCACGGACTCCTCGGTCGCCCCTCCCTTCACCCCGTAGCCGCCGTCCGGCAGCCGGTGCACCACCGCGGGCTCGCCGGACCCGACGTCGGTGAAGAGGTAGAAGTCGTGGTCGAGCAGGTCCATGTCGAAGGCGGCCTCGTCGATGGTCATCGGCGCCGCCGCGAACGACTTGTGCCGGACGACCTCCCGCGACTCCTCCGGCCGCGGGTAGTACGGCACCGGCTTGCGCGGCCGGTCGCCGTGCCGCCACTCGTGGCCGGTCGCGACGCCGGTCCAGCGGTGGCGGGTGCGGGTCCGGTCCTGCAGCTGCACCAGCCGTCGGCGCAGCCGGTCCTCGAGCTCGTCCACGGCCTCCGCCATGGTCGGCGCCGTCGCATGAGCCCGGAGCGTGGTGCCCTCCACGTCGACGGTGGCCTCGGCCCGGGCCGGCCGCTGGACCGCCGGGTCGTGGCGGTGGTCCAGCACGACGTGCGCGTGCAGGACCCGCGGCCGGGCGACGCTCAGCGCCTGCTCGACCTTCTCCTGTGCGTACCGACCGGCGCTCTCGCCGACCTCGCCGCGCAGCGTCACCTCGACCGGTGCGTGCTCCTCCGACACCGACATCGGCGTCACTCCTTCACGGGCTCCTCGCGGGCGTATGCGTCCGATGCAACGCCGGTCGTCACTGGTCGGGCAGTGGCCAAGGTCCCGCCGCGGCGCGGCCGATGGCCCGGTACGCCGGTCCCGGGCGACCGGAGGCTGGACGCATGGCGTCGGCGGGCGACGGGACGGTCACGATCATGCTCTGCGGGGACGTGATGCTCGGCCGCGGCATCGACCAGGTCCTGGCCCACCCCGGCGACCCCGCCCTGACCGAGTCGAGCGTGCGCGACGCCCGCCGCTACGTCGACCTCACCGAGGCCGTGTCCGGGCCGGTGCCGGCACCGGTCGACGACGCCTGGCCGTGGGGCGACGCGCTGACCGAGCTGACCGGCAGCGACGTGGACGTGCGGATCCTCAACCTCGAGACCAGCATCACGCGCTCCGACGACGTGGCGCCGGCCAAGGCCGTGCACTACCGGATGAGCCCCGGCAACATCGGGTGCCTGCAGGCCGCGCGACCGGACGTGTGCGTGCTGGCGAACAACCACGTCCTCGACTTCGGACGGAGTGGACTCGAGGAGTCCCTGGACGTGCTCGACGCGGCGGGCCTGGCCCGGGCGGGCGCCGGGCGGGACCTCGTCGAGGCGCAGGAGCCGGCGGTGGTCACCGTCAGCGGCGGGCCACCGGTCGTCGTACTCGCCTTCGGGCACTGGAGCAGCGGCGTGCCCGACTCCTGGGCGGCCACCCCGCAGCGCTCCGGCGTGGCGCTCCTGCCGGACCTGACGGAGGCGACCGCGGCCGAGGTCGGCGCCCTGGTCCGCGGCTGGAAGCGCCGGGGAGCGGTCGTGGTCGTCTCGCTGCACTGGGGCTCGAACTGGGGCTACTCGGTCCCCCGGGAGCAGGTCCGCTTCGCACACCGGCTGGTCGACGCCGGGGCGGCCCTCGTCCACGGCCACTCGTCGCACCATCCGCGTCCCTTGGAGGTGTACGCCGGCCGCCTCATCCTCTACGGCTGCGGCGACCTCATCAACGACTACGAGGGCATCGGCGGCCATGAGGAGTACCGCAGCGACCTGCGGCTGCTGTACCGGGCGACGGTGGATCGCGACGGTGCCCTGCTCACCGCCGAGCTGCTGCCGTTCCGGTCGCGCCGGATGCGGCTGGAGCGTGCTGCGCCCGCGGACGCCGCCTGGCTCGCGGACGTGCTGGACCGCGAGAGCCGCTCCCGCGGCAGCCACCTCGCCCTCGGCGCCGGTGGCCGGATCGAGCTGGGCCGACCATGACCCCGACCGCTTCGGGCCACCGGAGCCTCCCCCACACCGCGGACGCGCGCGTCGAGGCCTGGGCGCCGAGTCGCGAGGGGTGCATCGCCGAGGCCGTGGCGGGGACGGTCGAGGCCTTCCTCGACACCGCGGACGCCCGGCCGACGGCCGCTCACCACTTCCGGGTGGACGCCGGCGCGGCCGAGGACCAGCTCGTCGCCGTGCTCGACGAGGTCGTCTACCTGCTGGACACCACGGGGCAGGTGCCGCTCGCGACCGTCGTGTCCGCGACCGCCGGCGGGCTCGACGTACGGTTCGACACCGCCGAGGCGGCCTCGCTCGGCCAGGTCGGCGCGGTGCCCAAGGCCGTGTCCCTGCACGACCTCTCCTTCGCCCGCGGCGCCGGGGGCTGGTCGTGCCGCGTCACCCTGGATGTGTGACGCCGCTGCGTCCCCCGCAGAAATCCCCACGCCGGCGGCCGGCCCCACCTACGCTGGCGAGCGCATCTCGGCTCCCGCGCCAGCGTGAGCACGGCGGAGGGAGCAGCGCATGTCGTTCGGACGGATCACGGCCCACCTCGGTGCGGCGAGCATGGGACTCGCGCTCACCCTCGGGCCCCCGACGGCGCTCGTCCCGCACGCCACGGCGGCCACCGCGCCCACCTGCGCAGGCCAACGGGCCACGATCGTGGGCACGCCCGGGGCCGACGACCTGCACGGCACGCCGGGTCGCGACGTGATCGTGGGCGGCGGCGGCAACGACGAGATCGAGGGCGGCCGCGGCCGGGACCTCGTCTGCGGCGGCGGCGGCAACGACGTCCTCCGTGGCGATGCGGGACGCGACGTGGTCGACGGCGGAGCCGGCAACGACGACCTGCGCGGGCTCGACGGCCGCGACGTGCTGCGGGGCGGCGGCGGCAACGACGGCCTCCAGGGCGACGACGCGGACGACCGGCTCCTCGGCGGCACCGGACGGGACCGGCTCTACGGCGGTGACGGCGACGACCGGCACGACGGCGGCGCCGGCGAGGACTACGCGAGCGGCGGCGAGGGCGACGACGAGCTCACCGGAGGCGACGGGGACGACTACCTCGACGGCAGCGCGGGCAGCGACGCCCTGGCCGGTGGTGCCGGCAACGACACGCTCAGCGGCGCCGAGGGCGTCGACCGGCTCAGCGGCGGCACCGAGGACGACTCCCTGTACGGCGGCCGCGGGGACGACCGGCTCGAGGGCGGCGACGGCGACGACCGGCTCCGCGGGGACGACGCCTACGCCCGCAAGGGGACGCCGACCGGTGACGACGTGATCGACGGCGGGGCCGGCTCGGACACCTTCGAGGTCTGGCGGGCGCTCGAGCTCGGGGGCAACGTGCAGGTCGACCTCGGCGCGGGGACGTCGACCGGCCAGGGCAGCGACACCCTGCGTGACGTCGAGTCGGTGATCTGCAACAGCGACCTCGACGACGTGCTCGTCGGCTCCTCGGCGGACAACACGTTCTACTCCGCGGGCGGGAACGACCTCGAGCAGGGCCGCGACGGCGACGACGTCTTCCGCGCCGCCCCGGGCGACGACACGGTCGAGGGGGGCCCGGGGAGCGACACGGTCGACTTCTCCATCGCCTCCCGAGCGGGTGACCGCCAACCTGCTGAGCGGCATCGCGAAGGGCGTCGGCTACGACCGGCTCGCCACGGTCGAGAACCTCACCGGCGGACGCGGCAACGACACCCTCACCGGCAACGACGAGCCCAACGTGCTCCGCGGCCTCTCCGGGCAGGACGCGCTGCGCGGCGGCGCCGGCGACGACGTGCTGCGCGGCGGGGTGAACTCCACGGTGCTCCCGGACAAGGTCGACCGGCTCTCCGGCGGGCCCGGGGACGACCTGATCGACGGTGACGACGTCGGCGAGAACTGCCTCTGCGAGGCGGGCCGCGACCAGCTCGACCTGTCGACGGCGGTCTCGGGCGTGACCGTCGACCTCGCGGCCGGCACGTCCGTCGGCGAGGGCACCGACACGCTCCTGCACATCGACGACGTCGTCGGCTCGGTCCACGACGACGTGCTGCGCGGCGACGACCTGCTCAACGAGATCAACGGCAACGCGGGCGACGACACGATCGACGCCGCCGGCGGTGACGACGAGCTGATCGGCAGCGCCGGCGACGACCGCTACCAGGGCGGCGACGGCACCGACGTCCTGGAGTTCAACTACGCGGGGAGCGGCGTGGCCGCCGACCTGACGACGGGTACGGCGACCGGCCAGGGCACCGACGTCCTCGCGGGCATCGAGAACCTCACCGGCTCCCTGTTCGGCGACACCCTGACCGGCGACGACGGACCCAACGTCATCGACGGCGTGACCGGCGACGACACCCTCGCGGGTGCCGGCGGGGCGGACCTGCTGCTCGGCAACCGGGGCGACGACCGGCTCGCCGGGGGCGCGGGCGACGACGACCTCGACCCGGGGATCGGCACCGACACCAGCAGCGGCGACGGCGGTGACGACCACCTGGTGGGCTCCCTCGGAGCCGACCAGCACGACGGAGGCGCCGGCGTGGACGTGGTCGACTACGGCGACTCGCCCGACGCGCTCGACATCGACCTGGCCGCCGGCACGGCGGACACCTCGGTCCACGACACCGTCGCCGGCATCGAGGACGTCGTCGGGACGGTCTTCGACGACCGCATCCGCGGCGACGACCTCGCCAACCGGGTCGACGCCCGGGAAGGGATCGACGAGGTCGACGGTCGGGGCGGTGACGACGTCCTCTTCGGCGGCACCGACCGGTACAAGGACTTCCTGGCCGGCGGCGACGGGCAGGACACCGCGGACTTCTCCCTCGCCGCCCGCCGCGTCGTCGTGGACCTCCAGGGCGGTTACGCCGAGGGGATGGGCAACGACGTGCTGCTCACGATCGAGGACATCACCGGCTCGCCGTACGACGACACCCTGCGCGGGGACGAGCACTCCAACGTCGTCCTGGCCGGAGCCGGGGACGACGAGATCGACCTGCGCGACGGCGACGACGTCACCGACGGCGGGGACGGCACCGACATCGCCGAGGGCGGCGCGGGCTCGGACACCTGCGAGGTCGAGTTCGCCTCCGCCTGCGAGTGACCGCCACGTCCTGAAATGACTGGAGCCCCGGTCGATGACCGGGGCTCCAGTGGCAGGTGAAGGATTCGAACCTTCGAAGGCAAAGCCGACGGATTTACAGTCCGCTCCCATTGGCCGCTCGGGCAACCTGCCTGGGGTGCCGGCCCACCGGCGTTTGGCCGGTCGGCAGCAAGGCGAAAGAATAGCGCAGCCCCATCGACAGACGAAAACCGCCGGCGACGTGCCGGCACTGCAAGGGACACAAGGAGCAGAGATGGCCGACTCGTCGTTCGACATCGTCAGCAAGATCGACCGCCAGGAGGTCGACAACGCGCTCGGGCAGACCGCGCGGGAGATCGCCACCCGCTTCGACTTCAAGGGAACCGGGGCCACGATCGAGTGGCAGGGCGAGCAGGCGATCGAGATCTCCGCGTCCGCCGACGACCGCGCGAGCGCCGTCCTCGACGTCTTCAAGGGCAAGCTCGTCAAGCGCGACGTCAGCCTGAAGGTGCTCGACGCCTCCGAGCCGCGCCAGTCCGGGCAGCAGAGCAAGATCTCGATCACCCTCAAGGAGGGGATCACCTCCGAGGACGCCAAGAAGATCTCGAAGCTGATCCGCGACGAGGGCCCCAAGGGCGTCAAGGCCCAGATCCAGGGCGACGAGCTCCGGGTCTCCTCCAAGAAGCGCGACGACCTCCAGGCCGTGCAGGCCCTCGTCCGCGGCCAGGACTACGACTTCGCGGTGCAGTTCACCAACTACCGCTGACCGGGCGATCCCCGGCACTCCGAACACCGCGACCGGGCACTTTCGGGCAGTGCTCCTGCCTGCAAGTGCCCGGTCGACGTCCGTGGGACTGCCCCCGACTGCCCGGTCGGCTACCCGACCGACGCGACCTGCCGCATCGCGGGGATGGTGGTGGCTCCGGTGGCGGCGGTCAGCCAGACCCGACTGCCCTCGGCCAGCCCCAGCGAGCGGGCGTGGGTGCGGGTCATCACGACCGTGACGTCGTCACCGCCGTCGGTGGTCACCGTGGCCCGCACCTCGAAGCCGACGCGCAGCAGGCGGGTGACCGTTCCGGGGGTGGCGCCCGCGAGCAGCGGTGACACCGACACGTCGATGTCGTGCGGCCGCAGGGTGACCCCGCCGAGCTGGGTCACCTCGCCCAGGAAGCCCATGACGAAGTCGTTGGCCGGCTCGTCGTACAGCGTGTCCGGCGTGCCGACCTGCTCGACCCGACCCTCGTTGATGACCACGATCTCGTCGGCGACCTCGAGGGCCTCCTCCTGGTCGTGGGTCACGAAGACCGTGGTCACGTTCACCTCGTCGTGCAGGCGGCGCAGCCAGTCGCGCAGCTCCTTGCGGACCTTGGCGTCGAGGGCGCCGAACGGCTCGTCGAGGAGCAGCACCTTGGGCTCCACCGCGAGGGCGCGGGCGAGTGCCATCCGCTGGCGCTGGCCACCCGAGAGCTGCGAGGGCAGCCGGTGCGCGAACTGCTGCAGGTGCACCAGCTTGAGCAGCTCGTCGACCCGCTCGGCGATCTCGGCCTTGCGTCGCTTGCGGATCTCGAGGCCGAAGGCGACGTTCTTCGCCACGGTCATGTGCTTGAAGACCGCGTAGTGCTGGAACACGAAGCCGACGTTGCGCTTCTGCGGCGGCAGCTTCGTGGCGTCGACCCCCTCGATGCTGACCGCGCCCTCGTCGGCGGTGTCGAGCCCGGCGATGATGCGCAGCAGCGTGGACTTGCCGCCGCCGGACGGGCCGAGCAGTGCGGTCAGCTGCCCGGTGGGCAGGGTCACGGAGACGTCGTCGAGGGCGACGAAGTCACCGAACTTCTTGGTCACTCCTGAGACTTCGATGCTCATGGTGGACTCCTTGCGAAAGATTCAGTCGAGAGGTCAGTGGGTCTTCTTGGGTCGCAGGAAGGCGACGACGACCAGGCACGCGATGCTCACGAACGCCAGCAGGAACGACGTGGCGTACGCCGCGCCCTGCTCGAAGTTCTGGTACTTCCCCTCGACGACGAGGGTCGCGGTCTGGGTCCGGCCGGTGTAGTTGCCGGACACGATCTTCACCGCGCCGAACTCACCGAGGGACCGGGCCGTGCTCAGCACGACGCCGTACACGACGGCCCACTTGATGCTGGGCAGCGTGATCCGCAGGAAGGTCTGGCGAGCCCCGGCGCCGAGGCTGCGGGCGGCCTGCTCCTGGTCGTCACCGATCTCCTGGAGGACGGGGACGACCTCGCGGATGACCAGCGGCAGCGCCACGAAGCAGGTGGCCATGATCATGCCCGGCGAGTCGAAGATGACCTGGTAGCCGTTCGCCTCCAGCGTCGGGCCGAACCAGCCGTCCCGGCCGTTGTAGACCAGCAGCAGGGCCAGGCCGACGACGACCGGCGACACCGACAGGGGTACGTCGATCAGTGCGGAGAGCACCCGCTTCCCGGGGAACTCGTAGCGCACCAGCAGGATCGAGATGGTCACCCCGAAGACCAGGTTGATCGCCACCGCCCAGAAGGCGACCATCACGGTCAGCTTCAGGGCGTTCACGATGTCCGGGTCGGCGAGGGCGTCGGCCAGGTTGGTCAGGCCGTCCTCGAAGGTGTGCTGGACGACGAGGCCGACCGGCCAGGCGACCAGCAGGAACACGTAGCCAAGGGCGAGCAGGCGCAGCGCCCACTTCACGGGACGGGACACCTCAACCACGACGCGCCACCCTTCGCTGCACGAGGTCGAGGGCCACGATCACGAACAACGCGACGGCCAGCATGATCGAGGCGAGTGCGGCCGCCCCGGCCTCGTTGCCGTTCTCGATGAACGTGAGCACCCGGACCGACACGACCTCGGTCCTGTAGGGAAGGTTGCCGCTGAGCAGCACCAGGGAGCCGTACTCCGAGATGGCCCGTGCGAAGGACAGTGCCGCGCCCGCAGCGATCGCGGGCGTGAGGCTGGGCAGGATGATCCTGCGGAAGATCGTCGTACGCCGCGCGCCGAGCGAGGCCGCGGCCTCCTCGACGTCCCCCTCGAGCTCCTCGAGGACCGGCTGGACGGTACGCACGATGAACGGGAGCGTCACGAACGCGAGCGCCAGCGTGACCGCCCGCTCGGTGTTCGCCCAGTGCAGCCCCAGCGGGCTCTCGGGTCCGTAGAGCGACAGGAGAACCAGTCCGGCGACGATCGTCGGCAGCGCGAACGGCACGTCGATGATGACGTCCAGCACCGTCTTGCCCGGGAACCGGTCACGGACCAGCACCCAGGCGATGACCGTGCCCATCACGACGTTGAGGAGCGTGATCAGCAGGGCCTGGGTGACGGTCAGCCGGATCGCGGCCCACGTCTGTGGGTTGCTGAGCGTGGTGACGTACTGGTCCCACCCGCCGGAGCCGGCGGTCGCCACGATGGCGGCCAACGGGATGAGCACCAGCAGGCTGAACCACACCATGGAGATGCCCAGGCCGAGGGCCGCTCCCCTGGTGAGCGTGTTTCTCGGTGTCGAGCGACGCGTGCGCCGGAGCCGGCGTCCCGTGGGGGACGCCGGCTCGGGTGCGGTGCCCTCGACCTCGTCGAGGGTCGCGGTCATTCCTCGCCCACCTTGCCCGTCTTCTGCTGGAGCTCGGTGACGATGCCGAGGGGGTCACCGTCCTCGCCGGTGCCGAAGTACTTGTCGGCGGTGGCGTCCCAGCCCCCGAAGGTGTCCTCGATCGTGAACAGCTTGTCGGGCGTGGGGAACGGGTCCGAGGGGTCGTTCGCGCCCTCGACCTCGGGAATGTCCACGCCGTCGACGACGGGGCGGAACCCGGACTGCGCGTAGTCGGCCTGCGCCTCGGGGGTGGTGAGGAACTTCAGGAACGCCTCGGCGGTCGGGTCGGCGTCCTTCGTGACCGCGGCCGGGTTCTCGATCAGCAGGGTGTCCGGCGGGACGATGTAGTCGACGTCGGCACCGCCCTGCTTGGCGAGGATCGCCTCGTTCTCGTAGGAGAGGAGGACGTCGCCATTTCCGCCGGTGAAGGCGGTGGTGGCGTCACGACCACTGCTGGGCAGCGCGATCGTGTTGTCCAGGAGCTTGGTGAGGTAGCTCCTCCGCCTCGGCCTCGGAGCCACCGTTGCCGATGATGTGCGCCCAGGCCGCGAGGATGTTCCACCGCGCGGAGCCGGAGGAACCCGGGTTCGGCGTGATGATGTCGACGCCCGGCTTCACGATGTCGTCCCAGGTCTGGATGTTGTCGGGGTTGCCCTTGCGGACCACGAACACCACCACCGACGAGGTGGCGATGCCCTTGGTGGGCGTGTCCTTCCAGTTCTCGTCCACCAGGCCGTCCCCGACCAGACGGGTCACGTCGGTCTCCAGGGAGAAGTGGACGACGTCGGCGGCAGCGCCGCTCTCGACCGCACGGCTCTGGTCACCGGAGGCGCCGTACGACGTGTTGAACTCCGCGTCCTTGCCCTCCTCGGTGTTCTGGAAGTCCTCGAAAACCGGCTCGTTGGCTGCCTCGAGCACCGAGTAGCCCACCAGGTCGACCGTGTCGGCTGAGTCACTGCTTGCCGAGGTGGAGCAACCGGTCAAGGCCAGCACCCCGGTGAGCGCGGCCACCGCAACCTTGATCGTCGTGTTCATCGCATCTCTTTCCCGCCCCGCGGACCGGGGCCTTACTAGGCAATGTCGGGAAGACTACTCGACTTACCCAGTTCAATGCGATTAGTCCCGGCGTGTCGCGCGTCACGGGTCCAGCACGGGAGACGAGTTCGGTCGGGCGAGGGGCGCGACTATCGTGGGAAGTCGTGTCGCCGACCGCTCCGGCGGCGGCCGCCAGAACATCGAGGGAAGTGGCGCGTGGTGTCCAAGCAGGTCAAGCAGCTGGATCGGGTGATCATCCGGTTCGCCGGTGACTCCGGCGACGGCATGCAGCTCACGGGCGACCGGTTCACCCAGGAGTCGGCCGCGTTCGGCAACGACCTCCAGACGCTGCCCAACTTCCCCGCCGAGATCCGCGCCCCCCAGGGCACGCTGCCGGGCGTCTCGTCGTTCCAGGTCCACTTCGCGGACCACGACATCCTGACCCCCGGTGACGCCCCCGACGTCCTGGTGGCGATGAACCCGGCCGCGCTGCGCGCGAACCTGGGCGACCTGCCCAAGGGCGCCACGATCATCGTCGACACCCACGACTTCACCGCGCGGAACCTCACCAAGGCCGGCTACACCGCCAACCCGCTGGAGGACGACTCGCTCGCCGAGCACGCCCTGCACCCGGTCGACCTCACCGGCCTGACCGTGGCCGCGGTCAAGGAGTTCGGGCTGTCCCGCAAGGACGCCGCCCGCGCCAAGAACATGTTCGCGCTCGGCCTGCTCTCCTGGATGTACGGCCGTCCGGTCGAGTCCACGATCGCGTTCCTCGAGCGCCGCTTCGCCAAGGTCGCGGACATCCGCGACGCCAACATCACGGCGTTCAAGTCCGGGTGGAACTTCGGCGAGACCACCGAGACGTTCGCGGTCTCCTACGAGATCAAGCCCGCCCCGATGCCCGCCGGCACCTACCGCAACATCACCGGCAACCTCGCGCTGGCCTACGGCCTGGTCGCCAGCGGGGTCCGCTCCGGCCTGCCGGTCTTCCTGGGGTCCTACCCGATCACCCCGGCCTCGGACATCCTCCACGAGCTGTCCAAGCACAAGGCCTTCGGCATCACCACGTTCCAGGCCGAGGACGAGATCGCCGGCATCGGCGCCGCCATCGGCGCCTCCTTCGCCGGCAGCCTCGGCGTCACCACCACGTCCGGGCCGGGCATCGCGCTGAAGTCGGAGGCCATCGGCCTGGCCGTGATGACCGAGCTGCCGCTGCTCGTCATCGACGTGCAGCGCGGCGGACCGTCCACCGGCCTGCCGACCAAGACCGAGCAGGCCGACCTGCTCCAGGCGATGTTCGGGCGCAACGGCGAGGCCCCGGTGCCGATCGTCGCGCCGCAGTCCCCCGGCGACTGCTTCGACGCCGCCCTCGAGGCCACCCGGATCGCGGTCACCTACCGCACCCCGGTGATGCTGCTCTCCGACGGCTACCTCGCCAACGGCTCCGAGCCCTGGCGGATCCCCGAGATCGACGACCTGCCCACGATCGACCCCGACTTCGCCACCGCCGCCAACCACCCGCTCGAGGACGGCGAGTCCGACTTCTGGCCCTACCTGCGCGACGAGGAGACCCTCGCCCGGCCGTGGGCGGTCCCGGGCACGCCGGGTCTCGAGCACCGTATCGGCGGGCTGGAGAAGGGCGACGGGCACGGGAACATCTCCTACGACCCGGCCAACCACGACTTCATGGTCCGCACCCGCCAGGCCAAGGTGGACCGGATCGCCGACTCGCTGCCGCCCATGGAGGTCGACGACCCCAGTGGCCAGGCCCGCGTGCTCGTGCTCGGCTGGGGCTCGACGTACGGGCCCATCGGCGCCGGCGTACGCCGCGTGCGCAAGGCCGGCTACCACGTCGCGCAGGCCCACCTGCGCCACCTGAACCCGTTCCCGAAGGACCTCGGCGAGATCCTGAAGCGCTACGACAAGGTGCTGGTCCCCGAGATGAACCTCGGCCAGCTCTCGATGCTGCTGCGCGCGAAGTACCTCGTCGACGCCGTCGGCTACAACCACGTCCGCGGCCTCCCCCTGAAGGCCGCCGAGCTCGCCGAGGCGATCGGCGAGCTGGTCGCCCAGGCCGAGGGCGTCGACGTGGACCTCACCGCACCCGCCGAGGAGGCGATCTCGTGACCACGAACGAGCTGCCCTTCCCCGGACTGCGCTCCGGCGTCGAGCTGGTCCCGACCACCGACACCCCGCAGACCGGCAAGGAGTTCACCAGCGACCAGGAGGTCCGCTGGTGCCCCGGCTGCGGCGACTACGCCGTGCTCAAGGCCGTCCAGGGCTTCCTGCCCGAGCTCGGCCTGCGCCGGGAGAACATCGTGTTCGTCTCCGGCATCGGCTGCTCCAGCCGGTTCCCGTACTACCTCGACACCTACGGCATGCACTCGATCCACGGGCGTGCCCCCTCGATCGCGACCGGCATCGCCACCGCGCGCGAGGACCTCTCGGTGTGGGTCGTCACCGGTGACGGCGACGCGCTGTCCATCGGCGGCAACCACCTGATCCACGCGCTGCGCCGCAACGTCAACATGACGATCCTGCTGTTCAACAACCGGATCTACGGCCTCACCAAGGGCCAGTACTCGCCCACCAGCGAGCCCGGCAAGATCACCAAGTCCACCCCGATGGGCTCGGTGGACCACCCGTTCAACCCGGTCTCCCTGGCACTCGGCGCGGAGGGCTCCTTCGTCGCGCGCACCATCGACTCCGACCGCAAGCACCTCACCTCGGTGCTGTCCGCGGCGGCCGCCCACCGCGGCACGTCGTTCGTGGAGATCTACCAGAACTGCCCGATCTTCAACGACGGCGCCTTCGACGCCATCAAGAACAACGACACCAAGGCCGACGCGATCATCCCGCTCCTCCACGGCGAGCCGATCCGGTTCGGCGTCGAGGGTTCGAAGGGCCTGATCCGGGACGGCAAGACGGGTGGCGTGAAGATCGCCGAGGTCGCCGACGTCGGCGAGGGGGCGCTGCTCGTCCACGACGCGCACAACCCCGACCCGTCCACGGCGTTCGCGATCTCGCGGCTGACCGACTCCGGGTACCTCAACCAGTCCCCCATCGGCATCTTCCGCCAGGTCGAGCGCCCGACGTACGACGACCAGGCCCGCGCCCAGATCGGGACGGCCACCCAGGCAGCCCCCGGTGCCCCCGACGAGCGGCTCGCCGCGCTGATCGGCGGCGGGGACACCTGGACCGTGGTCTGACCCGGTCCCTCGAGGCGCTCAGCGCGTCGGGTCGTACAGCCGGGCCGTGCTCTCGGCCTCGTCGGTGGCGTTGAGCGGGATGTCGGTGTAGTCGTTGGGGCCGTGGGGCTCCCGTGACCCCGCCTCCAGGCCGTCCACCCGGACCCAGGCGGGATCGCCGAAGCACGCGTCCGGGACCGTCAGCGTCAGCGTGCGCCGCTCGTAGTCGACCGCAGCGGTCGCGGTGTGGCACGGGCTGCCGAACGAGTCCTCGGAGGTCTCGCGGGTGAGGTCGAGGCCCTGGTGCCACGCCCCCGTGTCGGCGTACCGGCCGCGCTGCCAGACCACGGTCCGGGTAAAGGAGTCCGCGGAACCCGCCAGCGAGAAGGACACGTACCACTGCGGGGACGCCTTCGACGCCAGCTGGTCGTAGGTCAACGTCACCCGCAGGGCCCGGCCCGTGCGCCGGACGTCGGTGCTGACCACGTCGACGTTGCTCGCCTGACTGGCGCCGTCGCCGGTGACAGAGGACCCGGCGAGGAACACGTCGCCGACCCCGTCCCGGACCCGCACGTGCGACACCGGCGCCTGATCGGCCTGCGTGCTGTCCTCGGCGCAGCCGGAGGACAGCACGCACAGCAGCATCGATGCGAGAACAGCGGTGCGGCGGATGCTCATGCTCAGAACGTGTAGGTGTACCAGACGTCGCTGTAGGACTTGCGGTAGTTGTTGGTCTTCGGCGTCACCGCGCGGAAGTACCACTTGCCGGTGCGCGGGGCACCGACCTGGCACTTCCAGTTGCCCAGCTCGGTGGAGCGGACCTTCTTGTAGAGCTTCCAGCTCCCGCCCTTGCCGATCCGGCGCTCGATCCTGACGATCTTGTCGGCGTACTTCGGGTCGCCCTTCACCTTGCCCTTGAAGACGATCTTGTGGGCGCTCACCTTGACCATCCTGGACGTGATCTCGCGCGGCGGGAGCGACTCCCGAGGAGCGGCGGCTGGAGCAGAGACGGCCCGGGCCGCGGCCCCGTGCCCGGTGGCGGCGGTGGCGGCCGAAGTCGTGGCGAGTGGTGCGAGACCGGCCATCGCGAGGCCGATGACGCCGGTGATGATGCGGTTCATCCGCATGTCGTTCCCCCTGTGGTCGTGAAGCACCGGTGTGGTGCACCCGGACCCTCCCCACGCGTGTCCCATCCAAAACTTGCGTACCGCCGGGCCGCGGCGGGCCGGCGTACGGCGCTGCCTATGCTTGGCCGGTGCCGGACTCCCGACGTGGCTTGCTGCTGGGGGTCGCGGCGTACTCGCTCTGGGGCGCGTTCCCCCTCTACTGGCCGCTCCTCGAGCCGGCCGGCGCCGTCGAGATCCTCGCGCACCGGATCCTCTGGTCCCTGGTCACCATGGGCGTCATCGCCGTGGCGCTCCGCCGCGGCGCCCGGGTCAGGGCCCTGCTCGCCGACCGCCGGACCTTCACGCTGCTGGCCCTCGCCGCGGTCGTGGTGACCGTGAACTGGGCGACCTACATCTGGGGCGTCAACAACGGCCGCGTGGTCGAGACGTCGCTGGGCTACTTCATCAACCCGCTGGTCACCGTGCTGATGGGCGTCTTCATCCTGCGCGAGCGGCTCCGGCCGTTGCAGTGGGTCGCCATGGCGGTCGCCGCCACCGCGGTGGGCGTGCTGACCCTCGACTACGGCCGGCTGCCCTGGGTCGCGCTGATCCTGGCGTTCTCCTTCGGCAGCTACGGCCTGGCCAAGAAGACCGCCAACGTCGGCGCGATCGACAGCCTGGTCGTGGAGACGTCGGTCATCGCTCCCGTCGCCGCGGTGTACGTCGGGTGGCTGGCCACGACCGGGCAGTCCAGCTTCGCCGCGCACGGGGCGGGCCACGCGCTGCTCTTCGCCACCACCGGCATCGTGACCGCGATCCCGCTGATCTGCTTCGGCGGCGCCGCGATCCGGGTGCCGATGGTGACGCTGGGGCTGCTGCAGTACCTCGCGCCGATCTTCCAGTTCGCCCTGGGCGTGCTGTGGTTCCACGAGGACATGCCCGCCGGCCGGTGGATCGGCTTCGGCCTGGTGTGGGCGGCCCTGGTGCTCTTCACCGTCGAGGCCGTGACCCACCGACGCCGTCAGCTCCGGCTCGCGGTCACCGCCAGCGCCATCTAGCGGGGCCGAACTGCGCCGGCTCGGCTCAGGTGGAGCGGATCGCCACGATGTCGGCGAACGCCTCGAGGGCCTCGCGGACCGGACCCTCGGGCAGGGCGGTGAGCAGCGCCTTGGCCTCCTGCGCGCGGGCGACGACGTAGGCGCGCGCCTCGTCCATGGCCGGGTGCTTGCGCAGCAGGTCCAGCGTCTCGGCATGGAGGCCGTCGTCGCTGAGGTCGGACTCCAGCAGCTCCAGGAGCCGGGCGTCCTCGGGGTCCTGGGACGCGCGCGCCATCAGGACGGGCAGGGTCGGGACCCCCTCCCGCAGGTCGGTCCCGGGCGTCTTGCCGGACTCCCCCGACTCCGAGGCGATGTCGAGGATGTCGTCGGAGAGCTGGAAGGCGCAGCCGACGATCTCGCCGTACGACGTGAGCGCCTCCTCCACCTCCCGGCTGGCTCCGCCGAAGCGGGCGCCGTAGCGCGCGGAGGTGGCGATCAGCGAGCCGGTCTTGCCGGCGACCACCTCGAGGTAGTGGGCGAGCGGGTCCTCCCCGGGCCCCGGCTTCACGGTCTCGAGGATCTGGCCCTCGACCAGCCGGGTGAACGTCTGGGCCTGGATCCGGACCGCGTCGGCCCCGAGCTCGGCGGTCAGCTCCGAGGACTTCGAGAAGAGGAAGTCGCCGGTGAGGATCGCGACCAGGTTGTCCCAGCGGGCGTTCGCGGACACCGCACCCCGGCGCAGCTCGGCCTCGTCCATGACGTCGTCGTGGTAGAGCGAGGCGAGGTGGGTGAGCTCGACGACGCACGCGGCGGTGACGACCTCGTCGGAGTCGGCACGGTCACCGGTCTCCGCCGCGAGCAGCACCAGCAGCGGCCGGAAGCGCTTCCCGCCGGCCTCCATCAGGTGGCTGGCGGCCTGCGTCACGAAGCCCGCCCGGCTGCGCACGTGCTCCTGCAGGGCGTTCTCGACCACGCTCATGCGGTCGCGCAGCCGTCCGGCCAGAGCGTCGTCCGCTACGGGTAGCGCCAGTCCGGCGGCGGCAGATCCTGTCGTCACCTGACGAATTGTCCCGCATGTGCGGCAAGTGTGAGAACCGGGCCGGGTACGAGACCCAGGACGAGGGTCGCGAGGACCCCCACGCCGATGGTCCCGCTGGTCAGCAGCGAGGGCTTCGTGACCGCGGCGACCTCGCCGCCGCCGACCCCGTCACCGTCCACGAAGAACATCAGCACGATGACCCGGACGTAGAAGAACACCGCCACGATGCTGCACAGCACGGCGGCGATGACGACCGGCCAGGCACCCGCCGCGAGCGCCACCGTGAAGACCGCCCACTTGCCGATGAAGCCGGCCGTCAGCGGGATGCCCGCCATCGAGAGCAGGAAGAAGGCGAACAGTGCGCCCATCAGCGGCGACCGCCGCCCGATCCCGGCCCAGCGGGCGAACTGGGTCGCCTCGCCGCCGGAGTCGCGGACCAGGGTGACGACCGCGAAGGCGCCGATCATCGCGAAGCCGTACGTCGCGAGGTAGAACAGCACGGCCTGCAGCGACGTCACCTCTCCCGACGTCATCTCCGAGGCGCTCTGGACACCCAGCACACCGGTGAGCAGGAAGCCGGTGTGGGCCACCGAGGAGTACGCCAGCATCCGCTTCACGTCGGTCTGCACGACCGCGAGCACCGCACCCACCACCATCGTCAGCACGGCGACCACCCACAGCATGGGCTGCCAGGTCCAGCGGTCGGACCCGAACGCGACGTACAGCAGCCGCAGCATCGCCCCGAAGGCCGCGACCTTGGTGCAGGCCGCCATGAACGCGGTGACCGCGGTCGGGGCGCCCTGGTAGACGTCGGGGGTCCAGGCCTGGAACGGCGCGGCACCGACCTTGAAGAACAGGCCGACGGCGAGCATGCCGAGGCCGATGAGCAGCAGGGTGCGGTTGTCGGTGTCGTTGCGCACCGCCTCGTTGATCTCCGAGAGCTGCATCGAGCCGGCGAAGCCGTAGACGAGCGCGACGCCGTACAGGAAGAAGCCCGAGGAGAACGCGCCGAGGAGGAAGTACTTCATCGCCGCCTCCTGGCTGAGCAGGCGACGCCGGCGGGCCAGGCCGCAGAGCAGGTACAGCGGCAGCGAGAGCACCTCGAGGGCCACGAACATGGTCAGCAGGTCGTTGGCGGCCGGGAAGAGCAGCATCCCGCCGACCGCGAACAGCAGCAGCGGGTAGACCTCGGTGTGGTCCAGGCCCTTGGCCGACGCCTGGCGCTCGGCCTCGGAGCCCGGCAGCGCCGCGGCCTGGCCGGCGAAGGCGGAGAGGCCGCCCTCCAGCCGGCGCTCGGCGAACAGCAGCACGCCGCCGATCGCGAAGACCAGGATCAGGCCCCAGAAGAACACCGTGGGGCCGTCGACGACGATGGTGCCCTCGGCGGCGATCAGGCCCCGGGCGACGCCCCCGCCGAGCGAGGTCTGGTCGGCCGCGACCAGGCAGGTGGCGACCAGGGCGGCCACGAGGCCGGCGACGGTCAGGACCGTCTGCACCAGGTAGCGCCGCTCCCGGGGCAGGAACGCCTCGACGAGCACCCCGGCGCACGCGACGCCGAAGACGATGAGCATCGGCGACAGGTCGCCGTACTCGATGTGGGGCTTGTCGAAGCCCGCTGCCGGGTCGGTCGCGGCACCGATGAGTGCCCCCGTGACAGAGACGTTCACTGCTGGCCTTCCTCAGCCGAGTCGTCACCCGCGGCAGGTACGACGGGTGCTTGGTCGCTCACCCCGACGTGCTGGAGCAGGGCGTCGACGGTGGGGTTGCTGACGTCGAGCAGGGGCATCGGGTAGAAGCCGAACAGCACCAGCCCGAGCACCAGCGGCGCGATCGCGCCGATCTCGCGCCGGTTGAGGTCCGGGGTGTCGGCGATGCCGGGCACGCCCGGGCCGGTCATGGTCCGCTGGTACATCCACAGCACGTAGACCGCGGCCAGCACGATGCCGGAGACGGCGACGGCGCCGACCCACCAGTGGTAGTCGAACGCCGAGATCAGCACGAGGATCTCGGAGACGAACTGGCTCAGGCCCGGCAGGCCGAGGGTCGCCAGGCCGGCGACCAGGAACAGCCCGGCCAGCACCGGCGCGGACTTCTCGACCCCGGTGATCCCGCTGATCAGCGAGGTCCCGCGCCGCTTGATCAGGTAGCCGGCGAGCAGGAACAGCGCGGCGGTGGCGATGCCGTGGTTGACCATGTAGAGGATCGACCCGGAGGCGCCCTGCGAGCTGAACGCGAAGATGCCGAGGGTGATGAAGCCGAAGTGGCTCAGCGACGTCAGGCCGATCAGGCGCAGGATGTCGTCCTGGCCGATGGCGATGAGGGCGCCGTACACGATCGAGATCAGCGCCAGCGTGACGACCACGGGCGTGGCCCACTGCGAGGCGTTCGGGAAGAGCCCGAGGCAGAACCGCAGCATGCCGAAGGTGCCGATCTTGTCCAGCACGCAGACCAGCAGCACGCTGGTGCCGGGCGTGGCCCGCTCGGTGGTGTCGGCCAGCCAGGTGTGCAGCGGGAACAGCGGCGCCTTCACCGCGAAGGCGATGAAGAAGCCGGCGAACAGCCAGCGCTCGGCGCTGGTGCCCATGTCCAGCTGGGAGAGGTCCGAGAGGAGGTACGACGGGCTGCCCTGCTGGGCGGACACGACGTACAGGCCGATCACCGAGGCGAGCATGATCAGGCCGCCGCCGAGCTGGTACATCAGGAACTTCAGCGCCGCGACGGCGCGGCCCGCGCGGCCGAAGCCGCCGATGAGGAAGTACGCCGGGATCAGCGTGGCCTCGAAGAACACGTAGAACAGGAAGACGTCGGTGGCCGCGAAGACCATCAGCGAGAACGACTCCAGCGCCAGCGCCCAGCCGAAGAACGCCGCGGGGTTGCGGTCGTCGGCGTCGTGCCACGAGCCGACGATGACGACCGGCACGAGCACGACCGTGAGCAGGATCAGCAGCAGGCCCAGCCCGTCGACGCCGAGGGCGTAGTGCACCCCGAACGCGCTGATCCAGTCGTGGTCCTCGGTCAGCTGCATCCCGCCGCCGGTGTCGTACTGCGCGGCGATCGCGACCGCCACGGCGAGCGTGACCACCGAGACCGCCAGGGCGAGCTGCTTGGGCAGCGCCGCGCCCCGCGCCTTGGGCACGAACGCGACCGCCGCAGCGCCGACGAGCGGCACCAGGACCAGGACGGTCAGCCAGGGGAACGAGGTCATGCGAGGTTCACCGCCAGGAGGGCCAGGACGACGAGCAGGACGCCGCCGAGCAGGGAGAGGGCATAGGACCGGACGAAACCGTTCTGGACGCGGCGCAGCTGGCCGGCGATGGCGCCGATCGCCACCGGGCCGCCGGTGAGGGCCCCGTCGACGCCGTAGCGGTCGATCGCGAGCAGGCCCCCGACGAGGCGCCGGCCCGGGTCCACGACCAGGCCGTCGTTGATGGCGTCGCCGTAGAGGTCGTTGCGCGCGGCGCGGGTGACGAACGAGACGTCCTGCGGCGCGGTGCGCGGGATGTCGCGCTTGCCGACGAGGAACCACGCCAGGGCCACACCGACGGCCACGACCACGACCACGAGTCGAGCTGATCGCGAGGGCCGGCAGCGGCGCGTCCTCGTGCACGGGCGTGCCGACCACCGGGGCGAGGAAGTCGACGATCCAGTCGTTGAGCAGCATCACCCCGCCCAGCACGGACAGCGCGGCCAGCACGATCAGCGGCATCGTCATCACCGGGGGCGACTCGTGCGGGTGGACCCCCTTCTCCCAGCGCTTGTCGGTGAAGAAGGTGAGCAGCATCAGCCGGGTCATGTAGAAGCCGGTGACACCCGGCGCCGACCAGCGCGCACAGCCCGACGAGCCAGCTGTCGGCGAGCGCCGTCTCGATGATCTTGTCCTTGGACCAGAACCCGGAGAAGCCCGGGAAGCCGATGATCGCGAGGTAGCCCATCGTGAACGTCAGGAAGGTGACGGGCATGGCCTTGCGCAGCAGCGCCGTAGTGGCGCATGTCGACGTCGTCGTCCATCCCGTGCATGACCGAGCCGGCACCGAGGAACATGTTGGCCTTGAAGAAGCCGTGGGTCAGCAGGTGGAAGATCGCGAACGCGTAGCCGGCGACGCCGAGCCCGGCGCCCAGCATCATGTAGCCGATCTGGCTCATCGTGGAGCCGGCGAGGACCTTCTTGATGTCGTCCTTCGCGCAACCGATGATCGCACCCCACAGGAGCGTGACCACGGCGACGATGACGACGACCGTCTGCGCGTTCGGCGCGAGGTCGAAGATGAAGTTGGAGCGGACGATCAGGTAGACGCCCGCGGTCACCATCGTCGCCGCGTGGATCAGGGCGGAGACCGGGGTCGGGCCCTCCATGGCGTCGAGCAGCCAGGCCTGCAGCGGGACCTGGGCCGACTTGCCGCAGGCACCGAGCAGGAGCAGCAGCCCGAGCACCGTCAGCGTGGTCTCCGACGCCCGGTCCGCGGAGGCGCTGATCACCGTGAAGCTGGTCGAGCCGAAGGTGACGAAGAACAGCATGATCGCCAGGGACATGCCGATGTCGCCGACGCGGTTGATGACGAAGGCCTTCTTCGCCGCGGCGGCCGCCGAGGGCTTGTGCTGCCAGAAGCCGATGAGCAGGTACGACGCGAGGCCGACGCCCTCCCAGCCCAGGAACAGCGCGAGGTAGTTCTCGGCCATGACCAGCATCAGCATCGCGGCCACGAACAGGTTGAGGTAGCCGAAGAAGCGACGCCGGCGCGGGTCGTGCTCCATGTAGCCGATCGAGTAGACGTGGATCAGCGACCCGACGCCGGTGATCAGCAGCAGGAACAGCGCCGACAGCGGGTCGTAGAGCAGGTCCATCCCGACGTCGAGGTGGCCGACCTGCATCCACTGGTAGAGGTGCTGCGAGACCTGGCGGTCCGCGTCGTCACGACCCAGCAGCTCGACGAACATGAGCAGGCTGAGCACGAACGAGCCGATCGGCAGCGCGGTGCCGAGCAGGTGTCCCCACCGGTCGGTGGCGCGGCCACCGAGCAGCAGCACCGCGGCGCCGGCGAGCGGCAGCGCGATCACCAGCCAGAGCAGCGAGAAGACACCGCTCGCGGAGGAGGGGTCGACCACGGGGATGCTGTGGGCAGCCTCTTGGAGCGCCAGCACGTGGGCAGACATCGAAGCTCCTCAGTACTTCAGCAGGCTCGCGTCGTCGACCGAGGCCGAGCGACGGGTCCGGAAGATGGTCATGATGATCGCGAGCCCGACGACCACCTCGGCGGCGGCGACGACCATCACGAAGAAGGCCGCGATCTGCCCGTCGAGGTTGCCGTGCTGGCGCGCGAAGGCGACGAGCGCGAGGTTGGAGGCGTTGAGCATCAGCTCGACGCACATGAACACCACGATGGCGTTGCGCCGGGTCAGCACCCCCACGCAGCCGATGGTGAACAGGATCGACGACAGGACGATGTACGGCGTGACGTTCATCGCTGCTCCTCCTCGGTGCGGGCCGCGGCCGGGCTGGTGCGTCCCGCATGGGGGGCGTCACCGATCTGGCGCTGCAGCTCCTCGATGTCGTCGGCGAGTGCCGGGGCGGAGCGGACGGTGCCGCGCGCGGCGAGCACGCGCGAGACCGAGGCCTCCGACGCGGTGCCGTCGGGCAGCAGGGCCGGGGTGTCCACCGCGTTGTGCCGCGCGAACACGCCCGGAGTCGGCAGCGGTCCGGGGTGGGTGCCCTTGTCGGCGTAGTCGCGCATCCGCTGGGCGGCCAGTGCGGCCTGCGTCGGCTTCGGCGTGAGCCGCTCGCGGTGCGCCAGCACCATCGCGCCCATCGCGGCGGTGATGAGCAGGGCGCTGGTGGTCTCGAAGGCGAAGACGTAGCGGGAGAACAGGATGTTCGCGAGGGCCTGGATGTTGCCCTCGCCGTTGGCGCTGCCGAGGCCGGTGCCGGTGCCGAGCGAGATCTGGCCGACCCCGAGCACCAGGACCAGGCCGAGCAGCAGCCCACCCACGATCGCCATCGCCCGCTGGCCGCGGATCGTCTCGACCACCGAGTCGGAGGCGTCCACGCCGACGAGCATCAGCACGAACAGGAAGAGCATCAGGATCGCGCCGGTGTAGACGATGATCTGCACCGCGAAGAGGAACGGCGCCTCGAGCACGGCGTACAGCACGGCCAGGCTGATCATCACCACGGCCAGCAGCAGCGCGGCGTGCACGGCCTTGCGGACGAACAGGATGCCCAGGGCGGCGATCACCATGATCGGCGCGAGGATCCAGAAAGCGGTCACTTCGCGTTCTCCCCTGCGGATGCGGGCGCAGGCGCGGCGTACGCACCGCGGTAGTAGTCGCCCTCGTCGTCACCGAGCCGCATCGGGTGCGGCGGCTGCTCCATGCCCGGCAGCAGCGGCGCGAGCAGGTCGGACTTCTCGTAGATCAGGTCGGCGCGGTTGTCGTCGGCCAGCTCGTACTCGTTGGTCATCGTGAGCGCACGCGTCGGGCAGGCCTCGATGCACAGCCCGCACAGGATGCAGCGCAGGTAGTTGATCTGGTAGACGCGGCCGTAGCGCTCACCGGGCTGAACCGCTCCTCGTCGGTGTTGGACGCGCCCTCGACGTAGATCGCGTCGGCCGGGCAGGCCCAGGCGCACAGCTCACAGCCGATGCACTTCTCCAGCCCGTCCGGCCACCGGTTGAGCTGGTGCCGGCCGTGGAACCTCGGGGCCGTGGGCAGCTTCTCGAAGGGGTACTGCTCGGTGACGACCTTCTTGAACATCGTCCTGAAGGTGACCCCGAACCCCGCGATCGGGTCCCAGAACTGCTCCCTGAGGCCGCGGGACTGCGACTCCGAGCTGGACATCAGATCTCCTCACCAGAGGTGGCGACGGTGGAACGTGTCGGGAAGGACAGCGGCTGCGCGGCGCCGCGCACCGCACCCCCGGCGGGCAGCGGCGGCACGGGGAAGCCACCCGCGTGGGCGTCGACCGGCTCCGCCGAGGCCGGCTCGGGCTCCTCCTCCCGCTCACCGATGAAGAACAGCGCGAGGAACAGCACGGCGAGGACGCCGATCCCGATCAGGAGGTACTGCCGGTCGAGGCCGCCCTCGAGCGAGATCGACCGGATCGTCGCGACGGCCACGATCCACAGCAGCGAGATCGGGATCAGCCGCTTCCAGCCGAACGCCATGAACTGGTCGTAGCGCAGCCGCGGCAGCGAGCCGCGCAGCCAGATGAAGATGAAGATGAAGAACAGGACCTTGCCGAAGAACCACAGCAGCGGCCAGTAGCCCTCGTTGGCGCCGGGCCAGATCTGCGCGATGCCCCACGGCGCGGTCCAGCCACCGAGGAACAGCGTCGTCGCCAGCGCCGACACCGTCGCCATGTTGATGTACTCGGCGAGGAAGAACAGCGCGAACTTCAGCGAGGAGTACTCGGTGTGGAAGCCGCCGACCAGCTCGCCCTCGGCCTCGGGGAGGTCGAAGGGCGCACGGTTGGTCTCGCCCACCATCGAGATCGTGTAGATCACGAACGACGGCACCAGGATCAGGCCGAACCAGAACTTGTCCTGCGCGGCCACGATCTCCGAGGTCGACATCGAGCCGGCGTACAGGAAGACGGCGACCAGGGCCAGGCCCATCGCGACCTCGTAGGAGATCATCTGCGCGCTCGAGCGGAGGCCGCCGAGCAGGGAGTACGTCGAGCCGCTGGACCAGCCGCCGAGCACGATGCCGTAGATGCCGATCGAGGCGATCGCCATCACGAACAGCACCGCGACGGGCATGTCGGTGAGCTGCAGCGGAGTCTCGTGGCCGAAGAAGTCCACCGTCGGTCCGAACGGAATGACGCTGAAGGTCACGAACGCCGGCACGGTGGCGATCACCGGCGCGAGGAGGAAGACCCACTTGTCGGCGGCCTTGGGGATGATGTCCTCCTTCAGCGCCAGCTTCACGCCGTCGGCCAGCGACTGGAGGAGCCCGAAGGGTCCGTTCACGTTGGGGCCGATCCGGTGCTGCATCCGGGCCACGACCCGACGTTCCCACCAGATGTTGAACAGCGTGAGCAGGACCAGGATGACGAAGATCATCACGGTCTTGATCACGATGATCCACCACGGGTCGTGGCCGAAGTCCCCGATGGTGGGGTAGTCGACCATCGGGACGATGCCGCTGATCGACCCGAGGCCGTCGGTGATCGAGCCTGTCGAGATCACTCTCCCGCTCCCTTCAACGTGACCGTGCTCCCGGGCGAGGCCAGGTCGGCCAGGACTCCCGCGCCCACGGAGTTGGCGGGCACCCACACCACGCCGTCGACCATGCCGTCGACGCGCTCGACGGGCAGGGACAGCTCGCCGCGGTCGCCGACGAGGACACCGCCGTCGCGGACCGACTCGTGGAGGGAGGCGTACGTCGCGGGGCTGACGCGGGCGACCGGCCTGCGCGCCGTGGCGTGCATGGCCCGGTCGCCGTCCAGCATCGACCCGTTGTCGATCATCTGCTTCCAGGTGGCGAGCCTGAGCGCTCCGGCGGGGGTCGCGGCGGACTCGGCCGCCCGGGGTGCGTCCGCCGCCGTGGCCCGGTCGCCGTCCCACGGACCGATCTCGTCGATCTGCGCGCGGACCTCGGCGACCGTGCGGAAGCCGAGCGGGCTCCCCTGACCGAGCTGCGCCAGCTCCTCGGCGATGCCGGCGAGCACGCGGAGGTCGGGCAGCGACCGTGGGTCCTCGAAGACCGCGTCGAACGCGCGGTGGCGTCCCTCCCAGGTGACGAAGGTGCCGGCCTTGTCGGCCGTCGGCGCCACCGGGAAGACCACGTCGGCCGCGCGGGTCACCTCGGTCTCGCGGAGCTCCAGCGCCACCACGAACGACGCCCCGTCGATCGCGGCGCGGGTGGCTGCCGGGTCGGTCGTGTCGTCGGGGTCGACGCCCCCGATGACCAGGCCGCCGAGCTCGCCGGACCGCAGCGCCGCCACGATGCCGTCGGCGTCGCGTCCGGGGGCCTCGGGCAGTCCGTCGACCCCCCAGTCCGCGGCGACGTCGACGCGGGCCGCGGGGTCGGTGACCGGACGGCCGCCGGGCAGCAGGTTGGGCAGGCAGCCCATCTCGACCGCGCCGCGGTCGCCGGCGCGCCGGGGCACCCAGGCGAGCCGGGCGCCGGTGGTCCGGGCCAGCTGGGCCGCGGCGGTCAGGGCGCCGGGCGAGGTGGCGAGCCGCTCGCCCACCAGGATCACGCCGGTGGCGTCGAGCCCGAAGTCGCTGTGGGTGGCGAGCTGCTCGAGCGCGGCGGCCTCGTCGCCCGGCGCGGTCGCGACGAGCTGGCCGTTCATCTTGCGCAGGCCGCGCGAGGCGTACGGCGCGATCGAGACGACCCGGGTGCGGAGGTGCAGGGCGGCCTTGCGCAGCCGAAGGAAGATCGCGCCGGCCTCGTCCTCGGGCTCGAGCCCGGCCAGGACCACCGTGGTGGCGGTCTCGAGGTCGGTGTAGGTCACCGGCGCGGACAGCACGACCTCGGCGGCGAGGAACGCCGCCTCCTCCGCCGACAGCGGGCGGGACCGGAAGTCGACGTCGTTGGTGCCGAGCGCGACGCGGGCGAACTTGCTGTAGGCGTAGGCGTCCTCCAGCGTCACCCGGCCACCGGTGAGTACGGCGGCGGCGCCAGCCGCGCGCAGGCCACGGGCCGCGACGGCGAACGCCTCGGGCCACGACGCGGGCCGCAGCGAGCCGTCCTCGTCACGGACCTGCGGGTAGGTCAGCCGGTCGGGCTGGTTGGCGTAGGTGAACGCGAACCGGTCCTTGTCGGTGATCCACTCCTCGTTGACCTCGGGGTCGTTGCCGGCGAGGCGGCGCATCACCTTGCCGCGCCGGTGGTCGACCCGGATCGCCGAGCCGCACGCGTCGTGCTCGGCGACCGAGGGCGTCGAGACGAGGTCGAACGGGCGGGAGCGGAAGCGGTACTCGGCGCTGGTGAGCGCACCCACCGGGCAGATCTGGATCGTGTTGCCCGAGAAGTAGGACTCGAAGGGCTCCTTCTCGTAGATGCCGACCTGCTGCAGGGCGCCGCGCTCGATCAGCGCGATGAACGGGTCGCCGGCGATCTGCTCGGAGAAGCGGGTGCAGCGGGCGCAGAGCACGCACCGCTCGCGGTCGAGCAGCACCTGCGCCGAGATGTTGATCGGCTTGGGGTAGGTGCGCTTGACGCCCTCGAAGCGGGACTCGCCGCGGCCGTTGGACATGGCCTGGTTCTGCAGCGGGCACTCGCCGCCCTTGTCGCAGACCGGGCAGTCCAGCGGGTGGTTGATCAGCAGGAACTCCATGATCCCCTGCTGCGCCTTGTCGGCGACCGGGCTGGTGGCCTGGGTGTTGACCACCATGCCCTCGGCGACCGTGATGGTGCACGAGGCCTGCGGCTTGGGGAAGCCGCGGCCGTTGCCGGCGTCGGGCACGTCGACCAGGCACTGGCGGCAGGCGCCCACCGGGGCCAGCAGCGGGTGGTCGCAGAACCGCGGGATCTGGACGCCCACCTGCTCGGCGGCCCGGATCACCAGGGTGTCCGGGGGGACGCTGACCCGGACCCCGTCGATGGTGAGGGTGACGAGGTCCTCGGCGACCGGGGTGCTCGCCCCGGTCTTCTCCGGTGTGGTCGTCATGCAGTCGCTCCAGCGGTCGCGAAGACGGTCGAGGCGGCGGGGTCGAAGGGGCACCCGCCGTGGGTGAGGTGCGCGACGTACTCGTCACGGAAGAACTTGATCGAGCTGGTGATCGGGCTGACCGCTCCGTCGGCGAGCGCGCAGAACGAGCGGCCGAGGATGTTGTCGCACTGGTCGAGCAGCAGGTCGAGGTCGGCCTCGCGGCCCTGCCCCTTCTCCAGCGCGGCCAGCGTCTGCACCAGCCACCAGGTGCCCTCGCGGCACGGCGTGCACTTGCCGCAGGACTCGTGCTTGTAGAACTCCGTCCAGCGCAGCACCGCCCGCACCACGCAGGTGGTCTCGTCGAAGATCTGCAGGGCGCGGGTGCCGAGCATGGAGCCGGCCGCGCCGACGCCCTCGAAGTCGAGCGGGACGTCGAGGTGCTCGGCGGTCAGCATCGGGGTGCTGGAGCCGCCGGGGGTCCAGAACTTCAGCTCGTGGCCCTCGCGCATGCCGCCGGCGAGGTCGATCAGCTGGCGCAGCGTGATCCCGAGCGGGGCTTCGTACTGGCCGGGCCGGGTGACGTGGCCGGACAGCGAGAAGATGCCGAAGCCCTTGGACTTCTCGGTGCCCATCGAGGCGAACCAGCCGTGGCCGTTGGCGATGATGCTGGGCACCGAGGCGATGGACTCGACGTTGTTGATGACCGTCGGGCTGGCGTAGAGGCCGGCCACGGCCGGGAACGGCGGGCGCAGCCGGGGTTGGCCGCGCCGGCCCTCGAGCGAGTCGAGCAGCGCGGTCTCCTCGCCGCAGATGTAGGCGCCGGCGCCGGCGTGGACGACCAGCTCGAGGTCGTAGCCCGAGCCGTGGATGTCCTTGCCGAGGTGGCCGGCCAGGTAGGCCTCCTGCACGGCGCGCTGGAGGCGGCGTACGACGTGCAGCACCTCGCCGCGGACGTAGATGAAGGCCCGGTTGGCGCGGATGGCGTAGGAGCTGATGATCACGCCCTCGATGAGCGTGTGCGGGCTCGCCATCATCAGCGGGACGTCCTTGCAGGTGCCCGGCTCCGACTCGTCGGCGTTGACCACGAGGTACTTCGGCTTCGGGTTGTCCTGCGGGATGAAGCCCCACTTCATGCCGGTCGGGAAGCCCGCGCCGCCACGACCGCGCAGCCCGGACTCCTTGACCTCCTCGATCACGGCGGCCGGGTCCATGCCGAAGGCCTTGTCGAGCGCGCGGTAGCCGCCGCGCGCCTCGTAGGCCTCCAGCGTCCAGCTCCGGTCCTCGCCCCAGTTGTCCGTGAGGACCGGGGTCAATGTGTCAGTCATTGGGCGTCGTCCCCCTTGGCCGGGTTGTCGAGGTGCTTGGCGTCGGCGGGCGACTCGTCGACCTTGGTCTCGGTCTCGGCGCGCGAGGTGTCGGCGGACTCGGCCGCGCGCTCGCGGGAGCCCTGGCCGGCCGTGACGGCCGCGCGGCCCTCGACCTCCGGCGCGGTCCAGCCGTTCTCGCGCGCGATGCCCAGCCCGACCAGCGAGGCGGGGCCCGCGGAGGGGCCCTCGTCGGCGCGGTCGTCGGGGAACCCGGCGAGCACGCGCTCGGCCTCGCGCCAGGTGCAGATGCGGGCGCCGCGGGTCGAGGAGACCTCGGCGCCGGAGCGCAGGTCGTCGACCAGCTGCGTCGCCGACTGCGGGGTCATGTCGTCCATGAACTCCCAGTTGACCGTCATCACCGGTGCGTAGTCGCAGGCCGCGTTGCACTCGATGTGCTCGAGGGTGATGCTGTGCTTGTCCTCGGGGCGTCGGTCGGTCGTCTCGTCGTTGCCGACCTCGAGGTGGTCCTTGAGCCGCTCGAAGATCGCGTCGCCGCCCATCACCGCGCACAGCGTGTTGGTGCAGACGCCGACGTGGTAGTCGCCGACGGGCTTGCGCTTGTACATCGTGTAGAACGTCGCCACCCCGCTGACCTCGGCCGCGGAGATGCCGAGGACCTCGGCGCAGGCCTCGATCCCCTCGGGGGTGATCCGGCCCTCGGCGGACTGCACGAGGTGCAGCATCGGCAGCAGGCCGGAGCGGGCCTCGGGGTAGCGGGCGGCGATCTGCCGCAGCTCGTCGTACGTGGTCTGGGTCAGACTCATCGGGGTCCCCTCGACGTTGTGAGCGGGAGGAGCGGAGCGGGGGACGCGAGGAACGTCGTGGGGTGGTTCATCGGTCGACTCCCCCCATCACCGGGTCGATCGAGGCGATCGCGACGATGACGTCGGCGACCATGCCGCCCTCGCTCATCACGCTGGTGGCCTGCAGGTTCGTGAACGACGGGTCGCGGAAGTGCGCCCGGAACGGACGGGTGCCACCGTCGGAGACGACGTGGGCGCCCAGCTCGCCGCGCGGGGACTCGACCGGCACGTACGCCTGGCCGGGCGGCACCCGGAAGCCCTCGGTGACCAGCTTGAAGTGGTGGATCAGCGCCTCCATGGACTCGCCCATGATGTGGCGGATGTGGTCGAGGCTGTTGCCCATGCCGTCGCTGCCGACCGCGAGCTGGCTGGGCCAGGCGATCTTCTTGTCGGCGACCATGACCGGGGCGCCCTCGAGCCGGGCCAGCCGCTCGGCGGCCTGCTCGACGATCTTCAGCGACTCCCACATCTCGGCGAGGCGGATCCGGAACCGGCCGTAGGAGTCGCAGGTGTCCCAGGTCTGGACCTCGAAGTCGTAGTCCTCGTAGCCGGAGTAGGGCTGGGTCTTGCGCAGGTCCCACGGGTAGCCGGTGCTGCGGAGCACCGGACCGGTGAGCCCCAGCGCCAGGCACCCGGCGAGGTCGAGGTGCCCGACGTTCTCCAGGCGGGCCTTGAAGATCGGGTTGGCGTTGCACAGCGCGGCGTACTCGGGGAGCCGCTTCTTCATCAGGGCGATGAAGTCCCGGATCTCGTCGAGCGCGCCGGGCGGGAGGTCCTGGGCGACGCCGCCGGGGCGGATGAACGCGTGGTTCATCCGCAGGCCGGTGATCAGCTCGAACAGGTCGAGCACCAGCTCGCGCTCGCGGAAGCCGATCGTCATCACCGTCAGCGCGCCGATCTCCATGCCGCCGGTGGCGATGCAGACCAGGTGGGAGGAGATCCGGTTGAGCTCCATGAGCAGGACCCGCATGACCTGGGCCTTCTCCGGGATGTCGTCCTCGATGTCGAGCAGCCGCTCGACGCCGAGCACGTAGCTCATCTCGTTGTAGAAGGGGCTCAGGTAGTCCATCCGGGTGCAGAACGTGACGCCCTGCGTCCAGGAGCGGAACTCCATGTTCTTCTCGATGCCGGTGTGCAGGTAGCCGATGCCGCAGCGGGCCTCGGTGACCGTCTCGCCCTCGAGCTCGAGGATCAGCCGGAGCACGCCGTGCGTCGACGGGTGCTGCGGACCCATGTTGACGACGACGCGCTCGTCGGCGTCGCCCGCGTCTGCCAGCCCCTCGGCGATGGAGTCCCAGTCCTGGCCGGTGACGGTGAAGACCCGGCCCTCGGTGGTCTCGTTGCTCCCGGCGTACATGTCGTGTGCCATCAGTTGTACGACCTCCGCTGATCGGGCGGGGGGATCGTCCCGCCCTTGTACTCCACGGGGATGCCACCCAGTGGGTAGTCCTTGCGCTGCGGGTGGCCCGGCCAGTCGTCGGGCATCAGGATCCGGGTGAGCGCCGGGTGGCCGTCGAAGACGATGCCGAACATGTCGAACGTCTCGCGCTCGTGCCAGTCGTTGGTGGGGTAGACGCCCACGATCGACGGGATGTGCGGGTCGGCGTCCGGTGCGGCCACCTCGAGCCGGATCCGCCGGTTGTGGGTCATCGAGAGCAGGTGGTAGACCGCGTGCAGCTCGCGCCCGGCGTCGTCGGGGTAGTTCACGCCACTCACGCCCGAGCAGAGCTCGAAGCGCAGCCGCGGGTCGTCCCGGAGCAGCTGCGCCACCGCGACGAGGTCGTCGCGGCGGACGTGGAAGGTGATCTCGCCGCGGTGGATCACGACCTGCTCGACGGCGTGCTCGAGCCCGTCGGACCGGAGCCGGTCCTCGAGGGCGTCGGCCACCTCGTCGTGCCAGCCGCCGAAGGGCCGCTGGGCGGCGCCGGGGTAGACGATCGGCTGCACGAGGCCGCCGTACCCGCTGGTGTCGCCGGATCCGCGGACGCCGAACATGCCCTGCCGGCTGCCGACGGGGTGGACCTCGCCGGCCGGGGCCGGGACGTTCTCCGGCGACTGCTCGGGAGCCGGCTGCTCGACCTTCTTCTCGTCGCTCATCGCAGCAGCCCCTTCATCTCCGAGGTGGGCAGCGCACGCAGGGCGTCGCCCTCCTGCTGCTCGATCTCCTGGCGACGGTTCGTGCCGAGCTTGGCGTGCTGGACCTGGTCGTGCAGCTTGAGGATCGCGTCGATCAGCATCTCCGGCCGCGGCGGGCAGCCCGGGAGGTACATGTCGACGGGGACGACGTGGTCGACGCCCTGGACGATCGCGTAGTTGTTGAACATGCCGCCACTGCTCGCGCACACGCCCATCGCCAGCACCCACTTCGGCTCGGGCATCTGGTCGTAGATCTGGCGCAGCACCGGCGCCATCTTCTGGCTGACCCGGCCGGCGACGATCATCAGGTCGGCCTGGCGCGGGCTGGCCCGGAAGACCTCCATGCCGAAGCGGGCGAGGTCGTACTTCGGGCCACCCGAGGTCATCATCTCGATGGCGCAGCAGGCCAGGCCGAAGGTGGCGGGCCAGAACGACGCCTTGCGCATGTAGCCGGCGACGCCCTCGACGGTCGTCAGCAGGACGCCGCTCGGGAGCTTCTCCTCGATACCCATTACAAGGTCCCTTCCGCGTGTGCCCATGCTGAGAGTTGCGAGGCGCTGTGCATGCCAAGGCCGACGAGGGAAGTCGACCTTCGTGCGGAGCGCAGCGGAGCGGTCGACGACCGAGGAGAACGCAGGCAGGTGCAGTGCATCGCAGCTCTCAGTCCCATTCGAGGCCGCCGCGTCGCCAGACATAGGCATAGGCGACGAAGACGGTGCCGATGAAGACGACCATCTCGATGAGGCCGAAGAACTTCATGGAGTCGAAGTAGACGGCCCAGGGGTAGAGAAAGATGATCTCGATGTCGAAGACGATGAAGAGCATCGCGGTGATGTAGTACTTCACCGGGAAGCGCCCGCCGCCCACCGGCTGCGGGGTGGGCTCGATGCCGCACTCGTAGGAGTCGAGCTTGGCCCGGTTGTAGCGCTTGGGCCCCACGACGGCGCTCATGATCACGGAACCGACCGCGAACAACGCCGCGAGAAGAGCCAGCGCCAGCACCGGCGTGTAGAGCTCCATGCCTCGCGTTCCTCCTGTCCCGCGCCCGACCGGCAGGTCTGCGCCGCCGGATTGTGACTTTGTGAACTGAATCACTAAGTGGCGCGGGACACATACTGCCACTCCCCCATCCGGCCTGCACCCCGGGGTCGGGTCATGTCGGGAGGTCCGTCCGGGAACGGCTCGGAAGCGGGCCCCGGCTAGCTCCTCGACGCGTCGAGAGCGGTCCGGATCTCGCGCGCGTGGCGGTCCAGCTCCTCGCGCGACGGGCTCCCGAACACGGCGCGGACACCGAAGCCGTCGCCCCGCCGGCGGGGTACGACGTGCAGGTGCGCGTGGAAGACCTCCTGGCCCGCCACCTCGCCGTCCGCGAGGAAGAGGTTGATCCCCTCGGACGCCACCGCCGACGCCCGGACCGCCGCGGCGAGCCGCTGGGCCACCCGGAACATGTGGGCACCGTCGTCCGGGTCGAGACCGGCGAGGTCCGCCGCGTGACGCTTCGGGACCACCAGGAGGTGCCCCGGTGTGGCCGGGTTGAGGTCCATGAACCCGAGCACGAGCTCGTCGTCGTACACCCGGCTGGCCGGCAGGTCGCCGGCGACGATGGCACAGAAGACGCAGTCCATGCCGACAGTCTGGCGCCGACGCCGACCGGGCAGCTGCAGGCCGGTCAGCGGGTGGCGCGGTGGAGGGCGACGATGCCGCCGGACAGGTTGCGCCACTGCGGCGACTCCCAGCCGGCGCGACCGATCAGGTCGGCGAGGCCCTGCTGGTCGGGCCAGGCCCGGATCGACTCCGCGAGGTAGACGTAGGCGTCCGGCGAGGACGACACCGCGCGGGCGATGGGCGGCAGCGCCTTCATGAGGTACTCGATGTAGACGGTGCGGAACGGCGCCCACGTCGGGTGGCTGAACTCGCACACGACCAGCCGGCCGCCCGGCCGGGTCACCCGCCGCATCTCCTGCAGCCCCGCGAGCGGGTCGACGATGTTGCGCAGCCCGAACGAGATCGTCACCGCGTCGAAGGTCCCGTCCGCGAACGGGAGCCGGGTGCCGTCACCGGCGGTGAAGGGCAGGTGCGGCTTGGCCTGCTTGCCGACCTGGAGCATGCCGAGGGAGAAGTCGCACGGCACCACCGTGGCGCCGCGGTCCGCGAACGGCTGGCTCGACGTGCCCGTGCCGGCGGCCAGGTCGAGCACCGTCTCGCCCGGTCGCGGGTCGACCGCGTCGATGACGTCGCGCCGCCAGCGGCGGTCCTGGCCCAGCGAGAGCACGTCGTTGGTGACGTCGTAGCGCCGGGCGACCGCGTCGAACATGCGACGGACGTCGGACGGCTGCTTGTCGAGTTCTGCGCGGGCCACGCGCAGAGACTACGGGCCACTCACCGACGGCAACGCGGTGCCCGACCACAACGAATGGGTCACGACGACTCGCACACGCAACCAAATCCCCGATCCGGGCGTCCCTATGTCGACACTGGAAGTTCGTGACCGACCCATCTTCCCCGGGGGAACTCATGAGAGCACTGCGCGTCCTGCTGCTGACCGTCCTCACGGTCGCGCTCCTCGGCGCCACGGCGTACGGCGCCGGCTTCGCCGTCCGCCACTACGACGAGCGACGCGACGCCGCGGCCGAGCCGGGCACACCCGCGACGGTGCCGACCACGGCACCGCCCACCTCCACGGCGCCGACGGACGAACCCACGCCGACGCCCACGCCCACGCCCACGCCGCGCGAGCCGCGCAACGTGCTGGAGCCCGGGGCGAGCGGGACGCAGGTGCGCGAGCTCCAGCAGCGGCTCTTCCAGCTGGACTGGCTCCCCGAGACCACGACCGGTCGCTACGACGCCACGACCCGCACCGCGGTCAGCGGCTTCCAGGGCAAGCGCGGCTTCAAGACCACCGGCGTGGTCGACCAGCGCACCTGGAAGCGCCTGGTCGCCATGACGAAGTCGCCCACCCACGACCAGCTCTTCAACGTCCTCCACCCCGGGCCGGCGATCCTCGGCGCGGGTGACAGCGGCGAGGACGTCCGCGACCTGCAGGCCCGGCTGGTGTCGATCCAGTGGCTGTTCGGCGACGTCACGGGCAGGTACGACGACACGACGGTCGAGGCGGTCCGCGGCTTCCAGGCCAAGCGGGAGATCCCGGTGACCGGCGAGGTCGACCAGCGCACCCTGGACCGGCTGTACGCGATGACGAGCGCGCCCACCCACGAGGCGATGTACAACCTGGGCAACCACCCCGGCGCCCTCGACGCCCGGTGCAAGGTCGGCCGGGTGCTCTGCATCGACAAGACCAGCCAGACCCTGCGCTGGGTCGTCGACGGCAAGGTCCTCAAGACCATGGACGTGCGGTTCGGCGCGTCGTACAGCCCGACCCGCGAGGGCCTCTTCCACGTCTACGTCAAGGACGAGGACCACGTGTCCCGCCTCTACGGCTCGGAGATGCCGTTCTCGATGTTCTTCTCCGGCGGCCAGGCGGTGCACTACTCCTCGGACTTCGCGGCCCGGGGGTACGCCGGCGCGTCGCACGGCTGCGTGAACGTCCGCGACTACGACGGCCTGGCGTGGCTGTTCGACCAGGTGCACGTCGGCGACGCCGTGGTCGTCTACTGGTCCTGACCACCGCCGTCCTGACCGGTCGGGAGGCCGCCGGGCACGACCCGGGGTGACCGCGGGGTCCGGCAGGTGGCCTCGGTCACCGGCGTACGCTTCACCCTCGTGACGTCCAGTGCGACCCCCGGCGAGCAGTCCGCGACCCTCGGCACCCTCGTCGCCCGCACCGTCCGCCTCGACCTCGACGACGCGTCCGCGCTGGTCGACCTGCTGCCCGCCGACCGCCCCGTCACCTGGCTGCGCCGCGGCGAGGGCCTGGTCGGCTGGGGCGTGGCCGCCGAGCTGCGCACCCGCGGCGCCACCCGCTTCTCCGACGCGGTGAAGTGGTGGGCCGAGACCACCGAGCGCACGGTCGTCCGCGACGAGGTCAACGAGCCGGGCACCGGCCTGGTCAGCTTCGGCTCCTTCGCCTTCGCCGACGAGCCCGGCGACTCCGTGCTGGTCGTGCCCGAGGTCGTGATCGGCCGGCGCGGCGACACCACGTGGCTGACCACGATCGGCCGCGACAGCATCGCCGCGCCCACGATCGCCGGCGCCGACGAGCCCCCGGCGCCGGTCGGGGTGAGCTTCGCCGACGGCGCCCTCGACGGCGAGCGCTGGATGTCCGTCGTCGCCGACGCGGTCGCCCGGATCAGCGCCGGCGACCTCGAGAAGATCGTCCTCGCCCGCGACCTGATCGCCACCGCCGAGGCGCCGGTCGACGTGCGCTGGCCGCTGCGCCGGCTCGCGGAGTCCTACCCGATGTGCTGGACCTTCCACGTGGACGGCATGTTCGGCGCGACCCCCGAGATGCTGCTGCGCCGCGAGCGCGGCCTGGTCACCTCCCGGGTGCTCGCCGGCACCATCCGGCGTACCGGCGACGACGAGCGCGACCTGGCCCTGGCCGCGACGCTCGCGCGCTCGTCGAAGGACCTCGAGGAGCACGAGTACGCCGTCCGCTCGGTGGCCGACGCGCTCGACCCGCACTGCTCGTCGATGAACGTGCCCGAGGCGCCGTTCGTCCTGCACCTGCCCAACGTCATGCACCTCGCCACCGACGTGGCCGGCGTGGTCCACGACGCGGCGACCGTCTCCTCGCTCCAGCTCGCCGAGGCGCTGCACCCGTCGGCGGCGGTCGGCGGCACGCCCACCCCGGTGGCCACCGACCTGATCACCGAGATCGAGGGCATGGACCGGGGCCGGTACGCCGGCCCCGTGGGCTGGATGGACGCCCGCGGCGACGGCGAGTGGGGCATCGCCCTGCGCTCGGCCTCGATCGACGGCCCGACCGTCCGGCTGTTCGCGGGCTGCGGCATCGTCGCCGACTCCGACCCCGAGGCCGAGCTCGCCGAGGCGCAGGCGAAGTTCGTGCCGGTGCGGGACGCGCTCTCCCCCTGACCCGGACGGGTCGTGTGGCTCAGAGTGCGCTGGGGCGCATTCTGGACCGCACGACTCCCGGCTACAGGTCCTCTCCGTCGGGAAGCCGGACGTACTCCTGGCCGGCCTTGGGCAGGAACGCGTTCATGTGCCCGTCCACGATCTTCAGGCCCGCCTCGGAGTAGACCCGGTCGTGGATCGCGAGGTTGCGGGGCGCCTTGACCGCGCGGGCGAACTCGATCGCCTCGGAGGCCCGCATCCACGGCGCCGAGACCGGCACGCACAGCACGTCGACGTCCTCGCCGGGCGGGGTGAGCGCGTCACCGGGGTGGTAGAGCTTCCGGCTCCGCCCGTCCGGGTCGGCGGCCGTCAGCACGTAGCCGCTGTTGAAGAACCGCGGGAACTCCGGGTGGATCACCGCGTGCAGCTCGCCGACCGCGCGCGCGGGGATGCCCGGGTCGAACGACTCCCCCGGTGACACCACGGTCACCCGCTCGGCGACGTCGGGCGCGTCCTCGCGGATCCGTGCGGCGACCGCCTCGATCGTGAACACCGGGGCGTCGGTCGCGCGCAGGTGGTCGGGCAGGTAGTGGTCCGGGTGCTCGTGGGTGATCAGCACCGCGTCGGCACCGTCGAGGGCCTCGACGTCGGTGAACATCCCCGGGTCCAGCACGACCGTCCGGCCGTCGTGCTCCACCCGGACGCAGGCGTGTCCGAACTTCGTGATGCGCATGCCCCCACGGTAATCACGTGGCGGGCAGGGTCTCGGCCGCGGTGATCGCCGCCCTGGCCGTTCGTACGATGCTCGGATGAACCACGCCGCCCTGCCGGACGTCACGATCCGCCCCGCGACCCCGGACGACGCCGAGCCGCTGACGCACCTGCACCTCGACTGCTGGGACGACGCCTACACCGGGCTGATGCCCCAGGAGATCCTGGACGCGCGGCGTACCGACGTGCCCGCGCGCATCGAGCGCTGGCGCACCATCCTCGAGCAGAGCGACAACACGCTGGTCGCCGAGGCCCCGGACGGCCTGGTCGGCTTCGTCAGCTCCGGCCCCGGCCGCGACAACGACGTGGACACCGAGCTGGAGGTGATGGCGCTCTACGTGCGCGCGGACCGCTGGGGCACCGGGATCGGCTACGCCCTGCTCGAGGTCGCGATCGGTGACCGCGCGGCGTACCTGTGGGTGCTGGAGGGCAACGCGCGGGCAATCCGTTTCTACGAGCGGCAGGGCTTCCGCCTCGACGGCACCCGGGACGAGCACGACGAGGGCCTGCACGTCCGGATGGTCCGTGCCGGCTTCTGACCGGCCCGGACCCCTTGCCCAAAAAGCACGATCGTTCTATTGTCGATTCATGACCAAGGGCGAGGAGACCAGGGGCGCGATCCTGGACGAGGCGCTCGCACTGGCGTCCCGGGTCGGGTTCACCGGCCTGACCATCGGCCAGCTCGCGGAGCAGACCGGCATGAGCAAGAGCGGCCTGTTCGCACACTTCCGGTCCAAGGAGCAGCTCCAGCTGCAGACCCTGGCCCACGCCCGGCGCAGGTTCATCGACACCACCGTGCGACCGACCCTGGCCACCCCGCGGGGCGAGAAGCGGCTGCGGGAGCTGTTCGAGCGCTGGCTCACCTGGGAGACCGAGACGCTCCCGGGCGGCTGCATCTTCGTGACCGGCTCCATCGAGTTCGACGACCAGCCCGGCGCCATGCACGACGCGCTGGTCGCCGACCAGCGCGACTGGATGGACACCATCGCCACGGTCGCCGAGACCGCCGTCACCGAGGGCGACTTCGGCACGGACGTGGACCCACGCCAGGTCGCCTTCGAGATCCAGGCGCTGATCCTCGGCTTCCACCACTCCACCCGCCTGCTCGACGACGACCAGGCCCTGGACCGCGCCCGCAACGCCTTCGAGGCGATCCTCGAGCACGCCCGGGCCCACTGACCCCGACCACCCCTCACGAAAGGCACTCCCATGACTCTCTCATCCGTCCAGAAAAGCACGATCGTTCGTGTCAGGAACGCCGGACTGCGCGGCTTCTTCCGCTCCGCCGAGCTGCTCGCGCCGCGCTACGCCGGCCGACGGGCTCGCGACCTCTGGTTCACGGTGCCCCCGACGATGCCCGCGGCCCCGCTGCCTCCCGGCGCCGAGCCGTTCACCGTCACCGCGCAGGGCGCGCAGGTGCGCGGCCACGTCTTCGGCGAGGGGCCGACGGTCTACCTCGTCCACGGCTGGGGCGGCCGCGGCAGCCAGCTCGCCGCGCTCGTCGAGCCGCTGGTCGCCACCGGGCACCGGGTCGTCCTGTTCGACGCACCCGCCCACGGGGACTCCGACCCCGGACCGGCGGGGCCGGGCCGCACCCACGGCGTCGAGCTCGGCCGTGCCCTGGACGCGGTGTTCATCCGGTTCGGACCGGCCGAGGCCGTCGTCGCGCACTCGCTCGGCGCGATCGCGACCTACCTGGCCCTCCGCTTCGGCTGGCTCGGCACCGCCCGGCTGGTGCTGCTGGCGCCGATGGTGGAGGCCCAGAGCCTGTTCGACCAGTTCCAGGCCGCGCTCGGCTTCGGCGACCGGACCCGCCGCGCCTTCGACGCCGAGGTCGACGCCTTCGTCGGACTCCCCGTCGCCGAGTTCGACGCGCTCCACCAGTCCTCCCACGTCGAGCCCGTGCCCACGCTGGTCGTGCACGACCGCGGCGACCGGCAGACGTCGTACGCCGGCGCGCAACGACTGGTCGAGGCCCTCCCCGAGGCCCGGATGGTCACCACCGAGGGGCTCGGGCACCGGCGGATCCTGCGCGACCCGGCCGTGATCGCGCAGGTCGTCGAGTTCGTCGGCAGCGGGGACCGCGCGGAGGCCGCCTGAGGCGTCCTCAGGAGGTCAGGTGGTGGACGTAGCACCAGCGCCAGTCCTCGCCCGGCTCGGCGGACTGCATGACCGCGTGCTGGCGCTCCCGGAAGTGGGCCGTGGCGTGCTGGCGCGGCGAGGAGTCGCAGCAGGCGAGGTGCCCGCAGTCCAGGCACTGCCGCAGCGCGACCCACTGGGTGCCGTCCCGCTGGCACTCCTCGCAGACGCCCGCGGTCGAGGTCTCCACGGCTGGGTGCTTCTCGAGGTCGTCGCACACCTCGCCGCGCGGACGGCGTACGGCGTTCACCGCGCGCAGCTCGTCGTGCTCCTGGTGGGCGATCTCGAGCATCGACTCCTCGACGTCGAGCATCGACAGCACCTCGCTGATCACCTCGGAGGCCACCGTCCCCGAGCGCCGGATCTCCAGCACCCGGCGGCGTTCGGCGTCGATCATCGCCCGGCGCACCCGCGAGTAGAGCTCGCTCGGGGTCTCCTGGTCAGCGGTGGTGCCGAGCCGCTCCCAGGCCGCGAAGTTCCGCTGGTCGGTGCGCTCCCGGATCAGGTCGGCGACCCCGTGCGGGTCGTCGAACTCCATCCGGTCCAGCTGGGCGTAGCCCGCCTTGGACGCCTGCTGCAGGATCGTGGCCCGCGCGAGCGCGTCGTCCATCGGGTCCGGGGACGGCACCCCCAGCCGGCGGGCGACCCAGCCCAGGGAGAGCCCCTGGATGAACAGCGTCCCGGCCACGACCGTGAACGCCACGAACAGCAGGATCTCGCGGTGCTCGGCCTCCAGCGGGATCACGAACGCGGCCGCCAGCGTGACCACGCCCCGCATCCCGGCCCAGCCCAGGACGAAGGTGAACGTCCACGGCGGGGTGTAGCCCAGGTCGGGGTCCGGGCCGGGGCGGATCAGGGCGTAGCGGGTGACGAAGACCCACACCATGCGCAGCACCACGACCCCGGCCAGGGTCGCCGCGCACACCGCGACGATCCGCCCGGCGGACAGCGGGCTGTCGCCGACGTCCTCGAAGAGCCACTGGGCCTGCAGGCCGATGAGCAGGAAGACGGTGTTCTCGAGGACGAAGGCGATGGTGCGCCAGTTCATCCGCTCGGCGATGCGCGACTGCGCGGTCTGCAGGATCGGGGCCTTGTGGCCGAGGAGCAGGCCGGCGATCACGACCGCGATCACGCCCGAGGCGTGGATCTCCTCCGCGGCCACGTAGGCCGCGAACGGGATGACGAACGAGATCCCGGTGTCGAGCACCGGGTCGGTGATGCGCCTGCGCATCCAGGCCACGACCACGAAGAAGAGCGCACCGACCAGGACGCCGCCGACGGCCGCCCACACGAAGTCGGCGCCGACCCGCCAGGCCACGACGTTCTCGGCCCCGACGGCGATGATCGCCGCGGCCGTGCGCAGCGCGACCAGGGCGGTCGCGTCGTTGAGCAGCGACTCGCCCTCGAGGATCGTGACGACCCGGCGTGGCAGCCCGATCCGCCGGCCGATGGCGGTCGCCGCGACCGCGTCGGGCGGGGCGACCACGGCGCCGATCGCGAGGGACGCACCCCAGGAGATGTCCGGGAGGATCGCGTGGACGATCACGCCGATGCCCAGCGTCGTGAAGATGACCAGCCCGACCGAGAGCAGCAGGATCGCGCGACGGTTGGCGTTGAAGTCGACCAGCGAGCTCTGGATGGCGGTCGCGTAGAGGAGCGGCGGCAGCAGCCCGAGCAGCACCACCTCGGGCTCGAGGTGCACCTCCGGCACGCCCGGCAGGTAGCTCACCGCCACGCCGACCGCGATCAGCAGCAGCGGCGCGGGGAAGCCCAGCCGTTCCGCCAGCGCGGTGAAGGCCAGCACCCCGAGAGCCAGGGCGACGAGCAGCAGCGCGATCTCCACCGGGACATTCTGTCGGAGTGCCCCTAGTGTGGCTGCGTCTCAGGCGGGCTGCGCCACCCAGGTCATCGGGTCACCCCAGCCGAGGTCCTCGATCCCGTGCCGGCCGAACGCCAGCACCACCAGCGTGCGCCGATGGGCGGCGAAGGTCAGCACGTGCGCGATCATCCCGCCGTAGGTGAACACCTCGGCCGGCTCGCAGAGCGCGTCGACGAAGGTGTCGTCGAGCCGGTTGCCCGCGACCACGTCGCGGACGTGGGCGAGGTACGTCGGGCCCTCGGTCGCCAGCCGCTGGCGCATCGAGGACAGCGACTCGTGCTCCTCGACCGACCAGTCGTAGTCGCGAGTCGCCATCGCGGCGTTCCACATGCCCATCTGGCCGATCAGCCGGGACAGCAGCGAGCGGATCGTCTGGGGGTCGTCGTCGACGTCGAGCTCGATCCGCTGGTCGAGCTGCTCCTCGGTCAGCCGTTCGGCCAGGCGCACCATCTCGCCGGTCAGCCAGATGTGGTGCTCGACCATCCTCGTCAGCAGGTCCATGGAGCTCACCTTGTCTCGTGCCGGCAGCCGCAGGCTGCCGGGTGGGTGGAAGTGCACGTCGCTGGGCGCCTCGATCTGGATGTGCCCGGGCTTGCGCCGCCAGGTCGCCGGCGGCACGCCGTACGCGCGGGTGAACGCCCGCGTGAACGCCTCGTGCGAGCCGTAGCCCGCCTCCACCGCGATGTCGAGGAGGGGTGCGGCGGTGGTGATCATCCGGTACGCCGCCCGCTCGAGCAGGATGCGCCGGCGCAGCGCGCTGGGGGGTTCCCCGGCGACGGACTTGATCATCCGGTCGAAGTGGTAGCGCGAGAAGTGCAGCCGTGCGGCCCACTCCTCGCCCGACGCCTCGGTGATGCGGGGGTCGTCGAGCGCCTCGGCGAGGTGGTCGACGAACTCCGCGAAGGTGTCGGCTGACGTGGTCACGGCCCGATCCTCATCGCTGCGCGCCTCCCGCTCTTGATCGGCGTTGCTCGGTCCCGGCCGAGTCTGCTCCCGTCAGGGGCGCAGCGCGCGGATGCGGGCGTCGAGGTCGCGACGGTTGTCGCGCCGGACGACGGCCTCGACCACCTCGACGCCGCCGTTGGGGTTGGCCAGCGCGTGCTCGAGCTCCGCGAGCGAGTCGACCTTCCAGTGCGGTGTCCGGGTGGCGGCGCAGAGGCCGGCCAGGTCGACGCCGTGCGGGGTGCCGAAGAGCTTGTCGAAGGGCGCGGCGTACTCCTCGGCTCCCTGCTCGAGCATCGAGAAGATCGATCCGCCGTCGTCGTTGACCACCACGATCGTGAGGTCGGGGCGGGCCTCGGCCGGACCGAGGACGAGCCCGTTCGCGTCGTGCAGGAAGGTCACGTCACCCATCAGCGCGAACGCGCGTGAGCTGCGCGGCCGGCCGAGGGCGGCGCCGATCGCCGAGGAGATCGTCCCGTCGATGCCGGAGAGGCCGCGGTTGGCGATCACCTTGCGCCGGTCCCCCACGGCGTACCTCGCCACCATCAGGTCCAGGTCGCGGATCGGGCTGGAGGCACCGACGAACAGCAGCCCCTCGGCCGGCAGCGCGCGGCTGACGGCGCCCGCCACCTCGTGCGGGGTGAGCTCGGGCTCGGCCGCGAGCAGCGCGTCGAGCTGTCGGGCCACGGACCGGTCGGCCGCCCGCCACTGCTCGAGCCACGCCGGGTCGTCCGCCTCCGTGGCCGCGTCGACCCGCTGCGGCCGGCCGGTGGTCTCGAAGGGGCGGCCGGACCACACGCCCGGCGCCGGGGCCGCGTGCACCTCGACGTCCTCGCGGCCGAGCAGCCGGGTCACCGGCCGGGAGAGGGTCGGGTGGCCGAAGACCACGACGCGCTCGATGCTGCGGCCGAGGTCGGTGTCGAGCAGGAGCCGGTAGCAGCGGATCGCGTTCTCCCCGGTGCGCGAGCCGCTGGTCGGCTCGGCGAGGAGCGGCCAGCGCGCCCGCTCGGCCAGGACCCGCGCGGGCGGGCCGGCGTCGTCGCCGGCGACCACGACCGTCCGGGGGCCGGCCGGCAGCGAGACGAACGCGGCGGTGTCGAGGCGCGCCGCCGACGCGTGGGCCGGACCGGGCGCGGGCTCCCACCGGTCGCCCGGGACCAGCGGCTCGTCGAGCTGGACGTTGAGGTGCACCGGGCCGGCGCCCTCGGTGAGGATCGCGGCCTCCGTCTCGTCGACGCGCGACAGGTCGTGGGTGGCGACCAGCGGGCCGAAGATCCCGACCTGGTCGGTGGTCTGGTTCGCGTTGGTGCCGCGCAGGCGAGCCGGCCGGTCGGCGGTGACGACGACCAGCGGCACCCCGGCGTGCGCGGCCTCGAGCACCGCCGGGTGCAGGTTGGCCACGGCGGTCCCGGAGGTGCACATCACCGCCGCCCGCGCGCCGACCTTGGTGAGCCCCACCGCCAGGAACCCGGCGCTGCGCTCGTCGATGCGGGTGTGCAGCCGCAGCAGGCCGGCCGCGGCGGCGTCGTACGCCGCGAAGCTCAGCGGGGCGTTGCGCGAGCCGGGCGCGATCACCACGTCGGTGACCCCCGCCTCGACGAGGGTGGAGACGACGGCCCGGGCGAGCTCGGTGGCTGTGTTCGTCACGAGCGCCCATCCTTCCGCACGACCTCCCGGACGCCCCGCACCTCGGCCAGCCGGGCCTCCCAGTGGGCGACCCGCTCCGGCGAGGCGGCGACCGCGGCCAGCGCCGCCTCGTCCACGACCGGCCGGGTGACCGGGAGCGCGCCGTCGACCGGGAGCAGCGGCGCCGCGACGACGTCGGCGGTGAGCAGCTGGACCGTCGCCAGGCCGCAGGCGTAGGGCAGCTCGGGCAGGGCGGCCGCCAGGGCCACGCCGGCGGCGATGCCGACGGAGGTCTCGAGCGCCGACGAGACGACCACCGGCAGCCCGATGTCCTCGGCGATGCGCAGGCAGGCGCGCACCCCGCCGAGGGGCTGCACCTTGAGCACCGCCACGTCGGCGGCCTCGAGGTCGCGCACCCGGTAGGGGTCGGCGGCGCGTCGGATCGACTCGTCGGCGGCGATCGGTACGTCGACGGCGCGGCGGACCGCGGCCAGCTCCTCGACGCTCGCGCAGGGCTGCTCGACGTACTCCAGCCCGCCCGCGGCGCGGTCGAGCAGCCGGATCGCGGCGACGGCCTCGTCGACGTCCCAGCCACCGTTGGCGTCGACCCGGATCCGGCCGCCCGGGCCGAGGGCGTCGCGGACCGCCTCCAGCCTGGCCTCGTCGTCGCCCAGCGTCTGGCCCGGCTCGGCGACCTTGACCTTCGCGGTGGTGCAGCCGCCGGCGAGCACGACCTCGCGCGCCCGCCCGGGCCCGACGGCCGGCACGGTCACGTTGACCGGCACCGAGTCCCGCACCGGCTCCGGCCAGTCGCCCGCCGCGGCCTCCTCGGCGCAGCGCAGCCAGGGCTCGGCCACGGCGGCGTCGTACTCCAGGAACGGGCTCCACTCGCCCCAGCGCCGCCTCCCCGGACGGCAGAGCGCCACGGAACAGCACCCCCTCGCGGACCGTGATGCCCCGGAAGCGGGTGCGCATCGGGATCGACCAGACGTTCATGCCAGCTCCCGCAGCCGCAGCCGGTCGGGCTTGCCGTTCGCCAGCAGCGGGATCTCCTCGAGCAGCACCAGCGACCGGGGCGCCCACGAGCGCGGGTGCGCCTCGCCCACCCAGGCCCGGGCCTCCGGCAGCGAGAGGTCCCCGACCACGAAGGCCACCACCCGGTTGCCCCACTCCTCGTCCGGGACCCCGAGCACCTCGACCGCGGCCACCGCCGGGTGCGCGCGCAGCCGGGCGGCGACCGCGGGGGTGGGCACGTTCACGCCCCCGCTGACCACCACGTCGTCGAGGCGGCCGAGCACGTGCAGCCGGCCGTCCTCGTCGAGCCGGCCGGCGTCGGAGGTCAGGAACCAGCCGTCCTCGAGGACCGACTCCGTCAGCTCCGGGTCGCCCTCGTAGCCGTCGAAGAGCGTCGGCCCGCCGATCCGGATCCGGCCGCCGCGGCCGATCGCCAGCGCCACGCCGTCCAGGGCGTAGCCGTCGTAGACGCAGCCGCCCGCGGTCTCCGAGGAGCCGTACGTCGCCACCACGCGCACGCCCGCCTCCACCGCCCGCGCCCGCAGCGCGGCGTCCACCGGGCCGCCTCCGAGCAGCACGGTGTGGAAGGTGCGCAGCGCGGCGGCCTCCTCGGGTACGTCGAGCATCCGGTGCAGCTGGGTCGGCACCAGGGACACGAAGCGGACCTCGTCGGTCGAGCCCATCGCGTCCACGGCCGCCACGAACGACCCGTGCTCCTCGAGCAGCGCGGGCCGCTGCCCCGCGACCAGCGACCGGCAGACGACCTGCAACCCCGCGACGTACGACACCGGCAGCGTGAGCAGCCAGCGCCCGGAGGCGCCGAGGCGCCGCTCCGTGGCGGTCACCGAGGCCAGCACCGCCCGGCGGGAGAGGACCACCCGCTTCGGCCGGCCGGTCGAGCCGGACGTCTCGACGACCAGCGGCGCCGGCTCGTCTGCCGCCGCCAACCAGCCGTCCAGCGCCGCCACCACGTCGCGCGTCGCGCCGCCGACCGGCCGCAGGAAATCCATGGGCGCATCCTCGCACCGGCTGGTTGAATGCCGTCCCGTGCCCAGTCTCGTGGATCGTTTCCTGCCGCCGACCCCGCTGGCCCGGAAGCTCTCGGCGCAGTCCATCCTCTTCGCCGTCGGCGAGGGCTTCTTCCTCACCGGCAGCGCGGTGTTCTTCACCCACATCGTGGGGCTCTCCGCCGCGCAGGTCGGCCTGGGCCTGACCGTCGCCGGGGTCGTGACGTTCTTCTTCGCGGTGCCGCTCGGCCGGCTGGCGGACCGGGTGGGGCCCCAGCGGATGTGGGCGATGGGTGCGCTCGCCGAGGCGGCGCTCTACCTGGCCTGGCCGTGGATCTCGGGCTTCGCCGCCTACGTCGCGATGATGATCGTGCTGCAGCTGGTCAGCGGCGCCGGCGGAGCCGGCCGCGGCGCGTACACGCTCGGCATCTTCACCGGCGAGGAGCGGATCCGGTCGCTGGCGTTCATGCGGTCGGCCCTCAACATCGGCTTCACCCTCGGGGCCCTGCTCGGCGGCCTCGCCCTCGCCACGAACAGCGACGCGCTCATCCGGCTGGTGCCGCTGGCGACCGCGGCCATCCTCGGGCTGAACGCGGCGCTGATCAGCCGGCTCCCCCGGACCACGCACGACGAGCCGAAGGTGACGCCCAAGCAGGTGATCACCCCGGGCGCCCTGCGCAACAAGGGCTTCCTCGCGCTCAACGTCTGCGACGGGGTGCTCAGCACCAACCAGGTCCTGCTCAACGTGGTGATCCCGCTGTGGCTGGTCCAGGAGACCGACGCGCCGCGGGTGCTGCTGGCCTGGCTGTTCGGCACCAACACCGTGCTGGCGGTGCTCCTCCAGGTGTCGGCCTCCCGGGGCGCCGAGACCGTGCCGGGCGCGTTGCGGGCCGCCCGGATCAGCGCCGCCTTCTTCGTGCTGTCCTGCCTGATCGTGCTGGTCACCCACGACACCATCGGCTGGGTGACCATCGCGCTGGTCTGGCTGGGCCACGTCACCGTCACCGGTGCGGAGCTCTTCCAGTCCGCGGGCCACTGGGGCCTCGTCGCCGAGCTGTCCGACCCGGACCGCCGCGGCGAGTACCAGGGTGCCGCCCGGCTCGGCGGCACCGTGGGCCAGGTGTGGGCGCCCGCGGCGTACACCTTCCTCGCCATCAACTGGGGCACGCCCGGCTGGCTGCTCATCGGGGCCTTCGTCGTGGTCGCCGCGATCGGCATCCACCCCGCGGCCCGCGCCGCGGAGCGCTTCCTCCAGGCCGACCACTCCGGTGACGCCTCGCGGCTCCCTGCTTGAATCCTCCGGTGGCCTCCCCCTCCGAATGGTTCGCCGGCGCGCGCCCGCGCACGCTCCCGGCCGCCGTCTCCCCCGTCCTCGCCGGCACCGGTGTCGCGGCGTACGCCGGCGCCTGGGAGGACTGGCAGAGCGTCTGGTGGAAGGCGCTGCTCGCGCTGGTCGTGAGCCTGGCCCTCCAGGTCGCGGTCAACTACGCCAACGACTACTCCGACGGCATCCGCGGCACCGACGACGACCGGGTCGGCCCGATGCGCCTGGTCGGGTCCGGCGCGGCGACGCCGGGCGCGGTCAAGCGCGCGGCGTTCCTGGCCTTCGGCGTGGCCGGTGTCGCGGGTCTCGTGCTCGCCGCCACGACGGCCTGGTGGCTGGTCGCCCTCGGGCTGCTGTGCATCGCCGCCGCCTGGTACTACACCGGCGGCTCGACCCCCTACGGCTACCTCGGGCTCGGCGAGGTCATGGTCTTCGTCTTCTTCGGGCTGGTCGCGGTCATCGGCACGACGTACGTCCAGACCGAGACCTGGGAGTGGGCCGCGCTGTACGCCGCGGTCGGGATCGGCGCCCTCGCCTGCGCGATCCTCGTCGCCAACAACCTGCGCGACATCCCGACCGACGTGGCGGCCGGCAAGCGGACCCTCGCCGTCCGCCTCGGCGACCGGCGTACCCGCGCGCTCTACCTGCTGCTCGTGCTGGCCGCCGCGGTCGCCGTGGTGGCCGTGGCCGTGGCCACCACGTGGTGGGCGCTGGTGGGCCTGGGCTTCCTGGTCGTCGCGGCCCGCGCGGTGCGGACCGTCCAGGGCGGCGCGACCGGTCCCGGCCTGATCCCGGTGCTCCAGCAGACCGGGGTCGCCGAGCTGCTCTGGGCGGCACTCGTGGCCGCCCCGCTCGTCATCGCCGCCTGACCCTGCGGGGCGCGACGTAGGCTCGAGGCATGTTGTGGATCCTGCTGATCGTCGTCGTCGCCGTGGTCGTCTACAAGTTCCGGGCGCCGATCCTGGCGAAGATCCTGGGCCAGGACCAGGGGCGCATCAACCGCCAGCTCAACCGACGCAAGCACTGAGGGCGGCACTTTCACCGGTCGCCCGGTGAAAGTGGTACTTGTCAGGGGGTACGCCACCTGACAAGTACCTGTTTCCCCTGACCAGTGCTCAGGTGTCGTCGGAGTCCTCGCGCGCCTTCATCTCCTCGAACTTCGCCGTGGCACGCTCGGCCCGCTCCTCGACCCGGCGCGCGAACGCCGTGCGCTGCCGGTTGAGCAGGAAGTACGACCCCAACCCGCTGACCACGAACGCGACCACGACCGCCCACGTGAGCGGCACCCGGTCGGCGAGCAGCATCCACACACCGATCACCACCGCCAGCGAGGCGAGGAACAGCAGGATGCGCAGCGCGGTGTAGACGACGAACTCCTTCACGCCCTCAGGGTAGGCGGTGACCACGTGCCTTCTACGCTGGAGGGGTGCTGAAGTTCCTGCTCCTCGTGATCCTCGTCGCGGTCGCGGTCTACCTCACCGTACGAGTGATCCAGCGCCGTGGCGTGCTGCCGAAGCACGAGGCGCCGCCACGCCCGTTCGGTCCGGACGACGACCCGGACTTCCTCCGTGACCTCGACCGGAAGCGCAAGCATCCGAAGGACCCGGAGGCCTGAGCCCGCCGCGCCTGGGCGGTGGCTCAGCCACCGTCCGGCGCGTCACAGCGGTGGCTCACGCACCGCCGGTGTGCGCGACGCCCGCCTCGGGCTGCCCGACCACCGGGGCCGACGCGTACGAGTGCTGGCTGGTGCTCGAGAAGTAGTTGATCCCGATGAAGTTGAACCACAGCGTGGCCATGCCGACCAGCGCCAGGATGGCGGCGTTCCGCCCCTTCCAGCCGGCGGTCGAGCGGGCGTGCAGGTACGCCGCGTAGACGACCCAGGTGATGAACGCCCAGACCTCCTTGGGGTCCCAGTTCCAGTAGCTGCTCCACGCCTGGTGCGCCCAGATCGGGCCGGTGATCAGCACCGCGAAGGTCCACACCGGGAAGCCGAACGAGTGGATCCGGTAGGAGATCCGGTCCAGCACCGCGGGGGCGGGGATCCGGGCCAGCGGGCCGGTGGTGGGGCCGGGCCAGCGCTCCTTGACCAGGTAGATCGCCGAGCAGATCCCGCCGAGGGTGAAGGCGCCGGTGGCGATGATCGCCGAGACGACGTGGATCACCAGCCAGTAGGAGTCGAGCGCCTCGGTGAGCGGCGCGACCGGGTCGTAGAGCCAGAGCACCGCGACCATCAGCATCGCCAGCACGAAGCCCACGACGATCGGCGCCATCCAGGCGAGGCCGAGCCGGCGGTGCAGGACGAGGTAGAGCAGGGCGACGACGAAGGTGCCGCTCAGCGTGAACTCGTACATGTTGCCCCAGGGCACGCGGTTGGGGTCCGCGGCCATGCCCCGGCCGAGCAGGGCCACGGCGTGCACCGCGACCGCGATGCCGGTCAGCAGCAGCCCGAGCCGGCCGAAGAGCTCCGTACGCCGGGCCCGGTCCGGGTCGACGGCGGCCTCCTCGGCCGGGCCACCGGTCGCGACCGCCACGCCACCACCGTCGGCGCCGCCGGACCTGGCGGCCACCGCGTCCTCGACGGGCACGTGCCGCAGGGAGCTCCACTCCACGAGGTGGGCGAGCAGGGCCAGGAAGTACACGACTCCGCAGGCCGCGACGGCCTGGTTGCTGAGGGTCTCCCACGCGGCGTCGGTCACGACTTGTCCTCTCCAGCGTCCTTGGTCGGCGCGCCCGGCAGGGCGGCCACGATCTCGGCGAGCACGGCGGCCACGTCCCCGCCGCCCGAGCGGTCCAGCGCGGCCACCTCGACCAGTGTGACCCCACCCTCCCGACGGGCACGAACCCACACCCGCCGCGGCCGGATGAACAGCGAGCCCAGCAACCCGACCAGGGCGAGGATCACGCCGGCCAGCGCGATGTGCTTGCCCGGGGTCTGGCTGATCTGGATCTTGGTCCAGCGCTTGACCCCGTCGAACTGCACCGACCCGAGGCCGTTCGGCAGCTTGGTCGTCTGCCCGGGCCGCAGGTCGACGCGGTACGGCGCCCCGTCCTTCTTGGTCAGCATCGTGGTCTTCGCCTTGTCCAGGGCGTAGACCGACTGCGACGTGCCGGCGTCCATGCCGAGGTCACCGGTGTAGACGATCATCGAGACCAGCGGGTCCAGGGTGTTGCCGAAGGCCGAGAAGTAGCTCCCGGTCTGCTTCGAGAACGCCACGGTCGGGTAGAACTCCCCCTCCAGCCCGATCTGGGTGGGCTGCGCGTCCGGCGCCTTGACCACGCCGAAGGACCGGAAGCTCTGGTCGGTCGGCAGGAAGATCGTGGGGCCGCTGTAGACGACGTTCCCCTTGCCGTCACGGACCGTGATGACCGGCGCGTACCCGTGGCCGATGAGGAAGACCTCGGTGTTGCCCACGGTGAGCGGGTGGTTGACCTTGAGGTCGTACTGCTGCTCGGGAGCGTCCGGCGAGGTGCGGTAGGCGAGCTGGGCGTCGAAGGCCCGGGCCATCCCGGCCCGCGGGCCGGAGCTCAGCCAGTCGACCGAGAAGTCCTTCACGTCGAACGAGAACGGCTCCATGTCGGAGGCCTTGAACAGGCTGCCCGGCACGAAGTCGTCGTACTGGGTGAGGTTGTTGGAGAAGCCGTTGCCGACGACCAGGATGACGCCGCCCTTGTAGCCGAACAGCCCGCCGATCGCGAAGCCGACCAGCACGACCAGCACCGAGAGGTGGAAGAGCAGGTTGCCGGCCTCGCGCAGGTAGCCGCGCTCGGCGGAGACCGCGTCGGCACGCGTCTCGACCCGGTAGCGCCGCCTGCGCAGCAGCGCCCGCGCACCCTCGAGGACCTCGTCGACCTCCGCGTCCGTGCGGTACGACGCGTGGTCGGGCAGCCGGGTCAGGTTGCGCGGGGCGGCGGGCGGCCGGGCCCGCATCCCGCGCCAGTAGACGAACGTGCGCGGCACGATGCAGCCGACCAGCGAGACCATCAGCAGGATGTAGATGGCCGAGAACCACGGGGAGTCGTAGACCGAGAAGAGGCTGAGCTTCTCGTAGACCGGGGTGAGCTTCGGGTGCGCGTCCTGCCACCGCGTGGTCTTGAGCGAGTCGACGCCCTGCTGCGGGATCAGCGAGCCGGGGATCGCGGCGAGCGCGAGCAGCAGGAGCAGCACCAGGGCGGTGCGCATCGAGGTGAGCTGGCGCCAGGTCCAGCGCAGCAGCTCGCGGAGGTTCAGCTCCCCCGACCGCCGCCCGTCGCGACGGGCCTCGTCGCGCTCCTGGGTGTCGACGTGGCCCTCGGGCCGCTGGTCGTTCAGGACCGGCTCGTTCACACGCTCACCTCGGAGGAGGACACCAGGTGCACCTGGACCCAGGTGACCGCCTGGTCCCACATCCCGGTGACCAGCAGCAGCCCGACCGTCACCAGCATCAGCCCACCGGCCCGGGTCACCCACGCCTGGTGCCGGCGGATGACCCCGAAGGCGCCGAGCGCGCGGCGGTAGGCCAGCCCGGCGACGACGAAGGGCACGCCCAGCCCCACGGCGTACACCGCCGAGAGCAGGGCTCCGCGGCCGGCCGTGGCCTCGTTGAGCGACAGCGTGGTGATGGCGGCGAGCGTGGGGCCGATGCACGGCGTCCAGCCGAGCCCGAACAGGAACCCGAGGACCGGTGCGGCGGCGAGCCCGACGGCCGGCACCTTGTGCACCCGCCAGTCGCGCTGGAGGGCCGGCACCAGGCCGGCGAAGGCCAGGCCGAGGACGATCGTGAGGACCCCGAGCACCACGGTGAGCGTCCGGCGCCAGGTGACCAGCCACGCGCCGACCGCCCCCGACAGGGTGCCGAGCGCGACGAAGACGACGGTGAAGCCGAGCACGAACAGCAGCGAGCCGAGCAGCATCCGGCCGCGCCGGACCTCGGCCTGGCCGCTCGCCAGGTCGGCGCCGGACAGCCCGGTGGCGTAGGAGAGGTAGCCGGGCAGCAGCGGGATCACGCACGGGGAGAAGAACGAGACCAGGCCGGCCACCAGCGCGACCGGCACGGCCAGCACCAGCGACCCCGACGCGGCGGTGTGGTGGAACCACTCACCCATCGGCCCGCTCCTCCGCGACGTCCTTCACGACCTCGACCAGGGTCGTGCGCGAGGGCAGCTGGCCGATGATGCTGGCGGCCACCCGGCCCTGCTGGTCGAGCACGACGAAGCTCGGGATCGAGTTGGGGGTGAGGGTGCCCCGGAAGGAGAGCAGGGCGCGGCCGTCCGGCGAGAAGTACGACGGGTAGGGCACCCGGAAGCGGCGTACGAAGCTCGAGGCCTGCTCGGTCGAGCCGTCGCGGATGTTGATGCCGACGAACTGCGCGCGGTCGCCGAGCTCGTTGGCCGCGCCGACGACGTCGGGCGCCTCGGCCCGGCAGGGCGTGCACCACGAGCCCCACACCACCACGACGACCGGCTTGCCCCGGAACGACGCGAGGTCGAGGTCCTTGCCGTCGAGGTCGCTGCCGGTCAGCGTGACCGGCTCACCCCGGTCGGCGGCGCCGACCTCCTTGACCGACCCGTCGCTGGTGACGAACCCCTGGTCCCCCGTGCCGGACAGCGACGTGCAGCCCGTCAGCAGCAGCAGACAGGCGAGCGAGGCCGCCACGGCGGGGGCCAGGCAGCGGTGCAGGGCGGAACGGCGGGAGCCGGGGACGGACATGCTCAGGGCCTGTGCTCCTCCGGCGCCCCGCCCGCCGAGAACGGGGCGCGCTTGTCACGGGTCGGGATCAGGTCACCGGCCGGCTCGGAGTAGGAGATCTGGAGCAGCCGGTCACCCCGGAAGTGCAGCGAGGTGAGCGAGCACAGGGTGCACTGGCGCTTGCGCGGGTCGTGCAGGAACGAGCGCTTCTCCGCGCTCAGCCGGGTGATCCAGATCGGCAGCTGGTGCGACACGATGACGGCCTCGTGGCCGCGCGCCGCGTCGCGGGCGTCCTCGACCGCCGCCATCATGCGGGCCGCGACCTGCTTGTAGGGCTCGCCCCAGGACGGCCGGAACGGGTTCCACAGGTGCACCCAGGTGCTGGGCTTGCGGAAGGCGCCGTCGTGGGGACCGAAGCGCCTGCCCTGGAAGACGTTGGTCGACTCGATGACCCGCTCGTCGGTGACGATGTCGAGGCCGCGCGCCGACGCCAGCGGTTGCGCGGTCTCCTGGGCCCGCTCGAGCGGCGAGACGCGCACGTGGGTGATGTCGCGGTCCCCGATCGCGCCCGCGACCTTCTCCGCCATCTTCTGGCCGAGCTCGGAGAGGTGGTAGCCGTCCATCCGCCCGTAGAGCACCCCGTGCGGGTTGTGCACCTCGCCGTGGCGCAGCAGGTGGACGATCGTGTCGGGCGTCTGGCTCATGACTCTTCCTCGCGGGCACGGGCGGCCGCCTGGGCGGCCTCGGGCAGGGCGTCGAGCACCGTCTGGACGGCACGGTCGTCGTGCGCCGAGGACAGGAACCACGCCTCGTACGCCGACGGCGGGAGGTAGACCCCCCGGTCCAGCATGGCGTGGAAGAACGCCGCGAACGCAATCGAGTCGGTCCGGGAGGCGTCGGCGAAGTCGCGGACCGGCCCGTCGGCGGGGTCGGTGAAGAAGACGGAGAACATCGTCCCGGTCGACTGCACGACGTGCGGGACGCCGGCCTCCGCCAGCGCCGCGGCGGCCGCGGCCTTGATCGTCTCGCCGGCGGCGTCGATGTGGGCGTACACCTCGTCGGTGGCGAGCCGCAGCGTGGTCAGCCCGGCCGTGGTGGCGATCGGGTTCCCCGACAGCGTGCCGGCCTGGTAGACGGGCCCCTCGGGCGCCAGCCGCGACATCACGTCCGCACGGCCGCCGAAGGCCGCGGCCGGGAAGCCGCCGCCCATCACCTTGCCGAAGGTCATCAGGTCGGGGCGCCAGCCCTCCTGGGCCCCGTCGAGGCCCCACTGCCCGAGCCGGCTGGCCCGGAACCCGGTCATCACCTCGTCGCTGATGAAGAGGGCGCCGTGCCGGGCGCAGGTCTCGGCCAGGAAGGCGTTGAAGCCGGGCTCCGGAGGGACGACCCCCATGTTGCCGGGCGCGGCCTCGGTGATCAGGCAGGCGATCCGGTCGCCGTGCTCGGCGAACGCCTTCTCCACCGCGGACCGGTCGTTGTAGGGCAGCACCAGCGTGAGCGCGGTGGACGACTCGGGGACGCCGGGGGTGCCGGGGACCGCGAACGTGGCCAGTCCGGAGCCGGCCGAGGCGAGCAGCGAGTCGACGTGCCCGTGGTAGCAGCCGGCGAACTTCAGCACGACGTCGCGCCCGGTGAAGCCGCGGGCGAGGCGGATCGCCGACATCGTCGCCTCGGTGCCCGAGGACACGAACCGCACCCGGTCCACGGGGGTGCGCGCGACGATCTCCTCCGCGAGCTCGACCTCGGGCTCGGTCGGCGTGCCGTACGACGTGCCGCGTGCGACCGCGTCCGTGACCGCGGCCTGCACCTCGGGGTGGCCGTGGCCGAGCAGCATCGGGCCCCACGAGCAGATCAGGTCGACGTACTCGTTCCCGTCGACGTCGGTGAGCCAGGCGCCCCGCGCCGAGCGGATGAACCGCGGCGTGCCGCCGACGGCGTTGAAGGCCCGGACCGGGGAGTTCACGCCGCCCGGCGTGACGGCCTGCGCCCGCTCGAAGAGGGAGGCCGACCGGGCCGTGCCGGAGGTCGGTCCGGAGGGCTGGCTGTCGGGTCGGGCTGAGGTCACCACCCGATTGTCCCCGAGGGGGACAACCCACCCGCGGGCAGGCCCGGATACACCATTCCGGGGGTGCTGCGGACCACTTTGTTGAGACAATCGGTTTCACCGTCATGACCCCGGGGCACGATCGTCACCAGAGTGACATGCGTCTCACCCGGTGCCACTCCGACGTAACTCGGGGTGACACAGGTCGTTGAGACTTCACCGGTGCTTGAGGGAGCACGACGGTAGCTGAGTGAGGGAGAGCTCGATGACCACATCGCGATTCGGTCGCATCCAGAAGACCACGGCCCTGGTGCCGCTGGCGCTGCTGTCGGCAGCCTGGACGGCCAGCATCGCCGGTGTCGGCGCCAGCACCGCCTCCGCCGACGAGTCCGCCGCCACCACTCTCCCGGACGGCACCAGCGTGCCCACCGAGGCCATCAAGGCGCCCGCCAGCGTGTCCGTGCCCGGCGTCGTGGCCCCCGGCATCAGCGGCAACACCCACCGGGCCGTGACGACCGCCTCCACCTCGGGCATCCCCGACGCGGCGCTCGCCGCCTACCAGCGCGCCGAGACGGTCATCAACGCCGCCGACAAGTCCTGCAACCTCCCGTGGCAGCTGGTCGCCGCGATCGGCCGGGTCGAGTCCGACCACGGCCGCACCAACGGCAACCACCTCGACACCCACGGCGTGGCCCGCCCCGGCATCTACGGCGTCGCCCTCGACGGCACGCAGCAGGTCTCGCTGATCAAGGACACCGACGCCGGCCAGTACGACTCCGACGCGAAGTACGACCGCGCGGTCGGCCCGATGCAGTTCATCCCGTCCACCTGGTCGGTCGTGGGCGTGGACGCCGACGGCGACGCCCAGCGCAACCCCCAGGACATCGACGACGCCGCGCTCGCCACCGCCGTCTACCTGTGCTCCGGTGAGGACGACCTCTCGACGCTCGCGGGCCAGCGCGCCGCGGTGTTCCGCTACAACCACAGCCAGTCGTACGTCGAGCTGGTGCTGTCGATCATGAATGCCTACCTCGACGGCGACTTCACCGCCGTGCCGAACGGCACCACCTCGGCCGGCTACTTCGTGCCCGACACGAGCACCCCGTCCCAGCCGGTCAAGCAGAACCAGCCGCAGCAGCCCCAGGGCAACCAGGGCGGCAGCACCGGTGGCGGTGGCTCCTCCACCACCACCAGCCCGAGCGGCCCCTCGACGCCCGCCTCGACCCCGACCAGCCCGACCACCCCCAGCGGTGGCGGCGGCGACAACCCCGTGCCGAACACCCCGTCGGTGCCCCCGCTGCCGACCCCCTCGGTCCCGCCGGTCGACGAGGTCCTCACCACCGCCGAGGCGATCGCCCAGTGCACCACCGAGGGCTACGTCGACAACCCGCTCAACGACAACGACGCCTTCGACAAGTGCGTCTACGACTACACGCATTGATGTCGGCCGCGTAGCGGCCGTGATCAGCGCTCGAGCAGCCGCGCGACCTCGCTGGCCCAGTAGGTCAGCACGATGTCGGCGCCGGCGCGGCGGATCGAGGTGAGCGTCTCGAGGATCGCCGGCTCGCGGTCGATCCAGCCGTGGGCCGCGGCGGCCTCGAGCATGGAGTACTCCCCCGAGATGTTGTAGGCCGCCACCGGCACGTCCACGGCGTCCCGCACGCGGCGTATGACGTCGAGGTAGGCCAGCGCCGGCTTCACCATCACGATGTCCGCGCCCTCCTCGATGTCGAGGAGGGCCTCACGCACGCCCTCACGGGCGTTCGGGGCGTCCTGCTGGTAGGTCCGCCGGTCGCCCTGCAGCGAGGAGTCCACGGCCTCCCGGAACGGGCCGTAGAACGCCGAGGCGTACTTCGCGGAGTAGGCCAGGATCGAGACGTCGGTGTGCTCGGCGACGTCGAGCGTCGCCCGGATCACCGCGACCTGGCCGTCCATCATCCCGCTCGGGCCGACCATGTCGACGCCCGCGTGCGCCTGCGCCAGCGCCATCTCGGCGTACGCCGCGAGCGTGCGGTCGTTGTCGACCCGGCCATCGGGGGTGAGCAGCCCGCAGTGGCCGTGGTCGGTGAACTCGTCGAGGCACAGGTCGCTCATCACCGTGAGCGCGTCCCCGACCTCGGCCACCACGTCGGTGATGGCGAGGTTGAGGATGCCGGCGGGGTCGACCGCACCGGAGCCGGTGGCGTCCTTGCGCTCGGGGATCCCGAAGAGCATCACGCCCCCGAGGCCGAGCTCGGCGGCCTCGGCCACCGCCTTCAGCAGCGAGGAGCGGGTGTGCTGGACGACGCCCGGCATCGAGGAGATCGGCTGCGGCTCGGAGATCCCCTCGCGGACGAAGACCGGCAGCACCAGCTGCCGGGCCTCCAGCGAGGTCTCCGCCACCATCCGGCGCAGTGCCGGCGTGGTGCGCAGCCGGCGGGGTCGGACGGTCGGTCCGGTCACCGACACGGTGGTGGACTCGTCAGACATGCTCTGCCTCCTCGTGCCGTGGTTGAGGTCGCCTTCCGGCTCACCGGGTCTCGACATGCTCGCTGGCGCTCGCTGCTCGACCTCTTCGCGGTGGCTCGGAGCCGACTCCGTCGGCTCCTCACCCCGCTCCGATCACTCCGCTCGCATCTTCCGGCGGGCCGAGGGCTTGCGCTCGGACGGCTTGGTGACCGGCTGGCCGGCCTCGAGCATCGACAACCGGCGGCTGGCGCCGAAGTCGGCGAGCGCGTCGACGAGCTCCTCGACGTCCGGCTTGGGCGACAGCACGTCGACCCGCAGGCCGTGCTCCTCGGCGGTCTTGGCCGTGGCGGGGCCGATCACCGCGATGATCGTCGACGGGTGCGGCTTGCCGGCGATGCCGACCAGGTTGCGCACGGTCGAGGACGAGGTGAACACGACGGCGTCGAACTTGCCGGTCTTGATCGCGTCGCGGGTCGGCGCCGGCGGCGGCGTGGCCCGCACGGTGCGGTACGCCGTGACGTCGTCGCACTCCCAGCCGAGGTCGATCAGGCCCGCCACGAGGTTCTCGGTGGCGATGTCGGCGCGCGGCAGGAAGACCCGGTTGATCGGGTCCAGCACCTCGTCGTACTCCGGCCAGTCGGCCAGCAGGCCGGCCGCGGACTGCTCGCCCGAGGGCACGAGGTCGGCGCGCAGGCCCCAGGCCGCGATCGCCTGCGCGGTCTTGTCACCGACGGCGGCGATCTTCAGGCCGGAGAAGGCGCGGGCGTCGAGGCCGTACTCCTCGAACTTCTCGCGCACGGCCTTCACCGCGTTGACCGAGGTGAACGCGATCCACTCGTAGCGGCCCTCGACCAGGCCGCGGATCGCCTTGTCCATCTGGAGCGGGTTGCGGGGCGGCTCGACCGAGATGGTCGGCACCTCCTCCGGCACCGCGCCGTAGCCGCGCAGCCGCTGCGAGAGCGTGCCGGCCTGCTCCTTGGTGCGCGGCACCAGGACCCGCCAGCCGAACAGCGGCTTGGTCTCGAACCACGACAGCGTCTCGCGCAGGTCGACGACGTCGCCGACCACGGTGACGGCCGGCGGGGCCATCCGGGCGGCGCGGGCGTCGGCCGCGATGTGCTCGAGCGTCGAGGTGACGGTGGCCTGCTCGGTGGTGGTGCCGACCCGGGTCATCGCGACCGGGGTCTTCGGCGAGCGGCCCGCCTCCACCAGCGCCTTGCTGATGTCGCCGATCATGCCGACCGCGGAGAGCAGCACCAGCGTGCGGCCGTCGGCGTACTGCGACCAGTCCACCTTCTCCCCGCAGGTCACGACCGCGACCTCACGGTTGTCCTTGGTGGTGAGCGGGATGCCGGCGTACGCCGGGACCGCGCTGACCGAGGAGACGCCGGGGACGATCTCGAAGCCGATGCCGGCCTTGACGCAGGCCTGCGCCTCCTCCGGGCCCGAGGCGTAGAGGAACGGGTCACCGGTCATCAGGCGGACGACGCGCGCGCCCTTCTTGGCGTGCTTGACGACGACCTTGGCGCGGGCGGCGTGGGTGAGCGGCTGGCCGTCCTCACCGAACCCGCCGTCCACGATCTCCGGGCCCGGCGCCGGTACGGGCTCGGCGTCCTCGCTGACGACCGGCTCCGGGAGACCGAGGAGGGTGCGCACCAGGGACTCGTGCTCGGGCACCTCGGTCACCACGACGTCGGCCTGCCGCAGCAGGTCGACGGCACGGACCGTGAGCAGGCCGGGGTCACCGGGGCCGCTGCCGACGAACGACACCCAGCCCCGGCTCGGAGCCTGCGTCGTGGCGGTGGTGGTCTTGCCTCGCGTCATGCGTTCTGCCTCTTGTCTGGTGGTTCTGCCAACCGTGCTGCGCCGTCGGCGAGCATCTCGCTCGCCAGCCGGCTGCCCACGCCTACGGCGTCGGCCGGGGCCCCGGTCGCGGACATCCGCACCGAGAGCGCCCCGTCGGGGGACAGGGCCACGGCCCTGACCCAGATCTCGTTCCCGTCCTCGCCCTCCACGACCTCGGCCAGTGCCCCGATCGGGGCCGAGCAGCCACCCTCGAGCGTGGCCAGCACGGCCCGTTCGGCCGTGACCGCCGCGCGAGCGTGGTCGTCGTCGAGCTCCGCCAGCTCGGCCACGAGCTGGGCGTCGCTCGACCGGCACTCCACCGCCAGCGCGCCCTGCCCGGGAGCCGGGAGCATCTGGAGCGGGTCGAGCACCTCGGTCGCCTGCGCGAGCCGACCGATCCGGACCAGGCCGGCACGGGCCAGCACGACGGCGTCGTACTCGCCCGAGGCGACCTTGCCGATCCGGGTGTCCACGTTCCCGCGGATCGGCGAGATCTCCAAACCGAGGCCGAGGGCGTGGAGCTGCGCGGCGCGGCGCGGGGACCCGGTGCCCACCCGGCTGCCCGGCGGGAGCTCGCCGAGGGTGAGGCCGTCACGCGCGACGACGACGTCGCGGGGGTCCTCCCGGCCGGGTACGGCGGCCAGCGCGATGCCGTCCTGCGGGTACGTCGGGAGGTCCTTCAGCGAGTGCACGGCCACGTCCACGTCACCGCGGAGCAGGGCGTCCCGCAGGGCGCCGACGAAGACCCCGGTGCCGCCGACGGCGGTGAGCGGGGTGCCGTCCGCCTGGGTGCGGTCGCCCTCGGTGGTGACCTCGACCAGCTCGACCTCGCGGCCCAGCCGGGTGCGGATCAGGTCGGCGACCGTGCCGGACTGGGTGGTCGCGAGGAGCGAGCGCCGGGTGCCGACGCGGATGGGGTTGCTCATGTCAGCCCCTCCGGTCGGGTGACGGCGTCGACGGCGTCCGGGTCCAGCGCGAACAGCTCGGCCAGCGCGGCGGCGTAGGACACGGCGCCGGCCTCGTTGGCGAGCTCCTTGACCCGGACCGTGGGCTGGTGGAGCAGCTTGTCGGCGACCCGACGAACCGTCTGGAGGACCTCGGCCCGGGCCTCGTCGTCGAGGTCCGGGAGGCGGCCGACGAGCCGCTCCATCTCGGACTCGACCACCGCGGTCGCCATCGAGCGGAGCGCGACGACGGTCGGGGTGACGCTCGCCTGCCGACGGGCCGACACGAAGGCGGTGACCTCCTGGGTCACGATCCGCCGCACCTCGAGCACCTCGCGGCCGGCGTCGGACTCGTGCAGCTCGGCGGCGAGCTCGGCGAGGTTGATCAGGCTGACCCCGGGCAGGCGGGCGGCGGCCGGTTCCACGTCGTGCGGCAGGGCGAGGTCGATGATCGACATCGGCCGCTGGTCCGGCCGGGCCAGCTCGACCATCTCCGCGGTCACCAGCAGGCCGGTCGCGCCGGCGCACGTGATGACGACGTCGGCCACGGCCAGCTCGGCCGCGAGGTCGGACAGCGGCGCCGCGCGGCCGCCGTACTCGGCGGCGAGCCGGTCGGCCCGCTCCGCGCTGCGGTTCGCGACGGTGATCTCGGCGGCGCCGAGGCGGGCGACGGTGGCGGTGGCCAGGCCGGCCATCGCGCCGGCGCCCACGACGAGGACGCGCTTGCCGACGAGGTCACCGACGGCGGCACCGGACCGGTCGAGGGCGGCGCTCACCAGCGACGGGGCGGCGCTGTCGATGTCGGTCTCGGCGCGGGACCGCTTGCCGACCCGGAGGGCCTGCTGGAAGAGCACGTTGAGGGCGGGCCCGACGGTGCCGAGCTCCTGCCCCAGCCGGAGGGCCTCGCGGGTCTGTCCGAGGATCTGCCCCTCGCCGACGGCCATCGAGTCCAGGCCCGCCGCGACCTGGAAGAGGTGCGAGACGGCGCCGTCGTCGTAGTGCACGTAGAGGTGGGGCAGCATCTCCTCGGTCGACCGGCCGGCCCGGTCGACGAGCAGCCGGGACACCTCCTCGACGCTGCCGTGGAACCGGTCGACGTCGGCGTAGATCTCGAGCCGGTTGCACGTCGCGATGACCGTCGCCTCGCTGACGTGCTCGCACGCGGCGGCGTCGTGGACCAGCTTGTGCACGCCGTCGCGGTCGAGCGCGACCTTCTCCAGCAGGTGCACCGGCGCGGAGTTGTGGGAGATGCCCACCACCAGGACGCTCATGCCGGCTCCCCGTGGGTCTTGCGCTGCTCGTGGTAGGCGAGGATCTGCAGCTCGATGGAGAGGTCGACCTTGCGTACGTCGACGCCGGCGGGGACGGTGAGCACCGTCGGGGCGAAGTTCAGGATGCTGGTGATCCCGCAGCCGACCATCCGGTCGGCGACGTCCTGGGCGGCCAGCGCCGGCGTGGCGATCACGCCGATGGCGACGCTGTGGTCGCGGACGATCTGCTCGAGGTGGTCGAACGGCCGTACGTCGACCCCGGCGACCACCTCGTCGTGCCGCTTGGGGTCCGCGTCCAGCAGGGCGACGACCCGGAACCCGCGGCTGCGGAAGCCGGAGTAGTTCGCCAGGGCGTGGCCGAGGTTTCCGATCCCGACGATGACGACCGGCCAGTCCTGGGTCACGCCGATCTCGCGGGCGATCTGGTACCGCAGGTAGTCGACGTCGTAGCCGACCCCGCGGGTGCCGTAGCTGCCGAGGTAGGAGAGGTCCTTGCGGAGCTTGGCGCTGTTGACGCCGGCAGCGGCGGCGAGGTGCTCGCTGGAGCAGGTGGCGGTGCCCTGCTCGGACAGCGTGGTGAGGGCCCGGAGGTAGACGGGCAGCCGCGCGACGGTGGCCTCGGGGATGTCCCGGGCACTCTCGGGGGTTGTCCGTGCAGTCACTGCTCTCGTCTCCATGCCATGGAATCGGACCGGACGGTCGGCCCCCTGCGAAGGCTGTCTGCCAGCCTGCTCAACCGTGCGGCCCGTTCACTGTAGGAGTTTGTGAACGCGAGAACAAACCGAGACGGCCGGTGGTCCGGAACCCACCCGGGAGGCCGGCTAGCACATGTGACCAGTCACACGTCGCGCGGGGTCGGTCAGGGTCGCGGGGGCGTCGTGAGCGCGGTGCGCAGGCGGCTCTCGTCGACCCGCCAGAAGTCGTGCTGGCGACCGTCGACGAAGGTCACCGGGATCTCCTCGCCGAAGCGCTCGACCAGCGCCGGGTCGTCGTCGATCGAGACCTCGGCGTACGCCTCCCCCAGGTCGGCGCAGACCCGCGCGACGACCTCCCGCGCCGTGTCGCACAGGTGACAGCCGGGGCGCGAGTAGAGCGTCACCCGGGGAGTCACGGCCGTCACTCCAGCAGCCCCATCGTCCGGCGCCGCTCCAGGCCGCGCAGCCGCCCCTTCTGGACCTTGCCCGTCACCGTGAGCGGGAGGTCGTCGACGACCTCGACCCGGCTGGGCTGCTTGAACCGGGCCAGGCGCTGCGCGCAGTGCCGGCGTACGGCGTCCTCCGTCGCGGCCGGGTCGGCCCCGGGGGCGCGGACGTAGGCCACGACCGCCTCACCGGTGGTCGCGTCCTCGACGCCGATGACCCCGACCTCGGTGACACCCGCGACCTCGCGGATCACCTCCTCGACCTCGACCGGGTAGACGTTGAAGCCGGAGACGATGACGAGGTCCTTGAGCCGATCGACGAGGAACAGGTCCCCCGAGGCATCGAGGAAGCCCACGTCCCCGGTGGACCACCAGCCGTCCGCGTCCGGTCCGCCGGACCCGTCGGGCCAGTAGCCGCTGAACAGGTTGTCCCCGGAGATCTGGATCTCCCCCGGGTCCTCGCCCGCGGGGGTGCCTCCCGCCTCGTCCACCAGCCGGAGGCCGATGCCGGGCAGCGCCGCACCCACCGAGCCGGGCTGGAGACGCTCGCTGCACAGGGTGCTCGTCACCACCGGAGAGGCCTCGGTGAGGCCGTAGCCCTGGTGGACCGGGATCCCGGTACGGCCGGTGAAGCTCTCGACCAGCTCGGGCGACAGCGGCGCCGAGCCGGACAGCATGAGACGAACCGGGCCGAGCCGCTCCTCCAGCTGGTCGACGCCCTGCCAGTGGGCGAAGACGGCGGGCGCGACCGGCACGACGCTGCACGCCTCGTCCTCGATCAGGTCGAGCGTGCCCTGCGGGTCGAACCGCTCGACGAGCACCAGCTTGGCCCGGTTGCGGAGCACCCCGCCGAGCACGGCGTTGAGGCCGTAGACATGGAAGAGCGGAAGGACGCCGAGCACGACGTCGTCGGCGTGGATCATCGGCGGCTGGACCTGGGCGACCTGCTCGACGTTCGCGAGCAGGGCCCGGTGCGTGAGCATCGCGGCACGGGGGCGGCCGGAGGTGCCGCTGGTGTAGAGCAGCGCGGCGAGCTTCTCGGGGTCCTGCAGCGGCGGCGCGGGACGCCGCGGTCCGGCCCTCAGGTCGTCGAACGACCCCTCACCGGGTGCCGGTGCCGTCCCGATGACGACCACCCGAGGCACCACGGCGCGTGCGAGCAGGTCCGCGTCGACGTCCCCCGCCTCACCGCCGAGGACCCGCGCGAGGAGGTCCACGGCCTCGCGGACCGTGGTCACGGTGTCGGCGTCGGCCACGACCAGGCGTGACCCCGAGTCGGCGATCATCCGGGCCAGCTCGCCGGCGGTCGCGCGGGGGTTGACCGGGACGGCCACGGCCTGCGCGCGGAGCACGCCGAGATAGGCGGTCACGAACTCGAGCCGGTTCCCGCTCGCGATCAGGACCCGGTAGCCCGCGACGATGCCCACGGCGCCCAGGCCGCCGGCGACCCGGTCCACCTCGTCGTCGAGCCCGGCCCAGGTCAGGCTCCGGCCGCCGGCCTCCACGATCGCCAGCTTGTCCGGGCTCTGTGCCGCTGCCTCGGCGACGAGGTCGGCGACGTCGTGCGGCCTGGCTGCGTCTGCGGGCATGGGGGGATACTTCCACAGGCTCCGGACACGTGTCGGACCCGTCGTGGCGGGGTCTACGCTGCGGGTGTGAACCCACCGCCCGACAGGAGCCGTCGGCCGCTGAACCTCCAGCTGCGCTCGACCCTCGCCGGCGAGGCGGCCGCCGCCGCGGCCGAGGTGGAGTCCGCACTGCTCACCCCCGCCGACCCGACCTCGGCCGCATTCTTCGACGTGGACAACACCGTCATGCAGGGCGCGAGCATCTTCCATCTCGCCCGCGGGCTGCACCGGCGGCACTTCTTCACCACCCGGGAGATCCTCGGTGCCGCGTGGAAGCAGGCCTACTTCCGCGTGGTCGGCGTGGAGGACCCCGACCACGTCGCCGATGCCCGCAACTCCGCCTGGGGTTCATCGCCGGCCACACGGTGGCCGAGCTCGAGGAGCTCGGCGAGGAGATCTTCGACGAGGCGATGGCACACCGGATCTGGCCGGGCACCCGGGCGCTCGCCCAGCTCCACCTCGACCAGGGGCAGCGGGTCTGGCTGATCACGGCGGCGCCGATCGAGATCGCCCAGATCATCGCCCGCCGGCTCGGGCTGACCGGCGCCCTCGGCACCGTCGCGGAGCACGTGGACGGCGTCTACACCGGCCGCCTGGTGGGTGACCTCCTGCACGGCCCGGCCAAGGGCGAGGCGGTCAAGGCCCTCGCCGCCCGGGAGGACCTCGACCTGGCCAGCTGCTCGGCGTACTCCGACTCCTACAACGACCTGCCGATGCTGAGCCTCGTCGGCGACCCCTGCGCCATCAACCCGGACGCCCGGCTGCGTGCCCACGCCCGGGAGATGGGGTGGCGCATCCGTGACTACCGGACCGGGCGCAAGGCCGCCCGGGCGGGACTGCTGGTGGGCGCCGTCGCCGGCGCCGCGACCGGGACCGTCGCCGCCGGCGTCGCGCTGCGCGGCCGCCGCCACTGACCCACCCGGCACCCTCGTCGCCGACGTGGCGTGAACCACTCTTTGCCGGCGAACTGTTCCCAGCACGGGTGACCCCGACCTAGAGTGGCGGGGGCTTCGGGGGAAGCTGACCGGGAGGGTCTCATCACAATGTCTTGGGACGCCAGAGACGTGGCGCGCGGGCTCGACGCCCTGCGTACAGCCGTCGCCCGGGCCCTGCTCTCCGAGGACGTGCTGCTCGCGGGCGGGCCCGGACTGCTGCTCTCCGAAGCAGTCACCGACGGCAGCCTGGGGTCGCCCACCGGGGGCCCCGACGGGTTCGGGGACGGCGAGCTGGCCACCTCCTCGGAGGAGTCCGAGGCCGAGCGGACCCGGCTGATCGCGCTGGTGGAGCTGGCGCGCACCGGCGACGCCGACGCGTTCGGACTGCTCTACGACCACTACCAGCCCTCGGTGCACCGGTTCCTCTTCTACCGGACCCGCTCCACGACGCTGGCCGAGGACCTGACCTCCGAGACCTTCTTCCGCGCGCTGCGCAGCATGACCAGCTTCCGCTGGCAGGGCAAGGACTTCGGGGCGTGGCTGATGACCATCGCCCGCAACCTCGCCACCGACCACTTCAAGGCCGGCCGCACCCGCCTCGAGCTCACCACCGAGGACATGGGGCTCCACGACGACGCCACCGACGGCCCCGAGGACGCCGTGCTGGCCGGGCTGACCAACGAGATCCTGCTCACCGCCCTCAAGGAGCTGCCCGCCGAGCAGCGGGACTGCCTGATCATGCGGTTCCTGCAGGGGATGAGCATCGCCGAGACCGCCGCTGTCCTCGACCGCAGCGAGGGTGCGGTCAAGCAGCTGCAGCTGCGTGGGGTGCGCAACCTCGCCAAGCTGATGCCCGAGGGGATCCGGGACTGATGAGCGCCCTCGCACCGGCTGTCGTCGTACCCCTCGGGGCCCCCGTAACCTCGCGCGCCCACCCGTCGTTGGAGTCAGCGTCGAGGCACCGCCGGGGGAGCGACACGCACGACACGACGACAGGACGAATCCGATGACACCCGTGTTCACGGCGCGACGGCGCGCCGAGGAGTTCGCGGCCCTGGTCGAGGCCCCCTCGACCCCTGCGGCCGACGACGCACGGTACTCCCAGCTGCTCGAGCTGGTCGTCGCGATGCGCGCGACGCCGGCGCCCGAGGCGCGCCCCGAGTTCGTGGCCGACCTGCGCGCCCGGTTGATGGCCGAGGCGGAGACCGCGCTCGTCCCCGAGGACGCCAGCCGCCTCACCCTGCCGGCCCGACGTCCTGCCCGCGAGCGTCGGATCGCCGCCGCCGTGGGCGGGCTCGCCGTGGTCGGCGCCACCACGTCGATGGCGATGGCCGCCCAGAGCGCCCTGCCCGGCGACGCCCTGTACCCGGTCAAGCGGGCCATCGAGAACGTCCACACCGGCCTCAGCGTCGGGGAGGCCCAGAAGGGCTCGACGCTGCTCGACAACGCCGGCGGGCGACTCGACGAGGCGACCGAGCTCAGCCGCGGTGGCGACCTCCAGGACAACGTGGTCATCGCCGACACGCTCAACGACTTCACCGACCAGGCCGCCGAGGCCTCTGACCTGCTGCTCGCCGACTACGCCCAGACCGGCGACCAGGACTCGATCGACGAGCTGCGCGACTTCACCGCGAGCAGCCTGGACCAGCTCACCGAGCTCGAGCAGCTGGTGCCCGCCGAGGCGCGCGACGAGCTCATGCACGCGGCCCAGGTGGTCATCGCGATCGACACCGCGGCGCAGCAGGCCTGCCCGTCCTGCGACGGCGGCGTCACCAAGATCCCGCCGATGTTCACGGCCTCCTCGACGGCGTTCGAGGTGCCGACCGGTCACCAGGCCAAGGACGGGAAGGGCGGCCGTCACCACGGCTCGCAGCAGCACGGCGACTCCGGCACCGACCTGCCGTCCGTCGATGCCGGCGACCTGCCCCCGGGCAGCGTGCTCGACCCGGCCCACAGCGGCACGGGCGGCCAGTCCGGACCGAAGCCCGGCGACGTGGCCAACGACCCGATCGGCTCGCTCACCGAGGGACTGACCGGTGGCGGGTCCGGCTCGGGCCAGCCCTCGGTGCCCGACGTCGGCGGGACGGTCGACGACGTCACGAACGGCGTCGGCCAGCTGCTCGACGACGCCACCGGCTCCGTCACGGGCGACGTCAACACCCCCTGACCGGAGCGACCGGCCGACCAGCCGGCCGCGCGGTCAGCGGAAGACCGACTGCCTCTTCATCAGCAGCGAGTAGAGCGTCTGCTGGATCGTCTCGCGCACCTGGTCGGTCACGTTGAACACCAGCATCGGGTCGTCGGCCGCGCCCGCCTCGAACTCGTCGGTGCGGATCGGCTCCCCGAACTCGAGCAGCCACTTCGAGGGCAGCGGCACCAGCCCCAGCGGGCCGAGCAGGGGGAACAGCGGTGTGATCGGGATGTAGGGCACGCCGAGCAGCCGGGCCAGCGAGGGGATGTTGCCGACCAGCGGGAAGATCTCCTCGGCCCCGACGACCGACAGCGGCACGATGGGGACACCGGTGCGCAGGGCCGCGGACACGAAGCCGCCGCGGCCGAAGCGCTGGAGCTTGTAGCGCTCGGCGTAGGGCTTGCCGATGCCCTTGAAGCCCTCGGGCCAGACCCCGACCAGCTCGCCACCGCGGAGCATCCGCTCGGCGTCCTCGTTGCAGGCCAGCGTCGCCCCGCCCTTGCGGGCCATGGTGCTGACGACCGGCAGCCGGAACACCAGGTCCGCGCCGAGCGGCCGCAGGAAGCGGCCGGTGTGGTCGTGGATCGAGACCATCGTCATCAGGCCGTCGACCGGGATCGTGCCGGAGTGGTTGGAGACGACCAGGGCGCCGCCGTCGGTGGGGATGTTGTCCGCGCCGCGCACCTCGATGCGGAACCACTTCTCCGCGATCGGCCGCAGCGCCGCCATGAAGAACCGCTGGGCGATCTCCTGGTCGAAGCCGTACTCGTCGACGACGTAGTCACCGGTGACCCGCCGGCGCAGGAACGCCAGGAAGCGGGCCAGCTGCGGCTCCCACTGCTCACCGAACACCTCACGGGCGGCGTGCTGGAACGCGGCCAGCCAGTCCGAGGTGGGGATGCCGTTCAGCGGGGCGCGCTCGTGGGTGGTGACGGGTGCCCGCTCCGGCACCACGGTGGGCTCGGAGGCAGGGGCCCCGTCCATCTCGTCGGCCGAGCCGGCCCCGGGCTCGGCCCGCTGGGCCGGTGGCCGGCGCTCGGCGGGTGACGGCTTGCCGCCGTTGACCAGGCTGCGCGCGGCGGACGACGGCTGCTTGCCGGTGCCCCGGCCGGGGCGGCCGCGGGTCCCGATGGGGATGATCTCGGCGTCACCCATGACCGGCTCCGATCGGTTCCTCGACGGGCGGCAGGGCCCGGGCGACCCTGCCGAGGGCCTTGTCGGCCAGGCCGCCGGTCGGCGGCAGCACCGACCCGAAGTCGGCGAACGCCTCGGCGGTGGAGAAGGCCGGCTCGAACTTGAGGACCTCGCGCATGGCGCGGGTGTCGACGCCGCGCCCGTAGGTGAGGAAGGCCATCTGCTCCGGCGAGAAGTCGGCGACCCGGGCCGAACGCAGCGCCGAGCCCAGGCTGCCGACCGCGAAGGTCGGCATCGGGAGGGAGGGGCGCTGCAGCCGACGGATCGCCTGGGAGAGCATCAGCACGCCGTCGCCGGCCACGTTGAAGGTGCCGGGGACCTCGTGGGCCACCGCGTGCTGGAGCGCGGCGAGCAGGTCCTGCTCGTGCAGGAACTGCAGCCGCGGGTCGTGCCCGAGGACGGTCGGGATGACCGGCAGCCGGAAGTACGACGTGATCGGGCTCGTGACGTGCGGGCCGACGACGTTGGCCGCCCGGAGCATGGTGACCCGGACGTCGGGACGACGGCGCGCGAAGCCGCGGACGTAGCCCTCGATCTCGGCGACGTCCTTGGCGTAGCCCGCGCGAGGCGCGCGGCGCGGCTCCATGTCCTCGGTGAACATCGCCGGGTCGCGGCTGCTGGCGCCGTACACCGTCGTCGTCGACTTCACGACGAGGTTCTGGAGCCCGGGCGCCTTCTGGCACGCAGCGAGCAGCTGCATCGTGCCGATGACGTTGAGCTCCTTCATCGTGTTGCGTCCCCCGGCGGTGCCGGGGGTCGAGATCACGCTCATGTGGACGACGGTGTCGACGTCCTCCTTCGCGATGATCTTCGCGATGACGGGGTTGCGGATGTCGGCGCGCACGAACGAGACGTCGCCGATGTCACCGCGCGGCGGGACCACGTCCACGCCGATCACACGCTCGACGGCAGGGTCGGTGGCGACGGCTCGCGCGAACCGCCGGCCGAGGTCACGGGAGACCCCGGTGACCAGGACTACTCTGCCGACCCTGCCCATCGCGCGAGGGGCCTACTTGCCGAGCTTGCGGCGCTGCACGCGCGTCTTCTTGAGCAGCTTGCGGTGCTTCTTCTTGGCCATGCGCTTGCGCCGCTTCTTGATGACAGAACCCACGGGATACCTTTCACAATGCTGTGTCGCCACACCGGGAACACCCGGAGGACCCGGACAGCCTATAGGCCTGTGCGAGACAGGCAGAATCCAGCGGACCGAAGTCCACGATGTGGGGTCTGCGCGACCGGGACGGACCCGGTCAGCGGGCCACGTCAGCCGGCGCTGTAGAAGCTCTTGCGGAGGTACTCGTTCGCGTCCTCCTCACGGACACGGAACGAGCGGCCCACGCGGACGGCGGGCAGGTCGCCGTTGTGGACCAGGCGGTAGACGGTCATCTTGGAGACGCGCATCATCGCGGCAACCTCGGCAACGGTCAGGAACTTCGCTTCGGAGATGTCCCCGGACGAGTTGGTAGCCATCGTGCACCGACTTTCTTTGCGACGCGCCACCGGCTTCCCCACCGGTGATTGCACGCGTTCGCGCACGGTGAGAATAGAGCCTGATGTGACTCATGGGGAAGGGGTTCACTAGAGCAACTTGCGTGACTCCGGCGTGTCCCCTTGCACTCCCCACCAATTCTTTACTTGTGTCCCACTGTTGCACGTTCAGGGCGACGGATCGAGCCCATGCCAGGGGAAGATCTCGGTCCGGGTCGCATGGATGGCCCGATCCAGCCAGGTCTCGGGGTCGTAGCCCTCCGACCAGTCCCGCCACGCGGGGTTGCGACCGTCGGTCATCCGGTACGGCGGGGTGCGCTGCAGACCGTCGCGGACATGGGCCCGCCAGCCGTCCGGGGTGTCGGTGGCGGGGTCCAGCGGGCGGCCCCCCACGACCGCCAGGAGGTGGGTCCAGGCCCGCGGGACGACCTCGACCAGGGCGTAGCCACCACCGCCGGTCACCACCCACCGGCCGCCGGCCACCTCGTGGGCCAGGTCGTGCAGGGCGAGGTACGCCGCGCGCTGGCCGTCGACGGTCAGCATCAGGTGGGCCAGCGGATCCTCGATGTGGGAGTCGCAGCCGTGCTGGGTCACCAGCACCTCGGGGTCGAACTCGCGCAGCAGCGGCGGCACCACCGCGTGGAAGGCCCGCAGCCATCCGGCGTCCCCGGTGCCGGGCGGCAGCGCGACGTTGACCGCGCTCCCCCGGGCCTCCGGCCCGCCGACGTCGTTGGGGAAGCCGGTGCCGGGGAAGAGCATCTGCCCGGTCTCGTGCAGGCTGATGGTCAGCACCCGCGGGTCGTCCCAGAAGATCCGCTCGACGCCGTCCCCGTGGTGCACGTCGATGTCGACGTACGCGACCCGCTGCGCTCCCTGGTCGAGCAGGTACTGGATGCCGACGGCCACGTCGTTGTAGATGCAGAAGCCGCTCGCCCGGTCGCGCATCGCGTGGTGGAGCCCGCCGGTGATGTTGACCGCGTGCAGGCTCTCACCGGTCCAGACCTGTCGGAACGCCTCCACGCTGGCCCCCACGATGTGGGCGGCGGCGTGGTGCATGCCGCGGAAGGTCGGGTTGTCGTCGGTCCCGAGCCCGAACTCCTCGTCCAGGACGCCCGGGGTCGTGCCGGCCCGCTCGACCGCCTCGATCAGGCGCGGGTCGTGGACGGTCGCGATCCTGGCCTCGTCGGCCATCGGCGCGGGCACGATGCGCAGCCCGTGGTCGAGCACCCCGAGCTCCTCGGCCAGCCGCATCGTCAGGTCGACCCGGATCGGGGACATCGGGTGGGCGGGACCGAAGTCGTACTCCGTGAGCGACCTGTCGAAGACGACCGTCGCGGGTCCGGAGCACTCAGGCATGGGGGCACCGTACCCGGCGGGCAGGCACCCGGATCCGTCGCGCCATCCGGTGGGCCTGTGGGAGACTCGACCCGTGCGCACGAACGTCTCGGTCCTCCGGACCAGCCAGTGGTGGCCCGCCTGACGGCGGACCACGTTCGAAGCACGCACTTCACCGGCCGCCCTCGAGGCGGCCGCTTCCATCTCCAGGTCCGTGCGGACCGTGGTCGCCCCCGGGGCCCTCACCCAGGAGAACGACCATGACCACTGCCTCCACCCGCAGGCTCTCCCTGCTCACGCCGTCCGGCAGGCTGACCCTCGGCAACCTGCTCGGCGCGCTGACGCCGATGACGCAGCGCCAGGACGACGCCTACTACGGGCTCTCCGACCTGCACGCGATGACCACCACCCACGACCCGGACCTGCTGCGGTCGCGGACCCTCGAGATGGCGACCCTGCTGCTGGCCGCGGGGCTGGACCGGGCGACGCTCTTCCGGCAGAGCCAGGTCCCGGCCCACGCCCAGCTGGCCTACCTGCTGGAGTGCACGGCGTACACCGGCGAGCTGAACCGGATGGTCCAGTTCAAGGAGAAGGGTCGTGGCGTCGCGGCCACCAGGGTGTCGCTCTACACCTACCCCGTGCTGATGGCGGCCGACATCCTGCTCTACCGGCCGGCCGTGGTCCCGGTGGGCGACGACCAGCGTCAGCACGTCGAGCTCACCCGCGACCTCGCGGTCCGCTTCAACCGGGCCTACGGGGAGGTGTTCACGGTCCCGGAGATCACCACGCCCTCGGTCGGCGCGCGCGTCATGGACCTGGCCGACCCCACCCGGAAGATGAGCAAGTCGGCCGACGCCGCCGGGTCGATCTTCCTGCTCGACGCACCCGACGTGGTCCGCCGCAAGGTGTCGCGCGCGGTCACCGACTCCGAGACCGGCCCGTGCCGCGGTGCGGGCGGACCGGGAGTCCAAGCCGGGGGTGACCAACCTGCTCGAGATCCTGGCCGCCTGCGGGGGCTCGGCCGACGGCATCACGACGTACGGCGCGTTGAAGCGAGCGGTGACCGACGCCGTGGTGGCGACGCTCGAGCCGATCCGGAAGCGGTACGCCGACCTGGCGGCGGACCCCGGGCACGTCTCGCAGGTGTACGCCGACGGCGCGGCGCGCTGCCGCGAGGTGACCGCCCCGGTGCTCGCCGCCGCCGAGGCGGCGATCGGGCTCAGCCCCAGCCGCTGAGGGTGGCCGTGCTGCTCACGCAGAACACATGGCCCTCGGGGTCCTCGAGCACCGCCCAGGTGTCCGGGTTCGTCATCGTGCCCGGGTCCTGGCGGACCTCGACCAACCGTGCGCCCAGGCCCTGCAGGCGGGTCACCTCGTCGTCCAGCGACCCCTCGGTGACCAGGTCCAGGTGCAGGCGGTTCTTGCCGACCTTGGGCTCCGGGACCCGCATGAAGTACAGCGGCGTGGCTTCCCCGGCCGGATCGCCGACCAGGAACTCCTCGGGGTTCCGCTCGACCACGCCACAGGAGAGGACCCGGGACCAGAAGTCCGCCTGCGGGCGGGGTTCACGGCAGTCCACGACGACCGCCAGGAGTGATGCCGCCATCTCGGCCACCTCCTCGGTGTCACCTCACGACACCACCGCCCGGCCGGGCGGTCAAGGATCCGGTCCGGGTCCTCAGTCGAGGAGGCTGGCGCGGACCAGGTGCGCGGTCTCGAGCGGTCGCTCCAGGGACGGCAGGTGCCCCGCCCACGGCAGCTCGGTCAGCTCGGCGTCCGGGAGGACCCGGACCAGCTCGCGCGCGGTGGCGACGAAGAACGGCAGGTCGTGGCTTCCGACCACCACGGTGACCGGCATCGTCAACCGGTCGAGGTCGACGGGCAGCTCGGCGTTCTCGACGTCCCCGGCGGCGACGTGGTGCTGGAACACCCCGCGCTGCATCTTCCAGACCAGCTCGCGGGCGTCGTCGGGAGCCTCCGGGCCCAGGAACGTGGCCACGTTGAGGTCCGTGGCGGCGTCGAGGTCACCGGACTCGACCAGCGCGCCTTCTTCCCGCCAGAAGGCCCGCAGGCGCTCGTCCGGCTCGGCCACCTCCGCCAGCGGGTCGAGCAGGACGAGCCGCTCCACGCGCTCGGGGGCGGCCGAGGCGACCTGGAGCGCCACCCAGCCGCCGTACGACGCACCGACGAGCGCACAGCTCTCGACGCCGAGCTCGTCGAGGAGCGCCAGCACGTCACCGGCGTCGGAGTAGGAGGCGCCCGGCTCGAGCGGGGTGTGGCCGTAGCCGCGCAGGTCGCACCGGACGACCCGGTGGCCGGGCACCAGCTCGGCCACCTGGCCGTCCCACATCCGCAGGTCGGCGACGCCGGCGTGCAGCAGGACCACGGCGGGCCCGGATCCCTCGACCCGGTGATGGAGGTTCGTCATGCCGCGATCGTGGCACCGCACCGGGACGGGCGCACCCCCGTTTCAGCCCATGAAGGCCGCGACCACGCGGCCGAGCTCGTCACCGGCGTCCTCCTGCAGGAAGTGGCCGGCGCCGGCGACGACCGGGTGCTCCCGGTCCGCCGCGCCGGGGACCAGCTTGCGCAGGATCGGGGCCATCGCCCCGGTGATCGGGTCGCCGTCGCTGAAGGCGGTCAGGAACGGCTTGTCCCAGCGGGTCAGCACCTCCCACGCGGCCCGGTTGGCCGCGCTGGCCGGGTCGTCGGGCCGGGTCGGCACGAGGGTGGGCATCACCCGCGGGCCCACCTTCGAGCCCTCGTCGGGGAACGGCGCGTCGTAGGCCGCGCGGGTGGCGTCGTCGAGGCCGCGCACGCAGCCGGCGGCGACGAGCCGGCCGATGTCGAGCACCTCGGCCTTCTCGACCGCGTTGCGGAACATCCACCAGACCTCGGGCATGTCGAAGTCACCGGTGGGCAGGCCGGTGTTGGCCGCGACGACCCGGGCGAAGCGGTCGGGGTGCTCGGCGACCAGCCGCAGCCCGATCAGGCCGCCCCAGTCCTGCCCGACCAGGGTGACGTCGTGCAGGTCCAGGTGGTCGAGCACGAGCGCGCGCACCCACTCGACGTGGCGGGCGAAGGAGTGGTCCTCCGGGCGCAGCGGCTTGTCGGAGCGGCCGAACCCGACCAGGTCGACCGCGACGGCCCGGATCCCCGCCTCGGCGAGGACGCGCATGACGTGCCGGTAGAGGTAGGACCAGGTCGGCTCGCCGTGCAGCAGCAGCGCCACCGGACCGTCCGCCGGGCCGGCCTCGACGTACGCCATCCGCAGGGTGCCGCCGTCGCCGTCGGGCACCTCGGCGTACCGCGGCTCCCAGGGGAGGTCGGGCAGGTCGGCGAAGCGGTCGTCCGGTGTCCGGAAGGTCTCCATGCCGGCCAGTCTGGCAGCCGGGGAGTACGACGTCCCGGCGGCGACGGAGCGGTCAGGAGCCCTCGGCGAGCGCGCGGGAGCGGTCGCGGGCGGCCTCCATGGCCGCGAGGAACGCCGCGCGCACCTTGTGGATCTCCAGCTCGCGCAGGGCGGCGGCGGTGGTGCCGGCGGGCGAGGTGACCTGCTCGCGGAGCACGACGGGGTGGGTGCCGGTCTCGCGCAGCATCTTCGCCGAGCCGACCAGGGTCTGGACGACCAGGTCGGTGGCGGTCGCGCGCGGCAGGCCGAGGTGGACGCCGGCCTCGATCATCGACTCCACCACGAAGAAGATGTAGGCCGGTCCGGAGCCGGAGATCGCGGTGACGGCGTCCTGCTGGCGCTCGGGGATCCGGAGCACCCGGCCGACCGAGGCCATCAGCGCCTCCGCCTCGGCGAGGTGGCCCTCGTCGCAGTGGGAGCCGGGCGAGATGGCGGCCATGCCCTCGTCGACCAGGGCCGGGGTGTTCGGCATGACCCGGACCACGGCGACGCCCTCGGGCACCCGCGACTCGATGAAGCCGGTGGTGATGCCGGCGGCCAGCGAGACCACCAGCTGACCGGGGCGCAGCTCGCCGGCGATCTCGGCGAGGAGGTCGCCCATGTCCTGGGGCTTGACGACCAGCGCGAGGGTGTCGGCCTTGCGCGCGGCCTCGACGTTGGAGACCACGGCGACGCCGTACCGCTCCTCGAGCTCGCGGGCGCGCTCGGCGCGCTTCTCGCCCACGAGCAGGTTGTCGACGCGGCGACCGGCACGGACGAGCCCCGACAGCAGGGTCTCCCCCATCACGCCGGCGCCGAGGATGGCGGTCTGTGCCTGCTCGGTCATGGGCTCGGCCTTACTTCTTCGAGATCAGGGACTTCAGGAAGAACGACAGGTTCTGCGGGCGCTCGGCGAGGCGCCGCATGAGGTAGCCGTACCACTCGAGGCCGTAGGGGATGTAGACGCGCATCGTCTCGCCGCTCTCCGCGAGCCGCTTCTGCTCGTCGGGGCGGATGCCGTAGAGCATCTGGAACTCGTAGGACCCCTGCGCCCGGCCGTAGCGGCTCGCGAGCGAGGAGGCGATCTCGACCATCCGCGGGTCGTGGGTGGCGATCATCGGGTAGCCCTGGCCGGCCAGCAGCACCTTGAGGCAGCGGACGTAGGACTTGTCGACCTCGAGCCGCTCCTGGAAGGCGACCGACTCGGGCTCCTTGTAGGCGCCCTTGCACAGGCGGACCCGGGACCCCTCGTAGGCGAGGGCGCGGCAGTCGGCCTCGGTGCGGTGGAGGTAGGCCTGGAGCACCGCGCCGGTCTCCGGGAAGTCCTTGCGCAGCTCGCGCAGGATCGCCAGCGTCGAGTCGGTGGTGGTGTGGTCCTCCATGTCGAGGGTCACCGTGGTGCCGGCGTTGCGGGCGGCCCGGCAGATGGTCCGGGCGTTCTCCAGCGCGATCTTGTTGCCGTTCTCCGGCAGCGCCTGGCCGATCGCCGAGAGCTTGACCGACACCTCGGCGCTGCGGGTCAGGCCGCGGGCCGCGAGCTGCTGGAGCACGTCGAGGTAGGCCGCCACGGTGGCGTCGGCCTGCTCGACGTCGAGGGTGTCCTCGCCGAGGAAGTCCAGGGTGGCGCGCATCCCGTCGTCGGCCAGCCCGGCGGTCGCGTCGACGGCGGACTCGGTGGTCTCACCTGGGACGTAGCTGGTCACGATCCCCGAGGAGACGGGCATCGTGCTGACGAGCTGCTTGACCCGGCTGCTGCGGGCCAGGAGGAGGATGGGCTGGCGGAGCAACGACATGCGGCACAGGTTACGCCGTACGGCTCGGAAGGCACGAAGCGGCGAGGACCCTCCCCGGGGCGGTCTCAGGCGGTACGCCGCCGCAGGGTCGCCGCGCCCAGGGCCAGGCCGGCGAGCGCGAACCCGGCCACCACCGCGACGTCCTGCCAGACCTCGGCGGTGCTCGCGCTGGTCGTCAGGTGCTGCATCGCGTCGACGGCGTACGACAGCGGCAGCAGGTCGCTGACCTTCTCGAGGAACCCGGGCAGCATCGAGCGGGGGACGATCAGGCCGCAGAGGAGCAGCTGAGGGATCAGCAGGGCCGGCATGAACTGCACCGCCTGGAACTCGGTCTGGGCGAACGCCGAGACGAACAGCCCCAGCGCGGTGCCGAGGACCGCGTCGGCGACGGCGACGAGGGTGAGCAGCCACACCGGGCCGAGCACGTCGAGCCCGAGCAGGCCGACGCTGATCGACACCGCCAGCACGGACTGCACCGCTGCCGCCAGGCCGAAGGCGAGCGCGTAGCCGACCAGGAAGTCGAGCTTGCCCATCGGCATGGACAGCAGCCGCTCGAGGGTGCCGCTGGAACGCTCGCGCAGGGTCGTGACGCTGGTGACCAGGAACATCACGATCACCGGGAAGATCGCGAGCAGGGCCGGGCCGATCCGGTCGAAGGTCGCGGGGTCGGAGTCTTGGTACATCCACCAGAGCAGCGACATCAGCAGGCACGGCAGCACGAGGAGCATCGCCAGGGTGCGGTGGTCGCGGCGCAGCTGGGTGATCACGCGACCGGCCACGGCGAGGGTGACGCGCGGCGTCATCGGGGCGTTCATGCCGCGTCCTCCGCGACGATCGTGAGGAACGCCGACTCGATGTCGTCCGCGCCCGTCTTCTGCCGGATCTCGGCGGGGCTGCCGTCGGCGATGATCCGGCCCTCGCGCATCAGCAGCAGCCGGTCGCAGCGGTCGGCCTCGTCCATGACGTGGCTGGAGACGAAGACCGCGGCCCCGTCGTCGGCGAGCCGGTGGAAGAGGTTCCACAGGTCGCGGCGCAGCACCGGGTCGAGCCCGACGGTCGGCTCGTCGAGCACCAGCAGGTCCGGCTTCCTCAGCAGCGCGACGGCCAGGCTCACGCGGGAGCGCTGGCCGCCGGAGAGGCGGCCGACGACCTGGTCGCGCTGGGGACCGAGGTCGACCAGCTCGAGCGCCGCGTCCGCCTCGGCGCGAGCGACCCCGAGCACGCGGGCGAAGAAGGTCAGGTTCTCGGCGACCGTGAGGTCGTCGTACACGCTGGCGGCCTGGGTGACGTAGCCGATCCGGTCGCGCAGCGGGCGGCTCCCGGCCTCGAGCCCGAACGCCGTCACGGTGCCGCCCGCCAGCTGCTGCACGCCGACCAGGGAGCGCATCAGCGTGGACTTGCCGCAGCCGGACGGGCCGAGCAGGCCGGTCACCCCGCCGCCGATGGTGATGTCGAGGTGTCGCAGCACCTCGTGGCCGCCGCGCACGACGACCAGGTCCCGCACCTCCACCGCGTTTTTCATCATGTGTTGAATTGTGCGCGTGGCCTCGGCCCATGGCAAGGACCGGTCAGGGGAAACTTGCACTTGTCAGGTGGCCGTCCCCCTGACAAGTGCCAGTTTCACCGGCCGGCCGGTGAAAGTGCCCCCTACGGCAGCGGACCCGCCAGGTACCGCTGCAGCGTCGGCCCGTAGACCGCGACGAGGTCGTCGGGCCGCATGGAGGCGAGGGGCTCGGCGCGCAGCAGGTAGCGCAGGATCACGACGCCGACCATCTGGGAGGCGACCAGCGCCATCCGGCGGTCCGGCTCGTCGATGCCGAGGGCGCGGCCGACGGGCCCGAACACCATCTGGAGCACGCCGTCGCGCAGCAGCCGCTGGCCGCTCGGTTCCGCGAGCCCGCGCACGAGCGCCAGCAGGGACTGCTGGTTCTGCTCGTCGTCCCACACGCTGAGGAAGACCCGCAGCAACCGGTCCCCGGCGCCGTCGAGGCCGCCCTCGACGACCGGCAGCAGGGCCGCGCGGGGGTCGATGGGCAGCTGCAGGGCGGCGAGGAACAGGTCGTCCTTGGTGCCGAAGTAGTGGTGCACGAGCGCGGCGTCGACGCCGGCGGCCGCGGCGACCGCGCGGATCGACGTACCTCCGTAGCCGGAGGAGGCGAACAGCTCCCGGGCCGCGCCGAGGATCGCCGCGCGGGTGTCCGGTGCCCCGGGCCGACGGCCGCGGCGGGCCCCGGCGCCGGCTCCGACCCCGGCCCCGGTCACGACGTCGTCACCGCGGAGTGCTCCCGGGCGAACTGCAGGGACTCCAGCAGGTCGCGCTCGCGCTCCTCGCGGCTGCCGCACTTGCGGGTGTTGATCTCGACGACGATCTCGCCGGCGAAGCCGGTCCGCGCGAGGTGGCTCAGGAACGGCGCGGCCCCCATCGACCCGCGCCCGGGGACCAGGTGCTCGTCCTTGGCCGAGCCGGTGCCGTCGGTCAGGTGGATGTGGCGCAGCCGGTCACCGAGCCGCCGGGCCATGTGGATCGGGTCCGAGTGCGCGATGGCGGCGTGCGAGAGGTCGATCGTGGTGTTGGCGTAGGTCTCCGCGGAGGGGTCCCAGCCGGGGAGGTACATCTCCATCCCGCGACGCGAGGAGGCGCGCCACGGGTACATGTTCTCCACCGCGAACGCGATGCCCGTGGACTCCTCGAGCGCCGCGATCCCGTTGACGAAGTCGCGGGCGTACTCCTTCTGCCACCGGAACGGCGGGTGTACGACGACCACCTCCGCGCCGACCGCGGCCGCCATCTCGGCCGAGCGCTCGAGCTTGCCCCAGGGCTCGGTGCCCCAGACCCGCTGGGTGAACAGCAGGCACGGCGCGTGGATCGCACACACCGGCACGTCGTGGTGCTCGGAGAGCTGCTGGACCGCGGAGGTCTGCTGGCTCAGCGCGTCGATGCCGACCATCACCTCGACGGCGTCGTAGCCGAGCTGCGCGGCGTACCCGAAGGCGTGCGCCGACGACTCGGGGTAGACGGAGGCGGTGGAGAGGCCGATGCGGGGCGCCATGGTCACCCGAGCACGCTGATCTGGTCGAGGCGCTCGAGGATCACGCCCTCACGCAGGGCCCACGGGCAGATCTCCAGCTCGTCGAGGTCGAAGATGTCCATCGCCGCCTCCGCGACCAGCGCGCCGGGCACGATCTGGTGGGTCCGGCTGGGCGAGACGCCGGGCAGGTCGGCCAGCTCCTCGGGCGTCATCACCACCAGCTTGGGGATCCACTCGCGGAGCACCTCGCGCGGCAGGCTGCGCGGGACCAGCGGGCCGTCGCCGGAGGGCGCGGCACCGCAGATCCGCGCCAGCGACCGGAACGTCTTCGAGGTGGCCGCGGCGTGGTCGGGGGTGCCGGCCCGGAGCAGGTGCCCGGCGTCGCGGGCGATCTCTGCGCGGATCTGCTTGCGCAGGCCCCGGATCGCCTCGTCGTCGGGCGGCCCGCCGCCGAAGAACTGCCGGGCGAGCCGGCCGGCGCCCAGCGGCAGCGACCAGGCCACGTCCGGGGACTCGTCGGCACCACCGGCGATCTCCAGGGAGCCGCCGCCGATGTCGAAGACCGCCAGCCGGCCGGCCGACCAGCCGAACCAGCGGCGTACGGCGAGGAAGGTCAGCCGCGCCTCGTCCTCACCGGTGAGCACCTCGATCCGCACGTCCGTGGAGTCGTGCACGTGGTCGAGCACGGCCTCGGAGTTCACCGAGTCCCGGACCGCGGAGGTCGCGAAGGCGAGCATGTCCTCGCAGCCCTTGTCCTCGGCGACCACGAGCGCCTGCGCGGTGAAGGCGGTCAGCGCGTCGATGCCGGTCTGCGAGACCGCGCCCTCGCCGTCGAGGTGCTCGGCGAGGCGCAGCGGCTCCTTGTAGGAGAACGCCGGCAGCGGCGCGGCGCCGCCGTGGGCGTCGACCACGAGCAGGTGCCCGGTGTTGGACCCGATGTCGAGGACGCCCAGACGCATGGCACCACGCTACCCGGCACGTAGTGTGGGGGCGTGCCCGAAGTCGATCTGGTGTTCCCCCGCGCGTACGTCGAGTTCGCGGACCCCGCCGACGACTCGCAGGTGATGCGCTGCGACCTGACCTGGCTCACGTCGAGCTACATGTGCATCTTCGGCCAGGGCTGCCAGGGCATCTACGCCGACGCCCCGGACACCGGTTGCTGCACCCTCGGCGCCCACTTCGCCGACAAGGGCGACGAGCGGCGGGTGGCGGCGTTCGTCGACGAGCTCGACGAGACGCAGTGGCAGTTCAAGCCCTCGGGCCGCGCCGTGAAGAAGTCGGACTGGATCGAGACCGACGAGGACGGCGACCGCAAGACCCTCACCGTCGAGGTCGACGGCCAGCGCGCCTGCGTCTTCCACAACCGGGCCGACTTCCACACCGGCGCCGGCTGCGCGCTGCACGGGCTGGCGCTCGAGCAGGGCCGGAACCCGTTGGAGACCAAGCCGGACGTGTGCTGGCAGCTGCCGATCCGGCGCACCTTCCGTGACGTCGAGCGCCAGGACGGCACGACGTACACCGAGGTGTCGATCGGCGAGTACGACCGACGCGGCTGGGGCCCCGGCGGGCACGACCTCGACTGGTACTGCTCGGGCAACACCGAGGCGCACGTCGCGGTCGAGCCGGTCTACATCACCCACGAGCCCGAGCTGACCGAGCTGATGGGCAAGGCTGCGTACGACGAGCTGGTGCGGCACTGCGAGGCGCACGTGCGGTCGCGCTCGGCGCTCGCCCTGCACCCTGCTGACCCGCACTGACGTGCGCGCCGACCCGCGCTGACGATCCGGGGTCGACCCTCCCCGGAACGTCTCGACGTCAAGAGATCCCGACCCCGATGCGCGGCGCGCGAAACGCGTTGTCGAGAATGCTTGACATGCGCCTGGACCATCTTTCTTACGCAGCAGGACCGGATGGCCTCGCCAGCACCGCCCAGCGCATCGGGGGACTGCTCGGCCGGGACTTCATCGACGGTGGCGTGCACCCACGCTTCGGGACCCGCAACATGATCATGCCGCTGGCTGACGGCACCTACATCGAGATCGTCGAGGTGCTCGACCACCCGGCGTCCGACAAGGCCCCCTTCGGCCAGGCCGTGCGGGCGCGCTCCGCGCTCGGCGGCGGCTGGCTCGGCTGGGTCGTCGCGGTCGACGACATCGCGACCGTCGAGACCCGGCTCGGTCGCGAGTCGGCCGTCGGCAGCCGGCACCTCCCGGACGGCACCGAGCTGCGCTGGAAGCAGATCGGGATCAACGGGCTGATCGCCGACCCGCAGCTGCCGTTCTTCGTGCAGTGGAACAGCCCGGCGGAGCTGCACCCCAGCAACGGCGCGGACCCGGCGTACTCCCTGGCCTGCCTGGAGATCGCCGGTGACCCGCAGCGGGTCAGCGAGTGGCTCGGCGAGACGGTCGAGGCGCCGCTGGAGGACGTCAAGGTCGAGTGGGTCGCCCCGCACGGCACGCCCGGCATCATCGCCGCGCAGGTGCAGACCCCCAACGGCCTGGTCCGGATCTGAGCGAGCAGTGGCACGCGCCGGAGGCGCGGGCCACGTCGCGAGCCAGGTTGAGCAAGCCCCACGACCGAGGCACGAGGTCGTGACGGGCGCGTCGAAACCGACCCTCCCGTCGGGCGCGGTGCCGAGCCCGAACATCTGGCACCACACCGCGACCTACGAGGTCGAGAACCGCGCCGTCGACCCCGACGGACGGCTCGAGGCCGCGATGACCTCCGTCCTCGGCCAGTCCGGCTGGGCCGGACGGTCGGTCCTCGACCTGGGCTGCGGCACCGGCTTCCACCTCCCCCGCTTCGCGGCCACGGCCGCGACGGTGACCGGCGTCGAGCCGCACCCCGACCTCGCGGCGCTGGCCCGGCGTCGTACCCGTCGGCTCGACCACGTGTCCGTGCTGACGGGGACCGCCCAGGCGCTGCCGCTTCCCGACGCGTCGGTCGACGTGGTGCACGCCCGGTGGGCGTACTTCTTCGGCCCCGGCTGCGAGCCCGGCCTCGCCGAGCTCGACCGCGTCGTACGCCGCGGCGGCACGGCGTTCGTCATCGACAACGACCCGACGCGCTCGACGTTCGGGGCGTGGTTCCGGCGCGGCTACCCGCACCTGCCGGCCCCCGAGGTCGTCGAGCGGTTCTGGTCCACCCGTGGCTGGACCCGGGTCCCGGTCGACATCCGCTGGTCGTTCTCCTCGCGCGCCGACCTCGAGAGCGTCGTACGCATCGAGTTCACGCCGGAGGTGGCCGACGAGGTCCTCGCCGGTCACGAGGGCACCGAGGTGGACTACGCGGTGAACCTCTGGTGGCGCGGTTTCTGACCCCACCTGTCAGGGAGAACCGGCACTTGTCAGGTGGCCTGCCCCCTGACAAGTGCCACTTTCCCCGGCCAGCCGGGGAATGTGCCCGCCCCTAGCTCGAGCCGCGGACGGCGAGCGTGGGGGTGAGCAGCACGCCCTTGGGCGCCTGGTGGGGGTGGCCGAGCAGGCCCTCGAGGGCCTTGACGATCTCGACGGCCACGTCCTCCAGCGGCTGGCGCACCGAGGTCAGGCCCGGGGGCACGACCTGGGCCACCTGGGAGTCGTCGAAGCCCACCACGGCCACGTCACGCCCGGGCGCGAGGCCACGCTCGGCCAGGGTGTGCAGCACCCCCATCGCCAGCGTGTCCGAGGCGCACACGAAGGCGCTGGGGTGCGCCTCGTCGAGGAGCACGGCGCTCGCCTCGCGACCGCTGGCCACGGTGTCCTCGACCCGGGACGCCAGCCCCGTGGTCGGCAGGTCCCGGGAGCGCAGCGCCCGGCTCCACCCGGAGCGCCGGTCCTCGCCGATCCGCGAGTCCTTGCGCCACCCGATCCAGGCGATCCGCTGATGTCCCCGGTCGAGCAGGTGGGTGGTGGCCAGGTCGGCGCCCGCCGCGCCGTCCACGTCGACCCACGGGTGCGCGGCGTCGAGGTTGTCCCAGGGCCGGCCGAAGGCCACGAAGGGGGCCCGGCGCGACTCGAGCCACGCCGCCTGCGGGTTGCCGAGGTAGGTGTCGGTGACCACGAACGCGTCCACGGCGGTCGAGCGCAGCAGGTCGTCGTACCCGTCGAGCGGGTCCTGGTGGCTCCCGGCGAAGAGCAGCACGTGGTAGCCGGCCTCGCCCGAGGTCTCCACCAGCGAGTGGACGAAGCGGTCCATGGTGGCGTTGGCGGTGCCCTCCTGCGCCGGGTTGATCCGCATCCCGATCAGGTGCGAGGCGCGGGTCCGCAGGTTGCGGGCGGCCCGGTTGGGCGAGTAGCCGAGCTCCTCGATCGCCTCCTGCACCCGGGCGAGGGTGTCGGTGCGCAGCAGGTCGGGGTTGTTCACGGCGTTCGACACCGTCTGGCGCGACACACCGGCACGCTCGGCGACGTCGGCAAGCGTCGGCGGGGGCGCAGGGATGCGCCCCAGGCTCCTCGTCATCCGATCGTCCTCCCGCACACGTCACCACCCGTCCCCCGCAGGACTGGAACGTTCCAAGCGGATCATAACCGGACCGCGCCCCGCTTCACCCGCACGAGTGACCAGGTTGTCGGCGCGGTGCCCTAGCGTTCCCGCCATGCCCAAACCGTCACGCCCCGCCTTCCGCTGCTCCGAGTGCGGGTGGGAGACCGCCAAGTGGGTCGGGCGCTGCGGCGAGTGCCAGGCCTGGGGCTCGGTCGCCGAGGCGGCCGCACCGGCCACCCGGGCCGCGGCCGCGCCGGTCACCCGGGCCGCGGTGCCGATCGGGCACGTCTCGGTCGAGGACTCGACCTTCCGCTCCAGCGGGGTCCCCGAGCTCGACCGGGTCCTCGGCGGCGGGCTGGTGCCGGGCGCGGCGATCCTGCTCGCCGGGGAGCCCGGGGTCGGGAAGAGCACGTTGCTGCTGGAGGTCGCGGCGCAGACCGCCCGCTACCAGCGCCGCACCCTCTACGTCACCGGGGAGGAGTCCGCCTCCCAGGTCCGGCTCCGCGCCGACCGCACCGGGGGCGTGCACGACGAGCTGTTCCTCGCCGCCGAGACCGACCTGGGGGCGGTGCTCACCCACATCGAGCAGGTGCGTCCCACGCTGCTGGTCGTCGACTCCGTCCAGACCATCGGCGCCTCGGGCGTCGAGGGCGTCCCCGGCGGGGTCACCCAGGTGCGCGAGGTGGCCGCCGCGCTGGTCCGGGTCGCCAAGACCCGCAACATCACCACCGTGATGGTCGGCCACGTCACCAAGGACGGCTCGATCGCCGGGCCGCGCGTGCTCGAGCACGTGGTCGACGTGGTCCTCCACTTCGAGGGTGACCGCAACTCGCGCTTCCGGATGGTCCGGGCGATGAAGAACCGGTTCGGCCCGATCGACGAGGTGGGCTGCTTCGACCTGTCCTCCGAGGGCATCAGCGCGGTGACCGACCCGACGGGGCTGTTCGTGGAGAACCACCACGCCCACGTGCCCGGCACCTGCGTCGCGGTGACCATGGAGGGCCGCCGACCGCTGCTGGCCGAGGTGCAGGCGCTGGCGACGCCCACCGCGAGCGAGCGGCCCCGGCGTACGACCTCGGGGCTCGACGGGTCGCGGGTGGCGATGGTGCTGGCGGTGCTCCAGCAGCACTGCGGGATCCGGTTGCACGCCCACGACGTGTTCGCCTCCACCGTGGGCGGAGCCCGGCTGTCCGAGCCGGCCAGCGACCTCGCGGTCGCGGTGTCGCTGGCCTCGGCGACGGCCGGGCGGCCGGTGCCCGCCGGCGTCGTCGCCATGGGGGAGATCGGCCTGGCCGGCGAGCTGCGCCGGGTCCGCGACCTGCCCCAGCGGATCGCCGAGGCCGCCCGCCTCGGGTTCCGGGTCGCGGTGGTGCCGATGGAGCCCGGCGAGCGCATCCCCGGCAACCTGCGCCCCGTCGACCACGTCCACCCGGTGCCGAGCGTCGACGGGATGCGGGTGGTCGGGGTTCCCGACATCACGGCCGCGCTGCAGGTGCTCAAGCTGTCCCGGGCCGAGCAGGGGCCGCGCCCGGTCTGAGCCCGGCCCGGAGCCCGCGCCGGGTCGCCCCGGACCCGGCTCCGGACACCCCACGCCAGGTCGCCAGCGCGTCGCCTGCCGAACCGTGTTCGGCGTCACGCGGAACTCCCCTAGACTGGGGACGCGGCCGACCTATGCCGCAGCCGGAACGGAGGGAACGGCGTGGTGGCCACGGACCGCTCGGACGAGACGTTGCGCCTGCGCGCCGCGCTCGCATCCATCGCCCCCGGCACCGCCCTGCGCGACGGCCTCGAGCGCATCCTCCGGGGTCGCACCGGCGCCCTGATCGTGCTCGGCCACGACAAGACCGTGGAGTCCATCTCCACCGGCGGCTTCACCCTGGACGTGCCGTTCACCGCCACCGGCCTGCGTGAGCTGGCCAAGATGGACGGCGCGATCATCGTCGACAAGGACGTCACCCGGATCTACCGGGCCGCCGTGCACCTGATGCCCGACCACACCATCCCGTCGGAGGAGACCGGCACCCGGCACCGCACCGCGGACCGGGTCGCCCGGCAGACCCACTACCCGGTCATCTCGGTGTCGCAGTCGATGCAGATCATCGCGGCGTACGTCGGCGAGACCCGGCACGTCCTCGAGGACTCCGGCCAGATCCTGTCCCGCGCCAACCAGGCGCTCGCCACGCTCGAGCGCTACAAGCTCCGCCTCGACGAGGTCGCCAGCACCCTCTCGGCGCTGGAGATCGAGGACCTGGTGACCGTCCGCGACGTCGCCGTCGTGGCCCAGCGCCTGGAGATGGTCACCCGGATCGCCCGGGAGATCGAGGACTACGTCCTGGAGCTCGGCACCGACGGCCGGCTGCTCTCGCTCCAGCTCGAGGAGCTGATCACCGGCGTGGACGCCGAGCGCGAGCTGGTGATCCGCGACTACCTGCCGGCCGGGCGGCGCACCCGGACCCCCGAGGCGCTGCTGCAGCGGCTCGAGTCCCTCTCCCCCACCGAGCTGGTGGACCCGGCCGCCGCGGCCAGGGCCCTCGGGCTCGGCACCGGGGAGCACCTCGACGGCGCCGTCGCGCCGCGCGGCTACCGACTGCTGGCCAAGGTGCCGCGGCTGCCCCCCTCGGTCGTCGACCGGCTGGTCGACCACTTCGGGACCCTGCAGAAGCTGCTCTCCGCCGGCATCGACGACCTGCAGGCCGTCGACGGCGTCGGCGAGCTGCGCGCCCGCAGCGTGCGCGAGGGGCTGTCCCGCCTCGCCGAGTCGACGATCCTCGAGCGCTACGTCTGACGCGTGTCGACGTCCGAGCTGACGTCGGCGACGTCAGTCGGTCGAGCCGGAGGGCGAGGCCACCGGGCGTCCGGAGGGCTTCCCCTGCTGGGGGCTCTGCTGGGGTGACGGCGACCGGGTGATGACCGGTGCCGTGGGGGCCTTCAGCTCGAACTGCTCGTCGGTGGGCTCGCCCGCGAGCGCGGCCACCTCGACGTGGTAGAAGCCGGGGAGCGCCCACTCGGTCAGCCGGGAGCACTCGTCGTCGGAGCGCCGGGCGTTCCAGGTCACGCCGACCGAGGTCGTGGAGTCGCGGCGCAGCACCATCTCGCGGCCGATGATCGCCCGGGGGCACTGCCGGGTCGACCAGATGTCGTCCTTGCCCGAGGTGATCTTGAGGGTGAGCGTGTCCCGGGAGACCTCCCAGGTGCAGGCCTCGGACTCGACGGTGCTCAGCTTCAGGGAGATGTGCACGTCCCGGCCGGCGACGGCGTCCTTCACCTCGGGGCTGACCATGACGTCCTCGTCGGCACACGGACCGTCGGGCTCGGCCAGCACGGGCGCCTGGCTGGTGTGGTTCCCGCCCGGCTTGCCCTGACCCGGACCCGTCGAGGCGGGCGACGTGAGCGCGCTCGTGGGCACGGACGTCGGCGTGGTCTGGTCGGCGGCAACCTGGGCCGCCTCCGCCTCGGAGGAGGCGTCACTGCCCGCCCCCAGCAGTCGGGCGAACGCGAAGACGAGCAGCAGCGCGGTGCCGAGGACCATGACGCGACGCCGCCAGTACACGCGGGCCGGCAGCGGACCACGGGTGAGGGACGACATGGGCGCAACGCTAACCAGCGAGCCGCCGAGGTTGGCGGTGCCACACCGGCACGACGGCGTGCCGGGTCGACCTTTCGGCCCCGGCGTCGCGACGACCCGCCCGACCGCCGAGAATGACCGCGATGAGCGAACTGCACGAGCCGGTCCTGGCGTGGTACGACGAGCACGCGCGCGAGCTGCCCTGGCGTTCGGCGTCAGCCGGTCCCTGGTCGGTGATGGTCTCGGAGTTCATGCTCCAGCAGACGCCGGTCGCCCGGGTCCTCCCGGTGCACGAGCAGTGGCTGCGCCGGTGGCCGACCCCGGCGGCACTCGCGGCCGAGACGCCCGGCGAGGCGGTCCGGGCGTGGGGGCGACTGGGCTACCCGCGCCGGGCGCTGCGGCTGCACGCCGCCGCCACCACGATCGTCGAGCGGCACGGCGGCGAGGTGCCCGCGTCGTACGACGACCTGCGCGCGCTGCCCGGCATCGGCGACTACACGGCGGCCGCGATCGCGACCTTCGCGCACGGCCGGCGACACGTCGTGCTCGACACCAACGTGCGGCGGGTGCTCGCGCGCGTGGCGACCGGCGTGGAGTTCCCGGCCACCGGCGTCACGAAGGGCGAGCGGACCCTGGCCGCGGACCTGCTGCCCGAGGACGAGCCCACCGCCGCGACCTGGTCGGTCGCGGTCATGGAGCTCGGCGCCCTCGTCTGCACCGCCGCCAACCCCCGGTGCGGCGCCTGCCCGCTGGCCGACGTGTGCGCGTGGCGGGCGGCCGGCCACCCGGCGTACGACGGGCCGCCCCGCAGGGCGCAGGCCTGGGCGGGCACCGACCGCCAGTGCCGCGGCCGGCTGCTCGCCGTGCTGCGCGACGCCGAGGGCGAGGTCACCGCGGCCCGGCTGGACGCCGCCTGGTCCGAGGAGCTGCAGCGCGCCCGCTGCCTGGCCGGCCTGGTCGAGGACGGCCTGGTCGTCCGCACCCCGCGCGGCACCTACGCCCTGCCCTGAGCGCGGTGGCGAAATGTCGTACGGCCCGGTCGCAGGAGCGACCGGGCCGTACGACGCAGACTGCGGCGGGCTCTGGACCCGTCAGTCGTTGTCGGGCGACTTCGGGACGTCGACCGGGCCGGGCTCGTCGTCCTCACCCGGCGCGACCTCCACGCCCGCGGTCTCGAACGGCGGCAGGTCCGGCAGGCTGCCGACCTTCTGGCCCTTGAAGGTGAAGGTCGCTGTCGGGCCCTCGCCCTCGACGTCCACGACCACGATCTGGCCGGGGCCGACCTCGCCGTAGAGCATCTTCTCGGCGAGGGTGTCCTCGATCTCCCGCTGCACGGTGCGGCGCAGCGGCCGGGCACCGAGCACCGGGTCGAAGCCCCGCTCCGCCAGCAGGTTCTTCGCCGGCTGGGTCAGCTCGAGCTGCATGTCGCGGTCCTTCAGCCGCAGCTCCACCGCCGCGATCATGTTGTCCACCATCGAGACGATCTGCTCCTGCGAGAGCGGCGGGAACACGATGATCTCGTCGACACGGTTCAGGAACTCGGGGCGGAAGTGCTGCTTGAGCTCCTCCGACACCTTCGCCTTCATCCGCTCGTAGGAGCCCGCGGCGTCGCCGGTCTGCTGGAAGCCGAGGTTGACGCCCTTGGCGATGTCCCGCGTGCCGAGGTTGGTGGTCATGATGATGACGGTGTTCTTGAAGTCGACCACCCGGCCCTGGGAGTCGGTCAGGCGACCCTCCTCCAGGATCTGCAGCAGGCTGTTGAAGATGTCCGGGTGCGCCTTCTCGACCTCGTCGAACAGCACGACCGAGAACGGCTTGCGCCGGACCTTCTCGGTCAGCTGGCCGCCCTCCTCGTAGCCGACGTAGCCGGGGGGCGAGCCGAACAGCCGCGAGACCGTGTGCTTCTCGCCGAACTCGCTCATGTCGAGCTGGATCAGCGCGTCCTCGTCGCCGAAGAGGAACTCGGCGAGCGTCTTGGACAGCCAGGTCTTACCGACACCGGACGGGCCGGCGAAGATGAACGAGCCGCCGGGACGCTTCGGGTCCTTCAGGCCGGCACGGGTACGACGGATCGCCCGGGAGAGCGCCTTGACGGCCTCCTCCTGGCCGATGACGCGCCTGTGGAGCTCGTCCTCCATCTTGAGCAGCCGGGTGGACTCCTCCTCCGACAGCTTCACGATCGGGATGCCGGTCGCCACGGCGAGCACCTCGGCGATCAGCTCCTCGTCGACCTCCGCGACCTCGTCCATGTCGCCCGCGCGCCACTGCCGCTCGCGCTCGGACTTCTTGGCGATCAGCTGCTTCTCCTCGTCGCGCAGGCGCGCGGCGGCCTCGAAGTCCTGACCGTCGATCGCGGCCTCCTTGCGCTGCCGCACGTCGCCGATCTTCTCGTCGTACTCGCGCAGGTCGGCGGGGGCGGTCATCCGGCGGATGCGCAGCCGCGAGCCGGCCTCGTCGATGAGGTCGATCGCCTTGTCGGGCAGGAACCGGTCGGAGATGTAGCGGTCGGCCAGCGTCGCCGCGGAGACCAGCGCCTCGTCGGTGATGGTCACCCGGTGGTGGGCCTCGTAGCGGTCACGCAGCCCCTTGAGCATCTCGATCGTGTGCGCGATCGAGGGCTCGGCGACCTGGATGGGCTGGAAGCGGCGCTCCAGCGCGGCGTCCTTCTCGAGGTACTTGCGGTACTCGTCGAGGGTCGTCGCGCCGATGGTCTGCAGCTCGCCACGGGCCAGCATCGGCTTGAGGATGCTGGCGGCGTCGATCGCGCCCTCGGCGGCGCCGGCGCCGACGAGGGTGTGGATCTCGTCGATGAACAGCACGATGTCGCCGCGGGTGCGGATCTCCTTGAGCACCTTCTTCAGGCGCTCCTCGAAGTCACCGCGGTAGCGCGAGCCGGCCACCAGGGCGCCGAGGTCGAGCGTGTAGATCTGCTTGTCCTTCAGCGTCTCGGGCACGTTGCCCTTGACGATGTCCTGGGCCAGGCCCTCGACGATCGTCGTCTTGCCGACGCCGGGCTCACCGATGAGGACCGGGTTGTTCTTGGTACGGCGCGACAGGATCTGCATGACGCGTTCGATCTCCTGCTCCCGGCCGATGACCGGGTCCAGCTTGCCCTCGCGGGCGTCCTGGGTGAGGTTGCGACCGAACTGGTCGAGCACCAGCGAGGACGACGGGGCGTCGCTCGTGGAGCCGCTCGCTGCGGCACCGGAGGACGCGGACTCCTTGCCCTGGAAGCCGGAGAGCAGCTGGATGACCTGCTGGCGGACCCGGTTGAGGTCGGCGCCGAGCTTCTGCAGCACCTGGGCCGCGACGCCCTCGCCCTCACGGATCAGGCCGAGCAGGATGTGCTCGGTGCCGATGTAGGAGTGGCCGAGCTGCAGCGCCTCGCGCAGGGACAGCTCGAGCACCTTCTTGGCGCGCGGCGTGAAGGGGATGTGTCCGCTGGGGGCCTGCTGGCCCTGGCCGATGATCTCCTCGACCTGGGCGCGGACGGCCTCCAGCGAGATGTCGAGGCTCTCGAGCGCCTTCGCGGCAACGCCCTCACCCTCGTGGATCAGGCCGAGCAGGATGTGCTCGGTGCCGATGTAGTTGTGGGAGAGCATGCGGGCCTCTTCCTGGGCCAGCACGACCACCCGGCGGGCTCGGTCTGTGAACCGCTCGAACATGCTCAAGTCTCCTCAGGAGTTCGGGGCCGTCCCGTTCAGGGGCGACGGGATCGGACAGATGAACTAACCCCTGTCCCAGCCTACGCGTTCCCGGAATCCCTGTATCCACGCTCCGCTCTGAGCGAACAGGACCGACGAGTCGGCGCAGCCGCCCCGGCATCCGGGGGGCTGCGCCGACTCGGCGTGGGATCAGTGCGCGGCGTCGAAGGCCTCGCGGACCTCGGCGGAGACGCGGCCGCGGTCGGGGACGTCGTAGCCGTTGGAGCGGGCCCAGTCCCGGATCTCCTTGGCACTCGGGCCGCCGGCGGTGGCCGCGGAGCCCGAGGAGCGGCGTCCCCCGCGGCGCGAGGCGGAGCTGACCTTGCGGCCGTGGCCGACGAACTCGGCGAGGGCGTCGCGCAGCCGGGCGGCGTTGGCGTCGTTCAGGTCGATCTCGTACGACGTGCCGTCGAGCCCGAAGGACACCGACTCGGTCGCCTCGCTCCCGTCGAGATCGTCGACGAGAACGATGTGGACCTTCTGAGCCATGGCAATACCTCTGTTTCTTTCAATGAAAGACCGCTAACGAATTGGATCATGCCACGCACTGAATTGTCCGCGCTGACTCCCCGCCGATTTCTGTGCATCAAAGGTGAACGAGAACTCGACGCGCCGCCGGTAGTGGACGAGGGTTCTCACGTCACCGATATCCGTGAGGCCAGCGGCCTGCGCGACGTCGACAATTCGGCGTTCGAAGTCCTGGAAAGCAGACGGGCTCATCGGGTCGCCGGTGGCCGTGACCTCGATCCGGGTGCACGGGTCGTCGCCGTCCACGGTCCACGACACCGCGTCCAGCGTCGCCTCGCCGGCAACCGCGGCGTCCGCGTACGCGTCCCGGAACGCGGCGACCTCGGCCGCACACTCGTCGTCGGCGCACGAGACCGCCCCGACGCTGCTCACCTCGCCGCTGGTGACCGACTCGGTGTCGTCGCGCCGGCCACGCTCCGGCTCGGGCACGACCACCACGTCGACGTGGTCGACGGGCTCCACGCCGCTGTCCCGGTAGATCGTGGCGAGCGCAGCCGCCACGCGGTGCGCCTCGGACTCGGTACCGACCGAGGCATGGACGTCGACGCCGCCGCTCGCGCCGTGGTCGATGTTGGAGAAGCGCCACGCGCGCTCCACCGACGTCACCCGCGGCACCTGCCGCGCCTCGTCGCCGACGGCCCGGAGCGCGGCCGGGCAGCTCTCACCGGGACAGGACAGCGACTCCTGGACCGCCGTGCACGCGCCGGCGAGCGGGACCAGCGCGGCCACGACCGCGAGACCGGGGACCACCCGCATCCTGACTCCTCCCGAGACGACGAGGCCTTTTCGCAGCGTGTCCGTCAGGTGTTGCGCGCAAACACCATCTCGAGACCGCGCAGCGTGAGCCACGGCGAATGATCGGTGAAACAACGACATTCTTCGAGCACCAACGGCGCAAGATATCCGGTCGCGATCACGTGCACGTCGGCGGGAGCCACGCCGAGCTCGTCGATCATTCGGGCGACTATTCCCTCGACCTGGCTGGCGACGCCGAAAACCATTCCCGACTGCAGTGCCTCGACGGTGTTCTTCGCGATGACCGCGCGGGGCCGCAGCAATTCGACCTTGCGCAGCTGCGCGCCGCGGCGTCCGAGCGCCTCGAGGGATATCTCGATCCCCGGGGCGATCGCGCCGCCGACGTACTGCCCACGCGCGCTCACCACGTCGAAGGTGGTGGCCGTGCCGCCGAAGTCCACGACGATGGCCGGGCCGCCGTAGTCGGTCGCGGCGGCGAGCGCGTTGATGATCCGGTCCGACCCGACCTCGCGGGGGTTGTCCATGAGCACCGGCACGCCGGTGCGCACGCCCGGCTCGACCACGACGCGTTCGACGTCGGGGAAGTGGCTCGCCAGCATCTCGCGCCACTCGTGCAGCACCGCCGGGACCGTGGAGCACACCGCGATCCCGGTGACCCGGTCCAGGTCGTCCTCCAGCAGCCCCCGGAGCACCACCGCCCAGTCGTCGGCGGTACGCCGCTCGTCGGTCGCGATCCGCCAGTCGGCGACCACGTCGCCCTCCTCGAGGATGCCGAGGACGGTGTGGCTGTTGCCGATGTCGGCCGCGAGCAGGGACACGGCCTACTCCTCCCGCAGGTCCATGCCGAGGTCGAAGACCTTCACCGAGTGGGTCAGGGCACCGACCGAGATGAAGTCCACGCCGGTCCCGGCCACCTCGCGGGCCCGCTCGAGGGTGAGCCCGCCGCTGGCCTCCAGGGTGGCGCGGCCGGCGGCCCCCGTCCGTTCGACCAGGCGGACCGCCTCGGCCATCGTGGCGGTGTCCATGTTGTCGAGCAGGATCCGCTCGCACCCGGCCTCGAGCAGCTCACGGAGCTGGTCCAGATCAGTGACCTCGACCTCGACCGGCAGGTCCGGGTAGGCCTCGCGCACCGCGCGGTACGCCGGCACCACCCCGCCGGCCGCGACGACGTGGTTGTCCTTCACCATCGCCATGTCCGAGAGGCTGAACCGGTGGTTGACGCCGCCGCCGCAGCGCACGGCGTACTTCTGCAGGGCGCGGTAGTTGGGGAGCGTCTTGCGGGTGTCGAGGACCCGGGCCCGGGTGCCCTCCAGGGCCGCGACCCAGGCGGCCGTGGCCGTGGCGACCCCCGAGAGGTGGGAGGCGTAGTTGAGCGCGGTGCGCTCGGCGGTGAGCAGTCCCCGGGTCGGACCCGCGACCCGCATCACGACGTCCCCGGGGAGCACCCGGGTGCCGTCGGGCAGCCGGTCGGTGATCGTGACCGCGTCGCCCATCACGTAGTGGAACACCATCGCGGCCACCGGGAGCCCCGCCACGACGCCCGGCTCCCGGGTCGCGAAGTCGGCCACGCCCTGGGCCGTGGCCGGGATGGTGGCGGAGCTCGTGACGTCGTCGCCCGGCAGGTCCTCCGCCACGGCCGTCACGATCGAGTCGTAGACGGCCTTGGGGTCGAGGCCGGCGGCCTCGAGCTCGGCGAGCAGGGCGCTCGGCAGGGCGTCGTACGGCGTGCGGGCAGTCACGGTGGCGTCTCCTCAGACGAGGTGGTCGGTGGCCGGGGCGGGCCGGAAGCGCAGGGTCGTCTCGCCGTCGGCCATCACGGCGTCCAGGTGACCGGCCCAGCGGTCGTCGTCGCGGTCCGGGAAGTCCTCGCGCCAGTGGGAGCCGCGCGTCTCCTCGCGCAGGGCCGCGGCGTCCGTGAGCGCCGCGCTGATCGTGAGCAGGTTGGTGGCCTCCCACGACTCCTGGCCGACCTCCTCGGCCGCCGCGCCGGCCAGCTTGTCGAGCATCAGCGCGGCCTCGGCGAGCCCGTCGGCGGTGCGCAGGACGCCCACCCGCGAGGTCATCACCTCCTGGAGCTCGGGGCGCACGGTGCCGGGCACCAGCCCAGCGGTCCGCGTGTCCGCCACCGGCGCCGACCAGGGGCGCAGCTCGGCCGGCAGCACGGTCGCGATGCGGCGCGAGAAGACCAGGCCCTCGAGCAGGGAGTTCGAGGCGAGCCGGTTGGCGCCGTGCACGCCCGAGCAGGCCACCTCGCCGGTGGCGTAGAGCCCGGGCACACCGGTGCGGCCCCACAGGTCGGTGCGGACCCCGCCGGAGGCGTAGTGGCAGGCGGGCGCGACCGGGATCAGCTCCGTCACCGGGTCGACGCCGTGCGACCGGGCGGTGGCCAGGATGGTCGGGAACCGGCGCTCCCAGAACTCGGCGCCGAGGTGCCGGGCGTCCAGCCACATGTGCGGGTGCCCGGTCTCGTTCATCCGGCGGGTGATCGCCTTGGCGACAACGTCCCGCGGCGCGAGGTCGGCGAGCTCGTGGACGCCCTGCATGAACCGGTTCCCGTCGAAGTCGACGAGGAACGCGCCCTCACCACGCACCGCCTCGGAGATGAGCGGCTGCTGACCGCGGGAGTCCGGGCCGAGGTACATGACCGTCGGGTGGAACTGCACGAACTCCAGGTCGCGGAGCGCGGCCCCGGCCCGGAGGGCGAGCGCCATCCCGTCACCGGTCGCGACCGCCGGGTTCGTCGTCTGGGAGAACACCTGACCCAGGCCGCCGCTGGCCAGGACGACGGCCCGGCAGTACACCGCGCCCACGCCGTCGCGCTGCCCCTCCCCCATCACGTGCAGGGTGACCCCGGCGACGCCGCCGTCGGCGCCGAGGAGCAGGTCGACCGCGAGCGCGTGCTGGATCACCTCGATCTCGGGGGCCCGGTCGATGGCGGCGGTCAGCGCGCGCTGGATCTCCGCGCCGGTGGCGTCGCCGCCGGCGTGCGCGATCCGGTCCCGGTGGTGGCCCCCCTCGCGGGTCAGCGACAGGACGCCGTCGGGGTCGTGGTCGAAGCGGGTGCCGAGCGCGATCAGCTCGTGGACCGAGTCGGGCCCCTCCGTCACCAGCGCGCGGACGGCGTCGAGGTCGCAGGCGCCCGCTCCGGCCACGAGGGTGTCGCGCTCGTGCTGCTCCGGGGTGTCCTCGGGCCCCAGGGCGGCGGCGATGCCGCCCTGCGCCCACTGCGTGGACCCGGCGGACAGCACGTCCTTGGTGACCACGAGGATCTTCTCGACCTGGCCGCGCAGTCGCAGCGCCGCGGTGAGCCCGGCGATGCCGGAGCCGATGACGACGACGTCGGCGGTCGTCGTCCAGCCGGGAGGCGGCGCCGTGAGGCGCCCGGGGACCCGGCGTACAGGGGCGTCAGCCATTCATGAAGGCTATCGCCCGGGAGTGACGTCGCCCCGGACCAGACCGGCGCCGCCGAAGGTCTCGGCCGGGTCGAAGCCGGTCGCCATGATCTTGTTGTCGGCGTCGACGAAGACGACGTGGGGCTGGAAGGCCTTGGCCTCCTCGGTGTCCATCTGGCCGTAGCCGATCAGGATCACCAGGTCGCCGGGGTGCACGAGCCGGGCCGCCGCACCGTTGATGCCGATCACGCCGGAGCCACGCTCGCCCGCGATCGTGTAGGTCTCGAGCCGCGCACCGTTGGTGATGTCGACGATGTGGACGAGCTCGCCGGGCAGCAGGTCGGCCGCCTCCAGCAGGTCCTCGTCGACGGTCACCGAGCCCACGTAGTGCAGGTCCGCCTGGGTGACGGTCGCGCGGTGGATCTTGCTCTTCATCATCGTGCGGAGCATCAGAGGTCCTTCTGACGGTGCTCGGGCGCGGACCCGAGGGTGATGGGCATGTTGTCGATCAGGCGGGTGCTGCCGACCCGGGCGGCCACGAGGATGCGGGCCTCGGTGCCGGCGGGTGCGTCGGGGGGCAGCTCGCCGAGGTCGGGGTCGGTGAGGACGAGGTAGTCGAGGTCGACACCCACGGTCCTGCGCAGCTCGGCCCGCGCCGCGTCGAGCGCGACGTCCACGCCGTACTCCGCCACCTCCCGGGCGGCGCGCAGGGTCCGGTTCAGCGCCACCGCCTCCTGCCGCTGCTCGTCCTCGAGGTAGCGGTTGCGGCTGGACAGGGCGAGCCCGTCGACCTCGCGCATGGTGGGCGCGCCGACGACCTCCACCGGCATGTTCAGGTCCAGGGCCATGCGCCGGATGAGCACCAGCTGCTGGTAGTCCTTCTCGCCGAAGACGGCCACGTCGGGGCGGACCAGCCCGAAGAGCTTGGCGACGACGGTGAGCACGCCGCGGAAGTGGCCGGGGCGGGTGCTGCCCTCGAGCACGGTCGCGAGCGGTCCGGGCTCGACGGTCACCTGGGGCTCACCGCCGGGGTAGACCTCGTCGACGGAGGGCGCGAAGACGATGTCCACGCCCTCGCGCTCGCAGACCTTGAGGTCCTCCTCGAGCGTGCGCGGGTAGCGGTCGAGGTCCTCACCGGCGCCGAACTGGAGCGGGTTGACGAAGACGGAGACGACCAGCGGCCCGTCGGCGACACGGTCGCGGGCCACCCGCATCAGGCTGGCGTGCCCCTCGTGGAGGGCGCCCATCGTCGGCACCAGGGCGACCCGCTGACCGCCGGTGCGGGCCGGGCCCAGGAGGGCGGCGAGCTCCTCGCGGGTGCGCGCGAGCACAGGGGTGCCGGTCACTGCAGCGAGGTCCGGGGACGGGGCGCGGTCGAGGGCGCCGGGGCCACGGCCTCGTCGAGGACCAGCCGGATCTTCGCCGCCCGGATCGGCAGCAGGCGCCCGTCGGTGACGGCGCGGTCGACGGTGGCCCGGGCCAGGGCGACGTACGACGCCATGGTCTGCGGCGCGTTGGCGGCGATGTCGGCGAGGTGGCCGCGCACGGTGTTGACGTCGCCCCGGACGATCGGCCCGGTCAGCGCCGCGTCCCCCTGCTCGAGCGCGTTGTCGAGCGCGGCGGCCAGCAGCGGCCGCAGGGTGCCCGCGGGGTCGTCGGCACCGGCGGCGGCGAGGATCTCCATCGCCTCGCTGACGAGGGTGACGAGGTGGTTGGCGCCGTGGGCGAGCCCGGCGTGGTAGAGCGTGCGCATCTCCTCGGCGACCCACATCGGGCGCCCGCCCAGGTCGGCGACGAGGCGCTCGGCCATCCCCCGCTCGCCGGCAGACGCGGTCAGGCCGAACACGCAGCCGGCCAGGCGCGGCAGGTCCACCGAGGTGCCGGTGAAGGTCATCGCGGGGTGCATCGCGATCACGTGCGCGCCGACCGCGGCCGCCGGGTCGAGCACGGCCAGGCCGTGCCGACCGGAGGTGTGCACGACGTACTGGCCCTCGTGGATCGCGCCGCTGGCGGCCAGCATCGTCACCACGTTGTGGAGCATGTCGTCGGGGACGGTCAGCAGCAGCAGGTCGGAGGAGCGGGCGACCACGCTGGGCTTCTCGTTCGGGGTGCCCGGGAGCAGCTCGGCGATGCGGCGCAGGGAGGCGTCGGACTCGCCGGCGGCGGCCACGACCTGGTGGCCGGCGTCGCGGAGCGCGGCGGCGAGGACGGCGCCGACGCGGCCGGCGCCGATGACGCCCACACGGGCGTACAGGGTGGAGCTGTTCATGCGCGAACCCTTCGTTCCAGTCCCTCCGACGCCCTCGGGAGAGGGCCGGTGCGGGTACCGGACGTGTCTCGGTCTATGCAGTGAACACACAGTAGGACCCCGGATCTTCCCGCGGAACGGCCCCGAGGTGTGACGAGGGCGACTCTCCTCGCTGTGTTAGCCTCCGTGGCTCTGGGGGTGGCTGCCGTTCGAGCCAGTCGACGCATGCGCAGGGCTGGTGATGGAAGGAATCGCGTTGACGGAGATCGAGCCTGAGAACGGCTTCGGCGACAGGCGTTTCTCGTTCTGCATCGGCGGTACCCAGAAGTCCGGGACGAGCACCCTGTCGGTGATGCTCGACAAGCACCGGATGATCCAGCGCGCTCCCCGCAAGGAGATGCACTACTTCGACGACGAGACCCGGGACTGGGCCAGCGGGGACTTCTCCGACTTCACGGTGCCTGCCAAGCGGGACCGCGAGCAGCTCGTCGGTGACGCGACGCCGCTCTACCTGTGGTGGCCCCAGGCCCTCGAGCGGATCCGGGCCTACAACCCGGACATGAAGATGATCGCGATCTTCAGGGATCCCGTCGAGCGGCTGTTCTCGCAGTGGGTCATGAACGTCAACCGCTGGCCGGAGGTCGCGCCGGACTGGCCGGAGTTCCTGACCCGGTTCGCGCCCAGCGGCCTCGAGGACCGGATCCCCGAGGGGGCCCACGTCGGCTCCTACCGGATGAACTCCGGCATCGTGCGCGGCTACTACGGCGCCCAGCTCGAGCACGGCTACTCCGTGCTGGGCCAGGAGCAGTTCCACGTGGTGGAGTTCCGCTCGTTCCTCAAGGACTACCAGACCCACCTGGACCGGATCACCGAGTTCCTGGGCATCCACGCCTTCCGCAAGTACCCCGACCTGCCCAACGCGTTCCCGGGCAAGCCGACCGTGATCGGGACCGCGCCCACCGGGGCGGACATCAACCACCTGGTCGACGTCTACCGCGCGGACTTCGCGAAGTTCAAGAAGCTCTCCGGGCTCGACGTGTCCGCCTGGCCGCTCCAGCGCCTGCTGGACGGGGACCTGGACGCCGACGAGCTCGCGGCGCAGTACGCCAAGAAGGTCGTGGCCACCGCGGCCCACGACTGAGCGGCCCCCGCCGACCCGTCGCTTCTTGACGCGAGACAGCGCCGACCCGTCGTCAATTGACGACGGGTCGATGCGATTTCGACGTGAACACGCGACGGGTCGGCGTACTGCTGGGTGAACGCGCGACGGGTCGGCGGGGGCCGGTCAGCGGCGGGCGGGGGCCTTGGCGGGCGGGGTGGGACCCGAGGTGAGCTCCTCGGTGAAACCCGGCCGCTGGTCGACGGGCACGGTGATCGGGCGCTGCTGGCGCGGCAGCCACGACTGGGTGACGTAGGTGATCACGTGGTCGTAGTCCGCGGGCGCCTCGATCCGGACGACGCCCTCGATCTCGTCGGCGCGGCCCTCCCTGAGCGCGTGGTAGACCTCCCACTCGCGCAGCTTGCGCATCGTGCGGGGGGTGGCGCCGAACGCGTCCGGGCCGACCCAGTGGTCGAACTCGTCGCTGTCGAGGTACTTCAGCTCCACGCACAGCCCCTCGGGGAGGCGGACCCGGCGCGCCTGGCGGGGCACCATCCGCATCTCCCACTCGTAGGCCTTCACGTGCCGGTACGCCTCGCCCATCGGGAAGACGTACTCCTCCACGTTGATCATGTAGACGTCGAGGTAGGCGACCCGGTCACTCTCCACGAAGAGCGGGTGCCGCGGCATGGCGATGACCGCCTCCACGCTCTCGAGCTGCCAGGAGAGGTCGGCGTACGTCTCGATGCCCTCGCGGGTCAGGACCATGTCGCCGTCCCACTTCATGGAGTAGGCGGTGTCCACGTGGCCGAAGGACCAGTTGTAGAAGTAGGCGAGGTTGTGCACCGACGCCTCGGGGGTCGCGAGGTGCTCCGCCCCGCACCGGCTCACGTCGAAGGGGTACGCCGTGACGGTGAGCCGGTCCCCGGCGCCCGACTCCTCGGCCACCCTGCGGGCCACGTCGGGGGTGCCGTCGTCGGACTGGTTGTCGACGACCACCACGTGCTGGACCGCCTCGAAGAGCGGCGGCAGCACCCACGGCAGGCTGCGGGCCTCGTTCTTCACCCGAAGGACCGCGGTGACGCCCGGCTTCTGGGCGCGGAAGTCGCGGGGCCACGACACGTCGTAGTCGTGGAGGTCCTCGAGGTTGGACAGCTGCAGGTGGTTGTCGGTCATCGCTCACTCACCTCGGTTCTGGAGCCTGCGCTTCACCCGGCCACCGAGCCGGCGAGTCCGGAGGTAGCCCTTGCGCATCGGGGACGCGGCCTCGTACGCCGCGGCGGCGTCGGCCTCGGCCTGGGCGGCACGGGCCTGGCGCGTGGCGCGCAGGAACGCGGGCCCGGCGGCGACCACGCTGGAGTTGGCGAACGCCTCGGCGTCGGCGTACAGGGCGCCGTAGCGGTGGCGGAGCTCGTCGAGCGCCGCGTGGACCTCGAGGGTGTCACCGCCCGGCTCGCCCAGCAGGTTCAGCTGGTCCCAGGTCGCCTGCGCGACGTCGCGCAGGTTGTCGGGCACCGAGAGGTCGTCCCAGGTGGCGCGCACGCGGCGCAGCTGCGGGTCCACGAACCCGTGGACCTCCTGCATCTTGCCGGTGCCGGCGTCGGCCACCTCGCGCAGGTCGAGCTCCTCGCCGACCCGGACGACCGTCTTGGTCCAGTCGTCCAGGAGGTCGTGGTAGCGCACGAACGCCCGGGCCGAGCCGCGGGTGGCACGCTCGGTGCACAGCATCACGTTGACCCAGCCCGCGAGGCGGCTGATGTCGCCCTGCCGCCCGCCGTAGTAGGCGTTCTTGCTGCCCACGACCTCGGCCGGCGGGCGCAGCATGGTGATGGTGCTCGTCGACGCCCCGGACCGTACGGCGGCCACCCGCCACAGGCCCAGGAACCACGAGATCCGGGGGTCCTTGATCACCAGGGAGTCGGCCGACGCGAACTCCTGCTCGAGCCAGGCGGTCAGCTCGGTCCGGTTCGGCTCGCGGGTGCCGGCACGGCCGGTGTCGAACCAGGCGCTCGGACGGGCGTCGGCGGTCTGGACGTTGGTCCGCTTCAGGAGCGTCTCGTGGAAGTCGACGACCCAGCGCGGCTCACCGAAGCCCTTGGGGTTGGTCGTGTCGGCGACCACCTCGGGCTCGGGAACGGTCATGCCCATCTGCTTGAGGATGCCCGCCATCAGGCTGGTCCCGCTGCGCCCGGAGCCCGCCACGAGGACGACCTTCCGCTGCGTGTCCGTGGGGCCCGGGGTCGACGACATCGCCAGGTCCTCGTCGGTCAGCTTCTCCGACTCTGCTTCTGCCGGAACCTGTTCGAGCATCGACTCGACCTCCATCAAGCGCTGTTGGGGAGCGTGGGGTGGCACAGGGCAAGGGGGGTGCCGGTGGCTCAGGATAGCCCGAGAGCCCCCTCCGGAGCCCAACCGGCGGTTCGGTGGACCCGCCTCGTGCACGTGACGCCGCCCGGACTGGCTAGCATCGCTCCATGCTGCCGGACCCCTCGTCACCCCAGACCACGTCGGACGATCCGGCACCCACGAGGCGTCTGGTCCTCGTCGCCGGAGCCGGACGCTCGGGCACGAGCACCGTGGCCGGCATCCTGCAGCGGCTCGGTCTGGTGGTCCCGACGCCCGAGGTCGTCTCGGACGAGACCAACCCCAAGGGGTTCTCCGAGTCCCAGTGGGTCGTGGACTTCCACGACGACCTGCTCATGCACGCCAACGTGCAGGTCTCCGACGCCCGGCCGGACGCCTGGACCCGCACCAGCGCCTTCGCGGAGCGGCCCGGGGCCACACGGGTGCTGACCAACTGGCTGGAGGAGCAGTTCTCCCAGGCGGACCAGCTCCTCATCAAGGACCCCCGCCTCTCGTGGTTCCTCCCGCTGTGGACCACGATCGCGCGCCGTGTCGGCGCGGAGCCGTCGTTCATCACCATGCTGCGACCGCCCGCCGAGATCGTCGGCAGCAAGCGCACCTACTACAACAGCTTCCTGCAGGACGCCCACGGCGTCGCGGCCTGGCTGAACATGCTGCTCAACACCGAGCGGGCCACCCGGGGCTCCGCCCGCTCGTTCGTCCGCTACCACGACCTGCTCGGCGACTGGGAGCCCACCATCACCAGGATCGGCGCCGACCTGGCGCTGCCCCGGCTCGAGCAGCTCAGCCCCGCCGACCGCGAGATGGTCAACGGCTTCGTCGACCCCGCCCTGCGCCGGGTCAGCCTGACGTGGGACGACCTCGACCTGCCGGACCGGCTCGCGACGATGGCGCGCGGTGCCTGGGAGGCGCTCGACGCGCTCCCCGACGCCGGCAAGGACCCCGGGGCGGAGACCGCCCGGCTCGACGAGATCCACGAGCAGTACGCCGCGTACTACCTCGAGTCCGAGGGGGTCTCCCGCTCCTCGGTGATCGCCGTTCGGCAGGCTGCGGAGCGCGCCCGGAAGCAGGAGCCCGCGCCGGTTCCCGCGCCGACCGGGATCCGGGGCCTCGCGGTCAGCGCGGCCCGGCGGGTGCCGCCCTCGGTGCGCAGGCTGGTCCCGGCTCCGGCGCGAGCCCGCGTGCGGGCCCGGCTGAGCCCGGGTGGCGCGCCCTCCGGCACCGGCCGGGGCCCGCGTCCGTAGGTCCCCGGATGGCCAACCTGCTCAGGCGGCTGACGAGGCGCGCAGCCCCGGAGGACGCCGCGTCCTCGGCGCTCCTGACCGTGGTGGTCCCGGCCTACCAGGTCGAGGAGTACCTCGCCGACTGCCTCGAGAGCATCCTCACGCAGTCGCACCGCGCCCTGGAGGTCATCGTCGTCGACGACGGCTCGACCGACGGCACCGGTGCCCTCGCGGACCGGATCGCCGCACGCGACGACCGCGTGCGGGTCGTGCACCAGCCGAACGCCGGCCTCGGTGCCGCCCGGAACGCCGGCACGCGCCTGGGCACCGGCGACTACCTCGCGTTCGCGGACAGTGACGACCTGGTGTGCGCGGGTGCCTACGAGCTGCTCGTCGGCACGCTGGAACGCACCGGTTCGGACCTCGCCGTCGGCGCGGTGGAGCGCTTCGACGGGCAACGCAGCTTCATGACCCCGCTGATGCGGGAGAACCACGAGCGGTCGTCGTACGGCACCACGATCGAGGACCAGCCGCTGATGCTGGCCGACGTGTTCGCGTGGAACAAGGTCTTCCGCCGGTCCTTCTGGGACGCGGCCGGGCTGTCCTTCCCCGTGGACGTGCGCTACGAGGACCAGCCCGCGCTGACCCGGGCGCTGGTCGAGGCGAAGGCCTTCGACGTCCTGTCCGACCCCGTGTACCGGTGGCGGATCCGGTCGGACGGGTCGTCGATCAGCCAGCAGCGCGGCGACCCCCGGGACCTGTCGGACCGGATCCTGACCAAGCGGTGGAGCACCGCGACCGTGCTGGAGCGGGCCTCGGAGCCGACCCGCACCGTGTGGTTCGCCCGGGTGCTGCCGATCGACATGTGGGAGTACTTCCGGGCGGTTCCCGGCTGCTCCGACGAGTACTGGTCCATGCTGCGGGAGGGTGTCGAGGAGTTCTGGGGCCCCGACACCGTGCCCTTCGAGCGGACGGTGCTGCCGTGGCGCCAGCGCATGATGGGGTGGCTGGTGGCTCGGGGCCTGCGCGCGGAGCTCGAGGACTTCCTCACGTTCCTCGACCGGCACCCCGACGGGCTGCCGCGCCGTGTGGTCGGCGACCACGAGGTGGTGGACCACCCGGTCAGCGACCGGCAGGACCTGCCCGAGGAGCTGCGCAGGCCCTGACCGGTCGGCGGCTCAGACCAGGCCCGCCTCGGTGAGGAAGTCGTGGGCGACGTCCTCGGGCTTCTCCCGGTCCACCGCGATCTTGCCGTTGAGCTCGGTGAGCTTCTCGGTGGTGAGCGCCGCCATCAGGTCGTTGAGCGGCTCGGCCACGTCCGGGTGCTCGTCGAGGAAGTCGGTGCCGACCGCCGGCACGAGGTTCTGGGCCGGCTGGATCTGCTTGTCGTCGTCGAGCAGCACGAGGCCCTGGTGCTCCAGCGTGCCGTCGGTGGTGCTGGTCTCGCCGAGCTGGGACTCCCCGTCGATCACCGACTGGTAGGTCTGGTCGCTGGCGTAGCCCAGCGGCAGCACCTTGGTGATGTCGATGCCGTAGTCGTCGGACAGGCCGCCCTCGCAGTCGAGGCGACCCTCGCAGTCGGGATTCGCGGCCAGCACGACGGTCTTGCCCTTCAGGTCCGACAGCTTGGTGACGCCCTCGGAGTCGGAGTAGTCCTTGGTGACGAAGAAGGCGTTGGTGTCCGTGGCCGCGGAGGGTCGAGCAGGGTGATCCCCTGCTCGTCGAGGAGGCGACTTGCCCGCGGCGACGAGTCCTGGCCGTCGGCGGTCTGATCGGCTTCGCATCGGCGCCGTTCTTGGCGTGTTGAGGACGTCGACGATGCCGCCGACGTACTCCGGGACCACGTCGATGGTCTTCGGGAAGGTGCTGCATGTAGACGTCCGGGAGTCGACCAGCTTGACGTCGGTCTCGTAGCCGGCATCGGTGAGCAGCTCGTCGTACATCGCGGCGACCAGGGTGGCCTCGGCGAAGTTCTGCCCGGCGATGTGCACCGTGCCCTTGTCCCCCGAGCCCGAGGCGGTGCTGCTGTCCTCGGACTTGGGGTTCGAGACGTCGTCGCTGGCGCACGCGGTGGCGAGGAGGAGAGAACCGACGGAGAGCACCGCGGCGAGAGAGCGTCGTACCTGCATGGCGTCCAACCTTCTGTGTCCCGCGGCCGTCGACCGCGCGTGTCCGGATGCGAGCGGCGGACCACCCTCAGCTGCCGACAGGTTCGGCCGCTTCGTCCACGTACGGGTCGGGTCCGACATCCCGCGCCCACGACGGCGCGACGCGCCGGCCGGGCGTGGGGTCGACGGCGCGCTGCACGGTCGCCGCGACCAGCTCGAGGACCAGCGCACGACCGCGGCGACGACCACCGCGCCGGCGATGCCCTTGGGGTAGTCGGAGCGGTAGAAGCCGTCGGTGATCACCCGGCCCAGACCGGGGCCGGCGACCAGCGCCGCGATCGTCGCCGTCGCCCACACCTGGACCAGCGCGAGTCGGACTCCGAGATGATCAGCGGGAGCGCGAGCGGCAGCTCGACCCGGGTGAACTTCTGCCAGCCGGTCATGCCCATCCCGTCGGCGGCCTGACGGACGTCGGCGGGCACCTCGCGCACCGCCACGTAGCCGTTGGTGATGATCGGCGGCAGGGCGAAGAGCGTCAGCGCGATCAGCGTGGCCAGTCCGGCCCGCCCGTACGGACCGAACGTCGCCACGCCCGGGAGGTCGGCGGTGACCAGGAGGGCCAGCAGGGCGAAGGTCGGCATCGCCCGGCCGACGTTGGAGATGTTGATGGCCAGGAAGCCGCCGCGACCGAGGTGGCCCAGCCACATCGCGACCGGGCAGCCCCACGCGCCACCGCGATCGCGAGCGCGGTGACGCTGAGCAGCAGCTGCTGGACCAGGAGCTGGAGCATGCCGCCCTCGCCCTGCCAGTGCGAGAGGTCGGTGAGGTAGGTCCAGGTGTCGGCGAAGATGTTCATGCGCGCGCTCCCCGGGTCCACGGCGTCATCAGCCACTGCGCCACCACCAGCACCGCGTCGAGCAGGACGGCGAGGACCACGCACAGGACCGAGGCGGTGAACAGCTCGGCCCGGAAGTTCGTGAGCACGCCGTCCTTGATCAGGTTGCCGAGGCCGCCGTACGCGACCAGCGAGCCCACCGTGGTCAGCGCCACCGTCGACACGGTGGCGACCCGCAGGCCGGCCATGATCACCGGCAGCGCCAGCGGCAGCTCGACCTTGAGCAGCAGCCGGCCCGGCGCCGTACCCCAGGCCGGTCGCGGACTCCCGCACGTCGTCGGGCACCGAGCGCAGTCCCTCGAGCATGCTGCGCACGAGCACCGTGAGGGCGTAGAGCGCCAGGCCGATCACCACGGTCGTCGCGGTGATCCCGGTGAAGGGCACCAGCAGCGGGAAGAGCGCCAGCGACGGGATCGTGTAGATGCCGGTGCTGACCCCGAGGATCGACGACTCCAGGCGCGGGAAGCGGCGCGCCACGAGCGCCATCGGGAAGGCGATGAGCGACGCCGAGGATCACGGCCGTCGACGGTGATCTGGAGGTGCTGGCGTGGTCGCGTCGACGATCTCGGTCTGCCGGTCCTGCACGTACTGCAGGCAGACCCACTCGTTGGTGAGCCTGCTGTAGCAGCTCGGCTCACCGACGGCGGTCGCTGCCGCGAGTAGGGTCACCGCATGGACGTTACCGGCTCCCCCGACGTCGAGGCCGTCGACCGGTCCGCGCCCGAGCCGATGATCCGGCTCCCGGGGTCGGGAAGACGTACGCCGACGGGACCGTCGCGGTCCGCGAGCTCGACCTCGAGGTCGGCCGCGGCGAGCTGGTCTGCCTGGTGGGCCCGTCGGGCTGCGGCAAGTCGACCACGCTGAAGATGATCAACCGGCTGATCGAGCCGACCACGGGCACGATCGAGATCGACGGCCGTGACGTCACCCGGCAGAACCCCGTCGACCTGCGGCGCGGGATCGGCTACGTCATCCAGCAGGTGGGCCTGTTCCCGCACCAGAAGATCGTCACGAACGTGATGACCGTGCCGTTGCTGTACGGCGAGTCGAAGGCGAAGGCACGGCAGCGTGCCCACGAGCTGATGGAGATGGTCGGGCTCGACCCCGCGACGTACGCCGACCGCTACCCGCACCAGCTCTCGGGCGGTGAGCAGCAGCGGGTGGGCGTGGCCCGGGCCCTGGCCGCGGACCCGCCGGTGCTGCTCATGGACGAGCCGTTCGGGGCCGTCGACCCCGTGGTGCGGGTGCGGCTGCAGGACGAGTTCCTGCGCCTCCAGCACGAGCTGGGCAAGACGGTCGTGCTGGTCACCCACGACATCGACGAGGCGGTGCGGATGGGCGACCGGGTCGCGATCTTCGCCGGCGGCGGGCGCCTGGCGCAGTACGCCTCCCCCGCCGACCTGCTGGGCCGGCCGGCCGACGACTTCGTGTCCGACTTCGTGGGCTCGACGCGCGGGCTGCGCCGGCTGGCGGTGACGCCGATCGACCCCGCCCACCTCGAGCCGCTCGACGGCGTACGCACCGGCGACCTCGGCGCGGCCATCGACGTCGACTCGACGCTGGAGGAGGCGCTCGCCGTGCTGCTGCGCGAGGACAAGCCGATGGTGGCCGTGAAGCAGGGCGCGCAGTTCGTCGGCGTGCTCACCCCCAACGGGATCCACCGGGCGCTGCGCGCCTCCCTGGCCGAGTGACCGGGGCAGGCAGCTCCTAGCCGCGGGGCGGGATCACCGGGACGTCGCGGTGCCAGGACTCGGTGACGTACTTCGTCTTCCAGCCCATCGAGGTGTAGAGCCCGGCCGCGCCGGTGGGTGAGTCGGCGTCGACCTCGAGCCCGACGCGGTCCCGGCCGCGGGCCGCGGCGTCGGCGATGATCGTGCGCAGCAGCCCCTTGGCGACCCCGCGTCCCCGGGCCGCCTCGAGCACGCCGAGGTAGGAGACGTAGGAGCCGTCCGGGCCTGAGGAGCTCTCGCTGACGGTGCCCACCAGGGCCCCGACCGGCTGCGGGGTCTCGCCCTCGGTCAGCTCCGCCAGCCACCAGTGGTCCCAGCGGTGGCCGGGGTCCTCCCGGAGCCGGAACAGGAACTCCTCGAAGGTCTCCTCGCTGGAGTTGAAGTGGTCGACGAACGCGCCCTCGAGGACCTCGTGGACCTCGCGCAGGTCACCCTCGTCGGGCATGCCGCCGCCGGCACGCCGGACCACCCGGAACACCACGCCGTCCAGCTCCCAGTGGTCGGGCGAGCCGGTCAGCGACGCCTCGTCCGGGGTGACCGGGCGGCTCATCTGCCACCAGGTGCGCACCCGCTTGAAGCCCGCGTCCGCGAGCCAGGCGTGCTGGCGCTCGTCGTCGGCGAACGCCCCGGTGTCGATCTGCTGGGTCTCCAGGCCCCTGGCGGCGCCGACCGCGCGAGCCTGGCCGACCGCCCACTCGACGAGGACGTCCGAGCACTTCTTCTCGAGGTCGTCCGGCAGGCCGCGCTCGACGATGTGGACGAACAGCATCCGCCCCACCGAGCGGTCGTGGACGCTGCCCCAGGCGCGGATCTCGCCGGCGGCGTCGCGGACCACGACGTTCTCGCGCATCCGCAGGCCGTGCTCGGAGACCTCGACGAGGACGTCGTCCACGCCGGCGGCGGCCCAGCCGCGGCCGTGGCGCTCGTGCGCGCGCAGCAGGTGGGTCAGGCGCGCGACGTCGAAGCGGTCGGCGGGGTCGGGGGTGCCGACCTCCCAGCCCTCGGGCAGACCCGGGTCGGTGCCGAGCTCCGATCGGATGACGAGGTCGGGGTCGCTCTCGAAACGGGAGTCCTCGGGGATCACGAACGTCGATTCTGCCGTAGTACCCGGAAATGCGCCGACCCGCCCACAGGAACTGCGGGCGGGTCGATGTGCTTGCGACGTCGACAAGCGACGGGTCGGCGTGCCTACGACGCCAACGAGCGACGGGTCGATCAGGCGTGGCGGCGCGCGGGGGCGGTCTGCCAGGCGAGCAGCTCGGCCTTGAGGACGTCGATCTCCCCCTCGAGCTCGGCGACCCGGACGATGGCCTCCGCGGCGCGCTGCTCGGCCTCGTCGAGGCGGGTGGACTTGTCGAGGCCCTCACGCTCGGCCACGTCGGCCCGCCGGGCCTCGGCGTTCATCTTGCGGGTGGCCTCGGCGGCGCGCTTCTGGGCCGAGGTCAGCGCGACCTCGAGCTCCCCGATCGCCGACTCGTGGGCCGCGATCCGCGACTCCATCGTCTCGGCGAAGGCGGCGTGCTCGGCGGTGCGGGCCACGGTGAGGTCACGGTAGGCCTGCGCCTGCTCCGCGCGGTCGCGTGCCGCCTCGCGTCGCGTCTCCATCAGCTCGGAGTGCGTGATGCGGGTGGCGGCGGCGCCCAGGGCGACGCCGAGCCCGGCAGCGAGCACGAGGACCAGCCACGAGCTGCTGAGGACGGCGCCGGTGACGAGCAGCGCCGCGATCACGAGGAGTGCGACAGCAACGGTGAGCCGAACGCTCCGCTGCCGGCGACGGGCCTTGGGGGCCCGACTGGAGGGGGCCGGTGTCGACGGGGAGGGCATGAATAGCAGGTTATGTCGTGTCGTCGTCGGAACGGACGCGACACGCTCGCTCGAGGAGGACTGCTGTGATGGTGATCGCCACACCGGCGATCGCCGCGGCCAGCGAGCGCCACGCCCGCTGGGACGCCAGCTCGGCCTCCACGCCCAGCCAGGACACGGCGTACCCGGCGTAGCCCCCGGCCACCAGTGCGCCCACGTAGGCGCAGGAGCGGGCGAGGACGAGCCGGTTCACCGCCCGGTGCGGCTCGAGCGGCTCGCGGCGGACGTGCACCGTGCGCCAGGTGCCCCACGCGGTGGCGCCCACGATCGCGGCCCCGAGGAACAGGGCCAGCGGCTGGGTCCAGGTCACCACCGGGGCGCTGCCACGGACCCGCTCCATCATCGGGTGGAACAGCCAGCCGCCGACGAGGCCGATGACCGCCCAGGCCGTGAGCACGGCCGGGGAGGTGGGGCGGAGGTGCCCGCCCGACGGCTCCTCGCCGGACGGGTCGGAGGTCACTGGATCTCGAGGAGGAGGTCGTCCCGCCGCGACAGTCCGCTCCGGTCGACCTTCTCCAGCAGCACCGCGATCGGGCCCCGCTCGGGGAACTCGGCCTCCGGCTCGAGGTCGTGCCAGGGCTGCAGCACGAAGGCGCGCTCGGCGGCCCGCGGGTGCGGCAGCCGGAGGAAGTCGTCGTCGTTGCGACGGTCGCCCACCACGATCAGGTCGACGTCCAGGGTGCGGGGGGCGTTCTTGACGTCGCTGCGCTCCCGCTCGAAGGCGTCCTCGATGGCCAGCGCGCGGTCCATCAGCCGGGTGGCGGCCAGGGTGGTGTCGATGAGGACGACGGCGTTCAGGTAGTTCTTGGCGCCCTCGGGGCTGTCGACCGGCTCGGTCTCGTAGACGGGCGAGACGCCGGTGACCCAGACGTCGGGGGTGTCGGCGATCGCGTTCACGGCGCCCTGCAGGCTGGCCATCCGCTCCCCCAGGTTGGACCCCAGCGCCAGCACCGCCCGACGGATCGGCCGCATCTCACCGGTCAGCGTGTCGGCGTCGATGATGTTCGGGTTGGGGGTCTCAGTCACTTCTCGCCCTCACGTGTCCGGGTGATCGTCAGGGCGACGTCCGCGAACGTCGCCTCGATGGGTGCGTCCGGCTTGTGAACCGTGACCCGCGCCCATTCAACACGGGCGTCCAAGAGGCAGACGTCCGCGATGCGCACGACGAGGGTCTCGATCAGGTCGACCGGATCTTTCTCAACGGCGGCCTTCACCGCGGCCACGAGACTTCCGTAGTCGACGGTGTCGCGCAAGTCGTCGGAGGCCGCCGCGGGACTGATGTCGAGGCCCAGGACGAGGTCGACGACGAAGGTCTGTCCCTCCCGGCGCTCGAAGTCGAAGACCCCGTGGTGGCCGAAGCACTCGATGCCCAGCACGGCCAGCTCGTCGGTCACAGTGCCTCCTGCTCGGTGGGTTTCCGCGTCTCGGCCGCGAGCCGTGCCACGACGGCTACGGCGTCCCGGCTGGCGCGCACGTCGTGCACCCGGATGCCCCAGACGCCCTGCTGGGCGAGGTGGACCGAGACGGCGGTGTTGGCATCCTCACGCCGGTCGACCGGGCGCGGCTTCCCCTCCGCGTCGGCCAGCAGCGAGCCGAGGAAGGACTTGCGGCTCGCCCCGACCAGCACCGGGTGTCCGAGCGCACTCACCCGGTCGAGCCCCGCCAGGAGCTCCCAGTTGTGCTCGGCCCGCTTGGCGAAGCCCAGGCCGGGGTCGAGGACGATCCGGTCCGGCGCGATCCCGGCGGCCAGCATGGCGTCGACCCGGCGCGCGAGCTCCTCGCAGACCGCGGCGACCACTCCGCCGGGGCCGTCGTAGCGCGCGAAGTCGCCCATCTGGTCACTGTGCGCCCGCCAGTGCATGGCGACGTACGCCGCCCCGGCGTCGGCCACCACGGCGTGCATCCGTGGGTCGGCCAGGCCGCCGGACACGTCGTTGACGAGGCCGGCGCCGACGGCCAGGGCCGCCTCGGCGACCTCGGAGCGCATCGTGTCGACCGAGACCAGGGCGCCGGTCGCGGCGAGGGCCCGGATGACCGGCACCACCCGGTCCAGCTCCTCCTCGACCAGGGGTCGGGTGGCACCGGGGCGGGTGGACTCACCGCCGATGTCCAGGATGTCGGCCCCGTCGGCGAGCAGGTCGTGCCCGTGCGCGATCGCGGCGTCCGGCTCGGCCCAGCGGCCGCCGTCCGAGAACGAGTCGGGCGTGACGTTGACGACGCCCATCAGCCGGGGTCGCCCCAGCGGGGCGAACAGCGAGGCCGGCGCGGGCATCAGTGCCCGCGGTTGATCAGCGACATCGCCTCGGAGCGGGTGGCGGCGTTGTGCATCATGCCGCGCACCGCGGAGGTGATGGTCCGGGCTCCGGCCTTGCGGACCCCCCGCATCGTCATGCAGAGGTGCTCGGCCTCGATCACGACGATGACGCCGCGGGGCTCGAGGATCTCCATCAGGGCGTCGGCGACCTGGGTCGTCAGGCGCTCCTGGACCTGGGGTCGCTTGGCGTACACGTCGACGAGGCGGGCCAGCTTGGACAGCCCGGTGATCTTGCCGCTCTCGGACGGGATGTAGCCGACGTGTGCGACCCCGGTGAAGGGCACCAGGTGGTGCTCGCACATCGACCACAGCTCGATGTCGCGCACCAGCACCATCTCGTCGTGGCCGATGTCGAAGGTGGTGGTGAGCACCTCCTCGGGCTTCTGCCGCAGCCCGGCGGTGAGCTCGGCGTACGCCCGGGCCACGCGGGCCGGGGTGTCGTGCAGCCCCTCGCGCTCGGGGTCCTCCCCGATCGCGATCAGCAGCTCACGGACCGCCGCCTCCGCGCGGGCGGCGTCGAAGTCCGGGACCGCTTCCGGCGCCGGGGGGGCCATCCGGATCGGGTCGGTCATCGCGGCGGGAGTCCCGGTCCCGGATGCCCGGGGCCCGAGGTGCCGGGGTCGCCGTGCACGTCGCCACCCGAGCCGGGAGGCGTCAGGATCGTCCCGGCCTCGGCCGGCGCGGAGCCGTTCGCCGCGGCCCGGTCGCGGATCTCCTGCGGGATCTCGACCGGCGGCAGCTCCGAGGGGCTGCGGGTCGGCGAGCCGGTCCAGGCGGGGCGGGCCGGGCGGCGCAGCAGCGGTTCGAAGATGCCGGCGACCTGCTCCTTGTCCAGCGTCTCCTTGTCCAGGAGCTCGAGGACGAGGTGGTCGAGCACGTCGCGGTTCTCCTCCAGGATGTCGAACGCCTCCTGGTGGGCGGTCGCGAGGAGCTTCTTGGTCTCCTCGTCGACCTTGGCGGCGACGTCCTCGGAGTAGTTGCGCTGGTGGCCCAGGTCGCGGCCCAGGAACGGCTCGGAGTTGGACTCGCCGAGCTTGATGGCGCCGAGACGCTCGGTCATGCCGAACTGGGTGACCATGGCCCGGGCCAGGTTGGTCGCCTTCTCGATGTCGTTGCCGGCGCCGGTGGTCGGGTCGTGGAAGACCATCTCCTCGGCGGCGCGGCCGCCGAGCATGTAGGCCAGCTTGTCGAGCATCTCCGAGCGGGTCTGGGAGTACTTGTCCTCGTCGGGCAGCACCATCGTGTAGCCCAGGGCCCGGCCCCGCGGCAGGATCGTGATCTTGTGGACCGGGTCGGTCCCGGGCAGCGCCGCGGCCACCAGGGCGTGGCCGCCCTCGTGGTACGCCGTGATCAGCTTCTCCTTCTCGCTCATCAGGCGGGAGCTGCGCTGCGGGCCGGCGATGACGCGGTCGATCGCCTCGTCGAGGGCCTGGTTGCCGATCAGCTTCTGGTTCTGCCGGGCGGTCAGCAGGGCCGCCTCGTTCAGGACGTTGGCCAGGTCGGCACCGGTGAAGCCGGGGGTGCGCCGTGCGATCGACAGCAGGTCGATGTCCGGAGCCATCGGCTTCCCACGCGAGTGGACCTTGAGGATCATGTGACGGCCGGCCAGGTCGGGGGCGTCGACGCCGATCTGGCGGTCGAAGCGTCCGGGGCGCAGCAGCGCGGGGTCGAGGACGTCGGGGCGGTTGGTGGCCGCGATCAGGATGACGCCGCCGCGCACGTCGAAGCCGTCCATCTCCACCAGCAGCTGGTTGAGCGTCTGCTCACGCTCGTCGTGGCCGCCGCCCATGCCGGCGCCGCGGTGGCGACCGACGGCGTCGATCTCGTCGATGAAGACGATCGCGGGGGCGTTCTCCTTGGCCTGCTCGAACAGGTCACGCACGCGGGAGGCACCCACACCGACGAACATCTCGACGAAGTCGGAGCCGGAGATCGAGTAGAACGGCACGCCGGCCTCACCCGCGACGGCGCGGGCGAGCAGGGTCTTGCCGGTACCGGGCGGGCCGTAGAGCAGCACGCCCTTGGGGATCTTGGCGCCGACGGCCTGGAACTTCGCGGGCTCCTGGAGGAACTCCTTGATCTCCCCGAGCTCCTCGATGGCCTCGTCACAGCCGGCGACGTCGGTGAACGTCGTCTTGGGCATGTCCTTGGAGATCAGCTTGGCCTTGGACTTGCCGAACTGCATGACGCCGCGACCGCCGCCGCCCTGCATGTTGTTCAGCAGCCACAGGAACACCAGGAAGATCACCACGAACGGGAGCACCGAGAACAGGAACGACCCGATCACGCTCGGCTTGGCGATCTTGGAGTTCGACTGCTCGATCGTGCCCTTGGCGACCTGCCGGTCGACCTCGTTGATGATGCCCTGCTGCTGGCCGGCCACCCAGTAGGCGCTGACCTTGTCGCCGTCGTCGCGGACGCCGTCGTCGAGGGTGGCCTGGATCTGCTGGTCACCTCCGATGAAGGTGATCTCCTTGACCTCGCCCTTGTTGATGTAGGACTCGAGCTGGGACGTTTCGACCTCGTCGTACCCCCCGTTGGGGGCGAGGTACTGCAGGGCGAGGAGGACGCCGACCACGGCGACGACGATCCACAGCCACGGACCCTTGACTAGACGCTTCACAGGCTTCTCTCGACACGACCATGCCGCCCGCGCGGACTCATGCGCGGACGATCAACTGAACTGACGACGGTACACAACGTCGACAACGCTCATTCTCGCAGGCAAGTGCCCGCGAGCGGGAACAGATCAGGAGTAGACGTGCGGCGCGAGCGTGCCGATGTCGCGCAGGTTGCGGTACTTCTCCCGGTAGTCGAGGCCGTAGCCGACCACGAACTCGTTGGGGATGTCCCAGCCCACGTACTTCACGTCGACCGGCATCTGCAGCGCCTCGGGCTTGCGCAGCAGGGTGCAGATCTCGACGCTGGCGGGGGTGCGGGAGCTGAGGTTCGAGGTGAGCCAGGACAGCGTCAGGCCGGTGTCGATGATCTCGTCGACGATGACCACGTGCCGCCCCGAGATGTCGGTGTCGAGGTCCTTGAGGATCCGCACGACTCCGCTGGACTTGGTGCCGGAGCCGTACGACGAGATCGCCATCCAGTCCATCTCGACGTGCCGGCTGAAGCTGCGGGCGAGGTCGGCCATGACCATGACGGCACCCCGGAGGATGCCGACGATGAGCAGCTCCTTGCCCTCGTAGTCGGCCTCGATCTCGCGGGCGAGCTCGCCGAGCCGGTCCTGGATCTGCTTCTCGGTGAACAGCACGTTCACGAGGTCGTTCTCGACGTGGGACGCGTCCATGGGGCAGAGCCTAGAGGCAGGCAGTGCGGCCACGCTCGGGCGGGCGTCCGCCGCGCCGGTGTCCGTCATGATGAGGTCGCGGATGCGCGACGTCACCCTCGTGCCGAGACGCGCAGCAGGGTCGTGTTGCTGGAGTCGAAGAACGGCGAGGACGGGGGCGCGTCGAAGCGCACCAGCACCCGGTGGCGGCCGACGTGCTGGCGGGGCAACCGGATCGTCAGGCGCCCGTGGTCCGACGGCCGCAGGTGCACGGTCCGGCCGCGGCCGCCCTCGACGCGGACCTTGAGGGTGCCCGACCTCGGGGTGGCGTTGCCAGGGGTGAGGACCCGGACCTTGAGCCTCGGGTGCTGGCGCGGGGTCACCACCTCGTGCGACCAGGCGCAGCCTGAGCTCGGTGGGCATGCAGCACTCGATGATCCGGCAGGAGGTCCGGAACGCGGACGAGGTGGCGACGCCGTCGGCGTACCCCTGCTCGGTCGCCGTCACGACGACGGCGAGGTCGCGGCACCAGTCCTGCCCGGTCGACGGTGTACGACGGGGCCGTGGCGTCGGCGATCGGCTCGCCGTCGCGCAGCCACTGGTACGTGAACGAGAGGTCGGGCCGACTCCACGTCCCGGGCGAGACCTGCAGCACGCCACCGACGTCGCTGTCACCCGTGATGACCGGCGGGGACGTGGCCACGGGCGCCTCGCCGAGCACGGTGACGGCGTCCGACGTGGCCTCCCCGACCGGCGCGCCGTCCTGAACCGCCACGACGCGCACGCTCAGCAGGTGCCCCTGGTCGGTCGCGGGCGGCACGTAGTCCGGCCCCGTGGCGCCGTCGACCGGCGCCCCGTCGAGGAGCCAGCCGTAGGTGAAGTCCAGCCCCTCGCGGTCCCAGGCGCCGGGCTCGGCGTGCGCCGTCTGCCCGACCGCGACGACCCCGGTGATGGTCGGTGGCGCCGTGCTGACCGCGTCGGCTGCCACGGCGGGCGTGACACCGACCGTCAGCGAAGCCACGGTCGCCACCACGACCGCGATCAGACACCCACGCACACGACGCACCGGATCCCCCCGATCCTCAGTGACAGAACTGAGGCAACCTAGCGCGACTCGGGCTCCCCGTGTCGGAGGAAGTGCAGCCGGCCCGTGCGACGGGCACAGCGCAGGTGACCGGGCAGGTCGATCCACTTCTGGCCGTGCCAGTCGGTCAGCAGGGCGTCCATGCCCAGGACGTGGTCGTGGAACAGCTCGGCCGAGGGCGCCCCGGCGGCGAGGGCGGCCAGGCGCAGGACCCGACGGCGGACCGGGCCGGGCCGGCCGGCAAGCGGGTCCACGGGCAGCGACCCGTCCTCGTCCCGCAGCTCCACCCAGTCCGCCTCCGCGAGGTCGTCGAGGAAGTCCATGTCGTCGCGCAGCTGGTCGGCCGTGCGGGCCAGGGTGGTCGCCACGCCGGGCCCCAGCTCCTGCTCGAGCAGCGGCAGCACGGTCCGGCGGACCCGGACCCGGGTGAAGCCCCGGTCGTGGTTGTGCGGGTCCTCCCAGAACTCGATGCCCTGCACCTGGCAGGCCGTCACGGTGTCGTCGCGGGAGACGTCGAGCAGCGGCCTCCGGTAGCGGTCGAAGGCGCGCCGCATGCCGGCGACCGAGCGGCCGCCGGAGCCCCGGGTGAGCCCCAGCAGGACCGTCTCCGCCTGGTCGTCGCGGGTGTGTCCGAGGAGGACCACGGCCGCGCCGGCGCGCTCCGCGACCTGGTCGAGCACGGCGTACCGCGCCCGCCGGGCCGCCGCCTCCGGTCCCAGTCCCCCGCCGTCGACCTGCACCCGGGCGCTGAGCGTCTCGCCCGCACCGAGCGTGGCCATCTGGGCGACGACGTGCGCGGCGTGCTCGGCCGAGCCGGGCTGCAGCCCGTGGTCGATGGTGGCCCCCACGACCTGCCAGCCGGCCTTCTCCCCCTCGAACACGGTCGCGGCCAGCAGGGCCAGCGAGTCGGCACCGCCGGAGCAGGCCACCACCACGGTGCTGCCGGGCTCGACGTCGGCGAGGTGGCGGCGTACGCCGAGCCGGACGGCCGCGACCGCCGGGTGCAGGCTCATCGCCGGAGCGACCGGGTCACAGGACCCGGGACACCCAGGCCGCCGGGTCCGCGATCTCCGCCTTCGAGGGGAGGTTCTCCGGGCGGTCCCAGACGGCGTTGAACTCGTGCATGCCCACCTTGCCGACGACGCCGCGGACGAACGCCGCGCCGTTGCGGTACTGCGCCATCTTGGCGTCGAGGCCGAGCAGCCTCCGCAGGATCCGGTCCAGCGCGCCGACACCCTTGCGGCGCTGGTCGAAGCTGCGGCGGATCTCGGAGACGCTCGGGATCACCGTGGGGCCCACGCCGTCCATCACGACGTCGGCATGGCCCTCGAGCAGCGACATGACTCCGGTGACCCGGTCGACGATCTCCTTCTGCTCCGGGGTGCCGATCGCGTCGATGAGGCTGCCGCCGCCACCCTTGAGCGCCTCGGTCACCCGCTTGAACCCGTCGTCGAGCAGCCGCTGCGGCTCGATGGTCTCGGCGATGCGCTGCATCTCGCCGAAGAGGTGGTCGCGCATCCAGGGCACCGCGGTGAACTGCACCCGGTGGGTCTCCTCGTGCAGGCACACCCAGAGCCGGAAGTCCTGCGGGAGCGCGTTGAGCTCACGCTCGACGTGCACGATGTTGGGGGCGACCAGCAGCAGCCGCCCGGTGTCGCCGAAGAACGGGTCGAACTGGCCCAGCACCTTGCCGGCCAGGAAGCCCAGCAGGCCGCCCACCTCGGCACCGGTGACCTTCGCCCCGACGGTGAGCGCCAGGCCGGTGGGCGGGCGCTTCTTCGCGGCGAGCTGCTCGATGACGGGCCCGAGGATGGTGGCGAAGCTGTCGGCGTTGGCCTGGATCCAGCCCGGCCGGTCGACGACCACGACGGGTGCGGTGCGCTCCTCGGCGACCAGGCCGGTGAACTCGCGGACCAGCCCGGTCGAGCGGTCCGCCCCGGCGCGCAGCTCGGCGACCGCGGCGACGGCCTCCTCGCGGGTCACGACCGGGCCCTCGCCGGCGACGCGGGAACCGAACGAGACCGCGAGGTCCCAGTCGACCATGGCCGGGGCCGGGTTGTTCGTCATGGACCGACCGTACCCGCGTCGGGAAACCCGGGCGGGGTGCTCAGCGCCCGCAGTGGCAGGCGCCGAGGCCCGCGGCGAGCGCGTCCAGCGCCTCCCGGGCGTCCAGGGTGTCCTCGAGGGCGACCCGGTCGGCCACCAGCACGAAGACCATCGGGTTCCCGTCCAGGTCCGTGGCCACCCCGGCCAGCGCGCTCACGCCGGTGAGCGTCCCGGTCTTGGCCCGCACCCGGCCACGCCCCTGCGGCGCCGCGTCCTCGAACCGGGTCTCCAGCGAGCCCGAGAACCCCGCGACCGGCAGGCCACTGACGACCGCACGCAGCTCCGGGTGCTCCTCGGACGCGGCGAGCGACAGCACCGCGGCCAGGGTGCCCGGCGCGAGGCGGTCCTCGCGGGACAGGCCGCTGCCGTCGTACACCTCGGCGCCGCGCAGCGGCACCCCGAGCGCGTCGAGGGCCCGGGTCACGCCGCGCGCCCCGTCCGCGAAGCTGCCGCTGCCACCGGTGGCGATGCCGACGTGGTGGCCGAGGACCTCGGCGCCCTCGTTGTCGCTGACCGAGAGGACCTGCTCGACGATCTCGGACAGCGGCGCGCTCTCGACGCTCGCCAGCGGGGCCGCCTCGGCGTCCGCCCGGCCGGGGCGGGGGTCGCCGACGACCTTGATCCCGGACCGGTCCAGCGCCGCGGCGAAGGCGGCCGCGGCGGCCGCCGGCGGGTCCGCGACCCGGCCGAGCCCGGTCGCGGGCCGACCCTCGTCGACCCAGAGGGCACTGATGGGCGCGACCACCCCGTCGGGCACGTAGTCGTCCGGCCAGTGCGGGTCGACCCGCGGACCGGTGAAGAGCGAGGCGTCGTACTCCAGGTGCACCCGGCGGGTGCCGTCGGCGCGCAGCGCGCGGGCGGTGGCGCGGGCCAGGGTCACCACGTCCGCCCGGCGGGGGTACGCCGTGTCGCCGGCGGGCCGGCTGGCGAGGAACGGGTCGCCACCGCCGACCAGCACGATCCGGTTGCCGCCGCCGTCGACGACCCGCGTGGAGAAGGTGTGGTCCGGGCCCATCGTCGCGAGCGCGGCGGTGGTGGTCATCAGCTTCATCGTGGAGGCCGGCATGGCCACGCCCGCCCCCCGGGTGAAGACCGGGGTCGCGTCGTCCAGCTGCGCGACGGCGGCCAGCACGTGCGGTCCGAGGTCCGGGTCGCCCAGCGCGCCGGCCAGGGCCCGGCGTACCTTCGCCGCGTCCAGCGGGGACGAGGCGTCGGTCGAGGCGGCGACCGGCGCCGGCGCGTCCGGCTCGGGCAGGGCCAGCCCCTCGGGCGGCGCCACCGCGGCCGGGTTCGTGACCGGGTCGGCCGCCTCCAGGCCGAACCAGCGGGGGCCGAGCTCGAACCGGTAGGAGGCGGCTGCGGCGGCCAGCAGCACGAGCACCAGCACGATCGGGAACCACCGCAGGAAACGGTCGCCCGACCGCCGAGCGTGGCGTGTGTCACGTCCAGCCACCGTTCCCCCTCTCCGAGTGCGCGTTTGCGCACATTGTGCGCGAGACTGTCATCCGGCCCGTTCGAGGGGCCCACACCGACAACCGGCCCGGGCGGCCGATGACGATCGCGGAGGAAGACGTGCTGGAGTTCGACGTACTCGTGGAGATCCCCAAGGGTTCGCGCAACAAGTACGAGGTCGACCACGAGACTGGCCGTATCCGCCTCGACCGCATGCTCTTCACGTCGACCGCGTACCCCGAGGACTACGGCTACATCGAGAACACCCTGGGCCAGGACGGCGACCCGCTCGACGCGCTCGTCATCCTGCAGGCCCCGACGTTCCCCGGCTGCCTGATCAAGTGCCGCGCGATCGGCATGTTCCGGATGACCGACGAGGCCGGCGGCGACGACAAGGTGCTCTGCGTCCCGACCCACGACCCGCGCCTCGAGCACCTGCGCGACATCAACCACGTCTCGAAGTTCGACCGCCTCGAGATCCAGCACTTCTTCGAGGTCTACAAGGACCTCGAGCCCGGCAAGTCCGTCGAGGGCGCCGAGTGGGTCGGCCGCACCGAGGCCGAGGCCGAGGTCCAGGCGTCCTTCGAGCGCGCGAAGAAGGCGCCCGTCGCCCACTGAGGCAGCCCAGCCCGATCAGGTACGCCGTCCCTCGGGGCGGCGTCCTGTCATTTCGGGCCGCGGGGCCCTCAGCCGCGCCTGACGCCCCTGAAGTAGCCGATCGCCCCGCTCGTCTCCAGGCTCACCTCGCCGACCCCGTGGGCGGCCAGCCAGCTCACCACCTGCTCGCCGGTGCACCCCGGGCCGAGCAGCCCGGCCAGCCTGCCGGCGGCGCGGACCGGCGCGTAGCGCAGCCCGGTGTCGTTGAGCAGCGCGCTGCCGGTGACGACCCCACCCGGCCGGAGCACCCGCACGATCTCGACGATCGCCCGCGCCGGGTCCGGGAAGCAGTGCAGCCCGGTGAACGAGACCACCAGGTCGAAGGAGCCGTCCTCGAACGGCAGCGCCTCCACGTCCGCCGGCCGGGTGGTGACCTGGTCGTCCACCCCGCGCCGCCGGGCGCTCGCCAGCGTGCGGTCGAGCATGGTCGGGGAGATGTCGGCGGCGACGTACTCCACGCCCTGGCCCGGCCGCAGCCCGCGCAGCGCGACACCGCCGCCGCACGGGACGTCGAGGATGCGAGCGCCCGCCGGCTGGCGGCCGATCTCGGCGGCCGCGTCGTAGAGCAGCCCCAGGTCGCTGCCGATGCCCGCCCGCCAGAGCAGGCCGCCGGGGACCGGGTGCTCGACGGTCCAGTCGTAGAACGCGCCCCACAGCGGGTCCTCGCTCCAGGAGCCGAGGCCGGGGATCCTCATGCTCGGCCGGGGAGCATCAGTCGGCGATCAGGTCCGGTGAGCGCAGCATCTCCGCGGGTACGCCGAACGCGTCGACGAGGTCCCCGGCCAGCGGACGGATCTTGCGGCACAGGCTGTTGATCTCGCGGCTGATCGCCTTGGACCGCACCACCGTGAGCCGTCCGTGCTCCATGAACCAGGCCCGGTCCGCCTCGATCGTGCTCAGGGCGTGCAGGTCGCAGAGCAGGTTGACCGCGACCTTCAGGTCCCCGTCGGGGAGCGAGCGCGCCTTCGCCACGAAGGCCTCGAGCACCAGCCGCTCGACGTGGGCGTTGGCCGCCGCGATCACGTGGTCCTGCACGCGGGAGAAGACGACGCCGGGGTTCATCTTCTGGTCGATGCCGCGCTTGAGCCGCCGGGCCACCCCGGCCAGCATGTGCTCCTCGCGGAAGCGGAGCATGGCCAGCTGGTAGTCCGGGTCCAGCAGCCCGGCCTCCTGGTCCCACTGGTCGCCACCGGGGAGGACGTCCTTGATCCGCTCCAGCAGCTTGTGGACGTTGGTCTTCTCGATCACGGTCTCGACCGCCATGCCGGCGACGAAGCGGACCATGCCGAACTGGTCCATGTCCTCGAACTCGCTGGCGTAGTCGGTGAGCAGCCCCTTGGCGACCAGCTGCAGCAGCACGTGGTTGTCGCCCTCGAAGGTGGTGAAGACGTCGGTGTCGGCCTTGAGCGCGGCGAACCGGTTGACCGAGAGGTAGCCCGCTCCACCACAGGCCTCGCGGCACTCCTGGATGGTGCGGGTCGCGTGCCAGGTGCCGAGCGCCTTGGTGCCGGCCGCCCGCGACTCGAGCTCGCGGCGGGTGTGCTCGTCGTCGGCGATCCCCGAGAAGACGTCGTGCAGCTGGGAGGCCACCACCTCCTGGGCGAAGTGCAGCGCGTAGGTCCGGGCCAGCAGCGGGAACAGCCGGCGCTGGTGCATGCCGTAGTCGAGGAGCAGCTCCTCCTCGTCCTCCGAGCTCGCCTCGAACTGCCGGCGCTGCAGGGCGTACTTCACCGCGATGGTCAGCGCGACCTTGGCGGCGTTGATCCCCGCGCCGCCGACGCAGACGCGGCCCTGGACGAGGGTGCCGAGCATGGTGAAGAAGCGCCGGTTGGGGTTCTCGATCTCGCTCTCGTACACCCCCGCCGGGGTGACGTCGGCGAACCGGTTGAGCAGCGCCGTCCGCGGCACCCGGACGCCGTCGAACCAGAGCCGGCCGTTGTCGACGCCGTTGAGCCCCATCTTGGCGCCGTCGTCCTCGATCCGGACGCCCGGGCACGGCCGCCCGTCCTCCCGGACGGGGACCACGAACGCGTGCACCCCCTCGGAGGTGCCGCCCACCTCGAGCTGGGCGAAGACCACGGCGACCTCGGCGTGCTTCGCGGCGTTGCCGATGTAGTCCTTGCGGGCCTGCTCGCCCTGCGTCGTGATGACGAACTCCTGCGTCGCCACGTCGTACGTCGCCACCGTGCCGAGCGCCTGCACGTTGGAGCCGTGCCCGGTCTCGGTCATCGCGAAGCAGCCCATCAGCCTGCCGGTGATCAGGTCGGGGAGGTAGGCCTTGTGGTGCTCCTCGGTGCCGAGCTGGAGGATCGCGCCGCCGAACAGCCCGAACTGGACACCGACCTTCACCAGCACCGAGAGGTCGCCGTACGCCAGCGTCTCGAAGGCCGCGACCGACGCGCCGATGTCGCCACCGCCGCCGTACTCCTCGGGGAAGCCCATGCCGGTCTGGCCGGTCGAGGCCATCTCGACGACGACCTGCTTGACCCGCTCGCGGAACTCGTCGCGGGTCATGGTCTCGGCCTCCTCCAGGATGGAGGAGTACTCGGCGAGGTTCGTGCGGACCAGCCCGCGGATCTCGGCGTACTTCCCGTCGAGGAGGGCGGCCAGCTCGGCCACGTCGATCGCGGGCTGGACGTAGCGAGATGCCTCGGTGCCGTCAGACGCTGCCGGGGGTGCGGTGTCGGTGGCCATGAGCGACAACGTACCCACGGGTACGCCGTCTACACAGGTGGTCTGGAGCCGCGTTGACGGCGCGGGGTCAGGGCCGGGCGAAGAAGTTCGGCGGGGTCCAGTAGTACATCGACGCGACCTGCACCGGCTCGCCGGTCCGGGGGGCGTGGATCATCTGGCCGGCGCCGATGTAGAGCGCCACGTGGAAGATCGAGGACGGGTCGCTCGAGGAGCCCCAGAAGAGCAGGTCACCGGGCTGGAGGCTCGAGGCCGAGATCGGCGTCGACTGCTCGTACTGCGCCACGGAGTAGTGCGGCAGCGAGCGGCCGCCCGCACCCCAGGCGCCCATCGTGAGCCCCGAGCAGTCCCAGGCGTTCGGGCCGGCGGCTCCCCAGACGTAGGGCTCGCCGAGCTGTGCCCGCGCGAAGGCGATCGCCGCCTGGGCGCCGGAAGCGGGGGCCGGCGGCGCCGGCGGGGCAGGCGGCGGGGGCGGGGTGCTCGGGGCGGGGGTGGACGGGTTGTCGTGCGACCCACCGCCGGAGCCGCCGCTGGATCCGCCGTTCGATCCGCCGTTGGACGCCTGCTGCTGCTGGCTTGCTGCTGGGCCTGCTGCTGGGCCTGTTGCTGGGCCTGCTGCTGGGCCTGCTGCTGCTCGAGGAGCTCCTGCTGGTGCTGGGCCGCGGCCGCCGCAGCGGCGGCCGCCTTCGCCTCGAGCGCCGCCTGGCGACGCTCGGCGAGCCGCACGCTGACGTGCTGCAGCTCCGCGAGCTGCGTGATCAGCCGCGACTTCTCGTCGGCGATCGACTGCGCGTCGGCGGCGGCCGAGTCGGCAGCGGCCTGGGCGGCGTCGCGGGCAGCGCGCGCCTTCTCGGCAGCGGCTGTGGCGGCGGCGCTCGCCTCCTGGGCCTGGCGGGTCGCCACGTCGGCGAGGGTGGCCGCGGCCCGGAACTCGTCGTAGTGGTCGTCGAGGGCGTCCTCGGCGTTGCGGACCGTGGTCGCGCGCTCGATGACGGTCTGGATGCCGTCGGACTTCGCGATCGCCGAGAGCGCGGTCAGCCCGGGGGCCATCTCGTAGGAGCTGACCACGGCGTCGCCGTACACCTCGCGCTGGCGCGCGACGTCGGCGGCGGCGATGTCGGAACGCTGCCGAGCGTCGCGGGCGGCCGCCCGGGCCTGCGCCAGCTCCCAACGGGCGCCGTTGAACGCCTCGGCGGCCTGGGCCGCGGCCTGCGCCGAGGACTGCAGGCGCTGGTTGGCGAGCACGAGCCGGGCCCGCACGGACTCGACGTCCTCGGCCTTGTCCCGCGCCGCCACCCGTGCCTCGTGGACGTCGCGGCGCGACGGCATGCTGTTGTCGTCGGCGACGGCCACGCCGGCCACGGTGCTGCCGACCACCATCGTGAGAGCGATCGCGCTCGCTATTCCCAGTGCACGCACGTCTCGGACCTCTCGTGACTTCGATCAAGGGACCTCGGGTGACTTCCCCTTCACCCGAGGCACTCGGAGCACGCTAGTGCTCTTCTGTCACAAAAGAAACATTTTCCTCAACTTTTTCTTCAGTCACCGGCGTGTCGCCTTGACGAACTACAAGGTTGTAATTCGCGCACGACTTGCGACGGGTCGGCGAAGGAGAGCGTCAACAAGCGACGGGTCGGCGCAGCACCGCGTCAAGAAGCGACGGGTCGGCGGGGTCTGGTCAGTCCTGCTCGACGGGGACGGCGGAGGTCGTCGTGGTCGGGTGCGAGGCCAGGCCGTGGTGGTCGAACTTCTGGCCGCTCGCGACGCCGCCGACGTAGAACGAGATCAGGGCGATCATGATCCCGGCCACGTCGTCGGAGATGTAGTGCCACCCGAAGTAGATGGTGGCGAAGAGGGTGACCACGAAGTTCACCCAGAAGACCCACTTGAGCACCTTCGAGCGCAGCGTGAACTGCACCATCAGCGCGACCAGCAGGGTGATCGCGCAGTGCAGGCTCGCGAAGCCGGCGACCGACTGCACGGCGCCCTCGATCCCGGAGTGGAGGACGTTGTCGCGGCTGTAGAACAACGACCGCATCAGCGACGAGGCCGGGGTGTCGGGGAGGCCCTCGTAGAGCCAGGGGTACTGGAAGCCGGGCCCGAGGGTGGGCAGCGCGTAGTAGGACAGCGTCCCCAGCGACCACGCGATGCACTGGGAGGTGGCGAACCAGTAGCCGTAGGTGATGTTGCGCGACCACACCAGCCAGGCCGTCAGCGCCAGCGGCACCAGCGGCAGGAACCACAGGTAGATGTAGGACAGCACGTGCGCGGAGAAGCCGGTGCCGAGCATGTCGTGCAGCGCGATCGCGGGGTCGTGCCCGAACAGCAGGGCCCGGTCGACCAGGTGCAGCTCGCGGTCGTACTTCGTGTCGCCCATCACGAAGGGCAGGAAGGACTTGAGGTTCCGGTAGCTGACGTAGGTGATGTAGAAGCACACCACCCCGGTCACGACCAGGGTCACGCGCTCGCGGGTCCAGTGGGTCCGGACGCGCTCCCGGAAGACCCCCGGCATCTCGCGCGGGTGCATCCGCGACTTCCACAGCGTCCGGGGCAGCAGGTCGGCCAGGAACGCGCCTCCGACGAGGAGCGGCAGCCGGGCCCAGGAGGGACCGAGGAAGCCGTCGGGGTCGGCCAGGCTCTTGTCCAGCAGCGCAGCCGCGAGGATCGCCAGCGCGCCCATGACGGCGGCGATGCCGATGAGGAGGGCGTAGGCGCGGCGATACACGCCCGCCAGTCTAGGGATCGCCGGCGGGGGCCCGGTGGGCGGCTCAGGCACCCGGGATGGTCGCGAGCTTGGCGGCCTCCACCGTCAGCCCGACCTGCTCGCCCGGCCCCGGGTGCAGGCCCAGCGGCGACACCGCGTCGACCTCGCCGAGGCCGCGGACGTCGACGACCAGTCGCACCTGTTCCGGGGTGGCGCGGCTGGAGACCACCCGGCCGGTCAGCGGGCCGTGCGGCGCCGCGACCAGCGCCGAGCGGCGTACGGCGACCGCCGACGCGGCCGGCAGCCCCGCGGCAGCGAGCAGCACCCGCGCCGCCTCGCCCCGGAGGACCCGGGCGTACCCGAGGAACAGCGCGGTCTCCGGGTCGGCCGGCGCGCGCCACACCTCGGAGATCCCGCCGGCCTGCACCACGCGGCCGGCGCGCATCACGGCCAGCCGGTCGGCGACCGTGAAGGCCTCCTCGTGGTCGTGGGTCACCATGAGCGCCGTCGTGCCGGCCGCCCGCAGGATCTCCCGCAGGTCGCCGGCCAGCCGCTCCCGGAGCCCGGCGTCGAGGGCCGAGAGCGGCTCGTCGAGCAGGATCAGGCGCGGGTCGACCGCCAGCGAGCGGGCCAGCGCGACCCGCTGCCGCTCGCCACCCGGAGAGGGTCGCGGGCAGCCGGTCGTCGTACCCCTCCAGGCCGACCAGCGCGAGCAGCCCGGCGACCCGCTCGGCGACCAGGGAGGAGCGGGTACGCCGGATCCGCAGCGCGTAGCCGACGTTGCGGGCCACCGTGAGGTGGTTGAAGAGCTGACCGTCCTGGAACATCAGCGCGAACCCGCGCTTGTGCGTCGGCACCCCGGCGAGGTCGCGGCCGTCCCAGCGGATCGCGCCGTCGCTCGGCGTCTCGAGGCCGGCCACCGCCCGCAGCAGCGTGGACTTGCCGCACCCGGACGGGCCGAGCACGGCCAGCACCTCGCCGTCCGGGAGGTCCAGGGACACCTCGACGACGGCGGGGACACCGTCGTACCGCACGGTGACGTTCTCCAGCTCCAACATGGCTCAGAAGGCTCCCACGGACGGCACCCGCAGGCGCTCGACCAGCAGCATCACGACGGTGGTCGTCGCCGCGAGCACCACCGAGGCGGCCAGGGCCATGCCGTAGTTCATCGGCCCGGGGTGCCCGATCAGCCGGTAGATCACCACCGGCAGCGTCGGGTGCTCGTCGCGGGCCAGGAACGAGGTCGCGCCGAACTCGCCGAGGGAGACCGCGAACGCGAACCCGCTGGCGGCCAGCAGCGGCTTCCAGACCACCGGCAGGTCCACGGTGAGCACGGCGCGCAGCGGGCCCGCCCCGAGGGAGGCCGCGGCCTGGCGCTGGCGGTCGTTGATGCCGGCGAGCACCGGGACGATGGTGCGGACGACGAGCGGCAGCGCCACCAGGGCCTGGGCGATCGGCACCAGCAGCGGCGAGTCGCGGAGGTCCAGCGGCGGCTCGTCCAGGGTGATCAGGAACCCGAAGCCGAGCGTCACCGCGGACACCCCCAGCGGCAGCATGAACAGGCCGTCGAGGCCGCGGCGGACCCGCCGCTCGGCGCGCGACCTCGACCGGCGGGTGACGGTGAACGCCACCAGCAGGCCCATCGACAGCGACATCCAGGTCGCGTCCACCGCGGTGCGCAGCGAGGTCACCAGGGCGTCGGTGACGGGCACCAGCAGGGCCTGGTGGGTGCCGTTGGTCGTCAGGGCCCGGTAGTTGCCCAGGCTCCAGTCCCCGTCGACGTGCAGCGACCCGACCACCAGGGTCGCGATCGGCGCGGCGACCAGCACCAGCAGCACCAGCGTCGAGGCGAGCGCCCAGACATCGCCGCGGGCGGGCCGGCGGGGGCGGGCGAGCACCCGCGACACCCCCGGGTCGGGCACGGCGCGCAGCCTGCCGGCGACGAGCAGCAGCGCGACGACCGCCACCAGCTGCAGGATCGAGAGCGCGGCGGCGGCCTGGAGGTCGAGCAGGTTGGTGGTGAGCAGGTAGATCTCGGTCTCCACCGAGGAGTACCGCAGCCCGCCGAGCGTCAGCACCACCCCGAACGCGGTCGCGCAGAACAGGAACACCACGCTCGCCGCCGACACGATCGCGGGCCGCAGCGCCGGGAGGGTCACGGTCAGGAACACCTGGGCCGGGCTCGCGCCGAGCGCCGCCGCGGCCTCACCGGGCCGCGGGTCCAGGGACTCCCAGGCGGCGCCGACCGCCCGGATCACGACCGCGACGTTGAAGAACACCAGGCCGGCGAGGATCGCGACGGCGGTCCCGTCGAGGCGGAGGAAGCCCAGCGGCCCGGCCTCCCCGAGCAGCTGCCGGAACGCGACGCCGACGACGACCGTGGGCAGCACGAACGGCACCAGCAGCGCCGCCCGGACCACGTCGCGGCCCGGGAAGCGCAGCCGGTGCAGCGCGTGCGCGGCCGGCAGGCCCAGGAGCACGGCGACCACGGTCGCCACCGACGCCGACCAGACCGTGAACCAGACGACCCGGTGCACGCGCGGGCGGCCGAGCACCTCCAGGACGGCGCCGGGGTCGAAGGTGCCGTCGGCCCAGAACCCGAGCTGCAGCATCCCGCTGACCGGCAGCACGAAGAACACGCCGAGCACCAGCACCGGCACCACCGCGAGGCCGGCGAGGGCGAGTGGTCTCGACAGGCGCGACCACCGGGCGCGGGCGGTCATCGGGAGGTGATGTCGCTCCAGTCCCGGAGCCACTCGTCGCGGTGCGCGGCGATGTCGGCCGGGGCCACGGCGTACGGGTCGGTCGGCTGGACGGCGTACCTCGCCCAGTCCGACGGCAGCTTCACGCCGTCGACGACCGGGAAGACGTACATGCTCTCGGGCAGGGCCGCCTGCACCTCGGGGCTGTCCATGAAGCGCACGAACGCCTCGGCGCCGTCGACGTTCCCGGCGCCCTCGAGCACCCCGGCGTACTCCACCTGCTCGAAGCAGGTGTCCAGCAGCGCGCTGGTGCTGGAGGTCTTCGAGCCCTTGGGCACCGTGAACGCCGGCGAGGAGTCGTAGGACAGCACGATCGGCCGGTCGCCCGAGCCGCCGCCCTGGGTGAAGTCGACCTCGTAGGCGTCGGACCAGCCGGCGGTCAGCTTCGCGCCGTTGTCCATCAGCTTCGACCAGTAGTCCTGCCAGCCGTCCTCGCCGTACGCCGCGATCGTCGCCAGCAGGAACGCCATGCCGGTGGAGCTCGTGGCGGCGCCCGGCAGCACGAAGAGGTCCTCGTACGCCGGGTCGGTGAGGTCGTCGAGCGTCTTCGGCGGTGCCTGGTCGTGGTCGGCGAACCAGGTGTCGTCGACGTTGACGCAGACGTTGCCGTTGTCGACCGGGGTCAGCCGGTGCTCGTCGTCGCCGGGCAGCGCGTAGTCGGCGGCGCCGGCCGGCTCGTCGAAGGAGTACGGCGCGAACACGCCCGCGTCCAGGGCCCGGGAGGCGAAGGTGTTGTCGACCCCGAACGCCACGTCCCCGATCGGGTCGTCCTTGGTCAGCACCAGCTTGTTGGTGAGCTGGCCCGCGTCGCCGGAGGCCCGCACCACCAGGTCGTAGCCGGACTCCTGCTCGAACTTCTTCTTCAGCGCCTTGGGCAGCACGAACGAGTCGTGGGTGACGAGGACGACCGACGAGTCCGTGCTCGTGTCGGAGGACTCCTGCCCCAGCGTCGAGCAGCCGGTGACCGTCAGGCCGAGCGTGGTGAGGGCCGCGAGGGCGCTGAGCGACACGTGCACGGCTGGACTTCATGTGGACTCCCTTCGCCGGTGCTAACCGGAGCAGGTTCGGAGGGTCTGCGGCTCATCCGCACTCTCAGCACGCTGGTCCCCGTCGGACGGGGCGTGCTCCCCTGTCTTGTGCCGCTCACTCTACGACCAGCGGCCGAGCCTCAGCGGGTGAGGGCGACCACCTCGTCCAGCCGGGCCAGCTTGGCGGGGTTCCGCACCCAGTAGATGCCGGTCACCAGGCCGTCCTCGACCAGCATCGACCCGATCGAGTCGATCTCCCCGTCGAGGAAGACCCGCACCGCCGGCGCACCGTTGACGACGACCACGTCGGCCATTGCCGTGCCGTCCCTCGGTGCCACCCCGTCGAGGAAGCGCATGACCTTCTCGCGCCCGAGGATCGGCCGCAGCGCCGCCTTCTTCACCCCGCCACCGTCGGTCACCAGCACCACGTCGGGCGCCAGCACGTCCATCAGGCACTGGATGTCACCGGTGGACGCGGCGACCACGAACTTCGCGATCACCTCGTCGCGCAGGCTGGGCGCGACGTCCCCGCGGGGCCGCCGCTCCTCGATGTGCGCCCGGGCCCGGTGCGCGATCTGGCGGACCGCCGCCGGCGACTTGTCCACGGCGGCCGCGATCTCGTCGTACCCCACCTCGAAGACCTCGCGCAGCACGAAGACGGCACGCTCGGTCGGCGCGAGGGTCTCGAGGACGAGCAGCATCGCCATCGACACGCTGTCCGCCAGCTCCACGTCCTCGGCCACGTCGGGCGTGGTGAGCAACGGCTCGGGCAGCCACGGCCCGACGTACTGCTCGCGGCGCCGCTGGAGGGTGCGCAGCCGGTTCAGGCTCAGCCTCGTGACGATCCGGACCAGGTAGGCCCGCTCGTCGCGGACGCCGTCGTGGTCGACCTCGGCCCAGCGCAGCCAGGTCTCCTGCAGCACGTCCTCGGAGTCCGCGGCGGACCCGAGCATCTCGTAGGCCACCGTGAACAGCAGGTTCCGGTGGGCCACGAAGGCGTCGGTCGCGCTCATGTCCGGGAGGGTACGGCGAGCGGGAGGTCGCAGACGTCGGAGTAGCCCTGGCTCTGCAGCCCGGCGGCGGAGTTGAACCGCGAGTACATGTTCTCCACCGCCACCACCTGGGTCAGCTCGACGACCGCGGGGGCGCCGAGCTGCTCGACCAGGTGGGCCACCATCTCGTCGGTGACGGTCGGCGGCGTGGCGGTCATCGCCTCGGCGTACTCGAGGACGTCCCGCTCCAGCGGGGTGAACACGTCGGACTCGCGCCAGCGCGGCACCTCCCGCACCTTCGCGAGGTCCAGCCCGTCGTTGTGCGCCATGAAGTAGCCGAAGTCCAGGCACCAGCTGCAGCCGATCACGCCGGCGCTGGCCAGCTGGGCGTAGGAGCTCAGCGTCGGGTCGAGCGCGTCCCACGTGCGGACCTTGCCCGAGAAGGACATCACTGCCTTCAGGACCGGCTTGTTGTGGAAGTACACGTAGAGGTTGTCGGGGAGCTCGTCGCCGAGCATCCGCTTGGCGAACATCCTCATCAGTGCGCCGTAGGCGCCGGTGATCTCGGCCCTCGGGATCCGGAACGTGCTGGTGCTGGACATCGATCTGCCTCTCGTCTCGGGATTGGCGTCCTGACCACGAGACACCGGCCACCCGCGTCCTGTGACAGGCCGGGTTGTGGGAACCTCGGCGTCATGTCGCCGAGCCGTCGTCACCAGCTCCTCGCCCGGGTCGTGCCGCGGGTGCGCAAGTCGCGTGACCTCGACAGCGAGCCCGCGGAGCGCGCCCGGCTCGAGCGCTGGCACGACGGGCTGGACCGGGCGCTGCCGACCCGGCTGGTGCCGCGCTTCCACCGACGCTTCTCGGTGGTCACCGAGACGCTGAAGGGCCCGGCGGGCGAGTTCCCGGCGTACGTCCTCACGCCGCGCCACCTCGAGCCGCGCCGGACCGTGGTCTACGTGCACGGCGGCGGCTTCGTGGCGCCGATCGACGCGGTCCACGTGCGGTACGCCGCCCGGCTGGCGCGGGCGCTCCGGGCCCGGGTGGTGCTGCCGGACTACCCGCTCGCCCCGGAGCACTCGTGGCGGGACTCGCACACCGCGGTGGCGGACATGACCGGGCGGTGGCTGGCGGAGCCGGAGCCGGTCGTGCTGGCCGGCGACTCGGCCGGGGGCGGCTACGCGCTCGCGGTGGCCCAGACGCTGCGCGACCGCGGCGGGCCGCAACCGTCGCACCTGCTGCTGCACTCGCCCTGGGTGGACCTGACCACCTCCACCCCCGAGACCGAGGCGTTCGCGGCCCGGGACACGTGGCTCTTCCTCGGCAAGGTCCGCGCGTACGCCGCGTGGTGGGCCGGCTCCCCCGACGACCTCGGCCGGCCGGAGGTGTCACCGGCGCTGGGTGATCTCGACGGGCTGCCCCCGGCGCTGATGTTCTGCGGCACCCGCGACACGCTCGCGCCCGGGTGCCGGCTGCTGGCCGCGCGTGCGGCGGAGTCGTCGTGGAGCCTCACCTACGTCGAGGAGCCGGACCTGATCCACGTCTACCCGCTGCTGCCGTTCCTGCCCGAGGCCGCGCGCGCCTGGCGCCGGACCGTGGCGTTCCTGTCGTGAGGGTCGTCGCGGTCCCGTTCGACCGGCTCGACGCCCGCACGGCGTACGACGTGTGGCGGCTGCGGCAGTCGGTCTTCGTCGTGGAGCAGGCGTGCCCCTACCCCGACCTCGACGGGCGCGACACCGAGCCCGGCACCCGCCACGTCCTGCTGGAGGACGACGGGCTGCTGGGCTACGCGCGGGTCCTCGACGACGGCGAGGTCTGGCGGATCGGTCGGGTTGTGCTGGCTCCCGCCGCACGGGGACGCGGCCTCGCCGATCCCCTGATGCAGACCGCGCTGTCGGTCTGTCCGGGCCGCGACGTCGTGCTCGACGCCCAGTCCCCGCTGGCCGGCTGGTACGCGACGCTGGGGTTCGAGGTCGACGGCCCGGAGTTCGTCGAGGACGGGATCCCGCACCTGCCGATGCGGCTCAGACTGCGCTGAACACCACGACGCCGTCGGTCTCCTCGCGGGTGGCCTGACCGCGCGCCACCAGCAGCTCGAGGTGGGCCTTGGTCTCCATCGCGGCCAGCGCGCCGTTGAAGGAGTCGAGGTCCGCGAGCCGGTGCTCGTGACGGGTCCAGGGCAGCACGCCGGCGACGTCGTACGCCGTGGCGGCACCGCCGGCGAGCGCCTCGCGGCAGAGCTCGAGCCGGACCTCGTGGTGCTCGAGCAGCTGGTCGACGCGGGTGTGCGAGGAGGGGGCGACCGGGCCGTGCGCCGGCAGCAGCGTCAGGTCGGGGAGCGCGCGCACCTTGGCCAGCGAGCCCATGAAGTCGCGCAGCGGCTGCTCGACCGGGACCGGCTCGAACCCGATCGACGGGGTGATGGTGGGCAGCACGTGGTCCCCCGCGAACAGCAGCCCGGCCGCACGCTCGGCGAAGACGAAGTGGCCCTGGGTGTGCCCGGGGGTGTGCACCGCGTCGAGGGTGCGGGTGCCGACCTCGAGGGCGTGGTCGCCCTCGAGCCAGGTGTCGGGGTAGCCCCACATGCCCAGGTCGGGGAGCCGGCCGTCGGTGAACCGCTGCCACTCCTCCGCGATCCGGTGCGCGCCGGCGGACCGGAGCACGAGGAGGGTCGGGTCCTCCGACACCTCGTCCGCGGCGTGCAGCAGGTCGAGCGTCGGCTTGTCACCCAGGCCCAGGCTGACGTGGGCCCCCACCTCCGCGCCGAGCACGGACGCCAGCGTGTAGTGGTCGCGGTGCACGTGCGTGACCAGGAAGCGGGTGATGTCGGTGAACGCGAAGCCGATCTCGCCCAGCGACTTCTCCAGCCGCGTGCGGGCCTCGTCGATGGCCCAGCCCCCGTCGACCAGGGTCAGCCCGCCCTCGGTCTCGATCACGTAGACGTTGACCGCCCGCAGGCCGTCCATCGGCAGCGGCAGCGGGATCCGGTGGATGCCCTCGGCGACCCGCCAGGCCCCCGGCTCGGTCCAGTGCTGCCCGGAGTCGGGCGAGACGGCGTGGGCGGTGCTGGTCGGGGAGCTCACGCGGTGAACCCTAGGCGGGGCGGGTGGGACCGTGTCGACGCGTGTCGCGGTCGGCGACGCGCCGGCACTCCGCGCGGGGCTCGGAGGTCTACGGTGTGGACACATTCACCACAGAACATTTTCAGGGGGAGCCCGATGGGGGCCGACGTGAAGACGCTGGGGACGATCAGCGCAATCAGCCTGTTCGTCGAGGACGTGCCGCAGGCGAAGGAGTTCTACCAGGACGTCTTCGAGGTGCCGGTGGTCTACGAGGACGAGGTCTCGGCCGCGCTCAAGTTCGACAACCTGATCGTCAACCCCGCGGGACACAGCTGGGAGATCGCCCAGGGACTGGAGCCATCGTGACCACCTCCAAGGCGATGACCGCCGAGGCCGAGCTGCTGCTGGCCCACCTCCGTTCCCAGCGCCGCCACGTCCTCGGCATCCTCGAGGGCCTCGACGAGGAGGCCCTGCGCCGACCCGTGCTGCCCTCGGGCTGGTCCTGCCTCGGTCTGGTCCGGCACCTGGCGCTGGACGACGAGCGGTTCTGGTTCCGTGGCGTCGTGGCCGGCGAGCAGGAGATCAAGGACGAGGTCGCGGCATCGACGGAGAGTGCCTGGGTCCTGCGCTCCGACGACACCGCCGACACGGTCTTCGCCCTCTACCGCGAGGAGGCCGCGCGGACCGACGCGATCGTCGCGGAGACCCCGCTGGACGCGGCGCCCGCCTGGTGGCCCGACTTCTTCGGCGAGTTCCGGATGGACAGCCTGCGCGAGGTGCTGATGCACGTGATCACGGAGACGGCCACGCACGCCGGTCACCTCGACGCCGTACGCGAGCTGATCGACGGCCGGACATGGATGGTCATCGACTGAAAGTCACGACGCTTGACCTTCCCCCAACGGGAGAGCCCAGAGTCGCCAGCCCGGTGACCGACACCGGGAGACGAGGATGGGTCAGTGACCAGACGCGCGCTCATGGGCATCGGCGACTTCGCCGTCGCCTCGGGCCTCACTGCCAAGGCGCTCAGGCTCTACGACGAGCTGGAGATCCTGCCACCGGCAGAGGTGGACCCGGGCAACGGCTATCGGCGCTACTCGCCCGATCAGCTCGACGTCGCTCGCCTGGTGGCCCGCCTGAGGTTGATCGGGATGCCACTGTCCCGGGTGCGGGTCATGGCCCACCTGGAGCCGGCCACAGCGCTGGCCGAGCTGAGCGCGTACTGGCGCCAGGTGGAGGCAGACACAGCGTCCAGGCGTGAGCTCGTGGCCTCCCTCGTCTCAGAGCTGAAGGCCCAGGAGGCACCTGATGAGCACCACGCGATCCACCAACGACTGGACTGTCCGATCCGCGATCCGCGACCAGATCGGCGGTCGCGACACCCATCAGGATGCGGCCTACGCCGGCGCCGCCGTCTTCGCCGTCGCCGACGGCTTCGGCGAGGGCGACCGGGCATCCCGAACGGCCATCGAGGAGGTCGCCACCCTGGACGGGGCGGCCGCCGGAGCCGCCCTGGACGAGCTGGAGGCGGCCGTGACCCGGGCCGGAGCCAGGATCACTGATCAAGCCGCAGGGGGCACCACCCTCACGGCTTGCTGGCTGCGCGACGGGGAGGTCGCGGTGGCTCACGTCGGGGACACCCGGCTCTACCGGCTGCGCGCGGGCAAGGTCGAGCGGCTCACTCGTGACCACTCGATGGTGACCGCACTGATCGAAGAGGGTCGGCTCACCGAGGAGGAGGCGCGCTGCCACCCCGACCGGGTCCGTCTCAACCGGGCCCTGGCACCGGACGCTCCGGCCGAAGCCGACCTCTCGGTGCACGACGCACGGCCCGGCGACCGGCTGGTGCTCACCAGCGACGGCGTGCACGCGGTGCTCCCGGCGGAGGAGCTCGCCGAGATCCTGGGCGGTGGCGACCCCCAGGCCGTGGCGGACCGGGTCGTCGCTGCTGTCGAGGCGGCCGGCGCACCCGACAACTTCGCCCTGGTGGTTGCCGACCTCGCGTGAGCACGCGCCAACGAGGTCACAGGTCGGGCAGGTCCAGGTCGAGGTTGGGCGCCTGGATGCCGCCGTCGACCTCGAGCATCTTGCCGGTGACGTACTGCCCGGCCCGGGAGCTCAGGTAGAGGACGGCCGCCGCGACGTCCTCGGCCTCGCCCACCCGGCCCAGCGGGGTCTTCGACTCCATCTGCTGCCTCATCTCCGGCACCCCGGCGACGAACTCGAGGGCGCTGGTCATCACCGACCCGACGAAGATCCCGTTCACGCGGATCCGCGGCGCGAGGTCGGCGGCGGCGAGCCGGGACCAGTGCGCGAGCGCGGCCTTGGCGGTGCCGTAGGCGAGGTAGCCGCGTCCGGACGCCCTGCCCATCATCGAGCTGATGGTGACGATGCTCTTCTGCGCGCCGTCCTGCCCGTCGGCGACGCCCTTGAGCATCAGCGGGACCGCCGCCCGGCTCAGCGCGTGGGCGGTGCTGACGTTGAAGTGGAAGGCCTCCTCCAGGTACGCCACGTCGGTGTCGAGGAACGCGTTCGGGATCGTGCCGCCGACGTTGTTGACGATCGTGTCGAGCCGGCCGAGCTCGTCGTACGCCGCCCGCGCGAGGCCGGCGACCGCGTCGGCGTCGCTGAGGTCGGCCGGGACGACGAGCGCCCGGCGTCCGACGGCCCGGACGCGCTCGGCGACCTCCTCGAGCTGGGCGGCGGTGCGCGAGGAGATGACGACGTCGGCACCGGCCTCGGCGAGGGCGACCGCGGTGGCGGCGCCGATCCCGCGGCCGGCCCCGGTGACGACGGCGACCTGGTCGGTGACGGCGAACCGGTCGAGGATGCTCATGACGCCACCAGCCCCTTCCCCGTCACCAGCGGCAGGTCCAGCGCGGTGACCAGGCCGCCGGGAGCGGCGACGACGGCGGGTACGGCGTTCACCAGCCGCTGGGCGGTGACGATCATCCCGGAGACGTTGTGGTCGCCGTGCTCGCCGTGGTGGACGAGGTCGCACTGCAGGACGGGCTCCCCCGTGATCACCACCCGGTAGCAGCCGCCACCCTCCGGCGGCGTCGGCCACTCGGGCACCTGGTCCTCGGCGGTGCGGGTGACGTGGTCGAGCACGACGCGGGGCACCCCGTCGACCTTGCCGATCACCTGGAACCGGACCGCCCCCATGCTGCCGGCCGGGATGCGGACCGACGCGGTGTCGAGGTCGCGGTCGGCGGGACGCCGGTCGACCACCTCGTCCAGCGGCTCGTCGAGGGTGATGCCCAGCCCCGCGGCGAGCTGCCGGACCACGCTGCCCCACGCCGTACCCAGGATTCCCGGCTCCCAGAGCATCGCCCGGTGGTCCAGCGGCTGCCCGAAGCCGTAGATGTCGCGCATCACCACCGGCTGGCAGTACGTCGAGTAGTCGGCGATCTCCATCACCCGCACCTCGTCGATGCGCTGGGAGAGGCTGGTCAGCGACAGCGGCAGCACGTCGTTGGCGAAGCCGGGGTCGATGCCGTTGACGTGCAGGCTGGCGCCGGTACGACGCCCCGCCTCCGCGAGCCGGTCCAGCATCTCCGGCGGCAGGATCCGCTCGGGCCACTGCAGCAGCACCGGACCGCTCGAGACCACGTTGACGCCCGCCTCGACGAAGCCGAACAGGTCCTCGATGCACTCGAAGACCCGGTCGTCGGCCATCGCGGTGTGCACGATCGCGTCCGGCTCGAGCGCCAGCAGGGCGTCGCGGTCGGTGGTGGCCCGGACGCCGAGCTCCCGGCCGAGCCCGACCAGCTCCCCCGCGTCCCTGCCGTCCTTGGCGGGGTTCGACACCCACACCCCCACCAGCTCCAGGCCGGGATGCGCATCGATCCCCGCGATCGCGTGCCGGCCGACGGTGCCCGTGGACCAGGCGACGACACGCAGCGGACCGTCGGTCGGGCTCGTCGAGACCATGACGCCAATCTAGAACACGTTCTAGGTTGGCGGGAAGGGTCGCGGCTCGCGCGTCTCCTCGATGACCGGGCACCGGGTGCCGGAGTAGATCGTCGGCATGCACCGGTTGCAGTGGATGCAGAGCCCCTCGGCCTGGCGCTCCTCCTGGAGCTTGCGGACCAGGTCGGGCTCGCGCAGCAGCGCCCGCCCCATCGCCACGAAGTCGAAGCCGTGGGCCATCGCCTTCTCCATCGTGTCGCGGCGGTTGATCCCGCCGAGCAGCGTCAGCGGCATCGACAGCGCCTCCCGGAAGCGCAGCGCCTTGTCGAGGAAGTAGGCCTCCTCGAAGGGGTACTCCTTGAGGAACCGCGCGCCCCCCACCCGCATCCCCCAGCGCACCGGCAGGGGCATCGCGGCGGCGAACTCCTTGACCGGCGCCCCGCCGCGGAAGAGGTACATCGGGTTCATCAGCGAGCTGCCGCCGCTGAGCTGCAGCGCGTCGAGGGCGCCGTCCGCCTCGAGCAGCCGGGCGAGGTCCAGCCCCTCCTCGGTCGTCACGCCCCCGCGGAAGCCGTCGGCCAGGCTGACCTTGGCGGTCACCGCGACCTCGCCGCCGACCTCGTCGCGCACGGCGCGCGCCACCTGCCGGGCGAGCCGGGCCCGGTTCTCCAGGGACCCACCCCAGCGGTCCTTGCGGCGATTGAGCCCGGGCGCGAGGAAGCTCGAGAGCAGGTAGCTGTGGGCCATGTGCAGCTCGAGCACGTCGAAGCCGGCCCGGACCAGCGTCCGGGCGGTGGCGACGTACGCCGCGGTGATGCGGCTCAGGTCCCGCTCGGTGGCCGACCGGACCAGCTGCATCGACAGCGGGCTCGGCATCCGGCTGGGCGCCACGGCCTGCACGCCGTTCGAGCGGCCGTTGGCCACCGGCCCCGCGTGCCCCACCTGGCCGGCGATCGCAGCACCGGCGGCGTGGACCTCTTCGGCGAGGCGGGCCAGCCCGGCCCGGGTGTCCTCCCCGACGACGATCTGCTCCCGGTGGGTCCGCCCCTCCGGCGCGACGGACAGGTAGGCGACGGTCGTGAGGCCGACGCCGCCCTCGGCGACCGCGAGGTGGTAGTCGACCAGCTCGTCGGTGACCTGACCGTGCGGCGTGCGGCCCTCGAACGTCGCCGCCTTGACGACGCGGTTGCGCAGCCGGACCGGGCCCAGGGTCGCGGGCGCGAAGACGTCGGGGATCACTCCGGCAATCTAGAACACGTTCCAGTCAGGTGCCAGACCAGCCGGCCGGGGCCGCTACGGGACGTCGGCCCGGAACGTGTACAGCTCGGTGCCGTTGCCCTCGTCACCGTTGTCGGGCGCCGCCCACATCGTCATCTGCTTCCCGTCCGCCGCGAGCTTGAGCGGGTTGCGCGTCATCACGTGGCCCGCGGTCGACCACTTCTGGAAGGGCACCTCGTGCAGGATCGCGTGCGTGTGCAGGTCGATGAGGGCCATGCCGCCGAGCTCGTACGTCGCCCCCGCGCCGCCCGCGGCGGGAGTCTGCGGGAGGTTGGTGACGCCACCGCAGAGCATCTTGGCCGAGGCGACGTACTGGCAGTCCTGGTAGTCGACGAAGTGGCTCGGGTTGGCCCAGGCGCTCGCGGTGCTGCCGTCCGGCCTCCAGTCGTAGAAGCGGCGCGAGCCCCAGTTGTTGCCCACGAGGTGCCCCGTCGTCTCGTCGCGGACGATGCCCCCGATGTGGTCCTGCACGCGGAACTGCTCGGTGGCCTTCAGGCTCTGCGCGTTCACCTTGTAGATGATCGCGCTGCTGTCGGGCCGGTACTGCGCGACCGGGACCCAGACGTCGGTGCCGTCGTAGGAGATGCCGCCGGGGTGGTACATGTCGCCCTCGCCGAGCACGATGTCCTTCTGCAGCTCACCCTCACGGTTCATCACGAAGAGGTGCCCGACTCCCTTGCCCGGCGTGCGGTCGTAGCCGCCGACGGGGCTGGGGTACTTCTGGGTGGGCTCGATGATCTCCACCGACGACAGGAAGATCCGGTTGTCGGTGACGACGAGCCCCTCGGGGTGGAACGTCGGGAAGTCCAGCTTCAGCCGGTCGACCTCGTTCCACACGGTGTTGCGGTCCACGGCGCCGAAGTCGCGGGCCAGGTCGCCGTCGGCGGCGGGCGCGGTGGCCGCCTCCGACCCGGCGGCCTGGCCGAGGGCCACGCCGCCGGCAGTCAGGGCGAGCAGCGAGGCTGAGGCGAGAGTGAGCAGGGTGGGTCGTCGCACGGTCCGTCTCCTTCGGTGATTGGCAGAGCGCCGCGACGGTAGGGACGGCGGGTGAACCTCCGGCGACTCGCGGGCCACCACGAGGCAGACCCCGGACGGCCGGGACCCGTTCGGGACCAGGCGTCTTGGGGACTACGCGTCGGCGCGAGCGGCCTCGGGCTCGCCCTGCTTCTGCCGGCGCAGCCACAGCAGCCCGGCGATCGGCAGCACCGCGGGGACGAAGCCGTAGCCGATGCCGTAGTCGGACCACACCGACGCGTCGGGGAACCAGTCCCGCACCACCAGGCTCAGGGTGCCGACCGCGAGCACGCCGCCGAGCTCGACCCAGAGCATCACGCTGGCGAAGCCGGTGTGGCCCGCCGAGGCGCGCCGGATGGCGTACCACCCGAGCGCGTAGGTCACCGCCGCGGCAGCAGAGAGCCAGTAGGCGACGGGCGCATCGTCGTACTGCGTCAGGAGCTGGACCGCGGCCCGGGCGCCGGCCGCGAGCGTGAAGAGCGCGTAGAACGCGAGCAGCACCTTGTGCGGCCCGCTGCGGGGCGTCGTCTCAGGCACCGTGCCCCCACGTCATCTGCAGGCGTACGGCGACCACGGTCACCGCCAGCGCGGCGACGGTCACGACCCCGGACGACCAGGTGCCCCGGTCGTCGGAGATCGACTGCATCGCGATCGGCAGCACGCACACCGAGGCGAACAGGTAGCCGATGTGGGCCGACATCTCCTCGGGGCGCTGCCCGTTGAGCATGCTGCCCAGGCCGGCGACGGCGCGCACCGCCAGCAGCAGCTCGAGGATCCAGACCATGTGGTCGAGCCAGGCCGGCCGCGGGACCCGCCGAACGGTGATGACCAGCGCGACCAGGGTGACCAGGCCGGCGTACCCCGCGGCGACGAGCGTGAGCTGGCCGAGCGGGGTGTGGAGGGCGGACTGCATGGGAGCATCATCGCCTGCCGCCCCACGACCCCGGAGACCGCCATGACCACCGCAGGCCCGCCCCCCGGCGTCGTCACCCGGCTGCGCGCCGCCGGGTGCGTGTTCGCCGAGGAGGAGGCGGCCCTGATCGTGGCGGCGGCGACCACCGCCTCGGAGCTGGAGCGGATGGTGACCGACCGGGTGGCGGGGACGCCGCTGGAGGTCGTGGTCGGGTGGGCCGACTTCTGCGGCCTCCGCATCGCGGTCGAGGCCGGGGTCTTCGTGCCACGTCGGCGCACCGAGCTGATGGCCCGCCGGGCCGCCGCCCTGGCCGGCCCCGGCTCGGTGGTGCTGGACCTGTGCTGCGGCACCGGCGCCGTGGCCGCGGCCGTGCTGGCCGCCGTACCGACCGCCGAGGTGTACGCCGCCGAGCTGGACCCGGCCGCGGTCGCCTGCGCCCGGCGCAACCTGCCGCCGGACCGGGTCCTCGAGGGCGACCTGTACGCCGCGCTGCCGGCGACGCTGCGGGGCCGGGTCGACGTGCTCGCGTGCAACGCGCCGTACGTCCCCACGGACGCGATCGCGCTGATGCCGCCCGAGGCGCGCGACCACGAGCACCGGGTCGCGCTGGACGGCGGGGCCGACGGGCTCGACGTGCACCGCCGGGTCGCGGCCGACGCCCCCGCCTGGCTGGCGCCCGGTGGCCACCTGCTCATCGAGACCAGCGTCGCCCAGGCGCCGGCGACGGCCGCGCTGATGACGGCCGCCGGCCTGGACCCCGAGGTCGTGCACGACGAGGAGGTCGGCGGCACCGTGGTCATCGGCGCGCAGCAGGCCACGGGATTGGGAGACAGGCCCTAGCCTCGCCCCCGAACCAGCCACCACGAATCGAGGTCGCGTGAAGGTCTTCATCTCCTCCGACATGGAGGGCACCGCCGGGGTCGTCGACTGGTCCCAGTGCCTGGCGGGCCAGCCGGAGTACGACTACTACCGGTTCCTGCTCCAGGCCGAGGTCAACGCGGCGATCGAGGGCGCCCAGGCCGCGGGCGCGGAGGAGTTCGTGGTCAACGACTCCCACTCGAAGATGCAGAACCTGCGCCCGGACACCCTGGCCGGCAGGGCCCGCTACATCTCGGGCCGGCACAAGCCGATGTACATGATGCAGGGCCTGGACGGCTCGTTCGACGCGGTCTTCTTCGTCTCGTACCACGGCTCGATGTCGACCTCCTCGCCGCTCTCGCACACCTACAACCCCCGCGCGATCGCGGAGGTCCGGCTGAACGGGACCGTGGTCGGCGAGTCCGGCATCAACGCCCTGGTGGCGCAGGCGTACGCCGTCCCCGTCGTGCTGGTCACCGGCGACGACGTCACCGCGGCCGAGGCCGAGGCCGTCAGCCCGGGCATCCGGACGGCCGTGGTGAAGACGGCGATCTCGCGGTTCGCCGCCGACAGCCTGCACCCGGCCACCGCCCGCGAGCTGATCCACGAGCAGGCACGGGCCGCGATCGCCGGGCTGGCGGACGCGCGGCCACCGCAGATCGAGCTGCCGGCCACGCTCGACATCACGTTCCGCAACGCCGACCTGGCCGAGATGGCGACCTGGATCACCGGCGTGGAGCGCACCGGCACCACCGAGGCGTCGACGACCGACGACGACCCGGTCCGGCTCTACCGCCGGTTCATCAACGTCGTGCTGCTCACCCGGGACATCGCGGAGTGACGCAGCCGGCGCCGAGCGTGGCGACCTCGTCGAGCAGGGCGTGGTTGAGCCGGAAGGCGCTGCGCACCTCCTCGACCATCGCCGCCCGCAGCGGCGGGTCGAGCCGGAGGCCGTCCAGCCGGTCGCGGTAGGCCCGCTTGTAGGCGACCGGCTTGGGGATCGCGCCGAACTCGTAGAACGCCAGCCCACCCCGGTCGAGGCCCTCGTAGCCCCGGCGCATCGCCTGCGCGAGCATCCGGCCGCCGGACAGGTCGCCCAGGTAGCGGGTGTAGTGGTGCGCCACCAGCAGTGCTGGCGCGCTCCGCGCGCGGTCGATCCGCGCGCGGTAGCGCTCCGCCGCCGGCGAGCCGCTCGACCGGTCCGCGCCCGGCCACCAGAAGTCGAGGTCGGCGTCGAGGCCGTCGAGGCGGCACAACGACTCGTCGTACACCTGCGCGACGACGGGGTCGTGGCGATGGTCGCGGACCGCCTGCTCGAGGGCGGCGTAGACGTCCCGCAGCCGCGCGAGGTACGCGGCGTACTGGTGCGGGTGCGCGCGGCCGGCGAGCAGGTCGGACACGAAGTCGGTGCCCTCGGCCTGCTCGTGCTCGCGTCGCGACCCCTCCCGCATCGCCACGGACAGGGGCGTCGACAGGTCACCCGCCGGGTGGTCCACTGCTGCTCCTCACGTGACGACGTCGCCTCTCAGGCTACGGGAGCCGGTGGTTCCCAGCGGACGGGTGGAGCCGGCCGGACGCGGCTCGGGTTACTCTCACGCCGTGGACGATCAGAACTACTCCTCCAGCTTCGATGAGGCGACGTCGGTGCTCACCGTCCGTGGTGAGGTCGACGAGGCGGCCGGGGTCGCGCTGCGCGAGGAGCTCACCAAGTACAGCCGCGACTTCGAGCGCAGGATCACCGTGGACCTCAGCGAGGTGGAGTACCTGCCCAGCCTCGCCATCGGCGTGCTGGCGACGGCGCGCCGTACGGCCGACCAGGCCGGCGTCGGCCTCGGCCTCCGCGCCGTCGAGGGGTCCCTGTCCCAGCGCGTGCTGAGCATCTGCGGGCTCGACCACGAGACGGACTGAGAAAGCGGGGCGTTGATGGACACGGGGGACGCTCGGGGAGCAGGCCAGTCGGCGCGGGCGGAGGTCCACGAGCTGCCGTTCGACCGGGGCACGAACGCCGCGGCCCGGGCCCTGCTCGCTGCCTTCGTCGAGCGCGAGCGCCTCGGTGCCCACATCCGGCAGGACGCCGCCCTGGTGCTGGGCGAGCTGGTCGCCAACGGGATCGACCACGGCCGCCCCGACCCGCAGCACGGGCTCGAGGTCTCCTGGCAGCTGGAGGGCGACGCGCTGCGCCTCAGCGTGTTCGACGGCGGGGGGACGTCCGTCCCCCACGTCGTGGCCCCCGATCCCTACGCGCCGCGCGGCCGCGGCCTCGCCATCGTGCAGGCCCTGACGACCGCCTGGTGGTTCGACGGGACCGGCGGCACCCGCGTCACCGCGGTGCTCGCCGTCGGCTGACGCCGCGACCGGGTCAGGCCGGCAGGTCGGTGTCCGGCTCGCCGTCGTCGTCCAGCGACTCGCGGAACGGCAGCGCGCAGACCATCAGCACGCGCTGCGCGATGCTGCCGCGGCGCGCGACCAGCACGATCTCGGCGCCGGCCCGGTGCGCGGCACCGAGCGCCTTGGTCAGGACGCCGACGCCGACGCTGGGGAGGTAGTCGACCTCGCCCAGGTCCACGACGAGGTGGCCACCCGGGGTGGTGCCGTGCTCGGCGAGCAGGTTGCGCAGGGCGATGATGCCGTAGTCGTCGACCTCGCCGCGCACGCGCAGCGTCCCGTCGGAAAACTCGGCCTGGAAGGTCCTGTCAAGCATCGCGCAAGCCTAGGCTGGAGGGGAGCAGGGCCGCCCATCACCCCGAAAGGTGAGCGCACTGCTCGGCGCCAGCCATAGGCTGGGATGTTGGACCGGCAGTGCGCCGGCTGCTCACAGGAGGGTCATGACGGCACCATCGCATGCAGGGCACACGCCCGCCTACGGGCCGGTCGACCTCACCAACTGCGAGGCTGAACCGATCCACGTGCCCGGGGCCATCCAGCCGCACGGCGTACTCCTCGCCGTGGACCCGGACAGCCTCGCGATCGCCATCGCCTCCGCCAACTGCCACGAGCTGCTGGGGATCTCCGCGGACCGGGCCCACGGCACCCGCCTCGGCGAGCTGCTCGGCCCGGACCTGGCGGCCCAGGTCCGGCGGCGCGCGGCCGAGGGCGCGTTCCACGAGCCCCTGATCACGTACCTGCCCGAGTCGGTGAAAGGCGCCCCGGCCGGCGTCGAGGTGGACGTGAGCCTGCACCGGTCCGGCGCCCGGCTCGTGGTCGAGATCGAGTCCCTGGGGCGGCCGCGCTCGGTGCTGCTCAGCTACCAGTCCGCCCGCGCGGCGATGGGCCGGCTCTCCGCCCAGACGACGGTGACCGACCTCGCCGAGCAGCTGGCCCGCGAGGTCGGCGAGATGACCGGCTTCGACCGGGTGATGGTCTACCGCTTCGACCGCGACTGGAACGGCGAGGTCATCGCCGAGGAGCGTCGCCCGGACCTGAACCCGTTCCTGGGGCTGCACTACCCGGCCGCGGACATCCCCGCCCAGGCGCGCCGCCTCTACACGGTCAACTGGACCCGGCTGATCGCCGACGTCGACTACGCCCCGGTGCCGCTGGAGCCCGTGCTCGACCCCGGCACCGGAGCGCCGCTGGACCTGTCGTTCTCGACCCTGCGCAGCGTCTCTCCGATCCACCTGGAGTACCTCCAGAACATGGGCGTCACGGCGTCGATGTCGATCTCGCTCGTGATCGACGGCGAGCTGTGGGGCCTCATCGCCTGCCACCACTACTCGGGCCCGCACCGACCCAGCCAGGACGCCCGGGCCGCGGCGGAGTTCCTCGGCCAGGTCGCCTCCCAGCAGATCGCCGACCGCGCTCGCGGCGACGCGCGGGAGCGGGCGTTCCAGCGGTCGGCGACGCTGGGCCGGATCGCGAGCCGGGCCGCGGCCACGCACCGCCCCCTGCTGGACTCCCTCCTCGAGGACCCCGAGCTGCTGACGCTGATGGACGCCACCGGCGTCGCGCTGTCGTACGACGGCACGCAGCGTTCGCTGGGGGACGTGCCGGACGCCGCGGTGCAGGCCCTCGTCGCGGGGCGCCTGCTCGGCCCGGAGGACGGGTCGGCGGGACACACCGACCGGCTCGCCGAGCTGGACCCGTCGCTGACCGGCCGCGAGGGGCTGCCGGCCGGCGCGCTCGCGATCGGGTCGCTTCCCGACCGCTGGCTGGTGTGGTTCCGGCCCGAGCTGGAGCAGTCCGTCGACTGGGGCGGCGACCCGCACAACAAGCAGCTGGCGGCCGCCGAGGACGGCTCGGTCCGGCTCTCGCCGCGCAAGTCGTTCGACAAGTGGCGCGAGATCGTCCGGGGCCGGAGCCGGCCCTGGGACGAGGAGGACCTGGAGGCGGCCCGCGACCTGCGCAGCCGCATCAACGGCCTGCTGCTGAAGGGTTCGCGGGACCAGATCGAGGTGGCCGAGTCGCTCCAGCGCAGCGTCCTCGCCGACGGCGCGCCCCACCTCGCCGGTCTCGACGTCGCGGTGCGCTACAGCTCGGCGGCGACGTACCAGCTCGGCGGCGACTGGTGGGACTGGCTGGAGCTCGACGAGCACCGGGTGGCGTTCGTGATCGGGGACGTCGCCGGGCACGGCGTGTCCGCCGTCGCGGCCATGACACAGGTCCGCGCGGCGCTCCGCGCCTACCTCTTCGCCGGCCACGAGGTGGGGACGAGCCTCGACCTGCTCGACCGGTTCATGTCGGGGCTGCTGGGCGACCAGATCGCCTCGGCCCTGATCGCGGTGGTGGACCGGCGCACCCGCGTCGTCGAGGTGGCGAGCGCCGGGCACCCGGCCCCGCTGCTGCTGCCGCCCGACCCGGAGGCGCCGCTGCGGCTCGTGGCCCGACCCGTGCTGGGCCTCGGTTCCGGGACCGCCGTGGCCACCGCGGTCGAGGTGCCGGCGGGCACCACGCTGCTGATGTTCACCGACGGCCTGGTCGAGCGTCGCGGGACCGACCTCTTCGAGAGCCTGGACCTGCTGGCCCGGACCGCCGGCAACGGGCCGCTCGACCTCGGCCTCGAACCCTGGGTGGACCGCCTGCTGTCGCAGCTGCCCGAGCCGGGTGACGACGACCGCACCGTCGTCGCCGTCACCATCCACTGAAGGGACGGCGCAGCCGCGATGTTCGACGAGCTGACCACCACGCCCTCCACCGCCTTCCAGGTCGTGGTCGCGACCGCCGTGATCTACCTGGCGTTCGTGCTGCTGCTCCGGCTGCTGGGGCAGCGGACCGTGGCCACCCTGTCGATCGTCGACCTGGCCTGCGTGATGGCCGTCGGCGCGCTGGTCGGCCGTACGGCGCTGCTCGCGGTGCCGTCCCTGGCGACGGGGCTGGTGGGCCTGGTGACCCTGCTGGTGACCCACCGCGGCGTCGCGACGCTCCAGCGTCGTGCGCCGTTCGGCCGGTGGCTCGGCCGCGAGCCCGTCGTCCTCGCGTGGCACGGCGAGCTGCTCCCCGACGCGATGCGGCGCGCCCGGGTCAGCGACGACGAGATGCGCCAGCAGCTGCGGCTCGTCGGCGTCACCGCGGTCGATCAGGTGTCGTGCGTCGTCCTCGAGCGCAACGGCCAGATCAGTGTGCTGCGCGATCCGCCGGCCCCCGAGCTGGTCGCCGACCTGCGCCGGCAGTCCGGTGCTCCGGACGTCGCGTAGCGGTCCGGACGCCCGGTATTCTGGCCGCGTAGAGGGTTTCACGCGTCTTGGAGGTGGGTTCGGCGCGTCGTACTGACGCACCCGAAAGGCCCCCTCCGTGTCACCCCTCACCTCCTACCGCCGCCTGCTCGAGCTCGCCGGGCCGGCGTACGTCCTCACCGCCTTCGTGGGCCGGCTGCCGCTGGCGATGAGCCAGCTCGGCACGCTGCTGCTGGTCTCGAGCGCGACCGGCCGGTACGCCGTGGGCGGTCTCGCCGCCGGCGCCCTCGCCGTCGCGAACGCCGTCAGCGCACCCGTCGCCGGCTCCCTCGCGGACCGGATCGGCCAGCGGCCGGTGGTGCTGGTCCAGTCGTTGGCCGGTGCCGCCGGGCTGGGCGCGCTGGTGCTGCTCGTGCAGCTGCACTCCCCCGACGCGGCCCTGGTCGCGGTGGCGGCGCTGGCCGGGCTCGCCCTCCCCCAGATCGGCCCCCTGGCCCGGGTCCGCTGGCGGCCCCTGACCGCCGGGACCGGCACCCAGCAGCGGCGGCTGGTCGACGCGGCGTACTCCTACGAGGGCGCCGCCGACGAGGCCTCGTTCGCCGTCGGCCCGGCCGTGGTCGGCGTCGCGGCGGTCGCGATCTCACCCTCGGGCGGCCTGGTCACCGCGGCGGTGCTGCTGGCCGTCTTCGGCACCGCGTTCGCGCTCCACCCGTCCGGGCGCCACGTGCCCACGCCCGGCGGGGAGGCGACGGGCGGGCGGCTGCTCACCGCGGCCTTCGGCGTGCTGCTGCTGGCCCAGCTGGCCATCGGGTCGCTCTTCGGCGCCACCCAGACCGGGGCGACCGCCCTGGCCACCGCGGTCGGCCAGCCCGGCGCCGCCGGGCTGGTCCACGCCGTGCTGGGGGTCGGCAGCGCCGCGGCCGGCCTGGCGACCGCCTTCGTGCCCGAGCGGATCAGCCAGCAGCGACGGATCCTGGTGGCCGCGGTCGCCCTGTTCGCCTTCTCGTGGCCGCTGCTGCTCGCCGACTCCCTGGCCGCGCTCACGGTCACGGTCCTCGTGCTCGGCCTCGCGGTCGCGCCGTACATGATCGGCGTCTTCAGCCTCGGCGAGCGGATCGTGCCGCCGGCGCGCACCGGCGCGGCGATGACCGTGCTGGCCAGCGCGACCGGGGTCGGGTACGCCCTGGGCTCGAGCATCGCCGGCCGGCTCGCGGACGGGCACGGCCACACCGCGGCGTTCGGGGTCACCGTCACGGTGACCGGGCTGGCCGTCCTCCTGGCCGTCACCCAGCAGCGGCGCCTCGACGCGGCGACCGCCGCGCAGGTCGCGCCCGCCGCGCCGGCCGAGACCTCAGACGTGTACGACGTCGCGGCCGCTCGCTGACCCGCCCGCGGCCGCGAGCCGGGGACGGCGCGGCAGCTCGAAGAGGAACCCCAGCCGCGCCCGCAGCAGCACCCCGTGCAGGAGCAGGCAGGCCGAGGCCACCAGCCCGGTCACCAGCACCGGGTAGCCCGCGACCGCCAGCAGGAGCCCGGGACCGGTCTCGGCCTCCAGCGTGGTCACGGTGTGGTGGACGAGCGCCAGCACCGGCATGTGCAGGACGTAGACCGGGAGCGTGCGCCGTCCCAGCCAGGCCAGCGGCCCGGCCACGCGGGCCGGCTCGACAGCGCCACCGCGCCGAGGACGGCCGCCGGCACGCCCACGGCGCTGAGCAGCAGGTCCCAGGGGCCCGGGGCGCCGGTGGCGGCCAGCAGCGCCGCCAGCACGGCGTACCCCACCGCGAGCGCCGGCAGCAGCCGGCGGCGGTCGAGCCGGTCCGGCACCCGGAGCAGGTCGGGGCGTCGGCTGCCGGCGAGGAAGAAGACGAAGTTCACCAGCACGGACATCCGGTTCACCTCGTCCGGCGGCACGGCGAGCGCCAGCGCGGACACGGCGGCCGCGCCGGCCAGCACCGGCACGGTGCGGAACCGGAGCAGGAGCTTGGCGAGCGCGAAGTACGCCGCGAGCGCGTACAGGAACCAGAGCCCGGTCGAGGCGAACACCAGGTCGGCGGCGAGCTCGCCCAGGTCCTGGGTCCGGTTCATCGGCAGCGAGCGCTCGAGCGTGAAGACCACGCCGAGCAGCAGCAGCCACACGACGTAGAGGTAGTACGGGCCGGCCACCCGGCGCACCACCCGGCGCCAGGGGCGGCGCAGGGCACCGGACGCGAAGAGGCCGCTGATGAGGAAGAAGAGCGGCATCCGGATCGGCTTGACCAGGTGGCTGAACCCCACCCAGGCGTCGCCGACGACGGCCAGCTCGGCGGGCACGAGACCGGCGTAGTGCTTGGTGGTCGTGTGGTGCAGCACCACCAGCAGGATGCAGAGGCCCTTGGCGAGGTCGGGCCACACCAGGCGCCCGTCCGGGTGGGCAGGTGCCGGGGCAGGCAAGACTCACCTCGAGGATCGGTTGGGGGACGGCGCGCACGCGGGCGCCGGGCCGGAATCTATCCGAGGCCGGACATCTGACCGATCATGGGGCATGGACGACGAGACCGCCGGTGCCCCGGCCGGCGACCGGCCGGTGCCCCGGGCCCCGGAGAGCTACGCCTGGCCGCTGGCGGCTCTGGTCCTGGTGATCCTCCCCCAGGTCCTGGTGCCGTCGAGCATGCGGGAGGGGCCGCCGCTGCTCGTGCCCGTCATCGAGGGGTCGGTCGCCGTCGTGCTGCTGGCGGTGGCCGCCAGGCGCGGCCCGGTCCCGCGCGCGGCCCGGCCGCTCGTGCTGACGCTGAGCGGGGTGCTGATCGTGGCGAACACGGCTGCGGCGGTGCGGCTGCTCGTGGTGATCCTGCGCAGCACCCCCGCCGGCCAGGAGCCCGCCACCGTCACCCAGCTCATCATCGGGGCCGGCATGGTGCTCGCCACGAACATCGTCACCTTCGGGCTGTTCTACTGGCAGATCGACGGCGGCGGACCCGACGGTCGCCTCGCCCCGGACCGGCCCTACCCCGACTTCCAGTTCCCCCAGACCGGCACCGAAGGGCTGGCGCCGCCGGGCTGGCAACCGCGGTTCCCCGACCACCTGTACGTCGCGTTCACCAACGTCATGGCCTTCAGCCCCACCGACACCATGCCGCTGACCCATCGCATCAAGGCACTGATGGCGGTCCAGTCGCTGATCTCGGTCTCCGTCATCGGGCTGGTCCTGTCCCGGGTGATCAACATCCTGCCGCAGTGACCCGGGGCCCTTGACCCGTCACCTCGTGCGTCCAACGCTGGGGGCATGGCCACCGACGCGGTCGACGAGCCGTCCCTTCCGTTGCTCACGCTGGGCCGGGTGCACCGGCTGCGCGTCCAGGTCGGCTACCGCGCCCGCCCCGACGGCCCGGCGTACCAGCAGTTCCTGCTCGACGTCCCGGTGCCGGGTCTGGTCGCCCAGGGAGGCTTCGACGAGGCCCGGGTGCTCGCCGCCCTCGAGCCGGTCGTGTACGCCGGCGCCGACACGCCGCGGCACTACTCGATCCACGAGCACCGGTGGCACACCAGCTGGGGTCCGAGCCCGGGCGCGCTCGAGATCGGGCTCCTGGTCACCACGGGGACCCCGACGGCCGCCGCCTCCGAGGCGCCGCTCGACGACGTCACCCGCGCCTTCCGGGACCTGCTGGAGCTGGTCGGCCGACCCAGGCCGGTGCCGACCTCCCGGGACGCGGCGGTCCAGCGGGCCCGCAACGCCGCCGCGACGGCGTACGCCGTGGACGCGGACGCGCTGTCGCTCAGCACCGAGGAGCACCACCTCGCCTCGAGCTCGTGGCGGCTCCGGCTGCGCACCACCTCCGGGGACGGGTACGACGTCGTGGTCGGCCTGGTCGACGGGTACGCCGGGTCGGTCCGGGTGCGGCACGCGGGGCGGATCGAGGTGTTCGACTCGGTCGGCTCCGAGTGACGGCCGGCCTGGTCACCGCCCGCGACGTGTCGGCCAGCTGCCCGGCTCACCCCACCCGGAGGCAGGTGGGCCGGCCAGACGGACGATCGGCTGCCCGGCCTCGAGCAGGACGTACGCCCCGAGGTTCCAGCGCGACGGCCGCCACGGGGGACACCGAGCGAGGGAGAACGCCGAAGAACGCGCCGCGGAACACGATCTCCTCGGAGACGGCCTGGTAGCCGGCCACGGCGACCCCGGCGAGCAGCACGGCAGCCGCCGCGGGACCCCCGCGCGCACCGTCGAGCGTCACCGCGCCGACAGCAGCGCGAGCCGCGAACACGGCGCCGTACACCAGGGCGCCCACCGTGAGCCCGGTCAGCGCCCGGACGCGCCAGGACTGGTCGCCGCCGACTCCCAGGTCACTCCCTCGTGGCCTCAGCGCCACCCTGCAGAACCACGCCACCACCACGGCGAAGCACAGTGCGCCCAGTCCCCAGGCGGCGACCTGCGCCGACTCGTCGCCGGGCAGCAGTGCGAGGAGTACCCACGGAGCCCACTGCGCCACCGAGAGGAGGAGGAAGGCCCAGCCCGACCACATCGTCTCTGGCCGTTCCGGAGCGTCGGAGCGACGCAGGTCGCGAACCGGGTCGTGTGCGGCGCCGGCCTCGAGTGGTGACATGGCCGACATCGTTTCAGGGCGCGCCTGTCGACCGCCCCCGTGCGGCCGCATCCCCAACTCGGTGGCGATTCGGGCCGCCCGGCGGGGACCATGGACTGCCCCACCGAGGAGGACAGTCCCTTGGCAGGGAGCTCACGACCACGTGACCGTGGATCATGGACGCCATCGGCGAGAGTGAACAGCTCGATCAGGTCACCCGGCGTCTCGGGGCCCGTTTTCAGCACCTGCCGGCCGACGTGATCACGCGCGCCGTCACCGAGAGCGCGGCCCAGCTGGCCGCCGCCACCATCCGTGACTACGTGCCGCTCCTGGTCGAGAAACAGGCGCGGGAGTGGCTGGAGGCGCAGGGCTAGTCCTGCCCGCGGTCGACCATGACCACAGGTCGCCACCCGACGTTGCCCGTGTCCGCGGTCACCTCGGCGAAGCTGAACCGGACCATCTCGTGACTGCGGTCCATGAAGCGGCGTAGGTCCAGCCGTCGTCGCTGATGCTGACCAGCCGGTGGGGTCCCTCCTCGTCCGCCGCAACACTCGCCAGGTCGATCGTGACCGTCTGCCAGTCCGCCTGCTTGGTGTTGTGCACACCCAGGACGTAAGCACCCACTCCGACGAGCGCCAGGGCGCAGACCGCGAGCGTGATCCCGACGCGTCGAGTGAGAGCCATGGCGAGCCCCTTATGTGTTCGGCACGGCGGGGCGAGCCGTGCGGATCGGTGGCGCGGGCGGCCGCGAGACGGCGTACGGCCACGAGGCGGCCACACGTACCTGCACTAGTCCTCGCGTAGCGCGTCGTGGCCATAGGCACGAGGGCGTGCGGCCGCCTACCGTCGAAGACGAGACCGGGCATGCGGCGGTCGCGCCGCGCCCGAGACGAACGGGGAGGTGCACGATGACGCGTCGACTTCTGGTGGTCGGGATGGTCGGTGTCCTCGCAGCAGTCGGACTGCTCGTCGGCCGGGGGGCCGAGGCGACGTTTCCGGGGGAGAACGGGCGGATCGCGTTCTCCCTGGACACGGGCAGCAGCTTCCAGGTCCACACGATCCGGCCCGACGGCACGGGGCTCAGACGGCTGACCTCCGTCGCGGGAAACACATCCGGCTCGACCTGGTCACCCGACGGAACCAAGATCGTGTTCGGGTTGGACCCCGGCGCCCCGAGCGAGAGCTGCCGCATCGAGCTGATGCGCTCCGACGGAGGCAACCTCCACGACATCACGCCGAAGGTCTTCGATACCAGGAACGGATGTGCCTGGGACCCTTCGTTCCTGCCGAGCGGTCGGCGCATCGTGTTCGTGGCGCACCGCTGCGAGAACCGCGACAAGTGCCCGCAGCGGGTCTGGACCATGAGCCTTCGCGGCCGCGACCTGCGATCGGTGGTGCGGTCCCCGGACTGTTGTGAGGTGAAGAGGCCGCAGGTCTCGCCGGACGGGCGGACCATCGTCGTCACCGCCGAGAAGGACGCGGTCGTCGACGGCGTCCGAGGCAACCGGAAGACCCTCTTCACGGTGCGGATGAACGGGACGCACCTGAGGAAGATCCTGCCGTTCCGGTTCGACGTGTGCGTCTGCGGTGGCGACTGGGCACCCAACGGCAAGCGGATCGTCTCCAGCGACCAGGCGGGACCCACGGCCGTTCCCGGCAAGGCGTCCAACCTGTTCACCGTGCGACCGAATGGCTCCGGGGTGCGGTTCCTCACCCATTCACGCAACACCGACGTGGCGATCGCGGTCGGCTCGTACTCCCCGAACGGTCATTGGATCGTCTACAAGCGCATCACCGCGACGGGCAGGTATCGGATGATGAAGATCCATCCGTCGGGAGGCGACCCGACGCTGATCGCGACGCTGCCGGCCGACTTCGTCGGACGCGCCTGGGGACCGCGGCCCCGCTCGTAGAGTTTCCGTGCGCGAGGTGCACCCGCATGTCGGCTACTTCGCGCCGCGTTGAGAGCCCCGAGGTGTTCTCCACAGCCCCCCGGTCGATCGCCCGGGGATGTCG
>CAWDVM010000006.1:0-81520 GCA_963805685.1 uncultured Actinomycetota bacterium
AGGTGCCCCTCGAGTGGTTCGCGCTGTCGGCGGGGGCCCGGATCTCGATGGACTCCGGCACCGAGAACATGGACTGGGTCGCCGCGGCCCTGCGCCGGATCGTCGAGTTCACCCAGGCCGGCGGAGAGGTCAACGTCGTCGTCGCGGGCATCAACGTGGGCGCCCAGCCGTACTGGAACGCCGAGGCGACGATGCTCATGCACACCAAGGGCATCCTGGTGATGACGCCGGACAGCGCGATGGTGCTCACCGGCAAGCAGTCGCTCGACTTCTCCGGTGGCGTGTCCGCGGAGGACAACTTCGGGATCGGCGGCTACGACCGGGTGATGGGCCCGAACGGGCAGGCGCAGTACTGGGCGCCGAACCTCGCCGGGGCGGTCGAGGTGCTGATGGCCCACTACGAGCACACGTACGTCGTGCCCGGCGAGACCGGCCCACGCCGCGCGGTCACCACCGACCCGGCGGACCGCGACATCTCGTCGTACCCGCACGACGCCGAGGGCAGCGACTTCCGCACGGTCGGCGAGATCTTCTCCGCCGAGACCAACCCGGACCGGAAGAAGGCGTTCGACATCCGCACGGTCATGCGGGCCGTCGCCGACCAGGACCACGAGACGCTCGAGCGCTGGGCCGGGATGGCCGACGCCGACACCGCGGTCGTCCAGGACGCCCACCTCGGCGGCCACCCGGTCTGCCTGCTCGGCATCGAGTCGCGGCCGGTGCGCCGACGCGGCTTCCCGCCCACCGACGGTCCGGACACCTACACCGCGGGCACGCTGTTCCCGCGGTCGTCGAAGAAGGCGGCCCGGGCGATCAACGCCGCCAGCGGGAACCGGCCGCTCGTCGTGCTCGCGAACCTCTCCGGGTTCGACGGGTCGCCGGACTCGATGCGCAACCTGCAGCTGGAGTACGGCGCCGAGATCGGCCGAGCCATCGTCAACTTCCGCGGCCCGATCGTCTTCTGCGTCATCTCGCGCTACCACGGTGGCGCGTTCGTGGTGTTCTCCAAGGCGCTGAACCCGAACATGACCGTGCTGGCGTTGGAGGGCTCCTTCGCCTCGGTGATCGGCGGGGCACCCGCGGCCGCCGTCGTGTTCACCGGCGAGGTCGAGAAGCGCACCGCGGCGAGCCCGGCGATGCGCGACCTCGAGGCCCGGATCGCCGAGGCCTCGGGCTCGGAGCGGAGCGCGCTCGTGGTCGAGCAGGCCGAGCTGCGGGCGGCGACGAGGGCCGAGAAGATCAGCGAGGTGGCCGCCGAGTTCGACGGGATCCACAACATCCACCGCGCGGTGGAGGTCGGCTCGGTCGACGCGGTCATCCCGGCGGCACGGCTGCGCCCGGAGATCATCGCCGCCATCGAGCGCTTCCGGGCCGCGAAGGGCTGAACCCGCGACGTACGTCGGACGGGGTGCCTCACCCGCTCAGGGTGATGCACCCCGGCGTGGGCTGGACCGTCGCGAGCGTCAAGGACGCGGGCGCAGGCGTGCTCTTGACCGGCCGACTGACCGTGGTGTCGTCACTCGCTGGGGGTGAGGTGGCCGGAGTGCTGCCGAACTAGCGTCGAAATCCTCCTGCGCCAGATCGAGCCCGCGAGAAGGAACCGACGTGAACAAGCCATTCAAGGGGACCATCAACGTCGACATCCGTGACTCGGAGCCGGACTGGGCGCCGTTCGAACCGCCCAAGGCGCCCCCGGACTCGCCGAACGTGGTCTACATCGTCCTCGACGACGTCGGTTACTCGGCGATGTCCTGCTACGGGGGTCCGATCGAGACTCCGAACATCGACCGGGTCGCGGCCGAGGGCCTTCGCTACACCCAGTGGCACACGACGGCGCTGTGCTCTCCCACGAGGTCCTGCCTGCTCACGGGTCGCAACCACACTCGCAACAGCATGGCGTGCATCACCGAGGCCGCGATCGGCTTCCCGAACGCGAGCGGCACCATCCCCCCGGAGAACGGCATGCTCGCCGAGGTGCTGGGCGAGCTCGGCTGGAACACCTACATGGTCGGTAAGTGGCACCTGTGCCCCGACGACGAGATGAACGTCGCGTCGACCCGGCGGAACTGGCCGAGCGGCCGGGGCTTCGAGCGCTGGTACGGCTTCCTCGGGGCCGAGACCAACCAGTGGTATCCCGACCTGGTCCACGACAACCACCCGGTCGACCAACCGAGGTCCCCGGAGGAGGGATACCACCTGTCCGTGGACGTCACGGACAAGGCGATCGAGTTCATCAAGGACTCGAAGGTCATCGCCCCGGAGAAGCCGTTCTTCCTCTACTACGCTCCCGGCGCCGCGCACGCCCCGCACCACGCCCCCAAGGAATGGGCCGACCGGTACCGCGGCCGGTTCGACCAGGGCTACGAGGCGATGCGCGAACAGACCCTCGCCCGTCAGAAGGAGCTCGGGATCGTCCCCGCCGACACCGAGCTGCCGCCGATCAACCCCATCGGCACCGCCGAGACCCGCAGCGGTCCGGACGGCATTCCCTTCCCGGCGATGGACGAGACCCGGCCGTGGGACTCGCTGTCCGGAGAGGAGCAGCGACTGTTCAGCCGGATGGCCGAGGTGTACGCCGGGTTCCTCTCGCACGCCGACCACCAGATCGGTCGCCTGCTGGACTACCTCGAGCAGACGGGCGAGCGCGAGAACACCCTGGTCATCGTCGTGTCGGACAACGGCGCCAGCGGCGAGGGGGGTCCGAACGGCTCCGTCAACGAGATGAAGTTCACCAACGGCCTGCCCGACGACGTTGCCGACAACCTCTCGATGCTCGAGGACCTGGGCGGCCCGAAGACCTACAACCACTACCCGAACGGCTGGGCCATGGCGTTCAACGCGCCGTTCAAGATGTGGAAGCGCTACGAGTTCAACGGGGGGACCGCAGACCCGTGCATCATCTCGTGGCCCCAGGGGATGGCGGCGAAGGGTGAGCTCCGCGAGCAGTACCACCACGCCGTCGACATCGTCCCCACCATCCTCGACGTGCTCGGCGTGGAGCCACCCGAGCGCATCAAGGGACACGAGCAGGTCCCGTACGACGGGGTCAGCATGCGCGACAGCTTCGACGACGCGGGCGCGCCGACGAACCGCCGCACGCAGTTCTACTCGATGCTCGGCTCGCGCGGCATCTGGCACGACGGGTGGAAGGCCGTCACCACCCACCCGACACTCAGTGGCTGGAGCCACTTCAACGACGACGAGTGGGAGCTCTACCACACCGACGTCGACCGGGCGGAGCTCCACAACCTGGCGGCCGAGCACCCGGAGAAGCTCCGCGAGCTGGTGAACCTCTGGTTCGCCGAGGCCGGTGCCAACGGGGCCTTCCCCCTCGACGACCGCTCGGCCCTCGAGATCATCCTGACGCCGCGGCCGGTGCTCTCGCCGCCGAGGAGCCGATACGTCTACTACCCGGACACCGCGGAGGTCCCCGAGTCGCAGGCGGTCAACATCCGGAACCGGTCGTTCGTGATCGGGGCGCACGTGGATCTCCCGGCCCCCGGTGCCGAAGGCGTGCTGATGGCCCAGGGATCCCGGTTCGGCGGCCACGCGCTCTACATCAAGGACAACCGGCTGCACTACGGCAACAACTTCGTCGGCCTCGGTGAGCAGAAGGTGGACGCCACCGAGGACCTCCCGACCGGTGAGGACCTCCTGCTCTCCGCGTCCTTCGTGAAGGACGGAGAGGACCCGCCCCACGTGTCGACCGGCATCCTCTCTCTGTACTACGGCGAGAAGAAGGTGGGCGAGGCGCGGATCAGGACGCAGCCCGGCAAGTTCTCGCTCGCCGGTGAAGGGCTCACGGTGGGGCGCGACGGCGGGGAGGCCGTCTCTCCGGACTATCCGGGCCAGAGGCCGTGGGCGTTCACCGGAGGAACGATCCATCGCGTGGCCGTCGACGTCAGCGGCGAGCCGTTCGTCGATCTCGAGCGCGAGGCCCAGGCGATGCTGATGCGGGAGTAGGCGGAGGCTGCGCCGGATCAGTGGGGCTTGGCGTAGGCGGCGATCCCGGTGTCCAGCAGCACGCAGGCCTCGTCACCGACGACCCAGGCGTCGTGGCCCGGTTCGATCAGGACGACGTCCCCGGGGCCGACCGACAGCTCGGTGCCGTCGTCGTACCGCACCGTCATCTGCCCGGAGAGGCACATGCCGGTGTGCCGGGTCTGGCAGCTCTCGGTCCCGGCGATGGGCTTGACGTCCTCCGACCAGCGCCAGCCGGCCTCGAAGACGCCGCGGCCGAGGGTGAAGTCGCCCAGGGTGACGACGTCCATGTGGCCGTGTGCCTTGAAGGGACGGGTCTCGTCAGGGGTGTCGATGTTGCGCTTCTTCTCGAGCGTCGTGGACATGTCTGCTCCTCCCAGTTGGGTCCCCCGCCGTCGCCAGCGCAGCACCGCGACCGGAGGGTCTGACAGAGGCGAAAGCCCCCGAGCGAGTCATTGACACCACGGATCCGCCGAGGCTTCCGTGGACTGGTGACCGTTCGGGACGAGGACGAGCTCGCCGCCCTTCGACGGGGCGACCAGACGGCGTTCATGGCTCTGGTACGGCGCCTCCACCCGTCGATGGTCCGGGTGGCCAGCAGCTTCGTGCCCTCCCGGGAGGTCGGTGAGGAGGTCGCCCAGGACACCTGGGTGGCCGTCCTCGAGGAGCTGGACCGGTTCGAGGGCCGCTCCTCGCTGCGGACCTGGATCTTCCGGATCCTGACCAACCAGGCGAAGACCCGTGGCATCCGGGAACGGCGGTCCACCCCGTTCTCGGCGCTGGGCATGCAACGGGAGGCGGCCGACCCGACGCTGCCGCCCGAGAGCTTCTTCCCCGGCGGGCACCGGTGGGCCGGGCACTGGGCGGGGCCGGTGCACTCCTGGCAGCTGCCCGAGGAGAGTGTGCTGTCGGCCGAGCTCGGGGGCGTCATCCAGCACGCCCTCGACGAGCTGCCGCCGGCCCAGCGTGCCGTCGTGGTGCTCCGGGACTGCCAGACCCTCTCGTCGCGCGAGGTGCGCGAGCTGCTCGGCCTGAGCGAGGGCAACCAGCGGGTCCTGCTCCACCGGGGCCGCCAGCGGGTCAGGGCGGCGATCGGGGAGTACGTCGGCAGGGTCGGGGTGGCGACGTGAACCTCTACGACCTCCAGTGCCGCGAGGTGGTCGACCTGCTGACCGACTACTTCGAGGGCGCGCTGCCGGCCGAGCGCCGGGTCGTCCTCGAGCAGCACCTGCTCATGTGCGCGGGCTGCACCGCGTACGTCGAGCAGCTGCGCACGTCGATCGACCTGACCGGGCGCCTGCAGGAGCAGGACGTCCCGGCGGCGGTGATGGCTCGGCTGGTGCGGATGTTCGAGGAGCTCTGAGGCGATGACCTGGTACAAGTTCCTGGCTCCCGGGGCCGTCGGCCCGTTCAGCGGGCACCACTGGCCGTCGCCCGGACTGTCGCCGGAGCCCGCGGCGTGGGTCGTCGCCGAGCCCCCCTTCGACCCGTGCCGCAACGGGCTGCACCTGTGCCGCCCGCGGGACCTGCCGTGGTGGCTGCACCAGGAGCTGTACGTCGTGGAGGCGGCCGGAGCGACCGAGGAGCACGAGAGCTTCGTCCTGGCCGGGCGAGCGCGGCTGGTGCACCGGGTGGACGCGTGGGGCCGCGAGTCGGCGTACGGGTTCGGCCGTGACTGTGCCTGGCGGCTGCGTGACCTCGCCGCGGGTGCGCTGCGCAGCGCCGGGCAGGATCACGACGCCGACCTCCTCGACGGCTGTGCCAGCCTGTCCGAGCTGGCCCGGCTCCCGGGTGAGATCGGGGACGGGGCCGCGGGGCCGCGGCTCGTCGACTACGCGGGCGATGCCGCCATCTACGCGAGCCTCGCTCGGGAGGAGCGGGGCTGGGCCTCCAGCAGCACGACGGCGGGCTACATCGCGGCGGCGGCGGCCCGGGCCGCCGCCGGGCCGGACCGGGCGGCGGACGCGGTGGCGGACGAGCGTGCCCGGCAGGCCCGGTGGATCGCGGACCGGGTGCTGGCGAATCACTGAGCATCTGTAACGAAGCGGGCCGTCATCCAGACAGATCCTTCACCGAGCACGTCGGGAGGAAGCGATGGATGAGTTCGATGTCGTCGTCCTGGGCGCCGGTCCAGCCGGGGAGACAGCAGCAGGACGCTGTGCGGACGGAGGACTGCGGGTCGCGGTGGTGGAGCGTGAGCTGGTCGGCGGTGAGTGCTCCTACTGGGGCTGCATCCCCAGCAAGACGCTGATCCGGCCGGGGGACGTGCTGGCCTCTGCCCGCCGGGTCCCGGGTGCCTCGGCCGCGGCCGCGGGGCAGGTCGACACCGAGGCAGCGCTGGCCTGGCGCGACGAGATGACGAACGGGTGGCACGACGAGAACGCGGTGCCCTGGCTGGAGGAGAAGGGCGTCGCGCTGCTGCGGGGCAGTGGCTCGCTCGTGGGCGAGCGAGAGATCGAGGTGCGGTCGGCGGAGGACGGCGTACGCCGCGTCCGGGCGGCCCGCGCGGTCGTCCTCGCCGTCGGCACCGGACCGCTGGTGCCGCCCGTGGAGGGGCTTCGCGAGGTGTCGCCGTGGGACAACCGGTCCGCCACCTCCGCGAAGGCGGCACCCCGGCGGCTGCTGGTCCTCGGTGGCGGAGCCGTCGGCGTCGAGCTGGCCCAGGCGTTCCGCCGGCTCGGCAGCGAGTCGGTCACGGTCATCGAAGGCGCCGACCGGCTGCTGGCCCGGGAGGAGCCCTTCGCCGGGGACGAGGTCCGAGCGGCGTTCGAGGCCGAGGGGATCGAGGTGCTCACCGGCGCCCGGCTGGTGCGCGCTCGCCGGATGGGCGGCGACGGGCCGGTGCTGGCCAGCCTGGAAGGCGGCCGCGAGGTCGAGGGCGACGAGATCCTCGTGGCAGTCGGCCGGAGGCCCGCCACCTCTGAGGTCGGGCTCGAGACCGCGGGCCTGCAGCCCGGGGCTGTGGTCGAGGTCGACGACGCTATGCGGGCCCACGGCGTCGCCGGCGGGTGGCTCTACGCGATCGGCGACTGCAACGGACGCGCGCCGCTGACCCACATGGGCAAGTACCACGGGCGGATCGCCGCCGACGTCATCCTCGGCCGGCACGTCACCGACCGGTCCAGCCTCGACGCCGTTCCCCGCGTCACGTTCACCGACCCGCAGGTCTGTGCCGTCGGGCTCACCGAGGCCCAGGCCCGAGACCGCGGGATCGCGGTCCGCGTCGCGACGTACGACGTCGGCGCGGTGGCCGGGTCGTACGTTCTCGGCCGCGGCATCGGGGGGACCGCCAAGATCGTGGTGGACGAGTCCCGCGGGGTGCTCGTCGGGGCCACCTTCACCGGGCCCGGGCTGCAGGAGCTGCTGCACTCGGCGACGGTCGCCGTGGTCGGCCAGGTGCCGCTGGGCACCTTGTGGCACGCGGTCCCGTCCTTCCCCACCGTGAGCGAGGTCTGGCTCCGGCTGCTCGAGGCCTACGGGATCTAGGAGGCGACATGCCCGACGTGTCGTTCGACAACCTGCTCGTCGTCTCGGTGATCGCCGCGCTCGCCCCGCTGCTGCTGGGGTTCACCCCCGGCCTGCGGATCCCGGCCATCGTGCTGGAGATCGTGGCCGGCGTCGTCGTGGGTCCCTCCGGGCTGGACTGGGTCCAGGTGGACCTGCCCGTCTCGATCCTGTCGCTGCTCGGGCTGACCTTCCTGCTGCTGCTGGCCGGACTGGAGATCGACCTGCACCGCCTCAGGGGTCGGCTCCTGGCGACGGCGCTGATCGGCTTCGGCATCACCCTGGTGCTGGCCTTCGTCGCCGGTGTCGGCTTCTGGTCCGTCGGCTGGGTCTCCGGCCCCCTGATCGTCGCGGTCGCGCTGAGCGCCACGGGCCTCGGCCTCATCGTGCCGGTGCTCAAGGACGCCGGCCAGGCCGACAGCGAGGTCGGCCAGACCACGATCGCCGGCTCGTCGGTCGCGGACTTCGGCGCGGTCCTGCTGCTCTCGTTCCTCTTCTCGATGTCGGCGGGCGGGACCGGCTCACGCCTCGTGCTCGCCCTCGGGTTCGCACTGCTGGTGGCGGCCACCGTCTTCGTCGTCATGCAGACGGGACGGTCCATGCGCCTCGGGGACGTGCTGCTGCGGCTGCAGGACACGACGGCCGAGATCCGGGTCCGCTTCGCCGTGCTGCTGCTGATCGCCTTCGCGGTCTTCGCCGAGAAGTTCGGGCTGGAGAGCATCCTGGGCGCCTTCATCGCCGGTGCGCTCATCGGCGCCCTCGACAAGGACGCGTCGAGCCATCCGCAGCTGCGGGTCAAGCTCGAGGCGATCGGCTACGGCTTCCTCGTCCCGGTCTTCTTCGTCACCAGCGGGCTCCGGCTGGACCTGTCGGGGCTGGTGGACGACCCCGCGGCGCTGGTCCGGGTGCCGCTGTTCCTGCTCGCCCTGATGGTCGTCCGGGGGGTGCCGGCGGCGCTCTACGCGCCCAGCCTGGGCAGGCGCGCCGCGACTGTGGCGGCGCTGCTGCAGGCCACGTCGCTGCCGTTCATCGTCGCCGCCACGCAGATCGGGATGGAGATCGGTGAGCTCAGCTCGGTCAACGGGGCCGCCCTCGTGTGCGCAGGGCTGCTCTCGGTGGTGATCTTCCCGCCGGTGGCGCTCGGTCTGCTGCGCGGGATGGCACCGGCGTCCGGGGCGGACGTGGCGGCACCGGTGAACCAGGCCGGAAGAACCGTGTAACGGCCGGGCCCCTCCAGGGGACTGTCCTGACGGGCGGGGACCGACCAGACGAGAGACACACCAGTGCGGGAGGAAACCATGCGTGGGCTGAAGGGAAAGAACGTCCTGGTCACCGGAGGCACCTCGGGCATCGGTCAGGCCATGGCGGTGCGCTTCGCCGAGTACGGCGCCAACGTCGCCATCAACTACCTGCAACGCGCCGACGAGGCGGCCGACACCGAGGAGCAGGTCCACACCTGCGTGCGGAAGGTCAAGGAGACCGGTGTCCGGGACGTGCTGGTGCGCGGCGACGTCTCCGACGAGGGCGAGGTCGTGGCGATGGTGGAGGACACGGTGGGCCAGCTCGGCGGCCTCGACGTCCTGGTCAACAACGCCGGCATCCAGATCTCGAGGCCGTCCCAGGACCTGTCCGCGGCGGACTTCGACAAGGTCCTCGCGGTCAACCTGCGCGGGTCCTTCCTGTGCGCCCGCGAGGCCATCCGCCGGTACCTGGCGGCCGAGAGCCCGGGCGTGATCATCAACGTCTCCAGCGTCCACCAGCGGATCCCCAAGCCCAGCTACCTGGGCTACTCGGTGAGCAAGGGCGGGATGGCCAACCTGACCACCACGCTCGCGCTGGAGTTCGCCCCGCGCGACATCCGGGTCAACGGCATCGGACCCGGCGCCACGGTCACCCCGATCAACCGGGGCTGGGTGGACGACCCGATGAAGGCGGAGCAGGTCACCAGCCACATCCCGCTGCCCCGCCCGGGGACCGCCGACGAGATGGCGGGCGTGGCCTGCTTCCTCGCCAGCGACGACGCCGCCTACATCACCGGGCAGACGCTGTACGTCGACGGCGGACTGACCCTGTACGCCGACTTCCGTGAGCCCTGGTCCTCGGAATGAGCGACCCGGACCGGGCCTGGTGGCCCTCGCCGTTCGGCCCCGAGGACCAGCACGGGATGCTGAACCTGGTCACCGACGTCAAGCGGCGTGACGCCCTCGCGCTCGTCCGGCACGGCCGGATGTACGACCTCGGCCGGGTCCTCGACGACGACGTGCCGGTGTTCCCGGGCCGGCACTTCAGGCAGACGCTGGTGACCACGGCCCACCACGTCAACGGCAAGGACGGCGGCGGGCTCGGGGACAACCAGGTCAACTGGGTCATCGAGAACGTGTCGGCCACCACCCAGCTCGGCACGCATCTCGACATGCTCAACCACCTGCAGATCGGGGACCGCGGCTACAACGGCTGGACGGTGGCCGAGCTGGCCGAGTCGTGGGGGACGAACCGGCTCGGTGCCGAGACCGCACCCCAGGTGGTGACCCGGGGCTGGCTGGTCGATGCGGCCGCGGCACGCGGTGTCGTCTCCCTGGACCGGGGCGACGTCGTCTCGGTCGACGACGTCAAGCGGAGCCTCGACGGTCGGGAGCCCGGTGCCGGCGACGCGGTGCTGTTCCACACCGGCTGGGGCCGACACTGGAGCAGCCCCGGGACCTACCTCGAGGGCGAGCCGGGCCCCGGCATGGACCTCGCCCGCTGGCTGGTCGACCACGGCGTGGCGCTGACCGGCTGCGACACCTGGAGCTACGGACCGGTGCCGGCCGAGGATCCCTCCCGCACCTTCGAGGTGCCGCAGACCCTGAACGTGCACCACGGCGTCTTCGTCGTGGAGAACCTCGACACCGCCCCACTGGCGGCGGACGGCGTGCGCGAGTTCGCGCTCGTCCTCACCCACCCCAAGCTGCGTGGCGCCACGGGCGCCTGGACCTCACCGATCGCGCTCGTCTGAGAGACGGGCCCCGAGGAGGAAGACATGGACAACCACTACGACGTCATCATCATCGGGACCGGCGCCGGGGGCGGCACCCTGGCCTACCGGCTGGCACCGTCCGGCAAACGGATCCTGCTGCTCGAGCGGGGCGACTACCTGCGCCGCGAACCGGAGAACTGGGACAGCCGGTCGGTCTTCGTCGAGTCCCGCTACAAGGCACCGGAGGAGTGGTACGACAAGGACGGCCAGCCGTTCCACCCGGGCGCCCACTACTTCGTGGGGGGCAACACCAAGGTGTACGGCGCGATCCTGTTCCGGCTTCGCGAGCGGGACTTCGGGGAGGTGCGTCACCACGGCGGCGTCTCACCGGCCTGGCCGATCGGCTACGCCGACCTGGCGCCGTACTACACGCAGGCCGAGCGGCTCTACCACGTCCACGGCAGCCGCGGCGCGGACCCGACCGAGCCGCCGTCCGGCGACCCCTACCCCTATCCGCCGGTCAGCCACGAGCCGCGGATCCAGCAGCTGCACGATGATCTCGAGCGTCGCGGCCTGCACCCGTTCCCGCTGCCGGTCGGGGTCCGGCTCGACGAGTCCGACTGGGAGCACAGCGCCTGCGTACGCTGCAGCCGCCTCGACGGGTTCCCGTGCCTGACCGACGGCAAGGCCGACGCGCACGTGGTCGCGGTGCGGCCCGCCGTCCAGTACCCGGGTGTGACCCTGCTCCGCCGGGCCAGGGTGGAGAAGCTGGAGACCGACGAGAGCGGGCACACCGTCACCCGGGTCGTGGTCGACCGGGAGGGGCGTCGCGAGACGTTCACGGGAGACGTCGTGGTGGTGTCGGCCGGCGCCGTGAACTCGGCGGCCCTGCTGCTGCGCTCCGCCAACGAGCGCCACCCCGACGGGCTGGCCAACTCCTCGGGGGTCGTCGGCCGGCACTACATGTGCCACCTCAACTCGGCGCTGCTGGCGATCTCGAAGAGCCCCAACGACACTCGCTTCCAGAAGACGCTGGGCGTCAACGACTACTACTGGGGCGCCGAGGACTACGAGTACCCGCTCGGCCACATCCAGCTGCTCGGGAAGACGGACGGGCAGATGCTGCGGGCAGGGGCTCCGCGGGGCACGCCCTCGGGGGTCCTGGACTACGTGGCCCGGCACGCGGTCGACTTCTGGCTCACCACCGAGGACCTGCCGCTGCCGGAGAACCGGGTCACGGTCGACGCGCACGGGCGGATCGGCCTGAGCTACACCGACCGCAACACCGAGTCGCACCGCAGGCTGGTGGGCAAGCTGCGGCACCTGCTGCCCCACCTGGGCTGCCGCGACCGCCTGCTGCCCAACACCTTCTCCCGGGACGAGCGCATCCCGATCGCCGGGGTCGCCCACCAGTGCGGCACGGTGCGGTTCGGGCTGGATCCCCGGGAGTCGGCCCTCGACGTGAACTGCAAGGCCCACGACCTCGACAACCTCTACGTCGTGGACACCAGCTTCTTCCCGTCGAGCTCGGCGGTGAACCCGGCCCTGACCGCGATGGCCAACGCGATGCGGGTGGGTGACCACCTGATGGCGCGTCTCGGCATCGCGTCGGAGGCCGCCGCCCCGCGGCCGGTCGGCTCGGGAGCACCACGATGAGCGTCGTGCAGGCGGCCCGACGGCTCGCCGGCGGCATCGGCGCGGGGGTCGTCGCCGGCGTGGTCGGGACATCGGCGATGACCGCCTCCAGCACCCTCGAGGCGCGGGTCCGCGGCCGACAGGCCAGCACCGCGCCTGCCCGGGCGGCCGAGAAGGTGCTCGGTATCGAGAAGTTCGCCGACGAGACCGCGGAGGCCAGGTTCAGCAACCTGGTCCACTGGGGCTACGGCACGGGGTGGGGCGTCGCGCGTGGGCTGCTCGGTGCCGCCGGCCTCGGCGCCGCGGCGGCGACCCCGGTGCACTTCGCCACCATGTGGGGTGGGGCGGTGGTCATGCTCCCCGCGCTGGGCGTGACCCCGCCGATCACCCGATGGGGGCGCGAGGAGGTGGCCATCGACGTGTTCCACCACCTCGTCTACGCCGGCGCAGCCGGCCTCACCTACGGACTGATCGCGCACCCGCGCGACGAACAGATGTGAGGAACCATGAGCAACACACCGATCGCCGAACACGCCCTGCTCTCGGACTGCCACTCCAGCGCCCTGGTCGACGCCCGCGGCTCCGTGGAGTGGCTGACCTTCCCCAGGTTCGACAGCCCCTCGGTGATGGCCCGGCTGCTGGACGACGGTGGCGGCCACTGGGCGATCCGCCCCGTGGGCGACTTCGAGACCGGCCGCCGCTACCTCGAGGGCACGATGGTGCTGGAGACGACGTTCCGGACCCCGACCGGGACCGTCGTCCTCACCGACGCCCTCGCGATGGGCCCGGACAACGAGGGGCACCGACTCGGCAAGGACGTGCCCCACCTCCTCCTGCGGACCCTGACCTGCACGGCCGGCGAGGTCGAGGTCGAGGTGTCCTACGCGCCCCGTCCGGAGTACGGCCTGGTGGTCCCGCTGCTCTCGCAGGTCGAGGGTGGGATCACCGCACGCGGGGGCGCGGAGTGGCTGGTGCTCACCACCCCGGTCGCGCTCGCCCCGGGCGCGGGCAGCGCGACCGGCCGCACCCGGCTGTCGGCCGGGGAGACGCTGCGCTTCGCCCTGCACCGGTCGACGCTGGAGGAGACGCCCGCCCACGTGTGGCCGGACGGCGAGCTCCGGGCGTCGCTCGACCGCACCGTGGCCGCATGGAGGTCCTGGTCTGCGATGCACCAGACCTACGACGGCCCGTGGAAGGACCTCGTGCACGCCAGCGGCCGGGTGCTCAAGGCGCTGACCTTCCAGCCCAGCGGCGCGGTGGTCGCCGCCGCCACCACCTCGCTTCCCGAAGGGGTGGGCGGGGAGCGCAACTGGGACTACCGGTACTCGTGGGTGCGCGACGCCAGCCTGACGATGGAGGCGCTGTGGGTGGCGGCCTGCCCCGACGAGGCCGACGACTTCTTCGCGTTCATGTGCACCGCCGCGGCCTCGGGCGTCGGGGCCGACCAGGCGCTGCAGATCATGTTCGGCGTCGGCGGCGAGCACGACCTCTCCGAGCGGGTGCTCGGTCACCTCGACGGCTGGCGCGACAGCCGCCCGGTCCGGGTCGGGAACGGCGCCTGGGAGCAGCAGCAGGTCGACGTGTACGGCGAGCTGCTGGGCGCGGCCAACCGCCTGACCGACCAGCTGGGCGGCCTCGACGCGGAGACCCGCGGCTTCCTCGCAGCCCTCGCCGACGCGGCGGCCGTGCGCTGGCGGGAGCCGGACCAGGGCATCTGGGAGGTCCGGGGCGACCCGCAGCACTTCCTCTACTCGAAGGTGATGTGCTGGGTGGCCCTGGACCGGGCCATCGCGCTGGCCGACGTCATCGGCGACCGGTCACGGGTCGAGCAGTGGCGACGCACGCGGGACGAGATCGCCGCGACCGTGCTCCGCGACGGGTGGAGCGAGTCCGCGGGCGCGTTCACCCAGTACGTCGGCACGGACGCCCTCGACGCCTCCAACCTCATGCTCGCCATCGTCGGGTTCCTTCCGGCGTCCGACCCCCGGATGCTCGCCACGATCGAGGCCATCGAGGAGCGCCTCACCGACGACCGGGGGCTGGTCTACCGGTACCGCACCGAGGCCGGCGTGGACGGGCTCGCCGGAGAGGAGGGCACCTTCCTGCTGTGCACCTTCTGGCTGGCCCAGGCGCTGGCCATGGCCGGTCGGGTCGAGCGGGCCCGCGAGGTGTTCGAACGCGCCGCCCGGTACGTCAACGACGTCGGCCTGCTCGCCGAGGAGATCGACCCCGCGACCGGGGAGCTGCTCGGCAACTTCCCTCAGGCCTTCAGCCACATCGGGCTCGTCAACGCCGCCTGGGCGATCTCCGAGGCGGAGCAGCGGGCCGCGGTGCCCGTGTAGGGGCCGTCCGCCGCCAGCGTCCCGAAGTCGGGGTGTCCGCGACTCGCGGATTGCCTCGAAAGGGAGTCGGCCCTGGCCGTTAACCCCGGGGCCCGATCTGCGGAGGATGACTGAGTGGGCCGGATGGCTCCACCCAGGGGATGCGTGGAGGCGGTGGGCAGATGACGAGCGTGGCAGAGCCCGAGACGCAGGCGGACGAGGGTGTGGTGCACATCCTCTGGATGAACGGGGGTCTCAGCTGTGACGGGGACTCCGTCGCCCTGACCGCGGCGACCCAGCCGAGCATCGAGGAGATCGTGCTCGGGGCGCTCCCGGGGCTGCCGAAGATCGCCGTGCACTGGCCGCTGATCGACTTCGAGTGCGGGCCCGAGCAGGGCGCCGACAACTTCATCGAGTGGTGGCACAAGGCCGACCGCGGGGAGCTGGAGCCGTTCGTCCTCGTCGTCGAGGGCTCCATCCCGAACGAGGCGATCAAGGACGAGGGCTACTGGTGCGGGTTCGGCAACAACCCGATGACCGGACAGCCGATGACCACCTCCGAGTGGCTGGACCGGCTGGCACCACGGGCGACCGCCGTGATCGCCGTCGGCACCTGCGCGACGTACGGCGGCATCCACGCGATGTCCGGCAACCCGACCGGGGCGATGGGGGTGCCCGACTACCTCGGCTGGGACTGGAAGTCCAAGGCGGGCCTGCCGATCGTCTGCGTGCCGGGCTGCCCGATCCACCCCGACAACCTCTCGGAGACGATCACCTACCTGCTCTACCAGGTCGCCGGCCAGGCCCCGATGATCCCGCTGGACGAGGCGCTGCGACCGCGCTGGCTGTTCGGCGCGACCGTGCACGAGGGCTGCGACCGGGCCGGCTACTACGAGCAGGGCGACTTCGCGACCGAGTACGGCTCGGAGAAGTGCATCGTCAAGCTCGGCTGCTGGGGCCCGGTGGTCAAGTGCAACGTCCCCAAGCGGGGCTGGATCAACGGCATCGGCGGCTGTCCCAACGTCGGCGGCATCTGCATCGGCTGCACGATGCCCGGCTTCCCCGACAAGTTCATGCCGTTCATGGACGAGCCACCCGGCGCGAAGCTGTCCTCGAAGGGCAGCGCGATCTACGGGATGGCGGTCAAGCGGCTGCGCGGCCTGACCATGGACACCCTCGACAAGGAGCCCCGCTGGCGCACCCGGGGCCGCGAGCTCAAGACCGGCTTCACCAAGACCTGGTGAGGAGCGACCAGCCATGACGATGACCGAACCCCGCAAGACCTCCACCCAGGACACCGACGTCGTCGAGATGTCGTGGGACCCCGTGACCCGCATCGTGGGCAGCCTCGGGATCTACGCCTCGATCGACTTCAAGCAGAAGGAGGTCCGCGAGTGCCACAGCACCTCGTCGATCTTCCGCGGCTACAGCCTGTTCATGCAGGGCAAGGACCCGCGTGACGCGCACTTCATCACCAGCCGGATCTGCGGCATCTGCGGCGACAACCACGCGACCTGCTCGGTCTACAACCAGAACATGGCCTACGGCATCGCGCCGCCGCACCTCGGCGAGTGGATCATCAACCTCGGCGAGGCCGCCGAGTACATGTTCGACCACAACATCTTCCAGGAGAACCTGGTCGGGGTGGACTACTGCGAGCGGATGGTCAAGGAGACCAATCCGGGGGTCCTCGAGCGGGCGAACACCACCGAGGCGCCGCACGCCGACATCCACGGCTACCGGACCATCGGCGACATCATGCGCGCGCTCAACCCGCTCGAGGGCGAGTTCTACCGCGAGGCGCTCCACGTCAGCCGCTACACCCGCGAGATGTTCTGCCTGATGGAGGGGCGGCACGTGCACCCCTCGACGCTCTACCCGGGCGGCGTGGGCACGACCGCGACCATCCAGCTCTTCACCGACTACCTGACCCGGCTGATGCGCTACGTCGAGTTCATGAAGAAGGTCGTCCCGCTGCACGACGACCTCTTCGACTTCTTCTACGAGGCGCTGCCCGGCTACGAGCACGTCGGCGAGCGGCGCATCCTGCTCGGCTGCTGGGGGAGCCTGAACGACCCGGCGTACTGCGACTTCCGGTACGCGACCATGTCCGACTGGGGCAAGAGGATGTTCGTGACCCCGGGCGTCATCGTCGACGGCCGGCTGGTCACCAACGACCTCGTCGACATCAACCTCGGCATCCGGATCCTGCTCGGAAGCTCCTACTACGAGGACTGGGTGAAGAGCGGCCGGGAGGTCTTCGTCGACCGCGACCCGCTGGGCAACCCCGTCGACGTACGCCACCCGTGGAACCAGCACACGATCCCCAAGCCGGCCAGGCGGGACTTCGACAACCAGTACTCCTGGACCATGTCCCCGCGCTGGTTCGACGGGACCGACCACCTCGCGCTCGACACCGGCGGCGGCCCGATCGCCCGGCTGTGGTCGACGGCGCTGAGCGGCCTGGTCGACTGCGGCTACGTGAAGGCCACCGGGAACAGCGTGGTCATCAACCTGCCGCGGACCGCGCTGAAGCCCGAGGTCACCTTCGAGTGGAAGGTGCCGAAGTGGAGCAACGCCATCGAGCGGAACCGGGCACGCACCTACTTCCAGGCGTACGCCGCGGCGCTGGCGCTGCACTTCACCGACATGGCGCTCGCGGAGGTGCGGGCCGGTCGGACCGACACCTGGACGTCGTTCGAGGTGCCCGACACGGCGGTCTCGGTCGGCTTCACCGAGGCGGTGCGCGGGGTGCTCAGCCACCACATGGTGATCCGGGACGGGAAGATCGCCAACTACCACCCCTACCCGCCGACCCCGTGGAACGGCAGCGTCCGGGACACCTACGGCACCCCGGGCCCGTACGAGGACGCCGTCCAGAACACGCCGATCTTCGAGGAGAACCCGCCCGAGACCTTCAAGGGCATCGACATCATGCGTGCGGTGCGCAGCTTCGACCCGTGCCTGCCCTGCGGCGTGCACATGTACACCGGCGGCGGTCGGGTCGTCGAGCAGCTCCACACCCCGTCGATGCCGGTCAAGCCGTACTGAGGGGCCGTCCGTGCACGAGCTCACCCTCACCCAGAGCCTCGTCGACCGGGTCGCGGACGCGACGGCCGGTCGCCGGGTCAGCGCGGTCCACGTGCGGGTCGGGCTGCTGTCCGGGGTGGTGCCCGAGGCGATGGAGTTCTGCTTCGACGTGGTCACGGCCGGCGGGCCGCTGGACGGCGCCGCCCTGCTGGTGGAACGCGTGCCCGGGCGGGTCGCCTGCCGGACCTGCGGGGCGGAGTCGCCCACCGAGGACCTGCTGCTGGTGTGCGGCTGCGGCAGCGCCGACGTCGAGATCGTGGCCGGCCAGGAGCTGACGCTGACCCGCGTCGAGCTGGTCCGGGAGCCGACATGTGCCTGACCTGCGGGTGCGGCAGCGACGACGTCCGGGTCTCCCTCCCGGGGGCGACACCACGATGTTCATGACCACCACCACCCTCACGACGACGGCGACCACGGGCACGAGACCGTCGTGCTGGAGGAGCGGCTGCTGGCCAAGAACGACCACCTCGCCGAGCACGTCCGCGGCTTCCTCGCCGTACGCCGGATGACCGCGGTCAACCTGATGAGCTCACCCGGCGCGGGCAAGACCTCGCTGCTGGAGCGCACCATCGCCGACCTCGGCGGGGACCGGCAGATCTGCGTGGTCGAGGGCGACCAGGAGACCGCCTTCGACGCCGACCGGATCACCCGCGCCGGCGCCCGCGCGGTCCAGGTCAACACCGGCTCCGGCTGCCACCTCGACGCCGACATGGTCGGCCGCTCGCTGCGCGCCCTGGACCCGGAGCCCGGCTCGCTGCTCTTCGTCGAGAACGTCGGCAACCTGGTCTGCCCGGCGCTCTTCGACGTGGGGGAGCACGCCCGGGTGGTCGTCATCTCGGTGACCGAGGGAGACGACAAGCCGCTGAAGTACCCGACGATGTTCGCCGCCGCCGACCTCGTCGTCGTCAACAAGATCGACCTGCTGCCGTACGTCGACTTCGACCTGCCCCGCCTGCACGAGCAGGCGCGCAGCCTCAACCGGGACGTGGCGGTCCTGCCGCTGTCGGTCCGGACGGGGGAGCGGGTCCGGGACTGGTACGCCTGGCTCGACTCGCTCGCGTCCGGCATCGAGGAAGGAGAGCCCCATGGAGCCGCTGTCGGTCCGTGAGGTCAGCGAGCGCATCGACACCCTCCTCGACGAGCTCGGCAACGGCGCGCAGCCGGCGGTGCTGGAGCGGGTCCAGGAGCTGGTGCAGTGCGTGATGGCGCTGTACGGCGAGGGGCTCGGCCGGATCCTCGGGTCGGTCGACGACGGCACCGTGCGCCGGCTCGCCGACGACGAGGTGGTCGGCAACCTGCTGGTGCTCCACGACCTGCACCCCGACGACGTCGACACCCGGGTCCAGCAGGCCCTCGAGCGGGTCCGGCCGTACCTGGGCTCGCACGCCGGCGGTGTCTCCCTGTCGGGCGTCGACGAGCGTGGGGTCGTGCACCTGCAGCTGGAGGGCAGCTGCGACGGCTGCCCGTCCTCGGCGCTCACGGTGAAGAGCGCGATCGAGGACGCGATCCTGATTGCCGCACCCGACGTGGTCGCGGTCGAGGCGGAGGGGATGGTCGAGAACGGACCGGCGCTGCTGCAGATCGAGCCGTTCGCGCCGCACGATCCGGACCCGGGCTGGGCGCACGTGGAGCTCGACGTACCGCCGCGCACGATGGCGGCCGTCGACGTCGCCGGGCGCGACGTCCTGGTGGTCAACCTCGACGGCACCCTGGTCGCCTACCTGGACCGGTGCCCCGCCTGCCTGGCCCCGCTGTCGGCGGGGACCCTCGACGGGGACCGGGTGGCCTGCCCCGGTGGCCACGCCTACGACGCCCGGCTGGCCGGACGCGCGCTCTCCGGGGAGGCCGACCACCTCACCCCGCTGCCCCTGCTGCCGGACCGGGGAGCGTGGAAGGTGTCGCTGCCGGCGACCGCCCCGGGCGGGATGGTGCACGGATGAGCGGGCTGGGCTCCCTGCGCCGGATCAGCGCCCCCAGGGCGGAGCCGCCGGCCCCGGCGACGGAGCGCTGCGAGTTCTGCGCGGCCGACATCGGCGAGCGGCACGGGCACGTCGCCGACATCGACCAGCACCGGCTGCTCTGCGTGTGCCGGCCCTGCTACCTGCTGTTCGCGCCCCAGGGCGCGGGCGGCGGCCGCTACCGGGGCGTCGGGGAGGAGGTACGCCGGGTCGTGGACCTGGCCCTCGACGAGGCCCGCTGGGACGCCCTGCGGATCCCGGTGGACGTGGCGTTCTTCTTCGAGCAGACCGGGGCCGAGCAGCCGCTCGCGTTCTACCCCGGACCGGCCGGTGCCACCGAGTCGCTGCTGGACCTGCGGGCCTGGGTCGACGTGATCAGGGAGAACCCCGTGCTGGGCCGCCTCCACAGCGACGTGGACGCGGCGCTCCTGCGCAGGCACGACGGCGCGTTCTCCTGCCACGTGGTGCCGATCGACCTGTGCTACGAGCTGGTCGGCATCGTCCGGCGCTCCTGGACCGGCCTCGGTGGCGGCCCGGAGGTCTGGCGGCAGATCGACGCGTACTTCACCTCGCTGGACGCGCGGGCCACGCCGGTGGAGCGGGACGGTGCCCCGTGACCGGCCCGGGGGCGGAGGCGGCGAGGACGCCGGGGCCGGCGGCCGACGTCGACTTCACGTGCACCGACGTCGTGGCGGACCGCTACGCGGCCGGTCCGACGATCGTGCTCAGGATGCGGGCCGAGGAGCGGTCCGGCGTCCGCGTCCACGCGCTCGCGCTGCGCTGCCAGGTCCGGATCGAGCCGCTGCGCCGGCACTACTCCGACCACGAGGCGGCCAGGGTGGTCGACCTGTTCGGGGAGCGGCCCCGTTGGGGGCAGACCATGCAGCCGCTGCAGCTGGCGTTCCTGGCGCACGTCCTGCCCGGGTTCACCGGCAGCTGCAGCTTCGACCTGGCGCTCCCGGTGAGCTACGACGTCGAGGTCGCGGCGCACAAGTTCCTCGCCGGCCTCGACGAGGGGGAGGTGCCGCTGCTGCTGCTCTTCAGCGGCCAGGTGTTCACCGGCGGCGTGGGCTCGCTCGCGGTGGAGCCGGTGCCCTGGCACAAGGAGGCCACCGCCCGCCTGCCGGTCGCGGTCTGGCGCGAGGCGATGGACGCGCACTTCCCCGACCAGGCCTGGCTGCGGGTCCACCGGACGACCTACGACCGGCTCGCGGAGTACCGCGGCCGGCACGGCCTGCTCGGCTGGGACGACGTGCTCGGCCGCCTGCTCGACGGTGAGCCGGACGGGGCCGGGTCATGACCGTCCTCGACTCGGCGCGCGCGGTGGCCGACGCGGTCCTCTACGAGGGCTACGTGCTCTACCCCTACCGGGCCAGCGCCTCGAAGAACCGGGTCCGGTGGCAGTGGGGCGTCCTGATGCCCGAGGACGCGGTCGCGGCGGACCCCTCGGAGCGCTCGGGCTGCCGCACCGACGTCGTGCTCGACGGGCGCGACCCCTCGCTGCGGCTGACGGTGCGGTTCCTCCAGGTCCAGCAGCGGTACGTCGAGGGCCGCGACGGCGAGCGGGTCGAACGGCTCGACGTCGGGGACGCGACGTACGTCCCCTGGGACGAGGCGCGCGAGCAGGAGGTGGCGCTCGACGTACCCCTCGACCCCGGGCTGTCGACGACGGTGGACGTGCCCGGCGGGACCACGACCGAGGAGCTGCCGGACGGCGCCGGACGACTGGTCCGCGTCTGCGAGCCGCTGCGGGTCCGGGTCGACGTCTCGACCGTCCGCCCGGTCTCGCCGTACCCGGTGAGGTTGGTGTCGGTGCGGGTCGCGAACGCGACCGGCGCGCCGGCGACCCCGGAGACGGACCGGCCGGCGTGGCTGCGGCGCGCCCTGGTCGCGTGCCACGTGCTGCTCGAGAGCCCCGACGCGTCGTTCGTCTCCCAGCTCGAGCCGGCGGAGTGGGCCTCGGGGCTCGTGGGGGAGTGCGTCAACGACGGCCTGTTCCCGGTCCTGGCGGGCCCCGCCGGCCAGGCGCACGTGGTGCTCGCCTCGCCGATCATCCTCTACGACCACCCCGAGCTGGCGCCGCAGAGCGAGACCTCGTTCTTCGACGCCCTGGAGATCGACGAGCTCCTGAGCCTGCGGACGATGACGCTGTCGGAGGAGGAGAAGCGCGAGGTCCGCGGCACCGACCCGAGGGCCGCGGCGCTGCTGCGCGAGGTCGACGACATGCCCCCCGAGCTGTGGGAGCGCCTGCACGGGACGGTGCGGTACGTCGACGCGATGACCGCCGGCGTCACCGAGCCCGCGGCGCCACCGGACGTGCCCTGGTGGGACCCGGGCTCGGACAGCTCGGTCGACCCCGAGAACGACGCGATCCGGATCGGTGCGGTCGAGGTCCGGCGTGGCAGCCGGGTGCTGCTGCGCCCCGGCGCCCGCCGCGCGGACGCCCACGACCTGTTCCTCGCCGGGCGCCCGGCCACGGTGGCCGCCGTGCTGCACGACGTCGACGGCCACCAGCACCTCGCCGTCACCGTCGACGACGACCCCGGCTCGGACCTCAAGGCCGCGCACGGCCGGTTCCTCTACTTCGCCCCCGACGAGGTCGAGCCGTTGGGGGTGGGTGGCTGATGACGCGCGTGCTGGTCGCCTGCGTGGGCAACATCTTCCTGGGTGACGACGGCTTCGGCACCGAGGTCGCCCGGACACTGCGCGGGCACGGCCTGTCGGAGGAGGTGCGGGTCGAGGACTTCGGGATCCGGTCGGTGCACCTCGTCTACGAGCTGCTGAACGGGTACGACGTGCTGGTCCTGGTCGACACGGTGGCCCACCAGGCCGGACCGGCCGGGACCCTCTACGTGATCGAGCCCGACCTGCCGCCGCGGTCGAGCGGCGGCGACCCGCTGCCCGAGGTGATGCTCGACGCCCACGACCTGTCGCCGGGCGGGGTGATGACCCTGGTCCCCACGCTGGGCGGGTCGGTGGACCGGATCGTCGTGGTGGGCTGCCAGCCGGGCTCGCTCGAGGAGGGGATCGGCCTCACCGAGGAGGTGCGGGCGGCCGTGGAGCCGGCTGCGGAGCTGGTCTGCCAGGTGGTCGACCGGGAGCTGAGGAGGATGACGTGAGGAAGCTGTTCCTGCTGCTCGTCGGGGCGGGTGCCGCCGCGGTCGTCGCCGCGTCGATGCCCGACATCAAGCGCTACCTGGCGATCCGCCGGATGTGATCGACGCGCTGACAGTCAGCCGGCTCAGGACATCGGCCCCAGGATCCGCGGCACGACCTTTGCGGGGGTGCCGTTGCCCGGGGGCATCGCCGGCGGCGGCGCAGCCGGCCGCGGGACGGTACGCCGGCGGCCGGGCCAGTGCTCGAAGTCCGGCTCCCAGCTGGTGGGGTCGTCGGTGAGCCCGACGAGGTAGGTCAGCGAGCACTCGAGCGCGCGCGCGATCTCCGGGAGCTTGCCGACGTCCAGCCCGGCGCCGTGCTCCAGGCTGGACAGGGCCTTGTTGGTCGTGGCCACACCGATCCGGCGCAGCCGGCTCACCACCTCCTTCTGGGTCAGGCCGAGCTCGCGCCGGCGCAGCCGCAGCCGTTCGCTCACCACCAGGTGGCGGTGCGCTCCCAGCTCCTCGTAGGACGTGAGCCTCCGGCTCAGCTCAGCTGTCATCTCCCGCTCCGGTCATGTCGGCGAGGGGGTGGAGGGTGTACCTCGCGAAGTTGAAGACGGGCGCCGTCGCGAGGAGCCTCTCGAACTCCTCGTGCGAGTCGACGTCGTAGATCCAGGCACCTCCGTGCGCCCCGACGATGTGGTGCCTCATCAGCACCTTGCCCTCGCGCTCGAGCCGCGCGCCGTACTCCGGCATGCGGGCGATGGCACGCACCATCGCGTCCGAGAGCAGGGCCTGCTCGAGCTGCCAGAGGACGAGGAACTTCATGTCAGCAGATCCGCGGGAGCTGCTCGCCGATCGGCAGGTCCACGACCCGGGCGGCCCCGAAGCCGGTCCTCGCCGACACCATGCCCGGGTGGTCCTCGACGCACTCGCCGATGATCGCGGCGTCGGACCCGAACGGATGGGCCCGCATCGCGGCGAGCACCTCGTCGGCCTTCTCCCGGGGCACGAACGCGAGGAGCTTGCCCTCGTTCGCGACCTGCAGCGGGTCGAGACCCAGGAAGGCGCAGGCGTTGGCGACCACCTCGGGGATCGGGAGGCTCCGCTCGTCGAGGCTGATGCCGACGCCGGAGGCCCTGGCGATCTCGTTGAGCGACGTCGCCACCCCGCCGCGGGTCGGGTCGCGGAGCACGTGCAGGTCCGGGGTGACCGCCAGCATCGCCGCGACCAGGCCGCCCAGCGGCTGGCTGTCGCTGAGCACCTCGGTGCCGAACTCGAGTCCCTCGCGGACGCTCATGATGGCGATCCCGTGCACGCCGATGTGGCCGCTGACGATGACCACGTCGCCGGGCTCGGCACGGTCCGGCCGGATGTCGACGCCCTCGGGCACGACGCCGATGCCGGCCGTGTTGATGTAGACCCCGTCGCCGTGGCCGGACTCCACCACCTTGGTGTCGCCGGTGACGATGCGGACGCCCGCCCGGGTCGCCGCGTCGCCCATCCGCTGCGCGACCGCGCCCACCCGGGTGACGTCGGTGCCCTCCTCGAGGATGAACGCCGCCGACAGGAACAGCGCCTGCGCGCCGCTCATCGCCAGGTCGTTCACGGTCCCGTTCACCGCCAGGTCGCCGATGCAACCGCCCGGGAAGAAGAGCGGGCGCACGACGAAGGAGTCGGTCGAGAAGGCCACCCGGCCGCCGTGCAGCTCGAGCACGGCGGAGTCGCCGAGCTGCGCCAGCGAGGCGTCGGCGAAGCTCGGCAGGAAGACGTGCTCGACCAGCTCGCCGGACATCGCGCCGCCCCCGCCGTGGCCCATCACGATGGTGGGGCTGTCCCGCAGCGGCAGCGGGCAGGTCCAGCCCTCGAAGCTGAGCTCATTTCCGGGTGCCTCGGGCCCCTGGATGTCCTGGAGCGTCAAGGGCTCAGCCAACGGAGCTCACCTCCCGGGCGTCCCCGGAGGCGGGCAGCTGCATCCGCCGGTAGAGGTAGTACGCGGCGCACGCGCCCTCGCTGGACACCATCGTCGCGCCGAGCGGGTTGCGGGGGGTGCACAGCGTGCCGAACGCCGAGCACTCGTGCGGCTTGATCAGCCCCTGCAGCACCTCGCCGCTGCGGCACACCGTGGACTCCTGGGTGTGGATGTCCCCGACCCGGAAGCGCTCCTCGGCGTCGTACTCGCGGTAGCGCTCGGAGAGCCGCCAGCCGCTCTGCGGGATCATCCCGATGCCGCGCCAGGCCCGGTCGACCACCTCGAAGACGTCCTCGAGCATCCGGATCGCGACCGGGTTCCCGTCGGGCGCGACGACCCGGGGGTAGGCGTTCTCGACCTCGTGCCGGCCCTCCTCGAGCTGGTGCACCGTGCGCCGGATGCCCTCCAGGATGTCCAGCGGCTCGAACCCGGTCACCACGATGGGTACGCCGAACCGCTCGGCGAGGCCGGGGTACTCACCCATCCCCATCACGGTGCACACGTGCCCGGCCGCGAGGAACGCCTGCACCCGGCAGACCGGCGAGGTCATGATCGCCTCGATCGCGGGTGGCACCCGGACGTGGCTGACCAGCAGGCTGAAGTTCTCGATGCCGAGCTTCCGGGCCTGGTAGACGGTCATCGCGTTCGGCGGTGCGGTCGTCTCGAAGCCGATGCCGAAGAAGACCACCTGCCGGTCCGGGTTCTCGCGGGCCAGGTTGAGCGCGTCGAGCGGGGAGTAGACGACCCGGACGTCGCCCCCGGCGCTCTTGACCCGGAAGAGGTCCTTCTCGCTGCCGGGGACCCGCAGCATGTCGCCGAAGGAGCAGAAGATGACGTCGGGCCGCGCCGCGATCTCGAGCGCCTTGTCGATGACCTCCAGCGGGGTCACGCAGACCGGGCAGCCGGGCCCGTGGATGAGCTCGATGCCCTCCGGCAGCAGCTGGTCCAGCCCGTGCCGGATGATCGAGTGGGTCTGCCCGCCGCAGACCTCCATCATCGCCCAGGGGCGGGTGACGGTGGCCCGGATGTCGTCGAGCAGCCGCTCGGCCAGCGCGGGGTCCTGGAACTCGTCGAGGTACTTCACAGCGCTCCTCCTTCCGTGGAGATGTCCTGGTCGGGCCGGGGCAGCCCGGCCTGCTCGGCCGCCCGGCCCCAGTGGTCCCCGAACTCCGCGTCCAGCTCACCCATCTGCCGGAAGATCTCGAGCGTCTCGAGGGCGGACTGCTCGTCGAGCCGCTGCAGCGCGAACCCGACGTGCACGATCGTGTACTCGCCCACCTGGAGGTCGGGGACGTACTCCAGGCAGACCTCCTTGGTGACCCCTCCGAAGTCCACCTGCGCGATCCGCGTTCCGTCGCGCTCGGTGATCTCCAGGACCTGTCCCGGCACCGCTAGGCACATGGCGTCTCCTGTTCCGGCAGCACCGGTCGCTGCCTGTCGGACGAGCTGGTGCGGTGCGCGAGCACCGCGATCTGGCCGAGGGCGAGCCCGGCGTCGCTGGCCGGGACCCGGTGGTGCCGGAGCACCTCGAAGCCCGCGTCGTCGAGGGCCCGGGCGCATCCGGCGGTGAGCCCGGCGTTGAGGAACACCCCGCCGCTGAGGGTCGCCCGCTCGAGCCCGGTCTCCTCGCGCATCCGGCCGAGCACCGCGACGACGAGGTCGACCACGGCCTGCTGGAACCGGGCGGCGACGACGGCCGGCTCGACGCCCGCGAGCACGTCGGACACCGCCTCGGCGACGACCGGGCGGGGGTCCACGGTCTCGCCCGTCGAGGCCGAACCGGTAGCCGCCGCGGCCGTCGGCCGTGCGGGCCAGGGACTCGAGCTCCATCGCCGCCTGGGCGTCGTAGCCGATCCGGTGCCGGATGCCGGCGATCGAGGCGACGGCGTCGAAGAGCCGGCCCATGCTCGACGTCGGCACGCACCGCAGCCCGGTCTCGAGCTGCCGCTGCAGCAGGGCCAGCTCGTCGTCGGCGCAGGCCCGGACGCAGGGCAGCCGGTCGTCCCAGGGGACGCCGGCGCTGCGCAGGTGGGACAGGGCCATCCGGCAGGGGTTGCGGACGCCGGCGTCGCCGCCGGGGAGCGGGACGTAGTCGAGATGGGTGAACCGCGCCCAGGTGGCGTAGTCGGCGAGGAGGAACTCCCCGCCCCACGCCGCGCCGTCGTCGCCGTACCCGGTGCCGTCGAAGGCCACGCCGAGGACCCGGACCCCGGACGGCACGCCGTGCTCGGCCATCGTCGAGGCCACGTGGGCGTGGTGGTGCTGGACCTCGTGGACGTCCCGGCCGTCGGCGTGCGCCCGGGCCCACTGCCGGGACCGGTACGCCGGGTGCCGGTCGGCGGCGAGCGTGACCGGCGAGACCCCGGTGAGCCGCTGGAGGTGCTCCACGGCGCCGGTGAAGGCGTCGATGGTGGTGAGGTCGTCCATGTCGCCGACGTGGCCGGACAGCCAGGCCAGCCGGCCCTCGGCGAGGCAGAAGGTGTTCTTCAGGTCCCCTCCGACCGCGAGCGCCGCCGGGGCCTCGAAGGGCAGGTCCAGCGGCAGCGGGGCCTGCCCGCGCGATCGACGCACCGGGGACTCGAGCCCGTCGACGACCCGGCTGACCGAGTCGTCGCACGGCACGTGGATCCTGCGGTCGTGCGCGAGCCAGGCGTCGGCGAGGGCGACCAACCGCTGCCGGGCCCGGCCGTCGTCGACGACGATGGGCTCGCCCGCGAGGTTCCCGCTGGTCATCACCAGCGCGGCCGGCCCGGGTGCGTCCCCGGGCAGGCCGAGGAGCAGGTGGTGCAGCGGCGTGTACGGCAGCATCACCCCGAGGTCGCCGCTGCCGGGGGCCACGGCCGCCGCGACCGCGGCGTCCGGACGGCGGGCCGCGAGGACGATGGGCCGTGCCCGGCTCGCCAGCAGTCCCGCTTCCGCGTCGTCCAGCGTGACCAGGCGCCGGGCGTCCTCGAGCGTGCGGACCATGAGCGCGAAGGCCTTGTCGCCGCGCTGCTTGCGCTTGCGCAGCGTGGTCACCGCCTGCTCGCTGGTCGCGTCGCAGACGAGGTGGTAGCCGCCGATGCCCTTGACCGCGACGACCGCCCCGGCGGCGACCAGGCTGCGCGCCTCCGCCAGCGCCGCCTCGTCGTACGTCGTGTCGCGGCCGGGCCGCGCCAGGGACAGCCGGGGGCCGCACTCGGGGCAGCACACCGTCTGCGCGTGGAAGCGCCGGTCGGCCGGGTCGGCGTACTCCTCGGCGCAGGCGGCGCACAGGGCGAAGTCGGCCATGGTGGTGGTGGGCCGGTCGTAGGGGAGACCCGTGGTGATGGTGAAGCGGGGCCCGCAGTTCGTGCAGGTGACGAACGGGTGGCGGTGGCGGCGGTTCCCCGGGTCCATCAGGTCGTCGAGGCAGTCGTCGCAGATGGTCACGTCGGGGGAGACGAACGTGCGGCCGGCGGCCTGCTCGGAGTCCTTGATCGTGAACGAGGTGCCACCGGCAGCCGGCAGGTCGCCCACCGAGACGTCGGTGACCACCGCCAGCGGCGGCGCCTCGGCGGCCACCCGGTCGCAGAAGGCCGCGACGTCCGCGGCGCGGCCCTCGACCTCGACCACGACCCCGTCGGCGGTGTTCCACACCGCACCGGCCAGGTCGAGGGAGCGGGCGAGCGAGTAGACGTGCGGGCGGAAGCCGACTCCCTGCACGACCCCGCGCAGGGTGACCCGCCGCCTGAGGCGGTCAGTGAGTCCGGTCGGGCCCGTCATCTGGCACGTCGCATCCCCGTGGTGCGCGGCTGTCGGGTGGTCCGGTGGCCGGGAACCCTCCCCGTTCGGGTCCGCCGGGCCGACGAGGCAGTCGTGGCTGGTCGGTCCGCCAGGTTGTCTGGCTGTCCAGCAATCTACGACTCGCGGACTCCGGGCACCAGAGGTCGTCGTCCTCGCCTACCCGACTCGGGGGACGCGCGTGCGCCGCCGCCTGGCCTGTTCAGCGTCACGCTGCCCTGGGCTGGCGCTGGCGGGTTGCACGGGATCGGGACACAGCCGCGATCACGAGCCAGCTCAAGAGGTAGACGACCAGGAGCGCAGGGGACACCAGCAGGAGCACGACGGCAGCGACCGCCGAGGTGACGATCGCCGCCCTCACTGCGGGCGTCCCCGCCTGCCACACGGCCCGGATCGCCGCCCACGCCGGACTGTTGCCGTGCACGCGCGCCTTGACGCCCTCGGCACCTGCTCGCTGCGCCACGCCTCCGGACTCGGCTACTGCGTCGAGCCCCTCGTCGGTCAGCTCGATGATGGCGTCGGTGGACTGGTTCTTGCCTGCGACGGCGCTGAGCTTGTCGATCCAGCCGGCGGTCTTGCGTTCCAGCTTCGCTGCGACGGTCCCCACGGCGGCGTCGAGGACCATGCCGAATGCCTGGGCCGGACCGGGACTGCTCCGGGCGCCCTGGTCCGTCGGTGCCTCAGTCGTGCTCATCGCGTGCCTCCCTGGTCTGCCGTACCCGCTGAGGCGTCGAGGGCCTCGGTAGAGGTCAATGATGTTTCAGGTGCTCGTTGTCGGGCCAGATCCCGTCCGCCGGCATCGCCAGCGTGCTCGTCAGGTCTCTGCGCCATTCGGGAGTGGTGGTCGGCTCGCCCCAGTAGTCGGTCACCTTCACCGCCCGGTCGCCCTCGAGCTCGCCGATCGTGACGTTGCGATAGAGGCGCCCGTCCCCGTAGTTGCAGGTCCACTCGACGACGATCACGTCGTCGAGCTCGAGACGCCGCCCACCTCGAGCGTGAGCTCCTCGAAGTTCCCTTCCACATCGCCGATCAGCTGGCTCCCGTGCACCGCTTCCTGCATCTGCGGCCACTGCCGGACGACGTTCGCGTCAAGGGGTACGCCGAGGAGGTACTCGAGCCGGGTCCTGCCGTTCGATGCTTCACCCTCTGCCATGCTCGCGACCTTCCGACAAGCCGAGAAACTGCGCATCACTTGCAGTGTAGGACCGTGTCGCGACACAGCCGCCGGGACGGCCCACGCGGCACTCCCCGGATGCGGCGAGTCTCGTCGTTCCGCGTTCAGGCCCTCCTCCGGCTCGGGTCCATTCCAGCAGGCCGCGCCCGCAGATCGTCGCCCGCCGGGCGTGCACGCGCCTCCACCCCCGTCTATGGGGGAGGCCGCCTCCGATGGCATGCTGTCTCGCCGCTGTGCCCTGCCGGGCACTCCGGACGCGGTGGGAGGGTTGGATGAGCGACGTCGCAGGTGAGCTCGCGCGCGTTCGCCGCGCCTTCGAGCAGCCGACGCTGACGCTGCTGCACCAGCGCCAGGCCCCGGTGGTCATCGCGGTGTTCCGGTCCGCGTTCGGCCGGGACAACCGGCCGATCCCGACCGCCCGGCTGCACGCCCAGGTCGAGGACCACCTCGCCGAGCTGCGGCTGGCCGGGGAGGCGGAGGTGCCCACCGGCAGCGGCAGGGACCTGTGCCAGCGGTGGATGCGCGGCCAGTGGCTGGTCCGCGCGCTGGACGACAGCGGGCAGGAGGTCTACTCGCTGACCTCGCACGCCCAGCAGGCGCTCGAGCTGGTGAAGACGCTCTCGCGCGACCGCGCCACGCTGAGCGAGCACCGGATCGCCACGATCCTCAACACCGTGCGGCGGTTCAACAGCGAGGCGAACCCCGACCGCTCCGCCCGGGTCGGCATCCTCAACGCCGAGATCGCGCGGCTGACCGCCGAGCGGGACCGGCTGGTCGAGGGCGAGGAGATGGAGGCGCCCTCGGAGGACTACATGCTGGAGGGGTTCACCGAGCTCCAGTCGCTGATCTCCGCGCTGCCCAGCGACTTCGCCCGCGTGGAGGAGCGCTTCGCCCAGATCCGGGCCGAGATCCTGGCGTCGTTCCGGTCCGAGGACCGGCCGGCCGGCGAGGTGATCGACGCCTACCTCGCCCGCGCCGACTCGCTGCTGACGGCCACCCCCGAGGGGCGCGCCTTCGAGGGAGCGTTCGCGCTGCTGCGCGACGACGCGATGGTCGCCCAGCTGCGCGACGACCTCGGCGCCCTGCTCGACCACCCGCTCTCCGACGGGCTGCTGGCCGACCCCGACCGGGCCGAGCTGCGCGGCACGGTGCGGCTGATCCGCGACGGCCTGGACCGGGTGCTCTCGCAGCGCTCCCGGGTCACCTCGACGCTCAAGGACTACATCGTCGCCCACGACGCCGCCCGGGACCGCGAGCTGGAGCAGACGCTGCGGCAGATCGAGTCCGGGCTGATGGGCTGGATGGCGACGTCCGGGCCGCGGGCGACGCTCGACCTGCCGCTGCTGCCCGCCCGGGTCGACGTCGACCACTTCCGCGAGCGGTTCCACGACCCCGCCGACGACGTCGCGCCGACCCGGCTCGCGGACACGCCCACCGCCGACGACGCGCCGCCGTCCTTCGCCGCGGTGATGGCCCAGGGCGGCCCGTCCATCACCGCCCTGCGCCAACGGCTCGACGAGGCGTTGCGCTCGCTGGACCCGGCCGCGTCGCTGGGCGAGGTGTTCGACTCGCTGGATCCCGCGCTGCGACGCCCCGTGGAGATCTTCGGGCTCCTCCACCTCGCGGCCGACCGCGAGCTGCCCGCCGAGACGACCCTCGAGCGGTACCACGCCCTGCGCCCGGACGGCTCCGGGCGGACCTTCGCGGTGCCCCGCGTGCCGCTCGACGACCCCGACCTCCCCTCCAGGCCGAAGGACCGACGATGAGCACCCTCCAGGACGAGTACGACGACGTCGCCCGCGACCCGGGGACCGAAGAGTTCGCGGCGCTGGACCCCGACGACCCCGAGCGCGAGGCGACCACGTCCGTCTCGCTGTTCGAGGGCGACGAGGGCGGGCTGGAGTACGCCGAGCGTCGCGCCCTCGTCACGCTGCTCAAGCAGCGCTTCATCAGCGCCCGCACCCATCCGCGGGACTGGCGCGCGCTGACCGAGAACGAGCGGGTCATCCGGGCGCGTCTCAACGACCTGTTCCTCGAGCTGCAGATCGACCCGGTCCGCGAGGTGGCGTGGAAGCGCCAGGCCGTCTCCGAGACCGGCCAGAAGTTCCCCACCCTGCTCTACGACGCCGCGTGGAGCCGCGAGGAGACGATCGTGCTGGTCCACCTGCGCGACCGCTTCCGGGCCGCCGCCTCGGCCGGCGAGGAGCGGGTGTACGTCGACCGGGAGGACCTCGTCGAGTACGTCGCCGGCTTCCGCCCGCTGCACGCGACGGACGTGTCCGGCGACGAGAAGCGGGCCCGCAACGCCGTGAGCAACGTCAACCGGGCCGGCCTGCTCATCGGCGCGCCGACCGACGACCGGTTCGAGATCAGCGAGGCGATCGAGCCGCTGCTCCCGCTCGAGCTGCTCAAGGAGCTGCTGGCGAGCCTGCAGCAGACCAACGAGCCCGAGGCCGACGAGGCCGAGGACCCCCTGTTCGGCGGCTACGAGCCCGAGCCGGCGGAGCAGGACGAGGAGGAGCAGGCATGACGACCGACGTCGACACCACGGCCGACGCCGCCCTGGAGGGCGACGGCCTGTTCGAGCAGGGGGTCGTGGCGACGCCGTCCGACGACACCCTGCAGTGGCGCGCCGAGCACCTCCAGCTGGTCAACTGGGGCGGCTTCTCGGGCCGCGTCGAGGTCGACCTGCACGGCGACGCCACGATGATCTCCGGCGCCTCCGGCGTCGGGAAGAGCACCGTGCTGGACGCCTACACGGCGCTGATGATGCCCTCGGACACCAAGTTCAACGGCGCCTCCAACGACGCCGTCGCGGGCCGGGCCCGGGGTGTCGGGCAGCGCAACCTGCTCTCCTACCTGCGCGGTGCGGTCGACGTGGTCGACGACCCGCGCACCGGTCGCCCGGTCGAGTCGCTGCTGCGCGGGCAGGGCGGCGACACCTGGGGCGCGGTCTCGATGACGTTCGTCAACGACCAGCAGCGCCGGTTCACCGCGCTGCGCACCTACTACGTGCCGCGCCGGGCCACGCGTTCGAGCGAGGTCCAGATGCAGCTGGCCACGCTCGACGCCCCGGTCGACCTGGCGACGCTCGAGGCCGCCGTACCCGACCGCTTCCACGCCAACACGCTCAAGAAGCTCTACCCCGGGGTCCGGGTCCACCGGACGTACGCCGAGTTCGCCGCGATCCTGCACGCCCGGCTGGGCATCGGGGCCAACGGCGACGGTGCGAAGGCGCTGCGGCTGCTGGCCCGGATCCAGGCGGGCAACCAGGTGCGCAGCGTCGACGAGCTCTACAAGGAGATGGTGCTCGAGCGGCCGACCACCTTCGCCGCCGCCGACCGTGCGGTCGAGCACTTCGACGACCTGGAGTCGGCGTACACCGCCATGCGGACCGAGGAGCAGAAGCAGGAGCTCCTGGCGCCGATCACCGAGCTGCACGAGCGCAAGGTGACCGCGCTCGCGCGCACCGAGGAGCTGGACGCCTTCGGCGTCGCGGCCACGGGGGACACCCCGGTCCGGCTCTGGCTGCTCCGCACCCACGCGCGGCTGCTCGGCGCGGCGGTGGAGGCCAACCGGCAGGGCCGGGCCCGGGTGGCCGGCGAGCTCCAGGCGAGCGGCCGCACGGTGACCGCGCTCGACACCGACCTGGAGGCCGCCAAGGAGGAGCACCGGGCCGCCGGCGGAGCCACGCTGGAGCGGCTCGCCGTCGACATCGAGCGGGAGCAGCTGCTCCGCGAGGAGCGGCTCGGCCGCCGCAGCGGGCTGCTGGCACGGATGGCCTCGCTGCCCGACGACGAGGAGGCGCTGGCCTCCCGCGAGGCGTTCGCCGGGCTGGTCGCCCGGGCCGAGCGGTGGCTGGCGGAGCATCCGGAGCAGGCTGCCGGGCTGGTCTCCGAGCGCGACGAGGTGATGGGCTCGCGGTACCCGCTGCTGGCGCGCCGCAAGGAGCTCGAGGCCGAGCGCGCCTCGCTGGAGGGACGCGCCGGCCGGGTGCCCGAGCAGCTGCACGCCCTGCGCGCCGAGGTGGCACGGGCGAGCGGGCTGTCGCCGGAGCAGCTGCCCTTCGTCGCGGAGCTGATCGACGTGGCCCCCGAGGAGTCGCGCTGGCGGCTCGCGATCGAGACGGTGCTGGCCGGCACCGCCCGGCTGATGCTCGTGCCGCTGGACCGGCTCGAGCACTTCTCGGCGGCGATCGACTCGCTGCACCTGCGCGGTCGGCTGACCTTCGAGGGCGCCGAGCTCGACCTCGACCCCCCGGCCACCGCGGACGCCGACCGGGTCGCCGGCAAGCTGCTCTTCCAGGACTCGCCGTTCCGCGGCTGGGTGCAGCGACACCTGGCGGAGCCCTCGCGCAACGCACTGTGCGTGGAGTCCACCGACGACCTCTCCGGTGGCGGCTACCGCGTGACCCCGGCCGGCCAGACCCGGTCGGGACGACGCGGCTCGCACGGCCGGGGCGACCGCCGCAACATCATCGGCTTCAGCAACGCCGACTCGCTCGCCGAGATCGACGAGGAGCTCGCCGCCATCGAGGCCTCGCTCACCGGGCTCGACGACCGCCTGCACCAGGTCGAGACCGCCACCCGGCTGCTCGACCAGCGCCGGGTCGCCCACGACGCGGTCCGCGGCCACGGCTTCGACGACCTCGACGTGGCCTCGTGCGACAGCCGGATCGCCGACCTCGAGCGGCGCCGCGAGGAGATCCTCACCGCGGACGACGCGCTGAACACCCTCGAGCAGCACATCGCCGACCTGGAGGCGCAGCTGGACGAGGCCCGGCGCAACCGCTTCCAGCTCGACGAGCTCAAGGTCCGCCTCGACGCCGAGCACGGCGAGCTGGTCGAGGCCGAGGACCAGGTCAACGACGAGCTCGAGCGGATCGAGCGGCCCGGGCGCGTCGCGCTCGCCGAGGAGCAGGCGGCCCGGCTGGACGAGGAGTTCGCCGCCGCGGCCGCGCCGGACGACCCCGAGGACCTCGCCCGGTTCCACGAGAACGCCGGGCGCCTCCAGGCCCGGCTGAACGCCGCGGTCTCCACCGCCCAGGTGGAGGTCGAGCACGTCGACCGGGAGCTGGCGGGGATCTTCCGCGCCTACCAGCTGCAGTGGGACGACCCGAACCTCGGCACCGGCGTCGAGGCCTACCCGGACTTCGCCCGGATCCTGGCCGACATCGAGGCGACCGGACTGGCCCAGCGGCGCTCGGAGTGGCGCCGCCGGCTGACCGAGTGGAGCGGCCAGGACCTGGTGCCGCTCGCGGGCGCCATGTCGGCGTCCGTCGAGGAGATCGAGGACCGGCTCGAGCCGATCAACGCGATCCTGCGCCGGCTGGAGTTCGGGGCCGCGAAGGACCGGCTCCGGATCCGGCTCCGGAGGCTCACCCCGGCGCACGTCCAGGTCTTCGTGCGCGACCTGCGGGAGCTGTCCAAGGGGACGACCCGCGACCTCACCGAGGAGCAGATGGAGGCGCGCTTCACCCAGCTGCGCCGCTTCATGGACCAGCTGCGCCGCCCCGAGCACGCGTACGACGGCGACCGCGGCTCCGAGCGCGACCGGCTGCTCGACGTACGCCGCCACGTGGAGATCAGCGCCGAGCGGTACGACCGGCTCACCGGCGAGCTGAAGGCGACGTACCGGACGCTGGGGGAGAAGAGCGGTGGCGAGAGCCAGGAGCTCGTCGCGTTCATCGTCGGCTCCGCGCTGCGCTTCCGGCTCGGTGACGAGATGCGGTCGCGGCCCCGGTTCGCGCCGGTCTTCCTCGACGAGGGGTTCGTGAAGGCGGACTCGGAGTTCGCGGGGCGCGCGGTGCGGGCCTGGAAGGGGCTGGGCTTCCAGCTGGTGATCGGCGTGCCGCTGGACAAGGTGACCGGGCTCGAGCCGCACATGGACGAGCTGCTGGTGATCACCAAGCACCCCGAGACCCAGCTCTCCTCGATCTTCGCGATCACCGACGCCTCCTGACGCGGCGCCCTCCCCGGGCGCCGCGCCGCAGCGGCGGGAGACGAGGGCGCTACCATGGAGTCAGCGCCGTCGTCCGACGGTCGCAGGTCCCACGCCGTGGGCGGGCCGTCCGGGTCCGACGCGTCGATCTCTCGCAGATCCGTGGGACCGAGTCGCGGAGCGGCCACCAGGCCCGTTCCGCTCGACGCACGACGTCCCGGCCGGGACCGTGTGCGGGGTGTTCCGATCCCGCCGCGGTGCTCCAGCCGGGCACTCCAGAGGAGGAGTCCTTGGCCCGACGAGGCCAGCGCCAGACCGGCGCTCGTCGTACCGCCCCGCGTCAGCAGCGACGCGTGCGGGACCTCGACAACGAAGGCATCATCCCGGTGCTCGCCCGCGCCGTGCGCGAGGTCGAGTCGGCCGCCCAGCGCGGACCCGTGTCGCCGAGCAACCGCACCAAGTTCCAGGTGGTCGCCCTGCTGGTGCGCGAGGAGCGCGCCCACGTCAAGGCCGACGCGGCCAGCACCGAGGCCCAGCGGGCCGCGCAGCTCAAGCGACTCGACGGGGTCGCCACGATCCTCGCGAAGACCGCGGCGCGCGACACCTCGCTGCTCCAGCTGCTCGCCGAGGACGCCGTCGTCTCCGACGCGGCGAGGTCCCTCAAGCGCGACATGCTCCGGGCGGCCGGCGCCGAGCTGCCCCCCGAGGAGACCGCGCCCCCGGAGCCGGCGCCCGTCACCACCAGCAGCCAGCGTCGGGTCGTGCCGCAGGCCGTGATCTCGCGCCAGCTGGCCAACCCGTTCCTCGCCCCCGACTTCTCCAACGCGCCGAAGCGTCCGGCCGGGCCGCGCCGGCTGGCCACCTGGGAGCTGCTCGGTCCGCTGTTCCGGTCGTTCGAGAACGGCTCGGGCGGCGCCTCGTCGTGCATGAAGCTCCCCGAGCCGACCCACCAGCGCTCGCCGGGTGGCCTGGTGCTGATGCCGCACCAGGCGCAGGTCGTGTCCGCTGCCGCCGCCGGCCACCGGACCTTCCTGCTCGCCGACGAGCCCGGCCTGGGCAAGACGGCCCAGGCGCTGCTCGCCGCCCAGGCCGCGGACGCCTACCCGCTGCTGGTGGTCGTGCCGAACGTCGTCAAGATGAACTGGGCGCGCGAGGCCGGGCTCTGGACCCCGAACCGCCCGGCCACCGTGATCCACGGCGACGGCGACACCATCGACGGCTTCGCCGACATCGTCGTCGTCAACTACGAGGTGCTCGACCGCCACGTCGGCTGGCTCGGCGACCTCGGCTTCCGCGGCATGGTGGTCGACGAGGCGCACTTCATCAAGAACAAGACCTCCCAGCGCTCGCAGCACGTGCTGCAGCTCTCCGAGCGGATCCGGTCCCGCACCGTGCACCCGCTGCTGATGGCGCTGACCGGCACGCCGCTGATCAACGACATCGAGGACTTCCGGGCCATCTGGCAGTTCCTCGGCTGGATCGACGACAAGAAGCCGCTCCCCGAGCTGATGGACCGGCTCGAGGAGACCGGCCTGACGCCGGCCGACTTCGGGTTCTACCCCGCCGCCCGCGCCAGCGTGGTCGACCTCGGCATCGTCCGGCGCCGCAAGGTGGACGTGGCGGCCGACATCCCGGCCCGCCGCATCGCCGACCTGCCCGTCGAGCTCGACGACGAGGCCGGCCGCTCGATCCGCCAGGCCGAGCGCGAGCTCGCCCGCCGGCTGGTGGAGCGCTACGACAACGCGCTCGCGACGCGGAAGTCCGGCGCGGTCGTCGAGGGGATCGACCACGAGCTCGTACGCCGGGTCGCCACCTGGGAGCGCGAGGACACCACCACCTCGAAGTCGGAGGAGAACGTCTTCGGCATGATGCGCCGCATCGGCCAGGCGAAGGCCGGTCTCGCCGCCGACTACGCCGCGCAGCTCGCGCGCAGCGTGGGCAAGGTCGTCTTCTTCGCCAAGCACATCGACGTGATGGACGTCGCCGAGGAGACCTTCGCGAAGCGCGGCATGCGGTACGCCTCGATCCGCGGCGACCAGACGCGGACGGCGCGGCAGAAGAACATCGACGCGTTCATCAACGACCCCGACGTCTCGGTCGTGGTCTGCTCGCTGACGGCCGCCGGCGTCGGGCTCAACCTGCAGGTCGCCTCGAACGTCGTGCTCGCCGAGCTCTCGTGGACCGACGCGGAGCAGACCCAGGCGATCGACCGGGTCCACCGGATCGGCCAGGACATGCCCGTGACCGCGTGGCGCATCATCGCCTCGCAGACGATCGACACGAAGATCGCCGAGCTCATCGACAGCAAGGCGGGGCTCGCCGCCCGGGCGCTCGACGGGTCGGACGAGGAGGTCTCGTCGTCGGCCGACGTACAGCTCGAGGCGCTGGTCGCGCTGCTGACGGAGGCGCTGACGGAGCGTCAGGGCTGAGCTCAGGCCGCGCGAGCGACCGCCGCGGCAACGATCTCGGCGACCCCGCGCCGGTTTTCTGCCCGTCGCTGCGGCCCGAGTTGTCACCCGTGACGGATGATGCGTCAACCGGGCTGGTCCCGGGAGTCTGGGCCCGTGATCCTGACCGTCGTCACGGTCGTCGTCGGCGCGGCCCTCGTGGTCGTGATCGTCGGCGTCGTCGCCGCGCTCCTGACCGACGACCGGGATCCCAGCGTGGTGCTGGCCTGGTTGTTCGTCATCCTGCTCATCCCGGTCCTCGGCGTCGTCGCGTACTTCTTCATCGGCCGCAACCACCGCCGCGAGTCACGCCGGCACAGCGAGCGGCGCGAGAGCGTCGAGGCGAGGAGCGAGCGCAGCCTCGACCCGGTCCTGGCGGCGTCGCAGGGGTTCTCCACGGCTGCGGTGGCGACCCTCAGCGGGTCGCCCGGGCAGCGGGTCGAGTCGGCGGGCCGACGCGAGGGTGGCACCGTCCCGCTGCCGGCGGAGGACGTGCGGCTCTACTTCGCGGGTGCGGACAAGTTCCGTGACCTGTTCGCCGACCTGCGCGGCGCGCGGGAGCAGATCGACCTGATGTACCTCATCTGGGAGCAGGACGAGCTGACCGCCGAGGTGACCGCGATCCTCCTGGACCGGCTGGCGGCCGGGGTCCGGGTGCACATCATCTACGACTGGCTCAGCTCGTTCCCGTACCGGAAGAAGGAGCTCGAGCGCCTCGCCCGGGCCGGCGCGGCCGTGGTGCCGTGCTACAAGCGGGCGCGGCAGCTCAACTACCGCAACCACATGAAGATGGCGCTGATCGACGGCGCGGTCGTCTACTCCGGTGGCATGAACATGGGGCAGGAGTACGTCGACGGCGGACGCCGCTTCGACACCTGGCGGGACACGCACTTCCGGATGACCGGCCCCGTGGTCGCGCCGTACCTCCAGCTGTTCGCCGCGACCTGGTCGATGAACGGACGCGACGAGGACCTCTTCGCCGGCTGGGCCGAGCCGGTCCCGGGGACCGCGGGGGAGGGGATCCCGGTGCAGGTCCTCCACTCGAGCGTGTCCACGCCCTTCCCCACCATCCGGGACGTCTTCGTCGTCGCGCTGACCACCGCCCGGGAGCGTGCCTGGATCCAGTCGCCGTACTTCGTGCCCGACGAGCCGTTGCTGACGGCCATGTGCGTCGCGGCGTCGAGCGGCGTGGACGTGCGGCTGATGATGACCGGCCTGCCCGGACAAGAAGCTGCCGTTCAACGCGGCCCACGCGTACTTCCCGACGGCCCTGGCCGCCGGGGTGCGCGTCTTCAAGTACGAGGCCGGTTTCCTGCACGCCAAGACCGTCACCCTGGACGCGGAGGTGGCGATCATCGGCACCTGCAACTGGGACATCCGCAGCCTGATCCTGCACGACGAGGTGGTCTCGGTCTTCTACTCCGAGCAGATCGCCCGGAGCTGCGCCGACCAGTACGAGCGGGACCTCGAGCACTGCTCCGAGGTCACCCTCGCCGACCTGTCCGCGCTGAGCACCTGGGAGAGGGTGCGCAACTCCGTGTGCCGGCTGTTCTCGCGGCTGCTGTAGGCCTCACGCCAGGCGGCGCGCGAGGTTCGTGAACTGCCTGGTCTGCATGACGAAGTGCGAGGGCTCCAGCACGACGAGGCTCAGCAGGGGCACGGTTGCGTAGATCCCGATCGTCGCGGCGCGTGCCGTCAGCGACTGTGTGGCTCTGCGCATCGGAGGTCCCTCCTACCGCAGGTAGGTGTCGAAGAACTGCGTGATCCGGTGCCGCGCGTCGCGGGTGGCCTCCTCGTCGTACTTCGTGCCCGAGGCGCGGGCCAGGAAGCGGAGGAACAGCGTGGCGTCCGCGGGGTCGTGGTCGTTCATGAAGCCGTGTCCGGCGCCGGGGTAGATCTTCACGTCGTGCGGGACCTCCAGCTCGGTGAGCAGTCGCCCGAGGCGCTTGCCGGCGCGCCGGCCCAGGGGCGAGCCGTCCGAGGCGCCGAAGCTCCCCACGATCGGGCACGCGTCGGGCAACCACTGGTCGGCGTCGGACGGGCAGCCGCCGTAGTTGACGCTGGCGGCGTCGAAGCCGCGATCAGCGGCGAGGGCGAGCGCGTACCCCCCGCCCATGCAGAACCCGATCACACCGATGCGGCCGGTGCAGCCCTCGTGCGCCCGGAGCCACTGGCGGGCCGCCTCGATGTCGTCGAACGACCGGCCGCGGCGCTCGCCGAGGTCGCGCATGATCGTGCGCAGGCAGCCGAGCCGGCTGCCCCAGTGATAGAGGTCCGGCGCCACCGCCAGGAAGCCCTCGCCGGCCAGCCAGTCGGCCTGGGCGCGCAGGTCGTGGCTCATGCCGGTGAAGTCGTGGACCACCACGACGCCGGGCCACGGAGGGGGTGTGGTCGGCACCGCGCAGTACGCCGGCATGGCGCCCTGGTGTGTCTGGATCTCCACGTGGGATGCCGTCGTGTCCATGACGCAGTGTGCGCACGTGTTGGTGCCGTTGGCCATGGCCGCTGCCCCTCGGAAGCGAGGGCGGCTGCCCGGCGCGTTCACGGCAGCGCCACACGCGCCACGCTGGGATCGCCGAAGATGTCGCCGACGGGGCCGTGCGCGCCGAGGTCTCCGGTCGGGTCGTGCTGGGCCATGGGGAAGGCGACCTGTTGCTGGGTGACCGGCCCGCGACGCCATCGACTCCGGCTGGTTGAGGACGCCGTGGCCAGTCGCCCGAAATTGCCTCTCCACATCTGGGAAGAGACCCTTGCTCGTTCGAACGTGTGTTCGATAGAATCAGGGTATGGACCTGGCCCCCGAACCCGACGCGATGCCGGCGGACGCCGCGCAGACGCTGGCGTTCGCCGAGCTGCTGGTGGTGCGGCGGCGGGAGGTGGAGCTGGACGACCTGCGGGTCGCCGGGCACTGGGCCGCGCTGCACTCCACGGACCCGCGGGAGGATCCGGGGTTCGTGCGGGGTCGTCCGGGTGGGGACCGGCTGGTCGCGGTGGGCGGGGAGGGCACCCCGCGGGTGCGGGAGCTGTGCTTCCACGAGCTGGGCATCGCCCGGCAGGTGCACGCCCAGTCGGCGCGGGCGGTGGTGGCCGACGTGCTGGACCTGCAGCACCGGCTGCCGCTGACCTGGGCCCGCCTGGAGGCGCTGGCGGCGGATGCGTTCGTGGCCCGCCGGGTCGCGGTGAAGTCCCGGGAGCTGCCGCTGGCGGTGGTGGGGCTGGTCGACGTGGCGGTGGCCGCGGTGATCGGCCGGCTCTCGGCGGGCCGGGTGCTGGCGATCGCGGAGGCCGCGATCATCGAGGCCGATCAGGCCGGCCACGCCGCGAGGCTGGAGGCCGAGCGTCGCCGCCGGTACGTGGGCCTGTCGCGGACCGACGAGCACGGGCTGCGCACCGTGATCGCCCGGGTCACCGCCGGGGACGCGGTCTGGGTCGACGCGATGGTCGAACGGGTCGCCGACCTGCTCGCCACCCGCCCCGAGCTGCGCCCGGAGGCGCCCGGGGACGACCTGACCCGCGACGAGCTCCGCTCGCTCGCGTTCGGGTGGCTGGCCCGCCCCGCCGAGCTCCTCCACCTCCTCCTCGAGACCGCCCACGCCGCCGAGCAGGAGCCGATCGACCGCGGACGAGGCCCGCACGGTGCGCGACGATGCCGACGCCGGCGCCGCCGACGCCGACGACGCCCGGAGCCGGAGCCGGACGCCGGAGCCGGACGCCCGACCCGGAGCCGGGGCAGGTCGACCCGCTGGCGGAGTCCCGGTCCACGGCGTTGTCGGCGCGGGCGCTGGACCTGTTCCGCCGGGCGGACCTGACCAGGCTGGCGCCGACCGCGCAGCTGTACCTGCACCTGCACCAGGCGGTGCTGGACGGCACCCCCGGCGTCGCCCGGGTCGAGGGGCTCGGCCCGCACCTGCTCGAACAGGTGGTCGGGCTGCTGGCGCACACCCGGGTCCAGGTCACCGGCGTGATCGACCTGGCCGACCGGCACGCCGTGGACGGCTACGAGTTCCCCCAGGCCATCCGACACCGCACCCGGCTCCGGATGCCCGCCGAGGCCGCCCCGCACGCCACCCGGATCACCGGGATGCGACAACGCATCGACCTGGACCACCCCACCCCCTATGACCCCACCGGCCCCCCGAAACAGACCGGCGACCACAACGCCGCCCCGCTCACCCGCACCAGCCACCGGGCCAAGACCCACCTCGGCTACCGGGTCACCCAGATCGGCACCAACGCCTGGGTCTGGCGCACCCCCCACGGGCTGCTCCGCATCGTCGACAACCACGGCACCCACCTCGTCGACCAGGCCGACGTCGACGCCCTCACCAGCGACGACCCCCTCGAACGCGCCTGCGCCCGCCTGTGGTGGGAACACTGCAACAGCCAGGCCGCCTGAGCCGGCGGCGAGTCCGCCGGTTCCTGCTCTGGCAGGAGCGAGGGGTACCGGCACCATCGGACGGCTGTCGGGCGGTACCGAGCCGGACCTACCTTCTGGGCATCGACTATCCGACGAAAGGAATCACGATGCTGAAGAAGGTCCTCGCCGGTGCAGCTGTCACCGCATTCCCGGTGTCAGTCCCCAGCGGCGCCGCCTTGGCGAAGCACGGTGCGGACGACCCGGTGCCCGGATGCAGCCACCACTGCGACGACGGACCGGACCAGCGCCGCGCTGTGGGCGCAGCGGTACCTGCTGGAGCCCAGGAGCCCCTGAGGTCGGCGCCGGGTCAGACCCCGGCCGCGGTCACGATCGCGTCGGTGAGGAAGCCCGCGAGGAGGCCGACCAGGATGCCGTAGGCGAGCAGGTCGCTGCGGCGGGCGCGCGTGGCGACGCCGATCAGCTGGGTGATGACGTAGATCAGCGAACCGGCGGCGAGGGTCAGGAACACGACACTGAGCGGCTCGCTGGTGAACCCGTAGCCGATGACGGTGCCGACGAAGGTGGGCCCGCCGGCGATCGCCCCCATGGTCAGCAGGAACCCCCAGCTGGGGCGTCGCGGCTGTCCGTCGCCGTCCACGTCGGCGGCGAGAGGGGCCACGATGCCGAACCCCTCGGTGGCGTTGTGGAGGCCGAAGCCGATCACGAGCATGAGCGCCAGGGCGATCTCCCCGGAGGCCGCCGACTGCCCGATCGCGAGGCCCTCGGCGAAGTTGTGCAGGCCGATGCCGACGGCGATGAGCAGCGAGAGCCGTCGGGCCGCGGACCAGCTGGCGATGCCCCGCGGCGGCTTCACCTCGCCGATGGTCATGGCGCCCGGGCCCTCGGGCCGGACGGGGGTGTCCGCGGGGCGTGCCGGCACCTGCCGCGCCATCCAGCGCTCGTAGTAGACCAGGGAGAGCAGCCCGACGCTGAGCCCGGCGGCCGCGAGGAGGCCGTAGCCGACGGCCGTGCCCAGGCCGCCGTCCCCCTCGTGCACCGACTCGAGGGCCGCGTCGATGGGCTCCCACGCCGCCGAGAGGACGTCCCAGACCAGGAACAGCAGCACGCCCACGGCGGCGGCGTTGAGGAACAGCCGGAGCGACGGGGCGGGCCTGCGCAACCGCCCGACGGGCAGGCCGAGCAGGATGGTCGCGCCGGCCAGGAAGCCCAGCAGCAAGGTGGCGGAGAGGCTCACTCGAGACTCCGATCAGGGGGAAGGGGCGTCACGAACCGTTCCACCCGAGATTAGGCTCGCCTAACTGGGCTGGCAATTCCGTGGCGGCGTCGTCGACCCCGTCCGCTCCCGAACCAGCCGGTGGGTCGGTTGAACCGTCCGGCGGTGGCCACCGTGTCTCCGGACAAGGAGGCAACCATGTCGAACACAACGCAACCCGTACGCCGGGCCGGCCTGGCCCTCGGAACCTGTCTGGTCGTCGCCGTGTCTGGAGCGACTGCGATCCCCACCGCCGGCGCGATCCAGGGAACCCTGCGCCACTGAGGGCTCGCTGACGCACACTTCAGGGAGGAGGTCCGTTGCCCGGGAACCAGGTCGCGCTGATGCAGCAGCTGCATGACGAGCATGCGGCGGCGCTGTGGGGCTACTGCCTGCGCCTGACCAGCAACGACCGGTCGCGCGCGGAGGATGTCGTCCAGGAGACGCTCCTCCGCGCGTGGCGGCACTTCTCGGTGCTCGACGAGCGCCAGGGGTCGGTCCGCGCCTGGCTGTTCACCGTGGCCCGCAACATCGTGATCGACGAGTGGCGGACCCGGCGCGCGCACGCCGAGTTCGCCGTCGCCGAGGTGCCCGAGGTCGGCGACCCGGTCGACCGGACCGACCAGCTGCTGCTCTCCTGGATGGTCGCCGACGCGCTCACCAAGCTCTCCGCGGAGCACCGTGCGGTGCTCCTGGAGTGCTACTACCGTGGCCTTCCCGTGTCCGAGGCCGCGCGTCGTCTGGGGATTCCCGAGGGCACGGTGAAGTCCCGCACCCACTACGCGCTGCGGGCACTCCGGCTGGCACTCGAGGAGATGGGGGTGGGCGCATGAGCTGCGAGTTCGCCCACCTCGACGGCTCCTACGTGCTCGGTGCGCTGTCACCGGGGGAGCGTCGACAGTTCGAGCAGCACCTGTCCGGCTGCGACGAGTGCTCGCAGTCCGTCCGCGAGCTCGCCGGCCTGCCGGGCCTGCTGGCGCGGGTGGAGCCCGGGATCCTCGAGGACCCGCCCGGCGAGGAACCGGTCCCGGACACGCTGCTGCCCTCGCTGCTCGGGGCGGTACGACGTACGCAGCGGCGCCGCACCTTCGCCACCGCCGGGCTGGCCGCCGCGGCCGCCGTGCTCGTGACGGTCGGTGCCGCGGTCACGATCGGCGCGACCGGCGACGGCTCGCCCCAGGCGACGCCGCCCACGTCCAGCGCGAGCACGCCCGTGGGCCGGCCCATGGCCGAGGTGCGGGACGTCGGCATGCAGGCGAGCCTGGCCTTCGAGAGCGTGCCGTGGGGCACCCGCCTCGACCTGACCTGCAGCTACGCCGCCCCGGTCGGGCAGTACGAGCCGCACGCCACGACGTACTCCATGGTGGTGCGCACCCGGGACGGTCGCACCGAGCAGGTGGCCACCTGGCGGGCCCTGCCCGGCCGCACCATGCAGCTGACCGCGGCGACGGCGGCGCCCCGCGCCGACATCACGTCGGTCGAGGTGCGCGCGGCGGACGGTGAGCCGGTGCTCAGGCTGACCACCTGAACCATCCGCGGGCGTGTCCCGTATGCACCGGCAACGACGACCGACACACGGAGGTGGCCATGACCGGGAACGACGCACAGGACGGGTTCTCCCGTCGCAAGGTGCTGGTGGCAGGAGCAGGGACGGTCCTCGGCGCCACGGCGCTGGCCGCCTGTGGTGGCAGCGACTCGGGGGGCGACACCTCGACGCCGTCGTCCGGCTCGGGTGGCGGCGGCAAGGGAGGCGTGCTGGCGAAGGTGTCGGACGTACCGGTCGGCGGCGCCATCTCGGCGCAGGACAGCAGCGGCAAGCCGGTCATCGTGTCCCAGCCGACGGCGGGTGACGTGGTCGCGTTCTCGGCGATCTGCACCCACAAGGGGTGCACGGTCGCCCCGCAGGGCAAGATCCTGCAGTGCCCGTGCCACGGCTCGACCTACGACCCGGCCACCGGTGACAACACCGGTGGCCCGGCGCCCAGCCCGCTCGCGAAGGTCGCGGTCACGGTCAAGCAGGGCGAGGTCGTCGAGGCCTGACCGGCCCGGCCCGTCAGGCCGGGACCAGGGCCTGGTCCATCGCCCGGTCCAGGGTGATGGCCGCGTCGATCAGCGACAGGTGCGTGAACGCCTGCGGGAAGTTGCCGATCTGCTCGCCGTTCAGCGCGATCTCCTCGGAGTACAGCCCCAGGTGGTTGGCGTAGGTCAGCATCTTCTCGAAGGTGATGCGGGCCTTGTCCAGCTGGCCGGCCCGGGCGAGCGACTCGACGTACGCGAACGTGCACAGCGAGAACGTGCCCTCCGAGCCGCGCAGGCCGTCGGGGGAGGCGGCCGGGTCGTAGCGGTAGACCAGGCTGTCGGTGACCAGCTCGCCGTCCATCGCCTCGAGGGTGGAGAGCCACATCGGGTCGGTCGGGGAGACGAACCCGACCGTCGACATCCGCAGCAGCGAGGAGTCCAGCACGTCGGTCTTGTAGTGCTGCACGAAGGCCTGCCGCTTCGTGCTCCAGCCCTTCTCCATGACCTGTTCGTAGATCGCGTCGCGCTCGGCACGCCAGCGGTCCACCGGTGCCGGCCGGCCGTGCTCGGTGGCGAGGCGGATGCCCCGGTCGAGCGCGACCCAGCTCATCAACCGGCCGTAGGTGAAGTCCTCGCGCCCGCCCCGGGTCTCCCAGATGCCCTCCTCGGGCTGGTTCCAGTTGTCGGCCACCCAGTTGACGATCTCGCAGATCCTCAGCCATCCCTGGTGGCTGCCCTGGAGGCCGTGCTGGTCGGCGAAGTAGATGCTGTCGACCGCCTCGCCGTAGATGTCGAGCTGGAGCTGGTCGGAGGCGGCGTTGCCGATCCGCACCGGGCTCGAGCCCCGGTAGCCCTCCCAGTGGTCCAGGACCTCCTCGGTCAGGTCGCTGGACCCGTCGACCCGGTACATGATGTTCAGCGGCCCCGAGCCGTTGCCGCCGACCTGCTCCGCCACGCGCGCGCCGAGCCAGTGCCCCAGTGCGCTCGCCTCCTCGGTGAAGCCGAGGCCCATCAGCGCGTAGACGGAGAAGGAGGCGTCGCGCACCCAGGTGAAGCGGTAGTCCCAGTTCCGCTCGCCGCCGACCTGCTCGGGCAGGCCCGCGGTGGGCGCCGCGACGATCGCGCCGCTCGGGGCGTAGGTCATCAGCTTGAGAGTGATCGCCGAGCGGTTCAGGGTCTCCCGCCAGCGGCCCTGGTACGTCGACTGCGCCAGCCAGGACTCCCAGAAGTGCACGGTCGCGTCGAAGAGCTGCTGGACCTCGGCCACGCGCACCTGCCGTACCGGCCCCGACGCCCCCGTCTCCAGGACCAGACCGCGCATCTGTCCGGCCTCGAGCTCGACCTGGGCGTGGAGATCGCCCTCGCCGTCCACTCGGACGTGGCCGAGCCGCTCGTCCTCGGGCTCCTTGACCAGGCTGACGGTGAGCGAGGTGTGGCTGCTCTCGAAGACGGCACCGTCCTCGGTGAGCCGTGTCTCGTGGCGCTCGCGGCCGTAGTCGAAGCGGGGGGCGAGGTCGACGTCGAAGGCCATCCGGCCGCGGACGCACCGGACCATGCGGATGATCCGGTGCCGGTCGGTGGCGGTGGTGGGGTCGTCGATCGGCATGAAGTCGACGACCTCGCCGACGCCGGCCTCGGTGAGGAACCGGGTCACCAGGACGGCGGTGTCGGGGAAGTAGAGCTGCTTGGTGGTGTAGGCCTCGGTGCTCGGCCGGACCCGGCAGAGCCCGCCCTTCCCGTGGTCCAGCAGGGAGCCGAAGATGCTGGGGGAGTCGAAGCGAGGCGCGCAGAACCAGTCGATCGACCCGTCGGTCGTCACCAGCGCGCAGGTCTGGAGGTCGCCGATCATTCCGTGGTCGGCGATCAGGGGGTAGTCGGACACGAGCTCGTCCTCTCGGGGATGTCGGAACCGGACTCCTCCGACCATTCCGGCTGCCGCACCGCCAGCGCGTCGTACACAGCGGGTGATCCGGGCCGGCCTGCGCCGGGGTCCGTCACTCGTACCGCAGTGCCGTCGCCGGGTAGGTCCGCGAGGCGCGCACGCTCGGCAGCCAGGTGGCGAGCACGGAGCAGAGGACGACCACCCCGAGGATGATCGCCAGGACCGACCAGGGCGGGACGAGGGTCAGGTTCTCGTAGCCGGGCTGGCTCGCCGTGTCCTGGATGACGTTGAAGGCGACCCAGAGGCCGAGCACGCTGCCGACCACGACCCCGACGAGGGTGACGATCAGCGACTCCACCAGGAAGCTCATCTGCACCATGCGGGCCTGGAACCCGATCGCCCTCAGGACGCCGATCTGCTGGCGTCGTTCGACGACCGAGCGCGCGCTGATGACGCCCAGCGCCGCGACGCCGATCACCAGGCCGAGGGCGAGGAAGCCGAGGATCAGGTACTGGAAGGTCAGCGACGCGGAGACGGCATCGTGCAGGGTCTCGCTCTGGGCCGTCGCCTGCATGCCGCTGTCGAGGAACGCGGCCTCGAGGGCGTCGGCCTCGCGCACCGGGTCGACCCCGTCGCGGACCCGGAAGTACCAGACCGTCGGGGCGGCGGCAGCGCCCAGCGGCGCGAGCGTCTGCTGCGAGGTGGAGATGCCGAGCATCGCGTAGGGCACGTTGTCGGCCAGCACCCCGATGACCTTCAGCCGCAGCGTCTTCCCGGTCTGGGTGTCCCGCACGTCGACGGGGACGGGCGTGAACGCCTGGTCCTCCAGGTAGAAGCCGTGCAGCCGGAAGTCGGAGACGACGCCGGTGCCCCAGTTGGCACGTCGGGGCACCGAGAAGGCGTCCACGACCGCGAGCCCGGGGTTGGTGGCCAGCGCGTCCCAGACGGCGCGGTCGGAGGAGTAGCCCTCGGCCCGGGACCCGAAGCCGTAGGTGGTCGTGCGCAGGAAGCGGTCGTCGAGGCCGCGGACGACGTAGCCCACGTAGCCCTTCTGGTCGGCCTGGCGTGCGTCCATCGGCACGTAGGACTGGCCCGCGTACGCCGTGATGTCGCCGTCCTCGATGCCCGGGGCCGAGGCGAGCGCGGTGCGCATGTCCCGGATCGGGCTCAGGGGCGAGGTCTGCGCGGTGATGTCGTAGCCGCCACCGAAGGCCTCCTCGTCGTCGAGCGACGCCAGGAACGACGCCGACGTCGCGGCGCCGGTCACCAGGGTGAACACCACCAGCGTGAACAGCCCGGCGGTCGCCCCGGTGCGGAACCGGTTGCGCAGCGGGGCCGCGATCGCCGTCTTCAGCACGGGTACGGCGTGCCGCGAGCGCCCGAAGACCCACATCAGGCCGTCGAGCATCGGGCGCAGGTTGTAGACGAGGACCCAGGTGGAGCCCGCCACGAGCAGCAGCCCCACGAGCACGAACACGTCGAAGCCCATCCGGAGGTCGGGCACCAGCGACTTGTAGACGCTGAACGGCAGCAGGTTCCAGGCCAGGACGCCGGTGCCGGCCACGGTGTAGGCGAGGCGTTCGCTGCCCCCCAGCGACCGGATCACCGGCACCAGGGCCACCAGTACGAGCGAGCCGCCGACCAGCAGGGCCACCGCGCTCTTCGACGAGTACGCCGAGGCGACGAGCGCCGCGCCGGCACCCGCGAGCACCGCGGCCAGCAGCCAGCGCGACCGCCGGCGCCGCCGTCGCGGTGGCTGGGGGAGGTTGCGCACGGCCGCCACGATGTTGAGCCGGCTGACCCGCCAGGCGGCGATCGTCACGACCGCGAGCGTGAGCAGCGCGCCGAGCGTGAACGCGACCACGAGGCTGGTCCAGGTCAGCCGGTAGCGGATCGTGACGATGCCGGACTCGGACAGCGCGCCGGCGATCAGCCGCACCATCCCGACCGACAGCGCCAGCCCGAGGACCGCGCCGACGGCCGCGGCCAGCACGTCGTACGCCGCCCCCTCGAAGAGGAACATCTGCACCAGGTGGCGGCGCTGGGTGCCGATCGCGCGCGCCGTGCCCATCTCGCCGCGGCGCTCGGCGGCGAGCATCACGAAGACCAGGAAGATCAGCAGGATGCCGGCCGAGATCGTGAACGTGCCGAAGGTCGAGAAGAGCGAGAGGTACGTCGCGCCCTGCTGGTCGGCCTCCTCGAGCCCGTCGCTCTTGACCTTCTCGACCCGCAGGCCGAGCTCCCCGGTGGTCGGCTCCAGCTGTGAGGTCACCTCGTCGGTGTGCGCGGCCCCGCTGGTCGCGTCGCCGTCGTTGGACACCAGCACGTGCTGCACCCGGTCGCCGACGAAGAGCAGCCGCTGGGCCTGCGCCAACGGCATCAGCAGCGCGCCGCTGTCGGAGCCGGTGCCGTCGTACCGGACGATGTCGCGCACGGTCAGCGGTGCCTGGCGGCCGCGCACGAACACGACGACCCGGTCGCCGGGCCGGGCGTCCAGGGCGTCCGCGGCCTCGTGGTCGAGGTAGGTCTCACCCGGCGCCAGGTCGTCGAGGCCGACGCTGTCCCCGGACTCGGTCGTGATCTCGCCGAACCCCGCCATCGACCCGGGGTCGGTGGCGAAGAGCGCCAGCTGGGGCTCGTTGGTCCGGCTGCGGGTGTCCTGGACCGCGACGGCCTCGCTGATGCCCGGCGCCGCCCCGTCGACCTCGGGGATGCTGCGCGCGGCGGCGACGACGGCGTCGGCCTCGTCCCCGCTCAGGTAGCGCACCGCCGTGCCCTCGCCGAGGGTGGCGATGTCGGGCGCCTCGCCGGACCTCGCGGACACGATCTCGTCGGTCTGGCCCAGCGTCGTGATGACCGAGGACCGGACCGTGTTGGCCATGATGTCGCCGAAGCCGAGGGCCGACCCGATGATCATCGTGCCCAGCATCAGGCCGCTCACGATGATCGCGCTGCGACCGGGACGGCGGATGAGGTTGCGGACCCCGAGCTTCATCAGGACGGTGTGCCGCACGGCGAGCCCACCGATCACGGCGAAGGCGACGACCAGGAGCACGCCCAGCACGACGGCGAGCGTGTCGACCGGCGCACCGAACAGCTCGCTCACGACCTCCTCCTCAGGTGGCGGTGGAGGCGGGGAGCTCCGCGATCGCCACCTCGTAGCGGCCGCGTCCGGGCGGTGACTTGAAGATCGTCACGTAGCGCTCCAGCACCTCGGCGTAGAACCCGGTCGTGCCGCTCGCGTCGGCCTCCTCGGCGGTGTCCCAGAAGCTGACGATGGTGCCCGCACCCTCCGCCGTGGCCAGCACGAGGACGCCGGCGAACCCCGGCTGCTCGCGCAGGTCGGGCAGCACCTCGCTCTCGAAGACGTGGACCGCCGTGTCGGTGTCGATGCGCAGCGTGTCGATCTCAAGCAGGGTCACTCGTGCGAACATCCGCGTCCTCCATCCGTTGCTCGTCGACGACCTGGCCGTCGAGCATCCGCAGGATCCGGTCCGTGCGCCGGCCCACGGCGATGTCGTGGGTCACGATCAGGAAGGTCAGCCCGCGCTCCCGGTTGAGCCGCCGCATCAGGGTGGTGACGTCCTCGGCCGTCTCGCTGTCGAGGTCGCCGGTCGGCTCGTCGGCCCACACGATGGCCGGGTCGTTGACGAGTGCGCGGGCGATGGTCACCCGCTGGCGCTCGCCGCCGGACATCTCCTCGGGGACGTGGCCGGCCCGGTCGGCCAGGCCGACCAGCGCGAGCGCCTCCATCGCGAGCTGCCGCGCCTCCCGCGTCGCCCGTCCCGCGAGCAGCAGCGCCATCTCGACGTTCTCGACCGCGGAGAGGACCGGCATCAGGTTGTAGAACTGGAACACGAAGCCCATCCGCTCGGCGCGGTACCTCGTCCGGGCCCGGTCGGGCAGCTCGGCCAGGCTGACCCCCTCGATGAGCACCTGGCCCTCGTCGATCTCGTCGATGCCGGACAGGCAGTTCAGCAGCGTGGTCTTGCCGCAGCCGCTGGGCCCCATCACCGCGACCATCTCGCCGCGTCGCAACGACAGGTCGATGCCCTTGAGGGCGTCGACCCGGACCTGGCCGGTGTCATAGGTCTTGTGGACCCCCGTCGCCTGCACGATCACGTCGTCGTCCACGTGCGGCCGCACCTCGTCGGCCTTGGAGTGCCTGTTCCTGAGCATGCTGTCTCCGCTCGGTCGCGTCAGACGTGGGCGAGCGCTTCGGGCCGTTGGGCCAGCGCGTCCTCGGCGTGGGCGACCACGGGCACGCCGCCCCGGCCGACGGCCAGCGGGGTGCGGTGGTAGCCGTGGAAGGTCATCATCCCGCCGGAGAGGAAGGCCGCCTCGTCCCAGCCGTGGGCCTTCAGGACGCAGTAGGCGAGGTAGCTGCGGAACCCCGACCGGCAGTAGAGGAACACCGGCTTGTCCCGCGGCACCTCGTCCAGCCGCTCCCGCAGCTCGGTGTGGGGCAGCAGCATCGCCTCCGGGACGTGCCACGCGTCGTACTCCGCCCGGGTGCGGACGTCGACGATCGTCACCCGCCCGGCACAGTCGGGGTAGTCCTCCGGGTACCACAGGTCGATGTCGCCCCGGATCAGGTTGGAGCCGAGGAAGCCCGCCATGTTCAGGGGGTCCTTCGCCGAGCCGTACGGCGGGGCGTAGGCGAGCTCGAGGTGCTCGAGGTCGTGGACGCTCATCCCGGCACGCAGCGCGACGGCGAGGACGTCGATGCGCTTGTCGACACCGTCCCAACCGAGCACCTGCCCACCGAGCAGCGAGCCGTCGGCCGGCGAGAACAGCACCTTGAGGAACAGCGGAGCGGTGCCCGGGTAGTAGGCCGCGTGGCCGTTCTGGTGGGTGTAGACCTTGCGGTACTCGATCCCGGCGGCGCGGAGCTCCTGCTCCGTCATGCCGGTGCCACCCGCGGCCATCTCGAAGACCTTGACCACGGCGGTGCCCTGGGTGCCGCGGTAGGCGGTCTCGCGACCGGCGATCGTCTCGGCGGCGATCCGGCCCTGGCGGTTGGCCGGACCGGCCAGCATCGAGAGCGTGGGCTCGCCGGTCAGCAGGTGGGTGGTCTCCACCGCGTCGCCGGCGGCGAGGATGTCCGGCTCCGAGGTGCGCATCTGCGCGTCGACCACGATGCCCCCGCGCGGGCCGATCTCGAGGCCGGCGTCCCGGGCGAGGCGCACGTTCGGGCGCGCCCCCACCGCCATCACCACGACGTCGGCCTCCACCGACGTGCCGTCGGAGAGGTCGAGCGCGAGCCGGTCGTCGTCGGTACGTCGCACGGCGCCGGCCGAGGTCCCGAGCCGCAGGTCCACGTCGTGGCTGCGGACATGGAGGTCGAGGATCCGGGTCATCTCCGGGTCGAGCCACGGCATCAACCGCTCGGTCCGTTCGACGACCGTGGTCCGGAGGCCTCGCGCCCGGAACGCCTCGGCGAGCTCGAGGCCGATGTAGCTGCCGCCGACGACCGCCGCGGTCGTCGCGCCCTTCTCGAGCTGGGCGATGATGTGGTCCATGTCCGGGATGTTGCGCAGGACGTCGACGCGTGGGTCGTCGGCACCGGGGATCGGCGGCCGGATCGGCTCGGCGCCGGGGCAGAGCAGCAGCGTGTCGTAGGACTCCCGGTAGGTGCGCCCCTGCTTCTCGTCGCGGACCTCGACCTCCTTGGCGTCGGGATCGATCCGCAGCACCTCCTGGCCGGTCCGAACGTCGAGCGCGAGACTCCTGCGCAGGCTCTCCGGCGTCTGCAGCAGCAGGCTGTCCCGGTCCGGGATCTCGCCGCCGACGTGGTAGGGCAGGCCGCAGTTCGCGAACGAGACGTAGTGGTCCCGCTCCAGGATGACGATCTGTGCCGACTCGTCGAGCCGCCGCAGCCGGGCCCCGGCGGAGGCGCCGCCAGCGACGCCCCCGACGATCACTGTCTTCAAGCCGTGCTCGCCAGGATCTTTGCCTTCTGCGCGGCGAACTCCTCCTCGGTCAGTACGCCCTGGTCCTTCAGGTCGGCCAGGTCCTTGAGCTTCTGGATCGGGTCGGCCGCAGGTGCCGCGGGCGGTGGCGGCGCGGCGGCCTGCTGCTGGTCGTTGTACGCCTGCTCGCGGTCCGCCGCGATCTGGGCGTCGCGGCCCGCGAACTTCTCCGCCTGGCGGCGCTGCACGCGGCCGCTCACGGCGCTGGCCGTGCCGGCCACGACGGCGGTCCGCGCGACTCCTCGTAGCAGTCCGGGCATGACTCTCTCCTCCTCAGCTCGCGGCCTCGAGCGACTCGACTGCCGCCATGATGTCCGTCGCGGGGATGCGGGCGCTGGCGATGAGCTCGCCGCCGCTGCGCCGGGCGGCGGCCACGAACGGTGCCGCCCACGTGTTCTCGTAGACCAGCAGCGCGGCGACGGTGTCCGGGTCCATCGCGGCCGAGGCCTCCTGGACGTCCTCGTCGCCGAGCAGCCCGGAGCGGGCGCCGGCGAAGTAGGAGAACCCGGCGGCCGGCCCGCCGGGGTCGGTGAGCTCGAGCACCTCGACACCGCCGTCGGCGTCCTTGCTGATCACGAGCAGGTCGAAGAGGCGGATGGTTCCGGCCTCCACGAGGTCCATGAGTGCCTGCGCGGCCTCGCCGGTGAGGCGGTCGCGAGGGAACTCGAGCAGGGCGAAGTCGACGGGGCCGTGGGCTTCGGTCTCGGAGGTGGTGGACACGGTCACTCCTCGGGGTGGTCTGGGGGTGGTCGGCTGGGTACGACGGGGTCCCCTCGACAGTGATCCAGAACCGTTGCCGGGTCCTCATCCCGCACGGATGATGCCGACGCCGGTGGCCTGCTGGTTTGGTACGGCGAGGGGTCGGTGCCGGCGGTGTTCAAGAGCGTCGACCCGGCGTGGAACGACCGCAACCTGCGCGAGGTGGCCGCCCAGATCAGGACGCCGCTGATGTTCGCGCACATCCGGGCCTCGACCGGGACACCGGTGCAGCGCAGCAACTGCCACCCGTTCCGGTACGACCGCTGGCTCTGGATGCACAACGGCTCGGTGGCGGGCTTCCACGACCTCAAGCGGGACCTGATGCTGGCCGTCGACCCGTCGCTCTATCCCGACGTCGAGGGGTCCACGGACTCCGAGACGCTGTTCTTCCTCGCGCTGACCTACGGGCTGATGGACGACCCGGTGCGGGCGGTGCAACGCGCGGTGGGGCTGGTCGAGGACGTCGCGGAGCGGCACGGTGTCGAGCACCCGGTGCAGATGTCGGCGGCCACCACCGACGGGACCTCGATCTGGGCGTTCCGCTACTCCAGCATCGGGCAGACCCGGACCCTCTTCTACTCCACGGCGATCGACCACCTGCGTGCCCTGCACCCCGAGGTGGAGGTGCTCCGCGAGCTGGGCGACGAGGCCCGGCTCGTGGTCTCCGAGCCGCTGCGGGACCTCCCCGGCGCCTGGCAGGAGGTGCCGGAGTCGTCCTGGGGCGTGGTCCGCGCGGGCCACGACGACCTCCAGCCGTTCACGCCCGAGCGGGCGCACGCCGCCGTGTGAGCACCCGGGGAGGCCCGGTCAGTCCCCGATGTCGTCGGGGCAGCTCGTGCCCCTCGGCAGCTTGTAGGGGGCGGCGATGCGGTAGGTGCCGGCCCGCGGTGCGTGCAGGACCGTCCAGCTGTCGGTGGCCTCGCCCGGGACCTCCGGCTGCTCGGCCGCGGTCAGGCAGCCGTAGAGGTTGACCGACGGCGCTCCGGGCACCGGGGAGACCGGTCCCGGGAGCGGCTGGCCGTCCTCGTCGACCAGGCTCAGCCACGGCGAGGACGGGATCCGCACCATCACGCTCCCGGCGCGCGGCATCCGGATCACCACCTCGGCGGCGTCGAAGCCGGTCACCGTCGCGGGCGGGTCGGCCAGCGGCGTCGGGGACCTCACCTCGAACAGCCGCCAGCTCTCGTCCGACCACACCTCGTGCAGGTAGCGCAGGCCGCCCGCCACCATGGTCGCCTCCTGCACGGCCGCGTGGTCGGGCGCACCCGTGGAGAGCACCACGTAGCGCACGGCCCAGCGGTCGAGCCAGTCGCGGTAGGACCGCCGCGTCAGCATCCCCTCGGTGTAGAAGATGGGGTTCCGCTCGGCGTCGGCCTGCCGGTTCCACCCGCGGGCCAGGTTGACGTACGGCGCCAGGGCCGAGGCCTCGCGGTGGCTGGCCGCCGGCACCACCTCGACGCGGGCCCGCTCCGCGTGGCGTGCCTGCAGCTGGTGGACGAGCGGGTCGACGTCCACCGTCCACGCCTCGCTGGGCCGGGTGTCGATGACGTCCCGGGCCGCGGTGGCGACCTGCCAGATCGACGAGGTCAGGATCCCGACCGCGAGCAGGAGGGCGAACCGGCCGCGGTGGGTGTGCAGGACCGCGGGCCAGCGGTGGGGGAGCGGCGTGGCGGGGGTGCGTACGGCGACCGCCAGGATCAGCACGCCGCCGAAGATCAGGCCGAGCCGGGTCATGTTGGTGCCGATCTGCGACGGCACGGCCCACACCGCGAGGACGCCGGCGGCGTACAGCAGCGAGCCGATCCGCACGGTCCGCCACCACGTCGGGGCCATCACGAAGATCGCCAGTGCGAAGGCCACGGGCAGGATGGTCGACACGAGCGGCATCGGCTGGTGGCCCGAGAACGGGAACAGCCAGGAGGACAGGGCGACGACCACGACCGGCGGCAGGCCGAGCGACGTACGCCGCCCCGCGCCGGCGGTCGATCCACAGCGCCGCGGCCACGATGCCGACGAACAGCCCGGCCACGGGACTGGCCGCGGTGGCCACTCCCGAGAGGACGGCGCCGAGCGCGGCGCGGGGCCAGCGGTGCCTGCGCGCCGGGGTGCGCCAGCGGCGGGGCCACACGTAGACCACCGCGACGGCGGCCAGACCGAACATCAGCCCGAGCCCGAAGGTGACCCGCCCGGAGACCGCGTTGCCGGTGAACGCGAGCGCGCCGAACAGGGCCGGCAGCCACGGCCGGGCGAGGGCCCGGCTGCGGACGAGCAGGAGCGCCAGCAGCCCGGCGGAGACGGTGCCGGCGATGATCATCGTGGTGCGGACGCCCAGGGTCGCCATGACGTACGGCGACAGGGCGCTGTAGGAGACCGGGTGCATGCCGCCGTACCACGCCAGGTTGTAGGCGCTGCCCGGGTGCACCCGGGCGAACTCGGCCCACGCGTCCTGCGCGGCGAGGTCACCGCCGCTGGTGGCCAGCAGGGCCCACCACAGCAGGTGCAGGACGGCGGCCGCGGCGGCGGCGACCAGCACGGGATGGCGCGCCAGCCTGGCGGCGCGACCGGCCGGCGGCGTCACAGCCGGTTCGCGGGTGAGCAGGTCGCCTCCCGCCGCCATGTGGTTCCTCCCGTTGTTCCTTCTCCCGGCACCCATGGTGTCACGCCGGGCCGGTCGCCCCGCTCGGATAACCTTCGGGCGTGGCCACGTCCCCCTCCCTCGCGCCGCCGCGAGACGCAGCCGAGCCGACCGGTGACGACCTCCGCGACGTCCGCTGGGTCGCGGGCGTCTGGATCCTGGTGGCGGTCTTCGCGGTGATCACGGCCCTGTGGTCGCACCACGTGGGAGTCCCGCTGCGCGACCCCGAGGGCAAGATGTTCCGGGGCCGGCTGACCAGTGCGGTGGTCCTCCTCGCGGTGCTCGTCCTCGTCGACTCGGTGGTGCGGGCGCGCCGCGCCGGCCGGTGGTCGCCGCGCGGGGTGTTCCGCCAGCTGCGGGACCGCTGGTGGTGGCAGCGCCTCGCCGTGGCGGTCTCGGGCCTGGTGGCCTACCACCTCGTCTACGTCTGCTACCGCAACCTGAAGAGCTGGGACGCGTTCAACACGATCCGCGACGACCAGCTGCTCCGCTTCGAGCGGTGGCTCTTCCTCGGCAACGACCCGGCGGAGCTGCTGCACGACCTGTTCGGCCAGCACACCGCGGCGTACGTCCTGATGGTGGTCTACAAGTCGTTCACCTACCTGGTGCCGCTGTCCCTGGTGGCCGCCCTGGCCTTCACCACCCGGATCCGGGAGGGCTACGTCTTCCTCGCCTCGGCGATGTGGGTCTGGGTCCTCGGCGTCGGCTCCTACTACCTGATCCCCACCCTGGGCCCGTTCGCGTCGTCGCCCGGCACCTTCGCGGGGCTGCCGGACACCGCGATCACCAGCACGCAGGCCGAGTACATGGCGGAGCGGGCGCACATGCTGATGGACCCCTCCGCCCCGGACGCCTTCGTCAGCATCTCGGCGTTCGCGAGCCTGCACGTCGGCTTCACCTGCCTGATCCTGTTCATGCTGCTCTACTACGGCCGCCGTCGCCTGGCGATGGTGATGACCGCCTACCTGCTCGCCGTGATGGTGGCCACCGTCTACTTCGGCTGGCACTTCGTGGTCGACGACGTCGCCGGGGTCGCGCTCGCCGCACTGTCGGTGCTGCTGGGCCGCTTCACGGTCTACCCCCGGGGCCGGAGGTCCGCGACGCCCCGCTGAGGCGGCCGCATGCCTCCCAGGCCAACGGGTACGGCCGGATCGCACCGAAAGTCCCTAGACCGAAGAGCGAGCATCATGAAGGCAGTCACCTGGCACGGCCGACGCGACGTCCGCGTCGAAGAGGTCCCCGACCCCGTCATCGAGGCACCGAACGACGCGATCGTCCGGATCACCTCGAGCGGGCTCTGCGGATCCGACCTGCACCTCTACGAGACTCTCGGCCCGTTCATGGGCGAGGGCGACATCCTGGGCCACGAGCCGATGGGCATCGTCGAGGAGGTGGGCGCCGAGGCGGGTGACCTCCAGGTCGGCGACCGGGTCGTGATGCCCTTCCAGATCTGTTGCGGCCACTGCTGGATGTGCGAGCAGGGCCTGCACACACAGTGCGAGACCACCCAGGTCCGCGACCAAGGCACCGGCGCGGCGCTGTTCGGCTTCAGCAAGCTGTACGGCGAGGTGCCCGGCGCGCAGGCGGAGTACCTGCGGGTTCCGCAGGCGCAGTTCATGCCGATCAAGGTCCCCGAGGGGCCGCCGGACGAGCGGTTCCTGTTCCTCTCCGACGTACTGCCCACCGCCTGGCAGTCGGTCGCGTACGCCGACGTGCCCAAGGGCGGCACGCTCCTGGTCCTCGGCCTCGGCCCGATCGGCGACATGGCCTGCCGGATCGCGATGCACCAGGGCTTCCGGGTGATCGCGGTCGACCGGGTGCGGGAGCGGCTGGCCCGTGCCCACGGCCGCGGGGTGGAGGTCCTCGACCTCGACGCCGTCGACGACATCGGCGAGGAGGTCCGGTCCCGGACCCAGGGCCGCGGCGCGGACGCGGTGATCGACGCGGTCGGCATGGAAGCGCACGGGTCGCCGGTGGCCGAGATCGGGCAGCGGATCTTCAACGTGCTGCCGAAGCGGATCACCGCGCCGTTGATGAGCAGGGCCGGGCTGGACCGGATGGCCGCGATCTACACCGCGATCGACGCGGTCCGCCGCGGCGGGACCGTCTCCCTGATCGGGGTCTACGGCGGCCAGACCGACCCGATGCCGATCATGACGATGTTCGACAAGCAGATCCAGCTGCGCATGGGGCAGGCCAACGTGAAGCGCTGGGTCGACGACCTCATGCCGCTGCTGGTCGACGGGTCCGACCCGCTCGGCACCGAGGAGTTCGCGACCCACCGGGTGCCGCTCGACGAGGCGCCCACGGCGTACGAGAACTTCCAGAAGAAGCAGGACGGCACCGTGAAGGTCGTCTTCAAGCCCTGAGCGGAGGGCCTTTGTGCCCTGTCTCCGCCCCGGCGCGCCGACCGATCCTCGGACCAACCCTCTGACGAGGCGATGGTCGAGGACGGGAGTGGGGCTTGCCGCGGGCACGTGACCTGCTGAACCGGTTCCGGCCGTCGGGGACCCCCGGCGCCGCCGGCGTGACGGGCGTGCCCGCGGACCGGACGGGCGGGGCGGCCGCCGAGCTGGCCCCGCTCCTCGCCGCCCTGGAGCCGACCGAGCGCGAGTGCCAGGCGCTCCTGGACCGGGCCGCGGTCGACGCCCGTCGCATCCGGCGGCAGGCCGAGGAGGAGGCCCAGGGACTGCTCGTGGAGGCCCGGGAGCGCCAGCCGGCCGAGCGGGCCGCGGTGCTGGCGGAGCTTCGCGACCACCGGGCCGCGGAGGGTGCTGCCACGGCGGCCGAGGCGGAGCGGCGCGCAGCCGAGATCCGCGACCTCTCGGCGGCCCGGACCGCCGGCTGCGTCGACGACGTCGTGGCGGCGGTCCGGTCCCTGGTCGGGGACGGCGGATGACCGCGGCCTGGGTGGCCGGCAGCGTCCGTGCCCGCTCGATGACCCGGCGCCGGCTCGGCCGCGCCGAGGTGCGTCGACTGGCCGCCGAGCCGTCCCTGGACGCCGCGCTGTCGCTGCTGGCCGGGACGCCGTACCGCCACGACGTCCGGCCGGGGATGACCCTGGCCCGGGCCCAGCGGGCGGCGTACGAGTCGCTGGTCTGGAACGTGCGCGTCCTCGGTGGCTGGGTGCCCCGCGCCGGCGCCGACCTGCTGCGGGTGCTGCTCGCGCCCTTCGAGATCGCCGACGTGGCCGACCACCTGCGCCGGCTGCGTGGCGAGGACGTGCCCGCGCCGTACGTGCTCGGGAGCCTGGCGACCTCCTGGCCCCGGCTGGCCGCCGCAGGTGACGCCGCCGGGCTGCGGCGGGCGCTGGCGACCTCGGCCTGGGGTGACCCCGGCGGCGAGTCCCCGGACGAGATCGTGTGGGCGATGCGGCTGTCGCTGGCGGACCGGGCCATCGCGGTGGCGCCGCCCGCGGCGCCGTGGGCGGCCGGGGCCGTGGCACTGCTGCTCGCCCGCGGCATCGCGCTCGAGCACCCGGTGCTCACCGCCGGCGCCCGGCTGTCGGCGGCCCGGGTGGTCGGTCCGGCGGCGGCCGCGGCCACCACGCTGCCCGACCTGGTCGCGAGCCTGTCCCGGACCGCGTCCTGGGCGCTCACCGGGGTGGCGGAGGGCACGGACCTGTGGCGCGCCGAGTGCCGGTGGTGGGGCCGGGTCGAGACGGAGGCGTTCGCGCTCACCCGCAGCCCCCGGGCCGGGCCGCCGGTCGTGCTCGGCGCGGTGGCCCTGATGGCGGTGGACGCCTGGCGGGTCCGGGCCGCCCTCGAGGTGGCCGCGCGGGCCGACGCGTCCCCGGAGGACCTCGATGCGGTGGCGTGAGGCCCTGCACCCGGTCGTCATGCAGCGGGTGGCGGTGGTGGCTCCCCGCCCGGCGCTGCGCGACGCCCTCGTCGTGGTCGGCGATGCCGGCACGGTCGAGCTCGAGGGGCATCCCGGCACCGCCGAGCCGACGCTCCCGGGCTCGGCGAGCGCCCGGCTGCAGCGACTCCCCACTCGTCCGGCGGCGCCCACACTGTCCCCGGCGCCGCCGGACCTCGACGACTGCGAGGCCCGGGGCGACCTCGAGCTGATCGCGGGTGAGGCCGAGCTCGAGGTGCACGCCGCGCGGGCAGTGGCCGAGGGCCGGGTGGCCGCGCTGCTCGGGTGGACCGCCGCCGAGGACCTGCGCCCGCTCGCCGACCGGCTGGCCGGCGTCGGCGCGGCCGCCGTGCCGCTCCCCACCCCCCGCGGCGTCCAGCCTCCGACGCTGCTGACCACCAGCGGCACCTCCCACGAGTTCGCGCCGCTCGTGCGCACCTACGCCACCGTCCCGTACGCCGACCTCGACCCGTCGCTGGTCGCCGGGCTCGCCTACGTCGTGATGTTCGGGATGATGTTCGCCGACGCCGGGCAGGGCGCCCTGCTGCTCGCGGCCGGGCTGGCCGCTCGCGCCGGGGCGTGGCGGCTGGCCCGGCTCCGTCCGGTGTGGGTGTTCCTGGTCGGCGCGGGCGCCGCGAGCGTGGTCTTCGGCGTGCTGTACGGCGAGTTCTTCGGACCCACGGGCGTGCTGCCGGTGCTCTGGCTGGAGCCGCTGGAGCACCCGGTGCCGCTGCTCGGGGTGGCCGTGGCTGCCGGCGGCGTGCTGCTCGCGGGGGCGTACGCCCTCGGCACGGTCAACCGCTTCCGGGAGGGCGGCTGGCGGCGCGCGGCGTACGCGCCGTCCGGCCTGGCCGGCACCGCGATGTTCCTCGGTCTGGGCCTGCTCGCCGCGGGGATCTACCTCGACCTGGCCTGGCTCACCGCCCTGGCCTGCCTGGTCGCCGCGGTCGGCCTCGCCGCGGCGTACGTCGGGCTGCTCACGGCCGCGGGCGGAGGCCTCGCCGGTGGCGCCCAGGCGGCCGTGGAGCTGGTCGACCTGGTCGTCCGGCTCGGCTCGAACGTCGTGAGCTTCGCCCGGCTGGCCGCCTTCGGCCTGACCCACGCGGCCCTCGGAGCGGTCATCTGGCAGGCCACGTCCGGCCTGTGGGGACAGGGACTGCTGGCGGGCGCGGCCGCGGTGCTGGTCTTCGTGGTCGGCAACGCGCTGACCTTCGCCCTCGAGGGCGTGGTGGCCGCGATCCAGGCCCTGCGCCTGGAGTACTACGAGCTCTTCTCCCGGGTCTTCGACATCGAGGGCAGGCCGTTCCGGCCCTGGCACGTCCCGCTCGCAACCCAGGAGGTGTCCGCGTGACCAGGATCCTGCGTGTCGTGCTCGTGACGAGCGGCCTGCTGCTGCTCGCGTCCCTGGTGCTGCTCGTCGTCGCCGTGACCGCGGACCCCTCGCCGGCGACCGATGCCGTGTCGTCCGGCACCGCGACCGCCGCGGCCGCGTCGTCGGGTGACGAGGTCAACGGCTCGGCCCTGATCGGCGCCGCGATCGCGGTGGCCGGCTCCTCCATCGGTGCGGCGATCGCCGTGGCCTACACCGGCTCCGCCGCGCTCGCCGCGATGAGCGAGCGCCCGGAGCTGTTCGGCCGGGCGATGGTGATCGTGGGCCTGGCCGAGGGCATCGCGATCTACGGGCTGATCGTGTCGATCATCCTCATCGGGAAGGCGTGACCCGGTGGCCGGCGTGGCGGCGATCGGGGCGGCGGACCTGGTGGCGGGCTTCGGGCTGGCCGGCGCCCGGGTGCTGCCGGCCGAGGACCCCGAGTCGGTGCTGGCGGCGTGGCGCGGCCTGCCGCCCGACACGGCGGTGGTCGTCCTCAGCGAGGCCGCCGCCGAGGCCCTGCACGCCGAGCTGGCGACGCGCGCGCCGGGCGCACCGCTGACGGTGGTGCTGCCGTGAGTGCCGCGGCCGGCACCGCCCCGACCCCCGTGGCGCCGCCCTCCGACCCGACGGCGCTGGCGCTCGAGCCGCTGCGGGCCGCGCTGCTGGCACAGGCCACCACCGAGGCGGACCGGCTCCGGGCCGACGCGGAGGCCGAGGCACGGCGCCGCGTCGACGCCGCCCGCCGGGAGGCCGGGCAGCTGGTCGCGGACGCGCGAGCTCGCGGAGCGGTCGAGGCCGGCTGGATCCTCGCGGCCGAGGACGCGTCGGCCCGGCGGGCGGCCCGAGCCGTCGTCCTCACGGCGCAGCGCGAGGCGTGGGAGCACCTGCGCGAGGAGTCCCGGGCGGCGGTGCGCGCGCTGCTGCGCGACTCCGCGGTCCGGGCCCGCCTGGCGGCCCGGCTGACGGAACGGCTGCCGGGGGCGACGATCGCCGACCTCGCCGACGGCGGCCTCTCCGCACAGACCGCCGACGGGCGCAGCGTCGACGCCTCCGTCGAGGCCCTGGTGGAACGGGCCCTGCCGGTGATCGAGGGCGAGCGGCTGTGGTCGGCGCCGTGAGTGCGGGGCAGGTACGCCGGGTCAACGGGCCGCTGGTGGAGGTGACCGGGCTCGCCGACCTGGCGATGTCCGACCTGGTGGGGCTCGGCACCGCCGGCCTGCCCGGCGAGGTGGTCGCCCTCGGCACGACGGCGGCGTCCGTGCAGGCCTACGAGTACACCGGGGGACTGGCCGTGGGTGACCCGGTCACGCCGCTCGGCCGGCCGCTCTCGGCCCGGCTCGGGCCGTGGCTGCTGGGGGAGTCTTCGACGGGCTGCTGCGGCCGCTCGGCTCGGCGCCGACCTGGCTGGAGCCCGACACCGACCAGCGCGAGATCGAGGCCACGTGGCCGTGGGAGCCGGCCGTGGAGGCGGGCGCGGACGTCGCCCCGGGCGACGTGCTCGGCACGGTGCCGGAAGCGGGCAGCGTGGACTACCGGGTGCTGGTGCCCCCGGGGGTGCGCGGCCGGGTGGAGCACCTCGCGCCCGCGGGGCCGCACCCGGCGGACCGGCCGGTGGCCGTGGTCGCCGGCACGCCGGTGGGGGTCGGCACCAGCTGGCCGGTGCGCCGGCCACGCCCGGTGGCCCGCCGGGTCCCCACCGCCGAGCCGCTGCTCACCGGTCAGCGGGTCCTCGACGCGCTGTTCCCGGTCGCCCGGGGCAGCAGCGCCGCGGTGCCGGGCGGGTTCGGCACCGGCAAGACGATGCTGCTCCAGCAGGTGGCGAAGTGGTGCAGCGCCGACGTGATCGTCTACGTCGGCTGCGGCGAGCGCGGCAACGAGATGGCCGACGTGCTCGACGAGCTCTCCCGGCTCGTCGACCCGCGCAGCGGCCGGCCGCTCGCCGGGCGCACGGTGATCATCGCCAACACCTCGAACATGCCGATGATGGCCCGGGAGGCCAGCATCTACACCGGGGTCACGGTCGCCGAGCACTTCCGCGACATGGGCCACCACGCGGTGGTGATCGCCGACTCCACGTCCCGCTGGGCCGAGGCGCTGCGCGAGTTCGCCTCGCGCTCGGGGGCGCTGCCGGCCGAGGAGGGCTACCCGGCCGGGCTGGCCTCGGCGCTGGCGGCCTTCTACGAGCGGGCGGGACGCTTCGTCACGCTCGGGGGCGCCGAGGCGTCGGTCACGATCATCGGTGCGGTCTCGCCGCCCGGCGGCGACACCACCGAGCCGGTCACGGCCCACACCGAACGGTTCGTGCGCGGGCTCTGGTCCCTGGACCGGAACCTGGCCTACGCCCGGCACTACCCGGCCGTCGGCTGGACCGGCTCGTTCGCCCGCGACGCCGAGGGACTCGCCATCTGGTACGCCCGCCACGGCGACCCCGGCTGGGGCCCGCGCCGGGCCCGGATGGTCTCGCTGCTCGCCGAGGCGGACCGGCTGGCCGACCTGGCCGAGCTCGTCGGCACCACGTCGCTGCCCGGCCGGGAGCGGGTCGTGCTCCTCGGGGGGCGGCTGCTGCGGGAGGCCGTCCTCCAGCAGAGCGCCCAGGACCCCGACGACGCGCACTGCACGGCCGAGAAGACCACCGCGCTCGTCGACACCGTGCTCGCGGTCGTCGACGCCTGCGCCGCGCTGGTCGACCGCGGGATCATCGCCACCGAGATCGAGGAGGTCGACTTCTCCCCGGTCCTGCGGGCCGCCCGCGAGACCCCGCCGGACGCCGTGGACGAGGTGCTCGCCCGGCGGGACCGGATGCTCCGGACGCTGGAGGCCCTCACATGAGTACGCCGTGGCGACCGGCCGCGCTGGACCTCGAGGTCGTCCACCGCGGGGTGGAGGAGCTGCACGGACCGCTGCTGGTGGTCACCGGGGCGACCGGCGTCGGCTGGGACGAGTTCGCCACCGTGCGGGCCGCCGACGACGACGGCGTCGACGAGGTCCGGCACGGGCTGGTGCTCGAGGTCGACCGGGACCTCGCCGTGGTCCAGGTGCTCGAGGGCACCGACCGGCTCGGCATCGGCAACACCCGGGTCGCGTTCTCCGGCCGCCCGCTGCGGGTCCCGGTCGGCCCGGCCTGGCTGGGGCGGGTCTGCAACGGCCGCGGCGAGCCGGTGGACGGCGGCCCGCCGGTGCTCTCCGCCACGACCGCGCCGGTGGCCGGGCTGCCGCTGAACCCCACGCACCGCGAACCGCCCGCGGAGCCGATCCTCACCGGCATCTCGGCGATCGACGCGCTCACGACCCTGGTCCGCGGCCAGAAGCTGCCGATCTTCTCCGTCGCCGGGCTGCCGCACCTCGAGCTGGCCGCGCAGGTCGCGGCCCAGGCGACCGCGGGGGGCGAGCCGTTCAGCGTCGTCTTCGCCGCCATGGGGCTGACCCACGCGGACGCCGAGATGGTCCGCTCCGTGCTGGAGGAGCGGTCGGCCTCCGGCGAGCTGGTGCTGCTGCTCAACACGGCCGACGACCCGGTGATCGAGCGGGTGCTGACGCCGAGGATCGCCCTCACGGTCGCGGAGGACCTCGCCTTCACGCACGGCCGGCACGTGCTCGTCGTGCTCGCGGACATGACCAGCTACGCCGAGGCGCTGCGGGAGGTCTCGTCCGCGCGCGGCGAGATGCCGGGGCGGCGCGCCTACCCCGGCTACCTCTACAGCGACCTGGCCTCGCTCTACGAACGCTGCGGCCGGGTCCGGGGGAGGCCCGGGTCGGTCACCGTGCTGCCGGTGCTGACCATGCCCGCCGGCGACATCACGCACCCGGTGCCGGACCTGACCGGCTACATCACCGAGGGCCAGGTGGTGCTCTCGCCGGAGGTGCACGCGCGCGAGGTCTACCCGCCGGTGGACCCGCTGGCGTCGCTGTCGCGCCTGATGCGCAGCGGCGCCGGCCCCGGCCGCACCCGCGAGGACCACCTCGACCTCGCCGCGCAGCTGCTGGCCGCGCTGGCCCGGGCCCGGCAGGTGGGGGAGCTGGCCGAGATCGTCGGTGCCGCCGCCCTCAGCGCCACCGACCAGCGCTACCTCGACTTCGCCACCGGCCTCGAACGGCGGCTGGTCCACCAGGAGCGGACCGAGACCCGGCTGCTCGAGGACACGCTGGACCGCTGCTGGGAGGTGGTGTCGGTGCTGCCCCGCCGGGAGCTGTCGATGCTGCCGTCCCGGCTGGTCGAGGCGCACCTCGACGGGACGGAGTGAGCCGTGCCCCAGCCGTCCCGGGTCCCGCCCGGCCGCGCCGGCCGGATCTGGCTGCACCGCCGGCTCGCCGCGGCCGAGCGCGGCCGCGAGCAGCTGGACCGCAAGCTGCGGATCCTGCTGCCCGAGCTGCAGCGGCGCCGGCTCCAGGCCGAGCGGCTCGACCGGGAGTGGCGTGCGGCCTGCGCCGTGGCCCGGACCTGGCTGCTGCGGGTGGCCATCCTCGGCGGTGAGGACGCCGTGCTCGGCGCCGCCGCCGTGGAGCCGGCCCGGGTCGAGGTCACCTGGGCGACCACGATGGGGCTCAGCTACCCGGCCGGCGCCGAGCTGGTGACCCGTCCCGACCTGGTGAACCGGCCGGGCCGGGCGGTCCCACCGGCCAACGCTGCCGTCGTGCCGGCCGTGGAGGCGTTCGAGGCGGCGCTCCGGGCCGGGGTCGGCAGCGCCGCGGCGGACGAGGCGGTGCGCCGGGTCGAGGCCGAGATCGCGGTCACCCGACGACGGATGCGGGCGCTGGAGCGGCGCTGGATGCCCTGGCTGCGCCAGGCCCTCGCCGAGCGCGAGGCCGCGCTGGAGCAGGCGGAGCGGGAGGACGGCGTACGCCTGCGGCGTGCGGTCGCCGGGAGGGCCGGGCCGTGATCCGCCGGGTGCTGCTCGCGGTCGAGGACTCACCGGACGCCCTGGCCGCCGCGGCTTCGCCGTGGACATCGCCCGGCGCTACCGGTCCCGGCTGCGGATCGTGCACGTGCTGGTCGACCACGAGTTCGACGCCGCGCTGGCCGCGGCGACCGGGGCCGGGCGTGTCGAGGGCGGCCGCCCGGCCGCCACCCTCGTGCTGCGGCGGGTCACCGCGCTCGCCGAGGCGGCGGGGCTGGAGATCGAGACGGCGCTGCTCGACGGCGACGTGGGTCAGGCGATCCTCGACGACGCGCGACGGTGGGCGGCCGACGTCGTGGTGATCGGCCGGTCCCGCCGGGGGTCCAGCGGCGAGCCGTACGTCGGGGCGCAGACCCGGCACGTGCTGGAGTTCGCGGAGGTGCCCGTGCTGGTCGTGCCGGGTCCAAGGTCCCCGCGGTGATGTCGCTCGGCCCGTGTCCGCCCCCGGAGGCGCTCCTAGCGTGGTGACCGTGGTGGTGTTCCGAGTTCGGGGCGTCCCGATCCGGGTCGGCTGGAGCTGGCTGCTCATCGTGGCGCTCGTCTACTGGTCCTTGGCGACGGTGCTCTTCCCGACCAGCTACGAGGGCCTCGCCACCTGGGAGTACCTCGTGATGGCCGGGGTCGCCACCGTCCTGCTGTTCGCGTCCCTGCTCGTGCACGAGCTCTGCCACACGTTGCAGTCCATCCGCGAGGGGGTGCACGTCAAGGACATCACCCTCTTCCTGTTCGGTGGTGTCTCGCAGGCCGACGACCCGATCCCCGGCCCGGGAGCCGAGTTCCGCATCGTGGCCGCGGGGCCGCTCGCCTCCGCGGCGCTGATGGTGGTGTTCGGTGCGGCCGCCGTGTCGGCGCACGGGGCCGGCGTCCCCGACCCCTGGGTCGGCGTGCTGGCCTACCTGGCGCGGATCAACGGGCTCCTCCTGGCCTTCAACCTGGTCCCGGCGCTGCCGCTGGACGGGGGCCGCCTGCTCCACGCCCTGCTGTGGTGGCGGTCGGGGGACGGGGAGCGGGCCACGCTCCGGGCGGCCGGCGTCGGGCGGGCCTTCGCCATCCTGCTCATCGGGTCGGGCATGGCCCTGCTGCTCCTCGGCGACACGGTCGGGGGCGTCTGGTTCGCGGCGATCGGGTGGTTCCTCTACCAGGCCGTGCGGCAGGAGGTGCTCTCCGCCCGGGCCACGCAGGCCTTCACCGGGCTGCACGTGCGCGACCTGATGACGGCGCCCCCCATCACGCTGCCGCCCGACATGACCATCGCCGAGCTCGCCGAGCACCTCGACGCCCTGGCCGACCACTCGGCGTACCCGGTCGTGGCGGGGGACCGCTACCTCGGCACGCTCCTGCTGTCCCATGCCGGTGCCGTGCCCGAGGCCCGTCGGCCCGGCGTCCGCGTCGTCGAGGTGATGACTCCGGCGGCCTCGCTGCCGGTGCTGCACCCCGACGACGAGGTGGTCGACGCGGCGCGGGCGATCAGCGCCTCGGTGACGACCCGGGGCGTGGACATGCCGCACTCGTCCGTCGTGCTCGGCGGGGAGACCGGGGCGGAGCCGGTGGGGGTGCTCTCCACCGCCGACCTGGAGCGCGCGATCGCCGCGGCGCCGTTGCGGGGCGAGCAGGTCGACGACGAGCGCGACCGGCGCTACCTGCGCGGGTGAGGCTCGGGCACCTCTCGTGGTGGAACCGGCACCCGGTCGAGGTCGCGAGCCGCGTGCACGTCCGGGAAGTGCCGGCGTGCCTCCTCGGCGAACAGCGCCTCGTCGCTGTGCCGCTGGGAGTAGTGGGTGAGCACGAGGCGCCGGGCACCGGCGGTGGCCGCGATCCGGCCGGCCTGGGCCGCGGTGAGGTGCGCGTAGGAGTCCGCGAGGTCCTCCTCGCTGGTGAGGTACGTCGACTCGCACACCAGCAGGTCCACCTCCCGGGCCAGCTCCACCGCGGCGTCGCAGCGACGGGTGTCCATGACGAAGGCGAAGGACTGCCCCGGGCGGGGCTCGCTCACCTCCTCGACGGTCACCCGACGGCCCTCGACGTGCACCACGCCGTCGCGCACCAGACGACCGATGTCGGGCCCCTCGATGCCGTGCGCGGCGAGGGCCTCGGGCAGCATCCGGCGCCCGTCGGGCTCCTCGAGCCGCCAGCCGTAGGTCTCCACCCGGTGGTCCAACGCCCGCGCGTGCAGCGCCAGCGCCGGCCAGGTGTCGACCAGCCCGTCGCCGCGCACCGGGTGCTCGCGGACGACCAGGGCGCCGCGGGCGGCACTCGCGTGCCGCAACCGGTCGACGTACTCCTGGCCCGATGCGGGGAAGTACAGGTCGACCGGGCGATCGACACCGTCCAGGGCCATCCGCTGGAGGATGCCGGGCAGGCCGAGGCAGTGGTCGCCGTGGAGGTGGGTGAGGCAGATCCGGGTGATGCTCGCCGCCGACACCCCGGCCAGCGTCAGCTGTCGCTGGGTGCCCTCGCCGGGGTCGAACAGCACCACCTCGTCGTCCCAGCGGAGGACCGCGCCGTGGTGCGCGCGCTCCCGGGTGGGCACCTGCGAGGAGGTGCCGAGCACGACCAGCTCCCGGTTGCTCATGGCTTCGGCACGGGTCTGCTACCTGGCCGTGACCTTGCGGTCGACGCCTATCGACTCGGTTCCCCGCTGGTAGAGGTGACCGGCTCCCCGCTCGTACCGGACCTCTACCCGGGCAAGATGCGCGACGCCGGCTGTCGTGGGCGTGATGGTGACGAACAGGTAGTCGCTGTCGGGCGCCACGCCATGGTGGAAGGAGGCCCCGGCTTCGACGGGCACGATGTCGTGACAGTCGGTCTCCGGATCGTGGGTTGCGCCGATGGGGGCTTCTCCCGCTCCGAGGTGACAGATCGAGAACGTGGCGGTCGCGTTGGCTGTGTTCCTCGAGAAGACCGCGTGCAGGCGGTCGATCGTGACGGTCTCCGGCTCGCCGTCGACCTGGGGGAAGATCACCGTCGTCGAGAGCGCCGCCTCGGCCACGGGTAGCGGGCGCGAGACATAGCGAGTCCCCGAGGCTTCCGAAGATGGTCGGGTGCGTCCACCACCGCACAGCGAGTCCCGCGGCCACGACAGCCGCCAGGACTGCCACGGCGATGGCGACCCTCACCAGGGGCGACCGCGTGTCCTGCACGGCGGGGGACAGATCTGTGCTCACCGGGGCAAGGTATCGAAATCCGGCTGGCCGACGCCGTTCTCAGCTCCCGCGCAGCTGCCGCCGGTCGTCGGGCAGCCGCAGCGTGCGGCCGGTGCGGTCGAGGTGCGCGAGCAGCGGGAGCGCGACGCGTCGGCTGGTGCCGAGCGCCTGGCGGGCCTCGCTGGTGGTGAACGGCTGCGGCAGCGCACCCAGCACCTGCACCGCCTCGTCGTCGGCTCCCGGGAGCAGGACGACGCCGTCGGCGACGCGCAGCACGTGGCCGGAGCGGTGCAGGGCCGCGACCGTCCGGGGATCCAGGCCGAGCTCGGCGAGCCGGCCGGCGGCCGGGGCCGCGAACGGTGCGGGTGCCAGGTCGTCGCGCAGTCCCTCGACGGCGGAGGCGAGTGCGGCCGGCAGCGAGGACGGCGAGTCGCCGAGGATCCGTCCGGCCTCGACGCGCAGCGGCGGGCGCACCAGCGCCGCCACCAGGCCGACGTCGGGCAGCCCGAGCTCGTGGGCGAGCGCGGCCTCGGGGACCCCGGGCTGCAGGGGAGTGGCCAGCCGCTCGACCGCGTCGGCGAGGCGGGCCCGGAGCTCCGAGGCGGACCCCGGCGAGACCAGCCAGTCCCCGGCCTCGACCGCACCCTCCGGCAGCGGCTCGTCGCGGACCCCGAGACGTCGCAGCAGGCTGCGCCGCACGATGCCCCGGGCCGCGAGCTGCGCACCCAGCGAGGCGTCGTACGCCGTCAGGGCAGCCGCCCGGGCCCGTGCGGCGCCGCGTCGGCCGAGCGCCGGGGGCGCGGGGTCGAGGACCCGCACGCCCCAGATGGCGCGGCTCCCCGGGTCGCGCAGGACCGCGCGGTCGTCGATCCGCAGCGGGAGAGGGTGCTCGAGGGTGAGCCGCGCGAAGCCGTCCGCGAGCGGCCGCGCACGCACCGTGGTCAGGGCGGCACCGACATGGAGGACGGGGCGCTCGGGGAGGCGGGAGCCGCCGCCGGTGAGCCGGACGTCGACGACCGTCACCGGCTCGAAGGCGCCGGGCGTGACCAGCACGCTGCCCCGGGTGATCGCCTCCGGCGCCCGGCCCCCGAGGTCGAGCGCCACACGGGCGACCCCGCGGGCGGCGTCGACCGGACGCCCCAGCGACTCCAGACCGCGCACCCGGACCTCGACCCCGTCGAACGACAGCGTGTCGCCGACGCGCACCGACCCGGCGGGCAGGGTGCCCGTGACGACGGTGCCGGTGCCGTGCACCGTGAAGCGGCGGTCGACCCACAGCCGCACGTCGGCGGCCGGGTCGGGAGCGGGCACGCGGCGGAGCACCTCGGTCAGCGCCGCCCGCAGGTCGTCCAGGCCGGCACCGGTGCGGCCGCTGACCGCGAGCGCGGGCACGTCGCGCAGGGTCGTCCGGGACAGCTCGCTCCCGCGCCCGGGCCAGCGCGGGTGCCGGGTCCGTGAGGTCGGAGCGGGTCACCACGAGCACGCCGTGGCCGACCCCGAGGGCGTCGAGCGCGGCCAGGTGCTCCGCGGCCTGCGGCATCCACGGGTCGTCGGCGGCGACCACGAACATCGCGACCGGCACCGGGCCCACCCCGGCGAGCGCCGTGGACACGAACCGCTGATGACCGGGCACGTCGACGAACGCCACGTCCCCGACGCCCGGGAGGTCGGTCCAGCAGTAGCCGAGCTCGATCGACAGACCGCGCCTCCGCTCCTCCTCGAGCCGGTCCGGGTCGCTGCCGGTCAGGGCCCGGACGAGGGTCGACTTGCCGTGGTCGACGTGCCCGGCGGTGGCGACGACGTGCACGTCAGGCGGTCCGGCCCTCGGTCGCGGTCTCCGCGAGCACACGGCGTACGACGTCGGCGAGCAGCTCGTCGAGATCGTCGGGGACGGCGAGCAGGTCGAGCAGCAGCCGGCCCTCGTGGACCCGACCGACCACCGGCGTCGCGCCGGTGCGCAGGGCCTCCGCGAGCCGGGACGGCAGCGCCACCGCGGCGCTGGGGAGCACGACGCCCGGTGCGCCGCCGCCGCCGACGGCGCCCTCCGAGGCCACCGCCTCCGCGTCCGGCCCGATGGCCAGCGCCAGCCGCCGGGCCCGGGCCATCAGGTCCTCGGGACGGCGTCCCAGGGCCTCGGCGACCGGGGGCGCGGGCCCGGTGAGCGTGGCCTCCAGCGCGGCCAGCGTGAGCTTGTCGACCCGCAGCGCGCGGGCGAACGGGTGCCGGCGCAGGCGCTGGACGAGCTCGCCGCGGCCCAGCAGCAGGCCGCACTGGGGACCGCCGAGCAGCTTGTCGCCGGAGGCGGTGACGAGGTCGGCGCCCGCGGCGAGGCAGGACGCGGCGTCGGGCTCGTCGGGCAGGCGGGGGTGGGGCGCCAGCAGCCCCGAGCCGATGTCCACGACCAGCGGGGCGGCGAGGCCGGCCAGCTCCTCGACGGAGACGCTGGAGGTGAACCCCTCGACCCGGAAGTTCGACGGGTGCACCTTGAGCACGAACGCCGTGTCCTCGCCCAGGGCGGACTCGTAGTCCGAGAGCCGCACCCGGTTGGTGGTGCCGACCTCGCGCAGCCGGGCGCCGACCGACTCCAGCAGGTCGGGGATCCGGAACCCGTCGCCGATCTCGACCATCTCGCCCCGGGCGACCACGATCTCGCGCCCCGGGCCGTCGGACCGCTGGGCCAGCGCACACGTCACCAGGGCCAGGGCGGCGGCGCCGTTGTTGACGACGTGGACCCCCTCGGCGCCCGGCACCGCGGCGGCCAGGGCCGCCAGGGCAGCCGCGCCGCGCGCGCCCCGCCGGCCGGTCGCCAGGTCGAGCTCGACGTCGGTCGGACCGGCCGCGGTCGTCAGCGCGTCGATCGCCGCCGCGGACAGTGGGGCGCGGCCGAGGTTGGTGTGGACGACGACGCCGGTCGCGTTGACCACCGGGCGCAGCGACGCGCTGCCCGCCGGCAGCGCCGCCAGCGTGGCCTCGACGACGTCCTCGGGGGCGACCTCGCCGCGCCGGCAGGCGTCGAGGACGTCGACCACGACGGCCTTCGTGCGCCCGCGCCCGAGCCGCCGTACCGCGGCAGAGACCCGCGGGTCGGCGAGCACGGCGTCGGTGCGCGGCGTACGACGCCGGGGGTCCTCCACGACCGGATCTGCTCCCACGCTCAGGACCCTAGCCGCTGGAGCGGACAGCGCCGCCAGGGCCCGAGAGACGTTCCACCTCATCCCCGCGAGGTGATGACCGCGCGTCGCTTCCGGGATCGCATGGGAGGTGGCCCAGCGACGCAGACCGAGGAGCAGGCATGGCCATCCACAGGAGAACCGGAGCCCAGGCGGAGGACGGGACCGTCGTCCCGCGGTTCACGAGGGCCGGGATGCTCGAGGTGCCCAAGACCCGGCTTCCCGACCGCGAGATGCTGCCGCAGACGGCGTACCAGATCGTCATGGACGAGGTCATGCTCGACGGCAACGCCCGCTTCAACCTCGCCACCTTCGTCACCACCTGGATGGACGACGAGGCGGACCGGCTCTACGCGGCGACCTTCGACAAGAACATGATCGACAAGGACGAGTACCCGCAGACCGCCGAGATCGAGTCCCGCTGCGTGGCGATGCTCGCCGACCTCTGGCACGCACCCGACGCCGCCGAGGGCGTGGGCACCTCGACGACCGGGAGCTCGGAGGGCTGCATGCTCGCGGGGCTCGCGCTCAAGCGCAGGTGGCAGCAGGCGCGGCGCAGAACCGGCCTCGACACGCACCGCCCCAACATCGTGATGGGTGGCAACGTCCAGGTGGTGTGGGAGAAGTTCGCCAACTACTGGGAGGTGGAGCCGCGCTACGTGCCGCTGGAGGGTGACGTCTTCCACCTGACCGCCGACCGGCTCCTCGAGCACGTCGACGAGAACACGATCGGGGTGGTGGCGGTCCTCGGCTCGACGATGGACGGCACCTACGAGCCGGTGGAGGAGATCTGCGCCAAGCTGGACGAGTACCAGCAGGCCAGCGGCGTCTCGGTCCCGGTGCACGTCGACGCCGCCTCCGGCGGCTTCATCGCGCCGTTCGTGCAGCCCGACCTGGTCTGGGACTTCCGGCTGCCGCGTGTGGTCTCGATCCAGGCCTCGGGCCACAAGTTCGGGCTGGTCTACCCCGGGGTCGGCTGGGTGCTGTGGCGGGACGCGGAGCACCTGCCCGACAGCCTGGTCTTCCACGTGAACTACCTGGGCGGCGACATGCCCACCTTCGCGCTGAACTTCTCCCGGCCCGGCGCCCAGGTCGTCCTGCAGTACTACCAGTTCCTCCGGCTCGGCCAGGACGGCTTCCGGCTGGTCCAGCAGACCTGCCAGGACGTGGCGGTCCACATCTCGCAGACGCTGGCGGCGATGCCCGAGTTCGACGTGATCTCGGACGGCCGGGAGCTGCCGGTGGTGACCTTCTCCGTCAGCAAGGACGTCACGAAGTACGACGTGTACGACGTGTCCCGCAAGCTGCGCGAGCGCGGCTGGCTGGTGCCGGCGTACACGATGCCGCCGAAGCGGGAGGACCTGGCGGTGCTCAGGGTCGTGGTGCGCAACGGCTTCAGCCACGACATGGCCGAGCTGTTCCTCAAGGACCTCCACACCGCCGTCGACTGGCTCGACGACCTGTCCGGCCCGATGCCGCACGAGGAGCAGCCCAGCGGCTTCCACCACTGACGGTGCCCGCCCGTGGTTCAGATCTCCTCGGGGAACATCTGGATCGCGCCGGAGGGGCACTCCGCGACGCAGAGCCCGCAGCCCTTGCAGTAGTCGAGGTCGATGAGGTAGCTCTCCCCGGGCCGGCCGAGCTTGATCACCGCGTTGTCCGGGCAGACCCCGTAGCAGTTGTCGCAGCCGAAGCAGTTGCCGCAGGACATGCACCGCCGCGCCTCCATCAGCGCGGTGGACTCGTCGTGGCCGAGCACCACCTCGTCGAAGGTCGACTCGCGACGGGCCCGGTCCAGCACCGCGCGGTGCGACCGCGGCGCGTCGGCGTAGTACCAGGTGTTGAGGGTGTCGAAGGTGGCGAGGGCCGGGCGTACGACGGGCTCCGGGACCGCGCCCGACAGCCACGCGTCGATGTTGCGCGCCGCCCGCTTGCCGTGGCCGACCGCGACGGTGACCGAGCGCTCGTACGGCACCATGTCGCCGCCCGCGAAGATCCCCGGGCAGCCGGTCATCATGTCCGGCCCGACCGCCACCACCCCGTCGTCGACGACCAGGCCGGGTACGCCGTCGAGCAGCGAGAGGTCGGTCTCCTGGCCGAGCGCGAGGACGAGCGAGTCGGCGTCGAGCTCGTCGAGCTCACCGGTGGGCCGGGGGAAGCCGGAGTCGTCGAGCTCCATCCGCTCCACGACCAGCTTGCCGGCGTCCACCTGCTTGATCGTGGTCAGCCACTTGAACAGCACGCCCTCGTCCTCGGCCTCGGCGAGCTCGGACTCGTGGGCGGGCATCCGGTCCTGGGTGCGGCGGTAGACCACGACCGCCTCGGACGCGCCGAGCCGCTTGGCGGTCCGGGCCGCGTCCATGGCGGTGTTGCCGCCGCCGTACACCGCGACCTTCCGGCCCAGCAACGGCTTCTCACCGGTCTCGAGGTCGCGCAGCATGTCCACCGCGTCGAGCACGTGGGCCGCGGAGCCGGCCGGGATGTAGGTGCGCCTGCCGAGCTGGGCGCCCACCGCGAGGAACACCGCGTCGTACTCGTCCCGGAGCGCCGTCAGGTCGGTGACCTTGGCGTCCAGCTCGAGCGTGACGCCGAGGTCGAGGATGCGCTGGACCTCGGCGTCGAGGACGTCGCGGGCGAGGCGGTAGCGCGGGATCCCGAACCGCATCATGCCGCCGGCCATCGGCCCGGCCTCCTTGACCGTCACGGTGTGGCCGCGCCGCGCGAGGTGGTACGCCGCGGACAGGCCCGAGGGCCCGGCCCCGACGACGAGCACGTGCCTGCCGGTCGGCGGGACCTCGACGGAGACCGTCCACCCCTGACGGATGGCCTCGTCGCCGACGAACCGCTCGACGGAGTTGATCCCGACGGCCTCGTCGAGCTGTCCGCGGTTGCAGGCGGTCTCGCACGGGTGGTAGCAGACCCGGCCCATGATCGCGGGGAACGGGTTGTCCTCCATGATCTTGCGCCAGGCGCGCTCGTAGCCGGCCCCGCCCTCCTCACCCTCGTAGAGCCAGGCCTGGATGTTCTCGCCCGCCGGGCAGGCGTCGTTGCACGGCGGCATCCGGTTCGTGTAGACCGCTCGCTCGGTGCGCCACGAGCCGGTCTTGTTGGCCCGGCTGGAGCCGATGTCCAGCGTGATCGCGAAGGGCTTCTCCATCAGTCGTCTCCGTCCGGCAGCAGCCCGAAGCGGGCGATGTTGCGGTCGGCGTTCGCCTGCAGCCGCGCCACGATGTCGGGGCGCCCGGGTTCACCGAAGAGGTGGGCGTAGCGCTTCTGGAGGCGGAGGTACTCCTCGACCGGGACCTGTTTCCGGATCTTCGACACCTCGGTCACCTCGCCGCGCTCGGCCTCGAAGACCGGGAACATGCCCGTCTCCTTGACCAGCCGGGCGAGCTTGATCGTGTCGGCGGAGTCGGCGCCCCAGCCGAGCGGGCAGGGCACGAAGACGTGGAGGTAGCGGGCGCCGCGGAAGCTCATCGCCCGCTCGACCTTGTACTCGAGGTCGCGCAGCTCGGCGACGGTCGCGGTGGCGACGTAGGGGATCTCGTGCGCCATCGCGATCAGCGGGACGTTCTTGCCCTGGCCGAACGCGTTGCCGGGCTCGGGACCGAGCGCCTTGGTGTTCGCCGTCCGCGCGGCCGGCGGCGTCGCGCCGGACCGCTGCACGCCGGTGTTCATGTAGCCCTCGTTGTCGTAGCAGACGAAGAGCACGTCGTCGTTGCGCTCGAACATGCCCGAGAGCGTGCCGAAGCCGATGTCGACGGTGCCTCCGTCGCCGGCCTGCCCGACGACCCGGATGTCCTCCCGGCCCTTCGCCTTCAGCGCGGCCGCGACGCCGGCGGCGACGGCGGGCCCGTTGCCGAAGAGCGAGTGCAGCCAGGGCAGCTGCCACGACGACTCGGGGTACGGCGTCGAGAAGACCTCGAGGCAACCGGTCGAGTTCACCGCGACCATGTTCCCGTCCGTGGCCCGCATCGCGGCGTCGAGCACGTAGCGCGCCCCCAGCGCCTCACCGCAGCCCTGGCACGCCCGGTGCCCGGAGGTGAGGGAGTTCGAGCGCCCCATCCGCGCCTGCACCGACCGCTGCTCCGGGTCGAGCAGCCGGTTCCCGGCCACGAAGGTGCCGGTCTGGTAGAGCTTGATCTCCTGGTACGCCATCTCGGCCCCCTACTCGTACGCGCCGGACGCGACGGTGCCGACGTCGCGCAGGATGTGTTCGGCGTGCGGGCCGGGCCGCCTGCCGTGCCGGGACCGCTCGAGCTCGCGCTGCACGAGAGCGAGGTCGAGGTCGAGGAAGTGGAGGCGCTGCGGGTCGACCCGCCCTGCGAGCACGTCGTCGAGGAGTCCGCGCAGCGACGCCCGCGTGACCGGTCGTCCGCCGAGGCCGGCCACGACGTCGTACACCTCCACCGGGAGGCCGCGCGTCGCGTCCCGGGTGTTCTGGCCGACGATGCCGCCGGCACCGACCGCGAACGCCTTCTCCACGACCACGACCCGCGTCGCGTGGCCCAGCGCCTCGCGCACCTCCGCGACGGGCCACGGACGGAAGCAGGTGATCCCGAGGACCCCGACCGCGACCCCCTCGTCGCGCAGGCCGTCGACGACCTCCTCGATCGTGCCGAGCACCGACCCGAGGGCGACGACCACCGTCTCCGCGTCCTCGAGGCGGTAGGCCTTCAGCAACCCACCCGAGGATCGGCCGAAGGCCGCGCGGAAGTCGTCCGCGATCACGGGGATCTCGTCCAGCGCCGCCATCTGCTTGGCGTGCATGAGGTACTTCACCTCCGCGAACGCCTCCGGCCCCACCATGGCGCCGATCGTGACCGGGTCCTCGGGGTCGAGCATCTGCCGGGGGACGAACGCCGGCAGGAAGTCGTCGACCTGCTCCTGGGTGGGCAGGTCCACCTGCTCGAAGGCGTGGGTGAGGACGAAGCCGTCCATGCACACCATCACCGGCACCGACAGCGACTCCGCCAGCCGGTAGGCCTGGACGTGCAGGTCCACGGCCTCCTGGTTGGACTCGGCGTAGAGCTGGATCCACCCGGAGTCACGCATCGACATGGCGTCGGAGTGGTCGTTCCAGATGTTGATCGGCGCGCCGATCGCGCGGTTGGCCACCGTCATCACGATCGGCAGCCCCAGGCCAGAGGCGTTGAAGAGCGCCTCGGCCATGAAGAGCAGACCCTGGCTGGACGTGGCGGTGTAGGTGCGGGCGCCGGCCCCCGAGGCCCCGATGCACGCCGACATGGCGCCGAACTCCGACTCCACCATGAGGTACTCGCACGACGCGAGCTCGCCGGTCCGGACCTTGTCCGACAGCGACTCGACGATGTGCGTCTGCGGCGAGATCGGGTACGCCGCGATCACCTCCGGCCGGCACAGGGTGACGGCGCGGGCCACCGCCTGCGAGCCCTCGATCTGCTCAAGCATCGGCCAGCCTCCTCAGGGACGCGCGGACGTGGTCGTGGGCCACCTCGGCGGCCCGGGCGTTGCCGGCGCCCACCTCGCCGGGGAACCGGTCCCGGATCGCGTCGCAGACCGCACCGAGCGAGACCTGGCCGGTGAGCGCGGCGAAGGCCCCGAGCAGTGCCGCGTTGGGCAGCGGCCGGCCGAGGTGCTCGCGCGCGATCTCGGTCGCGGGGACGCTGACCACGTGCTCGGGCGTGAGCTGCCGCACCAGGTCCTCCAGGCCGAGCTCGTCGAGGCTGCGCGAGGTGTTCACCAGCAGGAAGCCGTCGGGGTCCAGGCCGGCGAACAGGTTCACCTGGTGGAGCAGGGTCGGGTCCTGGACGATCAGCGCGTCCGGGTCCGTGATCGGCTCCCGCAGCCGGATCGGCCGGTCGTCGATCCGGCAGAAGGAGACGACCGGCGCGCCGGTGCGCTCGGAGCCGAAGGTCGGGAACGCCTGGGCATGACGCCCCTCGTCGAAGGCCGCCACCGACAGCAGCTCGGCCGCCGTGACGGCCCCCTGGCCCCCGCGGCCATGGATGCGGACTGCGAACATCGGGCCTCCCTCTCCCGGGAGGCTAGGTCCGTGCTCGCGGTTCCCTCAGGGTCGTTGGGCCCGAGTCGGGGGAGGAGAGTCCGTCCGGGTGCTCCCCCGGTAGGGATGATGCGAGCGCTGCGATCCGGCTGGATCGTCGGAGGTACACCGATGCGTAGCCGAACGCAGGAGCCGATCATGTCGCACCACGTCCGTCACCCCAGCCTCGAGGAGCGCACCGCCCAGGGCCTGGACGCCCGCCAGCGCGCCCTGCCGTCGAGCCACGCGGGCTGGACGCCTGCACCGGACCGGCCGGACCCCGTGGCGCTGATCATGGAGCAGAACCTCCGCCGCGACGCCGACCTGGTCCCGGTGCGCCACGGCCGCATGAAGGCCTCGCCGTTCACCTTCTACCGGGGCGCGGCGGCGATCATGGCCGCCGACCTGGAGCCGACACCCACGGCCGGCCTCGACGTCCAGCTGTGCGGTGACGCGCACCTGTCGAACTTCGGCGTCTTCGGCTCGCCCGAGCGGCAGCTCGTCTTCGACATCAACGACTTCGACGAGACGCTTCCCGGGCCCTTCGAGTACGACGTGAAGCGGCTGTCCGCCAGCCTCACGGTGGCGGCGCGCAACAACGGGTTCACGACGTCGGACGCCCGCGCGATCACGACGGCCTCGGTCGCCGCCTACCGCGGGGCGATGGCCGAGTTCTCCGCGATGCGGACGCTGGACATCTGGTACGCCCACGTCACCGAGGAGGACCTCCGCCAGGCCATGGCTGCGCTCCTCGGCCAGGAGATGAATACGGGGAAGGGCAAGGCCAAGGCCAAGGGCAAGGCCAAGGCCAAGGAGGCCCGGAAGATCGAGAAGCGGTTCGACAAGAGCGCCGAGAAGGCACGCTCCCGCGACAGCCTCCAGGCCCTGTCGAAGCTGACCGAGGCCGTGGACGGTGGGCGCCGGATCGCGAGTGCTCCTCCCGTGATCGTTCCCGGGCGCGAGCTGCTCGCGACGTACGGCGTGGATCCGGGGCTGGAGGAGGAGATCATCGTCAACCAGTTCCGCGAGTACCGGTCGACCCTCCAGCCCGACCGGCGACAGCTCCTCGAGCGGTTCGAGGTCGTCGACTGGGCACGCAAGGTCGTGGGCGTCGGAAGCGTCGGGACCCGGGCGTTCATCGTGCTGCTGCAGGGACGCGGTGAGGACGACCCGCTGTTCCTCCAGATCAAGGAGGCGACCCGCTCCGTCCTCGAGGGGCCGTCGCGCAGGAGCGGCTTCGAGCAGGCGGGGGAGCGGGTGGTGCAGGGCCAGAGGCTGATGCAGGCCACCAGCGACATCTTCCTGGGCTGGACCAGGGGCGTGCAGGCCGACCGCTACTTCTACTGGCGCCAGCTCCGCGACATGAAGGGGTCCGCGGTCGTCGAGCAGATGCCGGTGGAGGCGATGACCTTCTACGCGCAAGCTCTGCGGCTGGACCCTGGCCCGGGCGCACGCGCGGTCGGGTGACCCCGTCGCGATCGCGGCCTACCTGGGCGAGGACGACTCGTTCGACAGGTCGGTCACCGACTTCTCGGAGCGCTACGCCGAGCAGAACGAACGGGACTTCGAGCAGTTCACCGAAGCCATCCGCAGCTCCCGGATCGAGGCCACCGAAGGAGTCTGAGGCCGGTGGGTCGGCGTCGTGGTGCCCGTGCAGACGTGCGTCGTCAGGAGGCGAGCATGTTCTTCATGGTCGCGATCTCGGCGGTCTGTGCGTCCTCGATCTTCCTGGCCAGTGCCACGGCGTCGGGGTTCTCGCCGTCGGCCTGCTCGGTCCTGGCCATCTCGACGGCGCCCTCGTGGTGGCGGATCATCATGGTGAGGAACATCCGGTCCCAGCCGGCACCGTGAGCCTGGTCGAGCTCGTGCACGTCGTCGTCGCTCATCATGCCGGGCATGTCGCCGGTGTCCATGTGACTGCCGTCGCCCATGTCCATGCCGCCCATGTCGCTCCCGGACGAGGACGGGACGCCCTTGCCCCAGTCCTGGAGCCACTGCGTCATCGTGTCGATCTCGGGACCCTGGGCCGCCTCGATGTCGGAGGCCAGCTTCTTGACCTCGGGGCTGTCGGCGTGGGTCTCGGCCATCTGGGACATCTCCACCGCCTGCTGGTGGTGGGGGATCATGCCCTGCGCGAACTCCACGTCGGCGTCGTTGAACTGGGCCGTGCTCGTGTCCCCGCTCGAGTTCGACGTGTCGTCGTTGCCGCAGGCGGCGAGACCGAGGACGACGCCCAGCAGCAGGGCCAGGAGTGCGGTCAGCTTCTTCATACGGGTTCCTTCTCGGGTGTGGGTTGGACGGGTCTGGGGCTCTGCTCCGGTAGGG
>CAWDVM010000007.1:0-471427 GCA_963805685.1 uncultured Actinomycetota bacterium
GCGTCGTAATCGGGAAGAGTGGAGATGGTGCTCGTCATAAGGGAAAGGGATCCTTGGGTGGTCATTTGGTCGTGCGGGCGCGCGTTGAGTCAGGTTTCACTACCGGTGAGATGCCCCGCGTGAGAGCGGGACGTGATAGCGAGCGAGAGTCCACTCCGTCCGGGACGCAGGCAGACATCAGGCGCGACAGCCAGCGTACGCCGGTGCGCGCGGCAGAGTCCAACCGAGAGCAGGACCGACGGGCACGCTCACGGTACCCGCAGCTCCCCCTCCGAGTCGGAGACACGGCTCGGGCGTCGCACCACTGCCAGGAACCCCAGCGCGACCAGGCCCGCCAGTGCTCCCCCGCTGACGTTCCTGACGACGTCCGACGTCTGGCAGGTACCGACGCCCGTCAGGCTCTGGACGGCCTCGATCAACCCGCTGCCGAGCAGGGCCAGCGCCACGACCGGGAGGTACCGGCGCAGCGCGAGCACCGCGAAGAAGCAGGCCGGGGCGAACAACAGGAAGTTGAGCACTTCCTCGCCCGATCGCAGGGACAGGCCCGGCTGCACCAGACAGCCTCGGCCCCATCGCACGAGGAGGCCGCCCGGGGACCGCCCCAGCGTGACGCCGAGGACGAGGCCGATCCCGACGCAGGAAAGGGCCGCCGCTGCCACCCGCCACCACGACCAGCCCGACCGGCGCGCGACGACCGTCGCGGCCGACACCAGCAGTAGCGAGGACAGGGCCCAGGTCGCCCGGACCTCCTGCAGGTCCAGGAGGATCCGGGCGATGGTCACGACGTCACGCACGACCGGACGGTAGGCCAGGACGATGGCCGCGCCCGGCAGGCTCACCGCACCGCTCACCGCCGCCGAGTCAGGCGGCTTGGCTGGCGTTCGAGGGGGTCGGGACTGGTCAGCGCGTCGACGTCGGCCTGGTCGACGAGGTGGGTGACCCGAGCGCGGCGCCTGCCCGTGACCGTCCCGTGACCTTCGCCTCTCCCCCGCTCCACGCGGACGTTCCTACCGTGAAGTTCAACGACCCCCACGGAGGTGGACAGGATGAAGGCTCTCTACATGACGACCTACCGGTACCGCGGACACCTCGATGCCGACGACCTGCGTGCCCTGACGAAGCAGTTCCTCGAGGTGGGGACGTCGCCCGGTGTCGTTGCCCACTACACCGCGCTCGACGGCCGTGGCGGGTTCCTGATCCAGGAGATGACCTTCCCGTGACCTTCGCCTCTGCACCTCCCGAGGAGACCTTTCCTAGCGTGAGGCGCACGACCCACGGAGGAATGGCGAGGTGCCAGCATGAAGCGTCTCTTTATGACGACCTACAGGTTCAGGGACGGTCTGAAGGCCGACGACCTGCGCGAGCTGACGAAGCAGTTCATGGAGATCGGCACCGCACCCGGGACCATCGCGCACTACGCCTCCCTGGACGGCAGGGGCGGGTTCGTCATCTCCGAGGACCCGCAGGACCCGGCCGAGACCTTCAAGGTCACGGTGCAGTACGGACCCTGGATCGACTTCGACGTCGTCCCCGTCGCGACCATCGAGGAGGCCTTCCCGGTCATCCTCAGCGTCTACGGCTGACGGTCCCCTCAGGGTGTGGCCCCGAGGTCTCGGGTCCGGGCGATCGCGCGCAGCAACCGGTCGGCCTCCTGCGCGACCGGGTTGTCGGCGCGCCGAGGCGCGAGGTCGAGGAGCGCCCACAGGTCCGCCGCCCGGGCCAGCGTCAGCGCCTCGGCGGCGGTGCCGCCGCGACGGGCGACGTACGCCTCGAGCACCGCTTCGGTGAACACGTCGTCCCGCTCGAAGCGGAGCAGGTTGCCCAGGTCGGTGAACGGGTGCCCGGCGTGCGCGTACTCCCAGTCGAGCAGCCCGGTCACCGCCAGCGAGTCGGGGTCGACGAGGAGGTTCTTGGGGTTGAAGTCGCTGTGGACCAGGCAGCAGCGGCCGACCGTGTCCAGCAGCGCCTGGGCCTCGACGGCCACCTCGCGGAGCCCGTCGAGCTCCTCGGGCGTCCACCAGCCCAGTGCCGACTCCACCAGCTGCACCATCGCCGGCAGCCCGTCGAGCGGCGGCTCCCCGTCCGCGGTGAAGCTGCCCACCGCGAGGTCGCCGTCGACGAACGGGCCCGCCTTCAGCTGCGGCATGCCGCCCAGGTCGGCGAGCAGGTCACCCAGGTGCGCCCCCAGCTCCGCGCGGCGACGGTCGTCCAGCCGAGGCAGCAGGAGGTCGGCACGCTCCCCCGGGAGGTACGACGTCACCAGCAGCGCCGGCAGGTCGCTGGCCGGGTCGGCGCGACGTACCTCCAGGACCTCCGGGACCGGCACCAGCCCCCGCACCAGGTGCAGCAGCGCGGCGTCCACCTCGTGCGCGGCATCCCCGCGGTGGCTGGGCCGCGCATAGATGCGCACCACGCTCCGCTCCCCCGCGACGTCTGCGACGAACGTCTCCCCGGACCACCCTCCGGCCAGCGGAGTCAGGGAGGTGAGGTCCATGGCAGTAGTGTGCCGAACGTGAGCGCCGAGCAGTCATCCGGCTACCCGCCCGTCCGCGTCGAGCGCCGCCCGGTCGACGAGGCCGAGTCCCGCAGGGCCAACGGTCCCGACTGGGACCGCTACGCCGACGAGTACCAGGCCACGCACGGCGCCTTCCTCGGCGACGTCGGCTTCGTGTGGGGGCCCGAGGGCCTGACCGAGGCCGCGGCCGGCGTCCTCGGCGACGTCACCGACCGTGACGTGCTCGAGGTGGGCTCGGGGGCGGGACAGTGCTCGCGCTGGGTCCGCGCCCGGGGCGGCCGCGGCTACGGGCTCGACCTGTCCTTCCGGCAGCTGCAGCACTCACGGCGGATCGACCAGGAGAGCGGGGTGTCCGTGCCCTCGGTCCTCGGCACCGCGACCCACCTGCCGTTCGCCGACGCGAGCTTCGACGTGGTCTTCTCGTCCTTCGGGGCGCTGCAGTTCGTGAGCGACATCGACCTCGCCGTGGCCGAGACCGCGCGGGTGCTGCGGCCCGGCGGCCGGTTCGCGTTCTCGATCACGCACCCGACGCGCTGGATGTTCCCCGACGACCCGGGCGAGGCCGGCCTGGTCGCGAGCCAGTCCTACTGGGACCGCACGCCGTACGTCGAGGTCGACGACGCGACCGGAGTCGTGTCGTACGTCGAGCACCACCGCACCCTCGGTGACTGGGTCACCCTGCTGGCGGACGCGGGCTTCGCGCTCACCCGGCTGCTCGAGCCCGAGTGGCCCGAGGGCCACGACCGGGTGTGGGGCGGCTGGTCCGGCACCCGGGGCAGGTTCACCCCGGGCACCGCGATCTTCGTGGCCGACCTGCGCTAGCCGGTCGTGGTGCCCGCAGGCGTCTGCGGCCGCTCCGACTCCTCCGCGGGAACCTCGCCCGGGCCGCTGGTCCGGCGGCGCACGAAGAGCAGGGCGAGGCCCACCAGGAGAACCGGGATGCCCACGGCATACCCGACGACCGGGAGGACGTTCAGCGCGATGTCGATCTGGTCCCACTTGGTGTTGGACTCGTCGACCTTCGCCTGCTGGGTGTCGTCGGTGAACTCGAGACGGAGGTCGAGGATCTTCTGCCCGTCCTTGAGGTAGCGCTGCTGGTTCTCGGTCGTGTTGAGGATGGCGCCGGTGCGGGGATCGATGTAGATCTCCTTGACGTCGTCGTAGACGCCCTGCACGCCGTCGAGGATCTCGGCGGGGGCGTCCTTGATGTCGACCCGGTAGACATAGGCCTCGAGGCCCTTGACCTCGGTGGTCCGGTCGTACACCGCGTCCACCGCCTCGCCGAGCGTCCCGTCCCAGTAGGGGTACGTCGTCTTCTGCGAGTCGAACGGCCACTTGTTGTTCAGACCGGAGTGCTGAACGGTCTCGTCGGGCACGTAGTTCTCGTCGTTGATCATCATCGCCGTGTGGCGGTCGGAGGCGAAGACGTCGACCTCGTGGGTCAGCAGGTTCGGGTCCTTGGCGCTGACGCAGACCCGCTCCTGGCCGGTGTCGATCACGACACAGGTGTTCTGGACGAAGACCGCGACCTCGCCGTCCGACTTGTTGCTGTCGGTCTGGTTGATCTGCAACGCGTAGACCGGGTCGCTCTGAAGCTTGCCGGTCTCCGGGTTCAGGTGATCGGCCTCGCCGTCGAGATACGTCGTGTTGTCGACGTCGATGGGGGTGCGCTTGACGTTGTCGGGCGCCCAGACCTGCGCCACGACCGCTGCGACCACCAAGAAGGCGCCCAGTGCGACGAGCACCGAGCCCAACCATTTCCGCTTCACGTTGTTCCTCCCCAGGAGCTCCTCCCTCCCCGGGAGGTCAATCGCTGAACGGTAGCAGGACGGACGGGGCTGATGTGGCGACCGCCACGATCCATCGCCCAGATCGGGGGTGCGCGTGTGAGATAGTCCGCCCCGTGCTCGCCCGACTTCGACGGTACCTCCGCGGGACCACCACGGAGCGCCGGATCGTGGCGGTCGGGCTCGCACTGGTGGCCGCCCAGCTCGCCTACCGCGGTTGGGCGCTCGCGGGCTCGTGGTTCTACTTCGACGACCTGGCCTTCATGTCCCGGGCGATGAACCAGCCCTTCGGGGCCGGCTACCTGACCGAGTCGTACGGCGGCCACCTGATGCCGGCGGGCTTCGCCGTCACCTGGGCGCTGACCAAGTGGGCCGTCTTCGACTGGGCCCCGTGGGCGGTCGGGCTGCTGGTGATGCAGGCCGTGGCGGGTGTCGGCATGCTGCGGCTGCTGATCTCCCTGTTCGGCAGCAGGCGACTGGTGCTGGTGCTGCTGGCGGGCTACCTGGGCTACGTGTTCACGCTGCCGGCCGGCCTGTGGTGGGCGGCCGGCATCAACCAGCTGCCGCTCCAGATCGCCCTGGTCTTCGGGCTGACCTCCCACGTGGCCTACCTGCGCACCGGCCGCGTGCGGCACCTGGTCGCCACGCTCTGCTGGACCGTCGGCGGCCTCCTCTTCTACGAGAAGACGCTGCTGCTCTTCGGCGTGTACGCCCTCGTCGCTCTCTGCTACTTCACCGAGGGTGACACGACCACGCGCCTGAAGGACCTGTGGGCCCGGTACCGCCCCGGGGTGGTGGCGCACACGGTCGTCGCCGCGACGTACCTCGCGCTGTACGTGGAGTACGGCCTGAACTTCTCCCCCGGCGACAGCAGCAACCAGCCGTGGACCCCGATCGCCTGGGACCTGATCGCCGTCGCGCTGCTGCCGGCGCTGATCGGCGGGCCGCTGACCTGGCAGCCGCTCACCGTCGGCTCCTTCGCCGACCCCACCCAGCTCACCCAGCTCGTGTCCTGGACGGTGGTGGCCGCGGTCGTCTACTACGCCCACCGCACCCGCACGATCAGCAAGCGCGCCTGGGCGCCCCTCGGCTTCACCCTGCTGGCCAACATCGCGCTGCTCGCCTCGGCGCGCGCCAACATCGTCGGCCCCGACATCGCCCGCGAGTACCGCTACCAGACCGAGTCCGGCGCGCTCTTCGTGCTCTGCGCCGGGCTCGCCTTCCTGCCGCTGCTCGGCGCGCGCCAGGCGAACACCGAGCGGATCGGCGTCCCCCGCACCTACGAGCGGCGCGGCGTGGTGCTCCTGGCGACCGTCGCCGTCGCCGTCGCGGCGGTCACGTCCAGCACCCGCTACGTCGACCTGTGGCAGTCGCGCAACCCGACCGAGGCCTACATCGCCGAGGTGCGGCACAGCCTGGCCGATGCCGGGCACACACCGGTCCCGCTCGTCGACACCGGCATCCCGCAGACCCTGCTGTGGGCGTTCCGCTACCCCGAGAACACCTACAGCCACGTGCTCCGGCCGTTCGCGGACGAGACGAGCTACCCGCGGTCGGCGGTGGACCGGCTGTACATGTTCGACGACCGGGGTCGCCTCTCCCCCGTGGTCATCCCGCCCACCCGGAAGATGGTGCCGAACGTCGGGTGCGGCTACCCACTCGAGGGGAAGCAGACCAAGATCCCTCTCGACGGACCGGTCATCGGCGGCGGATGGTGGATCCAGATCGGGTATGCCAGCCCGCGCCCGGTGTCGTTGCGGGTCGAAGCGGGTGACGATGTACACGACCTCGACCTGCCCAAGGGCCTGCACAACGCCTTCGTGCAGGCGTCCGGCGAGTTCCAGGAGGTGACGGTGAGCAGGTACCCCCGCGGGAGTCATCTCTGCGTGGTCGACCTGACGCTCGGCGTCCCCGTGCCGGCGGTCACCGGGTCATGACCGGCACGCACGTGCGGACCGGCCGGACGACGTCCGCCGGCACCGCCCCGGCGCACGACCGGTCGCTCCCCCAGTGGGACACGTGGCGCCACGACCGCGTGATCTGGGCCGCGGCAGCGATGATCGTGGCGCAGCTCGCCTTCCGGGCCTGGGCGACGTACGGCGCGTGGTTCGCCTACGACGACTTCTCGTTCATGTCGCGGATGCAGAACGAGGGCCTGGGCCTCTCGGTCGCCGGCCGCTCGTACGCCGGCCACATCATGCCGGCGGGGATGTACCTCACGTGGTTCGCGAACGACCTCGCATCGTTCGACTTCCGTGTCCCGGCGTCGCTGCTGCTGGGGATGCAGCTCCTGGCGGACGTCGGCCTGGTCGTGCTCCTGCTCCGGCTCTTCGGACGTCGACGCGGCATCCTGGCCCCACTGGCGCTCTACCTCTTCACGGCCAGCACGATCCCCATCGCCGTCTGGTGGGCGGCGGGCGTCAACCAGCTCCCCATGCAGGTCGTCCTGTTCTGGGCCCTCGCCTGCCACGTCTCCTACCTCCAGGACCGGCGGGCGCGGCACGCCGTGGCCGCGTGCGTCTGGCTGCTGGTCGGTCTGGCCTTCTACGAGAAGGTCCTCCTGGTCCTGGGGGCCATCGCGCTCGTGTCGCTCTGCTACTTCGCCGCAGGACCGGTGAGGAGCCGCGTGCGGGCCCTCTGGGGTCGCTACCGCGCCGGGATCGTCATGTACGTCGCTCTGGGGCTCGGCTACCTCGTGGTCTACGTGCTGGTCGGACTCAACTTCAGCCCCGGACGGGCGAACAACGATGCCCTGGGCGAGGTCGCCTCCAACATGATCGTCCACGCGTGGGCGCCCTCGGTCATCGGTGGACCGTTGCACTGGAGGCACATCGACCAGTTCGCGCTGCCCGCGCCCGGGATGCTCGTCATCCTGGCGAGCATCGTGGCGGTCATCCTGGCGGCCCGCGAGATCCACCGGTGCCGGGTCAACAGCCGTCGTGCCTGGCTGCTGCCCGGGTTCTTCCTCGCCTGCAACATCCTCCTGGTCGCGGCGGGCCGGGCCTCGTTCGTCGGAGCCCAGATCAGCCTCGACTACAGGTACCAGGGCGAGCTCTCCGCCATCACCGCCATCGCCCTGGGCTGCGCGACGCTCTCGATCCGCGGTGCCGTGGAGTGCGCGACGCCGCGGGGCTCGAGTGAGCTGCTCGACCACCCCCGCCGCGTGGCAGCGGTGGTGACGGCCATCTGCGTCCTGGGCACGGTGTCGTCCACGCAGTACGTGCTGCACTGGAACCACACCGCTCCCGCCAAGGCCTACTTCAGCAGGCTGCTCGGCGACCTCAGGGGCCGCACGTCGCCCGTGCCGCTCATCGACGCGGCCGTCCCGGACACGATCATGTGGCCGATCGGCTACCCGCTGAACCTGCAGAGCTACCTGCTGCGCGACTACGCGGACCGCACCGACTTCGTCGACGTGGCGACCGACCACCTGGACATCGTCGACCATCGGGGAGACGTCGTCCCCGTGGTCGTCCCCGACACCCGGCGCGGGCGCCCCGGTCCGAAGCCCGGCTGCGGATACCGCGTGCAGTCGAGTCCGGTCACGGTCCGGCTCGACGGCCCGGTGGTGTACGGCGGCTGGTGGGTGCGGATCGGTTACATCGCGAGCGGCGGCAGCCCCGTCACGGTGACGGCGGGGGACGCGTCGTACGACACCACCATCGAGCCGGGCCTGCACGCGCTCTACGTGCGCGGCGGTCACCAGTTCGACAGGGTCGAGATCTCCGGTCTCACGAAGGGTGTGTCATTGTGCACGGACGACGTGACCGTCGGCCGACCAGTTCCCAGGACGGAGTTCTCGCCGTGAGCTTCCAGGACCGGTCCTTCCCGACCCTCAACGCGGTCCGCGCGGCGGGCGCGATCATGGTGGTGCTCACGCACGCGGCGTTCAACACCGGGCAGATCAACCGCGGGTGGACCGGGGCCGTGCTCTCCCGCCTCGACTTCGGGGTGACGCTCTTCTTCGTGCTGTCGGGCTTCCTGCTGAGCCGGCCGTACTTCCTCACCCGCGAGCTGGGTCGGGACTGGCCCTCGACACGGCACTTCTACTGGAAGCGGGCGCTGCGCATCCTGCCGATCTACTGGGTCGTCGTCGTGGTGGCCCTGCTGCTCGACCCCAAGAACGACGACGCCACCTGGCAGGACTGGCTCAGCCACCTCACCCTCACCCAGCTCTACCGCCACGACCTGCTGGCGAGCTCGCTCACCCAGATGTGGAGCCTCTGCACGGAGGTCGCGTTCTACCTCCTGCTGCCGGTGCTGTGCCACCTGCTGGTGCGCGGCGCGACGCGCGACGGCCGCCCGTACCTGCCCGCGATCTTCCGGCGGGCCGTGGTCCTGGGCGTGCTCGGGGTCGCCTGGCAGGCGGTGGTCGCCCAGATCCCCGGGCACGAGGGGCACTACGCCCAGTGGCTGCCCGGCTACCTGCCCTGGTTCCTCGTCGGCATGTGCTACGCCGCGCTGTCGGCCAGCCTCGCGGCGCGACCGCGGGAGCACCCCATCGAGCGGCTGGCCCGGGACCTCCCCGGCTGCTGGATCCTCGCCACCGCAGCCTTCGCGATCGCCTGCACACCGATCGCCGGGCCGCGGCTGCTGCTGACGCCCACGGGCTGGGAGGCCGCGCTGAAGGTGGTGCTCTACACGGTCGCCGGCGCCTTCTACCTGCTCCCGCTCGTGTTCGGCCCCGAGCGCGAGGGGCGGGCCCGCGCCCAGCTCAGCGGACCGATCCCGCTCTGGCTGGGCGACATCTCCTACGGCATCTTCGCGCTGCACATGATCTTCCTGAACCTGATCTTCCGGGTCCTGGACATCGACATCTTCACCGGGCACTTCATCACCGTCGCGCTCGGGACGCTGCTGGTGACGATTCCCGTGGCCACGCTCTCCTTCTACTGGTTCGAGCGCCCGATCATGCGGGCGAAGAACGTCCGGTTCTTCGCGCGCATGGACGCCAGCGCCCGACCGGTCGGCGCCACGGTGGAGTGACCTCGCCGGGCCCGGGGCACCGTGACGGGGTGCTCCTGGTCGGCCCGGTGCTGGGGCAGCCGGCGCAGCGCCGCGAGCCCCGCCACCGCGCAGCAGAGCGCCGCCAGGCTCCAGCCCTGGCTCCAGGTCACCGCCCAGGACCGGTCGGTGATCGGGCCCCAGGCCAGGGCGAGGCTCGCCACCAGGACCGACAGCCCGGCCAGCACCGGCCACCCCTGGAAGCGCCGCAGCCCGGCCCCGAGGCAGATCGCGACCAGGACCCCGGCCAGCCCCCACCAGCCACACAGCAGGCCTCCGGCGACCACCGCCACCGAGGCGTCCAGCAGGCCGGGCCGCCCGGTGCGCAGGGCCGGCGCCCGGTCGGGCTCGTGCCCCCGGCGCTCCCGCCGCCACGACCACACGACGGCGAGGACGCACACGCCGGCCAGGACGACCCCGGCGACCAGGAGCCCGGTGAAGGTGCCCGCCGGCGCGAACGCGAGCGTGACCTGGCCGGCGGATCCGGCGGGCAGCCGCCAGCCCTGCTTCCAGCCGTCGACCCGCTGGGCCGGCAGCTCCTGGCCGTTCCAGGTCGCCGTCCAGCCGTCGTTGAAGTTCTGCGGCAGGGTCAGCAACGTGTCGCTCGACCGGTCCGGCACGGTGACCGTCGCCGGCGTGCCCCGCCCGTCCGTCGTCACCGGCACCGTCCGGGTGAGCCCGGTGCCGGCATCGGTCCGGCGCAGCAGCAGCGAGTCGACGCGGAAGAGAGGTGACGGAGTGGCCAGCACATCGGTGGTGGAGCCGTCCAGGTCGACCTCGGCGCGGCCACACGCACGGAACGGCGCGCTCTCGCCACGGACCAGTGCCTTCGTCGAGGCATGCAGCCGGGTCCGGACCAGCTGGTCGCCGACCCGGATCAACGGCCCCGAGCCACACCCGAACGACCGGGCCCGGACCGCGTGCGGGTTGAGGGACCGGCCGTCCACCCGGAGGGCGCTGATGCCGGCCGGGGCCTCCACGAACTGCCGTCCCACGACGGAGAAGGCCGGGTCGGTCGCCAGGACCCGGACCGTGAACCTGTCGGTGCGCCAGCCGGGCAGCTCGGCCCTGCCCTCCTCGTCGAGGTCGACCACCCGGGTCCGCCCACCGGCGGAGACCTGGAGCCGGCTGGGCATCGACGCCGGAACGCGCCGATTGACCCGCACCGTCAGTGAGTCGAGCGTCTGTGGCCGCGGCAGCCGCACCTGCAGCTTGGGTCGCTCTCCGGTGCCGAGCCACGTGGTGGCGTGGTCACCGTCCACCGCGGCGATCGGCCCCTCCCCGACGTCCGCGACCCGGCCCGTCGACGTCGCCGTCACCCCGGACGCCAGCAGCGCGCGTCCGGCGGTGGTGGTACGGCGCAAGGAGGCCGTGCCCGACAGCTGGTACCCCGCGGCGAACCCCGGGGTGAAGCGACGCGCGAGCGTGTCCCCGTCCTCCCCGGGCGACACCAGCGCGCCGTCGCAGGGAAGGGCGTGCCGGATCATCACGCAGGCGGCCCGGTCCGGGTCGCGCGCGAGGGCGATCGCATCCACCGGGTAACGGTCGTCGGGCGGCGGCAGCTGGAGGTAGCGCTGCGTCACCAGGCCGGGCAGCCGCACCTCGGCGAGCCCGAAGGAGCCGGGGAGCCGCAGGTCGCGCCCGGCCGCCGTGACGCGCAGCACCGACACGTCGGTGAACCCGAGCTGGTAGGTCCGGGACTCGCCGGGGTCGGGGGCGTCGACGAGCCGCGAGTCCGTTCCGGACCGGAGGGCCAGCTTCGGGACGCGAGCCGAGTCCCGCGGGAGCGTGACCGTGACCTCCCCGAGGTCCTGCGGCTGCGTGAAGGCCACCTGCCACCACTGGCCGGTGGGGTCGATCTGCCGCGCGGAGCGCCAGGCCGTCGCGGGGTCCCGGTCGAGGGCCGCCCCCGGATGTGCCCCGATCTGCAGCGGGGGCAGCGCGTCCGCGAACGCCTCGGAGCTGCTGGCCGCCACCCCGCTGACGGCGCCGGTCCAGATCGCGGTGGTCTGCCAGCGTTCGGGGTCGGCGAGGTAGCGGTGGTTGTGCTCGGGTCCGTGCAGCCGCCACGGGTCGGTCGCCGCCATGGTGCTCGAGCGGTTCCAGCGCACCGCGGCGAAGTTGGTCTCCCGACGGCGGGCACCGTCGGTGAGCACCTGGCCGGGCTCGTCGCCCTGCGCGTCCTCGGCCAGCACGCGCTGCTCCGGGCCGCTCAGCCCGGGCCGCAGCCCGGCCGCCGGGTCACCCACGAGCGCCTCCGGCGCGGAGGTGAGCCGTGCGGAGGCGGCGGGGGCGACGTCGTACACGTCGATCGAGCCGGTGCGGCCCGCGATGCCGGTGCCGCTGACCAGCCGGGTGCCGCCCTCGGAGCTGTAGCTGAACGGGCGGGAGCCGACCGCGGGGCCGAACGACTGCGCCAGCGAGATCCCCCGCGACCGGGTCAGCACGCTCCGCACGTAGGCCGGGTCGGGCGTCCCGGTCTGGAACCGGTCGAGGTCGTTGCGGACGACCAGCCGGCTCACCCCGTTGGCCGCGAGGTACGACGCGAGGGTGTCGCTCGGGTGCCCCGACTCGACGACCCGGGTGACCGCGTCGAGGAAGACGACGTTGCCCGGAGGTGCCAGCGGGATGACGTTGCGGACCGCCCACGGGCTGTCGGCCAGACCCTGCATCACGTCGTCGTGGACGTTGCCCCAGTCGTAGACGCCGAAGGCCGAGGCCGGGAGCTCCAGCGCGACCGACCCGTCGTCGTCCTGCTCGGCGAGGTAGTCCGCCGCGTCGGACCAGTAGCGGGGCACGGCCGCGACGCCGGCGCGCGGGGCGATCTCGTCCTGGGCCCACGGCAGCGCCAGCGCGACCAGCGCGAGGACGGTCGCGGCCTGGACCGTGCGCAGCGCCGTACGGGCACCCGCGCCCCGCAGCATCCCGGGGATCACCCGGAGCACGTGCGCCATCCCGAGCACCAGCGGGATGCGCAGCACGACGTCGAACTTGTGCAGGTTGCGGAACGGCGCGAGTGCGCCGTCGAGCAGCCCGGTGCGGTCCTCGGCCCACCAGCCGGCCAGGTCCCCGGAGTAGCCGAACCCGACCAGGGTGACGCCGACCAGGAGCCCCAGGGTCAGGAAGCGCTGGTGCGGGTTGCCGCGCAGCGCGATGCCGACCAGGCCCAGCGCGACGATGCCGGCGGCGTCGAGGATCAGGAACGGGGTGGTGACCAGGTGCTGCCCGGCCGGGTAGTCGGTGCCCGCGAAGTAGGCGACCCAGTCGGAGGTGCCGAGCAGGCTGCGCGCCAGCCCGGTGGGGATCGTGGTGATGGTGGCGTTCTCGATGTAGTCGAGGAACGGCGGGCTGTAGCGCCCGAGCACCAGCAGCGGCCCGAGCCACCAGGCGGTCGCCAGGCCGGTGAACAGCACCCACCAGCCCAGCAGCGGCCACTTCCGCGGCCCCGCCGCCCGGGTCAGGATCCAGATCAGGCCGAGCGGGAGCACCGCGGCCACGGCGACGGCGTTCACTCCCCCGCAGGTCGCCACGGCGAGCGCGCTCAGCGCGGCCGCCCGGCGGACCGACCCGCGCTCGCTCGCGGTGACCAGCGGCAGCAGCACCCACGGCGCCAGCGCCATCGGCCACACCTCGACCGACACCCCGCCCAGCAGGGTGGTGATCCGGGGGGTGAGCACGTAGGCGAAGCCGGCCAGCACCTGGGTGGTGGGCGAGCCGAGGTCCAGGCGCTGGGCCAGCCGGACGATGCCGACGAAGGCGATGACGAGCAGCAGGCTCCACCACATCCGCTGGATCACCCACGGCGGCAGGTGCACCAGCTCCCCGAGCCAGAAGAACGGCCCCATCGGCCACGCGTAGCCGTAGGCCTGGTTCTGCAGCTGGCCGAACGCGGCCGCGGGGTCCCACAGGTGCAGGCCACCGGTCAGGAACTTGCCCGGGTTCGTGACCAGGTCGAACTTCGTGTCGGCCACCATCCGGCCGGCCGACTGCGCGAAGCAGAACGCCGTCAGGATGGCGGCGTACCCCCACATGCGCAGGCGCGACGTGGCCAGCGCCCGCGCCGGCCGCTCCATCTCCTGGCTCACGCCTTGCGCACCACGAGGACGAGGTTCCACGTCGCGACCTCACGCAGCCCGGGCACGCGCAGGACACCGCGCGCCCAGCGCGGGTGGTAGCGCGGCAGCACGTCGACGACCTCGCCGGCCGTCTGTCGCTTCGCCCAGTCCAGGCCGGCCCGGACGGTCACCGGGAACAGCGACTCGCCGTACCTGTTCTTCGGCTCGTGGCCGTGCCGCGCGGCGTACCGCCGCCGGGCCCGCTGCCCCCCGAGGTAGTGCCAGGGGGCGGTCTCGTGACCACCCCACGGGCCGTACCAGACGGTGTAGGAGATGAACGCGATCCCGCCGGGCCGGGTGACCCGCAGCATCTCGTCGGCCATCCGCCACGGGTCGGGCACGTGCTCGAGGACGTTCGAGGAGTAGCAGAGGTCCACGCTGCCGTCACCGAACGGGAGGTTCATGCCGTCCCCGACGACGGTGCCGGGCTCGATCCGGCCGGCGCCCGACAGCTCGCCCACGTCGGCGTCCAGCGCCCAGTAGTCCGCACCGGCGGCGCGGAACGCGGCGCGGAAGTAGCCGGGCCCGCCGCCGACGTCGAGGACGGTGCTGCCGGCGAGGTCGAGGTAGGTCGACAGCTGCCCCACCGAGTCCTCGGCCAGGGCCGAGTAGAAGCGGTTCGGGTCGGTCTGCTCGTGGCGGAACTCCCCCAGCAGCCGCACGGATCGGCGCAGGTCGGGGGTCCAGGCTGCCGTTGACGACGTGGACCCGGTCTGCATGGCGCAGACCCTATCCCGGGCCCGCGATAGCCTCGCCGGATGCCGACCTCCGACGCCGACCTGCTCGCCGGCAGGCACGTGGTCTTCCTGAGCTGGCGCGACACCAGCAACCCGGAGGGCGGCGGCGCCGAGCGGTACCTCGAGAAGATGGCCACCGGGCTCGCCGCCCGGGGGGTCGGCGTCACGGTGTTCAGCGCGGCGTACGCCGGTGGCGCCCCCGACGAGGTCGTCGCCGGCGTGCGGTACGTACGCCGCGGCTCGAAGCTCTCGGTCTACCTCCAGGGCATGCGGCTGCTCGCGACGCGGCGCTTCGGGCGCGTGGACGCCGTGGTCGACGTGCAGAACGGGCTCCCGTTCTTCTCGGCCCTCGTCACCCGCCGGCCGGTGATCGTCCTGGTGCACCACGTCCACCGCGAGCAGTGGCCCGTCGTCTACCCGGGGATCACCGGCCGGGTCGGCTGGTGGATCGAGAGCAGGTTCGCGCCGTACCTCTACCGGCGCAAGCAGTACGTCGTGGTCTCCCGGGCGACCCGGGACGAGCTGCACGGGCTCGGGGTGCGTGGCCCCCGCGTCGCGGTGGTGCACAACGGGACCGACCCGGTCGTGTCCGTCGACGCCCGCAAGACCTCGAACCCCTCGATCTGCGTCGTCGGCCGCCTCGTCCCGCACAAGCAGGTCGAGCACGCGGTGGACGCGGTGCTGGCGCTGCGCGCCGAGTTCCCCGACCTGCGCCTGCGGATCGTGGGCGGCGGCTGGTGGGACGCCGAGCTGCGGCGCTACGTGCAGGAGCGCGGCGGGTGCGACGCGGTGGTCTTCGAGGGGCACGTGTCCGAGGTCCGCAAGCAGGAGATCTACGAGGAGTCGTGGCTGATGGCGCTGCCCTCGGTCAAGGAGGGCTGGGGCCTGGTGGTGGGCGAGGCGGCGGCGCACAGCACCCCCACGGTGGCCTACTCCAGTGCCGGCGGCACCCGCGAGTCGATCGTCCACGGCGTGTCAGGCGTGCTCGTGGAGACCGCGGAGGAGTTCACCGCCGCGATCCGCGACCTGCTGGTCGACGCCGACCGCAGGCGGGAGCTCGCGGACGGGGCGCGGCAGCACAGTGTCCGGTTCAGCTGGGGGCACTCGCAGTCCGCCTTCGCGCACGTCGTCGCGTCAGCCCTGAGAGGTGAGAAGGTCGACAGTCAGGACGCCGTCGAGGAGTGAGGTCTACTGGCCCGTGCCGTAGTCGATGACGGGCTCGCTCACGTTGGCCGGCGACTGGCCGGGTCCGTCGGTCTGCGACTCGATCACGCCGATCAGCGTGACGCCCGCCAAGGTGCCACCGACGACCATGCCGACGATGGACAGCAAAATTGGGTTCACTTGTTGAATCCTCCCTCTCCCAAGGCGAAAATTATCACCTCGGTGGTCGTCGACCGGCATCAACAGGCTTTCTTCGCCAACCCGCGGTAAGGAGTCCCGCCAGCGGCAGGGCCAGGAAGGCCAGCCAACCGGCCCCCGCCGCCGCCCACCACGTCCCCGGGACCGTACGCCGGTGCACCGGCACGTCGAGCCGCACGACGTCCAGCTCGGGGCCGTCGTGGATCGTGGTGCCGGCCACCGCCGCGTCGTACTCCGGGGTCGTCGCCACCCCGTGCTCGCGAACGACCAGGCCGACTCCCAGCTCGCCGAGCCGCTCCGCCCGGGCCTCCGGGTCGGGCAGCCGCAGGGCGGCCAGGACCGCGGGGACCCGCGGGTCCTCCCCCGCCAGCACCTGCCCGGAGACGCTCAGCTGGTCGCTGGAGAGGTAGTTCGGGGTGAGGAAGCGCCCCGTCGGGTCGAGCACCTTGCGCCCGTCGTTCCACGTCGGGGCGCGATAGCTGGTGAACGGCAGCACCAGGAGGTCGCCGTCCGCGTCGCTGCGCACGACGGCCTCCCGTGCCCGGGAGTAGTCGTCGGGGTAGGACACGGCGTCGAGGTTGCGGCCCAGCCCCCACACGACGTCGGGCATCAGCGCCAGCGGCAGCAGCGCCGCGGTCACGGCGACCAGGACGCGGGGGCCGCGGTCGTGCCAGTGCGACCCGAGCCGCTCGGCCGCGGCCGCCACGAGCGCCGCGGTCAGCGGTGCGCAGAGGGCCAGGACCCGGCTGCCGTCCCGGAGCAGGCCGCCGCCGGGCACGTGGCTGGCGACCCAGCCGGCGGCGTCCGGGGCGGCCCAGGTGAACAGCGCCACGGCGTACCCGAACAGCCACAGCGCGACCAGGGACCCACAGGTGCGTGCCCCGAGCCGCCGCCAGAGCGGCCGGAAGCCGTACGCCGCCGCGGCCAGCACCGCCGCGGTGGCCAGCACCACCGTCAGGAGGATCCCGCGGGACCCCGGGACCACCTCGGCGTTCCAGATCCCGCCGAGGGTCAGCGCCATCACCGGCCCCGGCAGCGCTCCCTCGTCGCCGAGCCCGAAGACCGACCCCGCGCCGGTGGAGGTCGCGTCGGACACGTGCAGCAGTCCCGCGACCAGCCACGGCGCGTTGGCCGCGAGGCAGAGGAGCACCATCAGGGCGCCTCGGCGCGGGTCCCGGCGGGAGAGCCCCGGCACGAGCAGCGCGAGCGAGGACATCAGGGCGGTGCTCGCGCTCAGGCAACCCAGCGGCAGCAGCAGGAGCAGCCTCGGACCGACTCGCCCACCCTCGCGGAGCCGGGCCCCCTCGAGGACCAGCCACGGCAGCACGGCGTACCCGAGCAGGACCGGCCAGTGGCCCATCCAGAGCCGCTCGACCACGAAGGGGTTCCAGACGAACACGCTGACGGCCACGCACCGGGCCGCGACGGTGCCGTCGGCCAGCCGGAGGATGCCGAACCCGGCCAGCACCAGGCCGCCGAGGAGCACCAGCTTCTGGAGCAGCATCCCGGTCAGGACCGTGTCGAGCACGGACACGACGGCGTCGGACGGCACCGCCCTCGGCAGGCCGGTGCCCAGCCCCAGGAAGTCCGACCTCAGCGCGAGGTCCGGGACCCAGACCATGTCGTAGGTCAGCACGTAGCCGACTCCCAGCGCCGGGCCCAGCAGCAGCACGGGCAGCAGCACGGCCCACGCGCCCGGGAGGTACCTGGTCACGACGCCGGGCCGGTCAGAGGGGAAGTCGCCGGAACAGGGGACGCGGCACGTGCCGCAGGCCGGACATGACACCGCGCAGCGCCGTCGGCACCCAGACCAGGTCGTCGCGCCGGGCGACGCCCTTCACCACCGCGTCGGCGACCTGCTCGGCGGTCACCGACAGCGGGGCCGGGCTGCGACCCTGCGTCATCCTCGTGTGCACGAACCCGGGACGCACCACCAGCACGCTCGCGCCGCTGCCGCGCAGCGCCTCGCCCAGGCCGAGGTAGAACCCGTCCATCCCCGCCTTGGTGGAGCCGTAGACGAAGTTCGACCGGCGCACCCGCTCCCCGGCGACCGAGGACAGCGCGACGATCACGCCGTGGCCCTGCCGCCGCATCACGTCCGCCAGGCAGACCCCCACGCTGACGGCCCCGACGTAGTTCACCCGGGCCAGCTCGACCGCGGCGTCGTGGTCCTGCCAGGCCCGCTCCTCGTCCCCCAGCAGGCCGAACGCCACGAGGGCGACGTCGATGTCCCGCTCCTGCGCGAGCGAGGCGATCAGGGCGGGGTGGTCGTCGGTCCGCTCGGCGTCGAAGTCGACCACCTGCACCGTGAGCCCGAGCTCCTCGACCCGGGCGGCGGCCCGGTCCCGGCGCGGCCCCGGGCGGGCCGCGAGGATCACGTGGGGGCGGCAGGTCGCGGCCCAGGCGGCGACGACCGCCTGCGCGATGTCACTGGTGCCGCCGAGGAGCAGCACCGTCTGGGGCTGGCCGAGCGCGTTGATCATCGTCTCTCCCTCACGTGGGTCACAGCTCCAGCCGCCGCGACAGGTCCGACCGGAACACCCGCGCGGGGTCCACGCGGCGGCGTACGGCCAGGAAGTCCTCGAGCCGGGGGTACATCTCGCGCAGCCGGGCCGGTCCCACCCGCGCGTCCTTCGCGAGGTAGACGCGGCCGCCGACGGCCACGACCAGCTCGTCGAGCTCCTCGAGCAGCGTGCCCAGGCCCGGGTGGGCGGGCAGGTCCAGGGCCAGGGTCCACCCGGCCATCGGGAACGAGAGCAGCCCGGGGTTGCCCCGGCCGAAGCGCTTGAGCACGGACAGGAACGACGCGTGCCCCTGGCCGGAGATCCGTTCGACGATCCGCGTCATGGTCTCCTCGGCGTCGTCGGGGACCACGCACTGGTACTGCACGAAGCCGCGGGGACCGTACAGCCGGTTCCAGGCCCCGACCCCGTCGAGCGGGTGGAAGAACGTCGAGATCGACTGGATCTCCCCGCTCCGGTGCCGGGGGGCCTTGTGGTACCAGGCCTCGTTGAAGGCGCGGACCGTGGCGGGGCGGACCAGGCCGCCGGGCAGGTGCGGCGGGGCCGCCAGCCGCGGGCTCGCCGGGGGCGACAGCGGGTGCCGCACGGCCCGGCCGGTCAGCTCGGCCCGGGTGGCGTGCTCGCCCTGGGAGAGCACCGACCGTCCCAGGCTCCGCCCGCGGGCCAGGGTGTCGATCCAGGCGACCGAGTAGGTGAACCCCGCGTCGGTGGACCGCATCGCCGCCATCGCGGCGTCGAGGTCCGGGAGCCGGGTGGTCGTCACCGACATCGACGACGTCTCGACCGGGATCGTGCGCAGCACGGCGCGGGTGATCACGCCGGTGAGCCCCATCCCGCCGACGGTGGCCCAGAACAGCTCCGGGTCGCGGTCGGGCCCGATCGTCCGCGTCTCGCCGTCCGCGGTGACGAGGTCGAGCGACACGACGTGCTGGCCGAAGCTGCCGGCCACGTGGTGGCTCTTCCCGTGCACGTCGCAGGCGATGGCGCCACCGACGGTGACGTAGCGGGTCCCGGGAGTGACCGGGAGGAAGAGCCCGCGGGGCAGCAGCTCGACCATCAGGTCGTGCAGGCTGGTGCCGGCGGCCACCCGGACCACGCCCGCGGCGGCGTCCACCTCGAGGGGTCCCGGCACCGGGAGCAGCACCTCTCCCCCGGCGTTCTGGGCCGGGTCGCCGTAGGAGCGGCCCAGCCCCCGCGCGATCAGTCCGCGGGCGCCGGCACGTCGTACCGCGTCCGGGACGCCGGCCGCGTCGGAGCGGATCGTGGCGGCCACCGTCGGGGCGGTCCGGCCCCAGCCGGTGAGCTCGTGGGACTCAGACATCGGCCACTCCCAGCGAGAGCAGCACCAGCCAGATCAGGCCGATCGCCTGGAGCAGCCGGTCTCCCCACACGATGTCCTCGGGTTCGGCGGCCTCGCCCGCGTCGATGTCCACGGCGTACCGGAGCAGGCCGACGACGAAGGGGACGATGGAGAAGGTGTGCCAGGGGACCTCGGAGTCCCCGGTGTTCTCGAAGGCCCACAGGCAGTACGCCGTGATGGTGGCGGCCGCCGCGATGCTCCACACGAACCGCAGGTAGGTGTCGGTGTACCGCACCAGGGAGCGCCGCGTCCCGGCCTCGCTGCCCAGGGTGTGCAGCTCGGAGTAGCGCTTGCCGGCCACGATGAAGAGCGAGCCGAACCCGGCCACCAGCAGGAACCAGTCGGAGATCGGCAGGCCGGCCGCGAGACCACCGGCGACCGCCCGCATCAGGAAGCCGCTCGTGACCAGGGTGATGTCGAGGACCGGCTCGTGCTTGAGCCAGCAGGAGTACAGCACCTGGGCCACGAGGTAGGACACCAGCAGCACGCCCAGCTGCCAGGAGGTGAGGAAGCCGGCCGCGAGACCGGCCACCATCAGGACCGCGGCGACGACCAGCGCCACCGGCACCGAGAGCTCCCCCGCCGCGATCGGCCGCAGCCTCTTGCGCGGGTGCATCCGGTCGGCCTGTCACGTCCGCGCAGTCGTTGACCAGGTAGATCGCCGAGGACACCAGGCAGAACGCCGCGAAGGCGACCAGCGTCGGACCGAGCACGCCGGGCTCGGCGATCTGGCCCGCCGCGAGGGGAGCCGCGACCACCAGGAGGTTCTTGGTCCACTGCTTCGGCCGCATCGACCGGAGCACGGCGCCAAAGAGTCTCACCCGGCGGAGTCTAGGGGCCGAGACACTCCGGGACGGCGCTCCGGGCGCGTGGCGCGCACGGTGGCCCACTACGCTCCGTCCCGTGGTTTCCCGATCCGGCCGTCTCGGCTCTCTGCTGAGCGGAGGCGGATCGATCGCCGTCGCGATGGGCATCATGAACATCGCGACCTACGGCTTCACGATGATCGCGGCCCGCCTGCTCGGCCCCCAGTCGTACGGCGCGCTGGCGGCCCTGATGGCCACGCTGCTCGTCATCACGGTCCTCCAGCTGGGGCTGCAGGCCACCGCGGCCCGGCGGATCTCCGCCGAGCCCGAGCACGTGGCCCAGATCGAGCGCACGATCCTGGGCGTGACCTACCGCGCGGCGCTCGCCCTCGCGGTGCTGCTGCTGGTCCTGGCCCCCCTCGTCAACCGGCTGCTCCGCCTGGACAGCCTGCCGACCGCGGCCCTGGTGGCCGTCGCGTCCGTGCCGTTCACCATCATGGGCGGGCAGGCGGGCATCCTCCAGGGTGAACGGCGCTGGGCGGCGCTCTCCGTCCTCTACGTCCTCAGCGGCGTGCCGCGGCTGGTGATCGGCACCGCGCTGATCTGGTGGCAGCCCAGCGAGACCAGCGCCCTGCTCGGCACCGCCCTCGGGGCCGTGGCGCCTGTCGTGGCCGGCTGGTGGTTCCTGCGCCGCGCGCGCGACCCCGGCATCGGCAGCGAGACGCACGGCTTCCGCCGGGTGATCTTCGAGACGGCCCGCAACTCCCAGGCCCTGTTCGCGTTCTTCGCCCTGTCGAACGTCGACGTGATCGTGGCGCGCAACGTGCTGCCCTCGCACGATGCGGGCCTGTACGCCGGCGGCCTGATCCTGACCAAGGCGGTCCTGTTCCTGCCGCAGTTCGTCGTGGTCGTGGCGTTCCCGTCGATGTCGACCATCGCCGAGCGACGCCGTGCCCTGACCCTGAGCCTGGTCGCCGTGCTCGGGATCGGCACCGCCGTGACCCTGGGGGCAGCGGTGCTGCCCGGGCTGGCCCTGGTGTTCGTCGGCGGGCAGGACTACACCGAGATCTCCGACAACCTCGCCGCCTTCGCGGTGCTGGGCACCGTGCTCTCGATGCTCCAGCTGCTCGTCTACTCCGTGCTCGCCCGCCAGGCCCACCGCTCGGTGCTACTGGTGTGGCTGGCCCTGGTGGTCGTGGTCGGCCTCGGACTGCTCACCTCGGAGTTCGAGCAGCTGCTCGCCGTCGTGATCGCCGTCGACTCCGCACTGTTCGCCGTGCTCCTGGTGCTGAGCCTGCGGCGGACCCGGGTGGTCAGCGAGGCCTGATCAGTGGGCGGCCTCGTGCCAGCTCCGGCCGGTGCCGACGGACACGTCCAGCGGCACGGCGAGGTCCGCGGCGCCGCCCATCTGGGCACGCACCAGGGCGTCGAGGGTGTCCCGCTCCCCCGCCGCCACCTCGAACACGAGCTCGTCGTGGACCTGGAGGAGCATCCGTGAACGCAGCCCGGCCTCGGCGATCGCCCGGTCGACGTTGAGCATCGCCACCTTGATCAGGTCGGCGGCCGACCCCTGGATCGGCGCGTTCAGCGCCATCCGCTCGGCCATCTCGCGACGCTGGCGGTTGTCGCTGGTGAGGTCGGGCAGGTAGCGGCGCCGGCCCCAGATCGTCTCGGTGAACCCGGAGCGTCGCGCCTCGTCCACCACCCCGGCGAGGTAGTCGCGCACCCCGCCGAAGGTCTGGAAGTACTCGTCCATCAGCCCGCGCGCCTCACCGGGCTCGATCCGCAGCTGCTGGCTCAGCCCGAAGGCCGACAGGCCGTAGGCGAGGCCGTAGTTCATCGCCTTGATCTTGGCGCGCATCTCGACCGTCACCTCCTCGGCCGGTACGCCGAAGACCCGGGCTGCGGTGATCGAGTGGAAGTCCTGCCCGGACCGGAACGCCTCGATCAGCAGCGCGTCCTCGGAGAGGTGCGCCATGATCCGCATCTCGATCTGGCTGTAGTCGGCGGTCATGAGGCACTCGTAGGCCTCGCCCTCGACGCTCTGCCCGACCACGAAGGCCTCGCGGATCCGCCGGCCCTCCTCGGTGCGGATCGGGATGTTCTGCAGGTTGGGGTCGGTGCTGGAGAGCCGTCCGGTCGCGGCGATCAGCTGGTTGAACGTCGTGTGGATGCGACCGTCGCCGGCCACGGTCTTGAGCAGGCCCTCGATGGTCTGCCGGAGCCGGCTGACGTCGCGGTGCCGCAGCAGCGCGAGCAGGAACGGGTGCTCGGTCTTGACGTAGAGCTGCTGCAGCGCGTCGGCGTCGGTGGTGTAGCCGGTCTTGGTGCGCTTGGTCTTCGGCATGTCGAGCTCGTCGAAGAGCACCACCTGGAGCTGCTTGGGCGAGCCGAGGTTGATCTCCTTGCCGATCACGTCGAACGCCTCGTCGGCAGCCTTCTTCACCTCCCCGGCGAAGTGGCTCTCCAGGCTCTCGAGGTGGTCGACGTCGACCGCGATGCCGGTGCGCTCCAGCTGCGCGAGCAGGTGGACCAGCGGGAGCTCGATCTCGGCGAGCAGCTGCGCCCCGCCGTGCTGCTCGATCGCCGCGTCCAGCGCCTCCGCGAGGTCGAGGACCGCACGGGCGTGCAGCATCGCGGTCTCGGCGGCGCCGGTGTCGGCGCCCTCGAGGCTGTCGAGGGTGAGCTGGCCGCTGTCGGCGACCTCCTGCTTCAGCTCGCGCTTGAGGTAGCGCAGCGTCAGGTCGGCGAGGTCGTAGGAGCGCTGGTCGGGACGGACGAGGTACGCCGCCAGCGCGGTGTCGCTCACCAGGCCGTCGAGCGGCCAGCCCCGCGCCGACAGCGCGAGCATCGGGCCCTTGGCGTCGTGGAGCACCTTGGGGGCACCCGCGTCCGCGAACCAGGCCGCGACCGCGGCGTCGTCCTCGGGCGTGACCTCGGCCGCGTCGAACCAGGCGGCGGTGCCGTCCTGCGCGGCCAGCGCGACCGACCAGACCTCGCCGGTGCCGGCGCGCCAGGCCCCCTGGATCGCCACACCGGTGCGCGCGCTCGCGTCGCGGGCGTGGGACGCCAGCCAGCCGGCGACCTGGCCGGCACCCAGCCGGGCACCCGCCATCTCGAAGCCGGAGTCGTCGATCACCTCCTCCGACTGCAGGGTCTCGAAGAGCCGGTCGCGCAGCACCCGGAACTCCAGGCTGTCGAAGAGCGTGTGCACCTCCTGCCGGTCCCAGGGGCGCACGGCCATGTCCGTGGGGTGCAGCTCGAGGTCGAGGTCGCGCACGAGGGCGTTGAGCCGGCGGTTGCGGATCACCTCACCGAGGTGTGCGCGCAGGTTGTCGCCCGCCTTGCCCTTGATCTCGTCGGCGTGCGTGATGACGTTGTCGAGGCCGTCGTACTGGGTGATCCACTTCGCGGCGGTCTTGGGGCCGACGCCGGGGACACCGGGCAGGTTGTCGGAGTCCTCCCCCACCAGCGCCGCGAGCTCGGGGTAGCGGTGCGGCGGCACGCCGTACTTGGTCTCCACCGCCTCGGGGGTCATCCGGGCCAGGTCGGAGACGCCGCGCATCGGGTAGAGCACCGTCGAGTGGTCGGTCACCAGCTGCAGGCTGTCCCGGTCGCCGGTGAGGATCAGCACGTCGAGGTCGTCCGCGAGGGCCTCGGTGACGAGCGTCGCGATGATGTCGTCGGCTTCGTACCCCTCCTTCTTGAGGAAGGGGACGCGGAGCGCGTCGAGGACCTCCTCGATGAGCGGCAGCTGGCTCTTGAACTCGTCGGGGGTCTTGTTGCGCTTGGCCTTGTACTCCGGGTACTCGTCCATCCGGAAGCCCTGCCGGGAGACGTCGAAGGCGACCGCGAGGTGCGTCGGCTGCTCGTCGCGGAGCACGTTGATGAGCATCGAGGTGAAGCCGTAGACGGCGTTGGTGTGCTGCCCGGTCGTCGTGGAGAAGTTCTCGACCGGGAGCGCGAAGAACGCCCGGTAGGCCAGCGAGTGGCCGTCGAGCAGCAGCAGGCGCGGACGGTCGGGGTTGGTCGGGGTGGCGGCGAGCTCAGGCACGGCGCGACTCTATCCGGCGCCGGGGACGGTCCTCGGCCCGGTGACGGCGTCGGCGACAATGGCGCCATGCCCCACGACAAGACCGACGAGACCACCGCGTCCGCCCCCGCCGACATCCCCGTCGACGACTTCATCTCCTCGATGCCCCAGGGCATGGGCAGCCTGAACGAACGGATGGGCATCCAGCTCGTGGAGATCTCGGCCGAGCGGGTCGTCGCGACCATGCCGGTCGAGGGGAACACCCAGCCCTACGGACTGCTGCACGGCGGCGCGTCGGTCGTGCTCGCGGAGACCCTCGGCTCGGTCGGGTCTGCCGTGCACGCGCACCCGGACCGGCTGTCGGTGGGCGTCGACATCAACGCCACCCACCACCGCTCGGCGACCTCGGGCCTGGTGACGGGCGTCGCCACCGCCGTGCACCTCGGCCGGAGCGCCGCGACCTACGAGGTCGTGATCTCCGACGAGAGCGGCCGCAGGCTGTGCACGTCGCGGATCACCTGTGCGCTGATCCCGCGGGAGAAGTTCACCGGCTGAGCCGGCTCGTCCCTCAGCCCTGCGCGTCCCCGACCGGCGCCGCCTGGCTCTTGCGCATCGAGCGCCTGGCCGCGAGCACCTGCGTGAGCTGCCGGCCGCCGGCGCGCTGCGCGGACGGACGCTGGGCGGTGAGCTTGGAGCGTACGGCGTGGGTCGACGCCACGCGCAGCACGGCCTGCGGCCCCAGCGAGAGCCTCGCCATGAACCGGTTCGCGTCCCGGGAGCCGGAGGCGGCGGCGGTCGCCACGTGGCCGATCCCGAGGTCCTCGGCGAAGGAGACGGCCGACTCCATCAGCGCCCGGCCGACCCCGTGCCGGCGGAAGTCGGGGAACACGTGCGGGGAGACGGCCAGCACCGCAGGCTCGAGGTTCAGCGGGGTCATCGTGGTGACGCACAGGTGGACCGCACCCGCGACCTCACCGTCGTACTCCGCGACCACGACGCGCTCGTCCGTGGCGTCGGTGGCGCGCTCGATGATCGAGAGCAGGTCGGCGACCTGCTCGTCGTGGTCGCCGCGCCGCAGCACCTCGGACCAGAGCTCGGCCAGCCGGGATGCGTCGGAGGGCATCGCGCAGCGCAGCGTCACCAGGGAGCGGGTCATCTCTTCGTCAGCCTTTCAGGCCCTCAAACGGTGGCGGCCGCGCCTCTTGGTCCCCCGAGCACGGCTCCAGACCGCGAGACTACGCTCATGCCTCCCGACCTGTCAGAGGAGTCCCGTGATCCCCGGTATCGGCACCGCCGTCAACGTCGCGACGGTCCTGGTCGGAGCCACCGTCGGGGTGGTGCTGGGCAACCGGTTGCCGGTGCGGACACGCGACGTCGTGACCGACTCCCTCGGCCTGGTGACGCTGCTGATCGCGGGCACCTCCGCGGTGGCGGTCCTCGACTCCGACCTGTCCGACGCGGTCGGCTCGAGCGCCCCGATGCTGGTGGTGCTCGGCTCGCTCCTGCTCGGCGGGATCCTCGGCTCGCTGCTGCGCCTCGAGCAGCGTGTGGAGTGGTTCGGCGGCTGGCTGCAGACCCGGCTCGCCGGTGCCGCCGGGGCGGTCGAGCGGCACCGATTCATCGAAGGGTTCGTCACCGCGTCCCTGCTGTTCTGCACCGGCCCGCTGACGATCCTCGGCTCGCTGAACGACGGCCTGGGCAACGGGGCGGACCAGCTCTTCCTCAAGGCGGTCCTCGACGGCTTCGCCGCGATCGCGTTCGCCGCCTCCTTCGGCTGGGGCGTCGCGGCCAGCGCGCTCACCGTCATCGCGGTGCAGGGCAGCCTGACCGTGGTGGGCTTCCTGCTCGGTGACGTGCTGCCCGCGCCACACCTCGCCGCCCTGACGGCGACCGGCGGCCTGCTGCTGGTCGGGGTCGCCCTGCGGCTGCTCCGGGTGCGGGAGATCCCCGTCGCGGACCTGCTCCCCGCGCTGGCCTTCGCGCCACTTCTCGCGCAGTTCGCGGCGTGGATTCATTGAGGTAACGGTTCGGTCACGACAGGGTGCGCTGTATCCCGGTCCCCTGCACCCGGTCCTACCGTGTCAGGGCCCGCCCAACCTCTCGGGGACGGGCAGCGGTGAAGTGCACCGAATCGCGACAGAAAGGTTCACCAAGTGAATCGATCCAGAACCGCCACGTGGGGCAGGCTGATGGCCGGCACCGCCGTACTCAGCCTGGCCCTGACCGCCTGTGGGTCCGACAACTCCTCCGAGAGCAACGCTTCGGACAACCCGACGTCCTCGGGTTCCGACACCAGCTCCTCGACCGACTTCACCAACGACAAGTGCTCCGGTAGCCAGACCAGCGCCAACGCCCTCCGCGTCGGCGGCATCCTGCCGCTCACCGGAAACCTGGCGTTCCTCGGTCCCCCGGAGGTCGCGGGCGTGGGACTCGCCGTCTCCGACATCAACGCCGCGGGCGGCGTGGACGGGGCCAAGGCCTGCCACGACATCCAGGACTCCGGTGACTCGACCGACATGTCGGTCTCCACGTCCTCGGCCGGCACGCTCGTCGCCAACAAGCCGTCGCTCGTGGTCGGTGCCGCCTCCTCCAGCGTGTCGCTGAACGTGGTCGACACCTTCGCCGACAACAAGATCGTCGAGGTCTCCCCCGCCAACACCGCGGTGGACCTGAGCGGCTACTCGCCGTACTACTTCCGCACCGCTCCGCCGGACGGCATCCAGGGCAACGCCCTCGGCACGCTGATCAGCACCGACGGGTACCAGAAGGTCGCGTTCCTGGTCTTCAACGACACCTACGGCACCGGCCTGCGCAACGCGGTCCAGCAGACCGTCGAGGCCTCCAACGGCGAGTGCGTGTACGGCTGCAAGGGTGACGGCGACGAGTTCCCGGCCGGCCAGACGACGTTCTCGTCCGAGGTCGGTGCCGCGATCGCGGCCAAGCCCGACGCCATCGTCGTGCTCGCCTTCGACGAGACCAAGCAGATCGTCCCCGAGCTCGCCTCGCAGGGCTGGGACATGTCGAAGACGTACTTCTCCGACGGCAACACCGCCGACTACAGCGAGACCTTCGAGGCCGGCACCCTCGAGGGCGCCCAGGGCACCATCCCCGGCGCTGACCCCGACCAGACCTTCAAGGACCGGCTGAGCGGCTGGGCCGAGGTCGGCGAGGGCAAGGCGCTGAGCGACTACGCCTACGGCGCGGAGGCCTACGACGCCACGATCCTCGCCGCCCTGGCTGCGGTGAAGGGTGGTGCCACCGACCCCGAGACGATCCAGAAGAACTACGCGGCCGTCTCCGGTGCCACCGACGGCGAGGAGTGCAAGACGTACTCCGACTGCGTCGCCCTGCTCAAGGACGGCAAGGAGATCCGGTACGCCGGTCCGTCGGGCATCGGTCCGATCAACAAGGACAACGACCCGTCGTCGGCCTTCATCGGCATCTACACCTTCAACGGCGACAACAAGAACGAGCTGTCCAACTCGGTGGAGGGTTCCTCCTGATCCCGATGCTCGTGTGAACCACACGGAAGGGCCCCGGACCACCTGGTCCGGGGCCCTTCTGCGTGTCTGCCGGGCGTCTCGCGTCAGGCGTGCCTGGGGTGCTCCTCCTCGACGTCCTTGGCCAGGGTGCCGAGGTACAGCTCGATGACCTTGGGGTCGTTGGCGAGCTCGCGGCCGGTGCCGCTGTAGGCGTCGCGGCCCTGGTCGAGCACGTAGCCACGGTCGCAGATCTGCAGGCAGCGGCGGGCGTTCTGCTCCACCATGACCACGCACACGCCGGTCTTGTTGATCCGCCGGGTGCGCAGGAACGTCTCGTCCTGCCGCACCGGTGACAGGCCGGCCGAGGGCTCGTCGAGGAGCAGGACCGACGGCTCCATCATCAGCGCCCGGGCCATCGCGAGGGACTGCCGCTCACCACCGGACAGCGCGCCGGCCCGCTGGTTGCGGCGGTCGTGCAGGACCGGGAAGAGGTCCCACATCGCGCCCAGCCGCTCGGTGATCTTCTTGGGGCGCATGAACAGCCCCATCCGGAGGTTCTCCTCGATCGTGAGCGTCGGGAAGACGTTGTTGGTCTGCGGCACGAAGCCGACGCCCATCTCGACCAGCCGGTTGGTCTTGGCGTTGGTGATGTCGCGGTCGCCGAGCATGACGGTGCCGGAGTGGACCTTGACCAGGCCGAACATGGCCTTGAGCAGCGTGGACTTGCCCGCGCCGTTCGGGCCGATGATGCCGATCATCTCGCCGGGGTAGGCCACCAGGCTGCACCCGTTGAGGATGTTGACGCCGGGCAGGTAGCCCGCGACGACGTCCTTGGCCTCGACGACCGCCTGCTGGGTGCTGGGCTGGAGCTCTGCGCTCATGACTCGTCCTCCTGCTCGGCGGCCACCTGCTGCTGGATCTGTTCCATCACGTCGTCGCTGAGGAGCGCGTCGTCACCGAGGTCGGTGTCGTGGTGGGCGCCGAGGTAGGCGTCGATGACCGCGGTGTCGGACATGACCGTGTCGGCGGGACCCTCGGCGACCAGGCGGCCCTCGGCCATCACGGCCACCCAGTCGGAGATGTGGCGCACCACGTGCATGTCGTGCTCGACGAAGAGCACGGTGGTGCCCTCGTCGCGCAGGCTCTGGATGTGCCCGAGGAGCGACTGGGTGAGCGCCGGGTTCACGCCGGCCATGGGCTCGTCGAGCATGATCATCTTCGGGTCGCTCATCAGGGCACGAGCCATCTCGAGGAGCTTGCGCTGGCCACCGGACAGGCTGCCGGCGTAGTCGTCCTTCTTCTCCAGGAGCTTGAAGCGTGCGAGGAGCTCCCTGGCCTTGTCCTCGATGTCCCGCTCCTGGCCGCGCCACATCGGCTTGAAGACACACTTGAGGAGGTTCTCGCCGGACTGGCCCTGGGCGCCGAGCATCATGTTGTCCATCACGGTCATCCGGCTCAGCGCCTTGGTGAGCTGGAACGTGCGCACCATGCCGGCCTTCGCCACGCTGGAGGCGGAGGTCTTGTCGAGGGTGGCGCCGTCGAAGGACCAGTGCGCCCCCGTCTTCGCGGAGGTGGGCCGGTCGAAGCCGGTGATCAGGTTGAAGAACGTCGTCTTGCCGGCGCCGTTCGGTCCGATCAGCGCGGTGATGATCCCCCGCTGCACCTCGAGGTGGTCGACGTCGACGGCGGTCATGCCGCCGAACTGCCGGACGATGTTGTCGACCACGAGGATCGGGTCCGGCTTGCCGGAGCCCGGCGTCGCGTCGACGCCTGCCATCAGCGCCCGGCGGGCGGCGGGGTCGGCCAGGTCGGACCTGGCCACGGTGGACTCAGACATTGAATCGCAGCTCCCTCTTGTTGCCGAGGATTCCCTGTGGCCGGAAGATCACGATCAGCATCAGCGCGACGCCCACGACGATGAAGGAGAACTGCTCGGTCTGCTGGTTGTTCATGATGTTGTCCGGGATGTACGCGTTGGCGACGCCCTTGATCATGATGCGCGCCGCGTAGAACAGGACGGCCCCGAGGATCGGCCCGAAGATGGTGGCGGCGCCGCCGAGCAGCAGTGCCGTGTAGCAGAAGAACGTCAGCGAACGGCCCATGGAATCGGGCTGGACCGACGCCGGCAGCACGTAGACCATGCCGCCGAGGGCGCCGAAGAGTCCGCCGATGATGAGCGCCTGCATCTTGATGGCGAAGACGTTCTTGCCGAGGCTGCGGATCGCGTCCTCGTCCTCGCGGATGCCCCGGAGGAGCCGACCCCAGGGGCTGCGCACCAGCAGGAACACGACGAGCGCCGAGATGCCGACCAGCAGCCACGCCGCGAAGCGCACCCACCAGCCGCTGACACCGGTGTTCTGGTAGTTCGCCGGTGCCAGGAAGAACAGCAGGAAGACGGTCACCGCGCCGAGCAGCCCGATCCCGGCGTACCGCACCGCCGGACTGCGCTGTGCCCCGCGGACGAGGACCACGATCCCGGTGATGCAGGCGGCGACGAGGAGCCAGCCGAGCAGCCGCACCCACACCGACCCGCCGGCGACGTCGGCGTAGTTGAAGGGGCTCAGGGTGGTCGTGCCGCCACCGAAGAACGACAGGTTGGTGAAGGGGTCGCGATAGGTCACGCCCTGCAGGCCCTGTGCGGCGCCGGTGAAGTCGGTCAGCAAGGCGGATCTACCGACGTACCTGATGATCTCCGCTGCGGAGATCGTCACGATCGCCAGGTAGTCGCCCCGTAGCTTCAGGGTCGGCGCGCCCAGCACCAGCGCGAAGACGAACGCCGCGCCGAAGCCGATCAGCAGGCCCGCGATCAGGGGCAGGTCGTGGCCGATGGAGATCGCGAACCCGTAGGCACCGAGCAGCATGAAGCCGGACTGGCCGATGTTGAGCAGGCCCGTGAAGCCGAAGTGGACGTTGAGGCCGATGGCCGCGATCGCGACGGCGGCGGTCTGCGGAGAGATCGCCTCGCGCATCATCGAGCTCAGGATTGCCTGGATGGTGTCCATACCCGTGTCCTTCCTAACCGACCCGCTCCGGGCGACCGAGCAGGCCTTGCGGCCTGACCAGCAGCAGGAGGATGAGGATCAACAGCGCGGTGGCGTACTTGAAGTCACCGGGCATGCCCAGGACCGGGGAGAGCTCGACGACGAGGCCGATGATGAGCGAGCCGACCAGGGCGCCGAACGCCGTACCGAGGCCGCCGAGGGTGACCGCCGCGAACAGCAGCAGCAGGATCTGCATGCCCGAGTCCCACTTGATGCCGTTCGTGACCAGGGCGTACAGCAGGCCGGAGAGGCCGGCGAGCGCCATGGCCACCGTCCACACCAGCCGGATCACCTTGTCGACGTCGATGCCCGAGGCCGCGGCGAGGGCCGGGTTGTCGGAGACGGCGCGGGTGGCGCGCCCCACGCGGGTGCGCAGCAGCGCGTAGCCGACGGCGGCGATGACGACGATCGAGATGCCCATCGCCACGAAGGACTGGTTGGTCATCGTGATCGGGCCGATCTCGCGCACCGAGGGGTTGTCCTGGACGACGCGGACGGTGCGCGCGCCGACGGTGTACTGGAACGTGTACTGCAGCGCCAGCGAGAGTCCGATCGTCACGATCATCAGCTGCGTGAGTCCCAGGCCGCGGCGGCGCAGTGGCTGCCACATCACGCGGTCCTGGAACCAGCCGGTGAAGCCGCAGATGATCACCACGAGGATGCCGCCGACCCAGAGGTTGAGCCCGTGCTCGTTGATCAGGACGTAGCCCAGGATGCCGCCGAGGCCGACCTGCTCGGCGTGGGCGAAGTTCGAGAGGCCGGTGGTGCCGTAGATCAGCGACAGCCCGATCGAGGCCAGTGCCAGCAGCAGTCCGAGCCGCAGGCCGTTGGCCGAGCTCTGGACCAGCTCGTCGAACTTGCTGGTGGAGGAGACGTACGCCGAGGTCCGCACCGGGATCAGCGCGGGAGCGGTCTTGGGAACTTGGCCTGGACGGTGATCTCGGAGGACCCGGAGACGCTGACGCCGTCCGGCAGCGTGTCCTCCTGGAGGGCGACCTTGTAGGGCCCCTCCTCCTTGACCGAGACGTTCCACCGGCCGTCCTCGCCGGTCACGACCTCCTGGGCGTTGCCCGCCTCGTCGGTGACCGTCAGCTTCACGTCCGGGACGACGCCCTCGTCGGAGCGGACGGTGCCGGCGATGCAGGCCGCGGTGTCGGACGGCAGGCACAGGGTGCCGACGGCACCCGCCGGCGGGGCCGAGATCAGCAGCAGGAGCGGGGACAGGAGAAGCAGTGCGACGAAGCCTGAAACGCCCCGCACGACGCCCGTTCCTGCGTCCCGTTCACGGACTGTGGGTCGAGAATTCAACTGGCCCTCCTCACGCACCCGGGCGGGCGCTGCCCGGCAGTCTAGGGGTCCCGGACGTGGGCGGCACCACATCCCCGCGTCGACCCGCGGCGACGCCGTCGCCTTTACCGAGTCGTGACAAGGGCGAGACGGACTCGTGTCGTGGCACGCCGTCCGGAGAGGCTCAGCCGGCCAGGCCGGGTCCGTGGGTGACGACCCCCTCCGCGACCTGTCGCATCGACAGGCGCAGGTCCATGGCGGTCTTCTGGATCCATCGGAAGGCCTCGGGCTCGGAGAGCTGGAGCTGCTGCTGCAGGATGCTCTTGGCCCGGTCGACCGCCTTGCGCGTCTCCAGCCGGTCCTGCAGGTCGGCGACCTCCTGCTCGAGCATGGTCACCTCGGAGAACCGGCTGACGGCCATCTCGATCGCCGGCACCAGGTCACCCTTGGAGAACGGCTTGACCAGGTAGGCCATCGCGCCGGCGTCCCGCGCACGCTCGACCAGGTCGCGCTGGGAGAAGGCGGTGAGGATGACCACCGGGGCGATCCGCTGGCTCGCGATCCGCTCCGCGGCCGCGATCCCGTCGAGGACCGGCATCTTGACGTCCAGGATGACCAGGTCGGGCCGGAGCTGCTCGGCGAGCTCGACGGCCTTGGCACCGTCGCCGGCCTGGCCCACGACGTCGTACCCCTCCTCGGTGAGCATCTCGGCCAGGTCCATGCGGATCAGCGCCTCGTCCTCGGCGATGACGACGGTGCGCGTGGCGGGGGTGGCGGGCTCGGTCACGGGCACAGATTATCCGCAGCGCGCCCGCTGCTCCCCCGCCGGTCGGGTCAGGCGGAGGCGGCGCGCCGGGTGCCCAGCTCGGCCAGGTAGAGCTCGACCTCGTCACGCTCGACGCGGCGCCGGCTCAGCTCGGTCGCCGCCGCCCGCGCGTTGTCGACCGCACGCTGGTTGCTCGCCCGCCCCCACTGCCAGAACCTCACCATGGCCCGCTCCACTTCGCTCGGTCGCTCTCGTGCCTAAAGTCTACTTGATTAGTAGAGATTGCCCAAGGGGTGTTCGCGGTCGCAGATCGGATAGGGTCAGGCGCGCGCCGGCCCCGGTAGCCCAACGGCAGAGGCAGTGGTCTCAAACACCGTCCAGTGTGGGTTCGAATCCCACCCGGGGCACGCAGCCATCACCAGTCCACGCGCTCTGTCGGCGCCCGCTGGCAGCCTCGCCGCATGTACCCGCGATCGGTCCGGCAGCAGGCGCTGGACCGTCTGGCCTCCGGCGCGACGCTGTCCCAGGTGAGCCGGGACCTCTCGATCAGCCGCGCCAGTCTGCGTTCGTGGCGGGACGACGAGCATGCGCCCGGTCCCGGCGCACTGTCCCGTCTGCGAACAGACGCTCCGTGCCCCGAGCCGCCTACGCCGCGCTCCTCGGGTACTACCTCGGCGACGGCTGCCTGTCGGCTCACCCCCGCTACTTCTCCTTGCGGGTGTCGTGCGACGCGGCGTACCCCGGCATCGTCGAGGACGTCCGCCGTGCCATCGACACCGTCCGGCCACAGCGCAGGGTGTTCCTCGTCGAGGCTGCCGGGGGTCGTGGTCGTCCAGGCGCACTGGAAGCACTGGCCCTGCCTGTTCCCGCAGCACGGGCCCGGGCGCAAGCACGAGCGGCCGATCGTGCTCGAGGAGTGGCAGCGGGAGATCGTCGAGGAGCACCCCGCCGACTTCCTGCGCGGGCTGTTCCACTCCGACGGGTCCCGGGTGCGCAACTGGACGACACGGATGGTGGCGGGCGAGCGCAAGCGCTACGACTACCCGAGGTGGCAGTTCACCAACAACTCGGGCGACATCCGGGAGCTGTGCTGCTGGGCGCTGGACCTGGTCGACGTCGCGTGGCGACAGTCCAACTGGAAGACGATCAGCGTCTCCCGGCGGGCGGACGTGGCGCGGCTCGACGAGCTGATCGGACCGAAGCGGTGACTCTCAGCGGGCGCGGCGGTAGGCCGGGGCGACCTCGTTGATGGCATCGCCCATGCGGTGGATCCGCAGCGCGTTGGTGGATCCGGGGATCCCGGGAGGTGCACCCGCGATGATGACGACCAGGTCGCCCTCCTCGACACGGCCGATGCGGAGCAGCTGCTCGTCGACCTGGCGGACCATCTCGTCGGTGTGCTCGACCGGCGCGGTCTTGAACGTCTCGACACCCCAGCTCAGCGCGAGCTGCGACCGCACCGCGGCCACGGGGGTGAAGGCCAGCAGCGGGATCGGTCCACGCAGGCGGGACATCCGGCGGGCCGAGTCGCCGCTCTGGGTGAAGGCCACGACGTACTTGGCCTCCATCCGCTCGGCGACCTCCGCGGCCGCCTTGGCGATCACCCCGCCCTTGGTGTGCGGGTCCCAGTCGATCTCGCGGACCTGGCCCGGCCCGTCCTGCTCCATCGCGTGCCGCTCGGTCGCGGCGATGATCCGGGCCATCGTCTCGACGGTGTGGACGGGGTACTCCCCCACGCTGGTCTCGCCCGACAGCATCACCGCGTCGGCGCCGTCGAGCACGGCGTTCGCGACGTCGGAGGCCTCCGCGCGGGTGGGCGCGGGGTTGGACACCATCGACTCGAGCATCTGCGTGGCCACGATGACGGGCTTGGCGTTGAGCCGGGCCTTCTCGATGACCTGCTTCTGCAGGAACGGCACGTCCTCGAGCGGGCACTCCACGCCGAGGTCACCGCGCGCCACCATGAAGCCGTCGAACGCCGCGATCACCTCGTCGAGGTTCTCGATGGCCTGCGGCTTCTCGATCTTCGCGATGACGGGGAGGCGGATGCCCTCCTCGTCCATGATCTTGCGGACGTCGTCGGCGTCCTTGGCGTCGCGCACGAAGCTGAGCGCGATGAAGTCCACGGTGAGGTGCAGCGCGAACCGGAGGTCGTCGATGTCCTTCTCCGACAGCGCCGGCACGGACACCGCGACCCCGGGCAGGTTGATGCCCTTGTGGTTGCTGACCTTGCCGCCGACGAGGACCTCGGTGCGGACGTCCTGGTCCTCCACCGCCGTCACCCGCAGGCGCACCTTGCCGTCGTCGATGAGGATCGGGTCGCCGACGTTCACGTCGCCCGGCAGCCCGGAGTACGTCGTGCCGCACTGCTTCTCGTCGCCCGGGACCTCACGCGTCGTGATGGTCCACTCCTGGCCCCGGCGCAGCGTCACCGGTCCGTCGGCGAACGTCGCCAGCCGGATCTTCGGCCCCTGCAGGTCGGCGAAGATGCCGACCCCGTGGCCGCTCGCGTCCGAGGCCTCCCGCACGAGGCGGTAGGACTCGGCGTGGTCGGCATGGCTGCCGTGGCTCATGTTGAGCCGCGCGACGTCCATGCCGGCGTACACCAGCTCGCGGATCCGTCGCGGGGAGGAGGTTGCCGGGCCGAGGGTGCAGACGATCTTGGCTCTACGCACGCACGCAGCCTAGCGGGTTCTTAGATCGTTCCAACACTCGCGGCGGACGAGCGCCCGGCCCGACGGCAAACCCCCCGCGGTGGCCGCGGGGGGTTTGCTCGAGACGGGGTGGCCACGGGCGGGCCCGGGCCTCGTCAGACCACCAGGGGCCTCTCGGTGGGCTTGATCGGCGCGGGCAGCGTGGTGGAGCCGGTGAGGAAGGTGTCCACGGCCGCGGCGGCGGCCCGGCCCTCGGCGATCGCCCACACGATGAGCGACTGGCCGCGGCCGGCGTCGCCGGCGACGAAGACACCCGGCACCGACGACATGTACGCCGCGTCGCGCGCCACGTTGCCGCGCTCGTCGAGGTCCACGCCCAGCTGCTCGATCAAGCCGGGCTTCTCGGGGCCGGTGAAGCCCATCGCGAAGAGCACCAGCTCGGCCGGGATCTCCCGCTCGGTGCCCTCGAGCTCGACCAGCTTGCCGTCCTCGAACTTCACGTCGACCAGGCGCAGCGCCCGGACGTTGCCGTCCTCGTCGCCGAGGAACTCCTGGGTGGAGACCGAGTACACCCGCTCCCCCGCCTCCTCGTGCGCCGAGGAGACCCGGAAGATCATCGGGTAGGTGGGCCACGGCTGGCCGGACGGCCGCTGCTGGGGCGGCTCGGGCATGATCTCGAGCTGCGTGATCGAGGCGGCACCCTGGCGGGTGGACGTGCCGAGGCAGTCCGCGCCGGTGTCACCGCCGCCGATGATCACGACGTGCTTGCCCTCGGCGGTGATCTGGCTCTCGCCCTCAGCCAGAGGCAGATCCTCGCCCAGCGCCACCCGGTTGGCCTGCGGGAGGAACTCCATGGCCTGGTGGATCCCGCCGAGCTCGCGGCCGGTGATCGGCAGGTCGCGCGGCTCGGTGGCGCCCATCGCGAGCACCACCGCGTCGTACCGCTCGCGCAGGCTCTGGCCGGTCAGGTCGCCGCCGACGTCGACGCCGGCCCGGAACACGGTGCCCTCGCGCCGCATCTGGTCCAGCCGCCGGTCGACGTGCTGCTTCTCCATCTTGAACTCGGGGATGCCGTACCGCAGCAGCCCGCCGATCTTGTCGGCCCGCTCGTAGACCGCGACCGTGTGGCCGGCGCGGGTCAGCTGCTGCGCGGCGGCCAGGCCGGCGGGACCGGAGCCGACCACGGCGACCGTGCGGCCCGAGAGCCACTCCGGCGGCTGCGGCCGGACGAAGCCCGACTCCCACGCCTTGTCGATGATCGAGACCTCGACGTTCTTGATGGTGACCGGGTCCTGGTTGATGCCGAGCACGCAGGCGGTCTCGCACGGCGCCGGGCACAGGCGACCGGTGAACTCCGGGAAGTTGTTGGTCGCGTGCAGGCGCTCGATCGCGCCCTCCCAGTCGTCACGCCAGACCAGGTCGTTCCACTCCGGGATGATGTTCCCGAGCGGGCAGCCCTGGTGGCAGAACGGGATGCCGCAGTCCATGCAGCGGCCCGCCTGCTCGGTGATGATCGGCAGCAGCGCGCGCCCGGCACTCCCGGGGTAGACCTCGTTCCAGTCCTGGACACGCTCCTCCACGGGCCGGCGCCCGGCGACCTCGCGGCCGTGCTTGAGGAATCCCTTGGGATCAGCCATTGCACGCCTCCTTCGTCGGCGAGCAACGGCCCACCATGCTGTGCTGGAATTCCATGTCTTCGCTTCGCTCAGCCATGGAGAACCTCCATGATCCGGGCCGCGGCCTGCTCCTCGTCGAGGCCGTCCTCGAGGGCCTCGGCGCGAGCGTCCAGGACCCGCTTGTAGTCGCTGGGCATGACCTCGGTGAACCGCGCCACGGCGGCCGGCCAGTCGGCCAGCAGCTCCTCGGCGACGGTCGACCCGGTCTCCTCGAAGTGACGGGTGACCAGCGCGTGCAGCTCGTCGAGCGCGTCGCCCTCGACCTTGTTGAGGTCGACGAGCTCCGGGTTGACCCGGCCCTCGTCGAGGTCGAGCACGAAGGCGTACCCACCGGACATGCCCGCGGCGAAGTTGCGGCCGGTCGGGCCGAGGATGACGACGATGCCGCCGGTCATGTACTCGCACCCGTGGTCGCCCACGCCCTCGACGACGGCGTGGACGCCGGAGTTGCGGACGCAGAAGCGCTCGCCGACGATGCCGCGCAGGAAGATCTCGCCCGAGGTGGCGCCGTACCCGATGACGTTGCCGGCGATGATCTGCTCACCGGCCTCGAACGACGCCGCCCGGTCGGGGCGTACGACGATCCGGCCGCCGGAGAGGCCCTTGCCGACGTAGTCGTTGGCGTCCCCCTCCAGCCGCAGCGTGACGCCCTTCGGCACGAACGCGCCGAAGGACTGGCCCGCCGAGCCGGTGAAGGTGATGTCGATCGTGCCGTCGGGCAGGCCCTCGCCGCCGTACCGCTTGGTCACCTCGTGGCCGAGGATCGTGCCGACCGTCCGGTTGACGTTGCGGATCTCGACCTGCGCCCGCACGGGCTCGCCCTTCTCGAGAGCGGCCCGGGCCAGCGGCAGCAGCTCGGTGACGTCGAGCGCCCTGTCGAGCCCGTGGTCCTGGACCGTGGTGTTGCGCAGCGCCGCACCCTCGGGCAGCTCGGGCTTGTGCAGGATCGGCGACAGGTCGAGCCCGGCCGCCTTCCAGTGGTCCACGGCCTTGGCCACGTCGAGCACGTCGACCTGGCCGATCGCCTCGTCGAGCGTGCGGAACCCCAGCTCGGCGAGCAGCTCGCGCACCTCCTCCGCGATGTACTCGAAGAAGTTCACGACGAACTCCGGCTTGCCGGAGAACCGCTCGCGCAGGGTGGGGTTCTGCGTCGCGACGCCCACGGGGCAGGTGTCGAGGTGACAGACCCGCATCATGATGCAGCCCGAGACCACCAGCGGCGCGGTGGCGAAGCCGTACTCCTCCGCGCCGAGCAGCGCGGCGATCACGACGTCGCGGCCGGTCTTCAGCTGGCCGTCGGTCTGCACCACGATCCGGTCGCGCAGGCCGTTGAGCAGCAGCGTCTGCTGGGTCTCGGCGAGGCCGAGCTCCCAGGGACCGCCGGCGTGCTTGAGCGACGTCAGCGGCGAGGCGCCGGTGCCGCCGTCGTGGCCGGAGATCAGCACCACGTCGGCGTGCGCCTTCGACACACCCGTCGCGACCGTGCCGACGCCGACCTCGGAGACCAGCTTCACGTGCACGCGGGCCTCGGGGTTGGAGTTCTTCAGGTCGTGGATCAGCTGCGCCAGGTCCTCGATCGAGTAGATGTCGTGGTGCGGCGGCGGGCTGATCAGGCCCACACCCGGCGTGGAGTGCCGGGTCTTGGCCACCCACGGGTAGACCTTGTGGCCGGGCAGCTGGCCGCCCTCACCGGGCTTGGCGCCCTGGGCCATCTTGATCTGGATGTCGTCGGCGTTGGTGAGGTACTCCGAGGTGACGCCGAACCGGCCCGACGCGACCTGCTTGATCGCGCTGCGGCGCTCGGGGTCGTGGAGGCGGTCCGGGTCCTCGCCGCCCTCACCGGTGTTGGACTTGCCGCCCAGCCGGTTCATCGCGATCGCGAGGGTCTCGTGGGCCTCCTTCGAGATGGACCCGTAGGACATCGCGCCGGTGGAGAACCGCTTGACGATCTCGGAGACCGGCTCGACCTCGTCGATCGGGATCGGCTGGCGTCCCGTCGCCGACGAGTCGGCGAAGCGGAACAGCCCGCGCAGCGTCATCAGCCGGGCCGACTGCTCGTCGACGCGCGAGGTGTACTGCTTGAACACGTCGTAGCGCCCGGCCCGCGTCGCGTGCTGGAGGCGGAAGACGGTCTCGGGGTCGAACAGGTGCGGCTCGCCCTCGCGCCGCCACTGGTACTCCCCGCCGATCTCGAGCTCGCGGTGCGCGGGCGCGATGCCGGCCCGGGGGTACGCCGTGGCGTGGCGCCGCGCGACCTCCTCGGCGATCGTGTCGAGCTCGATGCCGCCGAGCTTCGAGGTGGTGCCGGTGAAGTACTTGTCGACGACCGACTGCGAGAGCCCGACCGCCTCGAAGATCTGGGCACCGGTGTACGACGCGACCGTGGAGACGCCCATCTTGGACATCACCTTCAGCACGCCCTTGCCGAGGGCCTTGATCAGGTTGGCGACGGCCTTGTCGGCCTCGGCCTTGACGTAGTACCCCTCGCGGGCGAGGTCCTCGACGGACTCCATCGCGAGGTACGGGTTGACCGCGGCCGCGCCGTAGCCGACCAGCAGCGCCACGTGGTGCGTCTCGCGGACGTCGCCGGCCTCGATCAGCAGGCCGACCTGGGTGCGGGTCTTCTCGCGGACCAGGTGGTGGTGCACCGCGCCGGTCAGCAGCAGGGACGGGATCGGCGCCAGCTCGGCGGTGGAGTGCCGGTCGGAGAGCACGATGATCCGCGCCCCGTCGGCGATCGCCTCGCTGACCTCCTGGCAGATCTCCTCGATCCGCTCGGCCATCGCCCGGCCGCCGCCCTCGACGTCGTACAGGCCGCGGGCCACGTGGGTGATGAACCCGGGCATGTCGCCGTCGCGGTTGATGTGCCGGATCTTGGCCAGGTCGTCGTTGGAGATGACCGGGAACGGCAGCACCACCTGGCGGCACGACGCGGGAGCCGGCTCGAGCAGGTTGGCCTCGGGGCCGATGGTGCCGTTGAGCGAGGTGACGAGCTCCTCGCGGATGGCGTCCAGCGGCGGGTTGGTGACCTGCGCGAACAGCTGGGCGAAGTAGTCGAACAGCAGCCGGGGCTTCTCGCTGAGCGCCGCGATCGGGGTGTCGGTGCCCATCGAGCCGATCGGCTCGGCCCCGGTGCTGGCCATCGGGGTGAGCAGGATGCGCAGCTCCTCCTCGGTGTAGCCGAACACCTGCTGGCGCCGGGTGACCGAGGCGTGGGTGTGCACGATGTGCTCGCGCTCGGGGATGTCGTCGAGGTGGATCAGGCCGGCGTGCAGCCACTCGTCGTACGGGTGCTCCGCCGCGAGCTCGGCCTTGATCTCCTCGTCCTCGATGATCCGGTGCTCGTCGGTGTCGACGAGGAACATCCGGCCCGGCTGCAGCCGGCCCTTGCGGACCACCGTCGGCGGGGTCGATGTCGAGGACGCCGACCTCGGAGGCGAGCACGACCAGGCCGTCGTCGGTGACCCAGTAGCGGGAGGGGCGCAGGCCGTTGCGGTCGAGGACCGCGCCGATCTGGGAGCCGTCGGTGAAGACCACGCAGGCGGGCCCGTCCCAGGGCTCCATCATCGCGGAGTGGAACTCGTAGAAGGCGCGGCGCTTGGCGTCCATCTCGGCGTGGTTCTCCCACGCCTCGGGGATCATCATCAGCACCGAGTGCGGCAGCGACCGGCCGCCCATGTGCAGCAGCTCGAGCACCTCGTCGAACGACGCGGAGTCCGAGGCGCCCGGGGTGCAGACCGGGAACAGCCGCTCCAGGTCGCCCGGGATCAGGTCGGAGTCGAGGAGCGCCTCGCGGGCCCGCATCCAGTTGCGGTTGCCCATGACCGTGTTGATCTCGCCGTTGTGGGCGATGAACCGGAACGGGTGGGACAGCGGCCAGCTCGGGAAGGTGTTGGTCGAGAACCGCGAGTGGACCACGGCCATCGCCGAGGTGACCCGCTCGTCGCGGAGGTCGGGGTAGACCTCGTCGAGCTGGGCCGGGGTCAGCATGCCCTTGTAGACCAGCGTGCGCGACGACAGCGACGGGAAGTAGACGTCGGTCTCCCGCTCCGCCCGCTTGCGCAGGCAGAACGCGAGCCGCTCGAGGGCCATGCCGGTCACGCGCGAGCCGGCGCCGGCCACGAAGAGCTGGCTGAACGACGGCATCACACCGCGGGCGGTCTCGCCGAGCGACTCGGGGTCGACCGGGACCTCGCGCCAGCCGAGGACCGCGAGGCCTTCCTCACCGGCGATCTCCTCGATGCGGCGCCGGGTCTTGGCGACCGCCTCGGCGTCACCGGGCAGGAAGGCGGTGCCGACGGCGTACGAGTGCTGCGCCGGGAGGTCGAAGTCGACCACCGCGCGCAGGAACGCGTCCGGCACCTGGATCAGGATCCCCGCACCGTCACCGGAGTTGGGCTCGGCCCCCGCGGCACCGCGGTGGTCGAGGTTGAGCAGGGCGGTGATCCCCTGCTTCACGATGTCGTGGCTGGCGACGCCGGTCAGGGTCGCAACGAACGCCACACCACACGCATCATGCTCGTGGGTGGGGTCGTAGAGCCCTTGGGGCGGCGGGAATGCGTGCTGGTACGGCACCGGGCATTCTCCCGTCGTCGTCGTGCCGGTGCGTCCCGGAGCACCGGGACCGCGCCGACGGATCGGCCGTGCAAGTGGGTTGCAGCTGTGGCGTTGCAGGGGACGACATTGGCCCTAGCGGAGGCCTCAGGCTACCACCGAGTCAGGACCCGGAGCACCGGCTGCCTGCGGTGCGGACACCCGTCAGTCGGCGGTGTCGGAGATCCCTCCGGCGGGGCGGTCACCGGCGTGCGCGTCGGCCACCTCCGGCCCATGACCGGGCCGGTAGACCTCCTCCTCGCGGCCCGGCCGCAGCCTGCTGCTGACCACGAAGTAGATCGCTGCCGCGATGAACAGCACGATCGAGGTCCACACGTTGAAGCGCAGCCCGCCGACGTCCTTGAGCTCCACGTCGTCGATGCGCAGCATCTCGATCCAGCCGCGCCCGGCGGTGTACGCCATGACGTAGAGCGCCACCACCCGGCCGTGGCCGAGCCGGAACTTGCGGTCGGCCCAGATCACGAGGCCGAACGCCCCGAGGTCCCACAGGCACTCGTAGAGGAACGTCGGGTGGAAGGTGTCGTACTGGAAGTAGCCGACCGGACGGTTCTCGGGGGCGATCTCCAGCCCCCAGGGCAGGTCGGTCGGCTTGCCGAACAGCTCCTGGTTGAACCAGTTGCCCCAGCGTCCGATCGCCTGGGCGACGAGCACGCCGGGGATCATCGCGTCGAGGACCGGCAGCAGCCGGATCCCCTTGCGGCGGGCGCCGATGTAGACGCCCAGGGCACCGAGCGCGATCGCGCCCCAGATCCCGAGTCCCCCGCGCCAGACGTAGAGCGCCTCGATGGGGTGCTTGCCCTCGCCGAAGTACAGGTCGTGGTCGGTGAGCACGTGGTAGATCCGGCCGCCGACCAGCCCGAAGGGCACCGCCCAGACCGCGAGGTCGCTGACCTCGCCGGCCCGGCCGCCGCGAGCCACCCAGCGCCGCTCGCCGATCCAGATCGCGGCGACGATGCCGAGGATGATGGCGAGGGCGTAGCCGCGGATCGGCACCGGCCCGAGGTACCAGACGCCCTGGGACGGGCTGGGGATCGAGAGCAGCGTGAGCATCATTCGGTCAGTCCCCCTGGGCGAGCAGCGTGTGGATGTCGGCGGCGTACTGCGCCGAGGAGGTCTCCTGGGACCAGTAGACGGGCGCCTGGTCCCGGTCGTCGATGGCGGTGACCGTGGTGCCGTGGGTGACGTCGTAGCCGCCGGACGGCAGCTTCTCCCCCTGGGTGACGCCGACGCCGAGCGGCTTGCCGAGCGCGACGATGTCCTCCAGGTCCCCCGTGAGGCCGATGAAGTCCGGGTCCACGTGCTCGAGGTAGTCGTGCAGCACGGAGGTGGTGTCCCGGGCCGGGTCGGTGGTCACGTAGACCACGTCCACCTTCGCGCGGTCGGCGTCGCTGAGCCGCGTCATCGCCGAGGCGAGGTTCGCCATCACGACCCCGCAGATGTCCGGGCAGTGGGTGTAGCCGAAGAAGACGAGGGTGAGCGGCTTGTCGGTGCTCCTGGTGAGCGAGTACTCCTCGCCCGAGGTGTCCGTCAGCGGGGTGCCGTCGACGGTGAAGGGCGGGTCGAGGCGGTTGCCGGTGAGGCCGCCCGCCGACTCCGCGTCACCCCCGCAGCCGCTCAGCAGCACGCTCAGCAGTACGAGGCCAGCGGCGAGCGCTCCCGCGAGCGCCCTACGCACGGCGCACGCCGGCGGCCAGGTCCTCGGTGAGCGCGGTGAGCGCCCGCAGGCCGGCGGCACGGTCGTCGGGGTGGTCGAGCAGGGCGCGCACGAACGCGGAGCCGACGATCACGCCGTCGGCGTACGACGCCACCTCGGCCGCCTGGTCGCCGTTGCTCACGCCGAGCCCGACGCCGATCGGCAGGTCGGTGTGCGCGCGGGTGCGGGCGACCAGCGGGCCCGCCAGCTCGCTGGTGGTGGCCCGGGCGCCGGTGACGCCCATGACCGCGGTGGCGTAGACGAAGCCCCGGCAGGCGGCGGTCGTCATCGCGATCCGCTCGTCGGTCGAGGACGGCGCCACCAGGAAGATCTTGTCGAGGTCGTGCGCATCGGCGGCGGCGATCCACTCACCGCCGCTGTCGGGGGTCAGGTCGGGCGTGATCAGGCCGGCTCCCCCGGCGCCGGCGAGGTCCGCGGCGAACCGCTCCACCCCGTACCTGTCCACCGGGTTCCAGTAGGTCATCACGACGGTGGGCGTGCCGGTGGCTGCCACCGCCTCGACGGTGCGCAGCACGTCGGTGGTGCGCACGCCGCCGTCGAGGGCCTGCTGCGCGGCGGCCTGGATGGTGGGCCCGTCCATGACCGGGTCGCTGTAGGGCAGCCCGACCTCGATGACGTCGCAGCCGGCGTCGACCATGGCGCGCAGCGCGTCGATGCCGCCGTCGACGTCCGGGAAGCCGGCGGGCAGGTAGCCGACGAGCGCGGCGCGGCCGTCCACCTTCGCCTTCTCGAACGCGGTGCTGGTGCTCACTGGTCGTCCTCCCGCGGGTCCCCCACGGGCTCCTCGGTGACCTGGTCGGGGTCGCCGAGCCCGAAGTACTCGATGGCGGTGCCCATGTCCTTGTCGCCGCGCCCGGACAGGTTGATGATCACGGTGGCCTCGGGCCCCTTCTCGGCGGCCAGCCGCTCCGCGACCCGGAGCGCGCCGGCGACCGCGTGGGCCGACTCGATGGCCGGGATGATCCCCTCGGTGCGGCTGAGCAGCGCCATCGCCTCCATCGCCTCGTCGTCCGTCACGGGGAGGTACGTCGCGCGGCCGGTCGCCGCGAGGTGGGCGTGCTGGGGCCCCACCCCGGGGTAGTCGAGGCCGGCGGAGATCGAGTGGGACTCGATGGTCTGGCCGTCCTCGTCCTGGAGGATGTAGGTGCGGGCGCCGTGCAGGACCCCGCGGGCGCCGGCGTGGATCGTGGCGGCGTGGCGCGGGGTGTCGACGCCCTCGCCACCCGGCTCGAAGCCGTAGATCGCGACCTCGGGGTCGTCGAGGAAGGCCGTGAACAGCCCGATCGCGTTGGACCCGCCGCCGACGCACGCGGCGATCGCGTCCGGCAGCCGGCCGAGGCGGTCGAGGCACTGCTGGCGCGCCTCGTCGCCGATGCCGCGGGTGAAGTCGCGGACCATGCTGGGGAACGGGTGCGGGCCGGCCGCCGTCCCGAAGAGGTACGCCGTGTGGTCGACGGACGCGACCCAGTCCCGGAGCGCCTCGTTGATGGCGTCCTTGAGCGTGGCGCTCCCGGACTCGACCGGCACCACCTTGGCGCCGAGCAGGTGCATCCGGGCGACGTTGAGGGCCTGCCGGCGGGTGTCGACCGCCCCCATGTAGACCGTGCAGTCGAGCCCGAAGTAGGCCGCCGCGGTGGCACTGGCGACGCCGTGCTGGCCGGCGCCGGTCTCGGCGATCACCCGGGTCTTGCCCATCCGCTTGGTCAGCAGCGCCTGGCCGAGGACGTTGCGGATCTTGTGGGCGCCGGTGTGGTTGAGGTCCTCGCGCTTGAGCAGGATCCGGGCGCCCACCTTCGCCGAGAGCCGCTCGGCGAGGTAGAGCGGGCTCGGCAGCCCGGCGTACTCGCGCAGGATGGCGTCGAACTCGGCGACGAAGGCCGGGTCGGCCATCGCGTCGTGCCAGGCGACGGTCAGCTCGTCGAGGGCGGCCACGAGCGCCTCGGGCATGAAGCGCCCGCCCCAGCCGTTCTCGGGGCCGCCGAACCAGCCCTGGTCGTCGGCGTCGTAGCTGGTCGGCCGCTCGACGTTCGTGGTCATGCCCGCACTCCTGTCATCGCTCGGACGGCCTGCTCGGGGTCCCCGTCCTTCACCAGCGCCTCCCCCACGAGCACCGCGCGGGCGCCCTGGGACACGAAGCGCAGCACGTCGTCGCGGCCGAAGATGCCGGACTCGGCCACCTTGACCCGGTCGTCCGGGATCAGCGGCGCGAGCCGGCCGAAGGTGTCGCCGTCGACCGCGAGGGTCTTGAGGTTGCGGGCGTTGACGCCGATCAGCTCGGCGCCCAGCGCGACCGCACGCTCGGTCTCCGCCTCGTCGTGGACCTCGACCAGGACGGTCAGGCCCAGCCCGCGGGCCTCGTCGTACAGCGCCTTCAGCTGGTCGTCGGTGAGCGCGGCGACGATCAGCAGCGCGAGGTCGGCGCCGGCGGCGCGGGCCTCGACCAGCTGGTAGGGGGTGACGATGAAGTCCTTGCGCAGCAGCGGTGTGTCCACGGCCGCGCGCACCGCGCGCAGGTCGTCGAGGCTGCCGCCGAAGCGGCGCTGCTCGGTCAGCACGCTGATCGCGGCGGCGCCGCCGGCGGCGTACTGCCGGGCGAGGGCCGCCGGGTCGGTGATGTCGGCCAGGTCGCCCTTGCTCGGGCTGCGCCGCTTGACCTCGGCGATCACGCTGGAGCCCGCGGCCCGGAAGTGCGGCATCGGGTCGCGCGGCGGGTCGACGTCGGCGAGCGCGGCACGCAGGTCGGCCAGGCCCGTGACGGACTCGCGGGCGGCCAGGTCGGTCCGCACGCCGGCGACGATGTCGTCGAGCACGGACATGGGACCTCCGATGGATCGTGACGGGCTGGTTGCAGGCACAAGCCTCTCACCCGAGCGGTGACGTCTCTGCAGGGGCTCAGGGAGCGAGCCAGGCTCCCCACGGCAGGTTGCGGGCGGCCGTGAAGGACACCAGCAGCACCACCAGACCCACCCACAGGGGGCGCGGCACCACCAGCGGCGTCATCGCGGCTCCGCCGCGCCAGCAGGCGACGACCCGGCGGGCCCAGAACGCCACCACCAGCGGCGCGGCGACCACGAGCAGCAGGTTGCTCGACGCCGCCGCGGCCAGGTCGAGGTGGGTCAGGTCGTTGACCGCCCGCAGGCTGCCGCAGAACGGGCAGCTGAAGCCGAGCAGCGCCGTCGGGCAGTAGCCCCAGGAGCCCGACGAGTGCGGGTCCCGGACGTGCAGCGCCACGGTGCCGAGCGCCGCGACCGCGCCGGCCGCGAGCGGCAGGGCCAGCCGCTGGAGACGGCCCGGCTGCGTGAGCGGCGGAGGTGGCGCGGTGACGGTCACGGCATGGTCAGTGACTGGAGGCGTTGAAGCCCATCTTGGCCATCACGACGTAGACGACGAGGGAGGCGGCGCAGAGCGCGACGCCCACCCAGAAGATCGTGTAGTTCACCGGGTCGAGCATGAGTCCGACCCCACCCACGACGAAGCCGAGCAGCGCGACCGCGACAGCACTCCAGGCTGCGGGTGTGTTGCCGTGGTTGTCAGACATGCAGGGCTCCTCCGGGGGCGTGGGTAGGTCGTGCGATCGTGCGAGGCACAGTCTATTCAGCCGGTCCGGCGGTGGGGTCGCGACCCTCGTCCATGGCCTTCCACAGGTCGAGGCTGGACTGCTCGGCGGGGTCGACCGGCTCCGGCTCGGCCCGTTCGCCGGCGGGCGCGTCGTACCTGCTGCCCATCTCCGGCCAGGCGGGCGCCCAGCGCACCGCGAGCGCGGTGGCCACCACGGACAGCAGCGCGCCGACCGCCGCCGCCCAGAACCAGGCGGTGTGGTCGATGGCGATGTTCGGCACGCCCACGTCGGCGTAGTCCGACCGCAGCGAGTCCACGACCGAGGACCAGCCGGTCACCACGGTGGCCAGGAGCCCCACCGACGCGAGCGCGCCCAGCACGGCGACCGCACGGCGTACCCGGCCCCGGGTGACCAGCACCACGCCCCAGCAGGCGAGCACCACCAGCGCCAGGGCGCCGGCGGCCGGCATCTCGCCGGGGTCGGCGGTCAGCGGCACGGCCGCGAGCCGCTCCGACCCGGCGCCCTGGCCCTCGGCCCACGGCTTGTTGCCGGCCACGGCGGCCAGCCCGGCGCTCGCGAGGCCGAGCAGGACGACCGGCGCGAAGGTACGGCGGCCGCGCGGCTCAGGCATGGCGGGGCGCCAGCAGCAGGTCGGCGTCGAAGCAGGTGCGATCACCGGTGTGGCAGGCCACCCCCTCCTGGTCGACCTTGACCAGCAGCGTGTCGCCGTCGCAGTCCAGGCGGACCTCCTTGACCCACTGCACGTGGCCGGAGGTCTCCCCCTTGATCCAGTACTCCTGGCGGCTCCGGCTCCAGTACGTCGCCCGGCCGCCGGCCAGCGTGCGGGCCAGGGCCTCGTCGTCCATCCAGCCCAGCATCAGCACCTCGCCGGTGTCGTGCTGCTGGACCACCGCAGGCACCAGCCCGTCCGCCGTCCGCTTCAGCCGGGCGGCGATGTCAGGGTCGAGGGAAGTCACCCCGCCATTCTTCCTCACCGTGATTTCGAGACGGGTCGCGCGTCCGTCGCTGCGCTCAGGCCTGCTGCGCCACCCACGACTCGTGCAGGCCGGCGTAGACCCCGTCCTGGGCCACCAGCTCGCGGTGCGGGCCGCGCTGGACGATGCGGCCCTTGTCGACGACGACCACCTCGTCGGCGTTCTCGGCGGTGGACATCCGGTGGGCGATGGTGACCGAGGTGCGGCCGCTCATCAGCCGCTCCAGCGCCCGGCCGATCCGCATCTCCAGGGCCGGGTCGACCGCGCTGGTGGCCTCGTCGAGGACCAGCAGGTCGGGGTCGGCCAGGTGCGCGCGGAGCAGGGCGACCAGCTGCCGCTCCCCCGCCGAGAGCGACTCCCCGCGCTGGCCGACCCGGGTCGCGAGCCCGGCCGGCAGCCCGCCCAGCCAGTCGCCCAGGCCGAGCGCGTCCGCGCTGGCACGGACGTCGGCCTCCGAGGCGTCCAGCCGTCCGTAGCGGACGTTGGCGAGCAGGGTGTCGTCGAACAGGAAGCCCTCCTGCGGCACCAGCACCACCCCGCGCCGCAGCGAGGAGTGCGCGATCGTGCTCACGTCGACACCGTCGAGGAGCACCCGCCCCTGCGAGGGGTCCATCAGCCGGGTGAGCAGCTTGGCGAAGGTGGACTTGCCCGAGCCCGTCTCGCCCACGATCGCGACGCGGGTGCCGGCGGCGATGTCGAGGGTGACGTCGCGCAGCACGGGCGGCCCGCCGGGGTAGGCGAACGTGACGTCCTCGAACCGGACGTCGATCGGCCCCCGGGGCAGCGTCGCCCCCTCCGGGCCGGGGTCGACCAGGTCGGCGGGGGTGTCGAGGATCCCGATCACGCGCCGCCAGCCCGCGATGGCGTTCTGGGCGTCGGTGAGGATCTGGGTGCCCATCTGCACCGGCCCGACGAACAGCGACACCAGGAACGCGAAGGCGAGCACCTTGCCGGCGGTGATGCCATCGGCGAAGCCCAGCCAGATGCCGACGATCAGCACCCCGGCGTTGGCGAGCCCGGCGGAGACACCGCCGAGGGAGAACGAGAACGCCGTGAAGCCCTGGGCGCGGGTGCTCGCCGCCTTGTGCGCCTCGATCGCGTCGTCGATCCGCCGCTGCGTGCGGTCCTCGACGGCGTACGACCGGACCACCGCGGCGCCCACCACCGGCTCGGAGACGGCCGAGAGCAGGATGCCGACCTGGCGCCGGACCGTGCCGTAGGCGTCGGACAGCTTGCGCTGGAAGAACCGCAGCGACAGGAACAGCGGCGCGAAGCAGACCCACACGACGATCGCGAGCTGCCAGCTGTAGATCAGCATGATGATCGTCGCGACCAGCATCTGGCCGACGCTGACCACGAAGATCAGGCCGCCGAAGACGAGGAACTGGCTGACCTGGTCGACGTCGCTGGTGACCCGGGCGACCAGGGCGCCGCGCCGCTCGGTGTTCTGCGTGAGCAGCGGCAGGTCGTGGACGTGGCGGAAGGCCTTGATCCGCAGCGTGGCCAGGCCCTTCTCCGAGGCGGTGAAGAGCCGGCTGGTCATGGCGTACGACGCCCAGCTGGTCACGCCGACGGCGACCGCGGCGGCCAGCCCCATCAGCACCGTGAAGCGCACGTCGGGGCCGTCGGGGCCGTTCAGCCCGCGGTCGAGGGTCTGCTGCACGGCGATCGGCACGATCACCTGGCCGACGGAGGCCAGCACGGCCAGCACCAGCGTCCGGCCGATGCCCTCCCTGAGCTCCGGGGAGAAGCGGACCCCGCGACGGATCGTCTCGAGGGCGGCGATCTCCTCGCCGGTGTCCATGCGGGTGCCGCTGGTGCGCTCCGCTGCCGTGGTGGTCACTGTGCCTCTCCTGCCAGCTCGCCGGACAGGTCCGAGGGATGGGCCTCGGCGTGCTCGTAGGCGTTCACGAGCCGGGAGTACGCCGGGCTGCGTCCCAGCAGCTCCCGGTGGGTGCCCCGGTCGGCGATCCGGCCGTCCTCGAGGTGGACCACCTCGTCGGCGAGGCCGATGGTGGCCTTGCGGTAGGCCACCACCACCAGGGTCGAGCCGGAGTCGCCGGAGCGCAGCGCCTCGAGGATCCGCGCCTCCACCTCGGGGTCGACCGCGGAGGTGGCGTCGTCGAGGATCAGCAGCCGGGGCCGGCGCACGAGCGCCCGGGCCAGCGAGATCCGCTGCCGTTGGCCGCCGGAGAGGGAGGTGCCGCGCTCCCCCAGCCGGGTGTCGAGGCCGTGGGGCAGGGCGGCCACGAAGCCGTCGGCCTGCGCGGCCCGCAGCGCGGCCCACACCTCCTCGTCGGAGACGTCGGCGCCGAGCGTGACGTTGCCGCGGACGGTGTCGTCGAAGAGGAACGCGGTCTGCTGCACGATCGCGACCGAGCCGGCCAGCTCGCCCCGGGCCAGGTCCCGCAGGTCGGTGCCGTCGAGCAGGATCCGGCCGCCGTCGGGGTCGACCAGCCGGGTCATCAGCGCGGTGAGCGTGCTCTTGCCGGACGCGGTGGCCCCGACCAGGGCGACGGTGCGGCCCGGCCCGACCTCGAAGCTGACCTCGTCGAGCAGCCGCTGCTCGGGGTCGTGGGAGTAGGAGAGCCCGTCGACGACGAGGTGGGCGCCGCCGCTGTCCCGGGACAGGAACCGGTCGCCGTACTGCATCTCCCCGGTCGCCTCCAGCACCGCGGTGACCCGCCGGAAGCCGACGACGCTGCGCGGGAACTCACCGAGCAGCCAGCCGATCGAGCGGATCGGGAACGAGACGATCGTGAGCAGGTAGGCCACGGTGACCACGTCGCCGGCCTCCGTCGCGCCGGAGAGCACCCGGGACACCCCGACCGAGAGGACGACGAGCACGCCGAGGCTCGGCAGCGCCGCCAGCACCGGGTCGAACGCCGCACGCACCCGGCCCGCGCGGATGTTGACGTCGCGCAGCTCGTGGGCCCTCGCGGCGAACCGCTGCATCTCCTCCTCCTCACGCCCGAGCGTCTTGACGACGAGCGCGCCGTCGAAGGACTCGTGCGCGATCTCGCTGACCTCGGCGCGCAGCTGCTGGGCGCGGGTCATCAGCGGCGACGCGAGCCGCTGGTAGGCGAGGTTGGCGGCGATCACGGCGGGGAAGACCAGCAGCCCGACCAGGGCCAGGACCAGGTCGGCGAAGAACATCTGGGCGATCGCGATCACCATCATCGCGAGCGTGCCGACCGCCATCGGCAGCGGCGCGATCGGGCCCCAGGCCGCCTCGACGTCGGCGTTGGCGTTGGAGAGCAGCTGGCCGGTGGGGTGGCGCTGGTGCCACTCCATCGGCAGCGAGAGGTACTGCCGGGTGACGGCGCGGCGGGTGTGGGCCTGCATGCGGTACTGCATGACGCCCGCGCCGAGTCGCCGGGCCACGATGCCGACGGCGCGCAGGATCGCGACGCCGAGGAAGAGCCCGAGCACCGCCCACAGCAGCGACGAGTCGATGGTGCCGTTCTCGAACGCCGGGAGCACGACGTGGTCGGTCGACCAGCCGAGCACCCACGCGTCGGCGACGGTCAGCGCACCGAAGAGGAGGCTGCCGATGGTGGAGACGGTGAAGATCCACGGCTCCCGCCGGATCGCGACACCGAGGACGGCGAACCCCTCGCGCGTCGTCGATCTGCTCCTACGCCCCCGGTCGCCCTTCACCGGCTCAGGGTATTCCGGGCCACGGACACCGGCCGAATCGCGCGGGGCGCCGTCTCCCGACACCTATGCTCACGGCATGAGCAGCCCCTCGCTGGCCCGGCGCGAGCGCCGTGACCTCTGCGACGACGCGCTGGCCCTCGGTGAGGACGCCCCGACCCTGTGCGGCGACTGGACCGCCAAGGACCTGGTCACCCACCTGCTGGTGCGTGAGAACCGGCTCCTCGGCGCCGCCGGCATCGCGGTGCCGGCGCTGTCGGGCCTGACGGAGCGCGACATGGCGAAGGTCGGGAGGCACGACTTCGGAGTGCTCGTCGAGAAGCTGCGCCACCCGCGGTTCACGCCGTACGCCCTGCCTCCGGTGGACCGGCTGCTGAACACCCTGGAGTACTTCGTCCACCACGAGGACCTGCGCCGCGCGCAGCCGGGTTGGGAGCCGCGCGCGCTCGACCAGCGGGACCAGTCGCGACTCTGGTCGGCGATCAGGGTCGGCGGCCGTGGCCTGGTCCGGCCTGCCGGGGTGCCGGTGCGGATCCGGCGCAGCGACACCGGCGCCACGGCGGTGCTGCGCCGCGGTGACGACCCGGTCGTGGTGACCGGCCTGCCGTCCGAGCTGGTGATGTTCCTCTTCGGGCGCGACCGGTTCCGGGATCTCGACTTCGCCGGTCCGCCCGACCGGATCGCCGCGCTCAGGCGGTCCGAGCTGGGGATCTGACGCGTCAGCGCACCGGGTGACCGGCCGCGGCGAGCGAGGCCTTCACGTCGGCGATCCGCAGGGTGCCGAAGTGGAAGACCGTGGCCGCGAGCACCGCGTCGGCGCCGGCCTCCACCGCCGGCGGGAAGTGCTCCACGCGGCCCGCGCCGCCGGAGGCGATGACCGGGATGGTGACCTCACGGCGTACGGCCCGGATCAGGTCGAGGTCGAAGCCGTCCTGGGTGCCGTCGGCGTCCATCGCGTTGAGCAGGATCTCGCCGGCGCCGAGCTCGGTCGCCCGGGCCGCCCACTCGATCGCGTCGAGCCCGGCGGACTTCCGGCCGCCGTGCGTCGTCACCTCGAAGCCCGACGCGGTGCCGGGAGCGCGGCGCGCGTCGACCGAGAGGACCAGCACCTGGTTGCCGAAGCGGTCCGCGATCTCGGCGACCAGCTCGGGCCGCTTGATCGCGGCGGTGTTGACGGCCACCTTGTCGGCGCCCGCCCGCAGCAGCCGGTCGACGTCGTCGACGCTGGAGACTCCCCCGCCGACGGTCAGCGGGATGAAGACCTGCTCGGCGGTCCGCGACACGATGTCCATCGTGGTCGCGCGGCCCTCGTGGGAGGCGGAGATGTCGAGGAAGGTCAGCTCGTCGGCGCCCTCGGCGTCGTAGGTGCGGGCCAGCTCGACCGGGTCCCCGGCGTCGCGGAGCTCCTTGAAGTTGATGCCCTTGACCACGCGCCCGGCGTCGACGTCGAGGCACGGGATGACGCGGACGGCCAGGCTCATCGCTGTCCCGGCCGCGTCAGCGCGAGGGCGTCCTCGAGGGTGAACCGGCCCTCGTAGAGCGCGGTGCCGATGATCGCGCCCTCGACCCCGTCGGCGACGAGGCCCTGGAGGGCCTCGAGGTCCGCGAGCTCGGTGATGCCGCCCGAGGCGACGACCGGGCGGTCGGTGGCGGCGCAGACGTCCTTCAGGAGCTGGAGGTTCGGGCCCTGGAGCATGCCGTCCTTGTTGACGTCGGTGACGACGTAGCGGGCGCAGCCCTCGCCGTCGAGCCGGGCCAGCACGTCGTAGAGGTCGCCGCCCTCGCGGGTCCAGCCCCGCGCGGCGAGGGTCCGGCCGCGGACGTCGAGGCCCACGGCGACCCGGTCGCCGTACTCCGCGATCGCGCGGGCGCACCACTCCGGCTGCTCGAGCGCCGCGGTGCCGATGTTCACGCGGCGGCAGCCGGTCGCCATCGCGGCCGCCAGCGACTCGTCGTCGCGGATGCCGCCGCTCATCTCGACCTGGATGTCCAGCGTCCCGACGATCCGGGCCTGGAGCTCGCGGTTGTGGCCGCGGCCGAAGGCGGCGTCGAGGTCGACGAGGTGGATCCACTCCGCCCCGGCCTCCTGCCAGCGCAGCGCGGCCTCGATCGGGTCGCCGAACCGCTTCTCCGAGCCCGCGACGCCCTGGACCAGCTGGACAGCCTGGCCGCCGGCGATGTCGACGGCGGGCAGCAGCTCGAGATAGTCAGGCATGTCGGAGATCCTAGGTTCGGGGACGGGGGTGACCGGTCCGGGTCTCACCGGCGGCGGAACAGCAGGGTGTGGATCACCGGGGCGACCAGCAGGCTCACCATGGCCGCGAGGATCCGCAGCCCCCACTCCGGGCGCACCACCCAGACCAGCACGTTGAGCGCGAGCAGCAGGCAGACGGTGACGGTCAGCTCGCGGCGCCGGCGCCGGGCCAGCAGCCCCGGCGTACGACGGGGTCGCGGCAGCCAGCCGGTCAGCGCCCGACGGCGCGCGGCCGAGCGCTGGCGGCGCTCCTCCTCGCGGGCCCGGGCGGCGGCCCGGATCGCGGCCTCGCGCTCGCGCTCGGCGCGGCGGAGGGCTCGTTCCTTGCTCACGCGACCGTCCGGACCCAGTTCCGCAGCAGCGCGGCGCCGGCGTCGCCGGACTTCTCGGGGTGGAACTGGGTGGCGCTGAGCGGGCCGTTCTCCACCGCGGCGACGAACCGGTCGCCACCGTGCTCGGCCCACGTCACCAGCGGCGCCCGGGTGCGGTCGTTGGTCTCCAGCGTCCAGTCGCGCACGGCGTACGAGTGCACGAAGTAGAACCGCTCGTCCTCGATCCCCGAGAACAGGGTGGTGCCGGACGGGACCTCGACGGTGTTCCAGCCCATGTGCGGCACGACCGGTGCCTGGATCCGCTCCACGACGCCGGGCCACTCGTCGCAGCCCTCGGTCTCGACCCCGTGCTCGACGCCGCGCGCGAAGAGCACCTGCATGCCCACGCAGATGCCGAGCACCGGCCGGCCGCCCGCGAGGCGGCGGCCGATGATCCGGTCGCCCTTGATCGCACGCAGCCCGGCCATGCAGGCCGCGAACGCGCCCACGCCGGGGACCACGAGCCCGTCGGCCTCCATCGCGGCGTCGAAGTCGCCCGTCAGCGTCACCTCCGCGCCGGCGCGCTCGACGGCGCGCACCGCGGAGCGGAGGTTTCCCGAGCCGTAGTCGAGGACGACGACCCGGGGGCTCAGAGCGTGCCCTTGGTGCTCGGCACCCCGGTCTCCCGCGGGTCCAGGGCCACCGCGTCGCGGAACGCCCGGGCGAACGCCTTGAACTGGGTCTCGACGAGGTGGTGCGGGTCGCGACCGGCCAGCACCCGCACGTGCAGCGCGAGGTGGGCGTGGAACGCGATCGTCTCGAACACGTGGCGGGTCAGCGAGCCCTGGTACGCCGGGCCCGTGGCGCCGCCGATGGCGACGTAGGCCTGCGCGTCCGGCTCCCCGGTGTGCACGCAGTAGGGGCGGCCGGAGACGTCGACCACGGCCTGGACCAGCGCCTCGTCGAGCGGGACGGTCGCGTCACCGAAGCGGCGGATGCCCTTCTTGTCGCCGAGCGCCTCGCGCAGCGCCTGCCCGAGCACGATCGCGGTGTCCTCCACCGTGTGGTGGGCGTCGATGTGGGTGTCGCCCTCGGTCTGGACGGTCAGGTCGACCAGCGCGTGCCGCGCGAAGGCGGTGAGCATGTGGTCGTAGAAGCCGACGCCGGTCGAGATGTCGTGGCGCCCGGAGCCGTCGAGGTCGACCTCGACGAGCACCTTGGACTCGCTGGTCTGCCGCTCGATGCGGGCTGTCCTGCTCATGACTGTCTCGCTTCCTGTGCCAGCACCTCGGTGAGTGCCTGCCTGAACGATCCCATCTCCTCCGCGGTGCCGATCGACACCCGGAGCCACCCGTCGGGGCCGACCTCCCGGATCAGCACCCCCCGGTCGAGCAGTCCCTGCCAGACAGCATGCCGGTCGGCGAAGGTCCCGAACAGCGCGAAGTTGGCGTCGCTGTCGGCCACGGTCAGCCCCTGGCCGCGCAGCCACGAGACCGTCGCGTCCCGCTCGGCGCGCAGGTCGTCGACCCGGCCGAGCAGCTCGGGCGCGTGGCGCAGGGCCGCCAGCGCGACCGCCTGGGTGACCGCGGAGAGGTGGTAGGGCAGGCGTACGACGCGGATCGCGTCGCAGATCTCCGGCGCGGCGGCGAGGTACCCGACCCGGGCCCCCGCCAGCGCGAACGCCTTGCTCATGGTGCGGCTGACGACGAGGTTGCGGTGCTGCGGGAGCAGCTCGAGGGCGCTGGGCGTCCCGCTGCGCCGGAACTCGCCGTACGCCTCGTCGACGACGACGATGCCGCCCTGCTCGCTCTCGGCCGCGGCCTCGCAGAGCGTGGTGACCGCCTCGGGCGGCAGGGCGGTGCCGGTCGGGTTGTTCGGCGAGGGCAGCAGCACGACGCTCGGCTGCAGTTCCTTGATCAGGTCACGGGCGTGGTCGAGGTCGAGCGAGAAGTCGTCCTCGCGGCGCCCCTGGACCCACTCGGTCATCGTGTCGCGGGCGTACTCGGGGTACATGGAGTACGTCGGCGCGAAGCTCAGCGCCACCCGCCCCGGGCCGCCGAAGGCCTGGAGCAGCTGGAGCATCACCTCGTTGGAGCCGTTGGCCGCCCACACCTGCTCGGGCGCGATCCGTGCCCCCGGTGATCGAGCCCCGTCGAGATCCCGGGACAGGTAGCCGGCCAGGGCGGTCCGGAGCTCGACGAACTCGCGGTCCGGGTAGCGGTTCAGCGAGCCGGCCGCCTCGGCCACCGCCGTCGCGATGTCGGCCACGCACTCCGGCGAGGGCCCGTAGGGGTTCTCGTTGACGTTGAGCTGGACGGGGACGTCGAGCTGCGGGGCGCCGTACGGCTCGAGGCCCCGCAGCTCCTCGCGGAGCGGGGGCCACCCGGCGGGCGCGCCCGCAGCCTCGCTGGCGGTCATCGCCGGCCTCAGCTCTCGAACCGGACGCGCACGGCCGCACCGTGGCCCGGCAGGTCCTCGGCCTCGGCGAGGGTGACCACGTGGCCGGCCACCTCGGCCAGCGCCTCGCGCGAGTAGTCGACGACGTGCACCGACTTGGTGAACGCGCGCACCGACAGGCCCGAGGAGTGGCAGGCGCAGCCGCCGGTGGGCAGCACGTGGTTGGAGCCGGCGCAGTAGTCGCCGAGCGAGACCGGCGCGTAGGAACCCACGAAGATCGCCCCGGCGTTGCGCACCCGGGCGGCCCAGGCCGCGGCGTCCTCGGTCTGGATCTCGAGGTGCTCGGCGGCGTAGGCGTCCACGACCGCGAGACCCTGCTCGAGGTCGTCGACCAGCACGATGCCCGACTGGCGACCGGACAGGCTGGTGCGGATCCGCTCGGTGTGCTTGGTGGCGTCGACCTGCTTGTCGAGCTCGGCCTCGACCTCGTCGGCCAGCCGCTCCGAGGGGGTGACCAGCACCGCGGCGGCGAGCGGGTCGTGCTCGGCCTGGCTGACCAGGTCGGCCGCGACGTGCGCCGGGTGCGCGGTGTCGTCGGCCAGGATCGCGATCTCGGTCGGGCCGGCCTCCGAGTCGATGCCGACCTGGCCCTTCAGCAGGCGCTTGGCCGTGACCGTGTAGATGTTGCCCGGGCCGGTCACCAGGTCCACCTTCCGGCACGGACCCACACCGAGGGCGAGCATGGCGATCGCCTGCGCACCGCCCACGGCGTACACCTCGTCGATCCCGAGCAGCGCGCACGCCGCCAGGATCGTGGGGTGCGGCAGCCCGCCGAACTCCTTCTGCGGGGGGCTGGTCAGGGCGATCGAGGTGACCCCGGCGGTCTGCGCCGGGACGACGTTCATCAGCACGCTGGAGACCAGCGGCGCCAGGCCCCCCGGGACGTAGAGGCCGACCCGGTCGACCGGCACCTTGCGGTGGGTCACGACGGCGCCGTGGGCGAGCTCGGTGGTGACGTCCTGCTCCAGCTCGGCGGCGCACGTGGCCCGGAGCCGGCGCACCGACTCCTCCAGGCCCGCGCGGACGTCGGGGTCGAGCCGGTCGAGCGCCTCCTGCAGCGCGGACTGCGGCACCCGGATGTCGTCGACGGCCACGCCGTCGAAGCGCTCGGAGAGCTCGCGGATCGCGTCCACGCCCCGGTCCCGCACGGCCTCGATGATCGGACGGACGGCATGCGTCGCGGCCTCGACGTCGAACTCCGCGCGCGGCACGGCCGCGCGGTAGTCGACGGGAGCCGCGCCCTCGGCGGCGGCTCCACGCAGGTCGATCCGGCGAATCCGGAGGGTGGAGCTTGTCGAGACCATGGCCCCGATTCTACGAGGGCGCCACGCCGCGGCCGAACCCGCGACGGTGGCTGGACCGCGCCCGCCGATGGCCTAGGTTGGCGGTGTGAGCGCTCCCCTGCCGATGTTCCCGCTCAACGCGGTGCTCTTCCCGGGCGTGAGCGTGCCGCTGACGATCTTCGAGGACCGCTACCGCGCCCTGGTCCACCACCTGCTGCGCGTGCAGGACCCGGCCGAGCGAATCTTCGGGTCGGTCGGGATCCGCGAGGGCTACGAGGTCGGGGACCACGGCGCCCAGTCGCTCTACCGGGTCGGCTGCCGGGTCCAGCTCACCGAGGTCGAGCCGCACCCCGACGGCACCTTCGACATCGTGGCCGTCGGCCTCGAGCGGATCGAGCTGGAGCGGCTGGACACGACCGGCACCTTCCCCGTCGGCCACGTCGTCGAGCGGCCCGAGCCGGCGGGGCTGGTGCCCGAGGAGGTGCTCGAGCGGGCCCGCGCGACGTTCTCCGCCTACCGGATGGCCCTGACCGACATCCGCAGCGATCCCTACACCGGCAGCCTGCCGAAGGACGCGTCGTACCTCTCCTGGACGCTGGCCGCGGTGGCCCCGCTGCCGATGCAGGAGCGCCAGGCGCTGCTCGAGGCCCAGGACGCCACCGAGCGGCTGGTCATGGTCACCGACCTGCTCCGCACCGAGCTCCGCGCGATGAACGTCATCCCCTCGCTCCCGGCGACCGAGGTGGCGCGCACCCGCTGGTCGCCGAACTGACCGACCGGCGATGGCGAAGAAGGCTTCCGGCGGTACGCCGGCCACGGTCGCGCTGACCCGCGCCGGGATCGACTTCACGCTGCACGCGTACGACCACGACCCCCGGGCCGACTCCTACGGTCTGGAGGCAGCGGAGGCCCTCGGCCTGGACCCGGCGCGGGTGTTCAAGACACTCATGGCCGAGGTCGACGGCCGGCTCGCGGTGGCCGTCGTCCCCGTGTCGGGCCAGCTCGACCTCAAGGCCCTGGCCCGCGCGCTGGGCGGCAGCAGGGCGGCGATGGCGGAGCTCGGCGCGGCCGAGCGGGCCACCGGGTACGTCGCCGGCGGCATCTCCCCCGTCGGCCAGAAGCGTCGTTCACGCACCGTCGTCGACGACTCCGCCCTGACCCACCCCACGATCTTCGTGTCCGCCGGCCGACGCGGGCTCGACCTGGAGATCGCACCGGCCGACCTGGTCCGGATCACCGAGGCGGTCACCGCCCCGGTCGGACGGCCCTGACCTCTGGCTTTCTCCGTCGGTCGAGCTTGTCGAGACCACGCCTCGGTGGTCGAGGTGCGAGGCGCGCCAGCGCCGAGCCTCGAGACCCCCGTCGGCGGCCTGCGGCTCGCCGGTGGTTGCGGTCCTTGGCAGCTACGGGGACGGGTACGCCGTGGGTTGCGGTCGCCTCCCGGCTCACGGGCCGCCCCGGTGGTCGAGCGTCACTCGGTGGTCGAGGTGCGAGGCGCGCCAGCGCCGAGCCTCGGTCGACGGCCTGCGGCTCGCCGGTGGTCGCGGTCCTTCGCAGCTACGGGGACGGGTACGCCGCGGGTTCCGGTCGCCTCCCGACTCACGGGCCGCCCCCGGTGGTCGAGCTTGTCGAGACCACACCCGCGCGAAAGTTTTACTTTCCGATTTCCCCAGACCCGCTCAACCACGCGGTTTTCGGGGCCGGACTGTCGGTGCCCGGTGCTTGGATTGATCCATGCTCGAAGTGGACGCGATGGGACAGCCGGTGGTGGTCGAGGACCTCGACGCCGACTGGCTCCTCGCCCTGCTCGAGGAGAAGAAGTACGCCGCCCGTGCCGACGAGCGAGCCAAGCTGCGGCTGGCCGCGCAGTGGTGCGTGCTGCACCCCGCGACCGCCGACACCGGCGTCGCCACCTGGGCCGGCGACGCCCTGCCCGGCGTGCTGCATCAGGACGAGTCCCTCGGCGGGGAGGGCACCCCGGCGGTCTCCGCGTTCGCCCCGGAACCGGTCGCCGCCGCCCTCGGGGTGTCCACGCTGACCGGGATGAAGCTGATCGCCGACGCCCTCGACCTCCAGCACCGGCTCCCGAAGATCTGGCGGCTCGTCGAGGACCTGGCGGTGGAGCCGTGGAAGGCCCGCCAGGTCGCCCAGGCCACCCACGCGCTGTCCAAGGCCGCCGCCGGCGTACGTGGACGACCAGCTCGCCCCGCGGCTGGCCTCCTGCGGGTTCGCCGCGATCCAGACCACGGTCGCGATGGCGATCGCCAAGTACCACCCCGAGCTCCTCGAGGAGAAGCAGAAGCAGGGCCGGAAGGGCTGGCACGTCACCCTGCGCCACCCCGCCCCCGGCGACTACGACGGCACCAGCTACCTCGACGTCGCCGGCGACACCCTCGACCTGACCGCCTTCCACGACCTGGTGCTCGACCAGGCCGCCGCAGCTGAAGGCGCTCGGCGACACCGACGACCTCGAGATCCGCAAGGCCAAGGCCCTCGGCGTCATCGCCACCCAGCAGGCCACCCTCGACCTGGCCGCCCTCACCGGCGACGACGACGAGCCTCGGTGGTCGAGCCGGTCGCGACCACCCCGGTGCGCCGGCGGCAGACCGTGCTCTACGCGCACGCCTCCCTCACCGAGCTGCTGCACCTGTACCGCTCCCTCGAGGGCGGGGACGCGGTCGGCGAGGTGGAGAGGCTCGGCCCCGCCACCGTGGAGAAGATCCGCGACTGGCTGGGCCGCTCCGACGACGTGGTCATCCGCCCGGTGCTCGACCTGAACCGGTGCCCCGCCGTGGACGGGCACGACCCGTCCGAGGAGATCCGCGAGATCGTCATCCTCCGCGACGGCCACTGCGTCTTCCCCTGGTGCACCGTCGACGCCCGCGCCACCGACCTCGACCACATCGACCCCTACGTCCCGATGGACCAGGGCGGACCACCGGGCCAGACCAACCCCCACAACCTGGCCTGCCTGTGCCGACGACATCACCGCTGCAAAACCACCGGCCGCTGGCGCTACCGACGACGACCCGACGGCACCTACGAATGGCACGGCCCCCACGGCCGCAGCTACCTCGTCACCCCACTCGGCACCCTCGAGATCCCCCCAACTGACCGCCACCGGCCCGATCACCCGGCACCCACCGGGCGATCGGGCCCGCCGTGCTGCCCGAACACCCCTGCCGGCCGTTGATGGGAGCGCACGGCACCCTTCGACGGGGTGAACTGGTGCCGACCGCTCCCACGAACCCAGGGCCGCGCCTCGAGTCGCCGGCGGGCTCTCGAGGCTCGGCGCTGGCGCGCCTCGCACCTCGACCACCGGGACGTCGTGGTCTCGACAAGCTCGACCACCGAGACAAGCTCGACCACCGCGCCGAGCGTGGTGTCGACAGGCTCGACCACCGGGGCCCGGTTGACGCGCAGCCACGAAAGACAGCAGGGCGGCGACCACACGGTCACCGCCCTGCCGAGAACCTGCCGAAACCCGATCGGGTCAGTTGGTGGTCAGTCGGACCACCGCGTGCGCGGCGTCGTCCTCCTGCCAGGCGCTGATGCCGAAGCCCTCGAGCGGCTCGAGGTTGTCCACGGCCTCCTGGTCGTCCTGGGCCAGCTTCATGAGCCAGTCGCCGGCGTCGAAGTTGACGTAGACCAGCGCGCTGGCCTTGTCGGCCTCACGCACGACGTCCTGGAAGACGTCGGAGTCGCCGAGGTTGCCGTCCTCGAGCACCTGCGAGCGGTAGTCGGAGTTGGGACCGATCGCGATCATGTCGCCGTCGGAGTCGGTCTCGAACGCGCTCGCCTCTTCCGTGCTCATGTCGGCGCGCAGCTTGTCCAGACGCCCTCGATGGCGTCCGGGTCGCCCTGGACCTTGCCGGCCAGCGGGAGGCCGCTGGCGTCGCCGGAGTTGAAGAAGGTCTCCAGGTCGAAGTCGCTGCCGAGCGACAGCGCCATCGAGTCCCCGGCCAGCGTCTCGGCGTCGTCGGGCAGGTCGAGCCCCGACTCCTGGGCCATGTCGCTCATCATCTCCTCGGCGCTCTCGCTGCCGGAGTACGACGCCATCTGGTCGACGAAGTCGGTGAACCAGCCGTCCTGGAAGCCGACGCCGATGGCGGCGGCGGTGTCCTCGGGCAGGGTCGCGACCACGTCGTCGCCCCGGTCGGTGCCGTAGAGCCCCGTCCGGCTGACACCCGGGTCGCCGGCCATCTCGAGCTCCAGCGCACCGTCGTCGAAGCGGACGGTGGCGGCCGCGCCCTGGAACTCCTCCAGGGCGTCGGCCATCTCGCTCGGGACCTCCGGCGAGGGGCTCTATCCCCGTGTCGCCGCAGTAGGGGTCGGACGAATAGGGCTCGCTCGATCCATCCTCGATCGCCGAGCAGGCGGCGGACGACCCGCCGAACATCCCTTCGAAGTCCGCGAGGTTCTCGGCGAGGTACTTGCCCGCCGCGGGCGCGGCGTACAGGGTGACGACGCCGGGGTCGCCGACCTCGTCGGTCCACTTCTGGAAGTCCTCGTCGTCGCTGAGCGAGGACTCCGCCGCGTCGTCGGCCACCTGCTGCGCGATGTCGTCGGTCTCGGCGATCACCGCCCAGTCGCCGTCGATCGCCCAGCCGCCGCTGGGGTCACTGCCCCCGTCGACGGTGCCGGGCTCGCTCGCCTGGCCGCAGTCGCGGAGCTTCGCCAGGCCGGCGTCGGCCTTGTCGGCGTCCTTGACCTGGACGACGACGACCGGGGTCGGCTGGTCCTCGCCCGTGTCGACGGCGGCCACGGCCGCCCGGTCGCCCAGCCACGGCTCGATGTCGTCGCCGTAGTCGAGGTCCTTGCAGTCGCCGCTCTTCTGGATCTCCTCGAAGAGCCGCTTGCGGATGTCGTCCTGGGCGTCGATCCCGATCTGGTCCTTGATCGCCGGGAACTTGTTGAGCATCTTCACGGCCTCGATCTTCTGCGAGCCGCTGGGGTCGAGGTCGATCGACATGTAGCCGATGGTCGAGTCTGGCAGCGCCTCGGCCGGCTGTGCCCCCGTGCTGAAGTACCAGGTGGCGGCCCACACGCCGCCGCCGACGACCAGGAGCCCGGCGATGACGCCGCCGGCGATCAGGGCCGGCTTCCGGCCACCGGACGGTCGCGGCTCGGAGCTCGGCGGGAGCGGCGCGCCGCCTCCCTGCTCGAGGTACTCGGGGCCCTGCGGGCCGCCGGGCGGGAAGTTGCTGGACACGGGTACCCCCTGTTGTACGACGGGCTGCTTCCGCCCGCGCGGTGTGTCTACCGGCGGTGAGCCTACCTTCAGGAAGCCCCGGTCAGGGGCGAGTTGCGCGGTGTCGCGAGAGCCCGAGGAAGACCACCGTCAGCCCGATCAGGGCTCCACCCGGGAAGGCTCGCAGTGGACTGTCGCCGGAGACGACGAGCTTGCCCGGGATCTCGGTCAGGTCCTTCGCGGAGGCGGCCAGGGGGTGCGGGTCGGGCGGCCCGAGGGCCGTGCCGACGTGGTACATCAGCCAGCCGGCCAGCAGCGAACCGCCCAGCACCGCGACGAGGGTCACCAGCTCGGACCCGCGCGCCAGCAGGGCGACACCAGCGCCGACGACGAACCCGGTGACCACCGCGACGAGCACGTAGGTCCCGGTGCCCGAGAAGTTGTCGCGGAGCCCGCCCTCGTCCTGGATCCACTGGTGGTGGACGGCCAGCCCCGTGGGCGGCGTCCACAGCCACTCCCAGACCACGCCGGCCAGTGCCCCCGCGACGGCGAACACCGCCACGATGACGGCCGCCTGGACGGCGTACGGCAGCAGCAGGCGCCACCCACCACGCGGTTCGTCGGCGCGCGGGGAGGGCGCCGGTGGCGCGGTCAGTTGCTCAGGCATCCAGGTCCCAGGAGGTGCTTCAGGTCGGCGAAGAGCGCGGAGCTCGGGGTGACCCGGAGCCTATCGTCGAGGCGCATGACGGTCGTCGAGCCGCGGGCCATCAGGCGCAGCTGGACCTCGGTCATGCCCGGGTGCGAGCCGAGCACGTCGCGCAGCTGCTCCACCACGGGCGCCGTGCACCGGGTGGAGGGCAGGCTGATCACGACGGGCCCGGACGGACCCTCGGAGAGGTCCGGCATGCTGACCTCCTGCCCCATGATCTCGGGCTGGTCCTTGCTGCGCGAGAGCCTGCCCTTGACCGTGAGGATCGCGTCCTCCGCCACCATGTGGCCCGCGAGCTGCCAGGCGCTCGGGAAGAGCAGCACGTCGATCGCGCCGTCGAGGTCCTCCAGCGTCACCATGCGCCCAGGCGTCGCCGCGCTTGGTCACCTTCCGCTGGACCGAGGTCACCAGGCCGCTGATCGTGATCGGCGAGCCGTCGGCCCGCTCCTCGTCGAGCATCAGCTGGCCGATGCGTGCAGTCGGTGCCGTTGGACAGCACGTGCTCGAGGCCGAGCAACGGGTGGTCGGAGACGTAGAGCCCGAGCATCTCCCGCTCGTGGCCCAGCAGGGTCATCTTGTCCCACTCGTCGATCTCCGGGATCGTCACCGAGATGCCGAAGCCGCCGCCCGCGTCGTCGTCGAGCCCGCCGAACAGCGAGTCCTGGCCGATCGCCTCGTTGCGCTTGATGTCGACGTACTGGTCGACCGCCGTCTCGTGGATGGCCACCAGGGCACGGCGCTTGTGCTTCATGTCGTCGAAGGCACCGGCCTTGACCAGCGACTCGATGACCCGCTTGTTGCAGACGTGGGCGGGGACCTTCTCCATGAAGTCGTTGAAGTCGACGTAGCGGCCCTTCTCCTCGCGGGCGGCGACGATGCCGTCGACGACGTTGCCGCCGACGTTGCGGACCGCGGTGAGGCCGAAGCGGATGTCGTTGCCGACCGGGGTGAAGTTCGACGCGGACTCGTTCACGTCGGGCGGCAGCACCTGGATCTTCATCCGGCGGCACTCGTTGAGGTAGATCGCGGACTTGTCCTTGTCGTCCTTCGTCGAGGTCAGCAGGGCGGCCATGTACTCGGCCGGGTAGTTGGCCTTGAGGTAGGCGGTCCAGTAGGACACCAGGCCGTACGCCGCGGAGTGGGCCTTGTTGAAGGCGTAGTCGGAGAACGGCAGCAGGATGTCCCACAGCGTCTTGATCGCGCCGTCGGAGTAGCCCCGCTCGCCGCATGCCCGCGGAGAAGCCCGCGAACTGCTTGTCCAGCTCCTCCTTCTTCTTCTTGCCCATGGCCCGGCGGAGGATGTCCGCCTGTCCCAGCGAGTAGCCCGCGAGCTTCTGGGCGATCGCCATGACCTGCTCCTGGTACACGATCAGGCCGTAGGTCTCGCCCAGCACGTCCTCGAGCGGCTCGGCCAGCTCGGGGTGGATCGCCTCGACCGGCTCGCGTCCGGTCTTGCGGCGGGCGTACTTGTTGTGGGAGTCCGCGCCCATCGGACCGGGGCGGTAGAGCGCGCCCACCGCGGAGATGTCCTCGAAGGTGTCGGGCCGCATGCTGCGCAGCAGCGCGCGCATCGGGCCGCCGTCGAGCTGGAAGACGCCGAGGGTGTCCCCTCGCTGGAGCAGCTTGTAGGTCGCCTCGTCGGTGAGCGGGAGGTCCTCGAGGACGACGTCCACGTCCCGGTTGGCCTTGATGTTCTTGACCGCGTCGTCGAGGACCGTGAGGTTGCGCAGCCCCAGGAAGTCCATCTTGATCAGGCCGAGGCTCTCGCAGGTCGGGTAGTCGAACTGCGTGATCATGGCGCCGTCGGCGGGGCGCTTGAGCATGCGGGATGATGTCGATCAGCGGCTCGCTGGACATGATGACGCCGGCCGCGTGCACGCCCCACTGGCGCTTGAGGCCCTCGATGCCGATCGCGGTGTCGACGACGCGCTGGACGTCCTTGTCGCCGTCGTAGAGCGCGCGGAACTCGCCGCCCTCGCCGTAGCGCTTGTGGTTGCTGTCGAAGATGTCCTTGAGCGGGACGTCCTTGCCCATGACGGCGGCCGGCATGGCCTTGGTGATCCGGTCGCCCATCGCGAACGGGTAGCCGAGGATCCGGCTGAGGAGTCCTTGACGGCCTGCTTGGCCTTGATGGTGCCGTAGGTGACGATGTAGGAGACCCGGTCGTCGCCGTACTTCTCGGTGACGTACCTGATGACCTCGCTGCGCCGGCGCTCGTCGAAGTCGATGTCGAAGTCGGGCATCGAGACGCGGTCGGGGTTGAGGAAGCGCTCGAAGATCAGGCCGTGCTCGAGCGGGTCGAGGTCGGTGATCCGCATCGCGTAGGCGACCATCGAGCCCGCACCGGAGCCGCGGCCCGGGCCGACCCGGATGCCGTTGTCCTTGGCCCAGTTGATGAAGTCGGCGACGACGAGGAAGTAGCCCGGGAAGCCCATCTGGGTGATGACCCCGACCTCGAAGTCGGCCTGCTTGCGCACGTGGTCGGGGACACCGCCCGGGTAGCGGAACTGCAGCCCCTTCTCGACCTCCTTGACCAGCCAGGAGTCCTCGTTCTCGCCGGGCGGGCAGGGGAAGCGCGGCATGAAGGTGCCGTTGCCCTCGGTGAAGCTGACGTCGCAGCGCTCGGCGATGAGCAGCGTGTTGTCGCAGGCCTCGCGGAGGTTGTACTTGTCCACCCACAGCGCCCGCATCTCCTGCGCGGACTTGATGTAGTAGCCGTCGCCGCTGAACGCGAAGCGCTGCCCCGGGCCGTCGCCGGCGGGGATGTCCATGGTGCTGCCGGAGTTGATGCAGAGCAGGTGCTCCTGCGACTTCGCGTCCTCGCGGTTGACGTAGTGGGAGTCGTTGGTCGCCAGCAGCGGGATCTGCAGGTCCTGGGCGAGCCGGAGCAGGCCGTCGCGGACGCGGTTCTCGATGTCGAGCCCGTGGTCCATCAGCTCGAGGAAGTAGTTCTCCCGGCCCAGGATGTCCTGGAAGTCGCCGGCGGCCTTGCGGGCGGCGTCGTAGTTGCCGTAGCGCAGGTGCACCTGCACCTCGCCGGACGGGCACCCGGTCGTGCCGATGATGCCCTTGCTGTGCTGCGCGAGCAGCTCGCGGTCCATGCGCGGGTGCTTGAAGAAGCCGTCGCGCCAGGCGCCGGTCGAGAGCCGGAACAGGTTGTGCATGCCCTCGGTGCTCTCCGAGAGCAGGGTCATGTGCGTGTAGGCACCCCGCGCGGAGACGTCGTCGGGGCCGCCGTCGTAGAAGTTGACGCCCTTGCGCTCGAACCGGGAGATGTTGGGCGCGAAGTACGCCTCGATCCCGATGATCGGCTTGACCCCGGCGGCCTTCGCCTTCTTGTAGAACTCGTAGGCCCCGAACACGTTGCCGTGGTCGGTCATCGCCACCGCCGGCATCCCGAGCTCGGCGGCGCGCTCGGTCAGCGCTCCCAGCCGCGCCGCACCGTCGAGCATGGAGTACTCGGTGTGGACGTGGAGGTGGACGAAGGAGTCCTGTGAACCTGTCGCCATCGTCGCGGGGCGCTCCTCGAGATCAAATCGTTCGGGCATGCAGCATCGACCACGGCCTGTGGCATGGCGGCGATCCTGGGGGAAGGACGCCAGCCTACGCGAACCGTCGGACCCATGGTGGCAGGGCGCACCGACAGCCGCCCCGGTCAGGGAGCGGGAGCCCCGGGCAGCGCGGCGAGGGCCCTGGTCAGGGCGGCCCGGCGCGCCGTGAGGTCGGCGATCTGGTCGTCGACGTCGGTGAGCAGGCGGCCGAAGAAGCCGCGCGGGTCGCACCCCGGCCAGGCCATCCGGATGTCGGGTGCGCGTTCCTCGTTGCCGGCGCCGTCGGTGCGCTCGAGCTCCACGAGCCCGTGCCTGGCGTAGAAGCGCCGTGCTCCCGAGTTCGACTCGAAGACCCACAGCGAGAAGCCGTCGGGCCGCAGCGACTTCACGAGGTCGAGCAGCACGCCGCCGACGCCCCGGCCGGTCGCGTCGGCACGGACGAAGAGGTGGTCGAGCCACACCGCGTCCATCAGGGCGTACCCCAGCAGCCGGCCGTCGCGCTCGGCCACCCACGCCTCGTGGGTCGGGCGGGCCAGCTGGGTCGCGAACCAGGCGCGGTCCTCCGCGTTGGTGTGCAGCGCGGGCGGCATCAGCGGGACCGCGGCCACCCGGGCCTGCGAGTAGAGGTCCGCCACCGGGGTCGCGTCGTCAGGCTCGGCCCGACGCAGGGACAGGTCGAGCCCGTCAGTGGGCATCTCGGATGACCTCGAGGGCGTGCGCGAGGTCGTCGGGGTAGGTCGACTCGTACTCGACGTACTCCCCGGTGTCCGGGTGCTCGAAGCCCAGGCGTACGGCGTGCAGCCACTGGCGCTCCAGCCCCACACGTCGCGCCAGCACCGGGTCCGCGCCGTAGGTCAGGTCACCGACGCACGGGTGCTTCAGCGCGGCCATGTGCACGCGGATCTGGTGGGTCCGCCCGGTCTCGAGGTGGATCTCGAGCAGGCTCGCGAAGCGGTGCGCCTCGAGGGTCTCGTAGTGGGTCACGCTGTGCCGGCCGTCGGCCATCACCGCGAACTTGTAGTCGGCGCGCGGGTGCCGGCCGATCGGGGCGTCGACGGTGCCCTCGAGCGGGTCGGGGTGGCCCTGGACCAGCGCGTGGTAGGTCTTGTCGACCGTCCGCTGGCGGAACGCGTTCTTCAGCAGCGAGTAGGCGTGCTCGGACTTGCAGATCACCATCACGCCCGAGGTGCCGACGTCGAGGCGCTGGACGATGCCCTGCCGCTCCGAGGCACCGCTGGTGGCGATCCGGAAGCCGGCGCCGGCGAGGTGGCCCGCCACGGTCGGCCCCGACCACCCGGGCGACGGGTGCACGGCCACGCCCACCGGCTTGTCGATGACCACGATCGAGTCGTCGTCGTGGATGATCTTGATCCCCTCGACGATCTCGGGGACCAGCGCGAGCGGGTCCCTGGTCGCCGGGATCGTCACGTCGAGCATCGAGCCGGGCAGCACCCGGTCGCTCTTGCCCACGCCCGCCCCGTCGACGAGCACGTGGCCCTCGGCGATCAGCTCGGCGGCGCGGGTGCGGGACAGCCCGAACATGCGCGCCAGTGCGGCGTCGACGCGCTCCCCCGCCAGCCCGTCCGGCACCGGCAGCAGACGGTGGTCGGCGGCGGCGGTCACGCGGACTCCTCCCGACGGTCGGAGGTGGGCATGCCGTTGATCCGGATCCCGCGGGAGGCCTGGACCAGGATGATCACCGCGGCCGCGTTGATGCACATGTCGGCGACGTTGAAGACCGGCCAGTGCGGCAGCATCAGGAAGTCGATGACATGGCCGCGGAACGGTCCCGGCTCGCGGAAGAGCCGGTCGGTCAGGTTGCCGGCGACCCCGGCGAGCAGCAGCCCCAGCGCGACCGCCCAGCCGACGCTGCCGAGCCGGCGGCTGAGGTGGACCACCACGACCACCGCCACGATGGCGACACAGGTCAGCGCCACGGTGTACTCCGTGCCGGTGCTGAACGCGGCCCCGGGGTTGCGGGTCAGGTGCAGCACCAGCAGCTCGCCGACGACGCTGACGTCGGGGCGCCCGCTCAGCCGGGACACGGCGAGGAGCTTGGTGCCGAGGTCGACGGCGTACGCCGCGAGCGCGACGACCGCGAAGAGTGCGGTCAGTCGCGCTCGTCGAGAGCTCGTGGAGCCGGCTGGATGGGAGTTGGTGGCGTCGCTCAGCGACGTTCCTCGCGCTGCTTGCATGTCATGCACAGTGTGGCACGCGGGAACGCCATGAGCCTCATCTTGCCGATGGGGTTGCCGCAGGACTCGCACACCCCGTAGGTGCCGTCGTCGATGCGGGCCAGGGCGCGCTCGATCTGGGCCAGCTTGTCGCGCTCGTTGCTGAGCACGGTCAGCTCGTGGTCGCGCTCGAAGCTGGTGGCGCCCAGGTCGGCCTGGTCGTGCCCGGCGCCGTCGCCGGCGTCCCGCATCAGCCCGGAGAGCTCGATCTCCTGCTCGGCGACGATCCGGGCGCTGTGCTCACGCTGCTCGTGCAGCTCGGAGAGCACCTCGGCGAGCTCCGCCTTGGTCCACGCCTCCTCGCCCTCCTTCACCACCAGGGCGCTGGCGGGTGCCTTCTTCGTGGGGGTCGTCTTCTTCACCGCCTTCGCGGGTGTCGTCTTCTTCGCGGGCGCCGCCTTCTTGGCCGGCGTGGTCTTCTTGGCGGCGGCGCTCCTGGTCGGCGCCGTCTTCTTGGCGGGCGCGGCCTTCTTCTCCGCGACGGCCTTCTTGGCCGGCGCCGCCTTCTTGGCCGGCGTGGTCTTGGCGGCAGGCGTGGCCTTCTTGGCCGGCGCCGCCTTCTTGGCCGGCGTGGTCTTGGCGGCAGGCGCCTTCTTGGCCGGCGTGGCCTTCGCGGGCGCCGTCTTCTTCACCGCCTTCTTGGCGGTCGTGGACTTCGCCGCGGGTGCCGAGCTGCGGGTGGCGGCGGTCTTGGTGGCGGTGGCGGACGTCGCCCCTTCGTCGGCCGAGCGGGCCGAGCGTCGTCCGACGACCTTCCGGGCGGCCGAGGCTGCCTGTCCAGCGAGCGACTTGCGAGTACTGCGAGCCATGGGACGGTGGCCTCCCTCGAGCCGGGGCACGTGTGGCGGGAGCCACAGTGTTGAGGGAGGGTAGCCGCTCCGCACAAACGTTCAAAGGCGGCACACCGAGAAATGGGGAACGGCCGACCCCCTCAGGGGGCCGGCCGTCGCCTCGGTCGGTGCTCAGGTGGCGCCGGGTCTCCCGGCGCCGGTGATCAGCCGTCGTCCTCGCCCAGGATCGAGCGCAGCCGCTTGGGCGCACGCTGCTCGTCCGAGGGCGCCGCGGTCTCGGAGGAGCCGTTGAGCGCCTCGAGCTGCTGGCTGAAGTAGCTCTTCAGGCGGGAGCGGTACTCGCGCTCGAAGGAGCGGAGGTTCTCCACCTCGCCGTTGAGCTTGTCGCGCTCCTTCTCCAGGTCGCCGAACATCTGCTGGCGGCGCTCGGCGGTCTCGGAGTCGAGCATCTGCGCGCGGGTGCGCGCGTCGGCCTCGAGCCGGTCGGCCTTGCCCTTGGACTCCGACTCGAGCCGCTCGGCCTTGGTGCGGGCCTCGCCGACGATGCGGTCGGCCTCGTTCTTGGCCTCCTCGACGAGCTCGTCGGCGTTGCGGGTCGCGATCTCGAGCAGGCGCGCGGCGGCGTTGGAGGCCTCGGGCACGGTCTCGACGCGGATCGTCTCGACCGGGCTCGCAGCGACCATCGGGGTCGGAGCAGGGGCAGGAGCGGGGGCGGGGGTCGGCTCGGGGGCCTTCTCCTCCACCTTGGGACGCTCGGGAGCCTTCTCGGCCACGGGAGCACCCTGGGCCGAGGACAACTTCGACCGGAGGTCGTCGTTCTCCTTCGTGAGCCGCGCGAGCTCGGCCTCCACCTCGTCGAGGAACTGGTCGACCTCCCCCATGTCGTAGCCCTCGCGGAGCCGGACGGGAGTAAAGCGCTTGTTGCTCACGTCCTCAGGCGTCAGCGGCATGACCTCACCCATTCATTGATCGCAGTAAATAGAACTCTTCGTCGAACAATAGCGCTTGCGGGATCAGAAGAAGATCTCACGGTTGATGCGCAGTAATACGTAGGCACTGATCATCACGATCAGAAAACTCAGGTCCAGCGCAATACTTCCCAGCCGCAGCGGCGGGATGACCCGCCGCAACGCCCGGATCGGCGGGTCGGTGATGGAGTAGACCACCTCCAGCAGCACCAGGAGCGGCCCGCGGGGGCTCCACGACCGCGCGAACACCTGGACCCAGTCCACGACGAACCGGATCCAGAGCAGCGCGATGAAGAACCACAGCAGGCCCTCGATGACCTGTCCGGCAATGTGCACGTGGAGAAGACCTAGCTCTGGTTGAAGAATCCGTCCTCGGCGATCCGCTGCTTGTCCTCGGCGGCGACCGTGACGTTGGGCGGCGAGAGCAGGAAGACCTTGTTGGTCACCCGCTCGATCGTGCCACGGGTCGCAAACACCAGTCCGGCAGCGAAGTCGACGAGGCGCTTGGCGTCGTTGTCGTCCATCTCCGAGAGGTTCATGATCACCGGCGTGCCGTCGCGGAAGTTCTCACCGATGGTGCGCGCCTCGTTGTAGGTGCGCGGGTGCAGGGTCGTGATCCGGGACAGCTCGGCCACCACTCCGGTGGGTCCGGGCGCCGGCGGCCGCCGACGCTCGGCGAGGTCGGACACGGGCGCGGGTCGGGGCTCGCGCACCTTGGGGGCACGGGCGGGCGCCACGGCCGGCTGGTCCTGGGTCTCGTACTCGCCGTCGTAGTCGTCGTACCGGCCGGTGTCCTCGACCAAGCCGAGGTACTCGCCGATCCTGCGCATCGCGCCGCTCATGACTGTTGTCCTCCGGTGATCACGAGCCCCCGGGTGCCGGGCGCTGTCTTGGTGGTTTTGACCCTACTTGACACGTGGCCTCGTTCCGAGGATCGCACTGCCGACACGCACGTGTGTCGCGCCCGCGCGAACCGCCTGCTCGAGGTCCCCGCTCATCCCCGCCGAGAGCCAGTCCGCGGTGGGATGTCCGGTGAGGAAGTCCTGCCTGATCCGGGCCAGCCGGCCGAACGCCGCCGCCGGGTCCTCGCCCAGCGGCGCCACGGCCATCAGGCCGCGCAGCCGCAGCGGCGGGGCGTCGGCGACCGCGCCCGCCAGCTCCTCGAGCTGCTCGGGGTCGGCGCCGGCCCGGCCCCGCGCCTGCGGCGGGTCCAGGCTGACCTGCAGCAGGCAGTCCAGGGGTGTCGGCCGCTCGTGGGCCCCCCGCGCCAGCGGGGCGACCAGCTTGACCCGGTCCACGGACTCCACGACCTGGGAGTACGACGCGACCGCGGCGGCCTTGTTGCTCTGGAGCGCGCCGATGAAGTGCCAGGTGAGCGGCACGTCCGCGCACTCGGCGACCTTCGCCTGCGCCTCCTGGTGGCGGTTCTCCCCCACGTCCGTGACGCCGAGGTCGGCGAGGAGCCGGACGTCGGAGGCGGGGAAGAACTTGGTGACGACGACCAGCCGCACCTCGGCCGGGTCACGCCCCGCGTCGGCGCAGGCGCCGGCGATCCGGGCGCGCACCGTCGCGAGGTTGCCGGCGATCTCGTCGCGGCGGCTCACCCGGCCTCCGCCCGGTCGTGCAGCCGGACCAGGCCGGCCAGCCTGCCCGCGGCCTGGCCGTCGCGCCGGTAGGAGTAGAGGTCCGGTGACTCACGGGTGCACCGGGAGGCGTCGACCACGGCGACCCCGGCCCGCTCCAGCTGAGCGCGGACACCGGCGCCGATGTCGAGGGCGGGCGTCCCCCAGGAGGTGGTGGCCGCGCTGGCCGGCTCGATCGCGGCGACCTCGGCCTGCATCGCCTCGGGGACCTCGTAGCAGGCGCCGCACACGTGCGGGCCCACCCAGGCGGTGATGCGGGCCGCGCCGAGCTCGCGCATCCGCTCGACCGTGCGGACCACGACCCCGGCGGCCAGGCCGGGTCGGCCGGCATGGGCGGCACCGATGACCCCGGCCTCCGGGTCCGCGAGCAGCACCGGCACGCAGTCGGCGGCGCGCACCACCAGTACGACGTCGGGGCGGTCGGTCACGATGCCGTCGGCCTCCGGCCGGGGGCCGGCCGGGGTGTCGCCGACGACGTGGACCCTCGCCCCGTGCACCTGGTGGAGGTCGGCGACCGTCGCCCCCGGGGCGAAGTCGGCCATCACCAGACGGAGGTTCTCGGCGCGGGAGGCCGCGTCGTCCTCACCGGTGATGGCGAGGTTGAGGGAGTCGAAGGGCACGCCACTGACCCCGCCGTACCTGTCCGTGAAGGCCAGGTCGACGGGGCCGAGGGCGTCGCGGTGGGAGTACACCCGTCACTTCAGGAAGTCGGGCACGTCCAGGTCGTCGTCGTCGAACTGGACCTGGCGGGGCTGCTTCGCGGGCGCGGGCGCAGGGGCGGGCTGGGGGGCCTGCTTGGCCGGAGCCGGCGACTGCTCCCGCCGCTCGACAGAAGGAGTGGGGTCGGAGGACCGGAAGGAGACACCCGCGGACACCTTCTCCTCGGGCCGCCGCGTGGCCACCTGGGCGGCGGCGGAACGCGTCTCCTCCTGCGTCTGCTGGGGGCGGGACTCGCGCCGCAGCACCGTGCCCTCGTCGCGCTTCTTGGGCTGGCCACCGTCGAAGCCGGCGGCGATGACGGTCACCCGGACCTCGTCGCCGAGGGCGTCGTCGATCGTGGCACCGAAGATGATGTTGGCCTCGGCGTGGGCGGCCTGGGCCACCAGCGCCGCGGCCTCGTTGATCTCGAACAGGCCGAGGTCGGAGCCGCCGGCGATCGAGAGCAGCACGCCGTACGCGCCGTCGATCGAGGCCTCGAGCAGCGGGCTGGAGACGGCCATCTCCGCGGCGGCGACCGCGCGGTCCTCACCGCGGGCCGAGCCGATGCCCATCAGCGCGGAGCCCGCGTCGGCCATGACCGACTTGACGTCGGCGAAGTCGAGGTTGATCAGGCCGGGCGTCGTGATCAGGTCGGTGATGCCCGAGACACCCTGGAGCAGCACCTGGTCGGCCTGCTTGAACGCATCGAGCACCGAGACGTTGCGGTCGCTGATCGACAGCAGCCGGTCGTTGGGGATCACGATCAGGGTGTCGACCTCCTCGCGCAGCCGCGCGATGCCCTCCTCGGCGGAGTTGGCGCGGCGGCGGCCCTCGAACGCGAAGGGCCGGGTCACGACACCGATCGTCAGCGCGCCCAGCGAGCGTGCGATCCGGGCCACGACGGGAGCGCCTCCGGTGCCGGTGCCACCGCCCTCACCGGCGGTCACGAAGACCATGTCGGCGCCCTTGATGACCTCTTCGATCTCGTCGGCGTGGTCCTCGGCGGCCCTGGCACCCACGTCGGGGTTGGCGCCGGCGCCGAGGCCGCGGGTCAGCTCGCGGCCGATGTCGAGCTTGACGTCGGCGTCACTCATGAGGAGCGCCTGCGCGTCGGTGTTGATCGCGATGAACTCGACGCCCTTGAGGCCGACCTCGATCATCCGGTTGACGGCGTTGACCCCACCACCACCGATGCCCACGACCTTGATGATGGCCAGGTAGTTCTGCGCTGCTGCCACGGCGGATTCGCCTCTCGCTGATCGTGTCCGGAACGTCGGACGTACGGTTTCGTGCCCTGGTGGGGAATCGACTCGGTCGGGCAAACCCTGACCCTCAGGCTGAGGGTTATAGTTATGTCAACCTCGTCGTGGTGTAGACAGTAGGCAGGGATCGCCGAGGAATCGCGCAGACACGCGGGGCGCGCGTCGATCCGCGCGGGGTTTCGTGCGGTGTGCCGGCCCGATCAGCGGGTCGTGGGCTGCTCGGGGACGCTGACGTCGTACTCCTGCGCCCGCTTGGCGACCAGCAGGGCGGCGATGACCTCGGCCTTCTGGTCGGACTGCTCCGCGCTCCCCCACATGACCTTGCGGCCGTCGCCCAGCACCAGGGAGATCTGGTCGACGCTCTCGACCTCGACGTGGTCGACGCGCTCCGCGAGGTCGGCGGGCAGCGCCGAGACCACCCGGGCCGCCTCCTGGAGGGCCTCGCTGCGGGTGTCGGTGGAGGTCCGGACGTGCGGCAGTCCCGGCGGGGCCTGCCGGTAGTCGCGGAACACCACGCCGTCGGCGTCCATGCCGCGCAGCCGGCCGCCGATCTCCACGACGGCGACGGCCTCGCGCTCCTGGACCCGGATCAGCACCTGGTCGGGCCACTGGCGGGTGACGTCGGCGGACCTGACGACCGCGAGCGCCTCGACCCGGGCCCGGATCTGGTCGAGGTCGAGACCGGCCAGCGGCTCCCCCGTCGGCACCGCTGCCGCGGACCGGATCTGGGCCGAGCCGACGGTGGTCGCCCCGGTCACCGTCACTCCCTGGACGGCGAGCAGCGAGGAGAAGTAGACCGCCCACACCCCGGCCGCCGCGGCGGCGACGACGAGGAACAGGGCCACGACGTACTTCCACGCGAGCCAGCGGCGGGCCCACTGGCGCCGGGCGAACCGACGCCGGCTCTGCAGGGCGGTCCGGTCGGCCGGCGGGTCCGTCCGGGTGGAACCGCGCAGCGGGCTAGGCATCGGCGGCCCCACGGAGCAGGTCGAGCACCCGCGGACCCAGCTCGGTGACGCTGCCGGCACCCAGGGTCAGGACCAGGTCACCCGGGCGGGCCCGCGCCACGAGCTCGGCCGGGACGGCGTCGAAGTCGGGGACGAAGGCGACCCGCTCCGGCGGGAGCGGCACGGCGCCGGCCACGAGCGCGCCGGTCACCTCGGGGTCGGCGTCCTCGCGCGCGAGGTACACGTCGAGCACGACCACCTCGTCGGCCGCCCCGAGGGCCTCGCCCATGGCGGTGCCGAAGATGCGGGTGCGGGAGACGAGGTGCGGCTGGTAGGCGACGACGAGGCGTCCCTCCCCCGCGACCGCCCGGGCGGCCTGGAGGTCGCCGGCGATCTCGACGGGGTGGTGGGCGTAGCTGTCGTAGACCCGGACCCCGCCGGCCTCGCCCTTGCGCTCCATGCGCCGCCGGGTGCCGGTGAAGCCCTCGAGACCCGTGCGCAGGTCGGCGAAGGGGTGGCCCAGCCGCAGCCCGACGGTGAGCGCGGCCAGGGCGTCCAGGACGTAGTGACGGCCCGGGATCTGCAGGGTCACCTCACCCAGCGCCGTGTCGCCGTCGTGGACGGTGAAGGTCGAGGTGGTGCCGGCGAACCGCAGGTCGACCGCGCGCACGTCCGCGCCGGCGGACTCCCCCACCCCGACCACGGTGATGCCGCGCTCGCGTGCGGCGCGGGCGAGGTCGGCAGCCCCGGCGTCGTCGACGCAGCAGACCAGGAAGCCGCCCTCGTCGGCCGGGTCGATCCGGTCCAGGAAGTCCACGAAGGCGGCCTTGTAGGCCTCCTCGGTCCCCCAGTTGTCGAGGTGGTCGGCCTCGACGTTGGTGACGATCGCGGCGTGCGGGCGGTAGACGAGGAACGCCCCGTCGCTCTCGTCGGCCTCCGCGACGAAGAGGAAGCCGGACCCCTCCTCGGCGTTGCGCCCGGTCGCGGCGAGGTCGCCGCCGACGGCGTACGTCGGGTCGGCGCCGGCCGCCTGCAGGGCGACGGTCAGCAGCGAGGTCGTCGTGGTCTTGCCGTGGGTACCGGCGACGGCCAGCACCCGGCGTCCGGACATCACGGCGGCGAGCGCGGCGGAGCGGGGCAGGATCCGCAGCCCCTGGCGCACCGCCTCGACGTACTCGGGGTTGTCCTCGCGGACCGCGGTCGAGACGACCAGGGTGTCGGCGCCGGCGACGTGCGCGGCGTCGTGGCCGAGGTCGACCCGGGCACCGAGGGCCCGCAGCGCCTCCAGGGTCGGCGAGTCGTGGGCGTCGCTCCCGCTGACCGTGATGCCGCGACCGAGCATGATCCGCGCGATGCCGGACAGCCCGGCGCCGCCGATGCCCACGAAGTGGACCCGGCCGAGCCGGTCGGCCGGGAGGATCTCGTCGGGGACCGGGACCTTCATCGCTTCGCTCCCGCCGCCTCGACGACGATCCGGGCGAGCTTGTCGTCGGCGTCGCGCGGGATCAGGCCGGCCGCGGCCGCGCCCATCGCCGCGAGGCGCTCGGGGTCGGTGGCCAGGCCGGGGACGGTGGCCGCGACCCACTCGGGCGTCATCGCGGCGTCCGCCACCAGGAGGGCGCCGCCGGCGTCCACGACCGGACGCGCGTTGTGCTCCTGCTCGCCGTTGCCGATCGGCAGCGGCACGAAGATCGCCGGCAGGCCGGTCGCCGCGGCCTCGGTCACGCTGGAGGCGCCGGCCCGGCCGATGAACAGGTCGGCGGCGGCCAGGGCGAGGTCCATGCGGTCGACGAAGTCGAGCACGACGTAGGGCACCTCCGTGGGGGCGGGCGTGGCCTCGCCCTTCGGGCCGATGACGTGGAGGACCTGCACCCCCGCGTCGGCGAGGGCGGGCGCGGCGGCGGAGACCGACTGGTTGAGCCGCCGGGCACCCTGCGAGCCACCGGTCACGAGCAGCGTGGGCCGGTCCGGGTCGAGGCCGAAGAACGCACGCGCCTCGGCACGCATCGCGGCCCGGTCGAGCCGGGAGATGAGCGGCCGGATCGGGAGCCCGACGTACTCGGCGTGCGGCAGCTTGGTGTCGGGGAAGGACACCGCGACCCGGGTCGCGAGCCGGGCGCCGACCTTGTTGGCCAGGCCGGGCAGGGCGTTCTGCTCGTGGACCACCAGGGGGAGCTTGCGGCGCCGGGCGGCGACGTACGCCGGCATCGACACGTAGCCGCCGTAGCCGACGACGACGTCGGGGCGCACCCGGTCGAGGATCGCCAGCGTCTCCTTCACCGCCCCGCGCAGCCGCGCCGGCACCTTGGCCAGGTCGGCGTTGGGGCGCCGGGGCAGCGGCACCGGCGGGATCAGCTCGAGGGGGTAGCCGGCCTCGGGGACGACCCGGTTCTCCAGGCCGCGGGGGGTGCCGAGGCAGGTGACCTCGACGTCGGGGACCAGCCGGCGCAGGGCGTCCGCGGTCGCGAGCAGGGGCGAGGTGTGGCCGGCGGTGCCGCCGCCGGCGAGGAGTACGCGCATCGACGCAAACCTAGCCGTTCGGCTACAGGCCCCGGCCGGTGACCCGGCCGGCCGAGAGCCCGGCCGAACGGGCCCGCCGGCGCTGGGCCAGGGCCCGGGCCGCGTCGGGCTCGCGGCGCGCGAAGCCGATCAGCAGGCCGAGGGCGACCAGGGTGGGCACGAGCGAGGAGCCGCCGTAGGAGACCAGCGGCAGCGGGATGCCGATGACCGGCAGCAGCGCCAGCACCATGCCGACGTTGATGATCATCTGGCCGAGCAGCCACACGATGACGCCGAAGGTGGCGTAGCGGACGAACGGGTCCTTGGTGTCACGCGCGACCCGGAGCGCGGCGAACGCGATGGTGAGGAAGAGCGCGATCACCAGGAGGGTGCCGACGAGCCCGAGCTCCTCCCCCAGCACCGCGAAGATGAAGTCGGTGTGGGCCTCGGGCAGGTCGCCCCACTTCTGCTGGCTGGCGCCGATCCCCTGCCCGAACCAGCCGCCGGTGGACAGCGCGTAGAGCCCGTGCGCCGGCTGCCACCCGGTGTCGTGGAAGTCCTTGAACGGGTCGGCGAAGTTGGTGATGCGGGCCAGCCGCTCGGGGCTGGTCGAGGCCAGGAAGATCGCCGCGACACTGACCACCGAGATGCACACGACGAAGAAGCGCGCCGGCGCCCCGACCACCCACAGCATGCCGAGCAGGATCGCGAAGAGCACCAGCGCCGTGCCGAGGTCGCGACCGACGACGACCAGCCCGGTGGCGAGCAGCATGCCCGGCACCACCGGCATCAGGACCTGGTGCAGGTCGCCGAGCCGCCGGTCCTTGTGGGCGTAGACGTGCGCCGCCCACAGGATCAGGGCGAGCTTCGCGATCTCCGCGGGCTGGATCACGATCGGGCCGAGGGGCAGCCAGTTCCTGTTGCCGTTGATGACCACACCGAACTTGGCGGTGAGGAGCAGCAGCGCCAGCGAGACGCCGTAGCCCAGCCACACCATGCGCCGGATGAAGCGCTGGGACAGCCGGCTGGCGAGCCACGCCGCCGGCAGCCCGATCGCCACCCACATCAGCTGGCGCTTGACGATCGCGTAGGAGTCGCCGTCGTTCTGCTGGAAGGAGTAGACGCTCGAGGCGCTCAGCACCATGATCAGGCCGATGGTGAGCAGCAGCGCCGAGGCGCCGAGCAGCAGGTAGTAGGACGTCAGCGGCCGGTCCAGCGCCTCGCGGAGCGCGGCGTACCAGCTGAGCGGGCCGGACTGGCCACGACGTCGGGACTGCTCGGGGTTCGCGGTCGTCATCGCGTCGCCTCCCCTCCCCCGGATCGCCGCCTAAGGTTGCTGCTTCCTGCGCACCGCTTCCGCGAAGGCATCCCCCCGCGCGGCGTAGTTCACGAACATGTCCATCGAGGCACATCCGGGAGCCAGCAGGACCGTGTCGCCGGGTCGGGCCAACGCGGCTGCTGCCTCCACGACGCGCTCCATGGAGCCACGCTTCTCTTCAGCACTGTCGGGACCAGTCTCGTCGTCGCCGACGACGATGACCGGCACATCGGGCGCGTGTCGCGAAAGCGCCGCGGCGATGAGATCACGGTCACGCCCGAGCAGTACGACGCCCCGCAGCCGGTGGTGCACCGCGAGCACCAGCTCGTCGAACCGGGCCCCCTTCGCGAGCCCACCGGCGACCCACACCACGGGCTCGTAGGCCTGGAGCGAGGACTGGGCGGCGTGCGGGTTGGTGGCCTTGGAGTCGTCGACCCAGGTGACCCCGTCGATCTCGGCCACGGTCGCGATCCGGTGCCCGTCGGGCCGGAAGGAACGCAGCCCCTCGCGGACCGCGGCCTGGGAGACCCCGTGGGCCCGGGCCAGCGCCGCCGCCGCGAGCGCGTTGGCGATGAAGTGCGGCGCCGGCGACGCGAGGTCGGACAGCGTGCACAGCTCGGCGGCGCTGGTGTCGCGCTGCTCGATGAAGGCGCGGTCGGCCAGGATGTCCTCGACCACGCCGAGCATCCCCACGCCGGGCATGCCGAGGGTGAACCCGATCGCCCGGGCGCCCTCCATGACGTCGGCCTCGCGCACCAGCCGCTCGGTCTCCGGGTCGGCCGCGTTGTAGACGCAGGCGCGCTGCACCCGCTCGTAGATGCGGCCCTTGTCGGCGGCGTACTCGGCCATCGAGGAGTACCAGTCGAGGTGGTCCTCGGCGACGTTGAGGACGGCGGCCGACTCCGCGCTCATGGAGTCGGTGTAGTGCAGCTGGAAGCTGGACAGCTCGACCGCGAGCACGTCGTACGGCTCGGGGTCCATCACGGCCTCGACGATCGGCAGGCCGACGTTGCCGACCGCCACGCTGCGCAGGCCGGCGGCCCGCAGGATCGCGTCGAGCATCTGCACGGTGGTGGTCTTGCCGTTGGTGCCGGTCACGCAGAGCCACGGGGCCTGGTGGTTCGGGTCGCGCAGCCGCCAGGCCAGCTCGACCTCGCCCCAGATCGGGATCCCTCGGGCGCGGGCCTGGGCGAGCAGCGGGGCGGACGGCTTCCAGCCGGGCGAGGTGACCACCAGGTCGACGTCGTCGGGCAGGGTCGCGGTCGCGCCCTCGCCCAGGCGGACGGTCGCGCCGAGCACCTCCAACAGCTCGGCCTTCTCGCGCCGGTCGCTGTCGGGGCCGCCGTCGGACTCGTCGAGCGCCGTGACGGTGGCACCGAGGTGGTTGAGGTTGTCGGCCGCGGCGAAGCCGGAGACACCGAACCCGGCGACGACGGCGCGCACGCCCTCCCAGGAGTCGCGGCGCCCGAGGGCCTGCACGTCGGGCCGCGCGCTCAACTGCCCGCCACCCACTCGGCGTAGAAGACGCCCAGGCCGGCCGCCACGCACAGGCCGGTGATGATCCAGAAGCGGATCACGACCGTGATCTGCTCCCAGCCGAGCATCTCGAAGTGGTGGTGCAGCGGGGTCATCCGGAAGACCCGCTTGCCGGTCCCGGTCAGGCGCCGGGTGACCTTGAAGGTGGTCACCTGCACCATCACCGACAAGGTGACGGCCACGAACAGGCCGCCCAGGATGACCAGCAGCATCTCGGTGCGGGTGAGGATCGCGAACCCGGCCAGGGCCGCGCCCAGCGAGAGCGAGCCGGTGTCGCCCATGAAGATGGACGCCGGCGAGGCGTTCCACCACAGGAACCCGAAGCAGGCGCCGGTGATGGCCGCGGCGACGACCGCGAGGTCGAGCGGGTCGCGCACCTCGTAGCAGCTCGGGCCGGGGCTCAGCTCGCAGGACTGGTTGTTCTGCCAGATGTTCACCAGCGAGTAGGCCCCGAAGACCATCACGCAGGCGCCGGTGGCGAGCCCGTCGAGGCCGTCGGTGAGGTTCACCGCGTTGCTGGTGCCGGTGATGATCACCCAGAACAGCAGGATCGCCAGGATCGTCGGCAGGGCGAACGCGCCGTAGTCGCGGATGAACGAGATGTGGTCCGACGCCGGCGTCTTCCCGCGGGAGTCGGCGAGCGCCGGCGAGAGCGCCAGGACGCCGAACACCACGCCGATGACGGTCTGGCCGACCATCTTGGCCTTGCTGCGCAGGCCCAGGCTGCGCTGCTTGGAGATCTTGATGAAGTCGTCGAGGAAGCCCACGAGCCCCATGCCGACGAACAGGAACAGCAGCAGCAGCGCCGAGGCCGAGGGCATGCTCTGGGTGATCAGCTTGGCCGCGAAGTAGGCGATGACGGCGGCCAGGATGATGACCACCCCGCCCATGGTGGGAGTCCCGCGCTTGGTGTGGTGCGTGGTGGGTCCGTCGTCGCGGATCTCCTGGCCGTAGCCCCAGGTCGTGAACAGGTTGATCGCGCCCCGGGTGCCCAGCAGGGAGATCAGGAGGGCCAGGCCGCCGCCCAACAGGATGGCTCTCATGGCAGCTGCACCTCGGTGTTCACCTCTGGGGTCACGGGCGTGGGTCCCTCTTCCTCGAGCAGTCCGTCGGCGATGACTTCGAGCGCGGCGCCCCGGGACGCCTTGACCAGGACCACGTCCTGCGCCGAGACATTCTCGCGCACCCAGGACAGTGCCTCGGCACGCCCCGCCGTGTGGACGGCCACACCCGGCCAGCCGGGCGTCGCCTCGGCGCCCTCGCCGATCCCCCGGGCCGGGTCGCCCACGGCGACGACCACGTCCACCCCGGCGGCGGCGGCGGCACGGCCGACCGTGCGGTGGTCCTCCAGCGCCCCCGCGCCGAGCTCCTTCATCTCCCCGAGGACGGCGACGGTACGACGGCCGCGGCGGCCCCCGATCGCGACCAGCGCGTCGATGGCGGCGGTCATGGACGCCGGGTTGGCGTTGTAGGAGTCGTTGACGACGACCAGCCCGTCGGACCGCTCGTGGATCTCCATCCGCCAGCGCGAGAGGGGCTGCGCCGCGGTGAGCGCGTCGGCGACCGGCCGGAGCGACAGGCCGGCGGCGAGTGCCATCGCGGCGGCGGCAGCGGCGTTCAGCACCTGGTGGGCGCCCGACTGGGTCAGCCGGACCGGGCACCACTCGCCGGCGTACCCGAGCTCGAAGGACGGGCGGCCGAGGTCGTCGAGCTCGACGCCGCGCCAGCTGACGTCGCCGGCCGCACCGAACATGAGCGGCCGGGCCGTCGTCCTCCCGGCCATCGGCGCCGTGAGCTCGTCGTCGGCGTTGAGGACCGCGACGCCGTCGCGGGGCAGCGACTCCACGATCTCGCCCTTGGCGACCGCGATCGCCTCCCGGCTGCCGAACTCGCCGACGTGGGCGGTCCCCACGTTGATCACCGCGGCCACCCGCGGCGGCGCGATCTCGCACAGGTAGGCGATGTGGCCCAGGCCCCGAGCACCCATCTCGACGACGAGGTACGCCGTGTCGCGGTCGGCCCGCAGCACGGTGAGCGGCACCCCGAGCTCGTTGTTGAAGTTGCCGGCGGTGGCCACGGTCGGACCCGCGGTGGCCAGCACCTGGGCGAGGTAGTCCTTGGTGCCGGTCTTGCCCTGCGAGCCGGTCAGCGCCAGCACCGTCACGTCGAGGGCGTCGAGGACGTGCCGGGCCAGGCGGCCGAGGGCCGCGACCGGGTCGTCGGCCAGCACGGCCGGCACCCCGGTGGGCCGGGCGGCCAGGACGGCGGCGGCCCCGCCGTGGTGCGCGCGCTCGGCGTAGTCGTGGCCGTCGACCCGCTCCCCCGACACCGCCACGAAGAGCCCGTCCGGGACGGGGCTGCGGCTGTCGAGGAACGCCTCGCCGGTGACGAGGGTCGTGGGGTCCCCGTCCACGGAGCCGCCGACGACGGCGGCGATCTCCTCGAGGGTCATGGGGATCATCGGTTGGCCAGCTCCTCGCGGATGCTCGTGGCGGCGACCTCGCGGTCGTCGAACGGGTGGACGACGCCGGCGACCTCCTGGCCGGTCTCGTGGCCCTTGCCGGCGACGAGCACGATGTCGCCGGGACGAGCCCGGCGGACCGCCTCGCGGATCGCGGCCCGGCGGTCCCCGATCTCGAGGACCTCGGCGGACCCCGCGTCGGTGCCGGCGAGCACGGCCGCCCGGATCGCGGCCGGGTCCTCGCCGCGCGGGTTGTCGTCGGTGACCACGAGGACGTCCGCCAGCCGGGCCGCGATCTCGCCCATGATCGGACGCTTGCCGGGGTCCCGGTCGCCGCCGGCGCCGAGCACCACGAGCACCCGGCCGGAGGTGAGGGGGCGCAGCGTGCGCAGCGCCGCCTCGACCGCGTCGGGCTTGTGGGCGTAGTCGACGACGACGGCGAAGTCCTGGCCGGCGTCCACCCGCTCGAAGCGGCCCGGGACGCCCCCGCCGCGAGCCAGGCCGGCGGCGACGCGGGCGGTGTCGAAGCCGACCTCCGCGCAGGCAGCCACGGCGGCCAGGGCGTTCGCCACGTTGAAGTCGCCGGGCAGGGGCACCTCGGCGTCGACGGCGAGGCCGTCGGGCCCGAGGATCGTGAAGCGGGACCCGGTGGCCTCGAGCTCCACGTCGACGGCCTGCCAGTGCGCCTCGCGCCCGGAGGGCGAGAACGTCCGGACCGGGACCGTGGCCTCCTCGACCAGCCGCCGGCCGTGCTCGTCGTCGACGTTCACCAGCCCGAGCCGGGCGCGCTCGGGGGTGAACAGGGACGCCTTGGCGGCGAAGTAGTCCTCCACGTCGGCGTGGAAGTCGAGGTGGTCGCGGCCGAGGTTGGTGAAGACCGCGACGTCGAAGACGACCCCGTCGACCCGCCCCATGACCAGGGCGTGGCTGGAGACCTCCATCGCGCAGGCGGCGACGTGCCGCTCCCGCATCATCGCGAACAGGCCGTGCAGGTCGGGCGCCTCGGGCGTCGTGAGCGGGGTCTTCAGGTCGCTGCCCGCGACCCGGGTGCCCACCGTGCCGATCACCGCGGCCGGCACGCCGGCCTGCAGCAGGCTCCCCTCGGCCAGTCGGGTGGTGGTGGTCTTGCCCTGGGTGCCGGTGACGCCGATCATCCGCAGGCCGGTCGCGGGGTCGCCGTACACGCGGGCCGCCAGCCGGCCGAGGACGGCGCGGGGCTGGTCGACGACCAGGAGGGGTACGCCGCAGCGCGCGGCGTCGCTGTCGGCGCCGGCAGGGTCGGTGAGCACCGCCACCGCACCCGCGGCCACCGCCGCGCCGGCGAACTCGATGCCGTGGACGCGGGCGCCCGGCAGCGCGGCGTACAGGTCACCGGGCCGGATCCGCTGCGAGCTCAGCGAGATGCCGGTCACCTCGGCCGACCCGAGGTCGCCGCTGGTCCGGGTCGCCGCCCCGGCCTCCAGCCACGCGGCGAGGTCGGCGAGCGGGGTCCGGACGGGATGCTGCGGGCGCGTCGCCGCCACCAGGTCGTCGCTCAGCACGACGCGAGGTTACCGCCCGGGCGCCGGCCGCCTGCGAGCCCCCGCGGGCCCGTGGTGACCGTCACCACTCGACGGGCAGCCGGGACGGGTGGGTGCCGGTCGGCGGCACCGCGTAGCGGCGCAGCGCGTAGCTCATGATCTTCGAGAACGCCGGTCCTGCGACCGAGCCACCGCCGCCGCCGTTGCCGGGGTTCTGGACCACCACGTAGATGGTGAAGCGCGGGTCGTCGGCCGGCGCGAAGCCGGCGAACGACACCGTGAACGTGCCGTCGTAGCAGCCGCACTCCTCGCCGACGCGCTGCGCGGTACCGGTCTTGCCGGCGACCCGGTAGCCGGGCACGGCCGCAGCGGGGGCGACGCCGACGTCGGGGTCGACGACGCGCTCCATCATGTGCGCGGTGTCGCGGGCGGCCTTCTCGCTCACGACGCGGCGGGTGGTCGTGTGGTCGCTGCCGACCACGGTGCCGTCGTCGGTGGTCGCCGAGCCCTGGATCAGGCTGGGCGAGACCCGCACTCCCCCGTTGGCGATGGTGTTGACGGCGGCCGCCATCTGCACGGCGTTGACCGAGAGCGACTGGCCGAAGGCGATGCGGTCCTGCACCTGGTGGGTCCACTGACTGGGGCCGGGCAGGATGCCCTGGGTCTCGCCGCGCACCCCGATGTCCGTGCGCTGGCCCAGGCCGAACTTCGTGAGGTACGAGCGGAGCTCGCCGCTGTCGAACTTGTCGGCGGCCAGGACGGTGCCGATGTTGGAGGACTTGGCGATCACGCCGGCCAGGGTCAGGTGGATCAGGCCGTGCGGGAACCAGTCGTGGATCGGCCGGTCCTCGCGGTCCAGCTCGCCCGGCACCTCCAGCCGGGTGCGCGGGGTGACCTTCCCGGCGTCGATGAGCGCGCTCAGCGTCAGCACCTTCTCCACCGAGCCCGGCTCGTAGACGTCGCTCATCGAGCGGGCGCCGCGGTCCTCGTCGGACGACTCCAGCGGGTGGTTCGCGTCGAACGTCGGGTCGTCGGCCTCGGCGAGGATCTCGCCGGTGCGCGTGTCCATCACGACGGCGAAGCCCGACTCGGCGCGGGAGTCCTGCACGGTCTGGGCCAGGACCCGCTGGGTGTACCACTGCAGGTCGAGGTCGATGGTGGTGCGCAGGTCGCTGCCGTCGACCGCCTGCTCGATGGTGCTCTCGCCCAGCGGGATCCGGTTGCCGCCGCCGACCTCGTAGCGGGCCGAGCCGTCCTTGCCGGCCAGCTGGGCGTCGAAGGTGCGCTCCAGGCCGCCCAGCGCCTCGTCGGTGCCCATGAAGCCCACGAGGTTGGCCCCCACGTCGCCGGCCGGGTAGTCGCGGATCGGGTCCGGGCGGGTGGCGATGCCCTCGAAGCCGGCCTCCCCGGCCGCGTTGACCACGTCGGTGGCCACGGTCGAGGGCACCCGGCGGGCGATGTACTCGAAGCGGCTGTCGCTCTCGCGCAGCTTCTTCAGGGTCGTGAAGTAGTCGATGTCGAGCCGGTTGGAGAGGAACTTCGCCAGCTCCGGCGCATCGTCGGAGGTCATGTAGGGGTCGGCGACGACCATCTCCCCGTCGACGGAGTCGGCCAGCGGCTTGCCGTTGCGGTCCAGGATGTCGCCGCGCTCGGCCTGGAGGGCCACCTGCACCATGCCCTCGGCGGCCGCCATCGCGGCGTACGAGTTGGGGTCGATGCCCTGCAGCTGCACGAGCCGGCCCGCGAAGACCGACAGCACCATCGCGATGACCAGGAATCCCAGCCTCAGCCGCACGTGCACCGCGCCGCGCAGGCTGCCGCGGGGGCGGCGCAGACCGGCGCGTTGCGGGGGGCGGGTGGGAGGCACGGGACTCTCCGGTCTCAGCGGTGCTGGGGCTGGTGGGGCTGGTTGTTCTTGTGGTTCTGGTGGTTCTCGTGTGACGCTGCGTCGTTTCTACCGTCCCCGTGGCCGTGGGACGCCGAGGACGCGCCGTGACCGTTGGCGTGGCCGTTGCCGTGGCCATGGCCGAGTCCCTGGTCCGGGGCGTCGACGTAGGTCGGCGCGGGGTTCAGCACCGCGGGCAGCTGGGGGGCCGGCGGGAGGATCCGGACGTTCTGCGCCGGGTCCGGCGGTGCCGCGTCGCCGAGGATCTTGCCGTCGGCGAGGCTGAGGAAGGCGGGGCTGCCGGCGGTGACCATGCCCATCCGCCGGGCCTGCTCGGCCACGTGCTGGGGGTTGCGGAGCACGTCGAGCTCCATCCGCAGCGTCTGCTCACGCGCCGAGAGCGTGCTGGCCTGGCTCTCCAGCGAGGTGGCCGCGAAGGAGGCCTGCTGCATGGAGGTGTTGAACAGCAGCAGGCCGATCACGCCGCCGAGCAGGACGAGCGACACCAGGCTCACGAACGGCACCCGGGCCGCCCGGACCCGACGGCGCGGGACGACCGTGAGGCGAGCCCGCTCGACCGCCGCCTCGGCGATGCGCGGCATGCGTGAGCGGAACTGGACGGCAGGGCTGCTCATGATGCGGCTCCTCGGGTGGTGGGTGCGACTCGTTCGATGGCGCGCAGGCGGACCGACGCGGCGCGGGGGTTCTCGGCGATCTCGTCGGGCGAGGCCTTCTCCGACCCCCGGGTGACGAGCCGGAACGCCGGCTCGGAGCCCTCGGGGATGAACGGCAGGTCCTCGGGGACCTCGCTGCGGGTGGCGGCGGTGAAGGCCTGCTTGACCAGCCGGTCCTCCAGCGAGTGGTAGGACTCGACGACCACGCGCCCGCCGGTGCCGATCGAGTCGATGGCCGCGGGAAGCGCCCGGCGCAGCACGGCGAGCTCGTCGTTGACCTCCATCCGCAGCGCCTGGAAGGTGCGCTTGGCCGGGTGGCCGCCGGTACGACGCGCGGGCGCCGGGATCTCGGCGTACAGCAGCTCCACGAGGCGGGCCGAGTCGGTGAACGGCTCGACCTCGCGCTCCCGGACGATCGCGGCGGCGATCTTGCGGGCGAACTTCTCCTCGCCGTACTCCCGGAGGACCCGGGTGAGGTCGGCGGCGGAGTAGGTGTTGAGGACGTCCGCGGCGGTGCGGCCGGTGGTCTTGTCCATCCGCATGTCCAGGGGCGCGTCCTCGGCGTAGGCGAAGCCGCGCTCGCGGACGTCGAGCTGCATCGAGGAGACGCCGAGGTCGAACAGGACCGCGTCGACGTGGTCGAGCCCGAGCTCGTCGAGGACCTCGGGCAGCTCGTCGTAGACCGCGTGGACGCCGGTGAAGCGGTCACCGAAGGGCTCGAGCCGGCGACCGGCCAGCTCGAGGGCGGCGGGGTCGCGGTCGATGCCGATGACCCGGGTCCGGGGGCTGCGGGTGAGGACCGCCTCGGAGTGGCCGCCGAGGCCGAGCGTGGCGTCGACCATGACGGCGCCCTCGTGCTCGAGCGCGGGTGCCAGAAGGGCGACGACCCGGTCGAGGAGGACCGGGACGTGGCGGGGGCTGCTCATGGTCGGGGCCTACCGACCCAGGCTCGTGAGGAGGAGGAAGGCGGTGGCCAGGCCGATCGACGTGGCGGCCGAGAACGCCATCACGGCGGCTGCCTCCCGGGCCTGGTGACGCACCCGGCGAACCGGTGCCACAGGTGCGATGCTCATGGTCTCGACCCCCCTCAAGGCAAAGATGTGGTGCTGCGGGCGTGCCGGCGCTGGATGCAGCGCCGGCTGCTGGTGATCCGCAGGACCAGGTCCCTGCCCGCTCCCCGATGGGAAGTCGCCCTCTGGAACCGGGGAAGGTGCCCCAGATGACGAAGGAAGTAGGGAGCGGGCCCGAGACCTCGTCCTGCGGATCGCCCTGTGTAGTTGTCGGTGTTGGATCGGTGCCGCTGGTGGTGCCGCCCGGGGTCAGACCCCGGGGAAGACCTCTTCACTGAGCTCGGAGAACTTCTCCTCCTGCTCCGCGGAGTACTGCTGCCAGCGCTCCGGGTCCCAGATCTCGATCCGGTTCATCACGCCGATGACCACCACGTCCCGGTCGAGCGAGGCGTACTCGCGCAACATCGGGGTGATCGAGATCCGGCCCTGCTTGTCGGGGGTCTCCTCCGAGGCACCGGCGAACAGGAAGCGCGTGTAGTCGCGCGCCCCCTTCACCGTGACCGGCGCCTCCTGGGCCCGACGGGTGAGCTCGACGAAGTCGGCCATCGGCCACACCGTCAGACAGCGCTCCTGCCCTCGAGTCACCACGAGCCCCTCCGCCAGCTGGTCCCTGAACTTGGCCGGGAGGAACAGACGCCCCTTGTCGTCGAGCTTCGGGGTGTAGGTGCCCATGAAGAACATCGAGCACCTCCACTCCCCGTCACTCCTGTGGGCGGTCCCTCCACTGCGCACCACTTTACTCCACTTCCCCCCACCGTCAACCATAACTCGCGTGTTTCGCCGCCTGAATCCCGCGGTTTCGGGCGGGACCGCTCCCCCGTCGGCGGCCCGTCGTACGACGGCGTGGTTGCGGCATCTGCGCAGGTCAGCGGCGTGCGCGGGCCCGGAGCAGGCCGAAGTGGAGCGCCGGTGGGGAGAGTCGACGCCCGCGGTGGGGGGAAGTGGAGCGGGTGGTGGAGGACGTGGGGGTCCGCGGCCCCACACACACCAGGGGCAGTCGATCCGCAACCGAACCAGGGCGCGCGTCGTCCGAACCATCAAAGAACGCGACGCGTATCTTTCCCGGACGCCCTACGGTTGGGCTTGGGGACGTCGCCGCCTGGCGCGACGCGCATGACAGGGAAGGACCGCACGTGGGAACTCCGAGCACGGGAGGAGCCGACCTCGAGACCCTCGCGCGGGTCGTCGGTCGGGTGCGCAGGAACATCGAGCGGGTCATCGAGGGCAAGCCGGACGTCGTGTCCTCGACCCTGGTGGTGCTGCTGGCCGAGGGTCACCTGCTGATCGAGGACGTGCCCGGCGTCGGCAAGACGATGCTGAGCAAGGCGCTGGCCCGCAGCATCGACTGCTCGGTGCGCCGCATCCAGTTCACGCCGGACCTGCTGCCCTCCGACGTCACCGGCGTCTCGGTGTTCAACCAGAACACCCGCGAGTTCGAGTTCCGGCCCGGCGGGGTGTTCGCGAACATCGTCGTCGGCGACGAGATCAACCGGGCCTCGCCCAAGACGCAGTCCGCGCTCCTGGAGTGCATGGAGGAGCGGCAGGTCACCGTCGACAACACGACGTACGGGCTCGAGGCCCCCTTCATGGTGATCGCGACCCAGAACCCGATCGAGATGGAGGGCACCTACGCGCTGCCGGAGGCACAGCGCGACCGCTTCATGGCCCGGGTCTCGGTCGGCTACCCGGTCGAGGCCGCCGAGATCGCGATGCTCGACTCGCACACCGGGAGCAACCCGCTCGACGACCTCGAGCCGGTGACCAACGCCGCCGAGGTCCAGAAGCTGACCGGCATCGTGGGCCAGGTCTACGTCTCCGAGGCCGTGCAGCGCTACACCGTCGCCCTGACGGCGGCCACCCGGCGTTCGGAGGAGCTCACCCTGGGTGCCTCACCGCGGGCGACGCTGCACCTGGTGCGTGCGGCGAAGGCGATGGCCGCCATCCACGGTCGTGACTACGTGCTCCCCGACGACGTGCACACCCTGGCCCGCCCGGTCCTGGCCCACCGGCTGCTGCCCAGCGTCGAGGCGGCGATGAGCGGCCGGTCGACCACCACGATCCTGGACGGCATCGTCGCGAACGTGCCGGTTCCCGAGGGGAACCGTGCGTGAGGCGCTCGCCGGCCTGACCGTCCGTGGACGGGCGTTCCTGGCCGCGGGTGTCACCGCGATCGTCTGCGCCATCGTGCTCGGCCAGTCCGGGCTCACCCGGGTCGGGGTGCTCGTCCTGGCCCTCCCGCTCGTGACCGCGGCACTGCTCGCCCGCAGCCGCTACCGGCTGGCGCTGGTCCGCACCGTCAACCCGCAGCTGGTCGCGGCCGGCCAGCCGGCCCGGGTCAACCTCACCCTCACCAACGAGGGCCGCACCCCCAGCGGCGTGCTGCTGCTCGAGGACCACGTCCCCTACGTGCTCGGCACCCGGCCCCGCTTCGTGCTGGACGGGATCGGCCAGGGCTGGCGCCGGCACGTGACCTACCAGGTGCGCTCCGACGTCCGCGGGCGCTTCGAGATCGGCCCGATGACCGTGCGGGTCAGCGACCCCTTCGGCCTGATCGAGCTCGGCCGCTCGTTCCGCACCACGGTCCCGCTCACGGTCACCCCCCGCACCGTGCCGCTGCCCAACATCCCGCTCGGTGGGGCCTGGACCGGCTCCGGCGACAACCGGCCCCGCGCCTTCGCGACCGGTAGCGCCGAGGACGTCACGGTGCGCGAGTACCGCCGGGGCGACGACCTGCGCCGGGTGCACTGGCGCAGCTCGGCCCGGGTCGGCGAGCTGATGGTGCGCCGCGAGGAGCAGCCCTGGCAGTCCCGGGCCACGCTCTTCCTCGACAACCGGCTGCGCGCGCACCGCGGCCAGGGCATCGCCTCCTCGCTGGAGGCGGCGGTCTCCGCCGCCGCGTCGGTGGCGGTGCACCTCAGCCACCGCGGGTTCACGGTGCGGCTGGTGACCGCCACCGGCGAGGACCCCAGCAGCTCCTGGCACTACCGCGACGCGGACCTCAACACCGGCCCCCTGCTCGAGGCGCTGGCCGTCGTCCAGGCCGTCCACCACCAGAACCTCGACACCAGCTGGCTCACCGAGGGCGGGCACGGCGGTCTCACGGTGGCCGTGTTCGGCAGCGTCGAGGCCATGGACGTCCCCGTGCTGCGCCGGATGCAGCTGCACGCCGGCTCGGCGCTGGCGATCGCGCTCGACGTCGACGCCTGGGTCTCCCCCGCGTCCAGCACCGGCGGCTCCACCCCGGTGCTGACCCAGCAGGGCTGGCGGGCTGTCCCGCTGCGCCCCCGGGACCGGCTCGACAACGTCTGGCAGGAGCTGGGCCGCAGCGGCGCCCAGCTGTCCCGGTCCGGCGGACCGGCGGGACCCGGACCCGAGGTGGTCCGGTGAGCGCCCGCCGCCGCAGCGGCACCGGCGCGGACCTGGTCCTCGCCGGCACCGCCGCCGCCACCACCTGGGTGGCGATGTGGTCGTGGAGCGGGTTCACGATGGTGCCCGGCCGGTTCCTCGGTCCCCTGTTCGTGCTCGCCGTCGTCGTGGCCGGCACCGGCGTGCTGGCCCGCTGGTGGCGGCTGCCGGGCCCCGCCGTGGTCGGCCTCCAGGTCGTCGTCTCCGGACTGGTCTGCAGCACGATGCTCAGCGGCTCCCCCCTCCCGGTCGGACCCGCCTGGTCGCGTCTCGCCACGTCGTACGCCGACGCGCTGGACACGGCGAGCCGGTACGCCGCGCCGGTGCCCGCCCACGTCCCCGGCGTCCACCCGCTGCTGATCCCCGGCGGCCTGGTCTGCCTGTTGCTGGTCGACGCGCTCGCCTGTACGGCGCGCCGGGTGCCACTCGCGGGGCTGCCGCTGCTCACCATCTACAGCGTCCCGGTCAGCCTCGTGGGCGGCGGAGTCTCCTGGTGGGTCTTCGTGCTCACCGCCGCCGGCTTCATGACCCTGCTCTTCCTCCAGGAGAGCGAGCAGGTCACCCGGTGGGGACGACCGCTGGGGCTGGACCCGGCTGAGGCCGACCCGTCGGCGTTCGGGGTGACGACCGGCGCGGTGCGGACCAGCGCGGGAGCCATCGGCTCCGTCGCCACCGTCATCGCGCTCTTCGTGCCGCTGCTGATCCCCACCCTCGAGCTCCATCTGCTCGACGGCGGCCGTGGGCCGGGCGGTGGCTCCGACATCACCATCAAGAACCCGATGGCGGACCTGCGCCGGGACCTGAGCCAGACCGAGGACATCCCGCTGCTGCGCGTCACCACCGACGACCCGAGCCCGGACTACCTGCGGATCTCGGCCCTCAACATGTTCAACGACAACGAGTGGACCTCCGGGGACCGCGACGTGCCGACGAACAACCTGGCGGACGGCCAGATGCCCGGTCTCGTGGGCGTCGCCTCCACGATGAAGCGCACGGAGTACCACTACGACGTCTCGGTGTCGTCCGACTTCTCCTCGTCGTGGCTGCCCACCCAGGCACCGATCAGCCAGATCGCGGCCGACGGCGACTGGCGCTACGACACCTCCACGATGGACTTCCTCGCCGGCGACGAGGACCTGACCACGTCCGGCATCAGCTACTCCATGACCGGGGTCAGCCTCGAGTACTCGGCCGCCGACATGGCCCGGGCGCCGTCCTCGGCCGGACTGGTGAGCAGGGACTACGTCCAGCTGCCTCCCGGCCTCCCGACGATCGTGCGGACCCTCGCCAACGACGTGACCCGGGACGCGCCCAGCCGCTACGAGAAGGCCGTCGCCCTGCAGAACTGGTTCAGCACGACCGGCGGGTTCACCTACGACGTGCACTCCTCACCGGGCAACGGCGTCGACGACCTGGTCGCGTTCCTCATGGACGGCGACGGGGGCAGGACGGGCTACTGCGAGCAGTTCGCCGCCGCCATGACCGTGATGGCCCGGATCCTCGGCATCCCGTCCCGGGTGGCGGTCGGCTTCCTGGAGCCGCAACAGGTCGGGCCACACACCTGGGAGTACAGCTCGCACGACCTGCACGCGTGGCCCGAGCTGTTCTTCCCCGGCTCCGGGTGGGTCCGCTTCGAGCCGACGCCTGCCGGTGCCGGCACCAGCATCCCGGACTACACCAAGCAGGACGTCCCGGTCGGCAACCCGACCCTGCCATCCGACCAGCCGCAGGCCAGCGACGAGCTGCCGGACCGCGGGGCCAGCGACAGCTCCAGTCCGAGCGAGTCCCCGGCGGCCGCGTCGCACTCCGACAACGGTTCCGGCTTCCCGTGGCTCCCGGTCGGCGGCGGCCTGGTTCTCGTCGCGCTGCTGGGGGTCCTGGCCCTGCTGCCGCGAGCGGTACGGCGTACCCGACGGGAGCGCCGCCTGACGGGTGGGCCCGAAGATGCCTGGGCCGAGCTGCGCGCCACCGCGCTGGACCTCGGCGTGCCCTGGCCGGAGGGGCGCTCGCCGCGCGAGACACGCCGACGCCTGGCGCGCTTCTTCGGCGCGCCGGTCGACAGCCAGACCGCCGAGCGCCCCCGCCACGGTGCGGACGTGGCTCCGGAGGCCGTGGCGGCGCTGGAACGGATCGTCCGGACGCTCGAGCTCTCGCGCTACGCGCGCGATCCGGGCGCGACCGGACCGTTGCGCCCCGACGTCGAGACCTGCCTCGCCGCGCTGCAGGGTGGCGCGTCCCGCGGGTCGCGCCGGAGGGCGGAGTGGTGGCCGCGGTCGGTGGTGTCCCGCCCGGGTCGCCCCCGTCAGGCCGCGGCCGAGGTCCCGGTCCAGGCGAGGTACGGCGGCGTCGTCGACCACGTCGGCTGACCCCCGGCATCGCCGACCCGTCGCGTGTTCACGCCGTACGACGCCCACCCGTCGCGTGTTCACGCCGTACGACGCCGACCCGTCGCAGGGTCATGTGGCCGGACGGCAGGCGGTGCGCGAAGAAGCGACGGGTCGAGGGTTCTCGCCGTGAACGAACGACGGGTCGGCGATGCTGAGCGTCAAGAAGCGACGGGTCGGCGATGCCGGGCGGTCACCAGCCGCCGTTCTCCTCGCGGCGACGGCGCCAGCGGCTCTCCATGCGCTCCATGAAGGAGCCGCCGGAGCGGGAGCGGCGCGGGCGGCGGATCCGTCCGGAGCGGCCGGAGCGGCCCCCGTCGATGACGGTGAAGCCGTGGGCGGGGTGGCCGGTCGAGCGGGGCTCGGCGGAGGCACCCTGCTGGCCGCGCACCGCGGCGACCGCGATGGTGGCCGAGCCGAGCATGATCACGAAGCCGGCGATGCCCACCGGGGTGATCCGGGCGATCGCGCCGGTCATCAGCACGACGATGCCGATCACGAAACAGACGGCCGCGATGATCGCGCGGCGTCGTGCCGAGCGGCGCAGCGAGGTACCGCGAAGGGTCGAGGCGAGCTTGGGGTCCTCCTCGACGAGAGCGCGCTCCATCTGCTCGAGCAGTCGGAGCTCCTCTTCCGAGAGCGGCACCGGTTCCTCCACGGGTTTGACTCAAGCCAGTCGATGTGCGCGGCCTTGGCGTGCCTCAAGTCTAGGCAGCCGGTGGTGATCGCGGTAGGCGGGTTGAGGAAATTCGTGACCGAACTGTGCCGGCAATCCCGGCCGACGGCTCTCGGGCTCAGGAGAGCAGGCTCGCCGGACGCACCGCGGCCGTCCCGAACCGCAGCGTCGCACGGTCCACCGCCCGGTCGGCGTCGGACCAGCCGTGCTCGCGCTCGCCGAGGACCAGCTGGCGGTGGACCGTCTCCCGCGGGACCAGTCCCTCGACCCGGACCCCCACCAGCCGGAGCCGGGCCCGTTGCAGCCCGAGGGCGTCGTACAGACGGCTGGCGGCGCGGTAGACGTCCTGGGTCACGTCGGTGGCCTCGGGGAGCGTGCGGGACCGGGTGATCGTGGTGAAGTCGGCGAACCGCACCTTGACCGTGACGGTCCGTCCCGCCACCCCCGCGACCCGCATCCGCCCGGCGACCTTCGTCGAGAGCCGCAGCAGCTCGCGCAGGATCGCCTCGCGGTCGTCGGTGTCGCGCCCGAACGTCTCGTCGGCACCCATCGACCGGTCGGGCTCATCGGGTCCCCGACGCGGCGTGATCGCCCGTCGGTCGGCTCCCCAGGCCAGCTCGTGGAGATGGCTGCCGAGACCGGCACCGATCGCGCGCTGCAGGGTGCGCAGCGGGGTGTGGGCGACGTCGCCGACCGTGACGAGGCCGAGCCGGTGGAGCATCGCGCGGGTCTTCTCCCCCACGCCCCACAGCTCACCGACGTCGAGCGGGTGCAGGAAGGAGGTGATCTCCTCGGGCGGGACGACCACCACCCCGTCGGGCTTGGCCCGCCGACTGGCGAGCTTGGCCACCGACACCGCGGCCGCCACCCCGACCGAGCAGGTGATGCCCTGCTCGTCGTGGATCGTCGCCCGCAGCTGCTCGGCGATCTCCAGGGGCGACCCGAGCCGCCGGGTCGACCCGCGTACGTCGAGGAACGCCTCGTCCAGCGAGAGCGCCTCCACCAGCGGGGTGACCCGCCGGAAGCTCTCCATCACCGAGGAGGAGACCTGTCCGAACAGCTCGAAGTCCGGCGACACCACCACGGCCTGCGGGCACAGCCGGCGGGCCCGGGTCATCGGCATCGCCGAGCGCACGCCGTACTGGCGCGCGGCGTAGCTGGCCGAGAGCACCACCCCGCGAGACCCCCCGCCCACGATGACGGGGACCCCCCACAGGTCCGGCCGGTCGCGGGTGGCCACCGACGCGTAGAACGCGTCCATGTCGACGTGCAGGATCGGGCAGGAGTACGACGGGTCGCTCACGCCGCACCTCCCGGCCCGGAGCTGACGACGGGTCGGCGTGCTCCTGCGTCAACGCGCGACGGGTCGGCGTCAGCGCGCGAGCAGGTGCAGCTGCGTGGCGAGCGGGAGGTACTCGGGCCGCTCGGAGACGGCGTGCTCGAGCTCGACCAGGGCCGCGGTGGCACCGGGCTCGAGGTCGAGCAGGGAGCCGGGCACGAGGTCGGCGAAGACGCGCACCCCGTGCACCGAGACGACCTCGAAGCCGGCCCCCTCCAGCAGCGCGCCGGCCTCGTCGTCGCTGAAGCGGCGTCCGGCCCGGCCGTGGGCACCGTCGCGGTGCCCGGCCGGGTCGAGCAGGGCCAGGGCCTGCTGGAAGTGGCCGGCCATCGCCCGGGCGACCACGGCGGCGTGCCGCTGGGCGACCAGGAGGCTGAGGGTCCCGCCGGGTCGCAGCACCTCGCGGATCGTGGCCAGGGCGGCGGCGGGGTCCTCGACGACCTCGAGCACCCCGTGGCAGAGCACCACGTCGGCGCTGTCGCGGCCGGTGATGTCGAGCAGGGTGGACAGGTCGCCCTGCTGCCCGGCGACCTCCACGTCCCGCTCGCGGGCGCGGCGGGCCAGCGAGGCGAGCGCGTCGGGGCTGGGGTCGACCACCGAGACCCGGTGGCCGAGCTCGGCGACCCGCACCGCGAAGCCGCCGGTGCCGCCGCCGATGTCGAGGACGTCGGCGGGCTCGTCGCCGAGGACCGGGAGCAGGGCGTCCCACACGACGGCGGTCCGGGCGGCGCCCCGGCGTTCGCTGGGCCGTTCGCTGGGCCGATCACTGGCTGGCATGCCCCACACCCTAGGGCGTTCGGGAGAGTGGTCATCCCGCACTCCCGGGGCTGCGGTGCCACAGCTTTCGCGCCACGTCCTTGGTGGAGTCGCCGGCCGGCTTGATGTCGGCGTACGGGGAGAGCTTGAAGCCGCTCGAGTGCACCAGCACCCGGCGCCGGCCCATGCCGCCGGCAGCACTGTGGTGCGGGGACTCCTCGGAGTCGAACGTCTGCGGGCGCGCCATCACCGGCCGGGTGGCCCGGCTCTCCGCGGCCCCGGCGACGGCGGCCTCTCCGACCCCGGCGAACCCCTCCGGGACCACGGCCATCGCCTCGCGGACGGCGTCCAGCCCGGCGTCGCCACCCCCGCGGGAACGCCACAGGGCGAACAGCTCGGGCAGCTCCCAGCAGCCGGTCGCCCGCAGCGAGACGCCCCGCCGGCCGGTACGACGCAGCTCGCCGCGGACCACCAGCAGCCAGGAGTGGAAGACGGTGGCGGCGTAGGGCCCCTGGGCGTCCTCGAAGAACGTCGCGTCGACCGGGCCGGTGGCGTCGTCGAGGGTCAGGAAGATGACCCGGCGCCCGGACCGGATCGGCGGGGTCTGGGTCGCGACCTTGACCCCGGCGACCAGCAGCTCGGCCTTGCTCCTGCGGGAGAGCAGGTCCCGGCTGCGGGTCACCCCGAGCTCGTCGAGGAACCGGGCGTAGGTGGCGATGACGTGCCGGCTGGCGTCGAGGCCGAGGATCTCGAGCTCGGCCCGCATCTTCTCCTCGGCGTCCATCTCCGGCAGCCCGCTCACCGTCTCGCCGCCCTCGCCGGGTGCGTCCCCGAGGTCGAGCGCGAGCTGCACCGAGGTCACCGGGCGCGGCGGCGGCGTGGCCCGGGACTGGGCGGTGGCCTTCGCCCACACCCCCGCCTCGGCCAGCGGGTGCCGCTCGAGCGCGGGCGCCGCGTCCCGGGCGCCGGGGTCGGTGCTGTTGCGGGCCGCGGCCTCCTCGGCGCGCGCCTGCGCCGCGACGGCCCCACCCCGCGCGGCCGGGGGCCTCCGCCCCGTCAGGCCGCGCCCGCGGCCGGCCCGCTCGAGGGCGCGGGCGTGCCGGTCCAGCTCGGCCACCTGGAGCAGCAGGTCGCGGCGGGTGACCCGACCGCGACGACGGACGCCGTCGACCAGCGCCGACCCGATGCCGTAGATCGAGTCGAAGCCGCCGGCCAGCACCAGCCGCTCCGCGATCGGCCGGGACACCTGGGCGCGGTGCCAGAAGTCGGAGAGCGAGGAGTAGGGGCGGGCGGCAGTGATCCGCTCGACCTCCGCCTCGCTGATCCCCTTGACCTCGCTGAGAGAGAGGCGAATCCCGTAGTCCCACTCCTGCCTACGAGCGGCGCCAGACGTGGTCTCTCGCAAGGCGGAGGAGCGAAGGCGGGCTTGAGCGGAGCGCCCGTCGAGCGACGACAACGCCGCGAGAGGCCGCGGCTGGAGTCGCTCGACGGCGTACTCCTTCTCCGAGGCGTTCACGTCGAGGCCGAGGACGGTGATGCCGAGCTGGCGGGCGTCCTCGAGGATCAGCCGCTTGGGGTACATGCCCGGGTCGTGGGTGAGCACGCCCGCGAGGAAGTGCGCCGGCCAGTGCGCCTTGAGCCAGGCCGACTGGTAGGTCGGCAGCGCGAACGCCGCGGCGTGGGCCTTGCAGAAGCCGAAGGACGCGAACGCCTCGAGGACCTTCCACACCCCCTCGACCACCGGCAGCGGGTAGCCGTGGGCGAGGGCGCGGGGGAAGAACCACAGCTTCGTGTCGGCCATCCCCTCGACGTCACCGAGGGCGCGCCGCTTCTCGTCGGCCTCGGCGTTGGTGATGCGCGCGAACCGGGCGATGATCTCGATGACCTGCTCGTGGAAGACCACCACGCCGTGGGTCTGCTCGAGGATCGGGCGCAGGTCCTCGTGGAGGTACGACGGCGCCTTCCAGCCCTGCTTGGCGTCGAGGTACGGCGTGATCATGTCGCTCTTGACCGGGCCGGGCCGGAACAGCGAGATGTCGGTGATGATCTCCTCGAAGCTCTCGATGCCGGACTTGCCGACCAGCTCGCGCTGGCCGGGCGACTCGATCTGGAAGACGCCGAGGGTCTTCGCGGACGAGATCATCGCGTAGGTCGCCGGGTCGTCGAAGGGCACCTGGGCCTCGTCGTCGAGGTCGATCTCCACGCCGTCGACCCGACGGATCTCGGTGAGGGCGTGGGCCATCGAGGACTGCATCCGGATGCCGAGCACGTCGAGCTTGAGCAGACCGAGGTCCTCGACGTCGTCCTTGTCGAACTGGCTCATCGGGAACCCCGCGTAGCTGGCCTCCACGGGCGTGCGGTCGAGCAGCGTGGCGTCGGAGAGCAGCACCCCGCACGGGTGCACCGCGATGTGGCGCGGCAGCCCGTCGAGCCGCTCCACGAGCCGGAACATCAGGTCGAGCCGTTCCTCTCCCAGGCCGCTCGCCCGCAGCTCCGGCAGCTCGCGCAGCGCCACCCGGGCGTCGCGGGCCCGGATGTGCGGGAACGCCTTGGCGATCGCGTCGATCTCGCCCGGCGGCATGCCGAGCGCGGCACCGACGTCGCGGACGGCGTGCCGGACCCGGTAGGTGTCCATCATCGAGACGCACACGCACCGCTCCCCGCCGTACCGGTCGAGGATCCGCTCGTAGACCTCCAGCCGGCGGGCCGACTCGACGTCGACGTCGATGTCGGGCAGCGCCTGCCGCAGCGGCGAGAGGAACCGCTCCATCAGCAGCCCGTGCCGGATCGGGTCGACGCCGGAGACGCCGAGCAGGTAGTTGACCAGGCTCCCCGCGCCCGACCCGCGCGCCGCGCAGCGCACCCCCATCCCCCGGATCAGGTCGGTGACGTCGCCGACGGTGAGGAAGTACGACGCGTAGCCGAGCGCGCGGATCATCCCCAGCTCGTCGTCGAGCCGCTTCCAGACGACCTGCCGGGGCCCCGAGCCGTAGCGGTCCCCGATCGCGCCCTCGCAGCGGGCCCGGAGCAGGCCGTCGGCGCTCGACCCCTCGCCCCCATGAGCGGCCCCCTGACCGGTGGAGAGCTCGAACTCCGGGAAGTGCACCTCCCCCAGGCCGAGGTCGGCGCGGGGGTCGAGCGCGCACCGGTCGGCCACGGCACGGGTGCGGGCCAGCAGCCGCCGGGCCTCCCGGGCCGGATCGGCGGCCAGCCCGGCGAGCCGGCAGATCTCCTCGGCGACCTCGGCCATCTCCTTGCCGGACTTGAGGAACCCCTCCGCGTTGCCCCGATCGACATGGCGCCGGTCCAGGGCGACCAGCCGGCGGGCGGCGTCGAGGACGTCGACGGTGGGGGCGTCGCGGCGGTCGGCGTAGCGGACGGCGTTGGTGAGCACCGTCCCGAGGCCGGCCTGCCGGGCCACCCCGGCCATCCGGGCGGCGTGGGGGGTGGTCCCGGGCCCCCAGCTGCCGCCCGCCGCGCCCAGCCGGTGGGAGACCAGCTCGACGAGGAGGTCCTCCCTCGGCACGAGGGAGCCCCAGGGCGCGAGCGCGGCGTGGGCCAGGTCGTCGCGGCGCCGGGTGACGGCCGCACCCAGCTCGGAGGCCGGGCCGAGCAGCACCAGCAGGTCGCCCGAGCCGAGCAGCTCGGCGACCAGCGGGGAGCCCGGGTCGAGCACGGGGGTCCCGCGCTCGCCCGCCAGGTGGGTGGCCGAGACGAGCCGGCAGACCGCCGTCCACCCGGCCCGGCCGGCGGCCAGCAGCGTCACGCGCGGCAGCCGCGGGTCGCGGAAGGCGCCGCCGCGCACCGGGGTGCGGGCGGGGCGCACCTCGCGAGCGGCGGGCGCGAGTGTCGGCCGGTAGGCGAGGTCCACCCCCAGCACCGGGCGCACACCGGCGGACAGGCAGGCCTTGGCGAACTTCACCGCGCCGTAGGTGCCGTCCCGGTCGGTCAGCGCCAGGGTGTCCATCTCCTGCTCGACGGCCCGCTCGACGAGCGTGTGCGGGTGGGACGCGCCGTACTGCAGGGAGTAGCCCGAGGCCACGTGGAGATGGGGAAAGGGATCGGACACGGGTCGCCTCCTGCGCGTTCAGCCGGCTCGACCCCTGACTGCTTCGTCGAACATGTGTTCGAACGATTCAACTCTACCTCGCGCCCCCACCGGGCGCCAGCTCAGCTCACGTGCCGCACGACCTGGGCCCGCGCCGGCGCGTGCGGCACCAGGCCGAGGGCCTGCTCGACGACCGCGAGGAAGCGGTCGGCATCGCGGACCAGGTCGTCGGCCTCCCGCTCGTTCACCGCGCGCGACGAGCCGGCCTCGGCCGCGGCGCGCTTGCTCGCGCCGGCAGCGAAGAAGCGGGCCCACTCGGCGAGCTCGGGCGCCACCTCGGCCAGCAGCACCCAGGCATTCTTCTGCGCGCGCCGGCGCGCCGGCGCCGGGTGCGCGCGGGCGGCCAGCAGGGCCGCCGCCGCACGCAGCGCGGCGACGTGCGCACAGGCGTAGCGGGTCGGCACCTCGGTCGCGGCCATCGCCTCGCTCAGCGACTCGGCCGAGCGGGCGAGGTAGGAGTGCGTCGTGGCCGGCAGGGCATAGGGGTTGGGAACGCTCATCTCTCCCCCTCAGTCCACGCAGCCGACGAGCTGCCAGCGACCGTCGCTCCAGTCGAAGGAGAGGTCGAAGACCCCACCCCCGTCGGGCTCGGACCCGGCAGCCGGCCCGGCGCCCCGCCCGGCCTCGACCCGCCACAGCTCGCGCTCGACCAGCAGGTCACCGGCCGGAGCGGCCACCCCGGACGGGTCGGCCACGACCTCCTCGGAGCCGACCACCGCCCGCACGCCCGACGACTGCCACCACGGCGCCGTCTCCACCCAGTGCGCGACCACCGCGCGCACCTTCCACAACCGTCCGCGCCACAGGAACTGCTCCGGGCCCTCCACGCCCGTCACCCAGCCCCTGCGCACCTCCACGGGGTCGTCGTACCGCCTCATCTGGCCGCCTCCCTGCCACACCGTCACTCGACCCCGGACACCGACCCCTCTCACCTCGGCCGGCCCGGAGGGCCGGCCCGGCGGGGACGGGGGTCGAGGTCGTCCCCGCCAGGCGGCGTTCGAACGCGTGTTCGAACACCACGAACGCTACACCTCGGCACGGACAGTGCGTCAAGAGCCGGTCGGGACGGACCGGAGGAGCGGGAACGGGCGGGAGGCGGCCCGGTCAGCCGGCGTCAGGAGGGTCGCGAGCCCGAGGTGCCGGAGTGGGCGGCCAGCCAGGCGTTCCGGATGTAGGCGCTGGTGTCGCGGTGCCACAGGAAGAACAGCAGCGCGACGTCCAGCACCACCGAGACCACCGAGACCGCCAGGAACAGCGCCGGCGGTCCGGTGCGCAACCCGGCGAGCGTCGCGATCGCCATGAAGGCGACCAGGCCCGTCAACGAGAGCCGGGCCCAGTTGTGCCCGTTGCGGAAGAACATCAGCAGCACGCCCGCGAGCAGGGCGAACACCACGAACAGGACGATCGCGACCGGGACGAACGACGGCGGCTTGACGCCCGTCTCGTCGGGGTGCCCGGTCGCCCACGCGCGGACCAGGTCGTCGCGCATGAGGACCGTCAGCAGGGCCGTCAGGCCGCTCAGGGCCACCAGCCCACCCAGGGTCCAGGTCGCACCACTCACCGAGCGCGGCTGCTGCCGACTCATGCACTCTCCTCTCACGGGGGTCCGGGCTCCCGGCCCGACATGACGCGCCACGGGAACCCGACGGACGGGTGACCCCGCCTCTGGCTAGGGTCGCAGTATGTCGACCGAGCACCCCACGATCAGCCGATTTCGAGACGAGCACCGCCGACGCGGAGGGACCGGTGAGGTCGTCATTCTCCCCGACTCGGTCCACACCGCCGCACTCGCCGCCGAGGCGCTGGGCTGCGAGGTCGGTGCGATCGCCAACAGCCTGCTCTTCGACGCGGCCGGCTCGCCTGTGCTCATCCTCACCTCGGGCGCGCACCGGGTCGACACCGTCGCGGTCGCCGAGCGCATCGGGGTGACTGGCCTGAAGCGGGCGAAGCCGGAGTTCGTGCGCGAGCACACCGGCCAGGTGATCGGCGGGGTCTCCCCCATCGGCCACCCGGCGTCCGTGCCGACGTACCTCGACTCCTGGCTGCAGAAGTACGACGTCGTGTGGGCCGCCGCCGGCCACCCCGCCGCGGTGTTCTCCACGTCGTACGACGAGCTGCTTGCCCTCACCGGCGCCACCGAGATCGAGGTCGACTGATGGAGATCTGGCTCAACCCCGACTGCTCGAAGTGCCGCACCGCGACGGCGGAGCTCGACGCCGCCGGCGTGGAGTACACCGTGCGCCGCTACCTCGACGACCCGCCGACCGCGGCCGAGCTCGGCGAGGTGGTCGCCCGCCTGGGCCTCGAGCCGTGGGACGTCGCCCGGTCCGAAGGAGAGCGCCGAGGCCGGCATCGACCTGCCCCGCGAGGCCGCCCACCGGGAGGCCTGGCTGGAGGCCCTCGCGGCGCACCCGCGCGCGATCCAGCGGCCGATCATCACCGCCGCCGACGGCACCACCGTCGTGGCCCGCGACCCGGACACCCTCGCCGAGATCGTCGAGAGGGCGCGCTGACCCGTGGACTCCCTCGCGCTGGCGTTCTCGAGCGGCTGGGCCAGCGGGGTGAACTGCTACCTCGTGGTGCTGGTCCTCGGCATCTCCGACCGCGTCGGCGGTTTCGCCGAGGTGCCCGACGTGCTCGGACGTTGGGACGTGCTGGCGGTGGCGTTCGTCCTCTACGCCTTCGAGTTCGTCGCCGACAAGATCCCCTACGTCGACTCCACCTGGGACGTGGTCTCCACCGCGATCCGCCCGACGGCGGGCGCCGTGGTCGGGGTGCTGATCGCCGGACAGGCCGACTCGCTCGACGAGGCGGTGCTGGGGGTCGTCGGCGGCGGCACCGCGCTGCTGTCCCACCTCGCCAAGGCCGGTGGCCGGCTGGCGATCAACTCCTCCCCGGAGCCCGTCACCAACATCGCCGCGAGCGTGGCGGAGGACGTCACCGTCCTGGCCGTGGTGTGGTTCGCCCTCGAGCACCCCCGGGCCGCCGCCGCGGTCGCCGGGCTGCTGCTCGCGGCCGGCCTGGTGCTGCTGCTCCTCCTCGCGCGTCTGGTCCGGCGTGGCTGGCGACGGTGGAAGCGGCGCGAGCCACCGGGACGTAAACCGATGGAAACGTCCGGCCGCCCTCACTAACGTCAGGTCATGGAGCTCTCGGACCGCCTGACCGACCCCGCCGTCCGGGCGGAGGTGACCGGCCGCCTGGCCGCCCTCTTCGCCGGCCGCCCGGTGCTCATCGGCCCGGGAGTGCTCGCGGGCTTCACCCCGGTGGTCGAGTGGGTGCGGGAGCTCGGCAGCCCGGTGCTGGTCGTCTCGACCACGCGGGGCGCGGGGCGCGTCCCGGACGAGGGCGAGTGCGTCGTCGTCGAGGTGACGCCACCGGCGGCTGCCTCGGTCACCGACGAGCTGCGCGCCCACGACCGGCTGGCCCGGCGCCTCCCCCCGCACGCGGTCGCGGCCGTCGAGGCGTTCGACCCCGACCGGCAGGGCGTCTGGTACACCAGCCCGTTCGTCACCACCGACGAGCCGATCCTGGGCCGGCCGGTCACCGGAGGACGTCCGGCGTCGTTCCTCGCACTCGAGGACAAGATGCTGGCCGACGACATCTGGGCGGCCGCCGACGTGCCCTGCGCGCCGTACCTCATCGTGCCGGTCGAGGAGCGCGCTCTCGCCGAGGCCACCGCACAGCTCGCGGGGCCGCTCGGTGCCGTGTGGTCCGGTGACGCCCGCGACGGCTTCAACGGGGGTGGCAACTACGTGCGCTGGGTCGTCGACGACCGCGACCAGGCGGCGGCCCGCGGCTTCTTCCTGCCCCGCTGCGACCGGGTCCGGGTGATGCCGTTCCTCGACGGCGTGCCGTGCTCGATCCACGGCTTCGTGCTCGACACCGGCACGGCGGCGTTCCGGCCGGTGGAGATCGCGATGCTGCGCGACCCCGCCGCCCGGCGCTTCGTCTACGGCGGGCTGGGGACGTTCTGGGACCCGCCGGCCGCCGACCGCGAGGAGATGCGCGACGTCGTACGCCGGGTGGGCGCGCACCTGCGGAAGGCGCACGGCTACCGCGGCGCCTTCGGCATCGACGGGGTCCTCACCGCCGACGGGTTCCGGCCCACCGAGCTCAACACCCGGATGTCGGCCGGGGCCACCACCGTCGCCGAGGTCGACCGGAGGTTCTTCTCGTTCCTGCAGGCGGCCGTCGTGGCGGGCGTGGACCCGGACCTCGGCGTGGACGACCTCGAGAGCCTGGTCGCGCTGATGGACGCGCGCCGGACCGGCAAGGCGGTCGCCGTCGCCGAGGGGCCCAAGGTGGGAGGGGACTTCAGCTTCCCGGTCGCCTGGGACGGCCGCTCGTTCACCCGCACCACGGCCGAGACCGGCAACACCCTGGTCGTGGCCGACACCGCGGCCGGGTTCTTCGCCAAGGTCGATCCCTGCGTCGCGCTGGCCCCGGGCGAACGCCTCGCCGACGTCAACGTCGCCCTGCTCGCCTTCGTCGACCGGGAGTACGGCTCGGAGTTCGGCCCCCTCGAGGCCGCGCCCGACCTGCGACGTCCGGGAGCCGCGGCCGCGCCGTAGGGTGTGGCGCCATGGCGCGCGTCGTGGTGATCGGTGGCGGTTTCGGCGGCCTGGCCTCGGCGGCGCGGCTGGCCAAGCTCGGCCACGACGTGACCCTGCTCGAGCGGTCGGCGAGCCTCGGCGGGGCGCTGGTCGAGGAGTCGGAGGACGGCTTCGCCTGGGACGCCGGGCCGACGTACACCCTGCTCCCCGCGGTGGTCCGCGACCTGTTCCGCAAGTCCGGCCGCCCGGTCGAGCGTGAGCTGGAGCTGGTGCAGCTCGACCTGGTCCGCGAGCACCGCTTCGAGGACGGCACCTCGGTCGCCCTGCCCGGTGGCTCCCGGGCCGCCCAGATCGCCGCCTTCGACGGCCTCGGGCCCGGGCTCGGCCGGCGCTGGGTCGACCACGTGGCCTCCTACGCCGACGACTGGGAGGTGCTGCGCCGCGACTACCTCGAGCACCCCTGGCAACCCGACGCGCTGCCCCGCGAGCTGGCGGCCCGGCTGGGCAGCCGCGAGGTGCTGCACAAACGGCTGCGCAGGACGTTCAAGGACGAGCGCCTGCGGCTGGTGGCCGGCCACCCGTTCGTCGCCGAGGGGCACGACCTGCGCAACGTGCCCGCCTGGCTGGGCGTGACGGCGTACGTCGAGCAGCGGTTCGGCGCATGGACGGTGACCGGCGGCATGGCCGCGCTCGGCACCGCACTGGAGCGGCGGCTGGCCACCCGCAAGGTGGACGTGCGGACCTCGACCGAGGTGACCGACCTGGTCCTGCGCGACGGTCGGGTCGTCGCCGTCGCGACCGGCGCGGGCGAGGTCGACGCCGACGTCGTGGTCTGCGCGGTGGACCCGCGACGACTCCCTGCGCTGGCGGGCTTCGTGCAGCGGACGATGCCGGCGATCCCGCCGGTGGTCGTCCACGTCGGGCTCGAGGGCGAGCTGCCGGACCTGCCGCACGAGACGGTCCTGCACGGCGACCCGATGCTGGTGGTGCGCACCGGCGGCCGCGCACCGGAGGGCCACACCGCCTGGACGGTGCACGGGCGCGGCCGGCTGGCCGAGGACATGCTGCGCGCGCTGGCCCGGCGCGGCATCGACGTCCGCGAGCAGGTCGTGGCGCGCGTCGACCGCTCCCCGCGCGACCTGGTCGAGCGCTGGGGCGGCTCGCCGCTCGGGGTGCTGTGGCAGGGCCGCGGCACCGTGCGGCAGCGGCTCGGGCCCACGACGCCGGTGCCCGGCGTCTTCGCCGCCGGTGCCCACGCGACCCCGGGAGCGGGGCTGCCGTTCGTGGGGCTGTCCGCCTCCCTGGTGGCGCAGGCGGTCGGGCCTACGAGGTGATGCGCAGCGCCTCGAACATCTCCAGCGTCGCCTTGGACCGGTTCAGCGTGTAGAAGTGCAGCCCGGGCGCGCCGCCGGCCAGCAGCTGCTCGCAGAGCTCGACGGCCACCGCGATGCCCTCGGCCCGCAGCGCCGCCGCGTCACCGTCGTACTTCGAGATCCGCGACACGACCTCCTCCGGGACGTCGGCGCCGATCAGCTCGCCCTGCCGGCGGATCGCGCTGAGGTTCAGGATCGGCATGATCCCGGGCAGGATCGGGATGTCCACGCCGCGGGCTCGGACCCGGTCCACGAGGCCGAAGTAGTCCGAGGCCCGGAAGAACATCTGCGTGACCGCGAACTCGGCCCCGGCCCGCGCCTTGGCGACCAGCACGTCCGCGTCGTGGTCCAGCGACTCCGCCGAGGGGTGGCCCTCGGGGAAGGCCGCGACGCCGACCGTGAACTCGCCGCGCCCCTTGACCAGCTCCACGAGCTCGGTCGCGTAGTTCAGCCCGCCGGGCGTGGCGGTCCAGGGCGCCCGCGGGCCGTCGCTCGGGTCCCCGCGCAGCGCCATCACGTGGCGCACGCCGGCCTCGGCGTAGGAGTCCAGGATCGCCTCGAGCTCGGCGCGCGTGTGCCCGACGCAGGTCAGGTGCGCCATCGGTGTCATCGAGGTCTCGCGGACGATCCGCGAGGTCAGCCGCACCGTGGAGTCGCGGGTGCTGCCCCCGGCGCCGTACGTCACCGAGACGAACGTCGGCGCGGAGGGTTCCAGCGCGCTGATCGCACGCCACAGCTGCTCCTCGCCGGCCTCGTCCTTGGGCGGGAAGAACTCGAAGGAGAACGAGCGCCCTCCGCCACGGATGAGCTCCCCGATGCTCTGGGCGCGGTCGTCGTTCATGGCGCCGAGTGTAGGTAGCGACGGGGCCGCCGGGGGCGTTGTCCACGGGTCAAGAGGCTCTGTCTACCCTCTTTGCGTGACGAGCAGCGGGTGGGACAGCGCAGATTTCCGCGATCGCGTCCAGGCCGCGCTCGACGTGTTCCTCGACGAGCAGGCCCGACGGCTGGCTCCGCTGGGCCCGGACGCCTCCCGGCTCCTCGACGAGGCCCGCGCCGCGGTCTCCGGCGGCAAGCGGTTCCGCGCGGCGTTCTGCTACTGGGGCGCGCTCGCCGTCGCACCCGGCCTCGCCGCCGGCCCCGCCGAGCAGGACGCGCTCATCCGCGCCTGCGCGTCCCTGGAGCTGCTGCACGCGAGCGCCCTGGTCCACGACGACCTGATGGACGCCTCCGACACCCGTCGCGGGCGCCCGGCGACGCACCGCCAGTTCGAGACCGACCACCGGCAGGCACGCTGGCGCGGCGTCCCCGAGCAGTACGGCGCCGCCGCGGCGATCCTGCTCGGCGACCTGCTGCTCACCTGGGCCGACGAGCTGCTGCGCCGCTGCGGCCTGCCGCCGGCGCAGGTCGCCCCCGCGCTGGACGTCTTCGACCACTGCCGCTCGGAGGTGATCGCGGGCCAGTTCCTCGACGTCTCGGTGCAGGCCCGTGGCCTCGCCGACGTCGACGCGGCGATGACCGTGCTGCGCTACAAGTCCGCGAAGTACTCCATCGAGCGCCCGCTCCACATCGGCGCCGCACTCGCCGGCGCCGGCCCGCGGACGATGGCCGAGCTGACCGCGTTCGGACTGCCGCTGGGCGAGGCGTTCCAGCTGCGCGACGACCTGCTGGGGGTCTTCGGGGACCCGGCCGCGACCGGCAAGCCCGCGGGCGACGACCTGATCGAGGGCAAGCGCACGGTGCTGGTGGCACTCGCCCTCGACGCCGCCGACCCCGAGGACGCGAAGCTCCTGCACACCTCGCTCGGCACCGGGCTCGACGAGGCGGCCGTGGAGCGGCTGCGCGGCATCATCGACGGCTCTGGGGCGCACCACCAGGTCGAGTCGGTGATCACCGAGCTCGCCGGGCGTGCGGTGACCGCGCTGGAGCGGGCCGAGGTCGACGACCGGGCCCGCGGGGTCCTGCGCGAGCTCGCCTCCGCGGCGACCGACCGGGCCGTCTGACCCGCGTCCGGGTCGGGCGAGGCGTCAGAACGCCATCGCCTGGGCCCGGCGCTTCACCTCCGAGCCGCGGTTCTCCCGCAGCGCGTCGATCGGGCGGCCGGGCAGCCCGGCGTCGGTGAACAACCACGCGATGCACTCGCGGTCGTCGTACCCACCGTCGTGCAGCACCGTCAGCAGGCCGGGCAGCCCCTTGACGACCAGGCCGTCCTGGACGAAGTCGGCGGGGACCTGCTGGCCGGCGCCCGGCGCGGGGACGGCGGCCGCGAGCTCGTGGTCGCGGATCATCGTGCGGACCTTGCCCACGGTCACCCCGAGCTGACGGGCGGTCTCCGCCCAGTCGATCCACGTCGGAACCAGCGCGCCCAGGTCGGCGTCGGCAAGTCTGGGTTCAGTCATGGGATCCACTCTTCCACTCGCTCCGCCGCGGACGAAACCGTGGCCGACACGCAGCCCCGGACGTAACAGCAGTCACTTGAGTCACACGCGCATGCGGGTTACGGTCGAACGTCGTCCGCGGCTTCCCCGCCGGGTTCGCTCGGGACCCGGGTGCCGCGCCGGCACGAAGGGAGTCGACCCGATGTCCGCGACGAGACGACTGATCACGGCCGGCCTGGCCGGGCTGACGATGTTCTTCCTGCCCACCCCCGCCCAGGCCACCGACGGCGACCTGCCGCCCGGCCGGCGGATCCTGGACCACCGGGTGCAGCCCGGCGAGACCGTGACCGGGCTGGCGGTCCGCTACCACGCGTGGACCGCCGAGCTGATCGCCCACAACCACCTCGGCGCGAGCGGCGGGATCCGGGTCGGTCAGCACCTCGAGATCCCGGTGGTGCTCTCCGCGCTGCCCCACCACCAGTCGGCCCAGCACCACGTCGGCCCAGCACCACGCGCCCGCCCAGCACCACTCGGCGCCGCAGCACACCCAGCCCGCGCCCGCGCCAGCCGGCACCGCCACCGTGCGCCGGACGGTCGCCCGCACCGCGCTCCGGCACGGGGTGGACCCCCAGCTGGCGCTGGCGGTGTCGTGGCAGGAGTCGGGCTGGCAGATGGGCCGGCGCTCGGACGCGGGCGCGATCGGCGCGATGCAGGTGCTGCCCGGCACCGGCGCCTGGATGTCGCTCTACGAGGGCCGGCGCCTGCACCTGCACCGGCTGGCCGACAACGCCACCGCCGGGGTGCGGCTGCTGCGGGTGCTGGGTGACGAGACCGGCTCGCGGCGCCACCTGGTGGGCGCCTACTACCAGGGCCTCGGCGCGGTCCGGTCGCACGGGCTCTACGGCGAGACCCGCCACTACGTGGCCAACGTGCTGGCCATCAAGGACCGGCTCGAGGCGGGCCGGCCACCCGCCTGACGCAGCCCCGCGGGGGCGCACGGGTGTTGCCTGCGCCACGCCGGTGACGCCTCAGCACGGGCCGGGGCGGTGACGTCCGTACGATTGGGGTCCCGGATCCTTCCCCGTCCGGCCGCAGGAGGGTCGCTGTGCAGCCACGTCGACAGTCAGATCGGCACGCCCCCACGGGCGCCGACGCTGTCACTGGCGACCCCATGACCGGGCGGCTGCTGGACGGCCGCTACCGGATCGGGCCGCGGATCGCCCGCGGCGGCATGGCCAGCGTCTACGAGGCCACCGACATCCGCCTGGACCGGACCGTCGCGGTCAAGGTGATGCACCCCGGCCTCGGCGACGACGAGGAGTTCGCGGCGCGCTTCGTGCGCGAGGCCCGCGCCGCCGCCCGGCTCTCCCACCCCCACGTGGTCGCGGTCTACGACCAGGGTGAGGACAGCGGCACCGCCTACCTCGCGATGGAGCTGGTGCCCGGGCACACCCTGCGCGACGTCATCCGCAAGGAGAGCCCGATGGCGCCGGCCCGCGCGCTGGCGCTGCTCGAGCCGGTCCTCTCCGCGCTGGCCGCCGCCCACCGGGCCGGGCTGATCCACCGGGACGTCAAGCCCGAGAACGTCCTCATCGCCACGGATCCCAGCACCGGGGCGAGCCAGGTCAAGGTCGCCGACTTCGGACTGGCCAAGGCGGTCAGCGCCGACACCCAGCACACCGCGACCTCCGGGATCCTCATCGGCACCGTGTCCTACCTCGCCCCCGAGCTGGTCCTCGACGGGCGCGCCGACACCCGCGCCGACGTGTACGCCGCCGGCGTGATGCTCTACGAGCTCCTGACCGGCACCAAGCCGCACGAGGGCGAGTCGCCGATCCAGGTGGCCTACAAGCACGTCCACGAGGACGTCCCGCCGCCGTCGCAGTCGGTCCCCGACATCCCGGCGTACGTCGACGCGCTGGTCGCCCGCGCCACGGCCCGCGACCCGCACCTGCGCCCGGCCGACGCCGGCGTGCTGCTGCACCAGCTGCGCCGGGTCAGCCACGCCCTCGCCGACGGCGTGCTCGACGACCCCGACCTCACCGCCGACCTCGCCCCGGTCCTGCTGCACCCCGACACCGGCGACGTCGTCGCCGTCGAGGCGCCGCCGCAGGACCGCCACGACACCGAGCCCGACCCGTTCGACGGCGCCGTCATCGCGACGATGCCGCCCCCGGCCGCCGACGAGGCCCACGAGCGCACCAGCCTGATCCCCCGGCCCGCGGCAACCCCGCCGGCACCCCCGACCCGGTCCCCCGGCTCGCCGTCCGGCCCGCCGCGCCGGCCACGGCGCTCCCGCCGCGGGCCGATCCTGCTCGTGCTGGTGCTGCTGCTCGTCGCGGGCGCGGGCTTCGGCGCCTACTGGTTCGGCTGGGCCCGCTACACCTCCACACCGGGGGTCATCGGCCTGAGCAAGGCGGCGGCCATCGAGAAGATCGAGGCCGCCGGCCTCGAAGCCGAGATCGGCGAGAAGGCCTACTCCGAGACCGTTCAGCCCGGCCGGGTCATCGGCACCGATCCCGGGACGGGCTCGCGGGTCCTCGACGGCGGCACGGTCACGGTCGTGCTGTCCCTGGGCAAGGAGCGGTACGACGTACCCCGCACGAAGGGGATGACCGAGGACCAGGCCCAGGACGCGCTGCTGAACACCCACCTGTCGTTCGGCCACTCGATCGGGAAGTACTCCGAGACCGTCAGCGAGGGCACCGTCCTGGGCAGCGACCCCAAGGCCGGCACGACCCTGCGCCCCGACTCGGCGGTCGACCTGATCGTGAGCAAGGGCCCCCGGCCGATCCAGCTGCGCGACTGGACCGGGAAGGACGCCGACAAGGCCCAGGCGGCGCTGGAGGCCAAGGGCCTGACCGTCGACCGCAGCACCGAGGAGTACTCCGACACCGTCCCCGAGGGCGACGTGATCTCGCAGACGCCGACCACCGGCACGCTCTACGGCGGCGACAGCGTCCGGCTCGTCGTGTCCAAGGGGCCGGAGCTGGTGGAGATCCCCGGCGGGCTCGTCGCCTCCGGCGTGGACGACGCGACGGCCACGCTCGAGGCGCTCGGGTTCCACGTCGAGGTGCGGAAGAACGACCACTACATCGGGGTCGGCTACGTCTACTCGGTCGACCCCGGGTCGGGGTCGATGGCGCCCAAGGGCTCCACGGTGACGCTCTCCATCCTGTGACCGTCCCCGGTTCGCACGGGCCCACCGGGCCCGCCTAACCTGCTCGCATGCCCCTCGACCCGACCGTGGACCACGCTGCCCGCAACCCGATCGGGACGCACGTGCTCGTGGGCAAGGGACTCGTCGACGGGGCGCTCGCCAACGCCGACCTGCTGCACTGCGAGACGATCCAGGTCTTCGTCGGGAACCCGCGCGGCTGGGCGCTCTCGCCCGGGAAACCGGCCGACGACGCGCGCTTCCGCGCCGAGATCGAACGCCGCGGGATGCGCGCCTTCATCCACTCGCCCTACCTGGTCAACCTCGGCTCCCCCACGCCGTCGACCTACGAGAAGTCCGTCGCCTCGGTCGCCCACAACCTGCGCCGCGCCGCCGAGATCGGCGCCGAGGGCGTCGTGGTCCACACCGGCTCGTTCGTCGACCCCTCGACGGACCCCGCCGAGAGCGAGGCGAGGTACGCCGCGGCGATGCGGCAGGTCCGCGAGGGCCTGCTGCCGCTGCTGGACGTGGTGGCCGCGGACGACGCGCCGTGGCTGCTGCTCGAGCCGACCGCGGGGCAGGGCCGCTCGCTGTGCGCCGGCGTGGAGGACCTCGAGCCCTACCTCGCCGCCCTCGACTTCCACCCCAAGGCCGGCATCTGCCTCGACACCTGCCACGTCTTCGCGGCCGGCGCCCCGCTGGACGAGCCCGGGGGCGCGACCGCGACCGCGGACCGGATCGTCGAGATCGGTGGGCCCGGCAGGCTGCGCCTGGTGCACGCCAACGACTCGATGGACGTGCGCGGCGCCTTCAAGGACCGCCACCAGCTGATCGGCCAGGGCCACATCGGCACCGACGCCTTCGTGGAGCTCTTCGCCCACCCGGCGACCGACGGGGTCCCGTTCGTCCTCGAGACCCCCGGCTCCCGTGGCCCGGACAACGTCGACATCCCGCTGCTCAAGCAGCTGCGGGCGAGCGCCCGGGCCGACGCCTCCACGCGCGCCGGATGAGCCGGCGGTCCGGCCTGCTCGCGGCGGGTGCCCTGCTCGGCATCACCGCGATGTGGGGGTCGACGTTCTTCCTGATCCGGGACCTGCTGGACCGGGTGCCGACCCTGGACTTCCTGGCGGTGCGGTTCGCCATCGCCAGCGTCGCGCTGCTGGTGGTCGCGCCGCGCGCGGTGGCCCGGCTCTCCCCCGCGGCGCGGCGCGGTGCGGTCGTCCTCGGGCTGCTCTACGGCGTCGCCCAGATCCTGCAGACCGCCGGCCTGGCCCACACCGCGGCCAGCGTGTCCGGGTTCATCACCGGGATGTACGTCGTCCTCACGCCGGTCTTCGCCGCCGCGCTGCTGCGCACCCGGATCACCGCCATGACCTGGGGCGCCGTGCTGCTCGCCACCGCCGGGCTCGCGGTGCTGACCCTCAACGGCCTCTCCGTCGGGTACGGCGAGGCGATCACCCTCGTCGCCGCGATGCTCTACGCCCTGCACATCGTGGGGCTGGGCGCCTGGTCCACCCCGCACGAGGCGCTGGGCATGTCCATCGTGCAGCTCGTGGTGATCACGCTGGTCTGCCTCGCGGCCACCGCCCCGGACGGGATCGTGCTGCCCTCGAACCCGCGGGACTGGCTCTCGGTCGTCTACATGGCCCTGTTCGCGGGGGCGCTGGCACTGGTCGGCCAGACCTGGGCGCAGGCGCACCTGCCACCGACGCGCAGCGCCATCATCATGAGCATGGAGCCGGTGTTCGCCGCCCTGTTCGCGGTGCTGCTCGGCGGCGAGTCCTTCACCCTGCGGATGGTGACCGGCGGGCTGCTGGTGCTGGCCGCCATGCTCGTCGTCGAGCTGGCCCCGCGCCGCAAGGTCGAGGCCGAGGTGCAGCACCTGGCGGTGTGACCCGGCCGGTCCACATCCCGGGCAACCCGCCCCGCGGGGCCGGGTTGCCCTAGCGTCGGTGCCCTCGCGACCCCGACGACGTGGTCACTCCTGCAGGAGAGGAACCGCCATGGTCGTCGTCATGTCTCCGGACGCCACCCCCGAGGACGTCGAGCGCGTCGTGGCCCGGGTCGAGGGTGTCGGCGGCGAGGCCTTCGTCTCCACCGGCGTCGTGCGCACGATCATCGGCCTGGTCGGTGACATCGACTCCTTCCACCACCTCAACCTGCGCACGCTGCCCGGTGTCGCCGACGTGCACCGCATCTCCGACCCCTACAAGCTGGTCAGCCGCCAGCACCACCCGGACCGCTCGACGGTCTGGGTCGGGCCGGCCGGGCACCAGGTCCCGATCGGTCCCGACACCTTCACCTTCATCGCCGGACCGTGCGCGGTCGAGACCGCCGAGCAGACCATCGAGACCGCGCGGATGGCCAGGTCCGCCGGGGCCACGATCCTGCGCGGCGGCGCCTTCAAGCCGCGGACCTCGCCGTACGCGTTCCAGGGGCTCGGCGTCGCCGGCCTGCGCATCCTCAGCAGCGCGCGGGAGGCGACCGGGCTGCCGATCGTCACCGAGGTGGTCGACGCCCGCGACGTGCCGGTCGTCGCCGAGCACGCCGACATGCTCCAGATCGGCACCCGCAACATGGCCAACTTCGGCCTGCTGCAGGCCGTCGGCGAGGCCGGGAAGCCGGTGCTGCTCAAGCGCGGCATGACCGCCACCATCGAGGAGTGGCTGATGGCCGCGGAGTACATCGCGCAGCGCGGCAACCTCGACGTGGTCCTCTGCGAGCGCGGGATCCGGACCTTCGAGCCGGCCACGCGCAACACCCTCGACATCTCCGCGGTGCCGGTCGTGCAGGCGGCCAGCCACCTGCCGGTGATCGTCGACCCCTCGCACGCCGCGGGGCGCAAGGACCTGGTGGTGCCGCTCTCCCGCGCGGCGATCGCGGTCGGCGCCGACGGGGTCATCGTCGACGTCCACCCCGACCCGGAGACCGCGCTGTGCGACGGTCCCCAGGCCCTCCAGGGCGTCGAGCTGCGGGAGCTCGCGCAGGCGGTGAGACGACTCCCTCCGGTGGTCGGACGCGTGGACGCCGCCGGGCAGGTCCGGGCCTGAGCCGTCGCGGCCGATTTCCCCCGCCCCCGGCTCCCTGCCTACGCTGGCGGGCGGACCTGACGACCCGAAGGAGAGTGGATGGACACGTGCGCGAGCTGCGGCCACGAGCTCGTCGTCGGTCGCTTCTGCACCAACTGCGGCCGGCTCAGGGAGTCCGCTCCCACCGACGAGGGCGTGGAGGCGACCCGGCAGCTGCCTCCGGTCACCGCCCCGGTCGCCCCCTCCGCCGGGGAGCCTGACGACTGGCGCTCCGACACCGCCGAGCGGCCCGCGGCCCGTCACGCGGCAATCCCGAGCACCCCGCCGCCACCCCCGCCGCCGGCGCCGCTGGTCCCCGGCGACGGACCGCGCTTCCCGCTGTACGCCGACCAGGCGGCACCGACGTACGCAACCACCGACGAGCACCCGCGCCGGACCAGGCCCTGGCTCCCGTGGGCCGCCGGAGCCGCGGTGCTCCTCCTTCTCGTGGTGCTCGGCGTCTGGATGTTCGCGGGAGGAGACTCCGAGGCCCCCGCGCAGGCCACCGACCCCGCGTCGGCGGGCAACGGCCGGCACGGCGCGCAGGCGTCCGGCGACGCCGTGGACGTGGCCCGTGAGGCCACGGCGCAGGTCCCGGCGACCGCGCCGCCCAACCAGGACGTCGACGGCAACATGGTCCGCTACGAGTCGCGCAACATGCTCGACGGCGTCCCGACCACCTGCTGGCGGATGGCCGGCGACGGCAGCGGCCAGCAGCTCACCTTCGACCTCGCCGCGCCGACGACGCTGACCACGGTCGGCCTGGTCAACGGCTACGCCAAGACCGCGACCGACGGGCGCGGCCACGAGCTGGACTGGTACCACGGCAACCGCCGCGTGCTCGCGGTCGAGTGGGCGTTCGACGACGGCACGACGGTCACCCAGGACCTGCGCGACACCCGGGAGATGCAGACGCTCGACATCGACCCGGTGACCACCCAGCACGTGCGGCTCACGCTCGTGTCGGTGTCGCCGCCCGGGAAGGGCCCCGCGGCCCGCGACTACACGCCGATCAGCGACGTGACCCTGCAGGGCACCGCGGGCTGAGCCGTCGTACGCCGCCCGGAGCGGCCGCGCCGTTCGGGCCCGGGCGTCGGAGTCCGGGGCTAACCTGTCGCGCGACACTCCACCTGGATCGACGGGAACCCCATGCACACGTGCGCCGATTGCGGCTCCGAGAACCCCGAGACGAGCCGCTTCTGCGGCGGCTGCGGCCGACCGCTCGCGGCGACACCGGCTGCCGCACCGCCCTCGGCTCCCCCGCCGCCACCCACGGCCCCGATGGCGGCGGCACCCACCGCGCCGCCGGCCTCACCCCCGGTGCTGCCCCCCGCGCCGGCGGGGCCGCCGCCGACCGCCGGCCCCGCGACGCCCCGCCTGCCGTCGGTGAACTGGCAGCGGCTGCTGGTCGGCAACTGGCTGGGGGCCGGCCTGACCGCGGTCACCGCCCTGGCCGTGGCCGGGGTGCTCTCGACCGCGCTGGCCCTGATGTCCAAGCCGGTCGACTTCGGTGTCGACAACGGCCTCGCCCTGGTCACCACCCTGCTGGCCGCGACGTTCGGGGCCGACCTGGTCCTCGACCTCGACACCGGCAGCGAGACGGCCCATGCCAACCTGGGCATGTTCCCGCTCACCGTCACCATCCTGGCGCTCGTCGCGGCTGCGTTCGTCTTCCGCCGGGTCACGGCGCGCTACCCCCGTGCGCTCGACGCCGTCGCCGACGCCGCCCGCGCCGCGCTGCTGCTCGGACTGGCCGTGATGCTCTTCGCGATCGTGTTCCGGGCCGACAACCACGAGCTGGGACGCGGCTGGGGGGCCGTGCTCAGCCGCAGTCGCACCGGCGTCGACGCCGAGTGGGGCGCCAGCGTCGCCGGCGCGTTCTTCCTCGCCTTCCTCCTGCTCTTCGTCACGCTCGTCGCGGTCCTGTTCGCCACCCGCCGCGACTGGTGGCCCGCCCCCGTTCAGCGGGTGCACGACTGGACCGCCGCGCCCCTGTACGGCGTCGGCGCGCTCTTCGCGATGCTGCCCGTGGCCGGCGTGGTGGGCCTGCTGCTGCTCATCTTCACCGGCGACACCCTGGGCGACAACGACCCGACCAATGACGACCTGTCGGCCGGCATCGCCCTGATCGTGGGCCTGGTCGCGAGCGGTGGCTTCTGGCTCATCTCGCTGGGGGCCGGCGCGGCGTACGGGACGATCGAGAGCGGCTCGGGCTCCAGCGACACCACCGACCTGCACCATCTGGCCCACTACGCCCAGGACACCCCCGGCCTGTGGGCTGCCCCGGTCGTGATGCTGGTCGTGCTCTTCCTCGCCGCGTTCGCCGTCGCCCGCAGGACCGCCGCCCCCCAGCGCATCCTCGGGAACCTCGGCGTGTTCGTGGCCCTGCTGCTGGTGGTGCTGCCGCTGATGTCGCGACTCACCTCGATGCATGCCGGCGCGCGGCTGGACGGCGAGGACCTCGAGGGCAGCTACTACATCGGCCAGGTCGGCTGGCAGGCGACGCTGCTGCTGGCCCTGATGGCGCTGGTGTGCGCCGGCCTGGTCGCGCTGATGAGCCGGAGCATCAACCCCGCCGCGGTGCGGGCGCAGGCCTCGGCGCTGGCCGGGCGGATGCAGTCCAACCCGGGCCGCCCGCCCGCCGCACCGACCGGTGCACCGACCGGCCCGCCGCCCAGCTGGCAGCCCGGGGTCTCGCAGCAGGAGGCGTGGGGCCGGCCGACGACGCCGCCCCCGCCGCCGGGCCAGGAGTAGCCGTCGCGACGGCCGGCTGGTCGGGCAGCGGGCTCAGACCAGCCGGCCGAGCACCGCGGCCGCCTTCTCGGCGTCGTCGCGGCTGACGTCGAGGTGGGTGACCATCCGCACCGCGGTGGGGCCGACGGCCGAGACCAGGACTCCCTCCGCGCGGGCGGCCGCGACGAACTCGGCGGCGTCGGGGCGGGGCACCACGACGATGTTGGTGTCCACACCGGCAGGGTCGACGCCGCAGGCCTCGGCCAGCAGCCGGGCGTGGGCGTGGTCCTCGGCCAGCCGGTCGAGGTGGTGGTCGAGGGCGTGCAGCCCGGCGGCGGCCAGGATGCCGACCTGCCGCATCCCGCCACCCATCCGCTTGCGCCAGATCCGGGCCTCGGCGATCGCGTCGGCGGAGCCGATCATCAGCGAGCCCACCGGGGCACCGAGGCCCTTGGACAGGCACACCGCCATCACGTCGGCGACCGCGCCGTACTCCGCCAGCGGCACGCCGGTGGCGACGTGCGCGTTCCAGATCCGGGCACCGTCCATGTGGATGCTCGCCCCGACCCCGGTCGCGAACTCCCGCAGGTCCCGGAGGTCCTGCAGCGGCAGCACCGCGCCCCCGGCGAAGTTGTGGGTGTTCTCGACCGAGATGGCGGCGGTGGGCACGAAGAACGGCCCCATGTCGGGGGCGTACATCGACTCGATCGTCGTCAGGTCGACCTGGCCGCGCGGGTGGATCCAGGTGCGCATCGTCAGCCCGGTGTAGGCGCCGTGGGCACCGAGCTCGGCGCGCGCGATGTGCGCACTGGCCTCGCAGAGCACCTCCTGGCCGACGGCGACGACCGAGCGCACCGCGAGCACGTTGGCCATCGAGCCGGTCGGCATGAAGAGCGCCGCCTCGTGCCCGAACAGGCCGGCGACCTGCTCCTCGAGGCGCGCGACCGTGGGGTCCTCGCCGTACACGTCGTCGCCGACCTCGGCGTCGGCCATCGCCCGGCGCATCGCGTCGGTCGGTCGGGTCAGGGTGTCGCTGCGCAGGTCGATCACGGCCCCAACCTAACGAGTCGTGCGGTGGAGGGTGCGGCCGGGCGCACCCCTGCCCGCACGACCCCGGGGATCAGGCTTTCCGGAGCATCTCGGCGACCAGGAACGCCAGCTCCAGGGACTGGACCCGGTTGAGCCGGGGGTCGCAGACCGACTCGTAGCGGTGGCCGAGGTCGACCTCCAGCAGCTCCTCGCCGCCACCGACGCACTCGGTCACGTCGTCGCCGGTGAGCTCGACGTGGATGCCGCCGGGCCAGGTGCCGAGCGAGCGGTGCACGTCGAAGAAGCCCTGGACCTCGTCGATCACGTCGTCGAAGCGCCGGGTCTTGTAGCCCGAGCTGGCCTCGAAGGTGTTGCCGTGCATCGGGTCGCACACCCACGCCACCTCGACACCGGCCGCGGTGACCTTCTCGACCAGGTTCGGGAGGCCGTCGCGGATCTTCCCGGCCCCGAAGCGCGTGATGAAGGTCAGCCGCCCGGGCTCGTTCTGCGGGTTGAGCCGCGCGGCGAGCGCCAGCGCGTCGTCGGGGGTGGTGGTCGGGCCCAGCTTCACGCCGATCGGGTTGCGGATGTGGCTGAGCAGCTCGACGTGGGCGTTGTCGAGCTGGCGGGTGCGCTCGCCGATCCACACGAAGTGGCCGGACACGTCGTACGGCAGGTTGGTGCGGGAGTCGATGCGGGTCATGGCGTGCTCGTACTCCAGCACCAGCGCCTCGTGGCTGGAGTGGAAGTCGACCCGGTGGAACTCGTCGGGGTCGGCGCCGATCGCCTTCATGAAGGTCAGCGCGCGCTCGATCTCGTTGGCCATCGCCTCGTACTGCTGCCCGACCGGGGACTCGCGGACGAAGTCGGTGTTCCAGGTGTGGACCTGGCGCAGGTCGGCGTAACCACCGGTGACGAAGGCCCGCACGAGGTTCAGCGTCGCGGCCGAGGCGTTGTAGACGTCGACGAGCCGCTGCGGGTCCGGCACCCGGGCCTCGGAGGTGAAGTCGAAGCCGTTGACCGCGTCGCCGCGGTAGGCCGGCAGGGTCACGCCGTCGCGGGTCTCGAGGTCCGAGGAGCGCGGCTTGGCGTACTGGCCGGCGAGCCGGCCGACCTTCACGACCGGCACCGAGGCGGCGTAGGTCAGCACGACCGCCATCTGCAGCAGCACCCGGAGCTTGTTGCGGACGTTGTCGGCCGTCACGCCGGCGAAGGTCTCGGCGCAGTCACCGCCCTGGAGCAGGAACGCCTCGCCGCGGGTGACCGCGGCGACCTTCGCCTTGAGGTCGTCGCACTCACCGGCGAAGACCAGCGGCGGCATGGTGCGCAGCCGGGCCACGGCAGCGTCGACGGCGCCCTTGTCGGGGTACGTCGGCTGCTGGGCCGGGCCGAGGGCGTGCAGGGCCTCGAGGTCGGGGATGCTCACCGCACCAGCGTACGCGCGGCATGCCGGCGCCCCCGAACCCGCGGGCGCCGGCGAGACGGGGCTACTCCTCGAGGTGATCGATGTCTCGGAAGCCGGTCTTCTTCGACCGCACGCCACGGTTGGTCGCCCACGTCAGCACCCACAGCACGACGCCGACGGCGAGCAGGCCGCCCGCGATCTTGTACTGCGGCAGCTGGTCCTCGCTGCGCGCCCACGGACCCGCGAGGAAGAAGCAGGTCACCGCGCCCACGAAGGGCAGCCAGGTGGGGGTGCGGAAGTGGTCGTGGTCGACGGGCTGGCGGCGCAGGACCACCACCGCGATGTTGACCACGGTGAACACGCAGAGCAGCAGCAGCGAGGTGGTGCCACCGAGCAGCGCCACCGAGTTGGCGCCGCTCTCGGAGGCGCTCGCGTCGACCACGTAGATGATCAGGCCGAACGAGATCAGCGTCGTGAAGATGATGGAGACCCACGGCGTGCGGCGGCGCGGGTGCACGCGCCCGAAGACCCGCGGGAGCACGTCCTGGTTGGCCATCCCGTAGAGCAGGCGGCTGGCCATCAGCATGTTGATCAGCGCGGAGTTGGCGACCGCGAACATCCCGATGAACGGGAACAGGGTGTCGAAGGGCAGGTCGGGCGCGCCCGCGGCCACGACCTGGGTCAGCGCCGAGCCCTTGTCCACGTCGGTGAGGTCGCCGACCGGCACCAGCGCCACCGCCGTGATGGAGACCAGCAGGTAGATCACGCCGGTGACGCCGAGCCCGGTGAGCATCATCCGGGGGAAGTCGCGGACCGGGTTCTCGCACTCCTCGACCATGTTGACCGAGTCCTCGAAGCCGACCATCGCGAAGAAGGCCAGCGTCGTCGCGGCGGTCACGGCGAAGAAGACGCTCTTGTCGCTGGGGCTCTCGAAGACGACGACCCGCGAGAAGTCCGCGTTGCCCTGCGTCACGACGTACAGCCCGACGAAGATCACCAGCAGCAGACCGGAGAGCTCGACCAGGGTGAGCACCACGTTGGCCTTGACGCTCTCCCCCACGCCCCGGAAGTTCACCAGCGCCACCAGCGTCATGAAGCCCAGCGCGAGCAGCATGATGCCGGTCCCGCCCACCTCGAAACCGAGGTCGAAGCCGTCGTTGAGGAAGCCCGCGAAGGCGTTGGACGCGGTCGAGGCCGAGGTGATGCCCGAGCACATGACCGCGAAGGCGACCAGGAAGGTGACGAAGTGGATGCCGAACGCCTTGTGCGTGTAGAGCGCGGCGCCGGCGGCCTGCGGGTACTTCGTGACCAGCTCGAGGTAGGACATCGCCGTCACCGTGGCGACCGCGAACGCCGCGAGGAACGGCGCCCACGCGGCACCGCCCACCTCGCCGGCCACCTCTCCGGTGAGCGCGTAGACGCCGGTGCCGAGGATGTCGCCGACGATGAACAGCAGCAGCAGCCGCGGCCCCATCACCCGGCGGAGCTCCGGCTCCGACCCGTTGACGTCGACGGTCTCGGGGCTACTGCTGGTCATGCTGTCCTCCTGGCTGACGGCTCGGCCGGTTGGCCGGAGTCTTCCCAGCTGCACCCCTGACGGAAACCTCGAGGCCGCGAGCCGCCGGCGGCCCCGGGCGATACTGGTGCCCCGATGCGCGTCGCGACGTTCAACATCCTCCACGGCCTCCTGCCCGGTGACGACCACGTTGATCCGGCCCGGCTGGCTGAGGCAGTGCGCTCCCTGGACGCCGACGTCCTCGCGCTGCAGGAGGTGGATCGCAATCAGCCGAGGTCCGGCTGCGTCGACCTGACCGCGGTGGCGGCCGAGGCCATGGGTGCGGTCGACCACCGGTTCGTGGCCGCGCTCCTCGGCACTCCGGGCGACGCCTGGGTCCCGGCCACAGGTCCCGAGCGGCTCGACCGACCGGCGTACGGGATAGCGCTGCTCAGCAGGGTGCCCGTCGCGTCATGGCGCGTGGTGCGGCTGCCCGCCCTGCGCGTACGGGTGCCGGAGCGCGTGCCGGGTCGGCGGCTGCCGACGCTGACCCGCGAGGAGCCGCGGGTGGGGGTGGTCGCCGAGATCTCGTCCCCGTCGGGTCCGGTCACCGTGGTCAACACGCACCTGTCATTCCTGCCCTGGTGGAACAGACACCAGCTGCGCGCCCTGGTGGCAGCCGTGGCGAGCGCTCCTCGGCCCGTTCTGGTGCTGGGCGACCTCAACATGGGCCCCGAGAAGGCCGGGGCGCTGTCCGGGCTGTGCAGCCTGGCGCGACACCCGACGTTCCCGGCCGAGGCCCCGACCCGGCAGCTCGACCACGTGCTCGTCGACGGTCCGCTGCAGGCGGAGTCCTCCCGGGCGCTGCAGATGTCCCTGTCGGACCACCGCGCGCTCGTGGTCGACCTGACCTGACAGGGTCGGTCAGCCGAAGAAGACCTCCGCCTCGGCGTACTCCTCGGGGCTGACCAGCTTCAGCTCGCCGGTGCCCTCGATCAGGGGCACCCGCACGATCTTCGTGCCGCGCAGCGCCATCATCTTGCCGAAGTCGCCGTCGGCCACCGCGTCGATCGCCTGCAGCCCGAAGCGGGTCGCCAGCCAGCGGTCGAACGCCGTGGGCGTGCCGCCGCGCTGGATGTGCCCGAGCACGACGGCGCGGGCCTCCTTGCCGGTGCGGCCCTCGATCTCGCTGGCGAGGCGGTCGCCGATGCCGCCGAGGCGGACGTGCCCGAAGGCGTCCTTCTCCCCCGAGACCAGGGTCATGTCGCCCCCCTCGGCGGGAACCGCTCCCTCGGAGACCACGATGATCGGCGAGTACCGGGTCTCGAAGCGCTCCTCCACCAGGCGGCACACGGCCTGGATGTCGAACGGCTGCTCGGGGATCAGCACGACGTTGGCCCCGCCGGCGATCCCGGAGTGCAGGGCGATCCAGCCGGCGTGCCGGCCCATCACCTCGACGACCAGGACCCGGTGGTGGGACTCCGCCGTGGTGTGGAGGCGGTCGATGGCCTCGGTCGCGATGTTGACGGCCGTGTCGAAGCCGAAGGTGAAGTCGGTGCCGGACAGGTCGTTGTCGATCGTCTTCGGCACGCCCACCACGTTGACGCCGAGGTCGGCCAGCTGGGTGGCCACGCCCAGGGTGTCCTCGCCACCGATCGCGATCAGGGCGTCGACCCCGTCGTTCGCGAGGTTGTCCTTGATCTTCTCCACGCCGTTGTCGATCTTGAACGGGTTGGTGCGCGAGGAGCCGAGGATGGTGCCGCCGCGCGGCAGGATGCCGCGGCACTGCTGGATGCCGAGCTCCATGGTGACGCCCTCGAGGGGACCTCGCCAGCCGTCGCGGTAGCCCACGAACTCGAAGCCGTGCTGCCGCACGCCCTTGCGGACCACCGCCCGGATCACGGCGTTCAGTCCGGGGCAGTCCCCGCCTCCGGTGAGCACTCCGACGCGCATGCCTACTCCTGGGATTGGATCGTTCACAGCCGGCCCTCGACTGTAGTGGCGCAAGGGGCGCGAGGGCCAGAGTCGACCATCCCGCGGTCAGGTGGCCGGCGCGACCTCGACGGCCACCGGCTCCTCGGCGCGGTTGGTGACCCGCAGGGCGGCCTGCGGGAGCGTCGTACCCAGGCGGGCCGCGAGCAGCGCGCCGGCCGCAGCCACCGCGAGCAGCCCGAGCCAGATCGGCGCGGCCCCGCGGTCCAGCAGCCAGGCGAAGGCCACCGGCGCGATCGTGCTGGACAGGTTCCACGCCAGCTGGATCAGCGAGAGGTACCGGCCGCGCAGGTGCTCGGGCGCCGCCTCGGCGGACAGGGCTCCGTGCACCGGGCCGCCGAGCACCTCCGCGCCGGTGTAGACGACCGCGCCCACCAGCACGACCGCCGTGGCCAGCCCCACGGACAGCCGGCTCGCGCCGAGGAGGATGACGAACGACGCGGCGAACACGGCGTTCGTCAACATCAGGACCCGCCACCGCCGGGCCCCGGTCATCGCCCGGACCACCAGGCCCTGGCCGAAGCCGACCATGACGGTGTTGATCGTGAACACGGCGCCGGTGACCCAGCCCGGCAGCCCCAGCACGGTGGTGGCGTAGACCGGCATCGCGAAGTTCAGCACCATCATCGAGGTCGAGTAGGCCAGCTGCGCGGCCCACAGCAGGCGGTAGGGCCGGTCGCGCAGCACCACGCCCCAGGCGCCCTCGGGGCTGCGGTGGCCGCTCCGCGCGGTGGGCGGGACCGCCAGCAGCAGCCCGAAGGCCAGCACGAACGACGCCGCGTTGGCGACGACCACGGCGGCGTACGCCGTGTCGGTGCCGATCGTGATCGCGAGGCCCGACAGCAGGCCGCCCAGCGCGAACCCGACGTTGCGCAGGGCGCCGAGGAAGCCGAACCACTTCTCGCGCTCCCCCGGCACCGAGATCGCCGCGACGATGTTGCCGTAGGAGCCCCAGAACGCGGTCCGTCCGACGGTCACCACGATCGTCCACAGCGTCAGCGCGACGAAGGAGTCGGTGAGGAGGTACGCCGCGTACCCCACGGCCTGCAGGGCGTTGCCGGCGAGCAGCACGTGCTTGGCGCCGCACCGGTCGACCACGCTGCCGATGAGCGGACCGACCGGCAGCGCCACCGCGGAGGCCAGCGAGATCGCGCCCCCGACCTGCACCAGGCTCAGGTCGGTGGTGACCAGGAAGTAGAGCACGCAGACCGGCATGAACACGCCGCTCCCGACGGCGTCCACGGCGATGGCGGTGACGAAGCGACGGTGGTCGCCGATGGACGGGAAGCCGAGTCGGTGCAGCACGCGCACATCCTCCGACTTCAACCCCGGTTGAAGGCAACTCCTTATCGGCGGCACGGCGCCGTGGGCCCGGCGATCCGTGGCGAGTCGGCGCTAGGGTCGCGACATGACCTTCTCGATCGTGGCCCGTTCCGCTGACGGAGAGTCGTGGGGGGTGGCCGTCGCCTCCAAGTTCCTCGCCGTGGGCTCCGCCGTGCCGGCCGCCGTGGCCGGGGTCGGCGCCATCGCCACCCAGGCCGACGCCAATGTCGCCTACAAGGGGCAGGCCCTGGCCCACCTCGACGACGGGGCCACGGCCTCGGTGGCGCTGCAACGCCTGATCGAGGACGACGAGGGCCGCGACCACCGCCAGGTGGGCATCGTCGACGTCGACGGCGGCGCCGCCTCGCACACCGGGCACGCCTGCCTCGACTGGGCGGGCAGCGTCACCGGCGACGGCTACGCGATCCAGGGCAACATCCTCGTCGGCGAGGAGGTCGTGGAGGCGATGGAGCGGGCCTGGCAGGACTCCGGTGAGGAGACCCCGCTGGCCCGCCGGCTGCTCGCCGCACTGGCCGCCGGCGACGCCGCCGGTGGCGACAGCCGGGGCCGGCAGTCCGCGGCGCTGCTCGTGGTCCGCGACGGAGCGGGGTACGGCGGCCTGGACGACATCGCGGTCGACCTGCGGGTCGACGACGCCACCGACCCGCTCACCGAGCTGGCCCGGCTGCTCGACCTCAACGACCTCTACCTGACCGCCTCCACCGAGGAGGAGAAGGTGCCGGTGACCCCGGAGATCGAGCAGGAGCTGGAGGCCTTCGCCCAGGCGGGCGGGCACCGGGACTTCCACGCCTGGGTCGGCACCGAGAACTACGAGATGCGCGTCGCGCCCGACCTGTCGTGGATCGACCGGCGGATCCTCGACATCGTCCGCGGGACCACGGCGCCGTGAGCGTCCTGGCCATCGACGCCGGCACGACCGGCGTCACCGCGGTCGTCGTCGAGGACGACGGCACGATCGCGGCCACCGGCTACCAGGAGTTCGCCCAGCACTTCCCGCACCCCGGCTGGGTCGAGCACGCCCCCGAGGAGATCTGGCAGGCCACGCTGGAGGCCACCCGCGCGGTGCTGAAGAAGTACGACGCGAGCCGGCTCCGGGCCGTCGGCATCACCAACCAGCGCGAGACGATCCTGCTGTGGGACCGGGAGACCCTCGGCTCCCCCCGGCGCGCGATCGTCTGGCAGGACCGGCGTACCGCCGACATCTGCACCCGCCTGCGCGACGAGGGCCACGAGGACCGGGTCACCGAGCTGACCGGCCTGCGGCTCGACCCGTACTTCTCCGGGACCAAGCTGATGTGGCTGGCCGAGCACGAGCCACACACCTGGGCCCTCGTGGAGTCCGGCCGGTACGCCGTCGGCACCGTCGACTCCTACCTGGTCGCGCGGATGACCCGCGGCACCTACCACGTCACCGACGTGTCCAACGCCTGCCGGACCCTGCTCTTCGACCTCGCGAAGGGCGACTGGTCCGACGAGCTGTGCCGGCTGTTCGGCGTACCCCGCGACGCCCTGCCCGAGCTGGTGCCGAACTGGGGTGAGGTCGCGACGACCGACCCCCGCTCCTTCCTGGACCTGTCGCTGCCCATCGCGGGGATGGCGGGCGACCAGCAGGCGGCGCTGTTCGGCCAGACCTGCTTCGACGAGGGCGACTCCAAGTGCACCTACGGCACCGGCTCGTTCATCCTCACCAACACCGGCGGCACCCTCGAGCGCTCGGAGGCCGGACTCCTGTCCACCGCGGCCTGGCGCTCCCCCGACGGTGACCTCACCTACGCCCTCGAGGGCGCCATCTTCGTGACCGGCGCGGCCGTGCAGTGGCTGCGTGACGGCCTCCAGATCGTCGGCTCGGCGGCCGAGACGGCCGCCATCGCGGCCACCGTCCCCGACAGCCAGGGCGTGGTGTTCGTGCCCGCCCTGACCGGACTCGGCGCCCCGCACTGGGACCCGCACGCGCGCGGCCTGATCATCGGCCTGACCCGCGGCACCACCCGCGCCCACATCGTCCGCGCGACCCTGGAGGCGATCGCCTTCGAGGTGCGCGACGTGCTGGAGACGCTGCCGGCCCGCGCCGCGCTCCGCGTGGACGGCGGCGCCTCGGCCAACGACCTGCTCTGCCAGATCCAGGCCGACCAGATCGGCGTACCGGTCGAGCGGCCCGCCATCGTCGAGACCACCGCCCTCGGCGCGGCGTTCCTGGCCGGGCTCGGCACGGGCGTCTGGTCCTCCACCGACGAGCTCCGCGAGACCTGGCGCCTGGACCGCCGCTTCGAGCCGTCCGGCGACCGCACGGATGCGGACGAGGCCCACGGTCGGTGGCTCGAGGCCGTCAGCCGGTCGAAGGGCTGGACCAGCTGAGGCCCTCCGGGGAAATTGGATAGTCCGTGACGTTTCTGCTGTGGACGACGCGTTGTCCACAGCAGAAGCGTCTACCCCTCCTTCTCCACAGCCTTGGCCTCGGCCGCCGCGGCCGCGTCCCGCTCCCGGGTCGCCTCGCCGACCTCGGTCTCGGCCTCGGTGCGGGCGTCCTCGGCCTCCTCGAGCTCCTCGTCGACCGCCTCGGCCTGCTCCTCCAGCTCCGCCAGCCTTCGCCGGAGCTCGTCGATCTCACCCTGGACCTGGAGCCCCCGGGCCTCGAGCTCCTCGACCCGGGCGGCCGCCGACGCCAGCACCTCCCGGGCCGAGGCCAGCCCGGCCTCGGCCTGCTCGACCCGCTGGCGCGCGGCCTCCCGGGCCTTCCGGTCCGCCTCGGGGTCGGGTACGACGTGCAGCTCCGGCCGTGGCGCCGGCTCGGCCCCGCGCGGGGTCGCCGCGAAGCCCAGCGCGTCGGGGACGGCCACCGCCGACCCGAGGTCCACGACGTCGACCCCGGTGCTGGCGAGGGACGTGACCAGCAGCCCGCTGCGGACCGCCCGGGCGCACTCCGCGTCGAGGATCGCGGCGGTGAGGGTGGCCTCCACCTGGTCGGCGACGGCCGGGGTGACCTTCTGCCCGTTCTCGGCGGCCACGGCACGGGCGCGGACGGTGACGGCCGCCGTGAGCTGGCGACGCTGGCGGGTCAGCGCCCGCAGCTCGTCGCCGGCGAGGTTCGCCTGCGCCTCACGCAGCGCGGCCCCGACGTCCAGCACCTGGCCGACCTGCTCGGCCTCGCGGCGTACCAGCAGGTTGACGACCCAGGCCGCGACCGAGGGCTTGCGCAGCGCCTTCACCGCGGCGGACAGCTCGGGGTCGGGCTTCTTCAGCTCGCGGACCCGCGCGTCCCGCGCCGGGGTGAACTCCGGCAGGCCGAGGCCGTAGAGCTCGTCGGCGACGGCGAGCAGCGCGGCGCGGTCCGGCTCAGCCACGCCCGGGCTCCTCGGCCGGCTCGTCGAGGCCCTGCTCGATGGCGTAGCGGGTGAGCTCGACCCGGTTGTGCATCTGGAGCTTGCGCAGGGTGTTCTGGACGTGGTTCTGGACGGTGCGGTGGGAGAGCACCAGGCGGTCGGCGATCTGCTTGTAGGACATGCCCTTGGCCACCATCCGCAGCACCTCGGTCTCGCGCTCGGTGAGCTCGGGGCGGTGCACGGAGTCGTCCGGGGCGTCCTCGGGCACCCCGCCGGACAGCCGCCGGAACTCCCCCAGCACCAGGCCGGCCAGACCCGCGGTGAAGACCGTGTCGCCCGCGGCCACCCGGCGTACCGCCGCGAGGAGCTCCTCGCGGGACGCGGACTTGACCAGGTAGCCGGTGGCCCCGGCCTTGACGGCGGCCAGCACGTCGTCCTGCTCGCCGGACGCGGAGAGGATCAGCACCCGGGCCGCCGGGTCCTGGCGGATCACCTCGGCGGTCACCTCGACGCCGCCGGGCGCGGGGATCTGCAGGTCCAGCACGACCACCTGCGGCCGGGTGGCGTGGAAGCGCGCCAGCGCCTCACCACCGCTCGCCGCGACCGCCACCACCTCGAACCCGGCCGCCGCCAGGTCCCGCTCCACCGCGTCGCGCCACATCGGATGGTCGTCGACGACCATCACCCGCACCGGCTCGTCCACCCGTCCCCCTCCCGCTTGTCACGCGGGGTTGTCGGATCTGGGGACCCCTCACAACGGGTGACCAGATCTGATAACCGAGCGTTACATGAGTTCACTCGCCGCGACTGTAGCGACCCCGGCGGTGCACGAGGGGGACATCGTCCTCCCCCACCTCGACGTGCTCGACGGTGCAGGTGACCAGGCTCGACCAGCCGACGTCGGCCGTGGACTCCAGACCGACGCCCACCCAGGTCGGCGCCGAGACCAGGCGCGGACCCCACTGCGTCGACTCGAACTCGCCGGTGCGGAACGGGCCGCCCGGGGCCGGGGCCGTGCCCGCGAACGCGTCGGCGAGGTCCCGGTGGGCCCACCCGAGGAGCTGGACCACCGCCCGGCCGGTCCGGGCGAGGGCGTCGGCGAGGTCGGAGTCCGGGTCGAGCAGGGCCAGCACCCGGGGCGGCTCCCCGTTCGCCACCATCAGCGAGGTGACGGTCAGCCCGGCGCGGCCGGCCTCGTCGCCGGCCGTCCAGAGGGTGACCGCGCCGCCGAGCCGGCCGCGCCACCGCCGCACCGGGTCCGGCTCGGGGTCGAGGAACGGGTGCTCGCTGTGGATGGTCACGCAGGCGAGGGTACGGCGCCCGGCGAGGCCGCCGGGCCGGGCCGCGGCACGCAGAGCTCCCACTCGGTGCCGAACGAGCCGGTGCTGAGCGTGGCCGTCCCGCCCAGGTCCGCGATCCGGCCCCGGATCGACTCCACGACGCCGAGCCGCCCCTCGCGCTCCGCCTCGACGAGGCGCCCCTCGGGGATCCCCGGCCCCTCGTCCCGGACGCTCACCTCGAGCCGGTCGGGGAACGCCTCGAGCAGCACCCACGCGGGCGCGTCGGGCCCGACGTGGCGGGCCACGTTGTCCAGGCACGCCTCGACCACCGCGACCAGCTCGCCCACCACGGGCACCGGCAGGCGGACGGGTTCCCCGGGCGTGGCGACGCTGACCCGTCGTACCGACTCCAGCCGGCCGAGCGCCGCGACCAGGTCCGCCGAGCCCGGTGCCGACGACGACGGTGCGGTGACGGCGTCCTGACGTCGGATGAGCGTGCGCAGCGCGGCTTCCTGCTCACCGGCCAGGCGGCCCAGCTCGGCCGACTCGCCGCCGAGCTCGGCGCCGCGCCGCTGGACCAGGGCCAGCACCTGGAGGACACCGTCGTGCACGGCCCGCGCCAGCCGGGCCCGCTCCGCGGCGGCCGCCGCGGCGCGCTCGGCCACGTCCCGCTCGTCGGCCATCTGCTGCAGCGAGGCGCTCATGAACCCGACCACCGGTCCGCCGACCAGGAGCAGGAAGACGTTGCCGTAGTTGGCCTGGGTCAGGTGGCTGCGCACCGCCAGGTCGGCCGCGGCGAGGACCGCGCCCGCGGCCAGGCCGCCCGCCCACCGCCAGTGCAGCGCCCACGCGAGCAGGGCGCCCATCACCCAGAAGCCCGGGATCGTGGCCTCCATCCCCGGCCCCTTGACCAGCGGGGAGACCAGGACGAGCGCGACGGCGACGGCCAGGTCGAGCACGAGCAGGGCGGCGGTACGCCGGGCGGGCGCGGCGTACGCCCAGATCGCCACGCCGGTCCACGCCACCATCACCCCCACGCAGGCGGCCCCGGCCACCGGATGCCGGAAGTTCTCGGCGCGGTAGAGGTTGAGGGCGACCGCGTTGACCAGCACGAGGACGCGGAGCACCGCCAGCGCCCGGAAGAGGCGGCTCTCGACGGCGACGGCCGCCGGCCCGGCCCCTGCGGGGGTCGCGGTCAGGACGCCTTCTTCTGCTCGTCCGCGGCGGAGGCGTCGGCGGCCTCCTTCTCGAGCCGCTTGGACTCCTCCTTGGCCCGGCTGGCGTACATGTCGACGTACTCCTGGCCGGAGAGCCGCATGATCTCGTACATGATCTCGTCGGTGATCGAGCGCAGGATGTAGCGGTCGTTCTCCATGCCCTCGTACCGCGAGAAGTCCAGGGGCTTGCCGAAGTGGACCACCGGGCGGGTGAACGTGCCGAACTTCTTGCCGGGCGGGGCCACCACGTCGGTGCCGACCACGGCGACGGGAATGACGGGGACGCCGGTCTCCAGCGCGAGCCGGGCGACACCGGTCTTGCCGCGGTAGAGCCGGCCGTCGTGGGACCGGGTGCCCTCCGGGTAGATCCCGAACAGGCTGCCCTCACCGAGGACCCGCTTGGCCGACAGCAGCGCACCCGCCGCGGCGTCGGCGCCCGAGCGGTCGATCGGCACCTGCCCGGACCCCGAGAAGAAGGTCTTCTTCAGCCAGCCCTTGAAGCCCCGGCCGGTGAAGTACTCCGCCTTGGCCACGAAGGTCACCCGTCGCGGCAGGGTCAGCGGCATGAAGAGCCAGTCGGCGTACGAGAGATGGTTGCTGGCGAGGATGGCCGGACCGTCGGCGGGGACGTTCTCGGCGCCGGAGACCCGCGGCCGGAAGACCAGCCGCAGCCAAGGCCCGAGGGCAACCCACTTCAGGAACCAGTAGAACACCGTTGAACCCTTCCCAAGACCTAGTGTCAGCCCCGCCGGACCGATGCACGAAGCCTAGTCCCTGACCCGCGGCCATCGTCTGGACCGGCACCCGAGGGTCGCGTCCCTGGGGCACAATTCCGCGCATGACGGTGCACCCCCTCGCCACCCCGCTCTCGCTGCCGGCCCGCCCCGAGCTCACCGGCGGCCGCCCGCTGGGGGTGCTGCTGCTGCACGGCTTCAGCGGCTCGCCCGCCTCCATGAAGCCGTGGGCCCAGTTCCTCGCCGAGAAGGGGTACGCCGTGGAGGTGCCGCGGCTGCCCGGCCACGGCACCCGCTGGCAGGACCTCAACAAGGTCGCGTGGACCGACTGGTACGCCGAGGCCGAGCGTGCGCTCGACCGGCTCCGGGAGACCACCGAAGCCGTCGTGGTGGGGGCGCTCTCGATGGGCGGCTCGGTGGCCCTGCGACTCGCCGAGGAGCGCGGCGCGGACGTGGCCGGGATCGTCCTGGTCAACCCGTTCGTCTCGAGCACCCGCAAGGAGCTGAAGGCGCTGCCGCTGATGAAGCACGTGGTGCCGTCGACCAAGGGGGTCGTCAACGACATCAAGAAGCCCGGCCAGGACGAGGTCGGCTACCCGCGGCTCCCGCTCAAGGGGCTGGCGGCCGTGGTCGACATGTGGCGGGCGGTGGTCCCCGACCTGCCGAAGGTCACCCAGCCGCTCCTCTACTTCCGCTCCTCGGTCGACCACGTCATCGACGACTCCTCGAGCCGGACCGTCCTGGGCGCGGTCAGCTCCCGCGACGTCGAGGAGCGGATCCTGACCGAGAGCTACCACGTCGCGACGATCGACAACGACGCGCCGCGGATCTTCGAGGAGAGCGCCGAGTTCGTCTCACGGGTTACCGCAACCTGACGAACCCGGGCGCCCCCGGTGGTCCCGGGACCGCGGACCACCTACCCTCGACCCGTGCAGCCCGACAGCGAGGACGACGCCTGGCGCTCGATCGTCGAGAACTACGGGGACCGCGCGGACCTCGGCCCCGAGGAGACCCCGGAGCCGGTTCCCGAGCCGGTCCGCGAACCGGTTCGGGACGACACCGAGGCCGCCGACGAGGAGCGGTACGTCCCGCCGCCGCCTCCCCCGCTCCCGCACGTGACGCCGGACCGCCTCGCCGCCTGGGGCGGGGTGTTCGGCGCACCGACCGTCCTGCTCGTGGCCCTTCTCGTCGGCATCCACCTCCCGGCCTGGCTCGGCTACCTCCTCGTCGCCTCCTTCGTCGGCGGCTTCGTCTACCTCGTGGTCCAGATGCCGCGCGGGCCCCGCGACCCCGGAGACGACGGCGCGCGTCTTTAGGACGGGCCTGCTCGTGTGGATAGGCTCCCTCCCGTGAGTGAGAGCGAGACCGTCGAGATCAGCGGCCACCTGATGGACCACGGCATCCTGTCCCGGGTGCTGGACGACATCCGCGAGTACAGCGGCGACTACACGATCGACCGGTTCGACGTCGGGCGGGAGACCGACGACACCTCGCACGCGGTCATCACCGTCACCGCCGATGACGACGAGGGCCTGCAGCGGCTCCTGATGCGGCTGCAGACCCGCGGGGTGAACATGGTCCACCCGGGCGAGGCCGAGGTGGCCGCGGCCGTCACCGACGGGGTCTTCCCCGACGGGTTCTACTCCACCACCAACCTCGAGACCCGGGTCCGGGTCGACGGCCGCTGGCTCAACGTCGGCAACCCCGAGATGGACTGCGGGCTCATCCTCGAGCGCGACCCCCACGGCAACCCGAGCCGGGTCTACACGCTGCCGATGTCCGACGTCCGCGCCGGCATGCTCGTCGTGTGCGGTGCCGCCGGCGTGCAGGTGAGCATCCCCAAGCCGGACCGGACCGCCGGGAGCTTCGGCTTCATGGAGTCCGACGTCTCCTCGGAGAAGCCCCAGGCCGTGCTGGTCCGCCAGGTCGCCGACGGCATGCGCGAGGCCAGGGCCGCGGGCAAGAAGGTCCTCTGGGTCGGCGGCCCCGGCGTCGTGCACACCGGCGCCGCCCCCGCCATGGTCGCGATGGTGAACGCCGGCTTCGTCGACGTCCTGTTCGCCGGCAACGCGCTGGCGACCCACGACATCGAGGCCTCGCTCTACGGCACCAGCCTGGGCGTGGACCTGGCGATGGGCAGCGGCGTCGAGCACGGCCACGAGCACCACATCCGGGCCCTGAACACCATCCGCAAGGAGGGCTCGATCCGCGCGGCGGTCGAGTCCGGCGTGCTCACCGGCGGGATCATGCACGCGCTGGTCACGCACGACAAGGAGTTCGTGCTGGTCGGCTCGGTCCGCGACGACGGCCCCCTCCCCGACGTCCACACCGACGTCCTCGAGGGCCAGCGCGCGATGCGGGCGCACCTCACCGACGTCGGCTTCTGCCTGATGGTCGCGACCATGCTGCACTCGGTGGCGACCGGCAACATCCTGCCGGCCTCGATCCCGCTGGTGTGCGTGGACATCAACCCGGCGACCGTGACCAAGCTGGCCGACCGCGGCTCCTCGCAGGCCCGCGGCATCGTCACCGATGTGGGGCTGTTCCTCGAGCAGCTCGCCGTCGAGCTCGTCCCCGAGTACCGGCGCTCCTGACCCACCGCCCGTCACCCCTCACGACCGTGCGGGCGAGGTCGGCGGCCCCCACGGCGCCGGCCTCGGGTCCCAGGGTTGCCCGCAGCACCGGCGGGACGACCCGGTGGCCGGCCCCGACGAGCGACTCGCCCAGCGCGGCCCGCGCCGGTTCGAGGAGCAGGTCCCCGGCCGCCGAGACTCCCCCGCCGACCACCATGACGTCGGGGTCGAAGGCCGCCACCAGGTTGGCCAGCCCCACGCCCAGCCAGCGGCCCACGGAGCCGAACGCCTCCAGCGCCAGCGGGTCCCCCGCCTCGGCGGCGCCGGTGACCATCGGACCGGTCAGCTGGTCCGGGTCGCCCTGACAGAGCTCGCGCAGCATCGCGGAGCCGTCGAGCCGGGCCCGGGCGAACCGGGCCAGGGCGTTGCCGCTGGAGTACTGCTCCCAGCAGCCGCGCCCACCGCACTCGCAGGGCAGGCCGTCCGGGACGACCTGCATGTGGCCGAACTCCCCGGCCATCCCGTTGCTCCCGCGGTGCACCCGGCCGTCGATGACGACCGCACCGCCGATGCCGGTGCCCAGCGTCACGACGATGACGTCGCTCGCGCCCCGGGCGGCGCCGTACGCGCACTCGGCCCGCGCCGTGCAGTTGGCGTCGTTGTCGAGCACGACCGTGGTGCCCCAGCGCTCCATCAGCCGGGCCCGGACCTCCTCGCCGCGGAACGGCAGGTGCGGCGCGAACATCACCCGCTCCCCCGCGGCGTCCACGAAACCGGCCGCCGCGATGCCCACCCCGTCGACGCGGCGCCCGCGCGCGACGTCCCGCACCGCCTCGGTGAGCGTGTCCTCCACGACCGCGGCGTCCACGGTCCGGCCCGGTGTCGAGCGGCGCGCGGTGCGCACCAGCCGACCCGAGGACGACACGGCGGCGGCGAGCACCTTGGTGCCCCCGACGTCGACCCCGATGAAGAGCGGCACCGCTAGCTCCGCGACAGGTCGGCGGCGCCGATCAGGCCGGCGCGGTTGCCGAGCCGCGCCTTGCGGATCTCGGGGATCGGCCGGAACCCGCGCCCCACCAGCTGTCCGGCGAACGCCTCCCGGGTCGGGCCGAGCAGCAGCTCGTCGGCCTCGCTGACACCACCACCGACCACGACGACCCCCGGGTCGAGGATCTCGGTCAGCGACGCGATGCCCTCGCCGAGCCACCGGCCGAGCTCGGCGAGCTGCTGGATCGCGCCGGTGTCGCCCTGCCGGGCCGCCTCGGTGATGAGTGGACCGGTGATCTTGCTCAGGTCGCCGTCGGCGCGCCGCAGCATGCCCTGCGCGATCATGGCGCCGCTGAGCGCCAGCGCCCGAGCCTCGCGGACCAGCGCCGAGCCGCTTGCGTACTGCTCGAAGCAGCCGTGCTTCCCGCAACCGCACAGGATGCCGTTGGGCACCACGCGCATGTGGCCGATCTCGGCGCCCACCCCGTTGGCGCCGCGGTAGACGTTGCCATCGAGGACCAGACCGCCGCCGACGCCCGTGCCCACGGTGACCAGCAGCAGGTCCTCGACGTCGTGGCCGGCGCCGTAGACGAACTCGCCCCACGCGGCGGCGTTCGCGTCGTTCTCGATGACCACCGGCAGCTCGACCCGCTTCTCCAGCTCGCCCTTGAGGTCCTCGTTGCGCCAGGCGACGTTGGGCGCGAAGAGCACGACGGCGCGGGCCTTGTCGATGTAGCCCGCCGCGCCGACGCCGACCGTCTCGATCTGGTGCCGGGACCGCAGCTCGGTGACCAGGCCGGCGATCGCCTCCTCGATGGCGTCCGCGTCGGTGGCCGGCGACTCGACCCGCATCTCCTCGAGGATCTTGCCGTCCTCGTCGACGACACCACCCGCGATCTTGGTGCCACCCACGTCGATCCCACACGCCAGCGTCATTCGTCGTCCTCCTCGGGCCAGGCCCCGTCGATGTCGTCATCCAGGTCGATCCGCTCGACCCCTCCGGCCCGGCCACGGGCGTCGTCCGGCACGGCCGTCGCCAGCATCCCGGCCGCGGCCTGCAGCAGCGAGGAGGCCGCCACCGCCAGGTGGGCCCGCACCTCCGGGCTCGTCTGGCGTACGACGTGCACCGCGCGGCAGATCGGGCAGTACGTGCACTCGGGCGCGCCGGTGGCGAGGTGCTCGTTGACGTCGTGCACCGAGGCGGCGGCCTGGTCCGCGAGCCCGGACAGCCCCTGGCCGAGGTCCGGGCCGTGGTCCCGCGCCCAGTCCGAGAGCGCGCCGAACAGCTTCAGCGCCTCCTCGGACACGCTGCCCACGTGGTCCCGGCCCCCGGGATCCCCTGGCTCACTCACGTCCCTGCTCCTGATCCCGTCACCTCGAACCTCACCTGCAGCTCACCGTTGTCCACGCGGGCCCCGGCGATGCGGTGCCGCGAGAGGCCCGCGGGCAGGGTGAGGAGACGACGATACGACCCCACGGTCACGACGAGGTCGTCGCCGTGTCTGGCGAGATCGACCTCGGCCCGGGTCACGTTGGGCAGAGCCAGCCGGAGGACGGCACCGCGATCGTTCCGGCTCACCCGGAACGGGCCGCTGCCCCGGGGCGCGGCGAGCGGGTCGTCGCCGTCGTACAGCTCCCGGGCGAGGTCGGTGAGCGCCGGCACCCCGACCGGCTCGGCGGTGCGGTAGACCGAACGCCAGATCGGCAGGCCGGTGAAGGACTGCGCGGCCTCGGCCAGCACCCGGTCCTGAGCATTCACCCAGCCGGTGCGCCAGTCGTCGCCCCCGCCGGCCGGGAAGACGCGGTTGGCCACGACCCCGTCGACGCGGTAGCCGTACAGGGACAGGGTGGTGTAGGAACGCCGGGCCTCGGCGAGCACGACGCTCTCCGGGGTGAGCACCAGCCGGACGCTCGCCCCGTCGCCCGAGAGCAACGACTGCACCTCGTCGAGCTCCGCGTGCAGCCGCTCCACGGCGTCGAAGACGGTGTCGCCCGGCATCGGTACGCCGGCCGCCCGGGTCAGCACCGGCTTGAGCGCCTTCACGACCCGCCGCTCGACGGGCAGCACCCGGTTCATGTACCACCCGAGCGCCTCGGGGAGGGCCAGCAGCCGCAGCGTCTCCGCGGTGGGCGCGCAGTCCACGACGATCACGTCCCACTCGCCGGAGAGCGCGTGGAGACGCAGCTCGAGCAGCGCCAGCACCTCCTCCGCGCCGGGGATCACGGTCAGCTCCTCGGCGGCCAGCGGGTCCACGCCCGCCACGTCGAGCACCGAGAGCAGGTACCGCTGGATCTCCGACCAGGACTGCTCGAAGCGGAGCTGCGCGTCGACCTGCTGGACGAAGAGGCACTCGGCCACGGGGGTCGGCTCGGGGCCGACCTCGGCGCCGAAGGCGTCGGCCAGCGAGTGCGCCGGGTCGGTGGAGAGCACCAGCGTGCGCCGCCCCTCGGCCGCGGCGAGCGCAGCGGTGCCGGCCGCGACCGTCGACTTGCCGACGCCGCCCTTGCCGGTGAACAGGAGGATGCGCACGGTGAGCCGGTCGTCGCCCGCCCTCAGGCGAGCGTCTCGACGCGCTTCTTCAGGCCCTTGAGCGCGGTGTCGATCAGGATCTTCTCGCCCTTGCGCTTGAGCATGCCGATCAGCGGGATCGAGACGTCGAGGGCGAGGCGGTAGGTCACCTCGGTCAGCCCGCTGGCACGCTCGCGCAGGATGTAGGCACCGTCCAGCGCCCGCAGCATCTTGCCCTCGACGAGGGTCCAGGTGACGGTGCGGTCGGCGTCCCACTCGTAGGCGAGGGTGTACTCGTCCTTGATCGGCGAGACGTCGAGCTCGAAGAACACCTGCTCGGCCCGGCCCATCGCGTCGCCGGACTCGTAGGAGGAGACCACGTCGGCGGTCCGGACGCCCTTCGCCCACAGGGGATAGGCCTCGAAGTCCGCGATGACGGCCATGACGTCAGCCGGGGCGGCCTCGATCTCGATCGAGGACGTCGTCTGCTCGGCCATGGGACTCCCCTGTCGGTTCGGTGCCGCCCGGGGCCGGTGCCCCTGCTGCATGGTCGCGTCGGGGAGCGAGCGTACCGGATGCGGGTACCCCGCCCCGCAGCGGTAACCTCCGTCGTTGACCCTCGTTCCGGAGTGCAGCAGACGAGCCGTCGTCCAGTGACGGCCCCTCCAGGAACCGCCCCGAGGAGGCACCGTGCGTGAGTTCTCCACGCCCCTGACGATCGAGGTCCCGGCCACGGGCAACCTCACCGACGACGTGGTGACCAACGCCCACGAGGCTCCCGAGACGGTGGTCTTCAGCCGCCACACCGCCGAGGGCTGGGAGGACGTCACCGCGGCGACCTTCCTGGCCGAGGTGAGCGCGGTCGCCAAGGGCCTGATCGCCGCGGGCGTGGAGGCCGGCGACCGGGTCGCCCTGATCTCCAAGACCCGCTACGAGTGGACCCTGGTCGACTACGCGATCTGGTTCGCCGGCGCCGTCACCGTGCCCGTCTACGAGACCTCCTCGGCCGAGCAGATCTCCTGGATCCTGCAGGACTCGGGCGCCCGGGCCGTGGTCGCCGAGGGCGCCGACCACGTCGCACGGGTCGCCCAGGCCCGCGCCGGGCTCGAGGAGCTCAACCACGTCTGGTCCCTCGCCGACAACGCCGTGGACGTGCTCACCCGGCTCGGTGCGGACATCAGCGACGAGGCGCTCGAGGAGCGCCGGCGTACCGCGACCCCGCTGGACCTCGCGACGCTGATCTACACCTCGGGCACCACCGGGCGCCCCAAGGGCTGCATGCTCACCCACGGCAACTTCATGTTCGAGCTCGGCGTCGCCGTCGAGGAGATGGAGCGGCTCTTCACCACCGAGGGCGGCTCGACGCTGCTGTTCCTGCCGCTGGCGCACGTGTTCGCCCGGATCATCCAGGTCGGCGCGGTGAAGTCGCGGACCCGGCTCGGCCACAGCGCCGACATCAAGAACCTGCTGGCCGACCTGCAGGAGTTCCGGCCGACGTTCATCCTCGCGGTGCCGCGGGTCTTCGAGAAGGTCTTCAACACCGCCTCGCAGAAGGCGACCGCGGACGGCCGCGGCAGGATCTTCGACCACGCTGCCGAGACGGCGATCGCCTGGTCCCGCGGTCTCGACAGGGGCCGGCCGTCCCTGGCGGTGCGCGCCCGGCACGCGGTCTTCTCGCGCCTCGTCTACGGCAAGCTCCGCGACGCGCTCGGCGGCCGGTGCGAGTACGCCGTCTCCGGCGGCGCGCCGCTGGGCGAACGGCTCGGCCACTTCTACCGGGGCATCGGCCTGACCGTCCTGGAGGGCTACGGGCTCACCGAGACCACCGCGGCCCTGACCGCGAACGTGCCGGGCGCGGTCAAGATCGGCACGGTGGGCCGCCCCTTCCCGGGCACCGCGGTCCGGGTCGCCGACGACGGCGAGCTGCTGTTCAAGGGCGGCCAGGTCTTCGCCGGCTACTGGGGCAACGAGGAGGCGACCCGCGAGACCCTGCAGCGCGACGGGTGGTTCCACACCGGCGACGTGGGCGAGGTCGACGACGAGGGCTTCGTGCGGATCACCGGCCGCAAGAAGGAGATCCTGGTGACGGCGGGTGGCAAGAACGTCGCCCCCGCGGTGCTCGAGGACCGGCTCCGCGCGCACCTCCTGGTCGACCAGTGCATGGTCGTCGGCGACGGGCAGCCGTTCATCGCCGCCGTCATCACCCTCGACCCCGAGGCCGTGCCGGCCTGGGCGGAGGCGCACCAGAAGACCGGCTCCGTCGCGGACCTGGTCGACGACCCGGACCTGCGGGCCGAGATCCAGACGGCGGTCGACGAGGCGAACAAGGCCGTCTCCAAGGCCGAGTCGATCCGCAAGTTCGCGATCCTCCCCGACAGCTGGACCGAGGAGGGCGGGCAGCTCACGCCGAGCCTCAAGCTCAAGCGCAACGTCGTGATGCGGGAGGTCCGCGACGAGGTGACCGCGCTCTACGGCTGACCCGCCCAACCGATCGGTTCAGCGGATCGGCTCAGCGGACCCTGGGGACCCTCGGGGCGGCGACGCCTCCGGGTAGAGCGTGCGTGCGATCGCGACCCGGGTGAGCGTGGTCGGGTGGCTGCCGAACCAGAACTGGGACCACGCCGGCGGTGTGGGGTCGGCCAGCGCGCGCACCGCCAGCTCGCGCTGCATCCGGATGAACGCGTCCGGGTCGTGCGTCGCGCGCAGCGCGTCGACGTCGGCCCGGGTCTCGATCTCCCGGCTCACGGCGTTCTCGACCGGGCTCGCGAGGAGCGTGCCGACCGCGAGCAGCGCCAGCACCAGCGGCACCAGCGCCGGGTCCCCCATCGGCCGGCGCCGGCCGAGCGCACCCACCGCGAGGCCGAGCAGCCCCACGCCCACCAGCGCCGCGGAGGCACCCAGCAGGGAGCCGGTGACGACGTCGTCGTGCCGCGCGTGCGCGAGCTCGTGCGCGACGACCGACAGGGCCTGGTCGTCGGGCAGGTCGTGCACGAGGTTGTCGTAGACGACCACCCGGCGGGTGCTGCCGAAGCCGGAGACGTAGGCGTTCAGCGTCGTCGTACGTCGCGAGGCGTCCGACACCAGCACGTCGTCGACGTGCACGCCCTCACGGTCGGCGAGCCGCAGGATCTGGCTGCGCAGCGCCCCGTCCGGCAGCGGCGTGAAGGAGTTGAAGAGCGGCTCCACCACGAGCGGGTAGACGAACGACCCGACCAGCACCAGGCCGGAGAGCAGCCCGCCGGCCACCGCCGGCCACCTGCGCGGCCAGCGGCGGGCGCAGCCGACCAGGACCACCAGCCCCACCGACGTCGTCAGGATCGTGACCAGCTCGGTGCGGAGCAGGTCGGCGGCGAACCCGCCCCAGCCCTGCCGGGTCAGTCCGTAGTCGAGCAGGTGCCGGCGCATCAGCACGGCGAAGGGCAGCGTCAGCACCCGACCGATCAGCTCCAGCGCGGTCACCGCCAGCACGACCCGCCACCACCACGGCCCCCGCATCCGCTCCACGAGGCGGATGCCGTGGCGGGTGAAGCCGAACCAGCACGCCACCAGCAGCGACACGGCCAGCGAGCTCCAGCCCCACACGCGCACCCAGGTGGCGAAGTCCTGGGCGGTGCTGACCTCCTCGGCGGAGAAGACCGACCGGGGCGACGCCGGGGGCGGAGTGCCGCCCGGCACGGGGTGCCAGGGCACCAGCCAGGCGGCCAGCGCCACGAACGCGACACCACCGACGAGGAGGACGGCGAGGGACGTCCTCCGGTCAGCGTGGTTCACGAGGCCAAGTCTGACAGCCCCTGCCGCCACCGCTGGGTCAGCTGTCCCACGGTCAGCCCGAACGACGACCGCAGGGCCGGGCCCAGGGCGGCCCCGTGGTCGACCCGCTCGTAGAGCCGCACCAGGGCCGCCTCGCCGCCGGTGCCGGCGAGCAGCCGGCAGGCGAACCACGCGCTCTCGTACGTCGCCCCGAGGTGGGTGGTGGTCGTGTCGAACTCGGCCGCGCCCGGGAGCCGGGCGGGCGGGCCGTGCCGGCGGACCTGCCGGATCACCTGCCCGGCCGTGGTCGTCAGCGGCAGGTCGACGTCCCGCAGGGCCACGTAGTCGGCGAAGCCCTCCAGCAGCCACAGCGGCAGGTTGCTGGTGGCGGCACCGGTGGCGACGTGGACGGCCTCGTGGCTCATCACGACCTGGGCCCCCTGCGGTCGCAGCGAGTCGAAGACGTCGGGGTTGACGAAGACGTGCACCGGCGAGCCGGGCGCCAGCGAGCCGTCGACCGTGGAGGTGACGGCGGCGATGTTGGCGTACTCCCCCGGATCCGCGTCCAGGGTGGCGTCGAGGTCGTGGGCCGACGCCGGGACCTCGACGACCAGGCCCGAGCGCCAGCGCGGCAGCACCCGGCGTACGACCGGCACCGCGGTCCGGGCACGTCGGGCGTAGGCGTCCGCCTCGTCGGCCGGACCCGCGACCATCACCAGCGTCGCCGGGGTACGCCGGACCTCGAGGCGGGAGGACAGCCACAGCGGCGTCCGCCGGCCACCGCCGCCGAACCCGGCCACGGCGACCCGGTCGCCGCGAGCCACGAACCGCACGGTGACCTCGGCTCGTGCGGGCTGGGCGTCGAACCCCTCGAACCGCCAGGTCGCGTCCACCGCGGCCGCCCAGGAGCCGTCGTCGGCGACGCCGCCCTCCTCGTCCACGTAGCGCAGCGAGAAGTCACGCACGTGCAGCGCACGGGCGTTGTCGACCACCGCCGTCAGCAGCGACCCGGCGCCCCGGTCGCCCTGCGGGGCGAGCGCGTGGGCAGCGCCGGCGTCCCCGGCCACGACCGCGTCCTCGAGGTCGTGCAGCGCAGCCGCGGCCAGCGACGGCTCGGCCTGCGGCGCGGTCGGGCGCCCCTGGCCGGCGACGTAGGGGTCGCTGTCGAGCACCGACCAGGTGACCAGCCCCGCGACCAGCAGCAGGGACAGCGAAAGGCCGGCCACCCACCAGAGGGGGCGACCGGCCTTCGCGCGGACGGGGTCAGCCAGGACGGACCGCACCGACGTACGGCATGGAGTGCAGGCTGGTGACCTTCACGCCGACGCTGGGGTTCTCGGCGTTCACGATCATGCCGTTGCCGATGTACATGCCGACGTGGCTGATCGGGCTGTAGTAGAAGACCAGGTCACCCGGCATCAGCTCGGACTCCGCGACGTGCGGGCCGGAGTTGTACTGGGCGCTGGACGAGTGCGGCAGGGCGACGCCGGCCTGGGCCCAGGCCATCATCGTGAGGCCCGAGCAGTCCCAGGCGTCGGGGCCTGCCGCGCCGTAGACGTACGCGTCGCCGACCTGGGCCATGGCGAACTGGACGGCGGCCGCGGCGTTGCCGGAGGCGGCCACCGGAGGGGTCCGGGGGGCGGCGCTGCGGGAGGTCAGGGCCTCGCGCTGCTCGGCCTCGAGCTTGCCGAGCAGGGACTTCGCCTCGGCCAGCTTGTCGTCGATCGTGGCCTTCTCGTCGGCGAGCTTCTTCTTCGTCGCCGCGACCTCGGCCGCACGGCTCTCCGTGGCCTCGCGCCGGATGTCCAGCGCCTTGAGCTCGGTGGAGTAGTCCGCGAACAGCTGGCCCTGGAGATCGTCGAAGGCCGACATCGTCGACAGCTGCGCCAGGAAGGACTTGGGGTCGTCGGAGACCACGACCTGACTCACCGCGGAGAGGCTCTCCCCCTCGTACTGGCGCACGATCGAGTCCTTGACCTGCTCCTGGACGGCGCCGAGGCGGTCGTCCTGGCGGCGCTGGTCGGCCTTCAGTGAGGCCATGTCGTGGCGCAGCTCCTTGAGCTCGAGCTTGGCGTCGTTGTACCGCTCCGAGGCCTGCTCGGCCTGGTGGTACAGCGTGTCGACCCGAGACTTCACGTCATCGATGTTCGGCTCCGCCTGCGCGGGGGACGAGGGGACGACCCCGACCACGGCCGCGAGGGCCAGTCCGGACACTGCGGCGCCGAATGGGCGCGCCATGATTCGCTTCCGACCGTTCAGCACGAGCGGGCGGTCTCCCTTGCGTGTCGTACGCCTACCGGGTGAGCTGACGGGTTCGGGCACGACAGGCCCTACTCCCGCTCCTCGGCGACACGAGTGCCGCCGCCTTGCGGGAGATTCACCCCAGGTGGGTTGGTTCCCCGGCTCCCAGGCCTCCGAGACGGCCTGGAACTCGACGCGGTGCCCGCGTGGATCCGGTCTGATCCACGTTCACGGACACCTGAGCGCCACACACTAGTGGGGCCGGAGCGCCACCAACAAACTTTCATCCCCAAGTTTCGGGGTGTTTCTTGCCACGGCCATGGTCAATTCGGGGGAAGTGTCACATCCGTCACTCTGGTCACGCCGACTCGATCTCGATGCCGGGCAGGGCCTGCACGAGCCGGAGCGGAGGCACGAGGCCGCCCTCGGCCAGGACGTCGAGCGCGCGGCGCTCGTCGTCGTCGAAGGTCAGCTCGGGCGGCGGCCCGAGCAGCACGGTCACCACGCAGTCGTGGCACGCCAGCCCACGCACCACGCAGCTGTCGCAGTCGATTCGTGTCGTCATGTCCACGACGCTCCCAGCCGCCACCGACAGCCCGGGCCGAGATCCGCCCGCCACGGCGTGTCGCGACGCACGCCGGCGCTGGCCGGGCTCAGCCTGGATCCACCGATGGCCGCCGTCGCGAGCGTCATCAGGCGGGTGCGATGGCAAGGCGCCAGCGCGAGGGCATACCGGGTGTCTGTTGAGCGTCGGCAACGCCGCCAGTGTGCCTGCCTGGTGGCGCGCAGCAGGCGGAGAGCGGTGGATCCAGGCTCAGCTCAGCAGGCCGATGAGCGCGTCGGCGGAGTGGCTGCGCGCTCCCGCCCGCGCCACGTCGGTGGCGACCTCGCGGTCACTGCTCACGACCACCACCACGCGCCCCGGCGGCTCGGCGGCCACCAGGTCGCGGATCACGTCGTCGGCGATCACGCCCTCGGGGCTGAACACGACCTTGACCCCGCGGGGCGCCTGCGCGACCGTGCGCGCCGTGGCGGCGGCCGCGTCGAAGACGACGGTGGTCTCGACCCCGAGCCTGGCCACCAGCGGCGCCAGCCCGCCCAGCAGCCTGATCCGCTGGGCCTCCAGCGGCGAGCTCGGCCAGGCGGTCTTGCTCACGTTGTAGCCGTCCACGATCAGCCGGGCGCGGGGCATGCCCAGCACCCGCTCCAGGAGCGCGGGGCTGCTCGACGCCGCGGCCGGCACCCCGGCCCTCGCCTCGCCGGCTCGGGCCAGGTCGGCCTCGACCCGGTCACCCGGCGCCCCCTCGACGCTCGGCAGCGCCAGCTCCCGTCGCAGTCCGGACGCCGCGTCGATCACGGTGTCGAGCAGCAGCCGCGCGCGCAGCGACGCCTCGTCCCGGTCCGACCGGGCCGCGCGCCGGTCGGCCGACGCCTCCGCCTCGAGCTGGGCGAGCTGGGCGCGCAGCCGGCGCAGCTCCTTGTCCTGGCTCGCGGCCTGGGTCGCGGCCGAGCCCCGCGCCTCCTCGACCGCCCGCTGCTGCTCCTCGAGGGCGGCCCGCGCCGCACGCTCGGCGGCGCGGGACTCCCCCAGCTTGCGCCGCAGGGAGGCGTTCTCGGCCTTGTACTCGTCCACCTGCGCGCGGTTGCGGGCCCGCAGGTCCCGGACGGCCTGCTCGGCGTCGGCGAGCTTGTCCCGCAGCCGGGTGACCTCGGCGGCCTCCCGCTCCACGGCGTCCGGACGCTCGCGCAGCCGGTCCGCCACGGCGTGGAGCACCTCCTCCCAGCCCTCGGGACGGACCAGCCAGGCGGCAGCCGCGACCTCGGCGGGGTCGATCCCCTCGTCGCCGCTCCCGAGCGCCGACAGCGCGGCCGCGTCGTACGACGTGCGCGCGGCGACCTGGGTCCCCACGCGCTCGCGGAACTCGTCGTCGGCCTCGAGCGCGGCGGCGATCGCGGAGCCACCGAGGCGGGCGCGGCGCTGCGGCGCGAAGCCGGCGACCCGGCGCAGCGCAGGAGGCAGCCGGACCACGTCGGGCAGCACGTCGGCGGCGAGCGCCACGACGCGCGTGCGCACGGCGCCGGGCAGCCCGCCGAGCGTGAGCGGGGGCCGGGACACGGCAGTCACCGTCAGCCGCTCGCCGGCTCGTCGACGGCCTCGGTGCGCGCCACGACCTCGATCGCGTCGTCCCGGCCGCACCAGCGGCACACCACGGACGCGACCGACTCCGACTCGACCTCGGTCTCCTCGACCCGGTGCTCCCCGGCGAGGTCGAAGTGCCAGAACTCGCGGGTCCGCCGGGTGCGCGTCACGTCGAAGCGGGTGAGGTTGCCGCAGCCGGAGCAGCGCCAGCGGTGTCCCGCGTCGGGGATCACGGTGCTCACGGGCCTCCTCGGTGGTCCGGTCGGGTCTGTCGCCGGGTGGCGGTGCTCTCACCGACAACCCTAGTCCGCGCGCCGCGGCCGGATTGTCGGTGCTCGCCTCTAGCGTCGACGACATGAGCAGCGCCGTTCAGGGTGCGCCTTCCCGGTGGGAGTCGCAACGCAGTTTCGACGAGCTGGGGCGTCCACTGCGCGACATCACCTTCTGCGTGGTCGACCTGGAGACGACCGGAGGCTCGGCCCAGGGCGGGTCGATGATCACCGAGATCGGAGCGGTGAAGGTGCGCGGCGGGGAGGTGCTCGCCGAGTTCCAGACCCTCGTCAACCCCCACACCGAGATCCCGGCCTTCATCGCGGTCCTGACCGGCATCAGCAACACGATGGTCGCCGATGCGCCGCCCATCGAGTCCGCGCTGCCGGCGTTCCTCGAGTTCGCGGCCGGCACCGTGCTCGTCGCCCACAACGCCCCGTTCGACGTGGGCTTCCTCAAGCACTTCGCCGAGCAGCAGGGCCGCCCGTGGCCCCGGTTCGAGGTGCTCGACACGGCCAAGCTCGCGCGCCGGGTGATCACCCGCGACGACGCCCCGAACTGCAAGCTCTCCTCGCTGGCCCGGGTCTTCGGCTCCACGACCACCCCCAACCACCGGGCGCTGTCCGACGCCCGGGCCACCGTCGACGTGCTGCACGGGCTGATGGAGCGGCTCGGCGGCCTGGGGGTGCACACCCTCGAGGAGCTGCAGACCTTCTCCTCGCGGGTCACCACCGCCCAGCGCAAGAAGCGGCACCTCGCCGAGGCGCTCCCCCACTCGCCCGGCGTCTACCTCTTCCGCGACGACCGGTCCCGGGTCCTCTACGTCGGCACCTCCCGCGACCTGCGCACGCGGGTCCGCTCCTACTTCACCGCCTCGGAGACACGCTCCCGCATGGGCGAGATGGTGGGCCTGGCCTCGACGGTGGACGGGATCGAGTGCGCCACCGCCCTGGAGGCCGAGGTCCGCGAGCTGCGGCTGATCGCCGAGCACAAGCCGCGCTACAACCGGCGCTCCCGGTTCCCCGAGAAGGTCCACTTCATCAAGCTGACCCGGGAGCCGTGGCCGCGGCTCTCCCTGGTGCGCCGGGTGCTCGACGACCAGGCCGACTACCTCGGCCCGTTCGCCTCGAAGAAGTCGGCCGAGAAGTGCCTGGCCGCCCTCCACGACACCTTCCCGGTGCGCCAGTGCTCCGACCGGCTCTCCCGCGAGCCCTCCCGCGCAGCCTGCGTGCTGGCCGAGATGGGCCGCTGCCTGTCCCCGTGCGACGGCAGCGTCGACGCCACGACGTACGCCGCCGTCGTGCGCCAGCTGCGCGACACGCTGCTGCGGCGCCCGGACGAGGTGGTCGAGGCCATCAACGCCCGGATGGCCGCGCTCGCGGCGGACGAGCGGTTCGAGGAGGCCGGCATCCACCGCGACCGGCTCGCGGCCTTCGTCCGCGCGGCCGCCCGCACCCAGCGGCTCTCGGCGCTCACCCGCTGCCCCGAGGTGGTGGCCGCCCGGCGCGAGGACGACGGGCGCTGGGCCGTCCACGTCGTCCGGTTCGGCAGGCTGGCCGCCGCCGGCACGATCCCGGCGGGGGCCGACGCCCACCAGTTCGTGGCCGAGCTGCGCGCCTCGGCCGAGACCGTCGCCGCGGCTCCCGGGCCGGTGCCCGCCGCGACGGCCGAGGAGACCGAGAAGGTGCTGCGCTGGCTGGAGTCCCCCGGCATCCGGCTGGTCGAGGTCGACGGCGAGTGGACCTGCCCGGTGGCCGGCGCCACGCGCCACCTCGCGGTCCACGACGCGGTCAACCAGTCGCGGCTCTCCCTGGTGCCCTTCGACGACCGCCGCGGCCTCGCGCCGGTGCACCAGCCCGCCCGTTAGGGTTCTCCCCATGATCACCGCCATCGTCTTCGTCAAGGCCGACGTTGCCCGGATCCCCGAGGTGGCCGAGGGCATCGCCGCCCTCGAGGGCGTCAGCGAGGTCTACTCCGTGACGGGGCAGATCGACCTGATCGCGCTGGTCCGGGTCCGCAACCACGAGGACGTCGCCAACGTGGTCGCCGACCGGCTGAACAAGATCGCCGGCGTGACCTCGACCGAGACCCACATCGCGTTCCGCGCCTACTCGCGACACGACCTCGAGTCGGCCTTCTCGCTCGGTCTCGACTGAGCGTGGCATGGCTCGGTGACCACTGGCTCGACATCCTGGGCTGGGGCGGCAGCGCCCTGCTGGTCTTCTCACTGCTGCAGGCGCGGGTGCTGCGGTTCCGCACCCTCAACCTCCTCGCCTGCCTGATCCTGATCGTCTTCAACGCGCTCATCGGCGTCTGGCCGATGGTCGGCATGAACGCCGTGCTCAGCGTGATCAACATCTGGTTCATCGTGCAGCTGGTGGGCCAGCGGCACGACGAGGCCGTCTTCGAGGCGGTCGAGGTCGGCACCGCCGACGAGTACCTCCGGCACGTGCTCCGCATCCACGGCGCGGACATCCTGCGCTTCCAGCCCGACTTCGTCTGGGACCCCGCCGAGGAGGCCGGCCACGCCTTCGTGGTGATGAAGGGCGACGAGACGGTCGGCGTGGTCCTGCTCCGCGCCGAGGACCGGGTCGCGCGGGTGCTGCTCGACTACGTCACGCCGCGGTTCAGGGACTTCTCCCCCGGTGAGTTCGTGTGGCGCCGCAGCGGCCTGCTGCGCGACCACGGGTTCACCCGGGTGGTGACCCCGCCCGGGATGGTGGGCGCCTACTACGACCGGCTCGGGTTCCGTCCCGCCGGCGAGTCCTGGGTGCTGGAGCTGTAGCTCAGCGCGAGGACGCGGCGACCCAGCGCTCGAGCGCCTGCTTCGCCGCCCCCGAGTCGATCGAGTCCCGGGCCCGCTCCAGCCCGGCGGCCAGTGCCTCGTCCACGGGCACCGGCAGCGCGTCGTACACCGCGAGCGCGGCCGCCGCGTTGAGGAGCACGGCGTCGCGCACGGCGTCCTGACGGCCGTCGAGCAGCTGACGCACCACCTCGGCGTTGTGGTCCGCGTCGCCACCCCGCAGCGCCTCGATCGTGCTGCGCGGGAGGCCGAAGGCCTCCGGGTCGATCGTCACCGTGGAGACCTCACCACCACGGACGACCCACACCGAGGAGGTGGTCGTCGTGGTGAGCTCGTCGAGCCCGTCGTCGCCCCGGAACACCCAGGCGTCGACCCCGCGGCGCGCGAACACGCCGGCCATGACCGGTGCCATCCGGAGGTCGGCACAGCCGATCGCCTGCGCCGCGGGCCGGGCGGGGTTGGTGAGCGGGCCCAGGAAGTTGAAGGTGGTTCCGATGCCGAGCTCGCGGCGCGGCACGGCGGCGTGGCGCATCGCCGGGTGGAAGGCGGCGGAGAAGCAGAACGTGATGCCGGCCTCCTCCGCCACGGCGGCCACCCGGTCCGGGGGCAGGTCGAGGCGGATGCCGAGCGACTCCAGGACGTCGGCGGAGCCCGACTTCGACGAGGCGGAGCGGGCACCGTGCTTCACGACGCGGGCGCCGGCCCCCGCCGCCACGATCGCGGCCATCGTCGAGATGTTGACCGACATCGAGCGGTCGGCGCCGGTGCCGACGACGTCGAGCACCCGGCCCGGGACGGAGATGGGGTTCGCGCGCGCCAGCATCGCCGCCGCGAGCCCGGAGACCTCGTCGATCGTCTCGCCCTTGGCCCGCAGCGCGACCGCGAACCCGGCGATCTGGGCGGGGCTCGCCTCGCCGGCCAGGATCTCCTCCATGGCCCAGGCGGTCTGCTCGGACGTGAGGTCGCTCCGGGCGACGAGGGCACCGAGGACCTCGGGCCAGCTGGTCATCGCGGAGCCCCTCGGACAGCCCGTCGGTCCATCAGGCGGTGGCGGGCACGCGCGAGCGCAGCAGCGTCACCACGGTCTCGGCGAGCTGGATCGGGTCCAGCGGGTGCGGCACCGCCGCGTCCGCCCGCGACCAGGTCGCCAGCCAGGCGTCCTGCGGCCGCCCGGTGAGCACCAGCACCGGCGGGCAGCCGTAGATCTCGTCCTTGAGCTGCTTGGCGATCCCCATCCCGCCGGCGGGGACGGCCTCGCCGTCGAGGATCGCGAGGTCGATGGTGCCCGCGTCCATGTTCTGGAGCACGACAGGCTCGGTCGCGACCTCGACGTACTCCACCTCCGGCAGGTCCGGGTGCGGGCGGCGGCCGAGGGCGAGGAGGACCTGCTGGCGCGTGTTGACGTCGTCGCTGTAGACGAGCACCTTCAGGGGCGCGGTCCTGGTCGAGGTCGAGGCGTTCACGGCGGCGATGCTACCCGTCCCGGCCGGGCTCCCCCGGGCTGGTCGCCGACGCGCCGGCAGACCGGGCCGCGGCACGGGCCTCGAGCAGGTCCAGCCGCCGGTCCTCCCGTGCCGCCTCCTTCATCGAGGAGCGCACCCACTGCGCGAACAGCACACCGAAGAACACCAGCCCGATCAGGTCGCCCGAGCCCCAGAGGATCCCGCCGGCGAGGTGCTGGTCGTCGTGCGGGTCGGGCAGCCAGGAGCCCATCGGACCGTCGTGCAGCGAGGGGTACCAGTCGTGCCCGATCAGCGCGTCCTGACCCATGATCGTGACGCCGAGGAAGGCGTGGAAGGGCAGCGTCAGCACCACGAGCAGCATCCGGGCCGGGTAGCCGACCCGCCCGGGCACCGGGTCGATGCCCACGAGCGGCCAGAAGAACAGCGCGCCGACCAGCACGAGGTGCAGGTGCATCATCTCGTGGACGTACGCCGAGTGCAGCGACGCGTCGTACCAGCCGGAGAAGTAGAGCGCCCAGGGCGAGATCACGTAGAGCGCCAGCGTCAGCGGCGGGAACGACAGCACCCGCGCGACCCGGGAGTGCAGCACCGCCAGCAGCCAGCGGCGGGGCCGGGTGGGCAACGTCCGCAGCGCGAGCGTGACCGGGGCCCCGAGCGCGAGCGCGAGCGGCACCAGCATCGACAGCACCATGTGCTGGACCATGTGGACGCTGAGCAGGGTCAGGTCGTAGGCACCGAGGCCGGAGGCGGTGGCGACGTAGAACGCACCCATCCCGACGACCACGAACGACAGCGTCCGCCCCACCGGCCAGCGGTCGCCGCGGCGGTGCAGGGTGTGGACCCCGAGCAGGTAGAGACCGGCCACCCAGACCGTGATCACGAAGGGGATCGGCTCCAGCGACCACTCGCTGAACACCCGTCCCAGCGTGAACCTCGGGAGGGTCGCGGAGGCCTCCCAGGAGACGAGGAGCGAGGACACCAGCACGCTGTGAAGAATATGACGCCGCAACAGGAGGGGGTCGGGGTGCCCTCGTCGAGAGGTCACGACATAATGGCGCCCGTGGCGACAGCAACTACCGCGATTCCGGCATCCCGACTGCACGGGCACCACGACCGGCCGAGCATGGTCAGCGTCGGGACGATCATCTGGCTCTCCAGTGAGCTGATGTTCTTCGCGGCCCTGTTCGCGTCGTACTTCACGATCCGGGCCGTGAGCCCGGACCTGTGGGCAGCGAACACCGAGAAGCTGAACATCCCGTTCGCGTCCGTCAACACCACGATCCTCGTGCTCTCCTCGCTGACCTGCCAGCTCGGCGTCTTCGCGGCGGAGCGCGGCCAGGTCGGACGCACCGGCTCGGTCCTCAACGTCAAGGGCTGGGGCCTGCGCGAGTGGTTCGTGCTGACCTACGTCATGGGCGCGGTCTTCATCGGTGGCCAGGCCACCGAGTACGCCTCCCTGGTCAAGGAGGGCGTCACGATCCAGGACTCCGCCTACGGCACGATGTTCTACCTCACCACCGGGTTCCACGGCATCCACGTGACCGGCGGCCTGATCGCATTCCTCTTCGTGCTGGGGCGCACCTTCCTGGCACGACGGTTCACCCACGAGCAGGCGGTCAGCGCGATCGTCGTCTCCTACTACTGGCACTTCGTCGACGTGGTGTGGATCGGTCTGTTCGCGACCATCTACCTGATCAAGTAGCCCCCACGTCGGACCCCTCCAGGACCTCCAGCAAGGACTCAATGTGCGTCTCCTGAACCGCTCCGCAGGCCGACTCTCACGGCACCGCCGCGGACCGCTCGCCGGCCTCGTGGTGCTGCTGCTCGGGCTGCTGATGACCGGCACCCTGTACGCCGTGTTCGCGCCCGCCCAGGCCCAGCAGGCCGAGAGCGACGCCGACCAGGTCGCGAAGGGCCGCGAGCTCTTCCTCGTCGGCTGCGCCTTCTGCCACGGACAGAACGGCGAGGGTGTCAAGACCCAGAACGGCAACCAGATCGGCCCCTCGCTGGTCGGTGTCGGTGCCGCGGCCGTCGACTTCCAGGTCGGCACCGGCCGGATGCCGATGGCGCAGCCCGGTGCCCAGGTCCCGCGGAAGCAGCCGGTCTACTCCGACGAGGAGGTCGCCCAGCTCGCGGCGTACGTCGCCTCGCTCGGCCCCGGCCCCTCCATCCCCACCGCGGACGACTACAGCATCGAGGGTCTCAGCGACGCCGAGCGCGAGGAGGCCATCACCCGCGGCGGCCAGATCTTCCTGACCAACTGCACCGCCTGCCACAACTTCGAGGGCTCGGGCGGAGCCATGCCCCGCGGCGGCTACGCGCCCAAGATCCGTGGCGTCGAGCCCAAGTACATCTACGAGGCGATGCTGACCGGGCCCCAGGCCATGGACAACTTCTCCAACGGCAACCTGTCCCCCGAGGAGAAGCGTGACGTCATCGCGTACCTCGGCTCGCTCGAGGAGGCCCCCGGCTACGGCGGCTTCGGTCTCGGTGGCCTCGGCCCCGTGAGCGAGGGACTGTTCGCCTGGCTGGTCGGGCTCGGCTCGCTGGTCGGCTTCGCCGTCTGGATCGCCGCCCACACCACGCGCTCGCAGAAGAAGAAGGTGGAAGCGTGAGCGACCAGAACTCCCACGACCACGACGACCTCGTCCCCTCGACGTTCGAGGACGAGCCGATCGCCAACCCGGGCCTGCCGGCCCACACCTGGCGACCGACCGACGTCGACCCCAAGGCGGAGAAGCGCGCGGAGCGCCAGGTGGCGGCCATGTTCGGGCTGTCGATGGTCTGCGCCGTCCTCTTCCTGGTCTCCTACTTCGTCTTCAGCGTGGGCGACGAGTGGGACACCGTCGGCGGCCTGGGCGCGTCCAACGTCGCGCTCGGGGTCTTCCTCGGCGGCGCCCTGCTGTTCATCGGCATCGGCGTCATCCAGTGGGCCCGCAAGCTGATGGGTGACCACGAGATCGTCGAGTACCGTCACCCGGCCAAGTCGTCCGAGGAGGACCGCGAGGCCACGCTGGCCGCACTCAGCGCGGGCCTCGAGGAGTCCGGCATCGGCCGCCGTCCGCTGGTGCGCAACTCGCTGCTCGGTGCCGTGGGCATCCTCGGCCTGCCGGCCATCGTGATGCTCCGCGACCTCGGCCCCCTGCCCGGCGACAAGCTCGAGCACACCCTGTGGCGCAAGGGCATGCGCATCGTCCGCGACGTCGTCGGCACCCCGATCAAGGTGTCCGACCTCGAGATCGGCGACCTGGTCAACGCGGAGCCGGAGATCCTCTTCGCCACCGACTCGGAGGGCGAGCCCGTCCTCGAGGGCGTCGAGGTGCAGATCGCCAAGTCGAAGTGCGCCGTCATCGTGCACCGCATGGAGCCCGACGACATCGTCTCCGAGCAGACCCTCAACTGGTCCGTGGACGGCATCGTCGCCTACTCCAAGATCTGCACGCACGTGGGTTGCCCGATCTCGCTGAACGAGCGGACCACCCACCACCTGCTCTGCCCCTGCCACCAGTCGACCTTCGACCTGACCGACTCCGGCAAGGTGATCTTCGGGCCCGCCGGCCACGCCCTTCCTCAGCTGCCGATCGCGGTGGATGATGAGGGCTACCTGATCGCCCAGAGTGACTTCACCGAACCCGTGGGACCGAGTTACTGGGAGCGTGACCCGCAGTGAGCATCGACACGAGCAAGGTGGCCACGACCAACGCCACCACCGCCGCGACGGCCGGCAAGCCGAGCAAGGTGGGCGCGGCCGCCGGGTGGGCCGACGAACGCCTCGGCCTGGCCACGGCCATGAAGAAGAACCTGCGCAAGGTCTTCCCCGACCACTGGTCCTTCATGCTCGGTGAGATCGCGCTGTGGAGCTTCGTCGTGCTCCTCCTCACCGGCGTGTTCCTCACCCTGTGGTTCACGCCCAGCATGGGCGAGGTCCAGTACGAAGGCTCCTACGACCCGCTGCGCGGCGTCACCATGTCCGAGGCCTACGCCTCGAGCCTGAAGCTGTCCTTCGACGTCCGTGGCGGTCTGCTCATGCGGCAGATGCACCACTGGGCCGCGATGCTGTTCGTCGCCTCGATGATGATCCACCTGCTGCGGGTCTACTTCACGGGCGCGTTCCGCAAGCCCCGCGAGCTGAACTGGGTCATCGGCTCCCTGCTGCTGCTCCTCGGCACGCTCGAGGGCTTCACCGGCTACTCGCTGCCCGACGACCTGCTCTCCGGCACCGGTATCCGCGCCGCGGACGGCTTCATGAAGTCGATGCCGCTGGTCGGCACCTACATGTCGTTCTTCCTCTTCGGTGGCGAGTTCCCGGGTGAGTCGATCATCCCGCGCCTGTTCACCATCCACGTGCTGCTGATCCCGGGCCTGCTCCTGGCCCTGATCGCCGCGCACATGCTGCTGCTCGTCTACCACAAGCACACGCAGTGGCCCGGCCCCGGCCGCACCGAGCAGAACGTCGTCGGCTTCCCGATGCTGCCGGTGTACGCCGCCAAGGCCGGCGGGTTCTTCTTCATCGTCTTCGGCGTCACCGCGCTCATGGGTGGCCTGCTGTCGATCAACCCGGTGTGGAAGTTCGGGCCCTACGACCCGAGCAAGGTGACGGCGGGCTCGCAGCCCGACTGGTACATGGGCTGGCCGGACGGCGCCCTGCGCATCATGCCCGGCTGGGAGTTCGCGTTCTGGGGCCACACGTTCCCCTTCAACGTCTTCCTCCCGATCATCGTGCTGCCGGGTCTGATGTTCACGATCCTGATGCTGCTGCCGTTCATCGAGTCGTGGATCACCGGCGACAAGCGCGACCACCACCTGCTCCAGCGGCCGCGCAACGCCCCGACCCGCACCGCGGTGATGGTGTCGCTGATGACCTTCTACGGCCTGATGTGGGCCGCGGGCGGCAACGACATCATCGCGATCACGCTGCACGCCAGCATCAACCAGATCACGTACTTCATGCGTGCTGCGGTCTTCATCGGCCCTGCGATCGCGTTCTTCATCACGCGCCGCTGGTGCATCTCGCTCCAGCGTCACGACAACGAGACGCTGCTGCACGGCTACGAGACCGGCATCATCATGCGCTCCCCCGAGGGCGGCTACAGCGAGCGGCACCTGCCGGTCTCCCCGGCCCGTGCCTACACGATGACGGCCCGGGACCGCGACGACATCCCCGCGCTGGAGGCCGAGACCGATGCGAACGGCGTGCCGGCACCCCGCAGCCGCGCGCAGAAGCTGCGCAGCAAGCTCGGCACGCTGATGTACGTCGACAACGTGCAGAAGCCGACCAGCGAGGAGCTCGAGGAGGCGCACCACCACGCCGAGCACGAGCACGAGCTCCAGGCGGGCCTCGACCACCCGGCTGACGGCCACCAGTTCGACGGCCACCACCTCGTGGACGAGGAGCACCTCCGCTCCCACTGAGCACAGCACCACCGACGCCGACCCGTCCGAGACCTCTCGGGCGGGTCGCCGTCATTTCGACACCTGCCCCTCCCCCACCCCAACGCCGACCCGTCGCTTGTTCACCGCCCAGAACGCCGACCCGTCGCTTGTTCTCCGGCTGAGACGTCGATCCGTCGTGAGCTAGAGGAATCGTGGCCGATCCGGTCCCCGGTCCTGACCCCTCCACGCCCGACGGCCCATCCGTCGCTTGGCCTCTGCGACGCCCTCGTGCAGGCGTGCCTCCACACACTGCGCCGGACCGAAGAGGTGGTGGTCGACGAAGACGTCGAACCACCACGCGTCGTGGTCGGCGAGCCAGACCCGGCGATCGCGGTCATGTTGCTGCTGCTCAGGCCCGTGCCAACGCGCCCCGTCGTACTCCGCGGCGTACCTCAACCCCTCGACACCCAGATCCAGGTAGAAGAGTCCCTCGGGACCTTGCACCGGAAGCTGCGGTACAGGCAGAGGAAGGGTCGAACAGTCCGTCCAGCGCAGGAGAAGGACGTGCTCGCACGGCGACTGCGGCCTCGGATCGACCCGTGGGGCGAGGTCCCGGAACTGTCGGACCCGCCGGTAGCCCCGGAACCGAGTCCCTTGGCCGACCAGGTCCTCGAGGTCGAACTCTCCGCCGGCGATCCGCATCATGGCACCCATGGCGGCGAATGCCTGGTCCCGCCCGCGCATCATGCCCAGGTCGCAGGTCGTGCGCAGCTTCGAGGTCACCCGCAACCCGTCGAGGTCCACCACCTCTCCCGCGGCAAAGGTGCGCTCCCCGCTGGCCGCCAGCTCGTTGCGCAGCCGGTATCCGGGCGGTCGGAACATCGAGACCCTCGGGACGACGAGGTGGTCGTTCGGCGCGAGGACCATGGAGGCGCCGTGCAGCCAGCCCGCGGTCCGGTCGGTGATCACCGCGTCGTCAGGAACGACGAGCTTGAGGCAGGCGATCCTCAGCTCGGGACCGTCGGGGAGCTGTGCCGCGTGGTAGACCCCGCGGATCGGAGGCACCAGGTCCCCACGGTCGCACCAGAGCGCCAGGTCACGGTCAGTCACCCCCTCGCGCAGGGCCTCGGCACGGGTGAAAGGACGGTCGACGGGGACGCGGGCGGTGTGGTCCAGGAAGAGACCGGTCACAGGTTCGTTGTTCATGCTGACCGGCGTGCCCCCGCCAGCCACGCGTCACTCCGGCGACTCCTGGGCCTGTGGAGAGGACTGACCCAGCCATGGCCTGTGGACGTACGACGGCTACCCGCGCCTCAACGAGCGACGGGTCGGCGTACCCACCGGTCAACAAGCGACGGGTCGGCGTACCCACCCGTCAACAAGCGACGGGTCGGCGTGGGGTCAGGAGAGGGCGGAGCCGGCGCTGTAGTCGGCGAAGGACTCGTTCCAGTCGCCGTAGCCGTTGGTGAGGGTCATCTGGCGGTCGGTGCCGGTGTACTCGACGACGTCACCGCGGCGGGAGATGTTGTAGAGCCAGTGCGCGTTGGCGGTGCTCATGCCGGTGCAGCCGTGGGAGACGTTCTCGTGGCCCTGGGAGGCCACCGACCACGGGGCGGCGTGCAGGAACTCGCCGGAGTAGGTGACTCGCATGGCGTACTTCACGTCGTCGAGGTCGTAGTGCTCCGGGCTGTTCTTGCCGATCCCGATGGTCTCGGAGTTCATCCGCTTGGTCTCGAACTTCTCGATGATGACCTTCGTGCCCGAGCGGGTGGTGAAGCCGGGCTTGCCGGTCGTGATCGGGATGGTGCGCAGCAGCTTGCCGTTCTGGAAGACCTGCATCTGGTCGGTCTGCGCGTTGACCTTGTAGACGTTGGCGTCACCGATGTGGAAGTCGACGTGCCGGCTCTCCTGGCCGTAGACGCCCGCCCCGGCGGGGATCGAGTTGATGTCCACGTCGACGGAGACGTCCGAGCCGGCCTGCCAGTAGCTCTTCGGACGCCAGTGGGCCTCGGTGTCGCTGATCCAGTGCCACGAGCCCGGCTGGCGCGGCGTGGCCGTCACCGCCATGTGCTTCTCGATCGAGGCCTTGTCGGTCACGGGCACGTCGAAGGTGACGATGACCGGCATGCCGACGCCGACGGTCTCGTCCTGCAGCGGCGCGACCGAGGCGTAGGTCTGCTGGTCGAGGGTGAGGTTCTCGGTGCGGAAGCGGGTCGTCTTGGTGACCTGCTTGCCGTCGCTGCGCTCGGCCTCGGCGGTGACGAGGTAGACGGTGCCCGGCTCGAGACGGCCGGTGGAGGTCCAGGACTCGTGGTTCTTCCCCAGCTGTCCGGGGAGCTCCCCCACCTTCGACGTCACCTTCACCGAGCTCAGGCTGCCGCCGGTCGCCGACAGCCTGACCGGCTTGTCGATCGCAAGACCCGAGCCGCCACGGCCCGCGTTCGTCGTCAGCTCCACCGGGTCGGGCGCCGCGGAGGTCGACGACGCGCCGGGCTCCGGCGCCGCGTCGGAGGAGGACGGCGTGTCGGACTGGCAGGCCGCCAGCGCAAGGCTCGCCAGGACCAGGGTCGTTGCGCCGGCCAGGGTGCGGCGCAGCCGCCAACCCCGCGTGTGGGCGCGAAAACGACTCTCGGACATGCAGGAACTCCCCGTGCAGAAAGATCAGATGGCGTTACCAGAGTAACCGCTACCCCGGAATGCACGGACCCCGCGCGGCGTGTGAACGCTCACGCGGGGTCTGTACGGGCGAACGACGGGTCAGTGCGCGTGCTCACCGCGGTAGTACTCGAAGATCCAGCCGGACAGGGCCAGGGCCCCCAGCACGCCGCCGATGATGAACATCCACCAGGCGCCGGCCGCGATGCCGAAGACGCAGACGCCCAGCGTGGCGCCGCACCACAGCGGCCACCAGGAGTAGGGCGGGAAGAAGCCCAGCTCGCCGGCACCGTCGGCGATCTCGGCGTCCTTCCGGTCCTCCGGACGCGGGTCCATCTTGTTGGCGTGGAAGCCGAGGTACATCGTGACCATCGCCGACAGCAGCAGCGTCATGGTCAGGGCGGAGGTGCCCGTCCAGTCCCCGGTGATGAGCCAGTACGCCGGGCTCACCAGCAGGAAGAAGACGGTGCAGATCCCGAAGATCCAGGCCTCAGACTTCATCAGGCGTTCTCCTCCCCCGAGTGGCGGGGATCGGTGTCGTGGCCGTGGACGTGCTCGTGACGGCCTTCCATGTCGGGCGCGTCGGCCAGGTCACCGTCACGAGCGGCCTCGTTCTGCTCCAGCTCGATCGCCGCGATCTCCGGGTGGTGCAGGTCGAAGGCGGGCGACTCCGAGCGGATCCGCGGGATCGTCACGAAGTTGTGGCGAGGCGGCGGGCAGGAGGTCGCCCACTCCAGCGAGCGGCCCCAGCCCCACGGGTCGTCGGTCTCGACCAGCGGTGCGCGGCGCGAGATGTAGACGTTCCAGAAGAACGGGAGCGTCGACGACGCGAGCAGGAACGCACCGATCGTGGAGACCTGGTTCAGCGTGGTGAAGCCGTCCTCGGGCAGGTAGTCGGCGTAGCGACGGGGCATGCCCTCGACACCGAGCCAGTGCTGCACCAGGAAGGTGGTGTGGAAGCCGACGAACAGCAGCCAGAAGTGGAGCTTGCCGAGGCGCTCGTCGAGCATCCGGCCGGTCATCTTCGGCCACCAGTAGTAGAAGCCGGCGAACATCGCGAACACCACGGTGCCGAACACCACGTAGTGGAAGTGCGCCACCACGAAGTAGGAGTCCGAGACGTGGAAGTCCAGCGGCGGGCTGGCCAGGATGACGCCGGTCAGGCCACCGAAGAGGAACGTCGTGAGGAAGCCGATCGACCAGAGCATCGGTGTGTCGAAGGACAGCGAGCCGCCCCACATCGTGCCGATCCAGTTGAAGAACTTCACGCCGGTGGGCACCGCGATCAGGAAGGTCATGCCGGAGAAGAACGGCAGGTCGACCGCGCCGGTCACGAACATGTGGTGGGCCCACACGGCCACCGACAGGATCGCGATGCCGAGGGTCGCGCCGACCAGGCCGACGTACCCGAAGATCGGCTTGCGGCTGAACACCGGGAGGATCTCGGTCACGATGCCGAAGAACGGCAGCGCGATGATGTAGACCTCCGGGTGGCCGAAGAACCAGAACAGGTGCTGCCACAGGATCGCGCCGCCGTGGGCCGCGTCGAAGACGTGGGCGCCGAGCTGGCGGTCGGCCTCGAGCGAGAGCAGCGCGCCGGCGAGGACCGGGAACGCGATGAGCACCAGCAGGCTGGTGACCAGCGTGTTCCAGACGAAGATCGGCATCCGGAACATGGTCATGCCCGGGGCACGCATGCAGATGATCGTGGTGATGAAGTTGACCGCACCGAGGATGGTGCCCAGACCGGCCATCCACAGGCCCATGATCCACAGGTCACCACCCACACCCGGCGAACGGACGGCGTCCGAGAGCGGGGTGTAGGCGAACCAGCCGAAGTCGGCCGCGCCCTGCGGGGTCAGGAACCCGGAGCCGGCGATGATGCCGCCGAACAGGAACAGCCAGTAGCTGAACATGTTCAGGCGCGGGAACGCGACGTCCGGCGAGCCGATCTGCAGCGGCATGATCACGTTGCCGAAGCCGAAGAACAGCGGCGTCGCGAACAGCAGCAGCATGATCGTGCCGTGCATGGTGAAGAGCTGGTTGTAGAGCTCGTCGTTGACGACCTGCATGCCGGGGTAGGCCAGCTCGGACCGGATCAGCAGCGCCATGACGCCACCGATGAGGAACCACGCGAACGAGGTCCCGAGGTAGAGCTTGCCGATCAGCTTGTGGTCGGTCGTGGTGAGGACCCGGACGACCTGCTGGCCGAGGGACTTGCGACCGGTCACGGTCGTCGGGTGTGCAGCTGTCGCGGTCACTCCGCGCCTCCGTCGGACTCGGTGCCGGACCCCAGTCCGGCCTGGGTGTAGGCGTCAGCCGCACCGATCAGCGGCGTCTGGGACTCCTTGCCAGCATCCTGGAGGTCCTGGACGTACTGCTCGTAGTCGGCCTGGCTGACGACCTGGACCTTGAAGAGCATCCGCGAGTGGTAGACACCGCAGAGCTCGTAGCACTTGCCGTCGAACTCGCCCGTCCGGGTCGGCGTGATCTCGTAGTGGTTCACGCGGCCCGGGACGACGTCCATCTTCATCAGGAAGGCGGGGACGCCGAAGTCGTGGATGACGTCGGGCGAGTGCAGGTTGAACCGGGTGGTCTGGTCGACCGGCAGCACCAGCGTCGGGATGTGCGACCCGGTGCCGGCCTCGTAGACGTACGACGAGTACGGGTACTCCTGGTCCGCGGCGTCGTCGTTCGCAGCCGCGTCCATCTCACCGACGCCGTAGTTGAACGTCCACGACCACTGCTGGCCGGTGACCTCGATGGTGTTGTCCACCGGGAGGTCGTCGTCCAGCACGGTGTTCTGCACGTTCACGGTGTGCTGGAAGAAGACGATCACCATGATGATGGGGGCGATCGTGTAGAAGATCTCGAGCGGCAGGTTGTACCGGGTCTGGATCGGGACCTCGTCCTCGCTGCGTCGCCGGTAGCGGAACACGGCGAAGAAGATCAGGCCCCAGACCACGACACCGGTGATCAGCGCGGCGATCCAGGCACCCTGCCACAGGTTCAGGATGTGCTCACCCTGCGTGGAGGCGGGGTCCGGCATGGCGCCGCGCTCCCACTCACCCCTGGTCTCGGACGAGCAGCTGCTCAGCAACAACAGGCTGGTGCCCAGCGCCGCTGGCAGGGCCACCCGGCGAAGGTTCCCGGCCGCACGCTTGGGGAGTTGCAGACCCACGAACGAGCCTCTCTCTCAACGATCACGGATAGGCCGAACACTATCGGTATCGCACCCCGGCCAAACGGGTGGGTCACCCGGGGCGGGTGCTCCGATGCGTGGACTAGGTTCGGCCTGTGACAAATGCCTCGGGGACACCCCGCCCGGGCCCGGGAGCGGCGCCTCCCGTCTACCTCGACTCCGCCTCCTCGGAGCCGCTGCACCCCGCCGCGCGGGAGGTCCTGCTCGCTGCGCTCGACCAGGGGTACGCCGACCCGCGGCGCCTGCACGGGCCGGCCCGGTCGGCACGGCTGCTGCTCGACAACGCCCGCGAGGCGGTCGCGGGCTGCCTGGCCGTGCGGCCGGACGAGGTCACCTTCACCGCCTCGGGCACCGAGGCGGTCCACCGGGGGCTGCTGGGGCTGCACGCCGGGCGGTCCCGCAGGGGCGCCGCGATCATCCACTCCGCGGTCGAGCACTCGGCGGTGCTCCACGCCGCTGAGTGGGCCGCGGGCGAGCACGTGAGCGTCGCCGTCGACCGGCTGGGCCGGGTCGCGCCCGACGAGGTGGCCCGGGCGTCACGCCAGGCCCCGGGAGGGGCCACGGTGGCCGCGGTGCAGTCGGCCAACCACGAGGTGGGCACCGTCCAGCCGGTGGCTGCGGTGGCCGCGGCGCTGGGCGACGTCCCGCTCTTCGTCGACGCCTGCGCCTCCGCGGGCCGGCTCGCCCTCCCCGAGGGCTGGGCCGCCGCCGCTGCCTCGGCGCACAAGTGGGGCGGGCCCGCCGGCCTGGGCGTGCTCCTGGTGCGCAAGGGCACCCGGTGGCGCAACCCCTTCCCCACGGACGACCGGGTCGACGAGCGCGCCTCCGGCTTCGAGAACGTGCCCGCCGCCCTGGCTGCCGCGGCCGCCCTGCAGGCGGTGGTGGCCGAGCGCGAGGAGGTCGGCGCCCGGCAGTCCGCGCTGATCGACCGGATCCGCGCCGGCGTGGCGACGGTCCCCGACGTCGAGGTGGTGGGCGACCCCGTCGACCGGCTCCCCCACCTGGTCACCTTCTCCTGCCTCTACGTCGACGGCGAGGCGCTGGTCACCGAGCTCGACCGGCGCGGCCTCGGCGTCGCCAGCGGCTCGGCCTGCACCGCCTCGACGCTGGAGCCGAGCCACGTGCTGACCGCGATGGGCGTGCTCACCCACGGCAACGTCCGGGTCTCGCTGACCCGGGACACGACCGAGGCCGACGTGGAGCGGTTCCTGGCCGAGCTGCCCGACGTGGTGCGCGGCATCCGGGCGGAGCTCGGCCTGTGAACGACGTGGACCTCGAGCTCGACTGCCGCGGGATGCTGTGCCCGCTGCCGGTCATCGAGCTCGGCCGCCGCCTCACCGAGGTCCCGGTCGGCGGCACGATCGCGGTCGTGGCGACGGACGTGGCCGCGCGGGTCGACGTGCCGGCCTGGTGCCGGATGCGCGAGCAGGAGTACGTCGGGGAGGGCGTCGCCGAGGACGGCACGCCCCGGTACGTGGTGCGCCGGGTGTCCTGATCTCGACAGGCTCGATCGACGAGTGGACGGGTCCGCTCGATCAGCGAGTGGACGGAGTCAGCGGACGCCCGCGAGGTGCGGCTCGATGTCGGCCGCGGCGTCGGTGCCGTACGACTCCTCGACCCGGGCGAGGAACTCCGCGGCGGTGAAGGAGTACTCCTGCGTGCCGACCGTCTCCACGACGTACGCCGCGAGCACGCAGCCCACCTGCGCGGACCGCTCCAGGCCCACGCCCCAGGTCATCGCGCCGAGGAACCCGGCCCGGAACGCGTCGCCCACACCGGTCGGCTCCAGCGCCGCGACGTTCTTGGCCGCCGGCAGCTCGATGGTCTCCTCGCCCTGCTGGAGGATGCGCACCCCGTCGGCTCCGAGCGTGGTCACCTGGATGCCCACCCGGGCCAGGATGTCGTCCTGCGTCCAGCCGGTCTTCGACTGGATCATGTGCGACTCGTACTCGTTCGAGAACAGGATCGCCGCGCCCTCGATCAGCGGGCGGATCAGGTCGCCCTCGCCGAAGGCCAGCTGCTGGCTGGGGTCGGCGATGAAGGGGTAGCCGCGCTGGCGGCACTCCTCGGTGTGGCTCAGCATCGCGTCGGGGTCGTCGGCGCCGACGAGGACGTACGTCGGGTCCCCGACCCGCGCCACGATCGGGGCCAGCTCGATCAGCCGGGCCTCGCTCATCGCGCCCGGGTAGAACGACGCGAACTGCGCCATCGTGGAGTCGCTGGTGCAGACGAACCGGGCGGTGTGCCGGGTCGCGGAGATGTGCACCGACTCGCAGTCGACCCCGTGCCGCTCGAGCCAGGAGCGGTAGTCGGCGAAGTCCTCCCCGGCCGCACCGACGAGCACCGGGCGCAGGCCCAGCCGACCGAGGCCGAAGCACATGTTCGGGGCCACTCCCCCGCGCCGGATCTCGAGATCCTCGACGAGGAACGACACCGACAGCTTGTCCAGCTGCTCGACGACCAGCGAGTCGGCGAACTTGCCGCCGAAGGTCATCAGGTGGTCGGTGGCGATGGAGCCGGCGATCAGCAGCGACATGCCACGGAACACTACCCGGGCGTACGCCTAGGAGTACCCGGCAGTAGCCAATACCGTCGAGGACATGACCGCAGCCAAGCCTTCGCACCGTCTCGCCTACGACGACGCCTCCACGCCCGCCGAGATGTCCGCGGACTGCCGTGCCGCGGGGAAGAACCTGCACCTCGAGCGCGCGGCCCGGGCCGCCGTGTCGCCGGCGCCCAGCCTCCACTTCGAGGACTACCCGCGCGAGGTCGGCAAGCGCGGCGAGATCGAGATCTCCGAGGCCGCCGCACGGCTGGCCGGAGCGCTGCACCTGCACCTGGACTGACCCTCAGACACACGAAAGCCCCCGCCGACCGGCGGGGGCTTTTCGCTGTGTTCAGGCTGTTCGTCGGCTCACCGGGTATCGGCCGGCAGTCATCTCACCCGGTCTCGACACGCTCCGTCGCGACCTCGCAAGCTCGGTCGCGGTCGCTGCTCGACCACCGACGATCGGGTCGGCTTCGCCGCCCCGATCAGTGGAACGAGTCGCCGCAGGCGCAGGAGCCCGTCGCGTTGGGGTTGTCGATCGTGAAGCCCTGCTTCTCGATCGAGTCGACGAAGTCGATCATCGCGCCGTTGAGGTAGGGGACGCTCATCCGGTCCACGACGACGGCCACGCCGTCGAAGTCGGTGACGACGTCGCCGTCGAGGCTGCGCTCGTCGAAGAAGAGCTGGTAGCGCAGACCGGAGCAACCGCCCGGCTGCACGGAGATCCGCAGGGAAAGGTCGTCACGACCCTCCTGCTCGAGGAGGCTCTTCACCTTCGCGGCGGCGACCGGGCTCAGGTTGATCTGGTCGGTGCGGCGCTCGGTGGTGGTCTCGACCTGCTCGGTCATGTCGCGTGCTCCCAAGTGGCTGAGGGGTTGGTACTGGCTTCAATGGTCGCACACCGCCGGATATTCCTCCCGGTCAGCGGCCATCCGGCCGCGACCAGGTGCGGGCGACCCGCTCCGCCACGTCGGCCAGCGCCCCGGCGGGGTCGCCCAGGGCACGCTCCTCCCCCACCATGTCGACCAGGGAGTACGCCGACTCCACGCCCAGCGCGCGCATCTCGCGGGCCCCGACCAGCACCCGCCCGGCCAGGGCGATGCACGGCCGGAGCGCCTCACCGGCCACCGAGGCCACGCCGTACGGCACCTTGCCCGCCCGGCTGGAGTAGTCGAAGGCCCCCTCACCGGTGATCACCAGGTCGGCCGCGCGGGCGCGCTCGTCGAGCCGCACCGCATCGGCGACCAGCCCGATCCCGGCCTCGCGCGTGGCTCCGAGGGCGAGCAGTGCGAACCCGAGCCCGCCGGCGGCGCCGGCCCCCTTCTCCAGGGCGGTGCGGCGGTCCACGGCCACGGCGAGCTGCTCCAGCCACCCGTCGACCGTCATCAGCACGTCCTCGGCGAGGCCCTTCTGGGGGCCGAAGACCTTGGTCGCGCCGAAGAGGCCGGTCAGCGGGTTGTCGACGTCGCTGGCGGCCACCAGCCGGACCTCGCCGACCCGGGCCCGGGCCGCCGACAGGTCGACCTCGTGGATCCCGTCCAGCCCGGCCGCCCCGACGTCGAGCCGCGCGTCGGACGTCGCCCCCAGCGCCGCGAGCAGGCCGGCGCCCCCGTCGTTGGTGCCGCTGCCTCCCAGCCCGACCACCACGGTCGTCGCCGCGGTGCCGAGCGCGGCCGCCACCAGCTCCCCCACGCCGAGCGTGGTCGCGAGGTCGGCGCCCTCGGCGCCGGTCAGGTGGATGCCGCAGGCCTGTGCGCTCTCGACGTACGCCGTGTCCCCGGCCAGCAGGACCGTCGCCGGGACCGGCCCGCCGAAGGGACCCGAGACCGTGACCGCGAGCATCTCGCCACCGAGGGCGGCGTGCAGCACGTCGACGAAGCCCGGCCCGCCGTCGGACATCGGCGCCAGGTCGACCTCGTCGTCCGGCGACTGGCGACGCCAGCCCGCCGCGATGGCGTCCGCCGCCTCGACCGCGGTGAGCGTGCCGGCGAACTTGTCGGGGGCCACGAGGATGCGCATGCGGGGCATTGTGGCCCACGTCTACGGTTCTCCCGTGGACGAGTCGACTCCGGACGTGGTGATCCGGCCGATGTGCCCCGAGGACCTGCCCAGCGCGGAGCGGCTGAGCGCCGAGGGCTTCCACGAGCTCGACACCCGCATGTTCCGCCGGTCGTGGCCGGAGCCGGAGCTGCGGCCGCCCGGCCGCGGCGCCAACTGGATCGCCCGGACGCGGCACTTCCTCGACACCGACCCGGGCGGCTGCTGGGTGGCCGAGGACGAGTCCGGGATGCTCGGCATCGTCACCTCCTTCAACCGCGAGAAGCTGTGGTGCCTGGCGACGTACGCCGTACGGCCGGGGCAGCAGGGTCGGGGCATCGGCAAGCCGCTGCTCACGGCCGCCCTGCACCACGGCCGCGGGTCCCTGCGCGGGATGCTCTCCTCGTCCTCGGACCCGAAGGCGGCGCGGCTCTACCGGCTGGCCGGGTTCTCGCTGCACCCGCAGATGTTCCTGTCCGGCACCGTCGACCGTTCGGCGCTGCCGGTCGTCGAGAAGGTGCGCGAGGGCACCGCCGGCGACATCGACCTGATGGACTCGATCGACCGGCGCACCCGCGGCGCCGCGCACGGCGCCGACCACGAGGTGATGCTGGGCTTCTGGCGGTTGCTGGTCTCCGACACCACGACCGGGTCGGGTTACGCGTACGCCGACGAGAGGGGCAACGTCGCGCTGCTGGCTGCCAGCAACCGGCGTACCGCGACGCGACTGCTGTGGGCCGCCCTGGCCGACGCCGACGGGGAGGTGGGGATCCACCACGTCACCGTCGCCAACGAGTGGGCGGTCGACGTGGGCCTGGCCGCCCGGCTGGAGCTGCACCAGGAGGGCTACCTCGGTCTGCGCAACATGGCGCCGCCCACGCCCTACCTCCACAACGGGGCGCTTCTCTGAGCCTCACTAGACTGTGGCCATGACCACTGTCGACCTCCCGCTGCTGCCGCTCGGACACGGCCGCGACCTCTCCGCCGAGCGCGGCGTCGAGTGCCCCGGCGAGCTGCCTGCCGCCTCCGACCCGGCGCTGGTGGCGCGGGCGCGTGCCGCCAAGGAGGCGCTGGGCGACAAGGTGTTCGTGCTCGGCCACCACTACCAGCGCGACGAGGTCATCCAGTTCGCCGACGTCACCGGCGACTCCTTCAAGCTGGCGCGCGACGCCGCGGCCCGGCCCGAGGCCGAGTACATCGTCTTCTGCGGCGTGCACTTCATGGCCGAGTCGGCCGACATCCTCACCGGCCCGGAGCAGCAGGTGGTCCTCCCGGACCTCGCGGCCGGCTGCTCGATGGCCGACATGGCGCGGCTCGCGCAGGTCGAGGACGCCTGGGACGCGCTGACCGAGGCGGGTCTCGCCGACTCGGTGGTCCCCGTGACCTACATGAACTCCTCGGCCGACATCAAGGCCTTCTGCGGCCGCCACGGCGGCGCGGTGTGCACCTCCTCCAACGCGGAGGTGGCCCTGGAGTGGGCGTTCGAGCAGAAGCCGGACGCCAAGGTCCTGTTCCTCCCCGACCAGCACCTCGGCCGCAACACCGCGGTGCTGAAGATGGGCATGACGCTGGCCGACTGCGTCGTGTGGGACCCCCGCCAGCCCAACGGCGGGCTCACGGTCGAGCAGCTCCGGGACGCCCGGATGATCCTGTGGAAGGGCCACTGCTCGGTGCACGGCCGCTTCTCCCCCGCGGTGGTCGACGAGCTGCGGGAGACCATCCCCGGCGTGCAGATCCTGGTGCACCCCGAGTGCCAGCACGAGGTCGTGCTGAAGGCCGACCTGGTGGGCTCCACGGAGTTCATCATCAAGACCATCGAGGCGGCCCCGGCCGGGTCGAGCTGGGCCATCGGCACCGAGCTGAACCTCGTCAAGCGGCTCGCGGCCGCCCACCCCGACAAGCACATCGCCTTCCTCGACAAGACGGTCTGCTACTGCTCCACGATGAACCGGATCGACCTGCCGCACCTCGTGTGGGCGCTGGAGTCGCTGGTCAACGGGACGGTGGTCAACCGGATCGAGGTCGACCCCGAGACCGAGGTGCAGGCCAAGGTGGCCCTGCAGCGGATGCTGGACCTGCCGGGCCGGTCCCACAAGGACTGAGGCGCCCCTCAGCTCAGCCGGGCAGCTCGAACCACGCGGTGGTGCCACCGCCGTCGGTCTCCGCGAGGCCGAGGCGGCCGTCGTGGGCCTCGACCACGCGGCGTACCGTCGCGAGCCCGATCCCGGAGCCGGGAACCTTCGCGTGCACGCGGGTGAACGGCTCGAAGACCCGCTCCCGCTGCTCCGCCGGTACGCCGAGGCCGTGGTCGACGACCTCGACCCGCCATCCTGCGGGGACGCGGGAGGCGCCGACGCCGATCCGTGCCGGCTCCCCCGGACGCGTGAACTTCGCGGCGTTCGCCACCAGGTTCTGCAGCACCGCGCGCAGCTGGACCGGGTCGCCGACCACGGTCGGCAGCGGGCCCACGGTCAGGGCGGCCCCCGCGAGCGCGGGTGCGAGGTCCTCGGCGACCTCGGTCATCGCCGCGGAGAGGTCGACCTCGACCCGCGAGAGCTCCGCACCGAGCCGGGCGTAGGCCAGCAGCCCGTCGATCAGCGACTCCATGCGGTCCACCCCGCCGATGGCGCGGGTGACCAGCCAGGCGATCTCCTCCTCGTCGGTGCCCGGGGCGACCTCGCCGAGCTGCTCCACGATCAGCCGCAGCGACATGGACATGGCCGTGAGCGGGTTGCGCAGGTCGTGGCTGACCTGGCCGGCGAAGGCGGCGAGCTGCTCGTTGGACCGCTCGAGCTCGGCGTGCAGCCGCTCCCGCTCGGCCAGGGTGGCGCTCAGCTCGCGGGTGCGCAGCTCCAGCTCGAGCAGGTCGACGACCCGGTCGGCCAGCGCGGCCAGCGCGTGCTCCTGCTCGTCGGTCAGCTCACGCGGCTGCTCGTCGAAGACGCACAGGGTCCCGATCACGTCGCCGGCGGGGGTGACGAGCTGATGGGTGGCGTAGAACCGGACCCGACCGATGACCCCGGTCACGAACGGGTTGTCGCGGAAGCGTTCGTCCCGGCTCGCGTCGGGCACGATCACCGGATGCCCGGCGTGGAGCACCACGTTGCACATGGAGTCCTCGCGGGCGCACACGGAGGCCTCGAAGCCGACGGCGGCGACCTGGACCTGCTCGGTGTCGGTGATCAGGTTGATGGTGGCCATCGGCACGCGCGCCACCTGGGCCGCGACCTCCACGAGCGCGACCAGGTCCGGACGCGGCGGCTCCCAGAGCACCCGGTAGCGGCCGATCTCGGCCACCCGACGCGCGTCGGTCTGCGTCATGGTCGTGCTGGTCACGCTGTCGACTCCCGTCCCCCGACGGCCGGTGCGGCCGGTCCGACCGCGAGGATAGCGGGGACCGGCCTGCTCGTCGGGCTCACAGGCCGGGCGCGCCCCAGAGTGCCAGCCAGCGGCCGAGGTCACGCTCCATCGGCAGCTCGCCGGCCAGCTGGTCGCGCACCTGGATCTCCAGCAGGTTGTCGCGGGACTGACGGCTGGTGGGTGCGAACGGGTAGAACGTGCCCTGCTTGTAGAGGTAGACCAGACCGACCCGTCGGCCGGAGGCGTCCGCGAACGGCACGACGGAGCAGAGCAGCCCGGCGCCGAAGCCCTGGGCCTCGAGGGCGGTGTTCACCGCGTGCAGGTCGGTGCACAACCCGCCGGTGTCGGCCGGGTCCCGGTGCGCCACCAGCCAGGTGAAGCCGAAGTCGTCACGCGAGACGGCCACGTCGGGCGCGGTCGGGTCCTCGTTGAGCAGCGTGACGACCTCGTCCTGGGTCTGCTGGAACGCCGCACCGGCCGCGGCGCGGTAGCAGACCGAGCCCTCGCCCGTGGGCGCGAGGCCGAGCGAGGTCTGCAGCGTGACGGCCGCGCTCGGCACCAGGAACAGCGAGTCGAGGTTGGCGGCCTTCGGTCGTGTCCTACCGGTCACGACGTCCCAGAACCCCATCAGCGCCTTCCCCCGGCGCTCATGCTTCGGGGCGCCCGAGCTCTGCCTGGATCCGGGCGAGCTGCTCGAGGCGCTGCTCCAGGGTCGGGTGTGTCGAGGTCAGCGTCTTCAGCGAGACGCCGCGGACCGCGGGGGCGATGAAGAACGCGTTCATGGCGTTGGACGCGCGCAGGTCACGCTGCGGGATGGTGTTCATCTCGCCGGTGATCTTCTGCAGCGCCGAGGCCAGCGCGGCGGGCTTCATGGTCAGGTAGGCGCCCGCGCGGTCGGCGGACAGCTCCCGGTAGCGGGACAGCAGCTTGAGCAGGAAGAAGCTGATGGCGTAGACGACCAGGCTCACCACCAGGACGACCAGCCAGACCGGCAGCCCGTTGTTGTCGTTGCTGCGGCGGCCGCCGAAGAGCCCGAGGCCGCCGTACTGGGCGCCACGGGTCACCATGCCGGCCACGATGCCCGCGGACGAGGCGACGGTCATCACCAGGACGTCGCGGTGGGCGACGTGCGAGAGCTCGTGCGCGAGCACCGCCTCGAGCTCCTCGGCGTCGAGCGTGTGCAGGATGCCGGTGGTGACGCAGACGACCGACCGGTCCGGGGAGCGACCGGTCGCGAACGCGTTGGGGATCGCCATGTCGGCGATCCCGACCCGGGGCTTGGGCATGTCGGCCAGCGCACAGAGCCGGTCGATCATGCCGTGCAGCTCCGGTGCCTGCTCGGGCGTGACCTCACGGGCCCGCATCGCGCGCATGGCCAGCTTGTCGGAGGAGTACCACTGCCACCAGGCCACGCCGAGGCCGGCGACGCCGATCAGCACCGCGATGCCCGGTGAGCTCTGGGCGAAGACGCCCATCAGCACCACGATCAGCGAGACGAACAGGGCCCCCAGCAGGAACATGACCAGCGTCATCCGAGCGGTGAGGCCCGTGTCCTTGATGAACCGCGAGTGCGCCATGTCTCAAAGTCAAGCAGCGGGGTGCAAACCCCGGCGCTCAGCCCGGGATCAGGCCCTCGTCGGAGAGCAGCTCGCGGACCTCCTCGAGGCTCGCGTCGGCCGGCGGCAGGATCAGGTCGGACTCGTCCAGCGCGTCCGCTGCGTGGGGTACGCCGGCGGTGCGGACGCCGTCGAGGAGCTCGGCCAGGGCGGCGGCGAAGGCCTGCTCGTCGCCGCGCTCGACGGCGGTCTCGACCGCGGAGTCGAGCTCGTTGAGGCGGGGCAGCGCGTCCTCGGAGAGGTCGTACTGCCCCTCCCCGAGGATGCGGATGATCACTGGGCACCACCCTCGGTGGTGTTCTTCTGCGGCTCGGCCCGGAGGATGTCGCCGCCGTCCTCCGCCGGCTCGATCGCCTCCGGCTGCGAACCGGCCTTGAGCCGGGCCAGCTCGGTCTCGACGTCGGCCTGGGAGCTCATCGAGTCGAGCTCGCGGGCGATGTCGTCGCCACCCTGGGGGGCGCTGACGTCCTCGAGCGCGCCGGAGGCGATCAGCTCGTCGATGGCACCGGCGCGGGCCTGCATCTGCGCGGTCTTGTCCTCGGCGCGCTGGATGGCCATCCCGACGTCGCCCATCTCCTCGCCGATGCCCGACATCGCCTCGTTGATGCGGGTCTGCGCCTCGGCGGCGGTGTAGGTCGCCTTGATCGTCTCCTTGCGGGTGCGGAAGGACTCGACCTTGGCCTGCAGCCGCTGCTGGGCGAGGGTGAGCTTCTCCTCCTCGCCCTGGAGCTGGGCGTGCTGGGCCTTGAGGTCGTTGATCTGGCTGGTCAGGCCGGACTTGCGGGTGAGCGCCTCGCGGGCGAGGTCCTCGCGCCCCATCGAGATCGCCTTCTGGGCCTGGTCGCTCAGCTTCGCGGACTGCTGCTCGAGCTGGTTGACCTGCAGCTCGACGCGCTTGCGGCTGGTGGCCACGTCGGCCACGCCCCGGCGTACCTTGGAGAGCAGGTCGAGCTGGCGCTGGTAGGAGTAGTCGAGGGTCTCGCGGGGGTCCTCGGCGCGGTCGAGGGCCTTGTTGGCCTTCGACCGGAAGATCAGGCTGATGCGCTTCATGAGACTCATGGGGTGCGGTCCCTCTCCCAGCTGGTTCACGGTGTGCGTCAACCCTAGGCGCAAACGCAAGGTCGCGCACGGACGCCGGTAGGGTTGGTCCGACCCGTTTCGAAGCACCCGAGAAGGCCCCCGCGTTGTTCCGTCGCAGCAAGACCGAGTCCCCCGTCCCGACCACCGAGCCCGCGCCCGCCGGCAACGGTGGCAAGGGCCGTCCCACGCCGTCGCGCCGCGAGGCCGAGGCCGCCGCGAAGGCGCGCGCCAAGGCACCCCGCACCCGCAAGGAGCTGGCCCGCGCCCAGCGCGGGACCCGGGCCGAGTCCAGCCAGCAGGTGCGGGCGGCCATGAAGGCCGGCGACGAGCGCTACTACCTCCCCCGCGACCAGGGGCCGGTCCGCCGGTTCGTGCGCGACTTCGTCGACAGCCGGTTCTCGTTCATCGAGCTGATGGTGCCCCTGCTCGTGGTCACGATGATCCTGGGCTACTCCGGCAACGCGAAGCTGGCGGCGATCGGCAACACCGTCCTGATGGGCACGATCCTGCTCGTCATCGGCGACATGCTGTACCTCCGCTTCCGGCTGCGGCGGGAGCTCGCTCGGCGCTTCCCCGACGAGTCGGTGAAGGGTACGACGTACTACGCCGTCACCCGCGCGCTGCAGATGAAGTTCATGCGGCTGCCGAAGTCCAAGGTCAAGATCGGCCAGAAGCTGCCCGAGCAGTACAAGTGACACCCCGAGCCTGACAGTGAGGGCCACCCCGGACGGGGTGGCCCTCACTCGTCCGCGGACCGCTCAGAAGTCCCGGCGGCTCGGGGACTGCGTCCTGGCCGGGTCGCGCTCGACCGCCTCCCCGAGCACCCCGTCGATGGCCTCGAGCGTGGCGGCGTCGAGCCGCACCCCGGCGGCCTTGACGTTCTGCGTGACCTGCTCGGGCCGGCTGGCCCCGATGATCGCGGCGGAGACGTTGCCGTTCTGCAGCACCCACGCCACCGCGAGCTCGGCCAGCCCCAGTCCGGCCTCGTCCGCGATCGGCCGGAGCCGCTGGACGCGCTCGAGCACGTCGTCGGACATCCACCGCTTGATCATGTCGGCGCCGCCGTTGGCGTCGGTGGCGCGGGAGCCGGCCGGCGGCTGCTCCCCCGGCTTGTACTTGCCGGTGAGCACGCCCTGCGCGATCGGCGACCAGACGATCTGGCCGATGCCGAGCTCCTCGCAGGTGGGCACCACCTCGGCCTCGATCACCCGCCACAGCATGTTGTACTGCGGCTGGTTCGAGACCAGCGGGATCCGGAGCTCGCGGGCCAGGGCGTGCGCGGCGCGGATCTCCTCCGCCCGCCACTCCGAGACACCGATGTAGAGGGCCTTGCCCTGCCGGACGACGTCGGCGAAGGCCTCCATCGTCTCCTCGAGCGGGGTCTCGTAGTCGTAGCGGTGGGCCTGGTAGAGGTCGACGTAGTCGGTGCCGAGCCGCGAGAGCGAACCGTCGATCGACTCCATGATGTGCTTGCGGGACAGGCCGTGGTCGTTGTGCCTGCCCGGGCCGGTCGGCCAGTAGACCTTGGTGAAGATCTCCAGGCCCTCACGGCGTTCTCCCGTCAGCGCCTTGCCCAGGACGCTCTCGGCCCTGGTGTTGGCGTAGACGTCCGCGGTGTCGAACGTCGTGATGCCTTCGTCGAGGGCCTGGCGGACGCACGCCGTCGCGGCGTCCTCCTCGACCTGGGAACCGTGGGTGAGCCAGTTGCCGTAGGCGATGGCCGAGATCTTCAGGCCGCTCGCTCCGAGGTTGCGAATCTCCATGGCCCCGACCCTAGGTCGTCCGCTCAACCGTCCGGCTCCGCCGCCGGCGAGCGACGCTGGTTGGATGGCCCCATGAGCAGCCCGACCTCCGACGTCTCCGTGCGCGTGGCCTGGGCCGACGACGCCCCCGCGATCGCCGAGCTGCAGCTGCGCGCCTGGCGGGACAAGTACGCCGGACTGGTGCCCGCCGAGGCGCTGCCGGACGACGTCGAGGCCGCCGCGGCCGCGTGGCGGGCCTCGATGTCCAAGCCCGGCGACGCCCGCAACCGGGTGATGGTGGCCCTGGAGCGCAACCGGGTCGTCGGGTTCGCGATCACCTCCCCAGCGGGCGACCCGGACTGCGACCCCGTCACCGACGCCGAGCTCCAGGAGTTCACCGTCGACCCGGCGGAGCGCGGCCGGGGCCACGGCTCGCGGCTGCTCCAGGCGGCCGTCGACACCATGCGCGCGGACCGCTTCACCCGTTCGGTGCTGTGGGCGATCTCGACCGACGACGCGCTGCGAGGATTCCTCACCGGTGCCGGCTGGGCCGCTGACGGGGCGCACCGCGAGCTGGACCTCGACGGCGACGGGACCACCCGCGTCCGCGAGGTGCGCCTGCACACGGCCCTGGACTGAGACGCGACGAAATCCCCAATTCTGCCCCTTGATTTTCCGGCGCCGGGGGCGACGATGGAGGTCGGCCGGCACGGCACCCATCCCCGGGAGTCGCGGCCCGCCTGGAACGGGGTTCTCGTGTTCGGTCCACTGCCACAGCTTCACCGACTCCTGCTGGTCGCCGCCGCCCTCGTGGTCGGCATCGCGTCCGGCGCCTGGGTCGCGCACTTCACGCCGCTGCCCGTCGCGGCCTCCGTCGGCGCGCTGGTGGGCGCCGTCGCCGGGATCCTGCTCGCCTACGCGCTGGTCCACGACTTCCACGCCCGCGCACGGCCGGTCCGGGTCCGGAGGCACTGACGCCGGAGCATCCACCGGCGGGGCGCGTTGTTACGGTCGCCCCGTGCCCGAGGAGACCCTGAGCGCCGCCGACCGCGCCGCGATCCTCCGCGACAGCCTCGGCGTCGGCGTCGCCACCGGGGCGTACGGCGTGTCCTTCGGCGCCGTCTCCGTCGCCGCGGGGCTCTCGGTCGCACAGACCTGTGCGCTCTCGCTGGTGATGTTCACCGGCGCCTCGCAGTTCGCCTTCGTCGGCGTGCTGGCCGCCGGGGGTACGCCGCTCTCCGGCGGGCTCACCGCGCTGCTGCTCGGCACCCGCAACACGCTCTACGGCCTGCGGCTCGCTCCCCTGCTCCGCTGGCGAGGCGCCCGTCGCCTGCTGGCCGCCCAGGTGCTGATCGACGAGTCGACCGCGATGTCGATGACCCGGCCGACGACCGCGGCGGCGCGCGTCGGCTTCCTCGGCACCGGGGTGTCGATCTTCGTGCTCTGGAACCTCGCGACCTTCCTCGGCGCCATCGCCGGCAGCACGCTCGGCGACCCGCGCAGCTACGGCCTCGACGCGGCCGTCGGCGCGGCGTTCCTCGCCCTGCTCTGGCCCCGGCTCACCGACCTGCGGAACCGCCTCGTCGCCCTCGCTGCGGCCGCGGTCGCCCTCGGCATCGTCCCGGTCGCCCCCGCCGGCGTGCCGGTGCTCGCGGCCGCCGGGGTGGCGCTGCTCGCCGGCGTCCTGACCCGGCAGCCGGACCCCACCGAGTTCCCGGAGCCCCCACGATGACCTGGGCCGCGATCCTGCTCGCCGGGGCCGGGTGCTACCTGCTCAAGCTCGCCGGGCTGTCGGTGCCCCCGCGCGTGCTCCAGCGGCCGGTGGCCGAGCGGGTCGCCGACCTGATCCCGGTGGCGCTGCTGGCCGCGCTGGTGGCCGTCCAGGTCTTCGCGCAGGGCCGGCACCTGGTGCTGGACGCCCGGGCCGCCGGGCTCGCGGTCGCGGTCGGCCTGCTGGTGCTGCGGGCGCCGTTCCTCGTGGTGGTCTTCGGGGCCGCCCTCACGGCCGCCCTGCTCCGACTGTGAGCGGCCCGGGGCAAGGAAGAGGGCCCGCGCCGGAGTCCGGCGCGGGCCCTGTCCCCCGATCGGGGCGGAGGGGTCAGCTGACGTTGACCGCGCTCCACGCGGCGGCGACCGCGTTGTACTGCGTGCTGCCGTTGCCGTAGAGGTCCTTGGCCGCGTTGAGCGTCGCGGTGCGGGCCCCGGAGTAGTTCGTGCTGGAGGTCATGTAGACCGTCAGCGCGCGGTACCAGATGTCCGACGCGGCGGTGCGGCCGATGCCGGTCACCGTCGAGCCGTTGCAGGTCGGGCTGTTGTAGGAGACGCCGTTGAGGGTCTTCGCACCCGACCCCTCGGCGAGCAGGTAGAAGAAGTGGTTGCCCACCCCGGAGGAGTAGTGCACGTCGTCCTGGCCGACCAGCGCGGACCAGCAGTCGTACGACGCGCCGTCGCTGCTCGGCTTGTCCATCCGGCGGAAGCCGGAGTGGTTCTTCAGGTCGAACTCCTCGCCGATCAGGTAGTCGCCCGGGTCGCCTGCGTTGGCGGCGTAGAACTCGACCATCGTCCCGAAGATGTCGGAGGTGGACTCGTTGAGGCCGCCGGACTCGCCCGAGTAGGTGAGGTTGGCGGTGTTCTCGGTGACGCCGTGCGACATCTCGTGGCCGGCCACGTCGAGCGAGGTGAGCGGACCGTAGCTGGTCCCGTCACCGTCGCCGTAGGTCATCTTGGTGCCGTCCCAGAACGCGTTGACGTAGCCCGACCCGTAGTGCACGCGGTTGTAGGAGCCGGTGCCGTTGCCGAAGATCCCGTTGCGGCCGTAGGTGTTCTTGTAGAAGTCCCACGTCATGTTCGTGCCGTACTGCGCGTCCACCGCGGCGGACTCCCGGCTGCTGGTGGAGCCGTTGCCGAACAGGTTGTCCGGGCTGGTGAACAGCGTGCCGGCCGAGCAGCCGCTGCCGGTGAGCTGGCAGAGGTAGGAGTCGGACTTGTTGTTCATGTCGGTCGTGTAGGTGTTGCCGCGGGTCGGGTCCTTGAGCTGGTACGTCGAGCCCGACAGCGTCAGCTGCAGCGGCACCGTGCCGCCGTAGAGCGACTGGCCGGAGCCGTCGACGGTCTCGATCTGCTCCTCGCGGCGCAGCACCGTCCCGGTGCGGGCGTCGACGAAGGTGGCGAGCCGGCTGGGGGTTCCGTCCGCCTGGACGCCACCGGTGAGCACCTCCCAGGTGAGCCGCGGCCGGCCGGCCGTCGCGTCGACCACGAGCCGGGGCTCACCGGCGGAACGCAGGCCCGAGATCGTGCGCGTGGCCTTGGCCGGCGCGAGCGCCAGCGCGGACGCCCGGGCGGCGGTCACGGCCGGGGTCGTCGAGAGGCGCAGCGGCGCAGCCAGCGTCTGGCTGACACCGCGCCAGCCGGCCTGGGCACCGCGGTGGACGACGAGGTCCCCGCCGAGCACGGGCACGCCGTCCAGGGTGCGCTGCATCCGCACGTGCGTGCTGCCGTCGGGGTCGGTGATCGTGTCGGTGACCCGGAAGGCCTGGCCCGCGGCGTCGCGGGCGGCCACGGGGTGCTGCTGGAGTGCCGCGACCGCGGCGGCCGCCGTTCCCGGCGTGCCGGCGGCCTGCCCGCTTGCGGTCCCGGCCTGCACCCCGATGGTGCCGGCGGCCAGCACCGCAGCGGTGGCGAGCCCCAAAGTCCTGCGCATGAAGATCCCTCTCGTCGTACCCGAAATTGACAGGCCCCGCCCGACGGGCGAATGGCCCGCAGAGCCTTGCAAGGGCCCAACGACGGAGGGAACGAAGCGTCACCTGCAGGTTCGTGCAACGCACGAACCTGCAGGAGTTCGCGTCGATCAGCCCAGGTCGAGGAAGTTCTCGAGGCCGACGGTGAGGCCGGGGTGCGCCGCGATGGCGCGCAGCCCGGTCAGCACGCCGGGGGTGAAGGACGCACGGTCCATCGAGTCGTGCCGGATGGTGAGGGTCTCCCCCACCCCACCGAGGATGACCTCCTGGTGGGCCACCAGGCCGCGGATCCGCAGCCCGTGCACCCGGATGCCCGCGACGTCCGCGCCCCGTGCCCCGTCCAGGGCCGTGCTCGTCGCGTCGGGGATCGGCGCGCAGCCCGCCTCGGCCCGGGCCGCGGCGATGAGCTCCGCCGTACGCCGTGCGGTGCCGGAGGGCGCGTCGGCCTTGTCCGGGTGGTGGAGCTCGACGACCTCCACGGACTCGTAGAAGGGGGCCGCGACCGCGGCGAAGCGCATCATCAGGATCGCGCCGATGGAGAAGTTGGGGGCGACCAGCACGCCCGTGCCCGGGGAGTCCGCGAGCCAGCCGCGCAGGGTGTCGAGGCGCGCGTCGTCGAAGCCGGTGGTGCCGACCACCGCGTGGATGCCGTGCCGGACGCAGAACTCCAGGTTGTCCATCACCACGTCGGGATGGGTGAAGTCGACGACGGCGTCGGCACCCGCGGAGACCAGGTCCTCGATCGCGTCGCCCGCGTCGATCCGGGCCACCAGCTCGAGGCCGTCGGCGGCCTCGACGGCCCGGCACACCTCCGAGCCCACCTTGCCGCGTGCACCCAGCACGCCCACCTTCGCCACGCTCTGCTTCGCACTCACCCGCCACAACCTAGGCCATCTCCCGACGCGGCGAGGGTCGGTGACTGCGCCCCGGACCGTCTGGCAGGCTGTGACCCATGGTGGTGCAGACGATTCCGGCACGGATCCGCTGGGCAGTCGATCTCATGGACGTCCAGCCCGCGGACCACGTGCTCGAGATCGGGTGCGGTCCCGGCGCCGGCGCTGAGCTGATCTGCAGCCGGCTGCAGACCGGCAAGATGTTCGCGATCGACCGCTCGGAGTCCGGCGTGGACCGGACCAAGCGGCGCAACGCGAAGTACGTCGAGGCCGGCCGGCTGACCGTGCGCCAGATCGACCTGGCCACGCTGCGGGTGCCGGTGAAGCGCCTGAACAAGGTGTTCGCCTTCAACGTCAACCTGTTCTGGGTCCGCGAGTGCCCCGACGAGATCGCCCTCCTGCACGAGCGGGTGCTCCCGGGCGGTGCGGTGTTCCTGTTCTTCGAGGCCAACCGCCCCGAGCTCGTCCGCACGATCGTCCAGAAGGCCTCGGCGGCCCTGTCCGGTGGTGGCTTCCGGGTCTCGGTCGTGGAGCAGAAGGCTCCGGCCGTGGTCGGCATCATCGGCCGTCGTTGAGGCTATTTCCTTAGGTCGGGATTGCATTAGGTAATTCCCTAATGTACGGTCGTCATCAGATCGAGACCGAGGAGACCGCCGTGGCCGTTGCCGTCCTGACCGTGGACCAGCGCGGCAGCCGCACCAGCCTCGACCGCGTCCCGGCCACCCTCGAGGCGCTGGCCGGTGCCACGTTGCTGCGCCCCTTCGAGCGCACGGCCGGCGACGAGTTCCAGGGGGTCCTGGCGGACCCGACCGCCCTGGCCCCCGTCGTGGAGGCGCTGCTCCGCGAGGACGCCTGGAACATCGGCATCGGCATCGGTGAGGTCGAGGAGCCGTTGCCGGCACATGCCCGGGCCGGCCGCGGCGCGGCGTACCTCCGGGCCCGCGACGCGGTGACCGCGGCCAAGAACAGCCCCTGGCGGCTGCGCGTCGTCGGCGACACCGCGGGCGTCCGGGCCCTGGAGACGGCCCTGTGGCTGTGGGCGGTGGTGCTGGCGAGGCGGACCGCCCGGGGCTGGGAGGTCGCCGACCTCGTGGACCAGGGACTGTCCTACGACGAGGCCGGTCGGCGCCTCGGCATCAGCCAGTCCGCGGTCAGCCAGCGGGCCCAGGCCGCCGGGATCGTCGAGGGCCGGCGCGCCCGCGAGCTGGTGACCCACCTGGCCTCCGGCCTGCTCGACGGCGGCACGGAGGCCCCGGCATGAGCGCCGACAACTACGGGCAGCTCGTGGTCGCGCTCCTCGGGGCCGCCCTCGTGGCGGCGTCCTGGGGCTGGTCGCGGCTGGGGACCCAGATCTGGACGCCGGCCGCCCTCGCCCTGCTCGCGGCGGCCGCCGCGGTCGCCGCCGTACCGGCCGAGGTGACCCTCGACGGGCGCGGCGGACGCGCCGCCCTCGTGACCGTGGCCGGAGCACTGGCCGTGGTCGGCGGCGGCCCGGTCACCGCCCGGGTCTTCGCCCTCGTCGACCGCGGCGAGACGGCCGCGCAGTCGATGGACCGCGCCGGCCAGGTGCTCCGGGGAGGGGCCTGGATCGGAGCCCTGGAGCGCGCCGCGATCTTCGCCTCGCTCGTCGGCGGCTGGCCCGAGGGGCTGGCCGTGGTCCTCGCCCTCAAGGGCCTGGGCCGCTACCCCGAGCTGCGGGCCGCCGAGGACGGGGTCCGCACCGGCGCCGCCGAGCGGTTCATCATCGGCACCTTCACCAGCGTGCTCTGGGCCGCCGCCTGCGCCGGCGTCGTCGTCCTGGTCGTGTGACCCCGCTCAGCGGGGTCCGACGACGGCCAGGACCTCGGCCCGGGAGAAGATCTCGGCCGCGATCTCGCGAACGTCCTCCAGGGTGACCCCGTCGATCCGGGCGATCACCTCGTCGATGCTCAGCAGCTCGTCGTAGACCAGCTCGGCCTTGCCGATCCGCGACATCCGGGAGCCGGAGTCCTCGAGGCCCAGCACGAGCCCCCCGCGCAGCATGCCCTTGCCGCGGGACAGCTCCTCGGCGGTGATGCCGTCGCCCGCCACCTTCGCGAGCTCGGCACGGACCACGGCCAGCACGTCGTCGAGCTTGCTGGGCAGGCAGCCCACCGAGACCCCGACCAGGCCGGAGTCGGCGTGGTGGCTGGCGAACGAGTAGACCGAGTAGGCGAGGCCCCGGTGCTCGCGCACCTCCTGGAACAGGCGGCTCGAGGTGCCCCCGCCCAGGGCGGTGTTGAGCACGCCGAGCGCGAAGCGGCGGTCGTCCTGGCGGGTGAGCCCCTCCATGCCGAGCACCACATTGACCTGCTCGAAGGGCCGGGTCGCCTCCATCGTGCCGGGCGTGACCCGGCGCGGCCGGGCGGCGTGGCGCGGCGGGACCGGCGCCTCCTCCCGGTCCAGCCAGCCGTTGCGGCCGAAGGCCTTGCGCACCTGGCGGACCAGCGCGGTGTGGTCGACGTTCCCGGCCGCGGCGACGACCATGGTCGCCGGCCGGTAGTGGCGGCGGTAGAACCGGACGATCTGGTCGCGGGTCAGCGCGGTGATCGACTCCTCGGTGCCGGCGATCGGACGGCCGAGCGGCGAGTCGCCCCAGGCCTGCGCCGCGAACAGGTTGTGCACCACGTCGTCGGGGTCGTCGTCGTGCATCGCGATCTCGTCGAGGATCACGTCACGCTCGGCCTCCACGTCGGCGGGCTCCAGCCGCGAGCTGGTGATCATGTCGCCGAGCACGTCGACCGCCAGCGGCAGGTCCTCGTCGAGGACCCGCGCGTGGAAGCAGGTGTACTCCTTGGCGGTGAAGGCGTTGAACTCGCCGCCCACCGCGTCGAGGGCGATCGAGATGTCCAGCGCCGACCGCTCCCCCGTGCCCTTGAAGAGCAGGTGCTCGAGGAAGTGCGAGCAGCCGTGCAGCGCCGGCGTCTCGTCACGGGACCCGACGCCGACCCACACCCCGATGCTGGCCGACCGGACGCCCGCCATGTCCTCGGAGATGACGCGCAGCCCGCCCGGCAGGACGGTACGGCGTACCCGCGAGGTGACCTGCCCCGCACCGTCGGTGACCGTCTGCAGGGTCCGGGTGGTCCCGCTCTTGCGGGCCTTCGTGGAGGTGGAACCGGACGACCGGCCAGCAGAAGCCTGCTGGCCGGTCGTCGGAGCGTTGAGCTTGCTCACGCAGTGATCACTCCGCTGCCTCGTCCTCGGCCGGCTCCTCGGCCGCACCCTCGGACTCCTCGACCACCGGGATCAGCGACAGCTTGCCGCGGTCGTCGATCTCGGCGATCTGGACCTGGATCTTCTGGCCGACCGAGACGACGTCCTCGACGGCGTCGACGCGCTTGCCACCGGCCAGCGGGCGCAGCTTGCTGATGTGCAGCAGGCCGTCCTTGCCGGGCATCAGCGAGACGAACGCACCGAAGTTGGTCGTCTTCACCACGGTGCCGAGGTAGCGCTCGCCGACCTCGGGCATCGTCGGGTTGGCGATCGCGTTGACGGCGGCGCGGGCAGCCTCGGCCGCCTCGCCGTTGGTGGCACCGATGTAGACGGTGCCGTCGTCCTCGATCGACAGCGTCGCGCCGGTGTCGTCCTGGATCTGGTTGATCACCTTGCCCTTGGGGCCGATGACCTCGCCGATCTTGTCCACGGGGACCCTGACGCTGATGATGCGCGGGGCGTGGACCGACATCTCCTCGGGGGTGTCGATGGCCTCGGCCATGACGTCGAGGATCGCCATGCGGGCGTCCTTGGCCTGGGTCAGCGCCTGGGCGAGGACCTCGGCCGGGATGCCGTCCAGCTTGGTGTCGAGCTGCAGCGCGGTGACGAACTCCCGCGTGCCGGCGACCTTGAAGTCCATGTCGCCGAAGGCGTCCTCGGCACCGAGGATGTCGGTCAGCGCGACGTACTCGGTCTTGCCCTCGATCTCACCGGAGATCAGGCCCATGGCGATACCGGCGACGGCCGCCCGCAGCGGGACACCGGCCTGGAGCAGCGACAGCGTCGAGGCGCAGACCGAGCCCATCGAGGTCGAGCCGTTGGAGCCCATGGCCTCGGAGACCTGGCGGATCGCGTAGGGGAACTCCTCGCGGGTGGGCAGCACCGGCATCAGCGCCCGGCCGGCCAGCGCGCCGTGGCCGATCTCGCGGCGCTTCGGCGAACCGACGCGACCGGTCTCACCGGTGGAGAACGGCGGGAAGTTGTAGTTGTGCAGGTAGCGGCGGCTCGTCTCCGGGGAGAGCGTGTCGAGCTTCTGCTCCATGGTCAGCATGTTGAGGGTGGTGACGCCCAGGATCTGGGTCTCGCCACGCTCGAACAGCGCCGAGCCGTGCACCCGCGGGATCACGCCGACCTCGGCGTGCAGCGGGCGGATGTCGGCGAGGCCACGGCCGTCGATGCGCACCTTGTCGCGGAGCACGCGCTCGCGGACGAGCTGCTTGTTCAGCGAGCGGAACGCCGCGCCGATCTCCTTCTCGCGGCCCTCGAAGTCACCGGCCAGCTTCTCGAGCAGGCCGACCTTGATCTCGTCGAGCTTCTCCTCGCGCTCCTGCTTGGGGCCGATGGTCAGCGCGGCGGCGGTCTCGGTCTTCACCGCGGCCTCGACGGCGGCGTACACGTCGTCCTCGTAGTCGAGGAAGATCGGGAACTCCTGGACCGGCTTCGCGGCCTCCTTGGCGAGCTCGACCTGCGCGTCGCAGAGCTGCTTGATGAACGGCTTGGCCGCCTCGAGACCGCCGGCGACGACCTCCTCGGTGGGGGCCTGGGTGCCGGACTGGACGAGGTTCCAGGTCTGCAGGGTGGACTCGGCCTCGACCATCATGATCGCGACGTCGCCGGTCTCGGTGACCCGGCCGGCCACGACCATGTCGAAGACGGCGTCCTCGAGCTGGCTGTGCGTCGGGAAGCCGACCCACTGGCCGTCGATCAGGGCCACGCGCACGCCACCGACCGGGCCGGAGAACGGCAGGCCGGAGAGCTGGGTGGAGATCGAGGCGGCGTTGATCGCGAGCACGTCGTACGGCGTGTCGGGGTCGAGCGCGAGGACGGTGATGACGACCTGGACCTCGTTGCGCAGGCCCTTCTTGAAGGTCGGGCGCAGCGGACGGTCGATCAGGCGGCAGGTGAGGATGGCGTCCTCGGAGGGACGACCCTCGCGGCGGAAGAACGAGCCGGGGATGCGACCCGCGGCGTACATCCGCTCCTCGACGTCGATCGTCAGGGGGAAGAAGTCGAAGTGGTCCTTGGGGTGCTTGCCGGCCGTCGTGGCCGACAGCAGCATCGTGTCGTCGTCGAGGTAGGCGGTCACCGAGCCGGCGGCCTGACGGGCCAGCAGGCCGGTCTCGAACTTGACGGTGCGGGTGCCGAACTTGCCGTTGTCGATCACGGTCTCGACGGCGGAGATCACGGGACCCCCGGCGTTGGAGTCAGTCAAAGGGGTTCATTCCTATCGATTCGCGGAGCGATCCGCGGCGTCCCGCTCGAGGGGCGGGGCTCGAAGAGCTCGAGGTTCCCGCCGGGTCCCTTCCCTGGCATTTTCCCGGAAGGGGGCCGGTCTTCGATCGAGGCCCGCAGCCCGTGTCGGTGTCGACCATGTCGAGACACCACCACGTCTGAGAGCCACTACCGAGGACCGGGCCGAAACGTGCGGGTCGCTCCTGGTTGCTGATGCGTTGTTTCAGTTGTGTGCTTCAGGTCCGACCCTAGCGGTTACGGGCCGAAATGTGACGGGAGCGGCTGCCCGGACGGGCAGCCGCTCCACAGGTCATCGACGCAGGCCGAGACGCTCGACGATCGAGCGGTAGCGCTCGATCTCGGTCTTCTGCAGGTAGTTCAGCAGGCGACGGCGCTGACCGACGAGCAGCAGCAGGCCACGACGGCTGTGGTGGTCGTGCTTGTGCGTCTTGAGGTGCTCGGTGAGGTGGCTGATGCGGTGGCTCAGCAGCGCGATCTGCACCTCGGGCGAACCGGTGTCGCCCTCGGTCGTGGCGTACTCGGCGATGATCTTCTTCTTGGTCTCCGCGTCGGTACCGATCGACATGCGGGGCTCCTTCCAGTTCGTTGCTGCGCGGCGCGCCGGGGCCTGTTCACCCGGGCACTCTCGTTCCGCGGCCGTTGGACGGCAGTCGCCCGCACGCGGGCAACCGGAAGAGACTACCAACGCCCGGACGGGACCGCCGAATCGCGGTCCCGCGCCGGGCGCCGGGGTGAGTCTGGAGGAGCGTGGGGTGGCTCAGACGGCCGGGGGCGGCACGTCGTCGCGACGCTCGGTGACGGTGCGCGAGCCGTCGGCGTGCGTCGTGACGGCGGCGGAGCGGCGGCTCCGGTTCGCCTGCACCGCGGTGAGCACGATGACGAGCACTCCGGCCAGCGTGAGGATCCAGCCGACCATGGTCAGGTCCACGCCGCTGAGCGAGTCCGTGACCGCGAGGGCCAGGATCAGGCCGAGCGCGAGCAGGAAGACTCCGAGTCCGTATCCCATCGGTTTCCCTTCGGTTGTGCCGCCCCGGTGGGGCGGATCTGAGGCAGGCTAGCGGTCTCGTACCCCGTCGGGGGTGCGACGATGCCGTGGTGGAGACCACCCGGATCGGCGTGTGCAACCTGTGCGAGGCCATCTGTGGCCTGCGGATCACCCTCGAGGACGGCGTCGTGACCGGCGTACGCGGGAATCCGGACGACCCGCTCTCGCGCGGGCACATCTGCCCGAAGGGCGTCGCGATCGCCGACATCCACGCGGACCCCGACCGGCTGCGCCGTCCGGTGCGCCGGGTCACCGACGCCTCCGGGGAGACCTCCTGGCAGGAGATCGGCTGGGACGAGGCCCTCGACCTCGCCGCCGACGGGATCGCCGACGCCGTCAACCGGCACGGCCGGCAGGCCCTCGGCATCTACCTCGGCAACCCCAACGTGCACAGCCTGGGGTCGATGACGCACGGGACCGCGATGGTCAGGGGCCTGCGGACCCGCAACACCTTCAGCGCCACGTCGGTCGACCAGCTCCCCCACCAGCTCGTGGCCCACCTGATGTACGGGCACCAGCTGTTCCTGCCGGTCCCCGACATCGACCGCACGTCGTACTTCCTGGTGTTCGGGGCCAACCCGATGGCCTCGAACGGCTCCCTCATGACGGTCCCCGACTTCCCGGGCCGGCTGCGCGAGCTGAAGGCCCGCGGCGGGCGGATGGTGGTGTTCGACCCGCGGCGCACCGAGACCGCCCGGGTCGCCACCGAGCACCACTTCGTCCGGCCGGGCACCGACGCCCACGTGCTGCTGGCGATGGTGCAGGTGCTGGTCTCCGAGGGCCTGACCCGGCCCCCGTCGTACGTCGAGGGGCTGGACGCCGCGGTCGCGGCCGTCGCCGACTTCACCCCGGAACGCGCCGAGGCCGCCAGCGGAGTGCCCGCGGAGGAGATCCGCCGGGTGGCCCGGGAGTTCGCCGCGGCCGACGGCGCGGTGGCCTACGGGCGGGTCGGGGTCTCGACGCACGCGTTCGGCACGGTCTGCCAGTGGGCGGTCCAGCTGCTCAACCTGCTGACCGGCAACCTCGACCGGGTCGGCGGCGCCATGCTGACCACGCCGGCGATCGACGCGGTCGGCGCCGGGCTGATCGGCCGGGGTCACCACGACCTGTGGCGCAGCCGCGTCCGCGGGCTGCCGGAGTTCGCCGGGGAGCTGCCGGTCGCGGCGCTGCGCGAGGAGATCGAGACGCCGGGGGACGGGCAGGTCCGGGCGCTGCTGACCCTGTCCGGGAACCCCGTCCTGTCCACGCCGGACGGGGCCGCGCTGGACCGCGCGCTCGGCGGGCTCGACTTCATGGTGGCCGTCGACATCTACGTCAACGAGACCACGCGCCACGCCGACGTGATCCTGCCGCCGACCACGGCGCTCGAGCGCGACCACTACGACCTGGTCTTCCACCTGCTGGCGGTGCGCAACACCGCACGGTTCACCCCGGCGGTCCTCGAGCCGGAGAAGGGCGCGCTGCACGACTGGCAGATCTACCGCGAGCTGGCCCGTCGTACCGCCCGACGGCTGGACGCCAGGCTGCCGCTGCGCCGACGGCTCACCCAGCGCGCCCGGCTGTCGGTGAGCCCGACGGTGCTGATCGGCCTGCTGCTCCGGCGCGGCGGCTCGGGGGTCACCCTGCGCCGGCTCCGGGCCAACCCCTCCGGTGTGGACCTCGGCCCGCTCCGCCCGGACCAGCTCCCGGACCGCCTCCCGAACCGGGACCACCGCGTCGACGCCGCGCCGGAGCTGGTCCTGGCGGACCTCGACCGGCTGCGCGCCCAGCCGGTGCCGGGTCCCGAGCAGCTGCTGCTCATCGGGCGACGGCACCAGCGCGACTGCAACGGGTGGATGCACAACGCCGAGCGGCTCACCCGGGGTCGTCCCCGCCACCAGCTGCTGATGAACCCCGGCGACCTCGTCGACCGCGGGCTGACCGACGGGGCGGTCGTCACCGTCTCCTCGAGGGTCGGCTCGGTGCAGGTCGAGGTGCAGGCCAGCGACGACCTGATGCCGGGCGTGGTGTCGCTGCCCCACGGCTACGGGCACGGCCGGCCCGGCACCCGGATGTCGCGGGCCGCGGAGGTCCCGGGCGCCTCGATCAACGACCTCACCGACCCGACCCTGCTCGACGTCTCCGGCAACGCCGCGTTCAGCGGTGTCCCGGTCACGGTGACCGCCTGAGCCGGCCCAAGCCGGCACCAAGCCGAACGCAAGCGGCTCCGGACATCGTGGGGACACCTTCCCGAGACCAGGAGAAGCTCCATGTCGTTCGCCCCGCAGCCCGCCGCAACCGACCGTGAACCGATGTCCCGCGCGTCCCGCGCGCTGGTGGCGGCGGTGACCGCACTGCTGCTCGCGCACCTCGCAGGCGGCGTGCTCGCCATCTCCACGGGCGTCAACACCCCTGGCGAGGCGTGGGGCAGCGAGGCGCTGCTCGCCGCTCCGCTCCCGATGGTCCTGGCCCAGCTGCTGCTCACCCTGGCCGCCGTGCGCTGGCCCGACCGGCGCGGTCTCGTGGCTGCCGCGCTGCTCGCTGCCGCCTGTGGAGTCAGCGTGACGTCGGCCTTCTTCGACGGCGCGCTGGCCAGTGAGGAGCTCGGGCCCGGGCTGGTGGCCTACCAGCTCTTCCTGCTGGCACTCACCGGCGTCGTCGGCACCTGCGCCGCGCTCCGGGTCCGCGCCGGCCAGTGACCGGACGCGGCTCGCTCAGGACTCGAGCAGGGCCAGCACGGCCTCCCGGGCCGCCCGGGGGTCCGAGGCGGCCAGGGCGGCCTCGGCCGCGTCCTCGCAGGTGTCCATCGAGACCGTCGCCAGCCGGGCGCCCACGGGGCGGACGGCGGCGGCCGCCATCGACAGCGAGGTGACCCCCATGCCGACCAGCGCGCAGGCCAGCAGCGGGTCGGCCGCGGCCTCGCCGCACACGCCGACGGGCTTGCCGGCCCGGCGACCGGCCTCGGCGGTGATCGCGATCAGCTGGAGCACCGCGGGCTGCCACGGATCCGTCAGGTGGGCGAGGTCGGTGGCCATCCGGTCGGCGGCCATCGTGTACTGCGTGAGGTCGTTGGTGCCGATGGAGAGGAAGTCGACGACCTCCAGCATCCGGTGGGCCAGCAGCGCGGCGCTCGGCACCTCCACCATCACCCCGGGCTTGAGGCCCCGGCTCCGGACGCCCTTCGAGAACTCCGCGGCCTCGGCGACGGTCGCGACCATCGGGGCCATCACCCAGGCCTCGGTGCCGGTCTGCTCCGCGGCGGCCGCGATGGCGTCGAGCTGGCGCTCGAGCAGGGCGGGGTTGCCGAAGGAGAGTCGCAGGCCACGCACGCCGAGCGCGGGGTTCTCCTCCCCCTCGTGGGTCGCGAACGCGACCGGCTTGTCCGAGCCCGCGTCGAGGGTGCGGACCACGACGTACCGGTCCTTGCCGAAGGCACCGAGCACCTCGGCGTAGATGCCGGCCTGCTCCTCGACCGACGGCTCCTCCTTGCGGTTGAGGAAGCACAGCTCGGTCCGGAACAGGCCCACCCCCTCGACCGGGGCGTCCGCGGAGGAGCGGGCGGAGTCGCCGTCGGCCACGTTGGCGAGCAGCTTGACCGGCGTGCCGTCGGCGGTCCGGCCCGGGCCGGTCCAGGACGCCAGCGCCGCCCGGGTCTCGCGGTCGGCCTCGACCCGACGGGCGGCCAGTGCCTCGTCGGGCCGGGTCTCGACCGTGCCCGCCGTGCCGTCGACCAGCAGCGGCGTGCCGGCCGCGACGGTGAGGGCGCCGGCGGTGCCCACCACGCACGGGATCCCGAGCTGGCGGGCGATGATCGCGGTGTGGCTGGTGGGGCCGCCGCGCTCGGTCACGAGCGCCACCACGACGGCCGGGTCCAGGCCGGCGGTGTCGGAGGGTGCGAGGTCCTCGGCCACCAGGACCGAGGGGCGCTCGGGCGTCGGGACGCCGGGCTCCGGCACACCGACGAGGTGCGCGACCACCCGGCGCTCGATGTCGCGGAGGTCGGTCACCCGCTCGGCCATCAGGCCGCCCATGCCGGTGAAGACGGTGACGAACTGCTCCACGCCCGCGTGCACCGCCGCCAGCAGCTCCTCGCCGGAGCGGAGGGACTTGCGGACCGCGCCGCGCAGGCCCTTGTCGCGGGCCAGGCCCGCGCTCGCGGTCAGGACCTCGGCCGCGGCGCCCGCGGCGGCGTCGGCCTTGCGCTGGAAGCCGTCGGCGACGGCGGCGACCGCGCGGTCGTACGCCGTCAGCGCTTCCTCCTCGTCCAGGGAGGCGCCGTCGAAGGCGGCCACGGCGTCCGGGGAGACCTCGGTCCGGACGACCAGGGCAGGCCCGAAGGCCACGCCGGGCACCACCGGGGTGCCGTGCAGGAGGGCGGGCTCGTGCGCGTCGGAGGCGGAGCCGTGCGGGGCGTCGGTGCTGGTGACCATGGTCACAAGTTAACCCCTTCGAACCCTTGACAGTCAACACGTTCGGGCGTAAAACAACAGATACACAGATTCATTTCCACCGTGGACGACGAGAGGAGGTCGCTGATGACCATGTACGCCGAGGAGCGTCAGCAGGCGATGGCCCAGCTCGTGGCCGCACGCGGGCGGCTGTCGGTCACGGTGCTGGCCGAGCAGTACGACGTCACCACCGAGACGGTCCGTCGCGACCTCTCGACCCTCGAGCGCATGGGCCTCGTCCGCCGGGTCCACGGCGGGGCGGTCCCCGCGAACAGCCTGGCCGTCATCGAGTCCGGCCTGGTGGAGCGCGACGCCGCCAACACCGGCGAGAAGGACCAGATCGCCCGCGCCGCCCTGGACCTGCTGCCCCCGGCGGGCTCCACGATCCTGGTCGACGCGGGGTCGACGACCAGCCGGCTCGCCAGCCTGCTCCCCCGCGACCTGCGGCTCACCGTGGTCACCCACGCCGTCCCCGTCGCCGCCCGGCTCGCGGGCAACCCCCAGGTCGAGCTGCACCTGCTGCCCGGCCGGGTCCGGACCACCACGCAGGCGGCCGTCGGGCCGGAGACCGTCGCCGCGCTGGCCAACCTCCGGGTCGACGTCGTCTTCCTCGGCACCAACGGGATCACCGCCGACCACGGGTTGACCACGCCGGACTGGGACGAGGCGGCGACCAAGCGCGCGATGGTGGCGAGCGCGCGGCGCAGCGTCGTCCTCGCCGACGCGAGCAAGATCGGCAGGGAGTCACCCCAACGCTTCGCGTCGCTCGACGAGGTCGACGTCCTCGTCACCGACGACGCGATCAGCACCGCCGACCGGCGGGAGCTCACCCGGGCAGGCCTGGAGGTCGTCGTCGCATGATCGTCACCCTCACCCCCAACCCCAGCCACGACCGCACGGTCGCCCTGGCCGGCCGGCTCGAGCGCGGCGCCGTGCAGCGGGCGGAGTCGGTCACGTCGCAGGCCGGCGGCAAGGGCGTCAACATCTCGCGGGCCTCGGTGTCCGCCGGGATCCCGTCCATCGCGGTGCTGCCCGCCCCGGCCGAGGACCCGTTCGTGCTCGAGCTCCTCGCCGCGGGCATCGACTGCCGCCCGGTCCCGACGACCGGCACGCTGCGGGTCAACATCACGATCAGCGAGCCGGACGGCACCACCACCAAGCTGAACAGCCCCGGCCCCACGGTCACCCCCACCGTGCTGGGCGCGCTCACCGAGTCGCTGCTGCGCCGGGCCGCGTCCGCCGACTGGATCGTGCTCGCCGGCTCGCTGCCGCCGGGCGCGCCCGTCACGTGGTACGCCGAGCTGGTCGGCGTGCTGCGCGAGCACGGCGCCCGCATCGCGGTGGACACCAGCGAGGCCCCCCTGCGCGCCCTGGTCGACGGGCTTCCCGCGAGCGCCCCCCACCTGATGAAGCCCAACGGCGAGGAGCTCGCCTCCTTCACCGGTGGCGACCCCGACCTGCTCGAGTCCGACCCCCAGGCCGCCGCGAAGGCGGCCCGGACCCTGGTCGACCGCGGCGTCGAGACCGTGCTGGCCACCCTGGGCGCCAACGGCGCGGTGCTGGTCACCGAGCGCGGCGCCTGGCACGCCACTCCCCCGCCCACGTCGGTCGTCAGCACCGTCGGCGCCGGCGACTCCAGCCTCTTCGGCTACCTCCTCGGGGACATCCGGAACCGGACCCCCGCCCAACGACTCGCACTCGCCGTCGCGTACGGCAGTGCGGCAGCCGGGTTGCCCGGCACGACCATCCCGCAACCCTCGCAGGTCACGCCCGAGCTCGTCTCGGTCCGGGACCTCGACCTCACCCAAGGAGGGTGACGATGTCCGACCTGATCACCACCGATCTGGTTCGCCTCGACGTTGACCTGGGCTCCGACAAGCTCGACGTCATCCGGGCCCTTGCCGACGTGGTCGGGGGCGCGGGCCGCGCCTCCGACACCGCCCAGCTGGCCGAGGACGCCCTCGCTCGCGAGGCCACCTCGACCACCGGGCTCCCGGGCGGCATTGCGATCCCGCACTGCCGCACGGCCGGCGTCGAGGACCCGACCCTGGTCTTCGCCCGCCTCAGCCCCCGCGTCGACTTCGGCGCCAAGGACGGGCCGGCCGACCTCGCCTTCCTGATCGCGGCCCCGGCGGGAGGCGACACCACCCACCTGCAGCTGCTGACCAAGCTGGCCCGCGCTCTGGTCAAGCCGGCGTTCACCGACGCGCTGCGCGAGGCCGAGACCCGTGAGGACGTCGTCGGGCTGATCGAGCACGAGCTCGGTCTCACCCCGGCCGCGAGCGCCGCGCCGGCGAAGGCGGCCGCGGCCGCCTCGACCGGGGCCGCCGGCTCCGCGACCGCCGAGGCACCGGCCGGCACCACCACCGCCGGCGCGCCCGGCGAGCGACGCAGCCTGGTCGCCGTCACCGCCTGCCCGACGGGCATCGCCCACACCTACATGGCCGCGGAGGCCCTGGAGGCGGCGGCCGCCCGGGCCGGTGTCGAGATGCTGGTCGAGACCCAGGGGTCGGCCGGTTCCACCCCGCTCCACTACGACACGATCGCCGCGGCCTCGGCCGTGATCTTCGCGGTCGACGTCGGGGTCCGCGACCGGCACCGGTTCGCCGGGAAGCCGGTCGTCTCCTCGGGCGTGAAGCGGCCGATCGACGACGCCGACGCGATGATCGCCGAGGCGCTCCGGTACGCCGACGACCCGCACGCGCCCCGCGTGGAGGGCACCGTCTCCGCCCAGGAGGACGCGCACGGGGGCGAGAGCTGGGGCCACCACGTGCGCCGGATCCTGATGACCGGCGTGTCCTACATGATCCCGTTCGTCGCCGCGGGCGGCCTGCTGATCGCGCTCGGCTTCCTGTTCGGCGGTTACGAGATCGCCAACTCGCAGCCGGACGGGACCGGCACAGCGGCCAAGATCATGGCCGAGAACAACCTCTTCGACCTGCCCGACCCCGCGGCGCTCGGGCTCGACCACGCACTGCTCGACAGCAGCTTCTTCTCCTACCTCGGCGCGGTCCTCTTCATTCTCGGCGCCACGGCGTTCAAGTTCCTGGTCCCGGCGCTGGCCGGCTACATCGCCTTCGCGATCGCCGACCGCCCCGGCATTGCTCCCGGTTTCGTCATGGGTGCCCTGGCCGTCGACCTGGCCGGCTTCGGCCTCCCCCAGAGCGGCTTCCTCGGCGGCATCATCGGCGGCGTGCTGGCCGGCTTCATCGCCCTGTGGATCACCCGCTGGAAGGTCGCGACCTGGGCGCGCGGCCTGATGCCGGTCCTGGTCATCCCGCTGCTGACGACGCTGATCGCCGGCATCTTCATGATCGTGGTGCTGAGCAAGCCGCTGGGGAAGCTGATGGACAAGCTCAGCGAGGGCCTGACCAACATGAGCGACAACTCCGGGCTCTCCATCCTGCTCGGCGTGATCCTCGGCCTGATGATGGCCTTCGACATGGGCGGCCCGCTCAACAAGGTGGCCTACGCGTTCGCGACCACCGGCCTCGCCGCGGCCGCGACCGCGACCGACGCCCCCGAGCTCAAGGTCATGGCCGCCGTCATGATCGCCGGCATGGTGCCCCCGCTCGGCCTCGCGCTGGCGACCGTCATCCGCCCGGGGCTGTTCAGCCTCCCCGAGCGGGAGAACGGCAAGGCGGCGTGGGCGCTCGGCGCGTCGTTCATCACCGAGGGGGCGATCCCGTTCGCCGCGGCGGACCCGCTGCGCGTCGTCCCGTCGATCATGGCCGGCAGCGCCGTCGCCGGCGGCCTGGCCATGGCCCTGGACGTCACCCTGCGGGCACCGCACGGCGGCATCTTCGTCCTCTTCGCGGTCGGCCACACCTTCGGCTTCCTGATCGCGCTGGCGGCCGGCACGGTCGTCGCCGCCGGGTGTGTCGTCGCCCTGAAGTCCATGGGTGAGAGCGACGCCGAGCTCGAGCCCGTCTGAGCCGACCGACCACGCGTAACCTGCGTCACGTCCACCAACGAAGGAGAACCATGCCCACCAAGTCCGTCGTCGTCGGCTCGGCCGTCGGCCTGCACGCCCGCCCCGCCGCGATCATCTCGGAGGCAGCCGCCGACCTCGACCACGAGGTGCTGATCGGTCTCCCCGGTGACGAGCCCGTCGACGCCAGCTCCGCGCTGCTGATCATGACGCTCGGCGCCGGCAAGGGCGACACCGTCGAGGTGTCCGGGGACGACCAGTCCGCGGTCGACGCGATCGTCGCCCTGGTCGAGAAGGACCTCGACGCCTGAGCAGGACGCGTCAGCGGACTGCTCGACGGTGGTCGAGCAAGCCGCGCGACTGAGGAACGAGGTCGCGACCGGTGTGTCGAGACCCGGTGACTTGACCGGAAACAGTCACGCCACGCGCCACGACCGGCCCGCCGTCACCCGACGGCGGGCCGGTCCGTTCGCGCAGGGCGAGGTAGACCGCGCGGACGCCCACGGCCCGCTCGAGCTCGCGTGAGACACCACCGAAGAACTGCTCCCGGTAGGTCTCGTCGGTGACCGTGGAGACGGTCAGGTAGAGCCCCGAGAACGCCGAGAGGAACGTCGAGACCTGCACCAGCTCACGGGTGACCGGACCCACGATCGTGTGCGTGCCGTGGTCGGGCAGCCAGGACGCCATCACGTAGTCCGACATGATCAACGCCCCGAAGACCATGAGGAACACGAAGACCGACAGGGTCACCAGCAGCACCTGCACCGACTGCACGACCACCAGCACGAGGATCAGGTTCCAGCGCTCGTAGCCGGTGACCTCGGCGTACGCCGCGGGGTCGGCGTCGGGGTCCTCGACCATCTCGCGGCACGCCTGCTCCAGCGGCGTGCCGCGGCAGGCGGCGAGCAGCAGGTCGTCGGTGACGTCGTCGTCGACGCGGTCGACCTCCTCGGGCAGCCGGACCAGCAGGAAGCCCACCGCGAGCACCAGGAACAGCACCACGGTCAGCCACAGGGCCCCGGCGGTGAGGTTCGAGCCGACCTGCCACACCTCGGTGTTGATGAACAGGAACGTGATGAACAGCAGCAGCAGCGGCAGCGCGCGCGTGGTCATCGGGAGCAGCGAGCGCAGGCTGCCGAACGTGCGCCCCAGGGCCCAGGTGACGATCGGGGCCGCGTGCAGCTTGGTGAGGGCGTACCACGCCGCGGCGAGCAGCAGCAGCGACGCCAGGGTCGCCGGGCCGAGGGTGAGCTGGTCGGCGAGCCAGGCCACCACTCCCCCGGCGCCGGTGGCGACGACGGCGACCACGAGCAGGAACGGGACGATCCGGCCGGCCTTCGCGGCCTGCCGGACGTGCGCCCGCTGCTCGGGCACGAAGTAGGTCAGGCCGTGGTGGAGGAACCACTCCTCGGCGGCCGCCCGGGCGTCGGTCGACGAAGGCCTCACGCGGCGGCCCCGAGGATGCTGCGCGCCCGGTCCACGTCGTCGGCCATCTGCTCCACCAGCTCCTCCACCGACCCGAAGGCCACCATGCCCCGCAGCCGCTCGACGAACGAGACCTCCACCTCCACGCCGTAGAGCTCGAGGTCGGTCCGGTCGAGCACATAGCTCTCGACGCGGCGCTCGCGCTGCCCGTCGAAGGTCGGGTTGGTCCCGACGCTGATCGCGGCCGGGAACGTCTCGCCGGTGTCCAGCCGCCGCAGCCACCCGGCGTACACCCCGTCGGCCGGGGCCGCGGTCAGGGTGCTGGTCGGGACGTTGGCGGTCGGGTAGCCGAGCTCGCGGCCGCGCTGGTCGCCCCGGACGACCGCGCCGCGCACGGCGTACGGGCGCCCGAGCGCCTCGGCGGCGCCGGCGACGTCGCCGGTCGCGAGGCAGGTGCGGACGTAGGTGGAGGACCAGACCTGCGGGCCGCCGTCCAGCGCGATGCCCTCGGCCTCGAAGCCGTAGGTCGCACCCGTCTCGCGCAGCGTCGCCACGTCGCCGGCGGCGCGGTTGCCGAACCGGAAGTTCGCCCCCACCACCACGGCGGCCGCGTGCAGCCGGCGGAACAGGATCCGCTCCACGAACTCCTCCGGCGTCCACGCCGCGACGCCCCGGTCGAACCGCAGTGCCAGGACGGCGTCGGCGCCGCACTCGCCCAGCAGCTCCGCCCGCGTCTCGACGGAGGTGAGCGAGGTGGGCGCGTGCTCGGGGCGCAGCACCGCCATCGGGTGCGGGTCGAAGGTGACCGCCACCAGCGTCAGGCCGCGCTCGTCGGCGACCTCCCGGGCGCGCCGGAGCACGTGACGGTGCCCGAGGTGGACGCCGTCGAAGTTGCCGATGACGACGGCGGTCGGGCCCAGATCGGGCGGGACCTCGTCGATGGATCGCCAGATGTGCACGGCGAGAACACTACTGGCGGGGCTCAGACGAAGACCGCGACGGGCTTGGCGGCGCCGTTGCGCGGCTCGTAGAGGGCCAGGAACTCCCCCGCCGGGTCGAAGACCGCGGTGACCCCGTCGACCGCGAGGTCGAGCGGCCGGCCGACGCGCACGTCGGCGGCGTGGGCCTCGTCGAGCTCGCGGGCCGGGAACGCCCGGCGTGCGGCCTCCGCGATCGGCATCAGCGCGAACTCCTCGCCCAGCTGGTCGAGGGTCCGCGCGGTGCCGAGGTCGTAGGGGCCGACGGCGGTACGCCGGAGCGCGGTCAGGTGCCCGCCGACGCCGAGCCGGGCGCCGAGGTCGCGCGCGATCGCGCGGATGTAGGTGCCGCTGGAGCAGCGCACCGAGATCGCCACGTCGAGGTGGTCGCCGTCGCGGCGCACGTCGTGCACGACCAGCTCGTGGACGGTCACCGGCCGCGCCTTCAGCTGCACGTCCTCGCCGTCGCGGACCCGTTGGTAGGCGCGCTTGCCGTCGACCTTGATCGCGGAGACCGCCGTCGGGACCTGCTCGATCTCACCCACGAACCCGGCCAGCGCGGCGCGCACGGCGGTCTCGTCCAGGCCCTCGGTGGAGGCGGTCGCGATGACCTCACCCTCCGCGTCGTCGGTGGTCGTGGCCACCCCGAGCCGCACGGTGGCGTCGTACGCCTTCTCGGTGAGCATCAGGTGGCCGAGCAGCCGGGTGGCGCGGTTGACGCCGAGCACCAGCACGCCGGTGGCCATCGGGTCCAGCGTGCCGGCGTGGCCGACCTTGCGGGTGCCGGCGAGGCGACGGACCCGCGAGACGACGTCGTGCGAGGTCAGGCCGGCGGGCTTGTCGACGACGACCAGCCCGGAGGCGGCAGCCGTCACCGGTCGAGGTCGTCCTGCTCGTCCGCGCCGGCCCCGTCGAGGTCCTCCTCGCGCGGCTTCTTGTACGGGTCGCTCTCGCCGGCGTACGACTCCCCCCGGTGCGCCGCGACGGCCTCGTCGGCCGCCCGCGCCCGGGCCAGCACCTCGTCGAGGTGGCGGGCGTTCTCCGGGAGGGCGTCGTGGACGAACGTCAGCGACGGCACGTGGCGCATGCCGAGCTGCTTGCCGACCTCGGAGCGGAGCAGGCCCTTGGCCGACTCCAGCGCCGCGGCGGAGCCGACCAGCGCCTCCTCCTCCGCACCGGCCTCGCCGAGGACGGTGTAGAAGATCGTCGCCTGCTGGGTGTCCCCGGTGACCCGCACGTCGGTGACGGTCACGAACCCGAGCCGCGGGTCCTTGACCCGGCGTTCCAGCATCTCCGCGACGATCACCTGGATCCGGTCCGCGATCTTGCGCACCCGTGGGTTGCTCATGTTCCTACTCTCTCAAATGACCGAGTCGGCGCCAGTTTCCGCAGAAACTGGCGCCGACTCGCGGTGGATCAGCTGCGCGGGATCTCGCGCATCTCGAACGCCTCCACGACATCGCCTTCCTTGATGTCCTGGAAGTTGCGGAGCACCAGACCGCACTCGAAGCCCTCGCGGACCTCCGACGCGTCGTCCTTCTCCCGCTTCAGCGAGGCCAGGTCGAGGTTGTCGGCGACCACGGCACCGTCGCGGATCACGCGCACCTTGGCGTTGCGCCGGATCAGGCCGCTGGTGACCATGCAGCCCGCGATGTTGCCGATCTTGGACGAGCGGAAGATCGCACGGATCTCCGCCTGGCCGAGCACCGACTCCTCGAACTCGGGCTTGAGCATGCCCTTGAGGGCCGCCTCGATCTCCTCGATCGCCTGGTAGATGACCGAGTAGTACCGGATCTCGACGCCTTCCTTGTCGGCCATCTCCGTCGCCTTGCCCTGGGGCCGGACGTTGAAGCCGATGATGATGGCGTCGGAGGCGGCAGCCAGGTCGACGTTGGTCTCGGTGATCGCACCGACACCGCGGTCGATGACCCGGAGGCTGACCTCCTCGCCGACGTCGATCTTGGCGAGGGCGTCCTCGAGGGCCTCGACCGAACCGGACACGTCGCCCTTGAGGATGAGGTTGAGCTCCTGGCTCTCGCCCTTCTCCATGGAGGCCATGAAGTCCTCGAGGGTACGGCGCACCCGACGCTTGGCCTGCATGGCCGCACGCTCGCGCGCCTCCCGCTTCTCGGCGATCTGGCGAGCCATCCGGTCGTCGTCGACCACGATGAAGTTCTGGCCCGCTCCCGGCACCGCGCTCAGGCCGAGGACCATCGCCGGACGCGACGGGTCGGCCTCCTGCAGCTCGACACCGTGCTCGTCGAGCATGGCCCGGACCCGGCCGTGGGCCGGACCGGCCACGATCGAGTCGCCGACCCGCAGGGTTCCGCGCTGCACCAGCACCGTGGCGACCGGACCGCGACCGCGGTCCAGGTGCGCCTCGACGACGAGGCCCTGGGCGTCCTGGTCGGGGTTGGCCCGCAGGTCCAGGGACGCGTCGGCGGTGAGCACGACGGCCTCGAGCAGCTTGTCGAGGTTGAGCTCGGACTTGGCCGAGACGTCGACGAACATCGAGTCGCCGCCGTACTCCTCGGGCACCAGGCCGTACTCGGTCAGCTGGCCACGGACCTTGGTCGGGTCCGCCTCCGGCTTGTCGATCTTGTTGACCGCGACCACGATCGGCACACCGGCGGCCTTGGCGTGGTTGAGCGCCTCGATCGTCTGCGGCATCACACCGTCGTCGGCCGCGACCACCAGGATGGCGATGTCGGTGGCCTGCGCACCACGGGCACGCATGGCGGTGAACGCCTCGTGACCCGGGGTGTCGATGAAGGTGATCCGACGCTCGGCGCCGTCCACGTCGGTCGTGACCTGGTAGGCACCGATGTGCTGGGTGATGCCACCGGCCTCCTTGTCGACGACGTTGGCGCTGCGCAGCGCGTCGAGGAGCTTGGTCTTTCCGTGGTCGACGTGACCCATGACGGTCACGACCGGCGGACGGACCACGAGGTCGCTCTCGTCGCCCTCGTCCTCACCGAACTCGAGGTCGAAGGACTCCAGCAGCTCGCGGTCCTCGTCCTCGGGAGAGACGACCTGGACGACGTAGTTGAGCTCCTCGCCGAGCAGCTCGAACGTCTCGTCGTTGACCGACTCGGTCGCGGTCACCATCTCGCCCAGGCTGAACAGCATCTGGACCAGGGCGGCCGCGTCGACGCCGATCTTCTCCGCGAAGTCGGTCAGGGACGCGCCACGGGGCAGGCGGACGGTCTCGCCGTCGCCCTTGCGGACCCGCACGCCGCCGATCGTCGGGGCCTGCATGGCCTCGAACTCCTGACGACGCGCCCGCTTCGACTTGCGACCACGGCGCGAGGGGCCACCCGGGCGACCGAAGGCACCCTGGGTCTGGCCACGCTGACCGGGGCGACCGCCACCGGGGCGACCGCCGCCGCTGGGGCCGAAGCCGCCGGGACGACCACCGGCACCGGGAGCGCCGGCACCGCCACGGCCGGGCGCACCGCCACGACCCGGGGCGCCACCACGACCGGGGGCACCGGGACGGCCGGGCGCACCGGGGCGGCCGCCGGGACCGGAGCCGAAGGCAGCCGGGGACTTGGGCATCATCGCCGGGTTCGGGCGCGGCATGCCGCTGCGACCCGGAGCGCCGCCGTCGCGGCCGGCCGGCGGACGCGGCGGGCGCTGGTCGCCACCGCCCTGGGCACCGCCGGCGGGGGCGCCACCGGCCGGGCCACGGTCACCGCCGGGCGCGGGCCGACGGCCCATGCCCTGGCTGGACGAGAACGGGTTGTTGCCCGGACGCGGGGTGCCACCGGGGCGCCCGACGGGACGGGGAGCCGGCGCCTTGGGGGCCGGCGCGGAGGCCGACGCCGCGGGGGCGGCGGGCTTCTCGGCGGGCGGGGCGACGGGCGGAGCGACGGGCTCAGCCGGCGCCTTGGCGGCGGGCTTCTCGGCGGCCGGACCCGGCTTCGGGCCGGGCCGGGGGCCCGAGGGAGCCTTGGCAGCAGGCGCCGCGGGCTGGGCAGGCTGCTGGGCAACCGGGGCAGGCTTCTCGGCCGGAGCCTCGGGCGCCTTGGCGGGAGCCGGGGTCGGGGAGGGAGCCTTGGGAGCCGGCGCCTTGGCGGCGGGCTTCTCGGCGGGAGCCTCGGCCGGCGCGGACCCGCCGGCAGCCTTCAGCTGCTCGCCGAACTCCTTCTTGAATCGCATCTCGACAGGAGGCTCGACGGTCGAACTTGCCGACTTGACGAACTCCCCCATCTCCTTGAGCTTCTCGAGAACGAACTTGCTCTCGACGCCATACTGCTTGGCGAGCTCGTGAACTCGGGTCTTAGCCACGTTTCTCCTTCTGGCCTCAGACCCGGGTCCAGCGGTGCTGGGGGGAAACTGAGACCGTTAGTGGTTGTGCAAACTCATCGCGAAGTACTCATCGAGTGCTCATGAGCTGCTGCTCCAGTTTCTGTCGGTCGATCACGGTCGGACTGCGCGCGAGTCGAGGTAGTCACCCACCGGTGCGGAGGACAGCCCCTTCCCGGCCCGGAGGGCACGGGTGAAGGCTTTCCGCCGCACCGCGAGGTCGTAGCACTCGGCGGTGGGGTGCAGGTGCGCGCCCCGGCCGGGTGCGGTGCCGTCAGGATCGGGCACGACGGCCGGCTGGCCGCTCGCGTCCGAGCCGGCGGTCACCCGCAACAACTCGCGTTTCGTGGCCCGCTGGCGGCATCCGATGCAGGTCCTGACCGGCACCGACGGGTCGGTGGGATCCGGGCAGGGGGCAGAGACGTGTTCGCGAACCACTGGCGACCACCTTACCGTGCTCGGGCGACGGATATCGAACCGAGACCCCGCTCACGCCACTAGGCTGCGGGCGTGCGCCCTGCGGCAGCCCTGCTGAGACCCGTCACCCGACGCCTCGTCTACCCCTCGCGATCCACGCGCCTCTCCCCCGACGGCGCCAGCCTGCACCTCACGGTCGGCGGCACCCGCCTGCGCGGCTGGGAGGTGAACCCGGGGCAGCGTCGCGGGCTGGTCTACTTCGGCGGCAACGGCGAGGGGGTGCACGAGCTGTGCGAGGAGCTGGAGCAGCGGTTCCCCCACCACACGAGCTACCTGCTCGCCTACCGGGGGTACGGCGCCAGCGAGGGCCGGCCCTCCGAGCGGGCTCTGGTCGACGACGCCGTCGCCCTCCTCGACCACGTCGCGGGGCGCCACCCCGAGGCGCCAGTGGACGTGATCGGCCGCAGCCTCGGCAGCGGGGTGGCGGTCCAGGCGGCCGTGCGGCGTCCGGTCGAGCGGCTCGTCCTCGTCACGCCCTTCGACAGCCTGGTCGCCGTCGCCCAAGACCTGTTCCCGCGCCTTCCGATGGCCCGCCTCGTCCACGACCGCTACGACTCCGCATCCGTCGCCCCACGGCTGCAGGCGCAGGTGCTCGTGCTCCGTGCGGGCCGCGACGAGCTGGTCCGCCCGCCGCGCACGACGCGGCTGCTCGAGACCCTGCCGGGGGCGCCCCTCGTGGTCGACCTCCGGGACGCCGACCACGCGACCCTCGTCGAGGACCCGGCGTACTGGGCCGCGATCGCGGACTTCCTGCGGCCCTGAGGGCGCTCAGCTCGCCACTTCGGTAATTTCGACCGCTCGCGCAACGGCCCTGGGCGTCTCACCGGGTTTCGACGCGCTCGCGCGACCTCGTTCGTCGGTCGCGTCGCTTGCTCGACCTGGCCGACCCCACGCGCCGCGTTCGTCCCTCAGGCGTCGCTGGTCGTCTCAGCCTCGTCGCTGCGGATGTCGATCCGCCAGCCGGTCAGGCGCGCGGCCAGGCGGGCGTTCTGGCCCTCCTTGCCGATCGCCAGCGACAGCTGGAAGTCCGGGACGACCACGCGGGCAGACTTCGCCGCCGCGTCGACGATCTCGACCGAGGACACCCGGGCCGGCGACAGCGCGTGCGCCACCAGCTCGGCCGGGTCCTCGGACCAGTCGACGATGTCGATCTTCTCGCCGTGCAGCTCGGACATCACGTTGCGCACCCGCTGGCCCATCGGGCCGATGCAGGCGCCCTTGGCGTTGACGCCGGACGTCCGCGAGATCACCGCGATCTTGGTGCGGTGCCCCGCCTCGCGGGCGATCGCCGCGATCTCGACGGTGCCGTCGGCGATCTCGGGCACCTCCAGCGCGAAGAGCTTCTTGACCAGGTTCGGGTGGGTCCGCGACAGCGTGATCTGCGGGCCGCGCATGCCCTTGCGCACCGAGACGACCAGGCACTTGATCCGGGTGCCGTGCTCGTACTTCTCCCCGGGCACCCGCTCGCCCGACGGCAGCAGCGCCTCGAGCTTGCCGAGGTCGACCATGACGTCGTCGGGGTTGCGTCCCTGCTGGATGACGCCGGAGATGATGTCGCCCTCCTTGCCGGAGAACTCACCGAACCGGATGTCGTCCTCGGCGTCGCGCAGGCGCTGCAGCATGATCTGCTTCGCCGTCGTCGCCGCGATCCGGCCGAAGCCGGCAGGGGTGTCGTCGTACTCACCGACGACGTTGCCCTCGTCGTCGACCTCGGAGGCGAGCACGGTCACGTGGCCGCTCTTGCGGTCGAGCTCGACGCGCGCCTTCTCCTGGGCGCCGGGCGTCTTGTGGTACGCCGTCAGCAGGGCCTGCTCGATGGCCTCCACCAGGACGTCGAAGGAGATCTCCTTCTCCCGCTCCAGCATCCGCAGGATGCTCAGGTCGATGTCCATCAGGCCTCCCCTTCCTCGTCGTCGCCGGCGGCCGGCTTGCGGTTGAACTCGATCTGGACCAGCGCCTTGGCGACGTCGGCGTAGGCCACGTCGCGCCTCTTGCCGGAGACCGCGAGCGTGGCCTTGTCCTCGTCGCAGCCCGTGATCCGCCCGGTGACGGCCGAGCCGTCGGTGAGGGTCACCTTCACCAGCCGGTCGGCGTTGCGGCGCCAGTGGCGGGGCAACGTGAGCGGCCGGTCGACACCACGGGAGGTCACCTCGAGGGTGTAGGGCTGCTCCCCCATCACGTCGGAGTCGTCGAGCACGCGGGAGACCTCGCGCGTCGCGTCGGCCACGTCGTCGAGGGTCACGCCCCCGTCCTTGTCGACGGCGACGCGAAGGATCCGCCGCTTGCCGGCGGGCGAGATCTCGACGGCCTCGACATCGAGGCCCAGGGCACTCAAGGGGTCGACGAGCTCTGTCTCGATCCGGTCCCGGGTGGCGTCCTGCCTGGCACTGCTCACGGGTGGGCGACCTCCTTGTGCTGTTGTCGAGGATCCACGATAGCGGCTGCGGCGCCGCTGCCTCACCCGGCCGCGGCGCCACCCCCGGCGCCCGGCGATAGGGTCGGCGCGTGCGCCACCCCTTCCCCTCGCTGCCGCGCGCTGCGGCGACCCGTCGTACGACGGTCGGCGCCGCTCTCGCCGGCCTGGTCGTGGCCTCGGGATGTGACGCGAGTCGCGACGGCAGCGACGAGGGCCCGGGCGTGTCGGCGCAGGAGGATCCCGACGCGGCGCTGGTCGACCGCGTGGTCGCCGAGCTCACCGAGCTGGCCGGGCTCACGGCCGCCGTCGTGGCGGCCTACCCGCGCCTCGAGCCGACGGTGCGCCCGTTCGGCGACCTGCACGCCGCCCACCTCGAGGTCCTCGACGCCGAGCCGCCGAGCGCCGCCACGGACCGTGGCTCGTTCGCCGGGCCCGCAGCCGCGCTGAAGGAGGTCCGGGTCCGCGAGCAGCGGTCCCAGCGGCGGCTCGTCGACGCGTCACTCGCCGCCCGGAGCGGCTCCCTCGCGCGGGTCCTGGCCTGCATGTCGGCCGGGACCGCCCAGCGGCTCGCCCGGCTCAGCCCACCGCCCGCCGGGGAGGATGCATGACCACGCTCGAGGCAGTCCAGACCACGCTCGCGGCCGAGCACGCGGCGGTCTACGTGTACGGCGCGCTGGGCGCCCAGACGTCCCGGTCCGCGGAGCCGGCCCTCTACGCCGCGATCTCGTCCGCCTACACCGAGCACCGGGCCCGCCGGGACGTGCTGACCCGCACCGTCGCCGACCTCGGCGCCGACCCGGTGGCGTCGGCGGCGTCGTACGAGCTGCCGGCGCGGCTGGACAGCCCGGAGCGGGTCACCCGGGCGGCCCGGGAGCTGGAGGAGGGATGCGCCGCGACCTACGCCTCGCTGGTGGCGAACACCTCGGGGGCGCGGCGACGCTGGGCGGTCACGGCCCTGAACGATGCAGCGGTCCGGGTACTCGCCTTCCGGGGAACTCCCGAGATGCTCCCCGGAGCCGACGAGTACGCGGACCGCTGAGGCCTGGACAGAGGCCCGGCGAGGAACTCGCCCGATGTGGGGGGACCGACGAGCTCCTCGTGCAAAATCATGCAACAGACCGCGTAAAGGCGCGACGCAGATCGATCCTCACAATCCTGCATTGCACTAACCTGCAATTCGGGGCCGATCCGGACCCCGGTTCAGGCCCAGCCGGCGACGATCGCGTGCACCTCGCAGAGCCGGTGCGCGACCGCGTCCGGCTCGCCCTCGGTGTGACCGACCTGGTGGGCCGGGATGGTGCTCAGCGGGATGTGGATGGCACGCATGCCCGCGTTCTGCGCGCCCCAGATGTCGTCGAAGAGACGGTCCCCGACATAGACGCAGCGGGACGGGTCGGTGGCGCCGACGGCGTCCATCGCCGCACCGAACGCGTTCGGTGACGGCTTCGTCCAGGGGATCTCGCTGGTGTAGACGTCACCGTCGATCAGGTGGAGCACGCCGTCGCGCTCGAAGAAGTCGCGGTGCCACGCGCGTGGCCAGATCGTGTTCGAGAGCACGCCCACCCGGATCCCGTCGGCGCGCAGCGCCTCGAAGAGCGGCCCCACCTCGGGGTCGGTCGGCGTGTGCGGCTGCCAGAACTCCAGGTAGGCGCTCAGCAGCTCCGGGTCGTGGTCCAGCCCCGCCTCGTCGAACAGGTCGGCGATGGTCGAGCTCTGCTGGTGGTCCCGGCTGCGGCCCCAGATCGCGTCGCCCGCGGCGTGCAGGCGCTGGGCGTGCACGTGGTGGTCGTGGTGGGAGTTCACCACGGCCTGCGCCAGGGCCAGCGACTCGGCGTGGAAGTCGACGTCGTGCCAGCGGGTGAGGGTGCCGCCCCAGTCGAAGATGACGGCGTCGACGCCGCCGGCCTCAGGCACGGACGAGACGGACCACGTGGTCCACGACGTGGTCGGCCGGGACGTTCTCGCGCTCCCCGGTCGCCCGGTCCTTGACCTCGATGGTGCCGTCGGCGAGACCCTTGCCGACCACCACGATCGTGGGGACGCCGATCAGCTCGGCGTCCTTGAACTTCACGCCGGGGCTGACCTTGGGCCGGTCGTCGTAGAGCACCTCGATGCCCTGTCTCGCCAGCTCGTGGGCGATCCGCTCCGCGGCGGCGAAGACGTGCTCGTCCTTGCCGGTGGCGACCAGGTGCACGTCCGCGGGGGCGACCTCGCGCGGCCAGGCCAGGCCCAGCTCGTCGTGGGTGCCCTCGGCGATCGCGGCGACGGCGCGGGAGGGGCCGATGCCGTAGGAGCCCATCGTGACCGTGACGAGCTTGCCGTTCTCGTCGAGCACCTTCAGGTCCAGGGCGTCGGCGTACTTGCGGCCGAGCTGGAAGATGTGGCCCATCTCGATGCCGCGGGCGGACTCGAGGGTGCCCTCGTCACAGTTGGGGCAGGCGTCGCCGTCGCGGACCTCGGCGGCCTCGATGGTGCCGTCGGGGGTGAAGTCGCGGCCCACGACCAGGTCGATGACGTGGCTGCCGTCGACGTCGGCGCCGGTCACCCAGCGGGTGCCCTCCACGACCCGGGGGTCGACGAGGAACCGGATGCCGGACTCGCCCTTCTCCCCCAGCACGCCCGGGCCGATGTAGCCCTTGACCAGCGAGGGGTACTTCCTGAACTCCGCCTCGTCGAAGGGCTCCACCTCGGTGGGCTCCATCTGGCCCTCGAGGCGCTTCGCGTCGACGTCGCGGTCACCGGGCACGCCGATCGCGATCGGCTCGCGGGTGCCGTCGGGGTGCTTGAGCGTGACCAGGACGTTCTTGAGCGTGTCGGAGGCGGTCCAGGGCCGGTCCTCGCGCGGGAGCTTCTCGTTGAGGTGCGCGACCAGGCTGTCGATGGTGGGTGTGTCGGGCGTGGCCTCCGCGTGCGCGGCGGGGACGTCGTCGTACGCCGTGGGCCGGGGCGCGCGCACCTGCACGGCCTCGACGTTCGCGGCGTAGTCGCAGTGCGTGCAGCGGACGTAGGTGTCCTCCCCCACCTCGGCCTTGGCCAGGAACTCCTCGGACACCGAGCCACCCATCGCGCCGGAGGTGGCCTTGACGATGACGTACTCGAACCCGAGCCGGTCGAAGATCCGGATGTAGGCGTCGCGGTGGAGCGCGTAGCTGCGCTCGAGGCCGGCGTCGTCGACGTCGAAGGAGTAGGAGTCCTTCATCACGAACTCGCGTCCGCGCAGCAGCCCGGCGCGGGGACGCGCCTCGTCGCGGTACTTCGTCTGGATCTGGTAGATCGACAGCGGCAGGTCCTTGTACGAGGAGTACAGGTCCTTCACCAGGAGCGTGAACATCTCCTCGTGGGTCGGGCCCGAGCAGGTAGTCGTTGCCCTTGCGGTCCTTGAGCCGGAAGATGCCGTCGCCGTACTCCGTCCAGCGGCCGGTCGCCTCGTAGGGCTCGCGGGGCAGCAGCGCCGGGAACGACAGCTCCTGCGCGCCGATGCCGTCCATCTCGTCACGGATGATCTGCTCGACCCGGCGCAGCACCCGCAGGCCGAGCGGCAGCCAGGTGTAGATGCCGGGGGCGGCGCGGCGGATGTACCCCGCGCGGACGAGGAGCCGGTGGCTCGGCACCTCGGCGTCCGCGGGGTCCTCTCGCAGGGTCCGCACGAACAGGCTCGACATCCGGGAGATCATGGGAGGAAGGCTACTTGTGGGTGGGGGTCGGCTGCGAACCAGTTCCTCCCCCACTGCAACCCTCGGGCCCGTGGCCGCGTCCACCTGATGTGACCGGGATCCGCCCGGTCCGGACTCGGGAGTCGCCATGAAGCTGACCGCCGTCGCTGCCACCGTCCTCACGCTCCTGCTCGCCGCCGCCGCGCCGGCGGCCGCCGTCCCGGAGACGGTCCTGAGACCCGCGGAGCTGAAGCGTGGCCCGGACATCGCCATCCCGCACCTCGAGGGGCGCACCGTCGTGGACGGCGACGTCCGGATCAAGGTCGACGCCCCCCGGGTCGACCTGCTCGGACCCTCGGGCAACGACTACGTGGTCGGCACCAGCAACGCCGACGGATCGGCCCGGTTCCGGGTCCTGCGCCTGACCCCGTCGGGTGACCGGACCGTCCTGCTGCGCGGCGTACCGATCTGGGACCTCGTGCTCGCGGCCGACGGCACCCAGATCGCGAACGCCACCTTCTCCCGCAGCCGGGGCACCCGGGTCCGGGTCTTCGACGCCACCGACGGCGCCGTGCAGGCCGACCGCCGGTTCAAGGGGTCGGTCTCGGTGCTCGACCTCGACGAGCAGCGGGTGGTCCTCGGCGGCTGGGGGCCGAACCGCACCTTCTGGTGGAACACCCGCAGCAACGCGACCCGGCAGGTCTCCGACCGGCCCGGCTACGAGGCAAGCATCCGCGCGGACCGGGTGGCGTCGTACACCAAGGATCCTTACCGCGGCGGCTGCTCGGTGGTGACCACGCTGCGCGGCAGGGACCCGTTGTGGAGGTCCTGCTCGCAGCGCGTCGCGACCTTCGCACCCGGGGGCACCCGGATGGCCACCATCCACATCCTGACCGACGGCCTCGGCCCGCGGGACGTGCTGCTGCGCAAGCCCCACGGCAAGGTGCTGGCGCACTACTCGGCCCGGTGGTTCGGAGCACTGGACTGGGAGTCCGACCGGAAGCTGCTGCTGGACACCAACGGCGCCGAGAAGTCCGCCACGGTGCGCTGCGTGGTGGCCGACTGCGAGCGTGCCTCGGACCTGCGACCGGTGCCGAACCTCCGCGCCGCGACGAACGCCGCGCGCCGCTGAGGTCGTCAGAACATGACGGTGGCGAAGGTGGCCGTCTGCCGGAACCCGACCCGCTCGTAGGCGCGCCGGGCCGGGGTGTTCCACTCGTTGACGTAGAGGGAGACCACCGGCGCGACCTCACGGCGTACCAGCTCCACGACCGCGGCCATCCCGGCCGTGGCCAGGCCCTCGCCGCGACGATCGGGGGGCACCCAGACACCCTGCACCTGGGCGGCGTGCGGGGACGCGCAGGCGACCTCGGCCTTGAAGACCAGCCGGTCACCGTCGAAGCGGGCGTAGGACCAGCCGCGGTTGACCAGCTGGGTGACCCGGGCCCGGTACAGCTCGGCTCCCCCGCCGTACTCCGGGGAGATGCCGACCTCCTCGGTGTACATCGCCACGCACGCGGGGTACAGCTCGTCCATGTCCTGTCGCGTGGTACGCCGCACCAGGGGGTCGGGCGCGACCGCGGGGGGCGCGGAGATCTCCAGGTGCGGCTGGTTCCAGCGGATCTCCCGAGGCGTTCCCCAACCCCGGGCGACGCCGTTCCAGAAGGACTGGACCGCATCCTGCGGCCCCACGATCGTCGACACCGTCCGCCCCCGCGTCAGCGCCCGCTCCGCGAAGGCCCGGGCGTCCTCGACGCTCGCCTGCACCGGCACCAGGTTCGCGCCCACGTGGCAGGCGGCCACGAGGTCCCCGTCCTCGAAGCGCCCCCACATCTCCCCGCCGAGCCAGCGCGGCTCGAGCGTGGTGGTGCGCGCCCGGTAGTCGACGAAGACGTTCACGACCGGGTCGCGGCCGGCGAGCGCCAGGAAGGCGTCGAGGTCCGGCGGCCCCAGGGGGCGCACCCCGTGGCGGGTCGTGAGCACGAGGGGAGCCTACGCGGCCCCGGGCCACGCCTGCGCCCCCACGATTCAGGAACCCGGTGACGCAGGTCACGGTGCCGGTACCCTCGATCCGTGGACAGCGCCCACGCCCAGGTCGAGCCGGTCACGCGGCTGCGTGATCTGCTGCGCGCCCAGAGCGCCATCATCGGCGTCCTCGACCTCCAGGCGGTGCTCCACCAGATCGTCCAGGCCGCGTGCGAGCTGGTCGACGCGCCGTTCGGCGCCCTGGGCGTGATCACCCCCGACGGGACCGGCCTCGAACAGTTCATCCACGTCGGCATGGACGACTCCACGGTCTCGGAGATCGGACGCCTCCCCGAGGGCAAGGGCCTCCTCGGCGCGCTCATCGCGGACCCCCGGCCGATCCGCCTCGAGGACCTCGGGGCCGACGCCCGCTCGGTGGGCTTCCCGGAGGGACATCCGCCGATGCGAGGGTTCCTCGGGGTGCCCATCCGGCTCCGCGAGGAGGTGTTCGGCGCCCTCTACCTCGCCACCGTGGTGCCGCGCGGGTTCAGCGCCGGCGACGAGGAGCTGGTCACGTCGCTGGCCGCCACGGCCGGCGTGGCCATCCAGAACGCCCGGCTCTTCGAGACCGCGCGCCGTCGCCAGAGCTGGCTGCAGGCCTCGACCGACACGACCCTGCAGATGCTGACGGGCTCGCCCGACGAGGTGTTCGCGACGATCGGGCACAAGGTCAAGGAGCTGGCCGGCGCCGACACCGTCACCTTCGTGCGCCCCGCTCCCGACGAGGACCAGCTGGTCGTGGAGGTCGCCGTCGGGGTCGGCAGCCAGGAGCTGATGGCATCGACCTACCCCATCGAGAACACGCTGAGCCAGTACGTCCTCGAGACCGGCGTACCCATCGTCGTCGACGCGAGCCGGGACGAGCTGCCCCTCCAGGGCAGCGTCTACCTCTCCTCGGTGGTCCCGATCGGGCCCGTGATGGTGCTGCCGCTGGTCGGCGCGAGGACCACGCGGGGTGTGCTCTTCGTCGGCCGCCTCCAGGGCCGGTTGCGCTTCACCGAGGACGAGGTGGAGATGGCGACCGCGTTCGCCAACCACGCCTCCATCGCCCTCGAGCTGGTCGAGACGCGCCGCGACCAGCAGCGGATGCTGCTGCTGGAGGACCGGGCCCGGATCGCCCGCGACCTCCACGACCACGTGATCCAGCAGCTGTTCGCGGCCGGCATGGGCATCCAGGGGGTGGCCGCCGGGCTCGACGAACCACGGGCCGACCAGCTCGAGGAGGTCGTCGGGCGGGTCGACGAGGCGATCCGTCAGATCCGGTCCTCGATCTTCCAGCTCACCCCGCACCGCTTCGGTGGCCACCTGCGCACCGCGGTCATGGAGGTGGTCGCCGAGGTCACCCCCGTGCTCGGGTTCTCCCCGGACGTGAGCTTCAGCGGGCCGGTCGACATCCTCAGCGACCCGCAGCTCACCGGCGACGTCGCCGCGGTCGTCCGGGAGGGCCTGACCAACATCGCGCGGCACGCGTGCGCGACCCGCGCCCAGGTCACCGTCTCGGGCAACGCCGACGAGATGACGGTCTGCGTCACCGACGACGGCGTCGGCCTCGGCGACACGGGACGCCGCAGCGGGCTCGACAACATCCGGCGCCGGGCCGAGCAGCGGTCCGGCTCGCTCGCCGTCGAGGACGCCGCGCCGGGCACGCGGATCACCTGGACCGCGTCAGTCGTCTGACCCCGGGTGACCGGGCACCACGGCCACGGCGCAGGAGGAGTGCTCGACCACCGCGCGACGTACTCCCCCGAACCCCCAGGGACCCGGGCCGTGCCGCGGCCGGCTGCCGACCACGACCATGCTCGCGCCTTCGGACACCCGGGTCAGGTAGCCGGCGGCGGACCCGCGACGCAGCTCGGTGTCGACCCGGACCTCGGGATGCTGCTGGGCCAGCCGGGACACCATGTCCTCCAGCGCTCGACGCTCGGGACAGTCGCCCTCGACCGGCCCCTCGTGGGCCCGGTGGAGTCCTCCGACCTCGACGGGGAGGCAACGTACGACGGTGAGGCGGGCGTCGCGCCTGGCCGCGTGGGTGAACGCGAACGCGACCGCGGCCTCGGCGGCGGGTGTCCCGTCCGTGCCCACCACGATCCAGCGGCGGTCGACGTACTCCCCCGTCGCGTCCAGCTCACCCCGGACCACGACCACCGGACAGGGCGCGTGCTGGGAGATCCACAGGCCCACCGAGCCGAGGAGCAGGTGGGCCATCCTGCCGTGCCCGCGCGACGCCACCACCAGCAGGGAGGCGGCCTTCGCCGACTCGGCGAGGGCCTCGCGCGGGTCCAGCGTGCTCCAGACCAGCGTCACCGGCAGCTCCGGAGCCTGCTCGCGGGCCAGGTGCCGGGCCCGGTGCAGCACCTCCTCGGCGGCCGTGTCCAGCGCGTCGGAGAGGTCGATGCCCGGGAACGTCGCTCCGACGCCCGAGTAGACCGTCGGCCGCGGGTCGTAGGAGTGGACGATGCACAGCGGTCGTTGCTCGAGCTCGGCCTCGTGCACCGCCCACCGCAGCGCCACGAGGCTGGCGTCGGAGTCGTCGATGCCGACGGTGACCGCGCCGGCCGGGACCTCACCTGTCATGTCCCCCAGCGTCGGCGATGGCAACCGACGCAGGCAGCGCCGGACGACACCTCGGCTGCGGACCAAAGGCCTTGACGGGGTCGTTCAGTGGGACTCGAGGATCGCGGCCCGCCGGGCGTCGTACTCCTCGCACGAACGGAGGCTGTTCACCGCGAGACCGCACCGGCGCAGGCGCGACCACATGCACCGACGGCGGAACTGCCCCGGGTTCACGTCGGCCCGTCTGCCCAGGAACGCTGCTAGGAGACCGTGACCTGGGCGCCGGATCCGTCGACCGACTCCATGCCCTCGGCGATGCGCATGGCCTCCTCGATCAGGGTCTCGACGATCTTCGACTCGGGCACCGTCTTGATGACCTCGCCCTTGACGAAGATCTGCCCCTTGCCGTTGCCGGAGGCGACACCGAGGTCGGCCTCGCGGGCCTCGCCGGGCCCGTTGACGACGCAGCCCATGACCGCGACCCGGAGCGGCACCTCGAGGCCGTCGAGGCCGGCCGTCACCTCGTCGGCGAGCTTGTAGACGTCGACCTGGGCACGCCCGCAGGAGGGGCAGGACACGATCTCGAGACGGCGCGGGCGGAGGTTGAGCGACTCGAGGATCTGCAGGCCGACCTTGACCTCCTCGACCGGCGGTGCGGACAGGGAGACCCGGATGGTGTCGCCGATGCCCTTGCTCAGCAGCGCCCCGAAGGCCGTCGCCGACTTGATCGTGCCCTGGAACGCCGGCCCGGCCTCGGTCACCCCGAGGTGCAGCGGCCAGTCGCCGCGCTCGGCGAGCATCTCGTAGGCGCGCACCATCACGACCGGGTCGTTGTGCTTGACCGAGATCTTGAAGTCGTGGAAGTCGTGCTCCTCGAAGAGGCTCGCCTCCCAGACCGCCGACTCGACGAGGGCCTCGGGGGTGGCCTTGCCGTACTTCTCCAGGAGCCTCTTGTCGAGGGAGCCGGCGTTCACCCCGATCCGGATGCTGGTGCCGCGGTCCTTCGCTGCGGCCGCGATCTCCTTGACCTGGTCGTCGAACTGCCGGATGTTGCCCGGGTTCACGCGCACGGCCGCACAGCCGGCGTCGATCGCGGCGTAGACGTACTTCGGCTGGAAGTGGATGTCGGCGATCACGGGGATCTGCGAGTGCTGCGCGATCTCCGGCAGCGCCTCGGCGTCGTCCTGGCTCGGGCAGGCCACGCGCACGATGTCGCAGCCCGACGCGGTCAGCTCGGCGATCTGCTGCAGGGTCTTGTCGACGTCGGCGGTGAGCGTCGTGGTCATCGACTGGACCGAGATCGGCGACTCGCTGCCGACCCCGACCTTGCCGACCTTGATCTGGCGGGTCTGACGGCGGGGGGCGAGCACCGGCGGCGGTGCGGCGGGCATGCCCAGGCTGATCTCGGTCATGGCTTCAGGTTACTGGTGGTCTCGACAGGCTCGACCACCGACGGCCCGAGGCTCGACCCCCGACGGCCGGTCCGCCTCAGGAGTCGATGTGGAGCGGGACCACGAGGTCCCCGACGATCAGCACCAGGCCCATCACCAGCAGGCAGGCGGCGACGCCGTACGCGATCGGCAGCAGCTTCGCCACGTCGACGTACCCGGGGTCCGGCCGCCCGCGCAGCCGGGCGAACGCCCGGCGGACCGCCTCCCAGAGGGCGCCGGCGATGTGCCCGCCGTCGAGGGGCAGCAGCGGGATGAAGTTGAACATGCCGATGAAGAAGTTGAAGCCGCCGATGAGCATCAGCAGGAACACGGCCTTGTCGACCAGCGGGAAGCCGTGCTCGGAGACCGTCTCACCCGCGAGCCGTCCACCGCCCACGATGCTGACCGGGCTGTCGATCGCCCGCTCCTTGACGCCGGCGATGGCCTGCGCCACGCCCCACACCTTGACCGGCAGCGTGCCGAGCGCCTGGACCGTGTCGACGGTCATGGTCCCCATCTGCCCGAGCGTGTAGACCGGGCCACCGGAGCCGTAGTCGGCCACCGGGGTGAAGCCCAGGAACCCGACCGGCTTCAGGGTCTCGTCGGTGGCGGAGGTGGGCCGGGGGGTGACCATCGTGTTGGTGGTGAGGACCAGGGTCTGGCCGGCGCGCTCGACGGTGATCTTCGCGGTGCCGGCGGCGTTGCCCCGGATCAGGTCCTGGAGCTGCTGCCACTCGGTGATCTCGGTGCCGTTGAAGGCGACGATCTGGTCGCCCTCCCGCAGCCCGGCCTTGACCGCGGGGCTGACCGGGTCCTCGGCCTTGCAGACGCGGCCGGCCTCGGCCGCGGGGACGACGCACGCCTCGACCCGGTCGACCACCGGCGAGATCCGGACGTCGCTGGGGTTGCCGTAGGTGGCGAACACGGCGGTGAAGATCCCGAACGCGATCAGGATGTTCACCGTCGGCCCGCCGGCCATCACGATGACCTTCTTCCACCAGGGCATCTTGTAGAAGAGGCGGTCGGAGTCCTCGGGACGGATCGTCTCCCACTCGGCCGCGCGGGCGTCGGAGATCAGCTGGGTGAACATGCCGGTGTTGGACTTGCGGACCCGGACGACCTGGTTGCCCTGGGCGTCCTCGGTGACCTCGTCGGCGAGCTCTTCTGCACCCGGCGGGAGCATCCCGACGATCTTGACGTAGCCGCCGAGCGGGACCGCCTTGACGCCGTACTCGGTCTCGCCGACCCGCTTGCTCCACACGGTGGGGCCGAAGCCGATGAAGTACTGGGTGACCTTCCCGCCGAACTTCTTCGCGGGGATCATGTGGCCGAGCTCGTGCAGGCCGATCGAGGCCAGGATGGCGACCGCGAAGATCACCACGCCGAGCAGGTAGTACAGGGCAGTCATTCGCCACCTTCACAAGCCGAGCCGTCGATGGTCCGCTGGGCCTCGTCCCGCGCCCACGCGTCGGCGGCGAGGACGTCCGCCACGCCCAGCCGCTGGTTCGAGGGTACGTCGTGCCGCCCGAGGACGGCGGCAATCGTCGTCACGATGTCATTGAAGGCGAGCCGCCCGCTGCGGAACGCCGCGACGCACACCTCGTTGGCGGCGTTGTAGACCGCGGGCGCGGTGCCGCCGGCCTCCCCCGCCCGCCGGGCCAGCGAGACCGCCGGGAACGCCTCGTCGTCCAGCGGGAAGAACTCCCACGTCTCGGCCCTGGACCAGTCGACCGCGGGCGCCGCGTCGGGGACCCGGTGCGGCCAGTCCAGGCCCAGCGCGATCGGGATCAGCATCGTGGGCGGGCTGGCCTGGACCAGCGTCGAGCCGTCGACGAACTCCACCATGGAGTGCACGACGCTCGTCGGGTGCACCACCACCTCGATCCGGTCGAAGGGGATGCCGAAGAGCAGGTGCGCCTCGATGACCTCCAGGCCCTTGTTGACCAGCGTCGCGGAGTTGATCGTGATGACCGGCCCCATGTCCCAGGTGGGGTGGTTCAGCGCCTCTTCGGGGGTGACGCCCGCCAGCTCCTCGCGGCTGCGTCCCCGGAAGGGTCCGCCGCTCGCGGTCAGCACCAGTCGGCGTACCTCCGACGCGGCGCCGCCGCGGAGGCACTGGGCGAGGGCCGAGTGCTCGGAGTCGACGGGCACGATCTGACCCGGCGCGGCGCGCTCGAGGACCAGCGGGCCACCCATGATGAGCGACTCCTTGTTGGCCAGCGCGAGCGTGTTCCCGGCATCCAGCGCGGCCAGCGTCGGGCGCAGGCCCACCGCACCGGTGATGCCGTTGAGCACGACGTCGCAGCCGTGTCCGGCGGCCTCGACGCTGGCGTCCTCCCCCAGGCCGTGGAAGGCGGGCGAGAACTCGGCCACCTGCTGGGCGAACACCTCGGGGTTGGAGCCGCCTGCGGTCAGGCCGACCACGCGGAAACGGTCCGGGTTGGCACGCACCAGGTCGAGGGCCTGGGTGCCGATCGAGCCGGTGGAGCCGAGGACGACGACATCGCGGGGCTTGCTCACCGGGTCATCCTCGCAGCACCCACAATGAGGTATCGAACGGGCGTTGGACCTCACCGGCACCGCGGTCGGCGCACGCTGGTCCCGTGCCTCGCTTGCTGCTCGCGGCGGTGCTCGGGCTGGTCCTGGTCTCCGCGCCGACCGTCGGAGTCGGGCCGCTGCGGCCGCCGCCTCGGCCACGGCGTGCCCGTCGGGGTATGTCGCGCTGACCTTCGACGACGGGCCCTCCGCGGAGAACACCCCGCGCCTCGTGCGGATCCTGAAGCGCGTCCACGCGCCCGCGACCTTCTTCATGGTCGGCCAGCAGGTGGCCGCGGCGCCCGACGCCGCCCGGCTGGTCGGGAAGTCGGGATTCCTTGTCGGCAACCACAGCTACCGGCACCAGAACATGACCACCCAGACCCGCGCCCAGATCCGCAGCACGCTCCGCGCCACCGCACGCCGGTTGCGCGCGACCGGGCTGCACCCCACCGACCTGATGCGCCCGCCGTTCGGCGCCATCGACCGCCATGTCCGCCGGGCCGTGCGCAGCGTCGGCCTGGTCCCCGTGCTGTGGGACGTGGACTCCCAGGACTGGTCGGGAGGCTCCAGGAGGGCCATCGCCCGGCGAGTCCTGGCGGGGCTCCGGCCGAACCAGAGCAACATCGTGCTCCAGCACGACGGGGCCCCGGGCTCCGCAGCCTCGATCGCCGCGGTCCCCCGGGTCGTCCGGGTCGCGCGCAAGCGCGGCTACTGCTTCGTGGCGCTCGACGCGCACGGACGGCCGGACTGACGGAAAGCGTGGTGGCGGTTCAGCTCGACGGCGGGATCCGTCGCCACATCGCTGCTCGGCAACTATTCTCGATCCATGGCTTCCCACCTGTCCGGCGGCCCCTCGCTCCCCCAGGAGCGCCGCCTCGTCACCCAGATCCCCGGCCCCGCCTCGCTCGAGCGGCTCGACCGCAAGAAGCAGCACGTCGCGGACGGCGTCGGCACCACGCTCCCGGTCTTCGTGACCGCGGCCGGCGGCGGCGTGCTCGTGGACGTCGACGGCAACTCGCTGATCGACCTCGGCTCCGGCATCGCGGTGACCAGCGTGGGCAACGCGGCGCCGGAGGTGGTCTCGCGGGTCCAGGAGCAGGTGGCGGCGTTCACGCACACCTGCTTCATGATCACGCCGTACGACGGCTACGTCGACGTCTGTGCGGCCCTCGCGGAGCTGACGCCGGGCGACCACGCCAAGAAGTCGGCGCTGTTCAACTCCGGCGCCGAGGCGGTCGAGAACGCCGTCAAGATCGCCCGGGTCGCCACGGGTCGGGACGCGGTCGCGGTCTTCGACCACGCCTACCACGGGCGCACCAACCTGACGATGGCGATGACGGCGAAGAACATGCCGTACAAGCAGGGGTTCGGGCCGTTCGCGGGCGAGGTCTACCGCGCGCCGATGTCCTACCCGTTCCGTGACGGGCTCTCCGGCGAGGAGGCCGCGGCCCGGGCCATCGACGTCATCGAGAAGCAGGTCGGCGCGAGCAACCTGGCCTGCGTGGTGGTCGAGCCGATCCAGGGCGAGGGCGGGTTCGTGGTGCCCGCGCGCGGCTTCCTGCCGGCCCTGACGGAGTGGTGCGCGGGCAACGACGTGGTGTTCATCGCCGACGAGATCCAGACCGGCTTCTGCCGCACCGGCGACTGGTTCGCCTCCCACCACGAGGGCGTGGTCCCCGACCTGGTGACCACCGCCAAGGGCATCGCCGGCGGGTTGCCGCTGGCGGCCGTCACCGGGCGGGCCGACCTGATGGACTCCGTCCACGTCGGTGGCCTCGGCGGGACCTACGGCGGCAACCCGGTCGCGTGCGCCGCCGCACTGGGTGCGATCGAGGAGATGCACGCCCACGACCTCGCCGGCCGGGCCCGGCAGATCGGTGCGCTGATGCACGAGCGGCTGACGGCGATCGCCGGCGATCACCCGGTCATCGGCGACCTGCGGGGTCGCGGAGCGATGATGGCGATCGAGCTCTGCGAGCCAGGCACCACGCTGCCCGACCCGGTCCGCACGGCCGCGGTGTCGGCGTACTGCCACCAGCAGGGGGTCGTGACGCTCACCTGCGGCACCTGGGGCAACGTCCTTCGCTTCCTGCCACCGCTCGCGATCTCCAACCCCCTGCTCCACGAGGCCCTCGACGTGCTGGCCGAGGCCTTCACCGCCACCGCCTGACCTCTGGCCCCTGTCAGCGGGCGCCGGTGAGCCCCTCGGCGGTGCTGCCGGAGAGGCGCTGGGCGAGGTAGATCGGAACCACCGAGAAGAGCACCAGCACCGCGGCGACCACGTTGACGACCGGTCCCTGGTTGGGGCGGAAGAGGTTCTGGAAGATCCAGAGCGGCAGCGTCTGGTCGGTGCTGCTCGCGGTGAACGTCGTCACCACGATCTCGTCGAAGGACAGCCCGAAGGACAGCAGAGCGCCCGCGAGCAGGGCCGAGCGGAGCATGGGGAAGGTGACGAGCCGGAACGTCGTGAAGGGCCCGGCGCCGAGGTCCATCGAGGCCTGCTCCATGTTCCCGCCGAGCCGCTGGAGCCGGGCCTGGACGTTGTTGAACACGGTCACGATGCAGAAGGTCGCGTGGGCCACCACGATCGTGAAGAGGCTCAGCCCCACCCCCAGCACCGTCGTGAAGGCGTTGTTCAGCGCGATGCCGGTGACGATGCCGGGCAGCGCGATCGGCAGGATGATCACGAGCGAGACGACGTTGCGCCCGAAGAAGCGGGTCTGCCGCAGGGCCAGGCCGGCCAGCGTCCCGAGCACCAGCGCGATCGCGGTCGCCGCGAGGCCGACCTGGACGCTGGTCCACAGTGCCGAGCGCGCGCCCTGGCTGTGCAGCGCCACGTCCCACCAGTGGAGCGTGTAGTCCGGCGGTGGCCAGGTGAAGGTGCGGTCGACGTTGAAGGAGTTGAGCACCACCAGCGCCAGCGGCGTGTAGACGACCACCAGCACCAGCACGGTGCTGGCGAGAAGCAGGGCGCGCAGCCCACGGGACAGGCTCATCGGCGCCTCACATGTTCTCCAGTGCACCGGTACGGCGTACCGCGGCGAGGTAGACCAGCATCACGACGATCGGCACGGTGGCGACCGCCGCGGCGAACGGCAGGTTGTTCGCAGCGCCCACGTTGTTGTAGACGACGTTGCCGAGCAGCTGCGACGTCCCGCCGACGATCCGCACGGCGATGTAGTCCCCCATCGACAGCGAGAACGTGAAGATCGAACCGGCGACCAGCCCCGGGAACGCCATCGGCAGCACCACCCGTCGCAGCGTCGTCCACGAGTGCGCGCCGAGGTCGGAGGAGGCCTCCAGCAGCGAGTCCGGCAGCCGCTGCAGGCCGGCGAACACCGGCAGGATCATGAAGGGTAGCCACAGGTACGCCAGCACGATCGTGGTCGCCAGGAGCCCGTATCCCGGGGTGTCGAGCCCGAACGGCGCGAGCAGCCAGGAGATCAGCCCGCCCTGCGAGAACATGCCGCGCCACGCATAGGCCTTGACGAGGTACGACGCCCACAGCGGCATCAGGACCGCGATCACCAGCAGCCGCTGAAGCCCCGGCGAGGCCACCTTCGCCATGTAGAGCGCGATGGGGAACGCCAGGACCGCGTCGATGACCGTGACCAGAGCCGCGATCCACAACGTCCGGATCGTGATCGTGCGGTAGACCTCGATGGTGAGCAGGTCCCGGAAGTTGTCCAGGGTCCAGGTCCGCTGGATCTGGCCGGTGAAGTCGTCCTGGGTCCACAGCGAGGTGATGAGCAGGGCGGCGAGCGCACCGAGGTAGGCGACGCCGAGCCACAGCATCGGCGGCGTCAGCAGCAGGCCCGACCTGACGCCGGGCCGCCGGCCGAGGCGCGAGCCCCTCGAGGTCGCGCGCCCCGCCCGTTGCGTGTCGGTCAACGGCTCAGCCCTTGATCTCGGTCCAGGCCTGGGTCCAGTCGCCGTAGTCGGTGCACTTCACGTCGGTGCGCCCGTCGAGGCAGTCGGAGATGGGCGTGGTCCAGTACCAGAGCTGGTCGGAGTAGGCCTTGTCCTCGGCGTGGTACTCGTCGCAGAAGTTCTTGTCGGTGGTCAGGGAGCAGGCCTGCGTGTTGGCCGGCGCCTCGCCGAAGTACTCCGCGACGGCCGCCTGCGCGGTGGGACTGGTGATGTAGTCCATCCACGCGTACGCACAGTTGGAGTGGTCCGAGTCGGGGTTGACCATCCAGGTGTCCGACCACCCGGTCGACGTCTCCGTGGGGAACACCGTCTTGATCGGCGCGCCCTCGGCCTCGGCCGTGAGGGCGTTGTACTGCCAGGCCGTGCCGATCACCGTGTCCCCGGTCGTGAAGGCCTGCACCTCGGTCAGGTAGTCCGCCCAGTACTCCGACACGTACTTCCGCTGGTTCTTCAGCACGTCCACCGCGGCCTGGAGCTGGTCCTCGTCGAGCGCGTAGGGGTTCTTGATCCCCAGGTCCGGCTGGTGCTTCATGAGGTAGAGCGCAGCGTCGGCGATGTAGATCGGGGAGTCGTACGCCGTGACCTTGCCGTCGTACTTCGAGGCGTCGTCGAAGACCGCGCTCCAGCTGGTCGGGGCCGGCTTGACCACGTCGGTGTTGTACGCGAGCAGGTTGGCGCCCCAGCCGTGGGGCACGCCGTACATCTGGCCGTCCACGGAGTTCCAGTCGCGGTCCTTGAGGAAGGACTCGATGTCACCGTAGTTCTGCAGCAGGTCGGTGTTCACCGGGGCGGCGTCACCGGAGGCGATCAGGCGTAGCGAGGCGTCGCCGGACGCCGCCACCACGTCGTACTCCCCGGTCCCCATCAGGTTGACCGCCTCGTCGGAGGTGTTGAAGTACTTCACGTTGGTCTGGCAGCCCGTGTCCTTCTCGAACGGCGTGACCCAGTCGACCTTCGGGTCGTTGCTGCCGTCCTCGGCGTAGCCGGGCCAGGCGAGGACGCTGACCTCGCCCTCCATGTCGCCGAGCGACTGCTTCATGGGGACGTCCGGGGGCTGGAAGCCACCGCTGCCGCTGGACGAACCGCTGTCGGAGCTGGTGCCACATCCCGAGACCGCGGCCAGCAGGGCGACGCCCGCGAGGGCCGTGAGCCGTCTGGAGCCGATCTTCTTCATGCTGTCTCCTCCTCAGGGGACGCCACCGGACCGGGATGGCTCCCGCCCAGGGACACCAGGTTGTCGCGCTGCCAGACGAGCGCGACGGGTCGGTCACGCCGTTCGAGAGCGGCGTCGATGGAGCGGTCACTGTTCTGGTGGGACACCGTCAGGGTGGCCCCGGCGTCCAGCGCGACGACCGAGTGCGTGGTCGCACCGAGGTACACCACCTCGCGGACCACCCCCGGGGCCACGCAGGTCGCGGCATCGGCGGCGGGCGCCTCCTCGGGCGCGACCATCGCGACCTTCTCGGGACGGATCACGAAGGTGCCGTCGCTGCCCACGAGATGACGGGCGACCTCGCCGTCGAGCAGGTTCGAGGTCCCGACGAAGCCGGCCACGAACGCGCTGGCCGGGTGCTCGTAGAGCTGGACCGGGGTCGCCAGCTGCTCGATGCGCCCCACGTTGAAGACCGCGATGCGGTCGCTCATCGTGAGCGCCTCCTCCTGGTCGTGCGTCACGAACACGAAGGTGATGCCGACGTCGCGCTGGATCTCCTTGAGCTCGATCTGCATCTCGCGGCGCAGCTTCAGGTCGAGGGCGCCCAGCGGCTCGTCGAGCAGCAGCACCTTGGGGCGGTTCACCAGCGCCCGGGCCAGGGCCACGCGCTGCCGCTGTCCACCGGAGAGCTGGTGCGGCCGCCGGTCGCCGTACCCCTCGAGCCGGACGGTCGCGAGCGCCTCCTCGGCCCGCCGGCGGCGCTCGCCGCGCGGCACCTTCTTCACGCGCAGGCCGTACTCGACGTTCTGCCGGACGCTCATGTGCGGGAAGATCGCGTAGTCCTGGAACACGGTGTTGACGTCGCGCGCGAACGGCGGGCGGCCGCTGACGTCCTCGCCGCCGAGGGTGATCGTCCCGTTCGTCGGCTGCTCGAACCCGGCGATCAGCCGCAGCACCGTGGTCTTGCCGGAGCCGGACGGTCCGAGCATCGAGAAGAACTCGCCGTCCGCGATGTCGAGGTCGAGGTCGTCCACCGCCCGCACCTCACCGAAGTGCTTGCTGAGTCCCCGGAGCTCGATCGCGGTCGACATGACTGAACGGTAGCGTCACCGCAACTGCGACTTCCATCGTCAAAGGACATGAAAACAACGGTTTTCGCAGTCGTTGCACGCGCGTGACGATCTTTTGCCCACCGCGGCCCGAACGTCAGAGCTCCTGCTGGCCCCACGGGCTGCCGTACTCGGTGAGCAGGTCGAGGAACGGGACCGCGTCGAAGGCCTCCGGCCCGAGCACACCGGTGCCCGACCAGGTGCCGTTGGCGAGCAGCTCGAGCGCGACGACCGGGTTGATCGCGGTCTGCCACACGACGCACTGGTGGCCGTACTCCTGCATCGACCACTCGTTGTCGACCACGTGGTAGAGGTACGTCGACCTCGGCGCGCCGTCCTTGCCGGTGCCGGTGACCCACAGGCCGGCGCAGGTCTTGCCCTTCATCCGCGGCCCGAGCTCGGCCGGGTTCGGCAGGCAGGCGGCCACCACGTCGCGCGGGCTCACCTCGACTCCCCCGACCTTCACCTTGTCGGTGCGGTCCAGCCCGAGCTTGTGCAGCGTCTTGAGGACCTCGATGAACTCGTCCCCCAGGCCGTACTTGAAGGTGGCCCGCTTGCAGTCGACCCAGCGCGGCATGAGGAGGACCTCCTCGTGCTCGACGTTGACGCACTCGACCGGCCCGATCCCCTCGGGGAAGTCGAACACCTCCGGCTCGGAGAAGGGCGGCGTGGTGCGCCACTCGCCGTCCTCCCAGATGACCGGCGGGTTGAGGCACTCCTCGATCGTGGTCCAGATGGAGAAGCTGGGGGCGAAGTCGTAGCCGTCGACGGTGAGGTTCGCCCCGTCGCGGGTGCCGAGCTCGTCGATCTCGCTGAACAGGTGGTCGGCGGCGTACCGCGCGAACACGTCGGAGAGGCCCGGCTCGACACCGATCCCGACCAGCGCGAGCCGCCCGACGGACTCCCAGTCCTCGGTCCGGGCGAACTGCTCGTCGCCGAGCTTGACGCCGGTCTTCTCGTACGGCGCCTCCGGATGCGGCCGGGACAGCGACATGGCCATGTCGAGGTAGTCCGCGCCGGCGGCGAAGGCACCCTCGAAGATCGGCATCACGAACCGCGGGTCGACGGCGTTCATCACGTGCGTGATCGCGTGCTCGCGGCACAGGTAGGTCACCGAGTCGGCGCTGCTCGCGTCGACCCGGGCCGCGCTGAACCGGTCGTCGATCACCGCGGCCTTCTCGGCGCTCTCGAGGTTGTAGTCCGCGATGACCACGGACTCGAAGAAGTCGCGGCGCGCGGCGATGGCAGCGAACGCGGCGCCGACGCCACCGGCGCCGATCAGCAGGATCCTCATCTCACTCCCCGATGTAGGACATCACGTGCTTGACGCGCGTGTAGTCCTCCAGGCCGTACATGGACAGGTCCTTGCCGTAGCCGCTGTGCTTGAAGCCGCCGTGCGGCATCTCGGCGACGATCGGGATGTGGGTGTTGATCCACACCGCCCCGAAGTCGAGCCTCTTGGCCATCCGCATCGCCCGGGCGTGGTCCTTGGTCCAGACACTGGAGGCCAGGCCGTAGCGCACGCCGTTCGCCCAGGCGAGGGCCTCGGCCTCGTCGGGGAACCGCTGGACGGTGATGACCGGGCCGAAGATCTCGTCCTGGATCTGCTCGTCGTCCTGCTTGAGGCCGGAGAGCACGGTCGGCTCGTAGAAGTAGCCGGCCTCGCCCTGGCGCTTGCCGCCGATCTCGACGCGGGCGTGGTCGGGCAGCCGGTCCACCAGCCCCGTGACCCGGGCCAGCTGGTCGGGGTTGTTGAGGGGGCCGTACTCGACCTCGTCGTCGGGCAGGCCCGTCCTGGTGCCGCGAGCCTGCTCGGTCAGGGCCGCGACGAAGTCGTCGTGCACGCCGGGGCCGGCCAGCACCCGGGTGGCCGCGGTGCAGTCCTGTCCGGCGTTGAAGAAGCCGGCGCCGGCGATGCCTTCGGCCGCCGCCTCGATGTCGGCGTCGTCGAACACGATCACCGGGGCCTTGCCGCCGAGCTCGAGGTGGACCCGCTTGAGGCCCGAGGCCGCCGAGGCCGCGACCTGCGACCCGGCGCGCACGGAGCCGGTGATCGCGACGAGCTGGGGCGTGGGGTGCTCGACCAGCGTCCGGCCGGTGTCCCGGTCGCCGGTGACGACGTTGAGGACGCCGGGCGGCAGGAACTCCTGGGCCAGCTCGGCGAGCAGCACGGAGGAGGCGGGCGTGGTGTCGGAGGGCTTCAGGACGATGGTGTTGCCGGCCGCGAGCGCCGGGCCGATCTTCCAGACCATCATCATCAGCGGGTAGTTCCACGGCGTCACCTGGCCCACGACGCCGATCGGCTCACGGCGTACGAACGACGTGTGGTCCTTCATGTACTCGCCTGCCGACCTGCCCTCGAGGACGCGCGCGGCGCCCGCGAAGAAGCGGATCTGGTCGACCGACGGCGGCAGCTCCTCGTCGAGGGTCAGCTGCTTGGGCTTGCCGGTGTCGCGCGACTCGACGTCGACGAACTCCTGGGCGCGCTGCTCCAGCGCGTCGGCGATCTTCAGCAGCGCCTGCTGCCGCTCGGACGGCGTGGTGTCGCCCCACGTCTCGAACGCCTTCGCAGCGGCGGCGTACGCGCGGTCGACGTCCTCCGGGCCGGACATCGGCGCCTGGGCGTAGACCCCGCCCGTGGTCGGGTCGAGCACGTCGTAGGTCTCCCCCGACGCGGCGTCGACGAGCTCGCCGTTGATGACGTTGCGGAACGTCGTGTCAGCCATGGTGCAGCCCTCCGGTGTTGTCAGCGGTGGCTGTGAGCCTAGCCATGACACAACGGAATCTGTAGGGGCAGGCGTCCCCGATGACGGATTCCGTCACCCCGACGGGCTCACGCTTCGAAGACCGACCGTCCCTCGACCCACGTCGAGACGACCCGGGTCGCCCCGATCTCGTCCGCCGGACCGGCGAACGGGTCCCGGTCGAGCACCACGAGGTCAGCCACCTTCCCGGCCGCCAGCACGCCCGCGTCGTCGCGGTGGTTCACCCAGGCCGAGCCCGACGTGTAGGCCGCGAACGCCGTCTCGAGCGTCAGGGCCTGCTCGGGCAGGAAGGGCACCTGCCCGGCCGGGCCCGGCTCGCCGTACGCCGTGCGGTTCACCGCGACGTGGATCGCGGCCAGCGGGTCGGGAGTGCTGACCGGCCAGTCGCTGCCGGCGACCAGCCGGGCACCCGCCCGGTGCAGGTCGCCGAACGGGTACTGCCAGCGGGACCGCTGCTCGCCCAGGAACGGCAGCGTCAGCTCCGTCATCTGCTCGTCCAGGCAGGCCCACAGGGCCTGCATGTTGGCCGCCACCCCGAGCCCGGCGAAGCGGCCCACGTCGTCGGGGTGCACCACCTGGAGGTGCGCGACGTGGTGGCGCAGGTCCCGTCCCTCGCCCGCTCCGCCCAGCGCGTCGAGCGCCTCGCGGACGCCCACGGTCCCCGATCGCGTGCACGTGGACCTGGAAGCCCTCGGCGGCGAGCGACGCGACGTACCTCGTGAGCGCCGTGGGGTCGACGAACGAGTGCCCCGCGTTGGCCGTCGCGTGCCCGCAGCGGTCGAGGTAGGGCGAGGTCATCGCGGCCGTGCCGTTCTCGGCCACGCCGTCCTGCATGATCTTGACGCTGGTCGCCCGGAACCTCCCGTGGGTGTACTCCGCGCGCCGGCCGACGAGGTCCGCCACCTGCTCCTCACCGCGGTCCCGGTCCCACCACAGCGCCCCGACCACGTGGGCGGTCAGGTCGCCGGCCCGGGCGGCGCGCAGGTACGTCGGGCCGGGGTCGTCCATGCCCGCGTAGGCCCCCACGATCGCGTCCTGCCAGCCGGTCACGCCGACCGAGTGGAGGTGGGACTGCCCGGCCAGGAAGGCCGCGTAGTACTCCTCGGCACCCGTCTCGGGGACGTGCCGCGCCACGGCGTGCATGGCGCCCTCGTGGAGGGTGCCGGTGGGCCGCCCCTCGGCGTCCCGCTCGAACCGTCCGTCGGACGGGTCGGGGGTGTGCGCGTCCACTCCCGCGATCTCGAGGGCGCGGCTGTTCACCCAGGCGCCGTGGTGGTCACGGTTGGGCAGGAACACCGGGCGGTCCGGGACCACGGCGTCGAGGTCGGCCGCGGTCGGGGTGCCGCCCGGGAACGCCGCCATCGCCCAGCCGCCGCCGAGGATCCAGGGCAGCTCCGGGTGCCGGCGGGCGTACGCCGCCACCCGGGTCAGGTAGTCCTCGCGCGTGCGCCCCTCGGAGAGGTCGCACCGGATCCGCTCGAGGCCGCCCTGGACGGCGTGCACGTGGGCGTCGACGAAGCCGGGCGCGACCAGGCCGCCCCGGAGGTCGACCTCGGTCACCGATCGGCGATCGAGGTGCCCCAGCCGGTGATCGAGCCCGTCGAGATCACGCCCCGTCACGACCGCGGCGATCCGGCCGTCGCGGACGACGACCGCGCCGGGACCGGCGTACCGGTGCCCGTCGAAGAGCGTCCCGTTGCGGAGCACCACCGTCGTCATGGCCGCATTCAAGCAGCGGGGTCGCCCTCAGGTCACCCGACTTCCGACCGAATCGCTGCGGATTTCGCGGCGTGGGACGCGATTCACCACGGATTCACTTGCCCAACTACGGTTCTTTGGCGACGATGGGGGGCATGCACCCGGACTACGACCATCTGCAGCAGGCCGCCAAGGATCACCTGTGGATGCACTTCACGCGGCATTCGACGTACGACCACTCGGACGTGCCCGTCATCGTCCGCGGCGAGGGCGCCTACATCTACGACGCGCAGGGCAAGCGGTACCTCGACGGCCTGGCCGGGCTCTTCGTGTCCCAGCTGGGCCACGGGCGCACCGAGCTGGCCGACGCCGCGGCGAAGCAGGCGCGCGAGCTGGCCTTCATGCCGCTGTGGTCCTACGCGCACCCGTCGGCGATCGAGCTGGCCGAGCGGGTCGCGGGCTACGCGCCGGGTGACCTGAACCGGGTCTTCTTCACCAGTGGTGGCGGCGAGGCGGTCGAGAGCGCCTGGAAGCTGGCCAAGAACTACTTCAAGCTGACCGGCAAGCCGACCAAGCACAAGGTCGTCAGCCGGGCCATCGCCTACCACGGCACCCCCCAGGGCGCGCTGTCGATCACCGGCCTGCCGGGCATGAAGGCGCAGTTCGAGCCGCTGGTGCCCTCGACGTTCCGGGTGCCCAACACCAACTTCTACCGGGCCGCCGAGCACGGCGCCGGCGAGGCGGCGCGCGACGAGGAGGCCTTCGGCCGCTGGGCGGCCGACCGGATCGCCGAGGCCATCGAGTTCGAGGGTCCCGACACCGTCGCCGCGGTCTTCCTCGAGCCGGTGCAGAACTCCGGCGGCTGCTTCCCGCCCCCGCCCGGCTACTTCCAGCGGGTCCGCGAGATCTGCGACGAGTACGACGTGCTGCTGGTCTCCGACGAGGTCATCTGCGCGTTCGGCCGCCTCGGCCACATGTTCGGCGCGGAGCGCTACGACTACCAGCCCGACATCATCACCTGCGCCAAGGGCCTCACCTCCGGCTACTCGCCGCTGGGCGCGATGATCGCCAGCGACCGGCTGATGGAGCCGTTCCTGCACGGGCACGAGTCGTTCGCACACGGCTACACGTTCGGCGGGCACCCGGTCTCGACCGCGGTCGCGATGGCCAACCTCGACATCTTCGAGAGCGAGAAGATCAACGAGCACGTCCGCGACAACGAGGGCGCCTTCCGGGCCACGCTCGAGAAGCTCAACGACCTCCCGATCGTCGGCGACGTCCGCGGCGACGGCTACTTCTACGGGATCGAGCTGGTCAAGGACAAGGCCACCAAGGAGACCTTCAACGACGCCGAGGCGGAGAAGCTGCTGCGCGGCTACCTCTCCAAGGCGCTGTTCGACGAGGGCCTCTACTGCCGCGCCGACGACCGTGGCGACCCGGTGGTCCAGCTCGCTCCCCCGCTGATCTGCGACCAGGAGCACTTCGACGAGATCGAGCAGATCCTGCGCGTGGTCCTCGACAAGGCCTACTCCCTGATCTGACCCCCGTGACCCTGCCCACCACGGCGACGGCGACGGCGACGGCTCGGGGCAGGGCCAGCCGGTCGACTGCAGCCGGTCGAACTGCGCCGTCACCGATCTCTGGGCTTCGGGCCGTCTTCGGGTCCGGTCCCGGCATCTACGGGGACCGGTCCGCCGGGGCTCCGGCTGCTTCCCGGCCCCGGGCTGCTTCCCGGCTTCGGCTCTGGATCCACCCCCACGATTGGTCAGAGACCGCATGAATTCGGCCCCCGAACCTGCGGTTTCTGCCCAATCGGCGACCCGAATCTCGCCGTCGGCGCCATTCGTCTGGTGTTCGGGCCGCGAGCCGGAACGCGGCCGGCACCTCGGGCGACCTGGTTCCCGTAGCCGCCACGACCTCGAGCACCGCCGATCAGATGGTCACCGGCGGACCTTCCGGAGGTCGGCGCCGGCGCGCCGGCACCAGCCCCCGCCCCTCACCCCCCATTCCGGCCGACACTGACCCACGGATGCGTCAGAAGGGCCGGCTGGCTGGTGACGGCGAGACGGGGCCTGCCGCCGTCATGACGGGACTCCGCCTCGCCGCGGCCCTCCCGCAGGCGAAGGCCACGTACGGCGAACGCACCTACATCATCTGAGGGCTCCCGGCGCCACTCTGCGCCGCCTCGACGCTCCCCCGGCGTCAACCTGCGCCGACTCGGCGTCCTGGACGGTCACGACGGCCTCCTCGCGCTCGCGAGCTCCGCGCCGACCGGCGCGTCGGTCAGGCTGCGCCGCCGCTGCCGGCTGCGCGCCTCACCGGCGAGCACGATCACGATCGCGATCAGGAACATCACGGTGCCGACGACGTTGACCTGCATCGGGACGCCGCGTTGGGAGACACCCCAGACGTACATCGGGAAGGTCGTGGTGTTGCCGGCGTTGAGGTTGGTGATGATGAAGTCGTCGAAGGACAGCGAGAAGCTCAGCAGCGCCGCGCCCAGGATGCCCGGGAAGACCAGCGGGAAGGTGATCCGCCAGAACGTCTGCGACGGCGTCGCGTAGAGATCCATCGCCGCCTGCTCGAGGTTGTCGTCCATCCCGGCCAGCCGGGCGCGCACGGTCACGACGACGAAGGACAGGCAGAACATGATGTGGGCGACCAGGATCGTCCAGAAGCCCAGCTGCCCGGACAGTCCCGAGGCCACGAACAGCGCCAGCAGCGAGGAGCCGAGCACGATCTCGGGCGCGGCCATGGGCAGGAAGATGAGCAGGTTCGAGGAGGAGCGGCCGGCGAAGTCGTAGCGGACCAGCGCGAAGGCGGCCAGCGTGCCGAGCACGGTCGCCCCGAGCGTCGCCAGCAGCCCGATCTCGATGCTGCGGCCGAGCGCGTCGCACATGCTGGGGTCCTCGCAGGGGTTCAGCCAGTTGTGCAGCGTGAACGAGTCGAACTGGTAGACCAGCCGGTTCTCCGGGGCGTTGAAGCTCATCAGGATCACGACCGCGATCGGGATGAACGTGTAGGCCAGCACCAGGAGGCCCAGCAGCAGAACCAGGTGCTCCCGCAACCACCTCATCAGAGCAGCTCCTCGGTCCCGGCCCGTCGCACGTAGAGCAGCACCATCACGACGATCAGGATCATCAGGATCATCGAGAGGGCCGCCGCCGCGGGGTAGTCGTTGGCGTCGGTGAACAGACTCTGGATCACGCTGCCCACCATCCGCTGGTTCGGGCTGCCCAGGAGCTGGACGTTGATGAAGTCACCGGCGGCCGGGATGAACGTCAGCAGCGTGCCCGACACGACGCCCGGCAGCGACAGCGGCCAGGTCACCTTGAAGAACCCGACGAACGGGTTCGCGTACAGGTCGGAGGACGCCTCGATGAGGCTGTGGTCGATCTTGTCCAGGCTGGCGAAGAGCGGCAGCACCATGAACGGCAGGAAGTTGTAGGTGAGGCCGGCGATCACCGCGGTCGAGGTGGCCAGCAGCCGCCCGTCGGGACCCAGCACGTGCAGGAACTGCAGCGTGTTCACCACGAAGCCGTCGTCGGCCAGGATCAGCTTCCAGGCCAGGGTGCGGACCAGGAAGCTGGTGAAGAACGGCGCGATGACGAGCACCAGCAGGAGGGTCTTCCAGCGCCCGGACTTGAATGCGATGGCGTACGCCAGCACGTAGCCGAGCAGCAGGCAGAGCAACGTCGACACGGCGCCGTATGCGAGCGCGCGCACCAGCGGTTGCCAGTAGTCCTGCAGCGCGTTCGTGTAGTTGCTCCACTCGTAGGTCACGTCGTAGCCGCGGAAGTCCGACCCGGACGGGTCGTAGAGGCTCGTGGCCAGCAGCGAGTAGAACGGGATGACGAAGAACGCGATCAGCCACAGGGCGGCCGGGATCAGCAGCACGTAGCCGGTGATCCCCCGGCGTCGGACCAGGTCGCTCATGGCCGCTCAGCCCTCGTCGCCGCGCTGCGCCCCCGCGGAGGCGTCCTGGCTGTAGTCGAGCAGGAAGGCGTACTCCGGTCGCCAGGAGAGCTCGACCCGCTCGCCCTGGCGCAGCAGCCTGCGGTGCCCGGTGTTCTGCTGGAAGACCTGGATCTCCTGGCCCCAGGGCATCCGGACGAGGTACTGGGTGCTGACCCCGACGAAGCTGACGTCGGTCACCACGCCACCGGGAACCCTGTTGCCGGGGGCGTCGAGCTGCTCGCCCTCCTCACCGATGAGCACCTTCTCGGGCCGGATCCCGACCCAGCCCTTGTCGCTGTCGGCGTGCGCACGCTCGACCGGGATCGAGGCGTCGATGCCGTGCATGTCCACGGTCACGACGTCGGCGGTGCGCTGCTTCACGGTGCTCTCGATCAGGTTGGACTGGCCGAGGAAGTTGGCGACGAACGTCGACCGCGGGTTCTCGTACAGGTCGGACGGGGAGCCCATCTGCTCGATGATCCCGGCGTTCATCACCGCGACGGTGTCGGCCATCGTCATGGCCTCCTCCTGGTCATGGGTCACGTGCACGAAGGTCTGGCCGACCTCGTTCTGGATCCGCTTGATCTCGATCTGCATCGAGCGGCGGAGCTTGAGGTCCAGGGCGCCCAGCGGCTCGTCGAGCAGCAGGACCTGCGGTTCGTTGATCAGCGCCCGGGCAAGTGCGACCCGTTGCTGCTGGCCACCGGAGAGCTGGCCCGGCCTCTTGCGGGCCTGGCTGGTCAGCTCGACCAGCTCGAGCATCTGGTGGACCTGGGCGTCCACGTCGGACTTCCGGCGGCGTCGCAGGCCGAAGGCGACGTTCTCGAAGATGTCGAGGTGCGGGAAGAGCGCGTAGCTCTGGAACACCGTGTTGACCGGGCGGCGGTACGGCTTGGCGTGGGTGATGTCCAGGCCGCCGAGCGTGATCGACCCCGCGGACGGGGGTCTCCAGGCCCGCGACCATCCGCAGGGTCGTGGTCTTCCCGCACCCGGACGGACCGAGCAGGGCGAAGAAGGACCCGCTGGGGATGTCGAGGTCGAGTTCCCGGACGGCCGTGAACGCACCGAAGTTCTTGGTGACGTCGCGCAGCCGCAGTCCGTCGTACTGGTCGTCGCCGGAGACCGGCGATGTGTCGTCCTGCTCAGCCACCTGTGACATCGGCAAAGTCCCTCTCGTACTCAACGATCTGCTTGTCGTCCAGTGCCATGAACCCCCACGTCACCGACAGCATCTTCTCGTCGGGGAAGATCAGCGTGTTGTCCACCAGGGACGGGTCGATCTTCTCCATCTCCTGCTGTGCCCCCTTGACGGGGCAGATGTAGTTGACCCACGCGGCGAGCTTCGCCGCGACCTCGGGCTCGTAGTAGTAGTTGATCCACTCCTCGGCGTTGGCCTGGTGGGTCGCGTGGTTCGGCACCATCATGTTGTCGCTCCAGAGCGACAGCCCCTCCTCGGGCGTGACGAACTTGATGTCCGGGTTGTCGAACTGGAGCTGGATGACGTCGCCGGACCAGGCCTCGCAGGCCACGATGTTCCCGGCCGCGAGGTCCTGGATGTACTCGTTGCCGGTGAAGGCGCGGACCTGGCCGGCCTGCACAGCGCTGTCCAGCTTTCCGATCGCGGCGTCCCACTGGGCCTGGGTGAACTTCTCGGGGTTCGCGCCCACGTCCTTGAGCATGAACCCCATCGTGTCCCGCATCTCCGAGAGCAGGGTGATCCGGCCCTTCAGGTCGGATCGGGTGAGGAGCTCCTCGAAGTTGCGGACCTCCTTGGTCTTCGCCGCGTTGTAGGCGATGCCGGTCAGCCCGCTCTGCCACGGCGCGTGGTAGGTCTCGTTGGGGTCCCAGGCCCGGCCGCGCAGCGGCTCGATCAGGTTGGCGTGGACGTTCGGGACCTTCTTCTTGTCCAGCGGCTGGATCCAGCCGAGGCTGATCATCCGGGCCGCCATCCAGTCGGTCAGGATGATCATGTCCCGGCCGATCGTCTCGCAGGCGCCGAGCTGGTTCTTCACCTTGGCGTAGAACTCGGCGTTGTCGTTGATGTCGTCGGTGTAGCTGACGCTGATCCCGGTCCGGTCCGCGAAGACCTGGAAGGTGGAGTCGGACTGCTTCTTCGGGTCGATGTAGCCCGGCCAGTTGGAGATCACCAGCGACTTGTCGCTCGCGGACACGTCAGCGGAGCGGCACGCGGCTGGGTCCTGCTGGGCTCCCTCGGTCGCGAAGAAGGGGAGCTTGAGCGCGGCGAGACTGGCGCCGACGAACGCGACACCGCCGGCGCCCTGGAGCAACCCGCGTCTGGTGAGCCCCCGAGTGTTCGGCATGTCCGGCGTCATCGAACTCCCTTCGAGCGTGTCTCGCCTCGATCCTCGGATCGTGCCACGCCCGGGGCCCCTCGACAAGCGATCCCGTCGGTTCGAAACCTCTACGCAACGAAATCCCTCGTTCGCGACCCACCGGAAATCTTTGACCGGCAGTCCCGCACCCTGCGAGCATGCGTCGCATGAACCGCAAGAACGACCGCCCCGTCGTCCAGTTCGACGAGGTCTCCAAGGCGATCATCGAACAGCTCCAGCAGGACGGTCGCCGGTCGTACGCCGCGATCGGCAAGGTCGTGGGCCTGTCGGAGGCCGCGGTGCGCCAGCGCGTCCAGCGGCTCATCGACAGCGGCGTCATGCAGATCGTGGCCGTCACCGACCCGCTCGAGCTCGGGTTCGCACGCCAGGCGATGGTCGGGGTGAAGGTGACCGGCCCGCTCGAGCCGGTCGCCGACAAGATCGCCGAGCTCGGCGAGGTCGACTACGTCGTGGTCACCGCCGGCGCGTACGACCTGCTGGTCGAGGTGGTCTGCGAGAGCGACGAGCACCTCCTCGAGCTGCTCTCCTGCCGGCTCCGCACCATCGAGGGCGTGGCCGCGACCGAGACGTTCATGTACCTCCGGCTGCGCAAGCAGACCTACTCGTGGGGCGTCCGCTGAACCAGCGCGCGGCGTACGACCGGCTCTCGTTCTGGCACGAGACGGCCGGGGACTGGACACCGCGCGCGTCGCTGCCGGGCGACCTCGACGTCGACGTGGCCGTGGTGGGGGCCGGCTTCACCGGGCTGTGGACCGCCTACTACCTCGCCGAGGCCGACCCGTCACTGCGGATCGCGGTGCTCGAGGCCGAGGTCGCGGGGTACGGCGCGTCGGGCCGCAACGGGGGCTGGTGCTCCGCCCTCTTCCCCGCCTCGCTCCCCTCCCTGGCCGCGATGTCCGACCGGCCGGGGGCGCTGGCCCAGCACCGGGCGATGCGGGAGACCGTCGACGAGGTCGCGCGGGTCGTCGCCGCCGAGGGCATCGACGCCCACCTCGTCAAGGGCGGCACGATCACGCTGGCCCGCAACCGCGCCCAGTGGCAGCGCGCCCAGCGGGAGGTCCGCGACGCCCGGGCCTGGGGTCGGGGCGAGGACGACGTGCGGCTGCTGGACGCCCGTGAGGCGACCTCGGTCCTCGCCGGTGCCGACACCCGCGGCGCGACGTACACGCCGGACTGCGCGGTCATCCATCCGGGCCGTCTCGTCCGCGGGCTGGCCGAGGCCGTCGAACGGCGCGGCGTGCGGATCTTCGAACGCACCCGCGTCACCGGCATCGAGGCCGGCCGGGTCCGCACCGAGCACGGCGCGGTCCGCGCCGGCACCGTGCTGCGCGCCACCGAGGGCTACACCCCGATGCTGCCGGGCCAGGCCCGCACCGTGGTGCCCGTCTACTCCCTGGTCATCGCGACCGAGCCGCTGCCGGCCGAGACCTGGCAGCAGATCGGGCTGGCCCGGCGCGAGACGTTCACCGACCACCGGCACCTGATCGTCTACGGCCAGCGCACCGCCGACGACCGGATCGTCTTCGGCGGCCGCGGCGCGCCGTACCACCTCGGGTCCCGGGTCCGACCCGAGTTCGACCGCGACGAGCGGGTGTTCATGAAGCTGTACGCCGCGCTGCTCGACCTGCTCCCCGTGCTCGCGGGCACCCGCGTGACGCATGCCTGGGGTGGTGCGCTCGGGATCCCCCGTGACTGGTGCGCCTCGGTCGGGCTGGACCGCGGCACCGGCCTGGGCTGGGCCGGCGGCTACGTCGGCGACGGGGTGAGCACCACCAACCTCGCCGGGCGGACCCTGCGCGACCTCGTCCTGCGCCGCGACACCGACCTCACCGCGCTGCCCTGGGTCGGGCACCGGTCGCGGCCCTGGGAGCCCGAGCCGCTGCGCTGGCTGGGCATCAACACGGGGCTGCGCGCGATGACGCTCGCCGACGGCGAGGAGCGGCTGACCCGGCGGCCGAGCCTGGTCGCGCGGGCCGTCGCGCCGCTGTTGGGACACTGACCCGATGAACCGCGCGCTGGTCCGTCGCCCGAGCCCCCGCCTCGCCGAGGGCCTGCTCACGCACATCGCCCGCACCCCGGTCGACGTCGACCTCGCCCGCACCCAGTGGGAGGGGTACGTCGCGGCGTTGCGGGCCGAGGGCTGGGAGACGGTGGAGGTGCCGCCGGCAGACGACTGCCCGGATGCGGCGTTCGTCGAGGACACCGTCGTCGTCCTCGGCGACCTCGCCGTCATCAGCCGTCCCGGCGCGGACGAGCGGAAGCCGGAGACCGTCGGCACCGAGGAGGCCCTCGCCGGCCTGGGCTACCGGATCGCGCGGATCGAGGCCCCGGGCACCCTCGACGGCGGCGACGTGCTCAAGCACGGCGGGACGGTCTGGGTGGGTCTGGGCGGCCGCACCAACGCCTCGGGCGTCGAGCAGCTCGCCGCGCTGCTGGCCCCGGTGGGCGCCACCGTGGTGGGCGTGCCGGTGAGCCGGGTGCTGCACCTGAAGTCCGCCGTGACCGCGTTGCCGGACGGCACCGTCGTGGGGTTCGAGCCGCTCGTCGACGACCCCACGGTGTGGGACGCCTTCCTGCCGGTGCCCGAGGAGCCGGGCGCCCACGTGGTGCTGCTGGACGGCGGGACGGTCCTGATGTCGACCAGCGCGCCTCGCACCCGCGCCCTGTTCGAGGACCGGGGGCTGCGCGTCGTCGCCGTGGACATCGGCGAGTTCGAGAAGCTCGAGGGCTGCGTCACCTGCCTCTCGGTGCGGCTGCGCGGCTGAGCCTGGATCCAGGCTGAGCGCCGCTCAGGCCAGGCCGTTCGCGGCGGTCCGGGCCGGACGCGCGGCGTCGCGCAGCCAGGCCTGGAAGAACCCGTCGAGGTCCTCGCCGCTGACCTGCTCGGCCAGCGCGACGAAGGCCTCGGTCGAGCCGTTGCCACCGCGGTTGTCCCGCAGCCACTGGCGCAGCAGCCGCCAGAACGCGTCGCTCCCGATCCGGTGCCGAAGCGCCTGCAGCGCCATGCCGCCGCGCTCGTACACCGGCCACTCGAAGAGCTGGTCCGGTCCCGGGTCGGCGATGTCGAGGTCCCAGAACCACGAGTCGTCGGCGTAGTCCTTGTACGTGTCCAGCAGCCAGCTCTGCGCGGCCAGCCCGCCGTGCGTCTCGGCGTACCGGGCCTCCATGAACGTCGCCGCCCCCTCGTTGAGCCAGATGTCGCGCCAGCTCTCCACGGCGACGGAGTCGCCGAACCACTGGTGCGACAGCTCGTGCACCACGGTGCTCGAGGAGCTGAGGTCCATGTCGTACGTCGGCCGGGTCTGGTTCTCGAGCGCGAAGCCCGGGCTCAGCCGCGTGGTCAGACCCCCGGTGGTCGAGAACGGGTAGCGGCCCAGCTGTCCCTGCAGCCAGTGCACGATCGCCGGCGTGCGCTCCATCAGCCGCAGCAGGCGCACGCGCTCCGGGCGCGGGATCCCCCGGGAGACCGCGACCAGCCAGGGCAGGCCGTGGTCGCGGCCCTGACGCACCGCGAAGTGGCCGGCCGCGAAGAACGCCAGGTAGGGCGCCATCGGCTCGGCCGCGCGCCAGGACGTGGTCGCGCGGTCGCCGTGCACGGTGCGCGAGACCCGCTGCCCGTTGGCGATCACGTCCATGTCCCGGGGCACGGTGACGTGGATGTCCATCCGCGCCTTGTCCCGCGGGTGGTCGTTGGCCGGGAACCACCAGGTCGCGATGTGCGGCTCGTTCATGGCGACGACCTCGGTGTCGTCGGCGAGCCAGTTGTGCTCCCCGTCCCAGCCCTTGGCGGCCGGCCGCCCGGCGTACCGCACCACGACGTCGTACGTCGAGCCGCTGCGGATCGGCACGGCCACCCGGACCTCGTGCGGGTTCGGCCGGGACCAGTCGACCCGACGGCCGTCGACCCGGACCTCCCGGACCGGCAGCAGGAAGTCGAGCTGGAAGCCGCCGAGGGTCTCGGTGGCGTGGACGGTGAGGCGGGTCCAGCCCGAGATCCGGCGGTCCGCGAAGTCGTAGGCGTCGTGGATCTCGTAGCGCCGGACGTCGATCCCGCCGTTGCCGTCGAGCGGGTAGTAGGGGTCGCCGATCCCGTCGCTGCCGAAGGGCGCGGTGGTCCCCGCGAGGGACTGGCCGGGAAGGAGACCCACGAGCATCCCCGTGGCCACCAGCGCGGCGGTTCGACGCAGCCGGGCGCCGGGCCGGACGGGACGGTCGCCCGGGTGTCGTCGGTGCACGGCGCGAACCTAGCCGACCCTCGGCGGGTCGGGCCCGACACCACGCGGTGTATAACTACAGTAATTCACTCTACTTAGACTTCGAGGAGTGCCCATGAAGGTCATCACCCTGGAGGTGCCCGAGCTCGGGAACCGCTGCCACCTGGTCCACGACGGCGCCTCCGCGCTCGTCGTGGACCCGCCCCGCGACCTGACCGCCGTCGAGCGGGCTGCCGAGTCCGAAGGCGTCGAGATCACGGCGGTCGCGGACACGCACGTGCACAACGACTACGTGTCGGGCGCGCTCGGACTGTCCCGCCGCCACGGCGCGGACTACCTGCTCTCCGCCGACGAGCGGGTGGAGTTCGAACGGACCGGGGTCCGCGACGGCGACGTGGTCGACGTCGGCGACCTCCGGGTGCGCGTCCTCGCGACGCCGGGCCACACGCGACACCACCAGTCCTTCCTCGTCACCGCGGGCGAGGCGCCCGGCGCGCTCTTCAGCGGCGGCAGCCTGCTGCACGGCACGGTCGGCCGCACCGACCTCGTCGACGAGCGACTCACGCACGACCTCGCCCGCGCCCAGTGGGCGAGCGCCCGGGCGCTCGGCGCACTCGACCCCGCGACGCTCCTGCACCCGACGCACGGCTTCGGCAGCTTCTGCGCCGGTTCCACCCCGTGCCACGCCGGCGGGGACGCCACGATCGCCGGGCAGCGTGCCGTGAACCCGGCGCTGCTGCTCGACCGCGAGGACTTCGTGGCCGAGCTGGTCGCCGGGTTCGGCCCGGTCCCGGCGTACTACCCGCACATGGCCTCGCTGAACCGCGCCGGCGCCGGCCGGGCCCTCCCCCGCACCGCGCGCGCCGTCACGGCGGAGCAGGTCACCGACGCCATCCTGCGCGGCGACTGGGTCGTCGACCTGCGCCACCGGACGTCGTACGCCGCGGGGCACGTGTCCGGGACGGTCAGCGTGGAGTACGGCACCCAGTTCGCGACGTACGTCGGATGGCTGGTGCCCTGGCAGGACGACATCGTGCTGCTCACCGACTCCCCCACGCACCTCGGGCCCGCGCTGCGCGACCTCGCCGCGATCGGCATCGACGGCGTCGGGACCCACGTCCTCGACGCCGGCGACCAGCTGACCGCGTCGTACCGCCGCACCGACTGGGCCGGCTTCCGCGCCACCCCGGAGCCGCGGGTGGTCGTGGACGTGCGCCAGCGCGACGAGTACGACGCCGGCCACCTGCCGGGCGCGCTGCACCTGCCCGTCCAGGACGTCGAGGCCAAGGGGGCCACCCTCCCCGCCGGCGAGCTGTGGGTGCACTGCCGCTCCGGCTACCGGGCCGGCATCGCCGCCAGCCTGCTGCACCGGATGGGCCGCAGCGTCGTGCACGTCGACGACGCCTGGGACCGCGTCGCCGAGCTCGCCATCCCGACCACCCCGGGCATGGCCGCCTGAGGCCTCGGAAAAAGATCGAAGGAGCCCGTAACGTCCTTAAGTGTAGTTAGTTGATCGTGTTTGTTGATTCCACGGGCCCAGGGCCCCGATCTCGGGAGGAAGCACCTTGCACGCACCATCGACCAGATCCGCCGCCACGAGGCGGCGGCGCCGCGCCATCGGCGTCGTCGCCCTCGGCCTCGGGCTGGTGGCGACGCTCCAGGGCACGGACATCGCAGCGGCACTCGGTGCCGGGAGCGACGGCACCGACGGCCCGGTCTCGACCGATCCGGGAGCCAGCTCCCTGCTCGAGTCGCTGACCTCGGTGATGGACCTCGGGATCATCGTCGGGGCCCTCGTCGCCTCGGCCGCGGCGGGCGCGTTCGTGGTGCACCGGCGGATCCCCGGCCGGCTCGCCGTCGGCGCGGTGCTGGGCGGGATCATGATGGGCTACGGGGCCCGGATCGCGTTCGGCTGCAACATCGGCGCCTACTTCGGCGGCATCGCGTCGTTCAGCCTGCACGGCTGGCTGTGGGGCGTGATGGCACTGGTCGGCACCCTCGCCGGACTGGCGCTCCGGCCGCTGTTCGGCCTCACCAACCCGAAGCCGACCGACTCGGTGTGCTGAGCCCCCGATAAATCAGTTGTGGCGCCCGGGCACCGGCCAGCACCATGGTCGGACCCGGGCGCTGCGTCATCTCGCAGCCGTGCCCATGACCGAGAGGAGCCGTGACATGTCCACCACTGTCCTCGGCCTGTCCGCAGACCGTCTCTCTCTCATCTCATGGAGCACCCACACCGATGTCCCAGGACTTCACGCAGTACGAGCAGTACACCTCTGACAACCTCGTCCGGCTGCCCCGGACCGACGCAGCCGACGACGCCCTCGACGGGCTCGACCCGTCGTTCGTCTTCGACTTCCGCACCTACGACGACATCGACGACAGCACCCAGCGCTGGTCGACGTGGTACGACGTGGAGCCGCTCTGCCGCGGCCCGGAGCCCCGTCCCGACTGGGTGGTGACCTCGCGCGGCGCGGTCGACACCGAGCTCGGGATCCTCAAGACCGGCAAGGAGGCCGACGTCTTCCTGGTCGAGCGCGCCGACCCGGCCGACCCGGGCGGCGGGGTGGTGATGGCCGCCAAGCGGTACCGCAGCAACGAGCACCGCAGCTTCCACCGCGCCGCGGCCTACACCGAGGGCCGCAGCACCAAGCGCTCCCGCGACGAGCGCGCCCTCAAGCGCAAGAGCACGTGGGGCAAGGTCGTCGCCGCCGGCGAGTGGGCGGTCTCGGAGTGGGACGCGCTCAAGCGCTTCTGGGAGATCGGCCTGCCGGTCCCCTACCCGGTGCAGATCGACGGGACCGAGATCCTGATGGAGTGGATCACCGTCGACGGTGACACCGCGCCGCGGCTGGCCCAGACCCGCCCCGAGCCCGACCTGCTGGCGTCGTACTTCGAGCAGCTGCGCGAGGCGATGGCCACGATGGTGCAGCACGGGGTCGTCCACGGTGACCTCTCGGCGTACAACATGCTCGCCGCGGGCGAGCGGCTCGTGATCATCGACCTGCCGCAGATCGTCGACCTCGCCGGCAACACGGCGGGGATGGACTTCCTGATGCGGGACTGCGCCAACGTCTGCGCCTGGTTCCGCGGCAAGGGGCTCGGGGTCGACGAGCACGAGCTGTTCGGGGAGCTGGTGGCGCACGCGTTCTGACGTCGCGGCGGCGTAGGTTTCCGGTGTGAGACACACCCGGGGCCGCGTCGTCGAGATCGAGACGCTGGAGGAGTTCGACCGCCGGATGGCCCGTGGCACCACCAGCCTGACGGGCTGGTGGGTCCAGGCGGTCGACCTCTCCGCGCGCGGGGAGGACCTGGCCCGCTGCGAGGTCGCCGGCGCGTCGTTCCTCGGCTGCACGTTCGCCGAGGGGGACGCCGAGCGGATCGAGGCGCGCGGCGGGATCGTCTTCCCGTCGGTCACGGGCGTGCCGGTCGACCCCTTCCGGTCCACGCTCTACACCGCCGAGGAGCTGTACGACGCGGCGTCGTACCCCGCCAGCCTCGACGCCCGCGCGTACGCCTGGTCGAAGGCCCCGGGCGACCAGGAGTCCATGCTCGCCCGGGCCCTGCACGACCACGCGATCGACCAGGCGCTGGTCGACTGGGTCCGGCCACGTCACCTCGTCGGGGTCATGGGCGGTCACGCGCTGCAACGCGACGAGCCGGAGTACGCCGACGCGGCCCGGCTGGGTCGGCTCCTCGGGCAGCGGCACGTGGTCACCACCGGCGGCGGCCCGGGCGCCATGGAGGCCGCCAACCTCGGCGCCCGCCTCGCCGACCGCCCCCAGGAGGACCACGAGAAGGCGCTGGCCCAGCTGGCCGCGGTGCCCGGGTACCGGCCCTCCGTCGGGGCCTGGGCCGACGTCGCGCTCGAGGTCCTCGACCGCTGGCCGGGCGCCACCGAGTCGCTGGGCATCCCGACCTGGCACTACGGCCACGAGCCGCCGAACGTGTTCGCCACCGCGATCGCGAAGTACTTCCGCAACGCCACGCGCGAGGCGATCCTGGTCGAGGTCTGCGACGCCGGCATCGTGTTCCTGCCCGGCGTCGGCGGCACCGTCCAGGAGGTCTTCCAGGACGGCTGCGAGAACTTCTACGCCGACGAGTCGTCGGTCGCGCCGATGGTGCTGGTCGGCCGCAGCTACTGGACCGAGACCGTGCCCGCGTGGCCGCTGCTCTCGTCGCTGTCGCGGGGCCGCGCCATGGAGCGCCACGTGCACCTCGTCGACACGGTCGAGGAAGCAGCCGACCTCATCGAAAACACCACGCGGGAGGCTCGCGAAAACTAGGGTTTCGGCTCGTGACCCTGAGCCGTCGTGACCTCCTCCGTTCCGCAGGCGCCGTGGGCGCCGCCGCCGCCCTCGCCGGTCTCGGCGGCCTGGCCGACGCCGCCGTCGCGGGCACCGCCCGCCACCGGGGCAGCCTCGACAAGGTCATCGCCAAGGGGACGGCCGGCCGCGGTGGCTGGGCACCTCTCGCGCACGCGCAGGGCGAGGCGCACGTGGTGCGCACCGGCCTCGGCGCCGCCGCCAAGGCGGGCCGCAAGGACCGCCGCCAGGCGCTGCTGGCCTTCGCCCAGCTCTCCGACGTGCACGTCGTCGACGCGCAGTCCCCCGCCCGGCTCGAGGGCGGGGACGTCGTGGTCTCCGCCGCCTACCGCCCCCAGGAGGTCCTCACCGCCCACGTCGCCGAGGCGATGGTGCGGGAGATCAACCGGGTGGGCCGCGGCCCCGTGACGGGCACGAGCCTGGCCTTCGCGATCCAGACCGGCGACAACTCCGACAACTCGCAGTACAACGAGATCCGCTGGAACATCGACCTCCTCGACGGCGGCCGGATCCGGCAGGACTCCGGCGACCTGACGAGGTACGAGGGCGTCATGGACGGCGACCCGGACTTCTACGACACCAGCTTCTGGCACCCGCACGGCACCCCGGCGGGCAAGGAGACCGACAAGTACCGCGCCCAGTACGGCTTCCCGCGCGTGCCCGGCCTGCTCGACGACTGCCGCCGCCCGTTCCAGGCGCACGGCCTCGGCATCGAGTGGTTCGCGGCGCTGGGCAACCACGACCAGCTGATGCAGGGCAACGCACCACGCACCGATGCGCTCGCGGCCCAGGCGACGGGCGACAAGAAGTCGACGTCGATGGGCATCCGCACCGTCACCCCGGACGCCGATCGTCGCCCGCTCAGCCGCGCCGAGACCGTGGCCGAGCACTTCACGACCACGGGCCTGCCGGTCGGGCACGGCTTCACCGCGCAGAACCGCACCGACGGCACGGCGTACTACACCTTCGACCGCGGCGTGGTCCGCTTCGTCGTGATGGACTCAGTCAACGAGAACGGCGGTGCCGAGGGGTCCCTGGACCAGGCCCAGTTCGCGTGGCTCCAGCAGCAGCTCGCGGCCGCGACCGACCGTCTGGTCGTGCTCGCCAGCCACCACACCTCGTGGTCGATGGACAACGCCACCCCCGGCGCCACCGGGCCTCGGGTGCTCGGCGACGCGGTGGTGGCCGAGCTCCTCGCGCACGAGAACGTCGTCGCCTGGGTCAACGGCCACACCCACAGCAACTCGGTGCGGGCGCACGCCCGCCAGGCAGGTGGCGGCTTCTGGGAGATCAACACGGCCTCGCACATCGACTGGCCGCAGCAGTCCCGGCTCATCGAGATCGTGGACAACCAGGACACGACGCTGTCGATCTTCACGACGATGCTCGACCACGCCTCGCCGCTGAAGCCGGGCCCCGACCTCGACGGGCCGATGAAGCTGGCCTCCCTGGGGCGGCTGCTCGCCGCCAACGACCCCCAGGAGCGCACGGAGAACCGCCGCGGCACCCGCAAGGACCGCAACGTGGAGCTGCTGCTGCCGGCGCCGGCGTTCCTGCGCTGAGGGCGGCTCGGCGCCGGCCCCGGCGAAGTACGCCGTGAGGCCGGCGCGTCAGGACTCGGTGGCGGCCAGCTGGCCGCAGGCCCCGTCGATCTCCCGGCCCCGGGTGTCTCGGACCGTGGTGGGGATGCCCTTGGCCTCGAGCCGGCGCACGAACTCGCGCTCGTCGGCCGGGTCCGACGCCGTCCACTTCGACCCGGGGGTCGGGTTGAGCGGGATCAGGTTCACGTGCACCCAGCCCCAGTCGCCGTAGGAGTTCAGGACGTCGCCCAGCAGGTCCGCGCGCCAGGCCTGGTCGTTGATGCCGCGCATCATGGCGTACTCGATCGAGACGCGACGCTTGGTGGTCCGGGCGTAGTTCCACGCGGCCTCGACCGTCTCGGCGACGGAGAAGCGGGTGTTGATCGGCACCAGCTCGTTGCGCAGCTCGTCGTCGGGCGCGTGCAGGCTCAGCGCCAGCGTGACCGGGATGCCCTCCCCGGCGAGCTGGTTGATCCGCGGCACCAGGCCGACGGTCGAGACGGTGACGCCCCGCGCGGACATGCCCAGGCCGTTCGGCGTCGGGTCGGTGAGGCGGCGTACGGCGCCGATGACGGCCTTGTAGTTGGCCAGCGGCTCCCCCATGCCCATGAACACGACGTTGGAGACGCGGCCCGGGCCGCCGGGCACCTCGCCGCGCGACAGCGCGCGGGCACCGGCGACGACCTGCTCGACGATCTCGGCGGTGGACATGTTGCGCTGGAGGCCGCCCTGGCCGGTGGCGCAGAACGGGCAGGCCATGCCGCAGCCGGCCTGGCTCGAGACGCACATCGTGGCGCGGTCGGGATAGCGCATCAGCACCGACTCGACGAGCGCCCCGTCGAAGAGCTTCCACAGGGTCTTCCGGGTGGTCCCCCGGTCGGCCTCCATCGTGCGCAGCGGCGTCATCAGCGGCGGCAGCAGGGCGGCCACGAGGTCGTCGCGCTGCGCGGCGGGCAGGTCGGTCATCTGCGCCGGGTCGTCGACCAGCCGCGCGAAGTAGTGCGTCGAGAGCTGCTTGGCCCGGAAGCCGGGCAGGCCCTGCTCCTCGAGCAGCGCCTTGCGCTCGTCGGCCGCGAGGTCGGCGAGGTGGCGCGGCGGCTTGCGGCGGCCGCGCGGCTCGTCGAACACGAGCGGGAGGGTGGTGGCACCCTCGGCCGCGGCGGGCGTCTCGGGGGCGGCGGTCTCGGGTGTGGCGTCGTCGGACATCAGACCCCGATCATCGCATCCGGGCGGTGAGGACCTCTAAAGCGAGGTGGAGAGATCCGCGTCACGGTAGACGAGGATCCACAGCACCAGCAGGGCGACACCGATGACCACCAGGGCGGTGGCCACGACCCCGAGCGACATGTACAGCCCGAACCTGCGGGTCCGCGGGGCGACGACGAGACCGAGCGGCACGGCGAGCGAGATGAGGATGAACGGGAAGAGGTCCTCGGCCTGCCGGTCGTCGAGCATCCCGCTCAGGATCCAGGCGTACAGGCCCGGCACCACGATGATGTAGGCGAGCCCCGTGAAGAAGCCGGTGATCGCCGTGAACGTGGGGTGGTCGCGGTGCCACCAGTCCGGCTGGCGTGCCGGGCCGGCGTCCTCGTGGGTCTGCTCGGTGCTCATCGTCTCGATCCTTGCAGAACGCGACGCCGGAGTCAGCAGTCCCCGCCGTACGCCGCCTGTGTCTTGTGGCACCTCGCCGACACCGCCACTCTGTCCTCATGGAGGTCCGGTTCGTGGACGTGTCGGGGGCGCATCCGCGCCAGCCCGAGGACGTCGTCGAGCTGTTCGCCCACGAGGACGGCTTCTTCTGGGTCGACATCCCGGTCTGGGACGACGCGAGCGAGGCGCTGTTGACGGGCCTGGGCTGCCACTCGATGGTCGTGGAGGGGTGCCGGCAGCGCAACTACGTCCCGACCGTGCACGGGTACGACGACCACGTGTTCGTCACCACCCAGTCGCCGTACCTCGGGGACGCCGGCCACGTGCACCTGCTCGAGCTCGACCAGATCATCGCCCACCACTACCTCGTCACGGTGCACGGACCGATCAACCCGGGGCTGCACCAGTCCGTCGCCCAGGTCGAGACCGACGGGGTGCTGGCCAGGATCGAGGCGGGCAGGTTCCGGCCGGGCAGCCCGGCGGAGCTCTCCTACGCGATCACCTCGGCCGTGGCCCGGCGCCAGAGCGGCCTGATCCGGGAGGTCGCCGAGAAGCTCCCGGGCCTGGAGCGGCAGGTGATGGCGTCGCAGCTGCGCGATCCGGAGGCGCTGCTGGAGCAGCTGTTCCTGATCCGGCACGAGCTGATCACCACCCGCACCATGGCCGCCCAGTGCCACGACATCTGGGTCCGCCTGGCGGGCATCCACCGGATGGCCGACGACCCCGACGCCGCCGGGGCGCTCGACCTGGCCGAGCAGTTCGACCGGGTCCGCTCCCTGGCCGACGGCGAGGCGCACTTCCTCTTCGGCGTGATCGAGCTCTACCAGACCAAGGTGCACACGAAGATGACGGTGGCGATGGAGCGGCTGGCGGTCATCGCCGCCGTCACCCTCCCGATCACCGCGATCGCGTCCGTCTACGGCATGAACGTCATCGTGTCCGAGCAGACGCACTACACCGAGCTGGCCTTCGTCCTGGTCGTCATGGCCGCGATCAGCCTCACCCTGCTCCGCTGGGCACGCCGACAGGGCTGGTGGTGAGGGCTGGTGGTGAAGGCCGGCGGACCGGCGTAGCGTGCGAGGGGACAACGCGGCTCTCTGAGGTCCCGGCGACGCGTGGCGCGTCCGGTGACCCGTTCCAGGCGGTGAGTGATGGCGGACGTACGCACGGTTCCCGACGAGGTGCAGATCCACGACACGCCACGGGAGCCGGTCACCGACCCGACCCTCGGCGTCGACGTGCCCCGCGCGGGCGCCGCACCGGCGAAGCACCGCCTGGTGACCGTGGGCGACTCCCTCACCCACGGGTTCATGAGCGCCGCGATCCATCGCACCGACCTGTCGTGGCCGGCCATCACCGCCTACGAGCTCGGCCTCACCGCCGGGCAGTTCACCTACCCCACCTACGAGTGGCCCACCGGGCCGGGCGGGCTGCCGCTCGACCTCGAACGGCTCGCGCGGGCCTTCGAGGGGCGCTACGGGGACCGGCTCGACTTCTGGGAGATCGTCGGCGCCGCGGCGTGGCTGCGTTCCTACATGGACGACGTCGAGGACTACTGGGAACGAGGCGCCGGCTCCGCCGTCCCACCCACCGGGGCGCCGTTCCACAACATGGCGGTCTACGGCTGGGACCTGCTGGACCCGCAGCTGCAGACCGCCACCTCGGTCGCCGCCCGGCTCCGGCGTCCCACGAACGACGACTTCCTGGCCCAGCTCGTCGAGCACCACCAGGACCGCGCCGCCTGGCCGGTCCTCCAACGGGCACGCAAGGGCAACCGCGGACGCTCCGTGCTCGACGCGGTGACCGACCTGGCCCGGCCGGGTGAGGGGGTGGAGACACTGGTCGTCGTCCTCGGCGCCAACAACGCGCTGGGCTCGGTGCTCAGCCTGAGCCCCGCGTGGACCCCGGCCGACTACGCCACGCTGTCGCCGGAGCAGCGGCTCGAGGCCCGGATCGGCTGCAACGTGTGGCGACCCAGCGCCTTCGCGGCCGACTGGGACCTGCTGGTGCAGCGCCTGCGTGGCGTCGAGGCCCGGCACGTGATCATCGCGACCGTCCCCTCGGTCACGATCGCGCCGATCACGCGCGGGGTGTTCCGCAAGATCCGCCCCGACTCGCGGTACTTCCCCTACTACACCCGGCCGTGGATCACCGACGACGCCTTCGACCCCAGGCACGACCCGCACCTCACCGGCGACGAGGCGCGCGCGATCGACTCGGCCATCGACGCCTACAACGAGACGATCATCGCCTCGGTCGGCGCGGCCCGCTCCGACGGTCTGGACTGGTACCTCTTCGACATGGGCTCGATCCTCGACCGGCTGGCCACCCGCCGCTACATCGAGAGTCCGTGGGCGCGGCCGACCTGGTGGACGCCGTACGAGCTGCCGCCGGCGCTTGCCGCACTGGACCCGGTGCCGTCCACCCGCTTCTTCCGGTCCGGGCCGGAGGGCCGCACCGAGGGCGGCCTGTTCTCCCTCGACGGGGTCCACCCGACCACGATCGCCTACGGCATCGTCGCCCAGGAGGTCATCAAGGTGATGGAGCTGGCCGGCGTCGGCTTCCTGACCCGGGACGGCCGGCCCCGGGCCGGACCGGTCACGGTGGACTTCGAGCGGCTGCTGCGGGCCGACACCCTCCTCAGCCACCCGCCGGCGTCCATCGGCAACACGTTGAGCCTGCTCGGCTGGCTCGACGACCGGCTCGACTGGGTCCGCACCTTCCTGCCCTTCGTGCCGACGCCGCTCTGACGCGGACGGGCCCGTCAGGCCTGCACGACGAGGAGGTCCGGCATGCCCAGGCTGCGCCAGCGCGCGAGGTCGGGCTCGGTGCCGGTCAGCTCGGCCACGAGGACGGTCCACGCGGTGCCGTGCCCGACGAGGACGACGTCCTCGCCCGCGTGCACGTCGAGGATGCCGCGCACCGACCGGACGACGCGGTCCCGGCAGGCCGCGAGCGGCTCCCAGCCGTCGTACGCCGGGGAGTCCGGCTCGGCGAAGGCCCGCGCCACGGTGCCGGCGAAGTCGTCGATCCAGTCGGTGGACTCGCGGACGTGCTCGCGCAGCCCGTCGACGACGCCGACCTCGGCCTCGGTGAGCAGCTGTGCGGTCGCGGTCGCCTTCGGCTCCGGGGAGCAGTACCAGACCGCCGCGTCCGGCAGCCGGCCGGACTCGCGCAGCGCCCACACGTCGTCGAAGCCGGCGGGGTCGAGCTCCCACTCGTGCGCGGGTACGCCGGGGCGGGGCGCGGGGCGTCCGTGCCGGACGAGGAACAGGGTCACGTCAGAAGACGAGGTAGTGCAGCAGCAGCCAGACCGGGGCGATCGTGGCGAGCAGCGAGTCGAGGCGGTCCATCAGGCCGCCGTGACCGGGGATCACCTGGCTCATGTCCTTGATCCCGAGGTCGCGCTTGATCACCGACTCGCAGAGGTCGCCGAGCGTGGCCATCACGACGGCGATCAGGCCGAGGAGGACGCCGACCCACCAGTCGCCGTCGAGCAGGTAGACCACGAGCGCCCAGCCGATCACGACGCAGAAGACCACCGAGCCGGCGAAACCCTCCCAGGACTTCTTCGGGGAGATCACCGGTGCCATGGGGTGCTTGCCGAACAGCACGCCGGCGACGTACCCGCCGATGTCGGAGGCGATCGTGACCAGGACGAACGTGATGATGCCCTGCACGCCCTCGTCGTCGAGGCCGCCGCCGGTGATCCCGCCCTCCGCGAGCATCAGGGCCACGAACGAGCCCAGGAACGGCACGTAGACCAGCGTGAAGACCGAGGCCGTCGAGTTCTTGACGTAGCCCTCGATGCCCCGGCGCAGGAGCCACAGCATGATCACCAGGGCGGTGACGGCGGTCGCGGTCACCAGGGCGGCGGAGCCCCAGACGTAGGCGACCACCACCATGACGACCCCGCCCAGCATGAGCGGCTGCTCGGGGAGGTCGATGTCCTTGGCCTGGAACCCCTTGTGCAGCTCCCACACCGCGACCACCACGGCCGCGGCCACGATGAACATGAACGCCGTCTTCCAGACGAGGAGCGACGCGGCGATCGCGATGAGCAGCACGACCGCCGAGGCGACCGCCTTGCGGAGGTCGCGGCCCGCTCGGCCGTAGCTGGGTTGCGGCACCGGCGCAGGGCCGGGCGAGGTCTCGGTCATCGAGCTGGGAGTGCGGAGGTCCTCAGACCTCGAGCAGCTCCGCTTCCTTGTGCTTGAGCATCTCGTCGATGGCGTCGGTGTGCTTCTTGGTGGTCGAGTCCAGGCGCTTCTCGGCACCGGTGACGTCGTCCTTGCCGACCTCACCGTCCTTCTCGAGCTTCTCGAGGTTCTGCTTGGCGGTACGGCGCAGGTTGCGCACGGCGACGCGGCCGTCCTCGGCCTTGGCCTTGGCGACCTTGATGTACTCCTTGCGGCGCTCCTCGGTCAGCTCGGGGAACACGCACCGGATGAGCTTGCCGTCGTCGGCAGGGTTGACGCCGAGGTCGGAGTCGCGGATCGCCTTCTCGATGTTCTTCATCGCGCCGGCGTCGTAGGGCTGGATCAGGATCACCCGCGCCTCGGGGGCGGTGAACGACGCCAGCTGCTGCAGCGGCGTCGGGGAACCGTAGTAGTCGACGACGATCTTGTTGAACATGCTCGGGTGCGCCCGGCCGGCCCGGATCGCCGCGAACTCCTCGCGCGTCGCCTCGACCGACTTGTCCATCTTGCTGTCGGCCTCGTTGAGGATGTCGTTGATCACGGCTGCTCCTGATTCGTCACGTACGTCGATGGTGTCACTGGCTCGCGCGCGGCCGGTGGCCGAGCCTCAGCCCGCGCTGACCAGTGTTCCGATCTTCTCACCCTGCACCACGCGCAGGATGTTCCCCTCGGGCTCCATGCCGAAGACGAGCATGGGCAGCTTGTTCTCCCCGCACAGGGCGAACGCCGTCTGGTCCATGATCCGCAGGCCGCGGCTGATGGCCTCGTCGTACGTCAGGTCGTCGAACTTCGTCGCGGTCGGGTCGATCTTGGGGTCGGCCGTGTAGACGCCGTCCACCCCGCTCTTGGCGACCAGGACCACGTCGCACTTGGTCTCCAGCGCCCGCTGCACCGCGACCGTGTCGGTGGAGAAGAAGGGCATGCCCATGCCGGCGCCGAAGATGACGACGCGCCCCTTCTCCATGTGCCGGATCGCCCGGCGGGGGATGTAGGGCTCGGCGACCTGCCCCATCGTGATGGCGGTCTGCACCCGCGTCTCGACGCCCAGCTTCTCCAGGAAGTCCTGCAGCGCCAGGCAGTTCATGACGATGCCGAGCATGCCCATGTAGTCCGCGCGCACCCGGTCCATGCCGCGCTGCTGGAGCTCGGCGCCGCGGAAGAAGTTGCCGCCGCCGGTGACCACGGCGATCTGGACGCCGGCCCGGGAGACCGCGGCGATCTCGCGGGCGATCTTCTGGACCACGTCGGGGTCGACGCCGACCTTGCCGCCACCGAACACCTCACCGGACAGCTTGAGCAGGACTCGCTTGTACCCGGTCACGGGCGGCTCCTTCGTACGTCTCGGGGGCTGGCGTGCGAGAAGGCCGGTCCGATGATCAGGATCTCTGTCATCGAACCGGCCTCCTCGTCTACGTCTGGCGCCAATCTATTGCATCAAGCGCTGCGGATCAGGCTCCGACCTCGAAACGGGCGAACCGCTTCAGGCTGGTGCCGGCCTCGTCGAGGACCGCCTTGACGGTCTTCTTGTTCTCGGTGACCGACGGCTGCTCGAGCAGGACGACGTCCTTGAAGAAGCCGTTGAGGCGACCCTCGGTGATCTTGGCGATCGCCTGCTCGGGCTTGCCCTCCTCGCGCGAGGTGGCCTCGGCGATCTCGCGCTCCTTGGCGACGACGTCCGCGGGGACCTCGTCGCGGGTGAGGTACTGCGGACGCATGGCGGCGACCTGCATGGCCGCACCCTTGGCGGCGTCCTCGTTGCCGTCGTACTCCACCAGCACGCCGACGGCCGGCGGCAGGTCCGCGGCACGCTTGTGCATGTACACGACGACCGGGCCGTCGAAGTAGGCGACGCGACCGAGCTCGATCTTCTCGCCGATGGTCATCGCGAGGTTCTCGACGACCTCGCCGACCGTCTTGTCACCGAGCTGGACGCCCTTGAGCGCCTCGGCGTCGCCGGCCTTGGCCTCGGCGGCCGCGTCGGCGATCTGCTGGGCCGCGGCGACGAAGTCGTCACCCTTGGCCACGAAGTCGGTCTCGCACTTGAGCTCGACCAGCGCGCCACCCGAGGTGGCGACCAGGCCGGCCGAGGCCTCGCGCTCCGCACCGCGCTCCTGCATCTTCTTGCCGAGCTTGATGCGGATGAGCTCGGCGGCCTTCTCGAAGTCGCCGTCGGCCTCGGTGAGGGCCTTCTTGCAGTCCATCATGCCGGCGCCGGTGAGCTCACGGAGCTTCTTGACGTCGGCGGCGGAGATGTTCGCCATGGTCCTTCTTCCCTAAGACGTGTCAGTGAGTGGGACGGTCAACGGGCGCCGTCGTGCGCCGGCCAGGGGCCGGGCGCACGACGGCCAGCCGTCGAACCGTCAGGCCTTGGCCTCGTCGGAGGCCGGGGCGGCAGCCTCGGTCGACTCGGCGGCCTCGGTCGACTCGACGGCCTCGGTCGACTCGACGGCCTCGGTCGCCTCAGCGGCCTCGGTCGCCTCGGCGGAGGCGCCGGTGGCCTCGGACGCGGGGGTCTCGTCGGCAGCGGCGTCGCCACCGGTCGCCTCGACGGCGGCCTTCTCGGCGTCGCCACCCAGGAGCTCGCGCTCCCACTCGGCCAGCGGCTCCTCGGCGCCGACCTCAGCGGTCTCGGCGCCGGACTTGCCACCGGAGCGGGCGATGAGGCCCTCGGCGACGGCGTCGGCGACCACGCGGGTCAGCAGGCCGACGGCACGGATCGCGTCGTCGTTGCCCGGGATCGGGAAGTCGACCAGGTCCGGGTCGCAGTTGGAGTCGAGGATGCCGATGATCGGGATGCGCAGCTTGCGCGCCTCCTCGACGGCGAGGTGCTCCTTGTTGGTGTCGACGATCCACACCGCCGAGGGGGTGCGGCTCATCTCACGGATACCACCGAGCGACTTGTTCAGCTTGTCGCGCTCGCGGCGCATCTGGAGCAGCTCCTTCTTGGTGCGGCTGCTCCCGGCCACGTCGTCGAAGTCGATCTCGTCGAGCTCCTTGAGGCGGTTGATCCGCTGGTGCACGGTCTGGAAGTTGGTGAGCATGCCGCCCAGCCAGCGCTGGTTGACGTAGGGCATGCCGACGCGGGTCGCCTGCTCGGCGATCGCCTCCTGGGCCTGCTTCTTGGTGCCCACGAACATCACGGTGCCGCCCTTGGCGACGGTCTCCTTGATGAAGGCGTACGAGCGGTCGATGTAGGCCAGCGACTGCTGCAGGTCGATGATGTAGATGCCGTTGCGCTCGGTCATGATGAAGCGCTTCATCTTCGGGTTCCAGCGACGGGTCTGGTGTCCGAAGTGCACGCCGCTCTCGAGAAGCTGGCGCATGGTCACGACTGCCATGTAGATCTCCTGTGTGGTGAGCGCGCCTCCGTGTGCCCGCCCTTGAAGCAGGACGAGCCGGTGACGGGCTCTGCGTTTGTTTTCAGTTGCTGCACCCGACGGGTGTCGGTTGCCCTGACGCTCGCACGAGGCCCGACCCGCTCCGTCGCCGGAGAGGACTGAGGGACTCGCCCACGGGTGACCGGAGTCCAGAAGTCAGGCTCCGTCGCGGTCAGCGAGCGTGCGAAGTCAATCCGCAAGGATTGCTGCGATCAGAGTAGTCGACGGCTGCGGTCGGCGGCCAATCAGCGTGCAGGCGGGCCGGCAACCCTGCACAGCGGCTCCCGGCGAGCCGGTTGTCCCCAGCCCGGACGGTACGCCGCGCGTCCGGCCCCGGCCGCGGGCAGGCTGCTCGCATGTCGTCCTGCACCGTCTCCTTCACCGCCCACCGGACCCGGTTCCCCGGGCTCGTCCTCGTCGTCGTCCTGGGCGTCGTGCTTGCCCTGTCCGGGGCAGGCGCGGCGCTGGGCGCGCCCGGGGAGCCGGATCCGGTGGGCGTGTGGCCGCTGGACCCGGTGCCCGAGGTCGTCGCCGGCTTCGACCCGCCCTCCTCGACCTGGGGCGCGGGTCACCGAGGCGTGGACCTGCTCGGCACCGTGGGCCAGCCGGTGCGCACGGCGCTGCCGGGCACCGTCTCCTTCGCCGGCTCGATCGCGGGGCGTGGTGTGGTCGTGGTCGACCACGGCGACACCCGCACCACCTACGAGCCGGTGCGCGCCGGCGTGGCCGTGGGCGACGCGGTGGGTGCCGGTGACCGGATCGGGGTCCTGCAGCTGCCCGGCTCGCACTGCTTCCCGCGGGCCTGCCTGCACTGGGGCTGGCTGCGCGGTACGACGTACCTCGACCCGCTGGGGCTGGTGGGCGCGGGTCCGGTGCGGCTGCTGCCGCTGTGGCGGGAGGTGCCGGTCGACGTCGGGCCGAGCCCGGTGCCACGCCCAGCGCTTCCGTACGCCGGGTGGCGGCCGCTCGTCGGGATGGTCCCCGGCGTCTGACCTGGGCCTGGACACCCATGGCGTCTCGACACGCCGACCGCTGACTTCGCTGGGTCTCGACACGCCGGCCGCGACTTCGTGCCTCAGTCGCGCGGCTCGCTCGACCACCCTCAGCGGATCCGCTGACGCGTCTCCGCTAGGCGCGCGGGTGCGCCTGCTGGTAGGCCCGGCGGAGCCGGTCGGTGGTCACGTGGGTGTAGAGCTGCGTCGTCGCCAGTGAGGCGTGCCCGAGCAGCTCCTGGACCGAGCGCAGGTCCGCGCCACCCTCGAGGAGGTGCGTGGCGGCGGTGTGACGGAGGCCGTGCGGACCGATGTCGGGCGCTCCGGGGACCTCGGCGATCCGGCGGTGGACCAGGGTGCGCACCGCGCGCTGGTCGATCCGGCGTCCGCGCGCCCCGAGGAACAGCGCGGCCCCGGATCCCTCGATCACCAGCCGGGGACGTCCCTGCTTGAGCCAGAAGTCCAGCGCCCGTGCGGCCGGCCGGCCGAACGGCACCGACCGCTCCTTGCGCCCCTTGCCGAAGACCCGCACCACGAACCGGTCCCGGTCGATGTCGTCCACGTCGAGCCCGACCAGCTCCCCCACCCGGATCCCGGTGGCGTAGAGCAGCTCGAGCATGGCCACGTCGCGCAGGCCCACCGGGCTGCCGTCGTCGGCGATCTCCGCCGCGGCGCGGATGAGCTCGTCGGCCTCGTCGACCCGCAGGACCGGCGGCAGGTTGTGGTGGGCCTTGGGCGAGCCGAGGCTGGCACCCGCGTCGACCGGTGCCCGGCCGGTGCGCGCGAGCCAGGCCGTGAACACCCGGGCCGCGGTGGCCCGTCGGGCCAGGGTGGTCCGGGAGCGGCCCAGGGTCTGCTGCTTGGCCAGCCAGCTGCGCAGCGTGCGCAGGTCGAGACCCGCCACGTCGGTGTGCCCGAGCCGGGCGGCGTGGTCGAGCAGTCCCGCGATGTCCGCGACGTAGGCGCGCACGCTGTGGTGGGTGAGGTCGCGCTCGGAGACGAGGTGGCGCTCGTACTCGCCGAGCACCCTGGCCATCGGCTCGGGCAGCTCGTCGGCTCCGGCACCACCGACCTCGCCAGCCTCATCGGTCACACCGTGAGTGTAGGCGGGTGGGCGCCCTCAGGTGTGGGCCAGCGCGGCGAGCCGCCACCCGCCCTCGACCCGCTCGACCAGGCCGTCGCGCTCGAGCCGGTCCAGGGCGGTCCGCACCTCCCTGAGCCCGATGCCTGCCGTGCGGGCGATGGAGTCGGTCGCCGCAGTCCGCTCGGACGGCACCGCGTCGAGCACCTGCTGGTGGCGCACCGAGAGCCGGTCCCGCGGCCGGGTCCTCCCCCGCGGCTCGTCCACGAGGTGCTCCCCCGCGTCACCGAGCAGCTCGAGCACGTCGTCGCCGGAGGTGACGAGCGTGGCGGCGCCCACCCGGATCAGCTGGTGCACCCCCTGGGACGGCGCGCTGGTGACCGGGCCGGGGACCCCCATCAGGGGGCGGTTCAGCCGGGAGGCCCAGTTCGCGGTGTTCAGCGCCCCGCTGCGCACCGCCGCCTCCACCACGACGGTCCCCCGGACGAGCGCGGCGATGACCCGGTTGCGGGACAGGAAACGCAGCCGGGTGGGCGCACCCCCGGGTGGCGTCTCGGAGACCACGGCTCCCTCGGCCGCGAGATGGTCGATCAGGGCCCGGTGCGCGGCCGGGTAGACGCGATCGGCGCCACAGGCCAGGACCGCGACGCTCCGTCCGCCTGCCGCCACGGCGCCGCGATGCGCGGCCTGGTCGATCCCGAAGGCGGCCCCCGAGACGACCACGAAACCCGCCCGGGCGGTGCGCGCCGCGACGTCGGCGGCGACGCCGGCCCCGTAGGTCGTCGCGGACCGTGACCCCACCACCGCGACCGACCGGTCGAGCTCGTCGAGGCGCAGGGGCCCGCGCACCCAGAGCCCGAGGGGCACGCCGCCGCGCTCCTGCACCGGCTCGGCGGCGGCGAGGGCATCGAGCTGGTGCGGCCACTCCGGGTCGCCGGGGACCACGAAGCGGACCCCGAGGCGCGCGGCCTGCTCCAGCTCCCGTCCGGGGTCGACGGCCACCAGCCGGGCCGCCACGTCGGTCAGCACGCCCTCGAGGTCGCGTTCCAGCCGGAGCCCCCCGTAGACGGTCGCGGCCCCCAGCTCGTTGACCAGCCTGGTGATCCGCAGGTCACCCGGCTCGGAGATCCGGGAGAGCGCCGCACGAGCCAGGCGGTCGTCGTCGGCCGCAGTCATCCGGCGCGCCTCTCCAGCGCCGACAGCAGGAGCGGCTCCCCCGTCCTCAGCTGCAGCGCCGCCTGCACCTCGGCCACGCCGGGCTGGCGGAGGCCGCGCAGGTCGGCGACGGTCCAGGCCACCCGGTGCACCCGGGCGGCGCCCCGCTGGGTGAGCCGGCCGGCGTAGGCGGCGTCGTCGACCAGGCTCTGACCGGCGCGCTCGAGGGGCCAGTGCTCGCGCAGCATCGGCCCCGGCGCCTGGCCGTTGAGCCGCCAGCTGGTGCCGGCGTACCGCTCCGCCTGACGGAGCCGGGCGGCCTCGACCCGCGCGCGCACCGCGGCGCTCTCCTCCGGTGGGCCGAACAGGTCGTCGCGGTCGTGCGGCCGGATCGGGGTGAGGTGCCGCAGGATGTCGATGCGGTCGGCGACGGGGCCGGTGATCCGGGCCCGGTAGTCCCGCCGCTGCGCCTCCCGGCACTGGCACCGGTTCTCGCTGACCTGGGGCGTGTACTCGCCGCAGGGGCACGGGTTGCACGCCAGCACGACCATGCCCCGCGCGGGCAGCGTCACCGACTCGTCGCGGCGCGCGACCGTCACCTCGCCGCTCTCGAGCGGCTGCCGCAGCGCGTCGATGACGTCGGTGCGGAAGAGCGGGAACTCGTCGAGGAACAGGACCCCGGCGTGGGCCCGGCTGAGCTCGCCGGGCCGGACCTGCCCGAGGCCGCCGCCGAGCAGGCTGGTCTTGCTCGCGTCGTGGTGCGGGGCGCACCAGGGCGGCCGGACCAGCATCCCGTCGCCCGGCTCCAGCGCCCCGGCCAGCGAGTGGATCGCGGTCAGCTCCAGCGACTCCTCGGGGGTGAGGTCCGGCAGGATGCCCGGGATCCGCTCGGCGAGGCTGGTCTTGCCGGAGCCCTTGGGCCCCGAGAGCATCAGGTGGTGCCCGCCGGCGGCGGCGATCTCGACGGCGTACCGGGCGTCGGCCATGCCCACCAGGTGGGACAGGTCGAGCTCGTCCCGGCGCTCCGAGCCGCGCCAGGACAGCAGCCGGCTGCCCGACATCGGCGCCACCGGAGGCGCCTCGGGCACCTCCTCGCCGCGCAGCTCGGCGACCACCTGGCCCAGGGACCGCATCCCGATCACGGTCATCCCGGGCACCATGGCCGCCTCGCGCGCCTGGGGCTCCGGCACGAACACCCGACGGAGGCCCCGCTCCGCCGCGGCCAGCACCATCGGCAGCACCCCGGGCACCGAGCGCAGCCCCCCGTCGAGGGTGAGCTCGCCGATGAAGGCGGTCCCGGCGAGAGCCCGCGGCGGGACGGTGCCGGCGGCGGCCAGGATGGACACCGCGACGGCGAGGTCGAAGTGGGTGCCGCGCTTGACGAGGTCGGCCGGCGACAGCAGCACCGTGATCCTCCGGGTCGACGGCCACTCCAGCCGGCTGTTCAGGACCGCCATCCGGCAGCGGTCCCGGGCCTCGTTCAGGGAAGGGTCGGGCCGCCCGACGAGGGTGAGGCCGACCTGACCCGGCGAGACGTCGGTCTGCACGTCGATGAGGTGGCCCAGCGCCCCGTGCAGGGACACCGTGTGGGCGGTCGCGAAGGGCATCAGGCGAGCCCCCGGACGTGCTCGAGGTCGGAGGGCCCGCGCAGCGGCCGGAGGACGGCCACCAGGTCGATGCGCACCTCCGGGGGCCGCAGGTCGTGGGCGCCCGCCCAGCGCTCGGCGAGCCGTCGCAACCGGTCGAGCTTGACCCCGGTGACCGCCTCGTGCGGCGTCCCGCAGCCGACCCCGCTGCGCGTCTTCACCTCGCACACCACGAGCACGTCGCCGTCTCGCAGCACGAGGTCGATCTCACCCTCGTCGCAGCGCCAGTTGCGGTCGAGGACGACCATCCCCTGGGCGCACAGATGGCGCTCCGCGAGCCGCTCGCCGTACGCCCCGAGCGCCTGCCTGCTCGCTGCCGTTGCCGATCCCGTCATCATCCGACCTCCTGCGCCCAGCGTCGCCGGGAGCGGGGACGGCGCCGGCGCGGAGGAGCCGGGGCTGTGGACGAAGGGGACGGGAGGCCGGGCTGTGCACGACTCGTGGCCCGGTCAGCGGGAGTGCGGCAGGCTCAGGCCTTCGACGGATCGATGTCGGCGGGGCTGAGCTCCTCGACGTTGACGTCCTTGAAGGTCAGCACCTTGACGTTCTTGGCGAAGCGCGCGGGCCGGTACATGTCCCACACCCAGGCGTCGCTCATCGAGACCTCGAAGAAGACCTCGCCGGCCTCGGTGCGCGCCTTCACGTCCACCTGGTTGCACAGGTAGAACCGGCGGTCGGTCTCCACGACGTACTTGAAGATCGAGACGACGTCGCGGTACTCGCGGTAGAGGGTGAGCTCCATCTCGGTCTCGTACTTCTCGAGATCCTCGGCACTCATCAGCTCTCCTCGGTCGCGTGCGGCCCACGGCAGGTCCGGGATGGTGTTCCACCCCGACTCGCATCGTAGACGCGTGACCGAGGATGCCGACGTCGTCGTGGCGGGTGGCGGCGTCGCTCACGCGGTGGCCGCAGCCGCGGTCAGCCGACCGACGACTTCTCGGGCACCTCTGCCCCGGGCAGCATCGGCTCCATCCCGGCGGCGCGGCGTACGTTGACGAACCGCATCCGGTGCACCGGCGAGGGACCGTGCTCGGTCAGGGCGGCGGCGTGGACGTCGGTGATGTAGCCCTTGTGGGTCTTGAAGTCGTACGCCGGCCACTCGGCGTCGAGCTCGCACATGAGCCGGTCCCGGGTCACCTTCGCGAGCACGGACGCCGCCGCGATGCAGGCGGCGACCCGGTCGCCCTTCCACACCGCGAGCCCGGGCACCCCGAGGCCGTCGACGGGGAACCCGTCGGTGAGCACGTACGCCGGCGCGACGTCCAGCAGGGCGACCGCGCGCCGCAGCGCCTCGACGTTCGCCACGTGCATGCCCAGCCGGTCGCACTCCTCGGGCCCGATGACCACCACCGACCAGGACAGCGCCCGCTTCACGACCTGCTCGTAGCAGCGCTCCCGGGCCTTCTCGGTCAGCAGCTTGGAGTCGGCGAGGCCGGGGATGATCCCGGCCCTGCCCGCGGGGAGGATCGCCGCGCCGGCCACCAGCGGCCCGGCGCAGGCACCACGGCCGGCCTCGTCGACGCCGGCGATCGGCTCGATGCCGTGCCGGCGCAGCGCGCGCTCGTAGCCGTACAGCCCGGCGTCGCGCCGGACCGTGGACCCTCGGGGTAGTGCACTCACAGCGACCAGCGGACCTCAGGAGGCGTCGGGCACGTCCGCGAAGGTGTCGGGACGCTGGATCCAGCGGAAGTGGTCACTGGGCCAGAGCAGCACGAAGACCTTGCCGACCACCAGGTCCACCGGGACGAACTCGTCCCCCGGGACACAGTCGGTCTGGTTGTTCTGGCACATGTGGACCGTGGAGTCGGCCGAGTGCCCCCGGTTGTCGCCCATCACGAAGATGTGCCCCTTCGGCACCGGACCGGCGGTCCAGGAGTTCCGGGAGCAGTCGCCGATCATCGGGCCGTTGCAGTCGATCCCCTTCTCCTTGACGTAGGAGTCCTCGTCCAGGGGCTGGCCGTTGACCGAGATGCGGCCCTGCTTGTCGCAGCACTTGATGACGTCGCCCTCGACCCCGATCACGCGCTTCACGAGGTGCCCGCCGGAGGGGTAGAGGCCGATCTTGGCCATCAGCTCGGTGATGCCGCTCTGCGGGCCGGTCTTCTCGGTGGGGCTGAGCCAGTCACCGGGGTCCTTGAAGACCACCACGTCGCCGCGCTCGGGGCTGCCGCCGAACCAGTAGGAGACCTTCTGGACCAGGATCCGGTCGTTGTTGACCAGCCCCGGCTCCATCGACTCCGAGGGGATGTAGAAGGCCTGCACGAACAGCGCCTTGATGACGATCGCCAGCACCAGCGCGATGCCGAGCAGCAGGATCGTCTCCTGCCACACCGGCAGGTGCTTCTTCTTCTTGCGGGAACGCGAAGACCGCGACCCCTCACCGTCTGGTTCGACGACGGATGTGGAGTCGCGGTCTTCGGAAGTCACGCGCAGAGCGTATAGAGCGGTTGGCTGAGACTCGCTCAGGCCTCCCGACGCTCCTTGATCTTGGCGGCCTTGCCGCGCAGGTTGCGCAGGTAGTAGAGCTTGGCGCGGCGGACGTCACCGCGGGTGACGATCTCGATCTGCTCGAAGATCGGGGAGTTCAGGGGGAAGGTGCGCTCGACACCGACGCCGAAGGAGACCTTGCGGACGGTGAAGGTGCGGCCCACGCCGGAGCCCTGCACGCGGATCACGACGCCCTGGAAGATCTGGACGCGGGAGCGGTTGCCCTCGACGACCTTGACGTGGACCTTGACGGTGTCACCGGCGCGGAAGGCGGGGACGTCGTCGCGCTTGATCGAGTTGCCGAGCTCGGCAATGACGTTGCTCATTGTCTCTCCTCGCGAGTGCCACAGGTCAGCCGCGGTACGGGGAACGTTCTGTTGTGGGCCCGTCGTGCTGGCCGGCGGCGTCATGCTCCCCCTGTGGCAGGAACCGACGCGGACCCCCCGATCGGAACGAGTCCTCGGGGCGATCCCTGTTTGGCCGACGGGCCGAGGCGCAAGTTTGCCACAGCCCGACCCGGGGCCGGTAATCCGGGTTCCGGCGGATAGTCCGTGACGTTTCTGCTGTGGATGACGTGTTTTCCACAGCAGAAGCGTCACGGACTATCGCTTCGAGACGGTCTTGGTCAGCCGGACCACGCCCGGCTCGACCTCCCCGCGCAGCCGGTAGCCGGCCTTCTTGTACAGCTTCTGGTTGCGCAGGCTGCCGGCGCCGGTGAACAGCGCGTACGCCGTGGCCTCGGGCGGCGCGGCGGCCTCGACGCGCTGCAGCAGCACCCGGCCGAGGCCGCGGCCCTGGAGGTCGGGGGCGACCATCAGCCGGCCGATCTCCCAGGTGCGCTCGTGCAGGTCGGCGCGCACCGCACCGACCAGACGCCCCGCGGACCGGGCCACCAGCACGGTGTCGCGGGCGATCCAGCCGCGCAGGTCCTCGAGCGTCTCGTGCAGCGCCGGGATCTCCACGCCGGGGTTGTCCTGCTGCTCCTGCAGCCAGCAGGCCCGCTGCAGGGTGAACAGCTCCCCCGCGTCACCGGGCTGGACCAGTCGCACCTCGACGTCGTCGAGCAGCACCGAGGGGTGGGCGAGGTCGGGGCGGCGCTCGGCGGTCCGGCGTACCGCCTGGTCGTGGCGCCACGCCCGGATCGCGGCGTGGTCGCCCGAGAGCAGCACCGGGGGTACGTCGTGCCCCCGCCAGGACGCCGGCTTGGTGTAGACGGGGTACTCCAGCAGCCCGTCCTCGTGGGACTCCTCGGCCAGCGACTCCGGGTTGCCCATGAAGCCCGGGAGCAGCCGGACCACGGCCTCGGTGATGGCCAGCGCGGCCACCTCTCCCCCGTTGAGCACGTAGTCGCCGATCGAGATCTCGCGCACCTCGGTGCGGGTGCGGGCCTCGTCGAGCACCCGCTGGTCGATCCCCTCGTAGCGGCCGCACGCGAAGACCAGCCGCTCGCGGGTCGCGAGCTCCCGGGCGAGCGCCTGGGTGAACGGCTCGCCGGACGGGGTCGTGACGACCAGCGTCGCCCCGTCGAGCTCGAGGTCGTCGAGCGCCTCGCCCCAGGGCTCGGGCTTCATCACCATGCCGGCGCCACCGCCGTACGGCGTGTCGTCGACCGTGCGGTGGCGGTCGTGGGTCCACCGGCGCAGGTCGTGCACGCGGATGTCGAGGAGTCCCTTGTCCCGCGCCTTGCCGGCCAGCGACAGCTCCAGCGGCGCGAGGTAGTCGGGGAAGATCGTGACGACGTCGATCTGCACGGTGCCTACTCGTCCTCGGGCAGCGGCGTCACCAGGCCCGGCCGGTCGGCGACCACGACGCGGCGCGCGACGAGGTCGACCTCGGGCACCAGCGCCTTGACGAAGGGGACCAGGGTGTCGCGACCGTCGGGGGTGCGGATCGTGAGCAGGTCCTGGGCGCCTCCGTGCACCAGCCCGCTCACCTCGCCCAGCGCGGCGCCGTCGAGGTCGTACGCCGCGAGCCCGACCAGCTGGTGGTCGTAGAACTCGTCGGGATCCTCGGGCGACTCGTCCGCGGGGATCGTCGCGTGCAGCACGAGCCCGCGGGCCGCCTCGGCGGCGTTGCGGTCGCCGATCTCCTCGAAGGTCACCAGCAGCGTGGTCTGGTGCCAGCGGGCCCGGGCCACGGTCACCGCCGACAGGGCCGTGGCCGACCCGCGCGGCGGCTCCGCCCGGAGCACCGCGCCGGTGACGAACCGGCGCTCGGGCTCGTCGGTGCGCACGTCGACGGTCACCTCGCCGCGGACGCCGTGCGGCTTGCCGATCCGGCCGACCACGACCTCGATCGAGCCGTCGTCGGTCGAACCAGCGTCGGTCGAGCTTGTCGAGACCACGGTTGCCTTCCTGTCAGTGCCTGGAAATGCTGAACGGGTGCCACCCCGGAGGGCGACACCCATTCAAGCGAACTGCCTCAGCGGCGCCGGTCGACGTCGACGAAGTCGACCCGGGCCCCACCACGGCCGGCCAGCGCGGAGATCACCGTGCGGAAGGCAGTGGCGGTGCGGCCACCGCGGCCGATCACCTTGCCGAGGTCGTCGGGGTGCACCCGGACCTCGAGGATCGAGCCGCGACGCAGCTGCTTGTCCCGGACGCTCACGTCGTCCGGGTGCTCGACCACGCCGCGCACCAGGTGCTCGAGCGCCTCGGCGAGCATCATGCTCAGGCCTCGCTCTTGCCGGCGTCCTCGGCGGTGACCTTCTCGGCGGCCTCGGCCTCAGCGGCCGCACCCTCCGGGGTCTCCGAGGCGGGAACCTCGGCCGGGGTGTCCTCGGCGGGCTTCTCGGCCTTCTTGGAGGCGGCCTTCTTGGTCACGGCGCCGCCCTTGGGCTCGCTCGCGGCCTCCTTGAGCGCCTCGTTGAAGATCTCGAGCTTGTCGCGCTTCGCCTCGCGGGTCTTCAGGGTGCCCTCGGCGCCCGGCAGGCCCTTGAACTTCTGCCAGTCACCGGTGACCTTGAGGATGGCCTCGACGGCCTCGGTCGGCTGCGCGCCGACACCCAGCCAGTACTGCGCCCGGTCGGAGACGACGTCGATGTACGACGGGTCCTCCTTGGGGTGGTACTTGCCGATCTCCTCGATCACGCGACCGTCACGCTTCTTGCGCGAGTCGACGATGACGATGCGGTACTGCGGCACCCGGACCTTGCCGAGGCGCTTCAAACGGATCTTGACCGACACGTTGGTGGTGTCTCCTTGGACGAATGGTGTGTGGTGAGGGACCCGCGAACCTGAGTGGGGACACCGGTTCGGGTTCCTCGTGGGCACTGCGGCGTCCGGATGAGAGGGTCCGGGCGCACAGGACTCAGCGGGTGATTCTGCCAGATCGGTGCGGCCTGCCGAAATCGGGCAGTGTGGGGCCATGAACCAGTACCCACCGCCACCGTACGGCGCTCCCCCACCCCCGCCGTACGGCGGCCCCGTCCCGCCGCCGCCCCCGCGCAAGCCGCGGCCCAGCGGCTGGTGGTTCGTGGTCGGCGGCGGGCTCATCCTCGCGGGGCTGGCGATCGGGATCGGGATGTTCGTCTGGACGCTCCGGGGCTTCCTGGAGACCGACGCGACGATCCCGGCCGACGGGCGGCAGCACGCGGTCACGGTGGGGACCGACGGCGACCGGATGCTGTGGGTCCACGAGTACGACGCCGCCGACTGCTCGATCGTCGACGCCGCGACCGGCCAGGAGGTCGCCTACTCCCCCGTCTCCGGCAGCTTCACGAAGTCCGGCGGAGGTGGCGAGTGGATCGGCGACCGGCGGTTCGACCCGGGCTCGGGCGAGCTGCGGGTGCTCTGCGCGCCGACCGGTGGGCCGGCCGAGATCGGTCCGGCCCCGGACTTCGGGACCTTCGTCGGCGGGATCCTCGCGACCATCCTGGCGCCGGTCCTGCTCGGCGCGATCGGTCTCATCGTCCTGATCGTCACCGGCGTGAGGTTCGCGAACGGCGCGCCCCGCCGGCCGCAGCAGCCCACCCCGACGTACCAGCCGCCAGGACAGCAGCCGAGCTGACGGCGGTCAGCCGACGCCCGGGCGGACCAGCCCGGTCTCGTAGGCGAGCACCACCAGCTGCACCCGCGACGGCCGGCCGAGCTTGGCCAGGATCCGGTTCACGTGCGTCTTGACCGTCGCCTCGCTGACCACCAGGGCGCGCGCGATCGCGTCGTTGTCCTGGCCGCGCGCGATCAGCCCGAACACCTCCAGCTCGCGCTCGGTCAGGCACTCGAGCTCGGGCGGCACCCCGTCGAGGGGCGCCGGACGGCTCACGTGCTCCTCGATCAGCCGCCGGGTCAGGGTCGGCGCCAGCAGCGCCTCCCCGGCCGCCACCGTCTCGATGCCGGCCACCAGCCGGTCCGGCGGCGTCGCCTTCAGCAGGAAGCCGCACGCCCCGGCGGCCAGGGCGCCGTAGACATAGGCGTCGAGGTCGTACGTCGTGAGCACCAGCACGGCGCTCGGCAGCCCGGCGGCGACGATCTCCCGGGTGGCGGCGATCCCGTCGAGCACGGGCATCCGGATGTCCATGAGCACGACGTCGGGCCGCGTGCGTGCGACGACGTCGACCGCCTCGCGCCCGTCAGCGGCGTGGCCGACGACGTCGATCCCGCGAGTGGCGAGCACCAGCTCGAGCCCCGACCGGACCAGGTCCTGGTCGTCCGCGACCACCACGGAGGTCATGGCGAGGCCAACGGCAGCGTGGCGCTCACGACGTAGCGCCCGCTCGGGTCGGGGCCGTGGTCGAGTGTGCCGCCGACGAGCGCGACCCGTTCGAGCATCCCCAGCAGCCCGAGCCGGCTCCCGTCGCCGCTGCTCCCGTCGGTCGGGTTGGAGGCGTCGATGCGCAGCGCCTGCGGATCGCTGCTGAGCACCAGCGCGGCGGTGCGGTCGGCGCCGTGCTTGAGGGCGTTCGTGAGCGCCTCCTGCACGATGCGGTAGGCCGAGAGGTCGAGCGCAGCAGGCAGGGCCGGGAGCGGCTCGGGCAGTCGGGCGTCGATGTCGAGCCCCCTGCTGCGGAAGTCAGCGACCAGGTCGGCCAGCTGAGCCAGCCCCGGAGCCGGCGCCAGTGCCATCTCGTCCGCGTCGTCGCGGATCAGGTGCAGCAGCCGCCCGGTCTCCGAGAGCGCCTGCCTGCCCGTGGCGGCGACGTCGGCCAGGGCCCGCTCGGCCCGGTCGGGGTCGGTCCGGACCAGGTCCTGTGCCGCGGCCGTCTGCACGACCATCGCGCTGATCGAGTGCGCGATGACGTCGTGCATCTCCCGGGCGATGCGGTCCCGCTCGGCCCTCACGGCCTCGGCGCGGACCAGCTCCTGGTGCCGCAGCGCCAGGATCCGAGCCGCGTCGAGGCGCAGGACCAGCCGGCCGGCGACGTACGGCGGGACCAGCAGGGTGAGGATGAACAGCGCGTCGGTCACGTTGTGCTGGCGCTCGTCGACGAAGTGGTAGACCGCCCAGAAGACCGCGAGCGTCACCGCCAGGCCCACCAGTCCCGCCAGGTCCGCGCGCCAGCGCCCCAGCGTGTAGCACGCCACTGCCATGAAGAGGATCGGGGCGGCCGTCTGGTCGAGCTGCGGCCCCAGCAGCGGCATCAGGAACAGCAGGCACATCGCCGCCGTGGGCGCCACGACCGGCAGTCGTCTCCGGAGCACGAGCAGCGCCGCGGACACCGCTTCCAGCGCGATGCCGCGTCCGGGGTGCGCGACGCCGCTGGCCGCCAGCTCGGCAGCGCCCACCAGAACCAGCAGGGCCGGGACGCCCACGTCCATGGCCCGGCTGCCCCGCAGCCGGGCCGTGCCGGTGCGCAGACGGTCCGCGAGCGCCGTACCCATGCCTCGGAGAGTACGGCGATCAGGCGCAGCGCGACGTCAAACCACGGGTTGACGTGGATCCGACCCCGGGACTGACGACGCCGGGACCGCGACTTCCTAGCGTCGGAGCACGGCGGTCGTCGGGACCGCCCGGGACGGGGAGCAACCCATGCTGGAGTCACACGAGACGCAACGCAGGATCGGCCGCTTCGCCTGGGCGATGGCCTGGGCCGGGCTGGTGCTCAGCCCGCTGCACGCCATGGCCCGCCACAACACCGTCGACGGGAAGGAGGACCTGCAGGCCTGGACGACACGGGTCTGGTCCGACCCGGGCCGCAAGGCCCTGGCCCCGCTGCTGGACTGGGCCGACCCCGACACCGTCTACCTCACCTACGGCAAGCTCTGGCTGCCGGTGTTCCTCGCGTTCACCCTCGCCGCGTTCGTCGTGCGCCGGAACCGCCGGCCGCAGGGCTTCGAGAGGTGGGCCTGGCGGGTCGCCCTGGTCGGGTACGTCTACGCGTGCGTGTCGGTGGCGCTGGACTACTGGACCCAGCTGACCGACTACAACGCCTTCTTCGAGCCCGCGTTCCTGATCGGCCTGCCCGCCATCCCGATCCTGATGGTCGGCTCGACGATGCTCGGCATCAGCCTGCTGCGACGCGGCTTCCGGCCCCGAGCGACCAGCTGGCTGCTGGCGCTGGCCTTTCCCCTGGCCATCGGCATCGTGCAGGTGGTGTCGCTGGGCAGCATCGTTCTCCCGGTCGCGTTCGCGTTCGGGATCGCGGGGCGGCGGCTGGCCAGGGCGACGTCGTACGAGCCGGTCGCCGGCGCGACCGGAACGGATGACGTCTCGCGGGAGGTCATCCGAGGCGGTCGCTCGGGCAGCCGGCGCGTATGACGTCCCGGGCGAGCTCAGGCGACGATGCGCCCCCGCAGCACGACCCGCGAGGGCGTGCGCAGCACCGAGAGGTCCTCGAGCGGGTTCCGGTCCAGGACGACGAAGTCCGCGGGGGCGCCCTCGTCGAGGGTGGCGTTCCAGCCGAGCCACTCGCGGGCCCGCCAGGAGGCGGCACCGAGGGCGTCCTCGGGGCTGAACCCGTAGGCGGCCAGCTCCAGCACCTCGCCCGCGATCCCGCCGTGCGGCAGCACTCCCCCGGCGTCGGTGCCGGCGTAGATCGCCACCCCGGCCTCGTAGGCGGACATGATCGTCTCCCGCCGGTGCGCGTGGAGGTCCCGCATGGTGGTGGCGTACGCCGGGAACCTGGCCTCGCCGGCGTCGGCGTACTGCGGGAAGTTGTTGAGCTGCACGACCGTCGGCACCAGCGCGGTGCCCCGCGCGACCATCGCGTCGATGAGGTCGGTGGTCAGCCCGGTGCCGTGCTCGATGCAGTCGATGCCGGCGTGGATCAGCTCGGGCAGCACCGTGGTGCCGAAGCAGTGCGCCGTCACCCGGGCCCCGTGCTCGTGGGCCGTGGCGATCGCCTCGGCGAAGGCCTCCTCGGGGAACGACGGCGCCAGGTCGCCCTCCTCCCGGGAGATCCAGTCCCCCACCAGCTTGACCCAGCCGTCGCCACGCTGCGCCTCCTGCGCGACGTACGACGCCAGCTCGGCGGGCTCGACCTCGTGGGCGTAGTTGCGGATGTAGCGCTTGGTGCGCGCGATGTGCCGGCCCGCCCGGATCAGCCGGGGCAGGTCCTCGCGGTCGTGCACCCACGCGGTGTCCGCGGCCGACCCGCAGTCGCGCAGCAGCAGGGCGCCGGCGTCCCGGTCGGTGATCGCCTGCTTCTCGGTGGTGGCCTCGTCGACCGCGCCGTGGTTGTCGAGCCCCACGTGGCAGTGCGCGTCCACCAGGCCGGGCACGATCCAGCCGCGGCCGCCGTCCTCGGCGCTCGCGACCGGTTCGTAGGTCACGCGCCCGTCGACGACGTACAGGTCCCGCGGCTCGCCGTCGGGCAGGACCGGTCCGCTGAACCTCAGTGCGGTCGAGGAGGCAGTCATGGCGGCGACGCTATCGCGACCTCAGCCTGGATCCACCGAAGGCCGCGCGACGGCGGCCTTCGGTGGATCCAGGCTCAGGGCAGCTGGTCCAGCAGCCACGACGGGCTGAGGGCGACCGCGCCGAGCCCCTGCACGCGGGCCTGCAGCATCCGGTCGGCGGTGACGACGGTGACCCGGTGCCCCCGCTCCGCGGCCGCCCGGGCCTCCGCGACGATCGTGTCGTCGCCGCTCCGCGGCGCGTGCACGGTGCGCAGGTGGCCGTCCCGGCCCGGGCGCACCCCGCCCTTCGCGGCGCCCTCGAGGACGAGCACGACCTCGTCGTACGGCGTGTCCGCCACCGCGAGGCCCTCGTGCAGCCGGCGCGCGGCACCGGCCCGGTCCTTCCACCAGCCGTCGGGGCGGCTGCCCACCACGTTGGCGGCATCGACGACGAGGGTCGTTGTCACGCGACGTTGCCTTTCGTGTCACCGGGTCTCGGCGCGCTCGCGCGACTTCGTCCCTCAGTCGCGTCGCTTGCTCGACCTGGCCGCCCCCACACCGCGCACTCGCTCCGCTCGTGCCCGGCTGGGCGGCTCACTTCAGGAACTTGGAGAAGTCCTGGGGCAGGTCGAGCGCGGCGGCGGCCTTCTCGTAGTCGATGTCCTCGCCGCCGGGCGCACCGAACGGGTTGCCACCGGACGCGGCCTTCTCCTTCTCCGCGGCGGCCTGCTGGGCGGCCTTGGCCGGGTTGCCGGAGCGCTTGGCGCCCTTGCCCTTCTTGGGCTGCGCCTTGGTCTTCCCGCGCTTGCCGCCCATCCCCGGCATGCCCGGCATCCCGGGCATCCCCGGCATGCCGCCACCGCGGGCCATCGACATCATCATCTTGCGGGCCTCGAAGAACCGGTCGACGAGGCTGTTCACGTCGGAGACCTGGCGGCCCGAGCCCTTGGCGATCCGGGCCCGGCGGGAGCCGTCGATCATCTTGGGGTTGGCCCGCTCGGCCGGGGTCATCGACTGGATGATCGCCTGGATCCGGTCGATCTCGCGCTCGTCGAAGTTCTCGAGCTGCTCGCGGAACTGCCCCATCCCGGGCAGCATCCCCATGATCTTCGACATCGAGCCGAGCTTGCGGACCTGCTGCATCTGCTCGAGGAAGTCGTCGAGGGTGAACTCCCCGCCCTGGCCGCTGAGCTTCTGGGCCGCCTTGAGCGCCTGCTCCTGGTCGAAGGCCTTCTCGGCCTGCTCGATCAGGGTCATCACGTCACCCATGTCCAGGATGCGCGAGGCCATCCGGTCCGGGTGGAAGAGGTCGAAGTCGGTCATCTTCTCGCCGGCGGAGGCGAACATGACCGGCTTGCCGGTGATCGAGGCGATGGAGAGCGCCGCACCGCCGCGGGCGTCACCGTCGAGCTTGGTGAGGACCACGCCGTCGTACCCGACGCCCTCGAGGAAGGCCTGGGCCGTGACCACGGCGTCCTGGCCGATCATCGCGTCGACGACGAAGAGGACCTCGTCGGGCTGGACCGCGTCGCGGATGTCGGCGGCCTGCTGCATCATCTCGGAGTCGATGCCGAGACGGCCGGCGGTGTCGACGATGACCACGTCGTGCAGCTTGCGCTTGGCCTCCTCGAGCGACGCGCGCGCGACGCCGACCGGGTCCCCCACCCCGTTGCCGGGCTCGGGGGCGAAGACGGGGACGCCGACGCGCTCGCCGTTGACCTCGAGCTGCTTGACGGCATTGGGGCGCTGGAGGTCGCAGGCGACCAGCATCGGGGTCTTGCCCTGCTCCTTGAGCCACAGCGCGAGCTTGGCCGCGAGCGTCGTCTTGCCGGCACCCTGGAGGCCGGCGAGCATGATGACGGTCGGGCCGCTCTTGGCGTAGCGCAGCCGGCGGGTCTCGCCACCGAGGATGTTGACGAGCTCCTCGTTGACGATCTTGACGACCTGCTGGGCCGGGTTGAGGGCCTGGCTGACCTCCTCGCCGCGGGCCCGTTCCTTGACCGCGCCGACGAACTCCTTGACCACGGGCAGCGCGACGTCGGCCTCGAGCAGCGCGATCCGGATCTCCCGGGCGGTCGCGTCGATGTCGGCGTCGGAGAGCCGGCCCTTGCCGCGGAGGTTCTTGAAGGTGTCGGCGAGCCGGTCGGAGAGTGTGGCGAACAAGTCGGTCCTCGTCAGTCGTACGTCGGCCGGGTGGCGGCCAGTCGAGGGTCAAGCCTAACCGGCGTCCCCCGAGAGTGCGGCGCGGACGGCATGGGCGGCCTCGGCGGCCCGGCCGTCCCCGAGCACCCCCGCCGAGTCCTCCTGCAGGTAGAACACGTCCACGGCCTGCGGACCGAGGGTGTCGACGTGGGCGGAGCGTACGGCGATGCCGAGGCCGGCCAGCGCCGCGCAGACGAGGTAGACGACCCCGGGCCGGTCGGCCGCGCGGACCTCGAGCACGGTCGCGTGCGCGGAGGCCTCGGGGCGTACGGCGACCGTGGGCGCGAGCGTGTCGGCGTCGGCGGGACGCAGCCGGCCGGCGGGGTCGAGCCGGCCCTCGACCACGGCGTCGTACCGCTGGCGGAGCACGGCCGCGTCGAGGTGCTCCTCGGCGACCTCCCACACGGAGAGGCCGACCCCGTCCTGCGCCCAGGCCCGGGCCGCCCGCACCGGGATCCGCTGGAGCGCGAAGACGGCTGCCGCGTCCGCGAGCAGGCCGATCCGGTCCGGCGCGACCACGGTGACCCGGGACCCGTCCGGGACCGCGTCGACCACGACCGAGGCCGCGCCGCGGAGCACCTCCCGCGGGATCGCGACGTCGTCGGCGACGACCGGCGGCGGGGTGGTCCCGGTGTCGAGCGCGGCCGCGGCACGCCGGGCCAGGCCGTGCACCAGGCCGGCCCGCCAACGGGTCCAGGCCTTGGCCGAGGTGGCCCGGGCGTCGGCCTCGGTCAGCGCGGTCAAGAGCGACAGGGCCTCGGCACTGCCCACGCCGGTCGCCACGAGGTCGACGGTCGCGGGGTCGTCGGGGTCCCGCGTGGTGGCGGTCTCGGCGAGCAGGAGATGGCGCCGGACCAGGGTGCCGATGAGCTCGACGGCCTCCGGGTCGAAACCCATCCGGGTCGCGATCGCCCGGGCGATCGGCTCCCCGGCGACGCTGTGCTCGGTCAGGTCGCCCTTGCCGATGTCGTGCAGCAGCGCCGCGACCATGAGGACGTCGGGCCGGGCGACGCTGCGGATCAGCGCCGAGGCCTCGATGCAGGTCTCCACGACGTGCCGGTCGACGGTGTACCGGTGGATCGCCGAGGCGTGCGGGAGCAGCCGGATCCGCTCCCACTCGGGCAGGACCAGGGCCAGCGCGCCGGTCTCCTCCAGCGTCTCCCAGACCGGCAGCAGCCCGCGGCCGGACGCGAGCAGCCGCACCAGGAGCCGGCGCGCCTCGGCGGGCCAGGGGTCCGGCAGCGGCGGGGACTCGCGGACCAGCCGGGCCGCGGTCGGCGGCGCCAGGAGGGCGTCGTGCTCGGCCGCGGCGGCGCAGGCCCGCAGCAGCAGCACCGGGTCCTCGGCCGGCCGCGCCCGCCCGTCGAGGACCACCTCCCCCGACGACAGGGCGACGCCGGGTGCGAGCGGGGTCAGCGAGGGGCGTCGTGCGCCGCGCACCGTCGCCGGGCGCGAGAGCACGCCGTCCACGCGCCGCCAGGTGAGCCGTGACAGGTGCGTGATCCGGCGGCCGAGCTCGCGCACGTGCACCTGGGCGGCGCGTGCGTCCGGCAGGTCGAGGCCGGCGGCGAGGTCGGGCCACGTCTCGGGGCCGATCCGGTCGGTGGCGCGCCCGGCGAGCCCCTGGACGACGTCGCGGACGTCGAGCATTGCCAGCCGGGTGCGCTCGAGATCGGCGTGCGGCACGTCGACCAGCCAGGTGGCCACCAGGGCCTTGAGCACCGTGGCGTCCCGCAGGCCACCCTCGGCCTCCTTGAGGTCCGGCACCGAGAGGTGGGCGAGCTCACCGACCAGCGCGTGCCTGGCCCGGACCAGCTCGCGCAGCGCGGGCAGCTGGTCGCGGGCCTGGCGCCGCCAGTGCGCGAGCATCGTGGTCCGCAGCCGCAGGGTGAGGTTCGGGTCGCCGGCGAGGTGGCGCAGGTCGAGCAGCCCCAGGGCCACCCGCAGGTCGCCCCCGGCGGCGGCCACCATCTCCGGCAGGGTCCGCACCGAGTGGTCGAGCTTGGAGCCGGAGTCCCACAGCGGGTACCACAGCCGCTCGGCGAGCTCGCCGAGCCCGACCCCCTCGTCGGAGACCAGCACCACGTCGAGGTCCGAGTGCGGCGCCAGCTCCGCGCGGCCGTACCCCCCGACGGCGACCAGCGCCACGCCGGTGTCCGGGCCGCCGCACTGCTCGTACGCCGTCGCGCACAGCGCGTCGGCCGCGGCCGTGCGCTCGGCGCGCTCAGGGGCGGTCATGACGACCGGTCAGATCGCGGCGTCGTCGCGGTCGCCGGTGCGGACGCGCACGACCGACTCGATGGGGGCCACCCAGACCTTGCCGTCGCCGATCCGCCCGGTGGCCGCGCTGGTGACGATGGCGTCCACCACGGCGTCGGCGTCCTCGTCGTTGACGACGATCTCGACCCGGATCTTCGGGACCAGCGCGATGTCGTACTCCGCGCCGCGGTAGACCTCGGTGTGGCCCTTCTGGCGGCCGTAGCCGCTCACCTCGCTCACCGTCATGCCGGTGACGCCGACGGTCTCGAGGGCGGCGCGGGTGTCCTCCCACTTGTGCGGCTTGATGACCGCGGTGACCAGCTTCATGGACGTGGTTCCTCTCGCTGCTGGGTGATGGCACCCAGGATCCCGTGTCCCGCCGAGCGGGCCCCGGCGGTGGCGTGCAGGTCGTAGGCCGTCTCGGCGTGCACGATCAGGTCGATGCCGCTGACCTCGTGCTCCTCGTCGATCCGGAAGCCCAGGAGCTTGTCCACGACGATGCCGATGATGCCGGAGACGACGAAGGCGTAGGCCAGCACCACACCGCCGCCCAGCAGCTGGCGGCCGAGCTGGTCGACCCCGCCGCCGTACAGCAGCCCGTCGACGCCGGTGGGGGCGGCGGCCGTCGCCAGGAGCCCGATGCCGAAGGTGCCGACCAGTCCCCCGACCAGGTGGACGCCGACCACGTCGAGCGAGTCGTCGTACCGGAAGCGGTACTTCAGGCCGACGGCCCAGGCGCACACGACGCCCGCGGCCGCGCCCATCACGATCGCGCCGATCGGGGAGAGCGAGCCGCAGGACGGGGTGATCGCGACCAGGCCGGCGACCATGCCCGAGGCGGCGCCCAGCGAGGTGGCGTGGCCGTCGCGGAGCCGCTCGAGGACCAGCCAGCCCAGCGCGCCCGCGGCCCCGGCGACCAGCGTGGTGGTGAAGACCACGGCGGCCGCCTGGCTCGGCGCCGAGCGCGGAGCCGGCGTTGAAGCCGAACCAGCCGAACCACAGCAGCCCGGCGCCGAGCATCACGAGGGTCAGGTTGTGCGGGCGCATCGGGTCCTTGCCGAAGCCGACCCGGTGGCCGAGCACCAGCGCGAGGGCCAGCGCCGAGGCACCCGAGCAGATCTCCACCGCCGTCCCGCCGGCGAAGTCCACCAGGCCGACCCGGTTGGCCAGCCAGCCGCCGACGTGGTCACCGGAGGAGAAGTCGAAGACCCAGTGCGCCACCGGTGCGTAGACGAGCAGCGTCCAGACGGCGACGAAGACCATCCAGGCGCCGAACCGCGCCCGGTCCGCGATCGCGCCGGACACCAGCGCGCCGGTGATGACGCAGAACAGGCCCTGGAAGACCGCGAACAGGATCAGCGGGACGGTCGAGTCGCCGTTGCTGTCGGGCGACATCAGCTGGCCGAGGCCGGCGTACTGCGCCGGGTCCCCGAGCAGGCCGGCCCCGAGGTCGTCGCCGAAGGCGAGCGAGTAGCCGACCAGGACCCACAGCACCGTGATCACCGCGAGCGACCCGAAGGTCATCATCATCATGTTCAGCACGCTCTTGGAGCGGACCATGCCGCCGTAGAAGAGCGCCAGGCCCGGGGCCATCACCAGCACGAGGGCCGAGGCCGCCAGGAGCCAGGCGGTGTCACCGGTGTCGAGGGCGGCAGGTGCGGCAGCGGCGAGGGCGATCATGGGCGCCCAGCCTCGCCAGAGCCTGTTACGGACGCCCGTCGGTTTTGTTTCAGGCGCGTTAACGAGGGTGTGACGAACCTCGTGACGACGTGGGATGCCCCCGGCGCCCGCACGGCGTACGTGCGGAGCGCCGGGGGCCCTCACTCAGAGTGCTGCTTCGTCGCGGTCGCCGGTGCGGACCCGGACGACGGTCTCGATGGGGCTGACCCACACCTTGCCGTCCCCGATCCGGCCCGTCTGGGCGGTCTTGACGACGATGCCGACGACGTCCTCGGCGTCACCGTCGTCCACGACGATCTCGATCCGGATCTTCGGGACCAGCGCGATGTCGTACTCCGCGCCGCGGTAGACCTCGGTGTGGCCCTTCTGGCGGCCGTAGCCGCTGACCTCGCTGACGGTCATGCCCGTCACGCCGAAGGTCTCGAGGGCCTCGCGGACGTCCTCCCACTTGTGCGGCTTGATGACCGCGGTGACCAGCTTCATGCCGGCGCTCCTTCCGTGACCGTCGAGTCCTTGACCATGCTGGCCGCCAGGACCGAGCCCGGGCGGCGGGCGCCGCCGGGACCGTGGAGGTCGTACGCCGACTCGCCGTGCTCGGTGAAGTCGATGCCCTCGACCTCGTCCTCCTCGCTGATCCGCCAGCCGATGGTCGACCTTGATGGCCAGGCCGATGAGCAGGGTCCAGAAGCCGGACCACACGATCGCGAACAGCGCGGTGAGGACCTGGATCACCAGCGGCTTCAGGCCACCGCCGTAGAACAGCCCGTCGACGCCACCGGGAGCCGAGGCGGTCGACACCAGGCCGATGAGCACCGTGCCGACGATGCCGCCGACCAGGTGCACGCCCACGACGTCGAGCGAGTCGTCGTACCCGAGCTTGTACTTCAGCCCGACCGCCCAGGCGCACAGCGCCCCCGCGGCCACGCCGATGAACAGGGCGCCGTACACGCCGACCGCACCGCACGAGGGCGTGATGGCCACGAGGCCCGCGACGATGCCGGAGGCCGCGCCGAGCGAGGTCGCCTTGCCGTGCATGATCCGCTCCACCGCCAGCCAGGCCAGCATGGCGGCGCAGGTGGCCAGCGTCGTGTTCATCCAGGTCACGCCGGTCTCGGTCATGAACTGGGCGGTGTCCTTCGCGCCGCCGTCGCCGGCGAGGAACACGATCGAGCCGACGTTGAAGCCGAACCAGCCGAACCACAGCAGGCCCGCGCCGATCATGGTCAGCGTCAGGTTGTGCGGCCGCATCGGCTCGCTGCCGAAGCCGAGCCGCTTGCCGATGAGCAGCACCAGCACCAGGCCGGCCATGCCGGCGTTGATGTGGACGACCGTGCCGCCCGCGTAGTCCTGCGGCGCGATGTTGGCGACGCCGTCCGCGAAGCCGAAGAGCCTGGCCGACAGGCCGTCGGGGTTGGCTCCGGAGAGGAAGCCGCCGCCCCAGACCATGTGGGCGAGCGGGAAGTACGACAGCGTGATCCAGATCGGCAGGAACACCATCCAGGCCGAGAACTTCACGCGGCCGGCGATGGCGCCGCTGATCAGCGCCGCCGTGATGACCGCGAACGTCATCTGGAACCCGACCGCGATGTAGCTGCCCCAGTCCACGCCGTCGAGCCCGAAGGCGTCGAACGGGTTGGCGAACAGGGTCCCCACGTCGTCGCCGGCGAACGACATCGACCAGCCCCACAGCACGTAGACGATGCCGATCACGCCCATGGCGCTGAAGGACATCATCATCATGTTGAGCACGGACTTCGACCCGCTCATGCCGCCGTAGAAGAGCGCCAGCGCAGGCGTGGTCATCATCAGGACGAGCGAGGTCGCCATCAGCATCCAGGCGTAGTAGCCGTCCACAGAACCTCCAAGGGTTTCGATCCTTCGAGGACGGAGCACTCCCGCCGAGCCCGTGATCTCGACCGCCGACCGCGCTGTCGGCCAGGGCTCCCGCCCCATTGCCCGAAACCTTCGGGGGCGCAGGTTTCGACGTACGCCGCCGTTTGTTGCGGTCAGGAAACGAGTTCCGGGGTTGTGTTACTTCGGTGTGAACGACGACGGGCCCCGCGCCGTGCGCGGGGCCCGTCGTGGGCGTGGTTCGGTTGTGCGTCCGCCGGCTGCTCAGGACCCCCCGAGGAGCGCGTCCACGAAGGCGGCGGCGTCGAACGGCGCGAGGTCGTCGGCCCCCTCACCGAGGCCGACGAGCTTGACCGGCACGCCCAGCTCACGCTGGACGGCGACGACGATGCCGCCCTTGGCGGAGCCGTCGAGCTTGGTCAGCACGATGCCGGTCACGTCGACGACCTCGCTGAAGACGCGGGCCTGGATCATGCCGTTCTGGCCGGTGGTGGCGTCGAGCACGAGGAGGACCTCGGTGACCGGCGCCTGCTTCTCGATGACCCGCTTGACCTTGCCGAGCTCGTCCATCAGGCCGGCCTTGTTCTGCAGGCGTCCGGCGGTGTCGACGATGACCGTGTCGGCCTTGGTCTCGATGCCCTCCTTGACCGACTCGAAGGCGACGCTGGCGGGATCGGTGCCCTCGGGGCCGCGCACCACGTCGACCCCGACCCGCTCGCCCCAGGTCGCGAGCTGCTCGACCGCGGCCGCGCGGAAGGTGTCCGCCGCGCCGAGCACGACGCTGCGGTCCTCGGCGACCAGGATCCGGGCGATCTTGCCGACCGTCGTGGTCTTGCCGGTGCCGTTCACACCGACGACGAGGACGACACCGGGAGCGCCGTCCGCCCCGCTCACCTGGAGCCGGCGGTCCATGTCGGGGTCGACCAGGGCGATGAGCTCCTCTCGGAGCACGGCCCGGGCGTCCACCGTCTGCCCGCCTTCCACCCGCAGGCGGGTGCGCAGCTTCTCGACGAGCTCCTGGGTGGGGGCGACGCCGACGTCCGCGGTGAGCAGGGTGTCCTCGATCGCCTCCCAGGTGTCCTCGTCGAGCCGGTCGCGCGAGAGCAGGGCCAGCAGGCCGCGGCCCAGCCCACCCTGCGAGCCGGAGAGACGCTGCCGGAGCCGGACCAGGCGGGAGGCGGTGCCCTCGGGCTTCTCCAGGACGGGCGCCTCGGGCACCTCGACCGCAGGAGGTGCCTCGGCCGGGGCCTCCACCTCCGTGGGGGGTGGCGCGATGACGTCGGTGCCACCGGTGGGGGCCGGGGGCTGCTTCCGGCCGCCTCGCACGAGCAGCCCGACACCCGCGCCGATGGCGAGCACCGCGACGACCGCGATGAGGACGATGAGGAACAGGAGGTCCATGGGCGCAATCCAACCAGAGGCCGTCAGAACAGCGGGCCGGTGTCCTTCCGGGCCGCGGCCGGCCGGTCGGCGCCCCGGCGGGGAGCCTGCTCGGAGGCCGCGCCGTCGACGTTCTCGATGGTCGGGAAGGCGTCGACCGCCTTCGTCATCGCCTCACCGAGCCACGGCGCCGCCGGGACCTCCTCACCCCGGTGCGGGAAGGCCACGAACGTCACCACCAGGACGGCGAGGACGAGGATGGCGAGCATCACGAGGGCGATCAGGAGCATGACGTGTCCTCCGGGGAAGTGGGTCGGGTTCGGCGTACCCCGAACTCCACGGTCGCACACGCCATCAGCCCGGCGTCCGGCACCCGGCACGGACTCGCCCGCGCGGTGGCCGATGTCACGGGGTACGCCGGCCGGCCGCGGCTCAGGCGCGCAGCAGCGGCTCGACCGCGGCCCGGACCACGTCCGGGATCGGGGTGACCGGCCGCGCCGGGTCGGTGTTGTCGACGTACACGTGCACGAACCGCCCCTCGGCCGCCGCCTCGTCACCCTCGCCCTGGAACAGGCCCGACCCGGTAGACGACGCTGGACGTGCCGACCTTGTCGACGACGACCCCGAGGTCGACGGGCTCGGGGTAGCCGACCTCGGCGAAGTAGCGGCAGGAGACCTCGGCCACCACGCCGATGGCCGGCAGCTCGCGGATGTCGACGCCGGTGGCCTCGGCCAGGTGGTTGTTGACGACGGTGTCGATCAGCTCGAAGTAGCGGGCGTTGTTCATGTGCCCGTAGACGTCGATGTCGGCCCAGCGGGTCGTGACCCGCTCCCACCGGACGTACTCGGCGCGGGTGGGCCGGCCGGTGGTCGGGCTCGTCGAGCTGGGTCCTGAGCCTGTCGAGGGCGGCCACTACGCCGGCTCCGTCTCGCGCAGACGCTGGCTGATCACGGCCGAGACCCCGTCGCCGCGCATGGTCACGCCGTACAGCGCGTCGCCGACCTCCATGGTCCGCTTCTGGTGGGTGATCACCAGCAGCTGGGAGTTCTCCCGCAGCTCCTCGTAGATCTCGAGCAGGCGGCCGAGGTTGGTGTCGTCGAGCGCGGCCTCGACCTCGTCGAGGATGTAGAACGGCGAGGGCCGGGCCTTGAACAGCGCGACCAGGAACGCCACGGCCACCAGGGACCGCTCGCCACCGGACAGCAGCGAGAGCCGCTTGACCTTCTTGCCCGGCGGGCGGGCCTCGACCTCCACACCGGTGGTCAGCATGTCGTCGGGCGTGGTGAGGACCAGCCGGCCCTCGCCGCCCGGGAACAGGCGGGCGAACGTCGAGTCGAAGGCCTTGCTCACGTCGGCGTAGGCCTCGGTGAAGACCTGCTCGACGCGGGTGTCGACCTCCTTGACGATGTCGAGGAGGTCCTTGCGGGTCTTCTTGAGGTCCTCGAGCTGCTCGGTGAGGAACTTGTGGCGCTCCTCCATCGCGGAGAACTCCTCGAGCGCCAGCGGGTTGACCTTCCCGAGCATCGCCAGCGCGCGCTCGGCGGCCCGCAGCCGCTTCTGCTGCTCCTCGCGCACGAACGGCACCGGCTCGGGCTGCTCCGCGGTCTCGTCCTCCGCCGCGTCAGGGCCGTGCTGGACCGGGATGAGCTGGTCGGGTCCGTAGTCGGCGACCAGGCCGTCCGGGTCGAGGCCGAGCTCCTCCAGGGCGCGCTCCTCGAGCTGCTCGATGCGCATCCGCTGCTGGGTCCGGGCCATCTCGTCACGGTGCACGGAGTTGACCAGCTCGTCGTGCTCGCGTCCGAGGTCGCGCAGGCTGGCGCGGACGCCGAGCAGCTCCTGCTCCCGGCCCTGCCGGGCCTGCTCGACGGCGGCCCGGGCCTCGGCGGCCCGGTGCACCGAGACCTCCAGCCGGCCCAGCACGTAGGCCACGGCGGCGCCGACCGCCTCGGCGGCCCGCCCCTCCCGCAGCAGGCGCTCACGACGCTCCGCGGCCCGGGCGCGGGTCTCGCGCTCCGCGCGCGCGGCCCGGACCAGCGAGTCGGCCCGGCCGTGCAGGGCGCGGGCGCGCTCCTCGGAGGTGCGCAGCGCCAGCCGCGCGTCCATCTCCCCCTGCCGGGCGTCGCGGGCCTCCTCGGCGAGACGCTCCCGGCCGGAGGTGTCGGGTTCCTCCTCGGGCGCCTCCTCCGCACGGGCCAGCCGGGCCTCCAGCTCGGCGAGCCCGGCCAGCGCCTGGTCCCGCGCGGCCTCGGCCTTCTCGATCGCCTGCGCCAGCCGCTCGGCCTCGCCGCGGGCGGCGCGGGCCTGGGAGCCGTACTGGCCCAGCTCCTCGGCGACCGCGGCCAGGGTCGCGTCCGACTCGTGCAGCTTGGCCAGCGCCACGTCGACCCGCTTCTGGGCCTCCAGCCGCTCGCTCTCCAGGCGCGACATGTCGAACGCCAGCCGCTCGGAGGCGGCGACCGCCTCGGCGAGCTGGTCGGCGGCCTCGTCCACGGCCGCCTGGATCTCGATCAGGCTGGGCTGGCTCGAGGAGCCGCCCGAGGCGAAGTGGGCGCCGAGCAGGTCGCCCTCACGGGTGACGGCGGTGACGTCGGGGAGGTCGGCGACCAGGCTCCGGGCCGCGTCGAGGTCGTCGACCACGGCCACCTTGAACAGCAGCCGGGCCAGGCCGGGGCGCAGCGGCTCGGGGCACTCCACCACGTCCACGGCGTACGACGCGTGGCCGGGCAGGCCGGGCCACGCGCGGTCGTCGCCGCCCGCCTCCGAGCCGAGCAGCATGCCGGCCCGACCGAGGTCGTCGTCCTTGAGCAGCCCGATCGCGCGGACCGCGGCGTCGGCGTCGGCGATCGCGACCGCGTCGGCAGCCGAGCCGAGGGCGCCGGCGACGGCCGCCTCGAAGCCCGGGCGGACCGAGAGCAGCGCGGCCACCGAGCCCAGCAGCCCGGAGACCGAGTCGGAGGCCGCCAGCAGGGCGCCGGCCCCGTCCTTGCGGTTGAGCCCCATCTCCAGGGCGTCCCTGCGGGCCAGCAGCCCGGTCCGGTCCCGGTCGGCCTGCTGGGCCTCGTCGCGTGCCTTGGCGAGCCGCTCCTCGATGTCGTCGAGCAGCGCGCTCGCGGCCTCGTGCTCGGCGTCGAGCCCCTCCTCGCCGGCGTCGAGGCCGGCGACCCTGGTCTCCAGCGCGGTGAAGTCCCGCTGCGCCCGCTCGGCGCGGGTCACGGCGTCCTCACGGGCCAGGGTGAGCCGGCCCAGCTCGTCGTCGGCGGCGGCGGCGCGGGACTTCAGCGCGTTGACCTGGCCGTGCAGCCGGGCCAGCCCCTCGCGCCGGTCGGCGGCCGCACGCTGGAGCCCGGCGACCCGGCGCTCCTCCTCGGCGGCGGCGTCCTCGGCGGCCTTGCGGGCCGCCACCGCCTGCTCGAGGGCGGTGCGGTGGCCGTCGACCTCGGCGGCGATCCGCTGCTCCTGCTCACGCACCCGCTCGGCCTCGGCCTCGAGCTGCTCGGGATCGCGCCCCGACCGGGTGTCGTCGGACTCGGCGGTGCCGGCGGCGTTGCGCACCCGCTCCGCGGCCAGCGACTGGGTGCCGCGCAGGCGCTCGCGCAGCCCGGACAGGGAGAACCAGGTCTCCTGCGCCGCCGACAGCGCCGGCAGGTCCTCGCGCAGCGCGGCCTCGAGCGCGGCCTCGGTCTCGCGCGCGGCGGCGATCGCGGCCTCGACCTGCTCGCGGCGCTCGACCAGCACCGACTCGTCGGCGAGCTCCTGCTCGAGCGACGTGCGGGCCGTGACCAGGTCGTCGGCCATCAGCCGGGCGCGGGCGTCCCGGACGTCGGCCTGCACCGCGGCGGCCTTGCGCGCCACCTCGGCCTGGCGGCCCAGCGGCTTGAGCTGGCGCCGGATCTCGTTGAGCAGGTCGGCCAGCCGGTTCAGGTTGCCCTCGGTGGAGTCGAGCTTGCGGAGCGCCTTCTCCTTGCGCTTGCGGTGCTTCAGGACGCCCGCGGCCTCCTCGATGAAGCCGCGGCGGTCCTCGGGGGTCGCGTGCAGGATCGTGTCGAGCTGGCCCTGCCCGACGATCACGTGCATCTCGCGGCCGATGCCGGAGTCGGAGAGCAGCTCCTGGACGTCGAGCAGGCGGCAGGAGCTGCCGTTGATGGCGTACTCCGAGCCGCCGCTGCGGAACATGGTGCGGCTGATGGTGACCTCGGCGTACTCGATCGGGAGCGCCCCGTCGGAGTTGTCGATGGTCAGCAGCACCTCGGCCCGGCCCAGGGGCGGGCGGCCGGAGGTGCCGGCGAAGATGACGTCGTCCATCTTGCCGCCGCGCAGCGACTTGGCGCTGGCCTCCCCCATCACCCAGGCGAGCGCGTCGACCACGTTGGACTTGCCGGAGCCGTTGGGCCCGACGATGCAGGTGATGCCGGGCTCGAGCTGCAGGGTGGTCGAGGAGGCGAAGGACTTGAACCCCTTCAGGGTCAGGCTCTTCAGGTACAACGCGGCTCCTCAGCATCGTCGGGACGACGGTCTGTCCGTCGGCCCGTCACGGGGCACTGAACGAGAGCTGCCTCATCGCAGCACGCCGTGGGGAAGCTCAGCGCCGCTCACACTACCGGCCGCCTCCCCCGGTTTCCGACATCTCGGCGCGTTCGCCGCCTCAGCGGCCGACCAGCCCGAGCCGCGGAGCCGTGGGTCCCGACCGCGAGCGGCCGACCTGGTCGTCGCGGGTCACCGGCTCCCGGGCCACGGATCTCGGCGACACGTACGGCACCCACAGCGTCACCAGAGCGCCCCCCTCGGGTGCGCTGCCGGCACGGAGCCCGCCGCCGCGGGACTCGACGACCTCGCGAACCAGGGACAGGCCGAGACCGGTCCTGGAGCGGGCGTCGGTGGGCAGTGCCTCGTCGGCGGCCAGGTCCTCCGGGTGGTTCACCGCCTCCACCTGAGCGGCGGACAGACCGGTCCCCCCGTCGCTCACCCCGAGCAGGACGAAGGGACCCTCGCGCCGCGCGAAGACCCGGATCGCCTGCCCCTCCTCGGTGTAGCGGACGGCGTTCTCGACGAGGGTGTCCAGGCACGCCCGGAGCCGCTCCTCGCTGCACACGACGGTCCCGGCAGCCACCTCGGCGCACCACTCGCGCTGCGCCACCACGCCCCACCGCAGCACGAGGTTCCGCACCATCTGGTCCAGGTCGAACGGCCGGGTCGGGAGCTGCTCGTGGAAGCGGATCATCCGCAGCAGCCGGTCGCACGCGCGGGAGATCCGGTCGAGCTCCTCGTGCACCACCATCAGGTCGTCGCCCTGGTGCGGGTCGTCGCTGCCCTCGCGCAGCAGGTCGACGTAGCCGGTCGCGATGGCGAGGGGCGTCCGCATCTCGTGCGAGGTCAGGCGGACCATGCGCTCGCGGCGCAGCGCCTGCTCGCGGTCCCGCTCCGCGAGCTGGGTCACCCGGGCCAGCGCGGCGTGCCGCCGCCCCACGTGCCACACCATGAGCGCCATCAACAGGCACATCAACGGGATCTCCGCGGTCTCCTCCCAGGCGATCACCCCGGCGGCCGCACGCTCCACGAGCACGACACCCGTGGCCAGGGTGAACCCGGACAGCGCGAGGTACGCCCGCCGGTTGCTCCAGGTGTCGAGTCCGAAGGCGACGGCGAGGCCGGCGTACCCCAGGTGGTAGGGAACCGTCTCCTCGCCGGGGAAGACGGCCATCCCGGTCAGGCACGCCGACGCCCAGGCCAGCCACGGCCAGAAGAACGGTGTGTCGGTACGCCGGGTCACGACGCCTCGCCGTAGAAGCAGTAGCCGACCCCGCGGACGGTCTCGACCGGCAGCTCGGGGATCTTGGCCCGCAGCCGCCGCAGGCACGCCTCGACGACGTTGCTGCCCGGGTCGAAGTCCAGGTGCCAGACGTCGTGCAGCAGCTCGTCGCGACGGCACACGTCGCCGCGGCGACGCATCAGGTGCGCCAGCAGCGCGAACTCGCGCTCGGCGAGGACCACCTCGTCCTCACCCGCGCGGGCCCTCCGCCGGTCGAGGTCCAGGCGGATGCCGCCCGCCTCGAGGTACCGCAGGGTGCTCGTGCGGCCAGCTGTCGGCGCCCCGAGGTGGCGCCGCGTCCGTGCGATGAGCTCGGAGACGTGGAAGGGCTTGCCGACGAAGTCGACCGCCCCGCCGTCGAGCGCCTGGATCCGGGCGGCGACGTCGGAGACCCCGGACAGCACGATGACCGGCGGCACCGGGCCGGCCTCGGCCATCGCGGCCAGGCACTGCAGGCCGTTCATCTCGGGCATGACCAGGTCGAGCAGCACGAGGTCGACCTCCTGGGTCGCCAGCACGGCCAGGGCCTGGACTCCGTTCGACGCCGTCACGACCGTGTGCCCCTGCGGCGCGAGCGAGCGCGCCAGGAACGCCGTGATCCGCTCCTCGTCGTCGACCACCAGGACCCTGCTCATCCCCCGCCCCCTGTCTGTACCGCCAGCCGATGTTCCGGCGCGGGCGTCGTGCCACGCGGGGAAGCCCGGGCGACTTCCCCAACGTGGGGTAGCGCTCCCCACCCGTCCGGACCAGGCACACCCCGCTCAGCTTGGGGAGTGGACGGGCGAGACCGGCCGTGCGGGGCCGCCCCGATGACGCCCCGATGACGTCGTGGTGACCGGGGATGACGGCCCGGTACCGCCCGAACGACCTCCGGCTGACCCGGATCCGACGGATCCGGGCTTCGGCTTCTCGGCCGTTCAGGCGAACCCCAAGGTGACGTCTACAGCGCCGTCGGGGCGCAGAACCGCGAGGCAGAGGAGGGGCCGTGAGAACCACCATCGTTCTCAAGCCGTGGATGCGAGTCGTGCTCGTCATGAGCTGGCTCGCCGTGATCGTGCCGGTGCTGACCGGCACCGGGGCGACCGTGCCGACGGCGTACGCCGCCGACTCCCCCGGCAGCATCACACTGCACGTCCAGAGCGCCCGCTCCGTCGCCGACGGACCCGGGTTCGTCCACAAGGACGACCCGATCACGGACTACAAGTGGCTGATCAACGTCGACGACACCGGCGACCCGGGGACGGCGGCCGACCCGGGCACGGAGCACTGCCTGCCCCCGGGCGCCGCCGGCGGCAGCACCGACCCCGGCTTCGCCGACACCTGCCCGTGGCCCTCGATCCGGAACACCCCGGGCTACGCCCCGATCGTGGCGCAGGGCACCCAGGACGACCTGAACGACTCGACGGCGCTGGACAACCTGCCCGCCGGCAAGTACCTGATCTCGGTCACCGCCGACGGCTTCAAGATCGACGGCGCGCACTTCACCGTGCAGCCCGGGGCCACCCAGCACGTGACCGTCCGGATGAACCCGACGCCGCTGCCGCTGACCACGATCCAGATCCAGGTCTTCGAGGACCAGGCACCGGTGGACGCGACGTACGAGGCGGATGCGGAGCGCGGGCTGTCCGGCTTCACCGCCCACCTCACCGACGTCTTCGGCGAGGTGAGCACGGACTACTACGGCAACCCCCTGTGCACCGTCTACCAGCACGTCGGTGGCGACCCGGCCGCCCCGATCGTCTTCGACAGCGACAACCACCCGGTCGTCGACGACAGCTCGATCGGCCGTTGCGTGAGCGATGCCGACGGCATCATCAAGATCCCGAACCTCGGCCCCAACCGGTACGCCGCCGTGGTGACGGCACCACGCGGCCAGCGCAAGGACTGGGTGCAGACCACCACCCTCGAGGGCGCGACCGACCACGACATCTGGGTGCAGGAGGGCGAGACCGGCCTGGACAACGAGGTCCTCAAGGGCGGCGAGCCCGTGCCGATGGTCGTCTTCGGCTTCGCCAGGCCGCGCGAGATCCCGGTCCCGGCGAACAACGCGCCCACCGGTGGTGTCAAGGGCGTCGTGGTCGGCGGACTCCCCTACATCGGGGGCGCACCCGGCCTGTCCTACGAGACCGGCTTCCCCAACACCAAGGTGGAGGGCCCGATCAGCCGCCCCTGGGTGGCCCTGTCGGACCTCGGCGCCGGCGACGCCGCGATCTACGTCGGCCGCGGCAACGCCAAGGGCGCCTTCGACATCCAGCACGTGCCGAACGGGAGCTACCAGCTCACCGTGTGGGACGACAACCTCGACTACATCCTGTGGAGCTTCAACGTGACGGTCCGCAAGGGCCAGGTGAGCGACGTCGGCAACAAGATGATCGTCGGGTGGTTCACCCACGTGCACGGCCACGTCTTCATCGACTCCAACGAGAACGGCCGGCGCGACCCCGGCGAGAAGTCCGTCCCCGGCTTCGCCCTGACCGTGCGCGAGCGCGACAACTCGCTGATGGACCAGTACACGAACACCAAGTCGACCAACGACCAGGGCGAGTACTACATCAAGGAGGCCTACCCGCTGGGCAAGTGGCTGGTCCTCGAGGCGTTCAACACGCGCTACCGCACCACCGGCATCAGCTACCGCGGCGAGAACGAGAAGCAGTGGACCACGAAGCTCGGCGGCCTGGTCGACGTGAACTTCCTGCCGATCATCGGCCTGGGCGGCGAGATCGACTGGGGCGTCAAGCCCTACGCCGGCCAGGAGAACGGCGGCATCGCGGGCACGGTCAGCTACGACACCACCCGCAACGAGCTCGACCCCGCCGAGGCGGCCTCCGAGTCCTACCAGCCCGGCATCCCGGACCTGAAGGTGCACCTGTACGCCAGCACCCCCTGCGCGGCCACCACTCCCGGCGACAAGGCCAATGCCTGCCGCCAGGGCAAGGCCATCGAGCCGCTCGACGTCCCGGACTCCTCGGACTCCCCGCTGCTGGTCTCGCCCCGCGCCGCGCTCAACGACCTCGACGCCGACGGGCTCGCCGACGTCGACGAGACGATCGACTACTCCTTCAGCGTCAGCAACACCGGCAGCAGCGACCTCGGCGCCCTGACCGTCGACGGCATGGGCGACGACCCGGTGCAGTGCCCGGCCGACCCGCTCCCTGCCGGCGCCACCGTGGACTGCACGGCGACCCACGTGGTCACCCAGGCCGACGTGGACCAGGGCGTGCTCCGACGCGAGGTGACCGCGACGGCGCCCGACGCGAACGCCGCGCCGGTCACCAGCGTCCTCGCCGACGTCGAGGTCGCCACCGACGCGCCCTCGGGACTGGTCGTGGTGGAGCGGGCCGTGCTCGCCGACGCCGACGGCGACCTGCGCGCCGACACGGGCGAGACCGTCGAGTACACCGTCACCGCGACCAACACCGGCGACGTCGACCTGGCCGACCTGGCGGTCCGGGACCAGCGCCTCGGCGACCTCACCTGCCCGACCGGTCCCCTGCCGAACGGCACGCTCGCGGCCGGCACCCAGGTCGAGTGCACCGGGTCGTACGTCGTGACCACCGACGACGTCCTGCAGCCCACGCTGGCCGACACCGCGCACGCCACCGGCACGAGGCCGGACACCACGGCCGTCACGTCGGCAGACACCACCGACACGCTGCCCACGGACCTGATGCGCACGAACCCCAGCCCGGAGCGGGGCGCCCTCGTCAAGGGTCCCGAGCTCGCGGACGCCTACACCTCGGAGACCTGGCAGCCCACGCGCGGCTGCACGGCGTACGACTACAAGGGCCGGCCGCTGACCGACCAGCGGGCGCTCCCGGAGTTCGGCGAGACCGCCAACCGGATGTGCCTGGAGGCGCCCATGATGGGCGTGGCCATCGGCCCGAGCGACAAGACGCCGGGCGACGCCGGCCAGACGGTCAACGGCAACTACGGCTTCTCCACCTCGACGGTGAACCTCTACAAGCCGGGCGACCCGCGCAACCCGGGCGCCGACCACCAGATGCCGCTCTACGAGCCGCTGCCCGACGGTGAGGAGCAGGACCTCGTGCCCGGCGACTACATCATCGCCGTGGACATCCCCGACAACCCGGTCGGCGGCGGCAAGATGTACAAGGCGACGGCCGAGGAGGACGTCAACGTCTTCCAGGGCGACTCCTACCTCCCCCAGGAGAACATGGCCGCCATCACGGCCGGCGAGGCGGCGGACCCGCCGCCCGGTGACCAGCCGACGCCGGTCGAGCCGTCCCAGCCGCCGTCGCAGCAGGCCGGCATCATCTCGGCCTGCGCCGGTGAGCTGCACACGGTGAAGGTCACCGACCCGACCTTCCTCGACGGCGGTGGCAGCCCCTTCGAGGGCCTGGACCGGCCCTCGTGCGAGGCCAAGCTGGTGACGGTCCGGGCCGGCCAGACCGCGGCGCCGAACTTCAACCTGTTCACCGACGTGCCGCTCCCCACGCACTTCTGGGGCGTCACGCTCAACGACCTGGGCCTGACCTTCGACAAGCGCAGCGTGAACTACGGCGAGGCGCAGGGCCTGCCCTTCGTCCCGGTCGGTCTCTACGACTACGCGGGCCGACTGGTGGACACCGTCCACACCGACTTCAACGGTCTCTACGAGGCACTCGAGCCCTCCACGGACACGTTCAACTGCCCGGTGCCGGCCGGCCCGTGCCCGAACATGTACCGCTTCGTCGGCAACGACCCGGGACAGCCGGGTGCGCTCAACCGCGACTACAACCCACGCTTCCGCACCATCGCGGCGAACTTCCAGGGCTGGCCGGGTCTGTACACGGTCACCGACGAGGCGCCCACCCAGGTCGCCAGCATCGCGCTGGCCCCCGACGGGACGACCGCGAACCCGACACAGTGCGACCTCGACGCGTCGTACCCACAGCTGTTCTCGGTGAACCTGCCCGTGGTGGCCGTGAACGTGTCCGGGTCCCCGCGTGAGGTGACGATCCGGGGCACCCACTTCGGCACGACCCCCGGACAGCTGGCGCTCGGCGGGGCGACGGTCCCGACCACGTCCTGGACCGACGACACGATCGTGTTCACGGTGCCGGCCGGCACGCCGTACGGCGCGCAGGCGTTGCGGATCACCACCGCGACCGGCGGCAGGAGCGTGAACGGCGTGACGCTGCAGATCGTGGACGGACGCGCCCCGACCGGCAACTCCGCGAGCAACCCCCGCGTCGTCAACGTCGGTCCCGGGGCCGGACAGCTGCCGACCATCCAGGCCGGCATCGAGGCCGCCAACGCCCGCTACTCCGTCGTCGTGGTGTGGCCGGGCACCCAGACCCAGGCCAACCCGCGCGGGGAGTACACCGAGAACCTGATCGTGCACTCCGCGCTGCACCTGCAGGGCGTCGGTCCCGGCGGCTTCCTGCCCTCGGGTGAGTTCGTCCCCGGCTCGATCGTCGACGGGGTCGGCTTCAACCCCGACAACCAGCAGGGCGCGGACTGGATCGACCTCCTGTCGCGGCTCGACTACAGCGGCGACCCCGCCGTGCCGGTGGGGGCCGTGGTGACCGTGCTGCACGACAACCGCGGGCAGACGCCCAACGGCTGGTCGCCCAGCATCGACGGGTTCACCCTGACCGGCGGCGTCCAGCTGGACTTCCCGACCAACATCAACACGATCGGTGGCGGCACCCACACGCCGTACGGCGCCACCGGATCGCTGACGACCCAGGGCGGCGGCATCTACGTGCACGACAGCGTGCGCAACCTCCAGGTCGCCGACAACGTCATCACCGGCAACAGCGGCTCCTACGGCGGCGGCGTGCGCGTCGGGACGCCGTACCTGAACAGCGGCAACACCAACCTGAGCCTGACCCGCAACCAGATCCGCGACAACGGCGGCAGCAACCTCGCCGGCGGCATCGGGATCTTCGCGGGCAGCGACGGGTACGCCGTGACCGAGAACGCGATCTGCGGCAACTTCTCCGCCGAGTACGGCGGCGCGGCGACCGCGTTCGGGTACCAGGGCAACACCGGCGGCGTCTTCCGCAGCAACCGGATCTGGTTCAACGGGTCGTACGACGAGGGCGGCGGCATCATGATCGCCGGCGAGCTCCCGCCGCGGCCGACCCAGCTGTCCCCGGGCACCGGTCCGGCGACGATCGACCGGAACGTCATCTCCACCAACATCTCCAACGACGACGGTGGCGGCATCCGGCTGCTGATGACCAGTGGCTCGAACATCACGTCGAACCGGCCGGGCACGATCCGGATCAGCAACAACACGATCGCCAACAACGTGTCGGCCCACGAGGGTGGCGGCATCGCCCTCGACGACGCGGTCTTCGTGGACGTGGTGGGCAACACCGTCACCAAGAACCTCACCACGGCGACGGCGATCACCAGCGACGGGCGGGCGGCCCCCGCCGGGCTCTCGACGGCGACCAACAGCGACCCGCTGCAGGCCCGGTTGCGCTCGACCCAGGCGTTCCCCCGCGCCTCGATCCTCGCGAACACGACCTTCAGCAAGCCGACGCTGTTCGACAACGTGTTCTGGGACAACCGTGCGGGCAGCTACCTGGGCGGCCGGATCACCGGGCTCGGCCCGCGTCCCGACGGCACCGACGGCGGCATCGTCAACTGGGACATGGGCATGGTCGACGTCCCGGTCGGCCAGCTCACGCCGACCTACTCGGTGCTCCAGACCGACCGCGGCACCGCGGCCAGCCCGACGATCAGGCTGTCCGACGACCCGGTCCTCAAGGAACCGTTCGACCTCGTGGTCGACGTCCTCTCGTCGCGGACCTACCCGGCCTTCAAGCTGGCGCTGATCACGGCCGAGGTGCTGCCCCCGAGCCTGACCGGGGACTACCACCTCACCGGGCCCGGCACACCGGCGTACGGACGAGGCACCGCCAGCGTCCCCGTGGTGTGGGGCACGGGCCAGAACCCGTACGGCTACACGGTCCAGGCCCCGACCAACGACATCGACGGCCAGCCACGACCCACCGCCGGCCGGTGGGACGCCGGGTCCGACCAGTACCTCCCATGAACCCCGGGGGCCCGCGTGGGATCTCGCCCCCCGCCGTCCCGGCGGGCCCCCGGCACGACCTTCCAACGACCAGACCACCGACCAGGAGGACGCCATGACCAGCACCTCACACCGTCAGTCGCTGTCCCGGCGCGCCCTGCTGACCGGGGGTGCCGGCCTCGCCGGCGCCGTCGTCATCGGCTCGAGGTACCAGAGCTCTCCCGTGGCCTCGACCCGCTTCCGGACCGTCGCCGGCCGCCCCAGCAAGGAGGTGCACCTCGTGGGCACCGACGGCTGGGTCGCCATGCCGGCCGGCGCACCCGCGGACCCGCCGTTCTTCCCCGACCCGCTCGCCCCGGGTGCCCTCGACACCTACGTCTTCGGCTTCCGGGACGTGACCGGCCTGACCGCGCCCCAGGTCGCGGCCCAGCGCGGCCGCGCCCAGATCAGCGCCCCGGTGCTCGCCTTCGACGAGGAGGACGACATCTACATCACGCTGACCAACCTGGGCCTGGTCCAGCGGCCCGACCTCTTCGACGGGCACACGCTGCACTGGCACGGGTTCGTCAACGCGATCCCCCTGTTCGACGGGGTGCCGGAGCTCTCCATGGCCGTGCCGATCGGCCGGGACTTCACCTACTTCTACCGCCCGCACGACGCCGGCACGTACATGTACCACTGCCACTTCGAGGACGTGGAGCACGTGCAGATGGGCATGACCGGCGTGGTCTACGTGCGCCCGAAGCAGAACTCCGGGGACTACGGCCAGCCGGCGGGCACGTACGCCTACAACGACGGCGACGGGTCCACCCGCTACGACCGCGAGTTCACCTTCATGCTCACCGAGCTCTGGTCGGCGGCCCACTTCCGCGACGCCCACATCCAGGTCAGCGACTGGACGGACTTCGACCCGAGCTTCTGGCTGCTGAACGGTCGCGGCTACCCCGACACGCTCGCCCCCAACGGCAACCCGCTGTCGCCCGCGGCCGGCCGGCTGCAGTACCAGCCGATCTCGTCGCTGGTGCACTGCAACGCCGGCGAGCGGGTGCTGCTGCGGATGTCGAACCTCGGCTTCCAGCAGCACGCCATGACGGTCGACAACATCGACCTGACGATCATCGCCAAGGACGCCTCGCTGCTCCAGGGGCGCGACGGCACCCGCAACTACCTCGACACCAACACCGTCGACGTCGGACCGGGCGAGAGCAGGGACGTCCTCTTCACGGCGCCCGCCCCCGGCGAGTACCTGCTCTACGACCGCAACTACTGCTACCTGGACAACGGCGGAGGCCCCGGCTACGGCGGCATGATGACGAAGATCGTCGTCGAGCCCGCGGGCACCCTCGGCCCCCAGACCCGAGCCAACGCGTGAGAGCCGAGGAGACGTGATGAACGCCCTGATCAACCTCGTGACGAGGCGCCGCCTCGCGATCCTGGCCGTGGTCGCCCTCGCCCTCGTCGCCGCCGGGGTCACGCCCTCCTCGGGCGCCGACCCGGAGACCTCGGAGGGCCTGGTCTGTGACACCGACCCGCACAACACCTTCTCGCTGACCGCCCGGGACGGCTACGTGACGACGCCGGACGGCAACTCGATCTACATGTGGTCCTACGCCGACAGCACCGGCGACTTCCAGCTCCCCGGGCCGGTGCTCTGCGTGACCTCGGGCGAGCACGTCACCGTCACGCTGCACAACACGCTGCCCGAGCCGACCTCGATCACCTTCCCGGGCCAGCGGAACGTGAAGGCCGACGGGAAGCCCGCGCAGCCGCAGCTCAACACCGCCGGCGCCCTGACCTCGATGGTCCAGGCGGCCGACGCCCCCGACGGCACCGGCTCCCCGGGCTCGGTCACCTACGAGTTCGACGCGGGCAGCCCGGGCACGTACCTCTACTCGTCGGGCACCGACACCGACAAGCAGCTGCAGATGGGGCTGTCCGGCGCCCTCGTGGTCCGGCCCGCCGGCCACGCCGACCAGGTCAACGACCGGGCCGACTCGGCGTTCAACCCCGACCACGAGTACCTGTTCCTGCTCTCGGAGGTCGACCCCGACGTGCACCTCGCCGTCGAGCGGGGCGAGCCGGTGGACCAGAACAGCTACAACGCCCGCTACTACATGATCAACGGACGAAGCATGCCGGACACCCTGGCGCCGAACAACGCGACCTGGCTGCCCAGCCAGCCGTACGGCGCCATGGTCCACATCCAGCCGTACGACGCGCAGTCGAACCCACGACCCGCGCTGATCCGCTACCTCAACGCCGGCACCGTCAGCTACCCGTTCCACCCGCACGGCAGCGACGAGCGGGTCGTCAACATCGACGGCCACGCGCTCGAGGGCCCGAACGGCGAGGACCTCGCCTTCTTGAAGTTCGACCTCGTGGTGCACCCGGGCCAGAGCCAGGACGCACTCATGGACTGGCGCGACGTCGAGAACTGGAACGCCGCCACCAACCCGATCCCCGTGGAGATCCCGCCGCTGCAGGACCAGAGCCTGCCGGGCACCGACACGTGGTTCAGCGAGAGCGGCTACCTCGGCACCAAGGAGAGCCTGCCGAGCAGCATCACCGACAACAACGTCTGTGGCGAGTACTACCACATCGCCCACAGTCACGCCCTCGAGCAGGCCACGAACTACGGAGCAGCCTTCGGCGGCATGATGACGGTCTACCGCATCGACCCGCCGTCCGGTTGCACGACGAACTGAGGACAGCGCGATGACCACGACCCGTTCCCTCATGGCGGCCGTCCTCGGCCTCGGCCTGGCCCTGGCCGCCCTTCCCGGCGCCGCCCACGCCACGACCCCCGTGCCGACGACGGCACCCCCGGCCGTGCGCGCCGCCGCGGCCCCCGCGACGGCGGCCCCGGCCGGCAAGCTCTCCCCGAGCGGCTGCCAGCGCGCCGGCACCGAGGTCGCCTGCGACCTGTGGGCGAAGCCGGGCACGGCGCAGATCCTCGGGCAGCCGCTGCCGATCTGGGGCTTCGCCGCCCAGCAGGCCGACCCGGCCACCGCGCCCGGGCCCGTCCTCGTCGTGCAGCAGGGCGACCACGTCACCGTGACCCTGCACAACGACCTGACCCAGCCGATGTCGCTGGCGCTGCCCGGCCAGCCGGCCTCCGCGTTCGACGCCGGCCTCGACAACACCAGCGGGGTCGCGCCCGGCGGGAACGCGGCGTACACCTTCACCGCGACCCGGCCCGGCACCTTCGTCTACGAGGCCGGCCACACGGCGAACGGCGCCCGCCAGGTCGCGATGGGGCTCGCCGGCGCGCTGGTCGTGCTCCCCTCGGACCCGTCCGGCGCCTACGGCACCGCGGCGACGGCGTACGACGACGAGGCCGTGCTGGTCCTCAGCGACATGGACCCGCGGCTCAACCTCGCGCCGAAGACGTTCGACATGCGCAGCTTCAGGGCCCGCTACCGGCTGATCAACGGCAAGGCGTTCCCGTCGACCGACCCGATCCCGACCGACCAGGGGCACACCGTGCTGCTCCGCTACGCGAACGTCGGCTCCCAGCCGCACCCGATGGGACTGCTCGGCGCCGACCAGACCGAGGTCGCCCAGGACGGGCACCCGCTGGCCTACGCGACCCACCAGCTCGTGGCCGACCTCCAGCCCGGCACCACCATGGACACGCTGGTGTCCGTGGCCCCCGGTCCGGAGTCCCGGTTCACGCTCTACGAGACCGGCGGCCACCTCGACAACAACGGCCAGACGGAGACCGACCCGACCCGGATCGCCTTCGGCGGCATGATGACCTTCCTCGACACGAACGCGCCCGTGGACACGGTCGACGCCGTCGGTCCGGTGCCGTCGCGGGTGCAGGCGACGCCCAACCCCTCGGACGGGAAGACCGACGTCACGGTCACGGCGGACCTCAGCGACGCCACCACCGGCGGAGCGCCCGTGGACGCCGCGGAGCTCGTGGTCGACGACGCCACCAGCGTCGGGGTCGGCTTCGGCACCCCCATGACCATCCAGGGCACCGGCGCCACCGTCAGCGCGACGGGAACCATGCCCGCCGAGGGTGACTGCACGACCACCCCGGCTGCGCTCAGCTGCCTGTCCGCCGGCAAGCACCGCGTCTTCGTGCGCGGCCGGGACGCGGCGGGCAACTGGGGCGTGATCGGCATGGTCGTGCTCCGGCTGCCCAAGACCGGCCCGCTGACGCGTGACGGAGCGCTGGACACCAGCCCGAGCAACGGCGTCGACGGCGTCGGCATCACCGCCACCGGTGACGACAGCGTGGCCGGCGGCACCATCGACCGCGCCGAGTACTTCATCGACACCCTGGGCGCCCCCGGCGACGGCACGCCCGCTGACCGTGAACCGGGCCGCGAGCGTCGTCTCGCTCGACGGCAGGATCCCTGCCGCTGACCTGGAGCCGCTGGGTGAGGGCGTTCACCACGTGCTGGTGCGCAGCCACGACGGCCTCGACCTCTGGGGACCCGAGCTGGACATCCCGCTCGTGATCGACCGCACCGGTCCGACCGTGACCGCGGCAGCCGTGATGCCCAACCCGAGCAACGGGGAGCTGGACGACCCGGGCAACCCCGGCAACGTGGTGGTCTCCGCGCAGATCCAGGACGCCCCCACCGGTGGCACCGGCCAGATCGTGGAGGCCGAGGGCTTCCTCGACCCCGGCGCGGACCCGCAGACCGGCACGGGCTTCGACATGCTGGCCGTCGACGGCGCGTTCGACAGCCCGACCGAGGCGGTCTACGGCCTGATCCCGGTCTCGGACATCCACGCCCTCGCCAACGGCGACCACGTCGTCCGGGTGCGGGGCCGGGACGCCGCCGGCAACTGGGGCGACCTGTTCACGACGCCGCTCACCGTGGACAAGACCGCACCCGTCCTCGGCGCCGTCACCGCCACGCCGAACCCGACCGCCGGGGCGACCACCGTCCGGCTGACGGGCCCCGTCAACGAGGCCGGCTTCGGCGGAGCCGAGGTGTTCCTGGGGACGAACGACCCCGGTCCCGGGAACGCGACGCCCATCCAGCTGTCGCTCGCGGGTGGCAACGCCACCGTGGACGTGCCCGTCCCGCCGCTCACCACCGGGTTCGTCCCGTTCAACCTGCGGGTCCAGGACCTGGCCGGCAACTGGAGCAACACCTCCACCGTGGTCGTCCGCATCACGCGGGGCAACGGCGGACCGGCCGGGCTGCTCGGGTTCTCCTCCGCGGTCGGCAAGGTCAGCGTCTCCGGCGCCGCCGGGATCGCGAAGGACGGTGACAGGACCGGCGTCGTGGTCTCGCTGCCGGGCGGCGGCCGCAACGCTCCGGCGTACGTCAAGCAGAGCAGCCGGACCGCGGTCCGCAGCTACAGCGCCGGCTTCTCGCTGGCACCGCACGACCTCCGCGTTCCCAGCGGTGGTCCGGTGACCCTGTTCGAGGGGACGACGCCGACCGGGAAGGGGGTCTTCAGCCTCCAGCTGCGGACCTCGGGCTCGGGCACCCAGCTGCGCGGCCTGCTGCACCGGTCCAACGGCTCCGTCATCACCGGCGACTGGACGCGGCTCTCGCCCCGGGCGCACCGGATCACGCTGCACTGGGTGTCCGGCAAGCCACGGGGTGCGGCCGTCCACGGGTCGCTCCACGTCCTGGTCGACGGCCGGCGTGCCTTCGAGGAGAACGCGAACACCGCCACCCTGAAGCTCGGCGCACTGCGGCTCGGCCTGGTCGACGGAACCTCGCGGACCGGGTCCGGGTCCGCCTACCTCGACGGGTTCAGCTCCGTCGCCGGCCTGGTGCCGTGAGCGCCGAACGGAACCCGAGGAGAGAACCATGTCGGTCATCGCACTGAGCCGTCCGGGGTGGACCCACCGGCTCCCCCTGCTCCAGGTCGTCCTCGGCCTGGTGGCGGCCCTGCTGGTGGGCTACATCGTCAGCGCCGTCGGGACCGACCGGGGCCTGGCGGAGCCGGGGGCCGCGGTCCCGCAGAGCGCCTCGATGGAGGCGGCCACCGGGGTGCGCTTCTCCCGGGTCGCCGTGGTCGGGGACGGCGGACTGGTCATGGTGGAGTACGTCGTGCTGGACGTCGAGAAGGCCACGGCCTTCCAGGCGGACCGCCCGCACGTGCCCACACTGAGCAGCGAGGCCCGGGAGGGCAGCACCCAGCGGGTGTCGATCATGAAGCCGGGTCACCTGATCCGGGCCGGCCAGACCTACTACTTCGTGTACCAGAACACCGCGTCCGCCATCCGGCCCGGGGAGATGATCACGGTGCAGTACCTGTCCCACGAGCTGCACCACATCCCGGTGGTGTAGTGATGGGCGCGCGTCGCACTCCACGCCTGGTGGCCGTCCTCGCTGTCGTGTGGGCCCTGCTGCTCCTGCTGCCTGCTCCTGCCGGTGCGCACGCCTACCTCGTGCGCACCGACCCGGGCGACGGCACGACCCTGCAGCACGCCCCGCACCAGCTCACGCTCTCCTTCAGCGAGCACGTCGTCCTCGACGCGACTCGCATCGAGATCGTCGACGGGGACGGCCGGTCCATCCCGGTCGGGGACCTGAGGCTCGCGACCGAGGACTCCGAGGACACCGAGGTGCCCTCGGCGATCATCGCGACCCTGCCGGACCTGCCGGTCAACAGCTACCACGTCGCGTGGGAGACGCTCTCGAGCGACGACCTGCACGCGACCTCCGGGTTCTTCGTCTTCGGTGTCGGCCGGGCGGTGTCGCCCACCGAGTTCGTCGAGCCGGTGCCGCGGTTCGAGGAGAGCGCGCTGCGCTGGCTGCTGCTGCTGGGCGTCTGCCTCGTGCTGGGCAGCGCGCTGCTGGACCCGATGCTGCGTGGTCGTCAGGAGCTCGACGCGAGCCGTGCGCGGCTGCGGGGGCTGGCCTGGTGTGGATCGCTGGCCGCGCTGCTCACCTCGGTCGTCCTGCTGCTGAACCAGATCACCCCGAGCGGCCTGACCCTGACCCGGCTGCTGGGCAGCGGCTACGGGGCGCGCTGGGCGTGGCGTGAGCTGGGGCTGCTGCTGCTCTCGGCGAGCACCCTGCTGGTGCTCCGCGGGACCGGTCGCCGCTGGCGGCGGGGACTCCTCGTCACCGGGGCCGTCCTCACGGCCACGGGCACCGCGGCCCTCGGTCACTCGGGGGCGGGACCCGGCACTGACCCGCCTCGTCGCGACCGCCGCGCACATCCTGGCGGTGACGACCTGGGCAGGTGGCGTGCTGTGCCTCGCCGTCGTGGTCGCCTCGGCCCTCGGCCGCGGTCCCGGCCCGGTGGCCGACCTGCGGGCCGTCCTGCGGGCCTTCGCGGTGCCGGCGGCCGCGTGCGTCTCGGTCGTCGTCGTCACCGGGGTCTACCTGTCCTCGAAGGTCGTCGTCTCGGTCGACGCCCTGATCGCGACGACGTACGGCCGGACGCTGCTCGTCAAGGTGGGCGTGGTGGCGCTCATGGGGGTGGCGGGCCTGGTCAACCATCGCCGTCTCCGCGGGCGGCACGACCTCGACGTCCCACGACGTTCGATCGCTGCGGAGGCGGTGCTGGGTGTGGTCGCGCTGGCCGCCAGCGGTGTGCTCGCCAGCGGCCAGCCGGCGACCGAACCCGAGTTCCTCCGGGCGCCCTCGGCGACCCGCGGCCCCCTGGCCGCCCAGGTCGGAGACCTCCAGGAGGCGGTGAACATCCGCCCCAACGCGCCCGGCCGCAACGTGGCGTCGGTCGACGTCTTCGACACCCGGCGTCCCGCCCCCGGCCCGGTCACCGGGGTCGACCTGGAGATCGGCGGAGCGACCGTGCCGGCCACCCCGGTCGGCGACGGGCACTGGACCGCGACCGTCGACGAGGTCCGGGCGGGACCGACCGACGTGACCGTCGTCGTCCATCGCGAGGGGATCGACGACACCACCTGGCACGAGCAGTGGGTGGTCGGCACCTCGAGCCCCGGACGGCAGCCGGTCGTGTCCATGGCGCCGGTCTCCGGCCTGCTGCGGTGGACCGCCCTCGGACTGGGCCTGCTCCTGGCCGCTGCGTGGGGTCGGTCGCTGACGAGGCAGGTACGCCGGAGCCGCGGCACCGCGACGAAGCCCGGGGCCGAGGACTCGGGTCCTGCGACCGAGCGGACGGAGACCGCCGACAGCTCGGTGTGACTCAGGCCGGTGCCGGCTCCGGCGCCTCGTCGGCGTGCGCGATGTGGGACAGCTGTCCCCAGATCAGCACCACGAAGAGGGCCGAGCCCGCGAACGCGAACCAGAAGGGCGCCGTGACGCCCCAGTGCTGGGCGAGCAGTCCACCGATGCCGGACCCGACGACCAGCCCGCCGTAGACCCCGACCAGGTTGACGCCGCCGACCCGGCCCTGCAGCTCGGAGGGCACCGCCCGCTGGCGCACCGTGATCGAGGTGGTGCCCCAGATGAACGCGTGCGCGCCGAAGACGAAGAAGATCACCATCGCCACCCACGGCCGGGTGGTCAGCGCCAGCGCCAGGTGCGTGAAGGTCTCGATCACCAGCCCGATCCGCATGAGGTCGCCCAGGCTCACCCGCCGGGTGATCCAGCCGTAGGACATGGTGCCGATCAGGCCACCGACGGCCGAGATGGTCGTGAGCAGGCCGAAGCCGATCGCCCCCATGCCGAGGTGCCGGGTGGCGTAGAGGACCAGCACCGACCAGGCGGCACCGAAGGTGATGTTGAAGACGAAGATCGTGAGCACCAGGGTCCTGACGGCGGCGTGGTGCCGCACCCAGCGGAACCCCTCCGCGATGTCCTGGCGGATGTGGCTCTCGGTGCTGCGGTCGCGGCCGTGGGCGGGCAGCACGATCCGGGAGACGAGCACGGCCCCGAGCGCGACCAGGACCCCCTGGGTCACGAAGGGCAGCGCCGTCCCCGCCGCGAAGAGCGCCGCCCCGATCGGCGGTCCGGCCAGCTGGTTCACCGTGATGAAGCCGGTCTGGAGCCGGGCGTTGCCCAGCGCGAGGTCCTCGCGGCGCACGAGCATCGGCAGGAGCGTGCCCGAGGTGTTGTCCGCGAACACCTCGGCCGTGCCCAGCAGGAACATGGCCACCAGCACGAGGGCGATGGACACCGTCCCGCTGACGACCGAGAGCGCCAGCAGGACCAGGACGACCGCCCGCAGCAGGTCGACGGTCACCACGATCAGCCGGCGGTCGAGCCGGTCGGCCAGCGCCCCGGCGTACAGGCCGAAGACCAGCGGTGGCAGCCACTGCAGCAGCGCCGCGAGCGCCACCAGGAACGCGTCGTGGGTCAGGGAGGCGACGAGCAGCGGACCGGCCGCGATGGCGATCCCGTCGCCGAGGTTCGACACCCACGACGACGCCAGCAGCCAGCGGAAGCCGACGCCGAGGCGCTCCGGTACGACGGTCTCCACGAGGCGGCTCACAAGCAGGCAACGCTAGCCGCCGAGCGGCCGCCCCGTCACGGGGATTACCCCAGGTCGCGCCGGCGGCGGCGCACGGCGATCGCCAGCGCCATCGCGGACCCGACCAGGCCCAGCGGTACGACGCCGTCGCGGGCCCGGTCCACCACCGTGCCCGCGGGAACGGCGGACGGTGACGGCACCGCACCGACCCCGTCGCCCGGGACGTCGACGGCGTAGACGTCGAGGCCGCGGACCAGGTCGATCGCGTAGACCACGTTGGTCCTGGCGCCGGTCTGCCGGCCGCGGCCGTCGTAGACGGGGACCCACATGCTGTCCCACACCTCCGAGGCGCCCCAGACGGCGTAGCCGTAGGACTTCAGGTGCCGCGGGTCGCGGGCGTCGACGAACTGGGTGCCGCCGCCGTAGTAGCCGACCGCGACGATCCCCCCGGGACGGAAGTCGAACCAGTGCGAGGAGCAGAACGCCCCCCGCGGCAGCGGGAAGTCGCCGAGGTCGGCGAGCTCGACCTTGTCCAGCGGGACGATGGCGGACTTCGTGCCGTCGAGGCGCTTGACCCACCAGGTCTGGAAGGAGCCGGCCTGCGTGCAGTCGGTCTGCTCGTAGTCCTCCTCGGTGGTGAGGAGGACGTTGCCGTGGGCGAAGGAGGGCGAGCTGTCGGGCTCGAAGGCCCTCGCGTTGGGGCGGAACGAGTTGTGCAGGATGAAGTCGTTCCAGCCGGGGTAGCGCGGGTCGGTGCCCCGGCCCGCGCGGCCGGTGGTGGTGATCAGCCGGGGGTGGGCCGGGTCGGTCGTGCGCCACATGGAGGCGCCGTTCCATCCCGTGTGGGTACCGATGCCCGCGGCGTCGAAGTTCCACTTGTGCCCCGCGGTCGGCGACCAGTACGGCTGCACGCCGGCCGTCCCGGGCCGCGCGTCGACCTCGTGCGGCCGGCCGAGGCGGCGCAGGTCGAAGATCGAGAAGTGGTTGCCCTCGCCGGCGGAGTAGACGTAGGTGCAGTCGGCCTGGTCCACGCAGGCGACGGTGTGGGTGCTGGTGGTCCCCGGCGCCCGCGACAGGACGTGCGGAGCGGCGGGGTCGGTGACGTCGACGACGACCAGCTCGCCGCCGCCGACGTTGGCGTGCTGGATGTCGTCGGGCGAGGCCTGCGCGGAGTCGACACCGATCAGCGCGAACCGCCTGGTGCCGTGCTTGGTCCTCCGCTCGCCGCAGTTCATCGCCTCGTTCTCGAACTGCGCGCTCGGCAGCGTCCCCGTGAGCTGGGGATGGGCGGCGTCCGAGACGTCCCAGACCCGGACCGAGTCGAGGCCGCTGGTCACCAGGATCGGCGCGGTCTGCATGAAGCAGCCGGAGATCCCGACCTGGGACGGGTTCGCGGACAGGTGCGTCACGTTCGGGCTGGAGAGCAGCGCGCTCCCCGACTCACCGGCGAGCGCCGACTGCGCGCGATGCGGACCGGTGTGGTCCCCGTGGGCGGCGGCGGGGCCGGCGACACCCAGGGTGGCACCGAGTGCGAGGACGGAGCAGGCGAGCGCGACGAAGGGACGCATGGCGGCTCAACGAGCCACCGGGTCCACGGTCACGCCGTGGACTGCGAGGGGGCGCCCGGGGTCAGACGGGCTGCATCTCCTGCATCGAAGCGGACTCGAGGTCGAGCATCGCGGCTTGGGTGGCCGCCAGCTTGTCGTTCTCCTCGGAGAGTCGGCGGACCAGAGTCTCGAGCTCTCCCACGCGGGTGCGCAGCCGGTCGTTCTCGGCCACGAGTCGCGCGGGGGTCCGCAGGTCGCTGTTCATGTAACCGATCAGCGCCTTGGCCATGGATAAGCCTCCCGGGTGGGTGGTAAGCCCGCGGTGGCGGGCCGTCTTCAAGAGTCTCACCGGATCCGCGCCCGGTCAATCGACCGCAGGCAAAGCCTGCGGCAACGTCCGGCGCCGCCTCGGGACCGGCTGGCAGACCGGGCAGAAGTACGACGACCGGTTCATGAACGCGACCCGCCGGATCGGGGTCCCGCAGCGCTCGCACGGCTCACCCTCCCGCCCGTAGGCGTGCAGCGAGCGGTCGAAGTAGCCCGACTCGCCGTTGACGTTGACGTAGAGCGCGTCGAACGACGTGCCGCCCTGGCCGAGCGCGTCGGACATGACGGCGCGGGCGTTCGCGAGCAGCTCGTGCACCTGCCGGGCGGTGAGCCGCTCCCCCGGGCGCTCGCCGTGCAGCCGGGAGCGCCACAGGGCCTCGTCGGCGTAGATGTTGCCCACGCCGGAGACGAGGTTCTGGTCGAGCAGCTGCCGCTTGATGCCCGACGTGCGCCGCCGCACCCGGCGTACGAACTCGTCGTCGTCGAACTCGGGGTCCAGCGGGTCGCGCGCGATGTGGGCGATCTCGGGAGGCAGCCCCGCGCCCCCGGCCGAGACCGACAGCCCACCGAACATCCGCTGGTCGACGAAGCGCAGCTCCGTGTCCTCGAGGACGAGTCGCACCCGGAGGTGGCGCTCGTCGGGGGCGTCCTGCGGCTGCACCAGCAGCTGGCCGCTCATGCCGAGGTGGCCGAGGAGGGCGTCGCCGTTGTCGAGCGGGAGCCAGAGGTACTTGCCGCGCCGGCACGCCGCCTCGATCCGGCGGCCGGTCAGCGCGAGGGCGAAGCCTGCCGGCCCGCGCACGTCGCGGCGTACCGGTCGTGGGTGCAGGACGTCGACGCGGGTGATGGTGGCGCCGAGGACGTGGCGCTCGAGGCCGGCCCGCACGACCTCGACCTCGGGCAGCTCCGGCACCGGTGCCAGCCGCGGGTCAGTCGGAGACCGCGGCGCCGCGCGCGGCGTTGACGGCCGGGTCGTCGACCCCGAGGTCGGTGGCGATCTCGCCGTACGCCGTCTCGGCGGCGGCCTGCTCGGCCTCCTTCTTCGAGCGGCCCACGCCGTTGCCGTAGAGGCCGTCGCCCACGCGGACCTGGGCGGTGAAGGTCTTCATGTGGTCGGGGCCGTCGTCCTCGATGACGTACTCGGGGACGCCGAGACCGTGCTCGGCGGACAGCTCCTGCAGCGAGGTCTTCCAGTCCAGGCCCGCACCGAGGGCCGAAGCGGCCTCGATGAGCGGGTCGAACAGCCGGTGCACGACCTCGGCCGAGACCGCGAACCCGCCACTCAGGTGCACGGCACCGAGGACGGCCTCGACGGTGTCGGACAGGATCGAGGCCTTGTTCCGTCCCCCGGTCGACTCCTCGCCCCGGCCGAGCTTGACGTGCTCGCCGAGGCCGATGCCGCGACCGACCTCGGCCAGCGCGCGGGCGTTGACGACCGCGGCACGCAGCTTGGCCAGCCGGCCCTCGGAGAGGTCCGGGTGCGTCCGGTACAACGTCTCGGTCACGACGACGCCGAGCACCGAGTCGCCCAGGAACTCCAGGCGCTCGTTGGTCGGCAGGCCGCCGTTCTCGTAGGCGTAGGACCGGTGGGTGAGGGCGCGCTCGAGCAGCTCGGGATCCAGCTCAGGATTCCCGAGCGCCGCTCGGAGCTCGCCGTAGTTGGTCAGCGGACCGGAATCGTGATCAGAGGACCTGACGACGGTCGGCCCGTGCGCCGTACTGGCCACACTCGCCGCACGCACGGTGCGGGAGGTGCTTGGCACCACAGGCGGGGTTCGCACACGTCACCAGGGACGGCGCGACGGCCTTCCACTGCGAGCGACGGTGACGCGTGTTGCTGCGCGACATCTTCCGCTTCGGGACAGCCACTGTTCTCTCCTCTACCAGGACCGGGACGTCCGGCCGTACGTGTTACTCGGGTCGTTCGGGGTCTTGCTCGAGCGCGGTCAGCTTCGCCCAGCGCGGGTCGATCGCAGCCTCATGGCCATGGTCGGGGTCGTCGGCCAGACGGGCCCCACACTCGGGGCACAGTCCGGGACAGTCGTCCTGGCACAGCGGCTGGAACGGTAGTGCGAGCACCACCGCGTCCCGCAGCAGGGGCTCGAGGTCGAGCAGGTCGCCCTCGAGCATGCTGACCTCGTCGTCCTCCTCGGAGGTGGCGTGGTCGTCGTAGACGAACAGCTCCTGGAACTGACCCTCGAGCTCGTCGGTGATCGGTTCCAGGCACCGTACGCACTCGCCCTCGAGCCCGGCGTGTGCCGTGCCCGTGACCAGAACCCCCTCCATGACCGCCTCGAGACGCAGGTCAAGCTCGACCTGCGATCCTTCGGGGACACAGAGAACTTCGATGCCCAGATCTGCCGGTGCCGGCACCGTTCGTGTCACCTCGCGCTGGGACCCCGGGCGGCGGCCGAGCTCGCGTGTGTCGAGCACGAGCGGCGCTCTCGGGTCCAGTTTGCTCAGGGGATTCACTTCCGGGTCCGGACAGGACAGATCGCCAAGAATGTTAACCGTCCGGGGCACAGGACAGCAAAACCGCCCCCCGTCTGCTCATCGGCCGCCGGAGCTGCCGTTCTCCGCCAGCCGCTGCAGCAGCCGCTCGTGCACCATCGCGGGGAGCAGCCCGGACACGTCGCCGCCGAACGTCGCCACCTCCTTGACCAGGCTCGAGGCGAGGAAGGAGTACTCGGGACTGGTGGGCACGAAGACGGTCTCGACATCGGCCAGCGAGGCGTTCATCTGCGCCATCTGCAGCTCGTAGTCGAAGTCGCTGACCGCCCGCAGCCCCTTCACGATGGCGTGGATGCCCCGCTCGGCGCAGAACGTCGTCAGCAGTCCGTCGAAGCCGTCGACGGTCACGTTGGCGAAGCCGTCGCAGACCTCCCGGAGCATCGCGATCCGCTCCTCGGGGCTGAACAGCCGGTTCTTGGACTTGTTGACGCCGACGGCGACCACGACCTCGTCGAAGAGGCCGGAGGCACGGGAGATGATGTCGAGGTGTCCGTTGGTGACCGGGTCGAAGGATCCGGGGCAGACGGCTCGGCGCACGGGTTACTCCTCGGGGGCTGGCGTGGACGCGGCGTGACCGTACCAAAGCACGGTCTCGCCGTAGCGCTTCTCCCGGATGCCGGTGAACCCGTCGGGCCACCCCGGCTCGGGGCTCCGGGAGGATCGCTCGACGACCACCAGCGCCCCCGGCACCAGCCACGCCTGGTCCACGAGCGCGCGGAGGTCGTCGGCCACCGCCTCGTCGGCCAGCGGGTAGGGCGGGTCGAGGAAGGCGACGTCGTACGGCGCGGCCGGGGGCCGGCGCAGGGTGCTGCCCACGGAGGCGGCCATCACGTTGGCCCTGGCGAACCCGAGGGCGCGCGCGTTGGAGGAGATGAGGGCGGCGGTGCGGCGGTCCTGCTCGACGAGCGTGACGACCCCCGCACCCCGTGACCACGCCTCGAGGCCGACCGCGCCGGACCCGGCGTACAGGTCGAGGAAGCGCAGTCCGTGCAGCGAGCCGCACCAGGACTCGACCGCCGAGAAGAGCGCCTCGCGCACCCGGTCACTCGTCGGTCGGGTGCTCGCGCCACGGGGGGTGGTGATCCGCCGGCCCCCCGCTGATCCCCCGATGATGCGGGTCATGACTTCTCCATGAAGTCGGAGTGCCGGGACTGCTCCATCTCCGCCACAGCGGCGGCGAGCCCCGGGCTGGAGCCGAGGCCGGGGTCGGCTTCGAGGAGCGCGTCGGCCGCCGAACGCGCCTCGACGATCGTCTTCTCGTCGCGGAGCACCCGCAGAGTCTGCAGGCTGGAACGGAATCCTGACTGCGATTTGCCGAGAACGTCGCCCTCCCGGCGCTGCTCGAGGTCCACCCGGCTGAGCTCGAAGCCGTCGGTCGTGCTCGCCACGGCCTCCAGCCGGTCCCGGGCGTCCGTGCCCGGCTCGGCGCGCGAGACGAGCAGGCACAGGCCCGGCAGGCCACCCCGGCCCACGCGACCGCGCAGCTGGTGCAGCTGGGAGACGCCGAACCGGTCGGCGTCGAGCAGCACCATGGCGGTCGCGTTGGCGACGTCGACCCCGACCTCGATGACGGTCGTGGCCACGAGCACGTCGATCTCGCCCGCGGCGAAGGCCCGCATGGTGCGGTCCTTCTCGTCGGGCGGCAGCTTGCCGTGCAGCATCCGGACCCGCAGCCCGGCCAGCGGCCCCTCGGCGAGCTCGGCCGCCACCTCCTCCACCGCGCTCAGCGACCCGGCCGGGGCGACGACCTGGCCCTCCTCGTCGACGTCGAGCTGGTCGGTCTCCCCCTGCTCGGGCTCGTCCCCGGTGATCCGCGGGCACACGACGTAGGCCTGGTGTCCCTTGGCGACCTCCTCGCGGACCCGTTCCCAGACCCGGCCGATCCACTGCGGACGCTCGGCGAGGGGCACGAGGCTGGTCTGGATGGGTGCCCGGCCGGCGGGCAGCTCGGTGAGCGTGGAGGTCTCCAGGTCGCCGAAGACCGTCATGGCGACCGTGCGCGGGATCGGGGTCGCGGTCATCACCAGGACGTGCGGCGGAGAGCCTGCCTTGTCCGTCAGCGCCGCCCGCTGCTCGACACCGAAGCGGTGCTGCTCGTCGACGACCACGAAGCCGAGGTCGGCGAACGAGACGTTCTCCTCGAGCAGGGCGTGGGTGCCGATCACGATGCCGGCCTCACCGCTGGCGATCCGCAGCAGCGGCTCGGTGCGCTGCGCCCTGGTCATCGAGCCCGTGAGCAGCACGACCTCGGTGGCCTCCTCGGCGCCGCCGAGCATGCCGCCGGCGGCGAGGTCGCCCAGCATGGCGGTGATCGAGCGGTGGTGCTGCTGGGCGAGCACCTCGGTCGGGGCGAGCAGCGCCGCCTGACCGCCGGAGTCGACGGTGCGCAGCATCGCGCGGAGCGCGACCAGGGTCTTGCCCGAGCCGACCTCTCCCTGGAGCAGCCGGTTCATCGGATGGGGCTGGGCCAGGTCGTGCTCGACCTGGGCGCCGACCTCGCGCTGCCCCTGCGTCAGCTCGAAGGGCAACCGGGCGTCGAAGGCGGCGAGCAGCCGCCCGTCTCCGCCGGTGCGCGCCTGCGCCCCCTGCGTGCGCAGCTCGCGGCGGCGACGCGCCAGCACCAGCTGGGTGACCAGGGCCTCCTCGAAGCGGTAGCGACGCTGGGCCCGTGAGACCTGGCCCAGGTCGGCGGGCGCGTGGATCCAGTCGAGGGCGGTGCGGGCGTCGACGAGGCCGTAGTCGCGGCGGACGCCCTCCGGCAGCAGGTCGGGCAGGTCGTCCAGGACGGTGCGCGCGAAGGTGATGGCGCGCTGGAGGTCCCAGGAGTCGACCCCCTGGGTCAGGGGGTAGATCGGGTAGTACTCCCCCATCGTGTCCAGCGACATCTTCGCGGCGTCCTCGTCGGCGGTGCCGAACAGCGCCATCTGCGGGTTGGTGAGCTGCCACTCGCCGCGGAAGCTGCCCACCTTGCCGAGGAAGATGCCGCGCCTGCCGACGCGCAGGCGGGAGGCGTTCCACTCCGAGACGTGCTGGGACTTGGCGAAGAACGACATCCGCAGCGACGGACCGTCGGTCTTGAGCACGGTGTCGAGGCGGTACGCCGGTCGGCCGGTCCGGCGATCGGTGTAGGTGTGGACGTTGCTGCGCACGATCTCGCCGACCAGCGTGAGCATCTGGCCCTCCTCGAGGTCGTCGACGCGGGTGAGCTCACCGGTCTTGACGTAGCGACGCGGGTGGTGGGCGAGCAGGTCGCCGACCGTGCGCAGGCCGAGCTTGTCGACGATCTTGTCGCGCTTGGCCTTCTTGTCCCCCAGCACGGTCTCGATCGGGGAGTCGAGGCTGATCATCGCTCTCCCCTCACTCGACGGACATGAGCAGCTGGTAGCGCTGCTGGCCACCGTCGTACACCACGACGTCGACAGCGGGGTGGTGCTCCTCCACCCAGGCGGCGCTGCGGGCCGCCAGGTCGGCCGGGTGGACCTCGGCGTACGCCGCCGCGTGGGGGCCCTCGTCGAGCGACCCGGCCACGAGGGTGACCAGCTCACCGCCACCGCCGAGGAGCCGGTCCAGCACGGCCGTGGCGACGTCGTACAGGTCCTCGCCCACCAGGGCGAAGTCACCCGCGACCACGCCGAGCACGTCGCCCGGCTCGCACGGACCGGCCATCGTGATCGCCTGCCTGGCAGCGACCGTGACGGCTCCGTGGCGGGCGTGCCGGGCCGTGGCGGTCATCTCGAGCACGTCCTGGTCGAAGGTGCGCCCCGGCTCGTGGACGGCCAGCGCGGCCAGCCCCTGGACCTGGGCCTGGGTCGGGATGACGGCGACCCGGAGCCCCTGGTCCTCCTCGGCCGTGCGGGCGGCGATCTGGGCGACCCGCACGGAGTCCGCGTCGTTGGGGAGCACGACCACCTCGGCGGCACCGCACGAGGTGATCGCCTCCAGCAGCTGCCCGGTGGAGGGGCGCCGTCCCGGGCCGGCCTCGACCACGACCGCGCCGGCCTCGGCGAAGAGCCCGGCCAGTCCCGGTCCGGCGGCGACCGTGACGATCCGGCGCCCGGAGCGCTCGCTGGCGCGCAGCCTGGCCTGCTCCCGGGCCCGGTCGACCTGCTCGGCGAAGTGGGTGACGCGCACCCGGTGCGGCCGGCCGGCGTCGATCCCGGCCTCGATCGCGGCGCCGACGTCGTCGACGTGCACGTGGACGTTCCACAGCCCCTCGCCGCCGACGACGACGAGCGAGTCGCCGAGGCCGGCCAGGGCCTTCTTCAGCGTGGGGATGTGATGGTCCTCGGCGTCGAGGAGGTACATCACCTCGTAGGAGGGCCCGTCCTCGGTGAGGTCGCCCTGCTGCGGCTCGACCGGGTGCGGGATCGGGATCGCGTGCCGACCGAACGGCGCGGTCACGGGCACCGGCCGGCGGCCGGTGAGGACCGTCTCGGCGGCGTCGAGGATCACGCTCACCCCACGCCCGCCGGCGTCGACGACGCCGGCGTTCCGCAGGGCCGGCAGCTGCTCGGGGGTGTGGGCCAGGGCCTCGCGTGCGGCGGCCGCGGCCGCGGTGAACACGTCACGGGCACGGGCGCCGGGGTCGGCGGCGCGCTCGTTCGCGGCGTCCGAAGCGGCTCGCGCGACGGTCAGCATGGTCCCCTCCACGGGGGTGCCGACCGCGGCGTAGCTGGCGTCGGCCGCCTGCTGGAGGGCCTCGGCCATGACCACCGCGTTGCGCTCGCCGGGCCCGGAGGCGGCGATCCGGTGGCAGATCGCGCCGAGCATCTCGCTCAGGATGACGCCGGAGTTGCCCCGGGCGCCGAGCAGGGCGCCACGGCTGCACGCGGCGAGCGCCGTACCCCGGTCGCTGGACGGGTCTCCCCCGGTGGCCTCGCGCATCGCGTCGCGTGCCGCGGACACGGTGAGGAACATGTTGGTGCCCGTGTCGCCGTCGGGCACCGGGTAGACGTTGAGCGCGTCGATCTCCTCGCGAGCCGCGGCCAGCGCGTCGGTGGCGATGTCGACGAAGCGCAGCACGACGGCGAGCTCGATCGTGCCCCCGTGTGGAACTTCCATCGCCGTGCCTCGTGTCCCGTCGCTTCGCGTCGGCGTGGTGCCGTCCACGCCGGGTGAAGGCCACAGGATAGGGCGTGGCACCATGGACCCGCCCGCGCCGCCCGGCGGTGGACCCGTGGATCGGTCGGCGAGAACCGTGCCGATCCGCCACGATTCGCACCCGGCCCGGGGCATCGGATACTCTGATGCGGTTGCCCGCTCGTCGGGCCCTCAGTTCTGAAACCTCGATTTTCCAGGAGTTCACGGTGGCTGCCGTCTGCGACATCTGCGCCAAGAAGCCCGGCTTCGGCAACAACCGACCGTGGTCGCGCAAGATTACGAAGCGTCGCTTCAACCCCAACATCCAGCGCGTGCGGGCGACCGTCAACGGCACCCCCAAGCGCATGAACGTGTGCACCGGCTGCCTCAAGGCCGGCAAGGTCTCGCGCTGACGTAAGCACGAAGGCCCCCGAGAGCGCATCGCGTCCTCGGGGGCCTTCTGCATGCGTCAGCAGGTCCCGGGCGCTACCGACTCCTCCGGTAGGCCCAGTAGACCCCACCTCCGATGACGACGAGGAATACGAGCGCCAGGATCAGGTAGACACCAGCGTGTCCGATCATGACGACCATCGGCGGCACCTTTCCTCGACTTGTGTGCACACCCTCCCCATGGATCACACCGTCCGCCTCCCCCGGCGGGGATGATTCGCGAGGGTGGAACCCTCGACCCTCCTGGCACCCGGACCGGGATGTCGGCTAGAAGTGGACCCAGCCCGTCGGGCCCTCGTACGGCGCGCCGTCGACGGTGACCGCGGGCCCGTCGGGGCCGGCCTCGGCGACCGAGCCGATGACCGACCAGCCCTCGGGGACGGACCCCTCGGGGAAGGTGGCGAGCAGCGCGTGGTCGTCACCACCGCCGAGGATGAACTGCAGCGGGTCGGCCCCCAGGGCGGCGCCGACGGCCTGGAGCGGCTCGGGCACCTCGAACGCCGAGCGGCGCACGTCGATCGAGACCCCGGAGCCCCGGGCCACGTGGCCGGCGTCGGCGAGCAGCCCGTCGGAGACGTCGATCATCGCCGTGGCGCCGGCCTCGGCGGCGACCCGCCCCGCGTCGTACGGCGGCTCCGGGCGGCGGTAGGCCTCGACCAGCACCCGCGGCGAGCGGAACCCACGCCCGAGCACCGCCAGGCCGCCCGCGGCCCAGCCCTGGCGGCCACAGATGGCCAGCACGTCGCCCGGCTCGGCACCGGAGCGCACCACGGGTGCCTGCGTGCACGCGCCGAGCACCGTCACCGCGATGACCAGCTGGTCGGAGCGGGTCACGTCTCCCCCGACCACGCTCGCGCCGACGAGCGCGCACTCGTCGGCGAAGCCACGGGCGAAGTCGAGCGCCCACTGCACCGGCAGGTCGGCCGGGGCGGCCAGCCCGATCGTGAGCGAGGTGGCCCGGCCACCCATCGCGTTGACGTCGGAGAGGTTCTGCGCGGCGGCACGGTGGCCCACGTCCTCCGCGGACGCCCACTCACGACGGAAGTGCCGCCCCTCGACCATCAGGTCGGTCGAGACCACGACGTGGCCGGTCTTCACGCGGAGCACGGCGGCGTCGTCACCCGGACCGATCAGCACCTGCTCACCCTGGGTGAACACCTCGGTCAGGGCGCTGATGAGTCCGAACTCGCCGGCGTCGGTGAGAGTGGCGTCGGGGGGAAAGGCCATGCGCTCATCCCACCAGATCGGCCGGCGCAGCCAGTGCATGGGCGCACCTATCGACACGTGCGTCCCGCACGGTAGGTTGACCGGCACACGATCCCCGCGACAAACGAGGAGCCCACGATGGTCGTCCAGGCGTACATCTTGATCCAGACCGATGTCGGCAAGGCGGCCGAGGTTGCCTCCGCCATTGCCCAGGTCAAGGGCGTCACCCTCGCCGAAGACGTCACCGGTCCGTACGACGTGATCGTGCGCGCCGAGGCCCGCAACGTCGACGAGCTCGGCAAGCTGGTCGTCTCGAAGGTGCAGAACCTCGATGGCATCACCCGCACGCTGACCTGCCCGGTCGTGCACATCTGAGTGCCTGACCGCACCGCACGTCGACGGCGCCCCGTGTCCACCCGGACGCGGGGCGCCGTCGCGTCCGCCTGCCTGCTGCTGCTCGCTGCGTGCAGTGGCTCCGCCGCGGTCGAGATCGACTCGCCCGACGTGTCCGCCGCAGACCGCGAAGGCGTGCGAGGCCTTCCTCGACGCGCTCCCCGCGAGGCTGGCCGACCAGGAGTCCGCGGCGGTCACCCCCGCGGACACGCGTACGGCGCGGCGTGGGGCGACCCCGCCTTCACGCTCACCTGCGGCGTCGGTGTGCCCTCGGGCTTCGACCAGCTGTCCGCCTGCACCCAGGTCGAACGGGATCGGCTGGTTCGTCCGGAGGACGAGGCCGAGGGCGGCAGCGACGCCACCTTCACCGCGGTCGGCTACCGGCCGCGGGTGCGCTGCGGGTGCCGGCCGACCGCCAGCCGGAGGGCGGCGCCGCCGCGCTCGCCCAGCTGGCGGCCCGGTGAGGAAGCAGCTGGCGCTGGTCGACCGCTGCCAGTGACCATGCGCCTCAGCGCAGGCCGGTGTCGCGCTGGAGCGCGAGCTGGATCAGCCGGTCCACCAGCGCGGGGTAGTCCAGCCCGCTGGCGGCCCACATCCGCGGGAACATCGACGTGGGCGTGAAGCCGGGCATCGTGTTGATCTCGTTGATGACCAGCGAGCCATCGGGCATCACGAAGAAGTCCACGCGGGCCAGGCCCTCGCAGCCGACTGACTCGAACGCGCGCGCCGCGAGCCCCTGCATCTCCTCCGCCTTGCCGGGAGGCAGGTGCGCGGGGACGTCGAGCTCGGTGGCCTCCTCGGGGAGGTACTTCGCGGCGAAGTCGTAGAACTCGTGGTCGCCGGTGACCCGGATCTCCGCCGGCACGCTGGTCTCCGGGGTGCCGTCGAGGGCCTGGAGGACACCGCACTCGACCTCGCGGGCGCCCTCGGCCGAGACCTCCACGAGCACCTTGGGGTCGTGGCGCATGGCCTCCTCGAGACACTCGTCGAGCTCGGAGGGGTCGTGCGCCTTGGAGATCCCGTAGCTGGAGCCGCCGCGCGCGGGCTTCACGAAGAGCGGGTAGCCCAGGGTGGCCGCACGCTCCCGGCAGACCTGCGGGTCCGCGGCCCACTCGCGCGCCGTCACGGTCACCGACGGCAGGACCGGCAGGCCGGCGGCCTGCAGCACGATCTTCATGTACGCCTTGTCCATGCCGACCGCGGAGGCCAGGACACCGGCGCCGACGTAGCGCACGCCGGCCATCTCGAACATGCCCTGGATGGTGCCGTCCTCGCCCCACGGCCCGTGCAGCAGCGGGAACACGACGTCGACCTCGCCCAGGGTGCGCGGCGGCTGGGACGGCTCGGAGACGACCAGGTCGGTGGAGCCGACGTGCTGGGCCAGCGCGACCGAGGCCCCCGTGCCGTCGACGCTGGGCAGCTTGTCCGCGCTCTCGATCCGCAGCCGGTCCGGGTCCCCGGACTCCAGCACCCAGCGGCCGTCGGTCGCGATGCCGACCGGGACGACGTCGTACTTCTCGCGGTCGATGGCCTGCAGCACGCTGCCGGCCGTCACGCAGGAGATGCCGTGCTCGCTGGAGCGCCCGCCGAAGACGAGGGCGACGCGGGGCTTGCGGTTCGGGGTGGGCTCGTTCATCGGCTCGACCCTAGCGGCCTAGGCTCGGGCCCATGTCCGAGGACTCGCCCGCCACCCCTCAGCCCGTGTCCGCCCCCACACCCGACCCCGCGTGGCGGCCGTCGACCGTCGCGGTCACCGCCGGCCGTCCCGAGCACCGGCCCGACCAGCCGCTCAACGAGCCGATCGTGATGGCGTCGACGTACGTCGCCGGCGGCGACCTGGAGTACGGCCGCTACGGCAACCCGACCTGGGCGGCGTTCGAGGAGGCGCTGGGCGCGCTCGAGGGCGGGCGCTGCCTGAGCTTCGCCTCGGGGCTCGCCGCGGTCGCGACGGTGCTCGACCTGGTCGGCAGGGAGGCCAAGGTGGTGGCTCCCCGGCACGCCTACAACGGCACCGTGCTGCAGCTCGGCGACCTCGAGGCCCGGGGACGGCTGCGGACCGAGCTGGTCGACATCACCGACACCGACGCCGTGGCGAAGGCCTGCGAGGACGCCGCCCTGGTGTGGCTGGAGTCCCCGACCAACCCGGCCCTGGAGATCGCCGACATCGAGACCATCCGCGAGGCGGCGCACGAGGCCGGGGCGTACGTCGTGGTCGACAACACCTTCGCCACTCCCCTGCTCCAGAAGCCGCTGGACCTCGACGTGGACCTCGTCGTGCACTCGGCGACGAAGTACCTCGCCGGCCACAGCGACGTCCTCATGGGCGCCGTCGTCACCCGGGACGAGGAGCTGTACGCCGTGCTCAAGGGCCGGCGCGACCTGCTCGGCGCGGTGCCCGGCACCCTCGAGGCCTGGCTCGCGCTGCGCGGGCTGCGGACCCTGCACCTGCGGGTCGAGCGCGCCCAGGCGAACGCCCAGGAGCTGGTGCGCCGGCTGTCCGCGCACCCGGCGGTGGGCGAGGTCCGCTACCCCGGGTTCGGCGGCATCGTCTCGATCGTGCTGGCGCAGGGCGCGATGGCCGCCGACCTGCTGACCCGCAAGACGAGGCTGTGGGTGCACGCCACCTCGCTCGGCGGGGTCGAGTCCACCTTCGAGCGGCGGCGGCGCTGGAAGTCAGAGCCGGCGACGATCCCCGACGGCCTGGTCCGGCTCTCGGTGGGCATCGAGGACGTCGACGACCTGTGGGACGACCTGGTCGGGGCGCTCGACGACTTGATCTGACGTCCCCACCGCCCTGCGCCTCTCACCGGGTTTCGACGCGCTCGCGCGCCCTCGTTCCTCGGTCGCGTCGCTTGCTCAACCTGGCCGGCCCCACGGTCCGACCTCGTGCCTCGGTCGGACCTGGCCGTCTCATCAGTCCGTTTCGGCCTTGGTGTCGCGGGCGATGAAGGCGTCCATCATCTCCTGCGCGGTCATCCGGCCGGCCACGACCGCGTCGACGTGCTCGGCGATCGGCGCGTCGATGCCCGTCTTGCGGGCGAGGGCCAGCAGCGAGGAGCAGGACTTGGCGCCCTCGGCGACCTGACGGGTGGACGCGTAGATCTCCTCGGTGGTCATGCCCTGGCCGAGCTTCTCGCCGAAGCTGCGGTTGCGCGAGAGCGGCGAGGAGCAGGTGGCCACGAGGTCGCCGAGGCCGGCCAGGCCCATCAGCGTGAGCGGGTTCGCACCGAGGGCGGTCGCCAGGCGAGCGGTCTCGGCCAGCCCGCGGGTGATCACGGACGCCGTGGTGTTGTCGCCGAAGCCGAGCCCCACGGCCATGCCGACGGCCAGGCCGACGACGTTCTTGTAGGCGCCGCCGAGCTCGCAGCCGAGCACGTCGGTGCTCGTGTAGGGGCGGAAGGCGGGCGAGTGGATGCGGTGCTGGATCATCTTCGCCACCTCCTCGTCGGCGCACGCGACCACGGAGGCAGCAGGCTCGCGTCGGGCGATCTCCGGGGAGAGGTTCGGCCCGCTGACCACGGCGATCCGCTCCGGACCGGCGCCCGTGACCTGGGCGATGACCTCGCTCATCCGCTCGAGCGTGCCGAGCTCGACACCCTTCATCAGCGAGACGATGACGGCGTTCTTCTCGATGTGGGGCGCCCACTCGGTCAGGCCGGCCCGCAACGACTGCGACGGGGTGGCGAGGACCACCATGTCGGCGCCGTGCAGCGCCTTCTCCACGTCAGCGGTGGCGGAGACGGCGGGCGGCAGCTCGATGCCGGGCTGGTAGTCCGGGTTCTCGTGCTGCTCGTTGATGTCGCGCGCCAGCTCCTCACGCCGCGCCCAGAGCACGACCTCGTTGCCGGCGTCGGCGAGCACGATGGAGAAGGCCGTCCCCCACGACCCGGCGGTGAACACGGCGACCTTGCCGTGCTTCGTCGGCACGTGGCTCATGGGCGCTCCTTCTTCGGCTTCTTGGCCTTCTTGTTCGGGTTGCCGGTCTCGGGGACGCCTGCCTTGCGCACGTCGAAGCGCTCCTTGGGGGCCTGCTCGCCGCGGACGTCCTCCACCAGGGCGGTGATCGCCGCCATGATCCGGTCGGTCGCCTGCTGGGTCACCTCGTGCGACGGCGGCCGGTCGAGCAGGTCGGACAGGTCGACGGGGTCGCCGACCTTCATCGTGACCAGCTTGCGCGGGAACAGGTCCGGCTTCCTGGCGTACGGCGCGAGCAGGGCCTGGGCGCCCCACTGCCCCACCGGGATGACCGGGCAGCCGGTGGCCAGCGCGATCCGCGCTGCCCCCGACTTGCCGGTCATCGGCCACTGTCCGGGGTCGCGGGTGATCGTGCCCTCGGGGTAGACGACCACGCACTCGCCGTGCTGCACGGCGCGCACGGCGGCGTCGTACGCGCCGATGGCGTTGCGGCTCAGCCTCTCGACGGGGATCTGTCCCGCGGCGCCGAGGAAGTAGCCGAGCGCCTTGTTCTTGAACAGCCCGGACTTCGCGAGGTAGCGCGGCAGCCGGCCGTGGTCGTAGACGATGTGCGCGGCGGTGAGCGGGTCGATGTGGGAGACGTGGTTGAGCACGAGGATGAAGCCGCCGGTCTCGGGGATCTTCTCCCCGTCGATCCAGTCGTGCCGGGTCGTCGCGAGCAGCGTCGGCTTGATGATGGCGACAGCGATGCTGAACGCCCAGCCACGCCGCTGCTGCAGCTTGCGAACCTTCACGTACGTCCCTGTCGTTCCCCGCGGCCGGCGGCCGTGACGTGCTCTACGTCGAGTGCAGGCTATCCGGTCCGGCGGGCCGGAGGCGTCGCTGGACACACCCGCAGCGCACCCGTGGTCGCGGCCTGCGAGGATCGACCCGATGAGGCCTCAGCAGTACGCCGCGCTGGTCCCGGTCAAGCCGCCGGCCCACGGCAAGTCCCGGCTCGTCGGCCCCTCCGACGACCGGCGCCGCGAGCTGGCGGCGGCGTTCGCCCTGGACACCGTCGCGGCCTGCCTGACCGCGGACCGCATCGGCGCCGTGCTCGCGATCACGGACGACGCGACCTTCTCCCGACGGCTCGGCGACCTGGGCTGCGCCTCGATCCCCGACGCGGTCACCGGCGACCTGAACGCGACCCTGCGCCAGGCCGCGGCCGAGGCGCTGCGCCGCTGGCCGGACCTGACGCCGGTGGCCGTGTGCGCCGACCTCCCGGCCTTGCGCGCGCGGGACCTCGACGCCGCGCTGGGCCGGGCCGCCGCTGACGCGCCCTCCTTCGTCGCCGATGCCGCGGGCGTCGGCACCACGCTCTACACCGCGCCGCACACGCTGTTCGACCCGAGGTTCGGGCCGGGCTCGCGACTGGCGCACCTCGACACCGGGGCGGAGGAGATCGGCGGCGCCCTGCCGTCGCTGCGCCGCGACGTCGACGACCTCGACGACCTGCAGGAGGCCCTGGCGCTCGGTGTCGGGCCGCACACCACCGCGGCCGAAATGCAGTGATGGTGGGCCTCCCGAGGGAGGCCCACCATCAGGTGCCGCTGATCATCAGGACTTCTTGGCCGGGGCCTTCTTCGTCGTGGCCTTCTTGGCCGCCGACTTCGTGGCGGTGGCCTTCGCCGTCGTCGTCTTCTTGGCAGGCGCCTTCTTCGCCGCGGTGGTCTTCGCCGTCGTCGCCTTCTTGGCGGGCGTCGACTTGGCAGCCGTCTTCTTCGCCGGTGCGGACTTCTTCGCGGCCGTCGTCTTCGCCGTCGTCGTCTTCTTGGCGGGCGTCGACTTGGCAGCCGTCTTCTTCGCCGGCGCAGCCTTCTTGGCTGCCGCGGACTTGGTGGCGGTGGCCTTCTTGGTCGGAGCCGCCTTCTTGGCGGCCGAGGCCGCAGCGGCGCCCGAAGCGGCCGCCTTCTTCGCGGCCGAGCCCGACGCGGCCAGCGTCAGCTTGGGGAGCTTCTTCGCACCGGAGACGACGTTCTTCAGGTCGGCGCCGGGGCTGAACTTCGGCACGGCCTTCTTCTTCGCCTTGATCCGCTCGCCCGTCTGGGGGTTGCGGACCCAGCGGGCCTCGCGGACTCGCTTCTCGAAGGAGCCGAAGCCGGTGATGGCGACCTTCTCCCCCTTGGCGACCTCGCGGGTGATCGTGTCCAGGACGGACTCGAGCGCGTGCGCGGCAGCCTTGCGATTCCCCTCGTAACGCTGGGCCAGTGCATCGATGAGCTGAGACTTGTTCACTAGCTTCCCTTCCAATGAACCTGTGAGGCCGAGCCCGTGCTCGACTTTCTTCAACGCACGCTAGGTATTCGTGGCCTTTGTCACAATCACCACGCCGACTTTTCGGCGACCTTTTTTCGTTGTCTGGACGGCTTTCTCCCGCTGAAAACCCCGGAAAACACGAGGAATTGGCTTCGCGCACACAACATGTTGTGCCCGAATCCCCAGTCCTGCTTGGGAATTGCGCACTTCGATGCCCCGCCGCCACAGCGACGGACCGGTCTCACGCCGCCGCCAGCGACACGTCACTGCATTCGACGAAACGGTGTGGCACACCCACGCCGGGCACGCCTATGGTCGGCGCCGTGCAGCGGCAGACCGAGGAGTACCTCCACCAGTGGTGGGCCGACCGGTTCACCATCGAGCGGCCGGCGGTCTGGGCCTCGGTCAGCGCGCGACCGCACGGGATGCTCGGTGACTACCCGGGCTTCTTCGTCGCGTGGCGCGACACCGGGGTCCACGTCTCGCTACCGGCGGGCGTGGATCCCGGTGTCGAGCGGGAGCTGGCCGGGCACGCGGTCGAGGACCTGCAGCAGCCGGAGTTCTGGCACGACTTCGCGGCGGTGCGTGGCCTCGAGGTGATCGGCCCGAGCACGCACCTCTACCTCGACGTGGACCCCGGGGCCGGCGCCGGCGTCACCACCCCGACCGAGGACGAGCTGGCGTCGTTGCGGGCGCGCACCGGCGACGACGACTGGCGCGAGTCCGGCTTCGCGGACGCGCCCGTCGACCGCACGTTCGGGCTGCACCACGACGGCGTGCTGGTCGCGGCCTCCAACCTCAACCTCTTCGACGGACACCCCCGCGACATCGGGGTCCTCGTCGCCCCCGAGGCCCGGGGCCGCGGCCTCGCGCCCGTGGTCGCGCGGCACGCCGCGTCGTACGCCGTCCGCGAGCACGGCCTGGCCCGTTGGGGTGCCCGCGACACGAACGTGGCCTCGCTCGCGACCGCCCGCAGGCTCGGCTTCGAGCCGTTCTGCACGCAGCTCGCGATGCGCTGAGCGCTCGCCTACAGGGTGGCGGGCTTGAAGCTCGGTCGCGCCGCCTCGTAGGTCGCGATCGCGTCCTCGCGCCCGAGGGTGATGCCGATGTCGTCGAGGCCCTCGAGCAGGCGCCAGCGCGTGTAGTCGTCGATGTCGAAGGAGTCCTCGATCGTGTCGGGACCCTCGCCGGCGCGGACCGTGCGCGACTCGAGGTCGAGGGTCACGGTCGCGCCCGGGTGCGCCTCGAGGTGGTCCCAGAGCCGTTGGACGACCTTCTCGTCGACCTGTGCCGCAAGCAGCCCGGCCTTGCCGGCGTTGCCGCGGAAGATGTCGGCGAACCGCGGCGAGATCACGGCCTTGAAGCCGTAGTTCTGCAGGGCCCACACCGCGTGCTCGCGCGACGAGCCCGTGCCGAAGTCGGGCCCGGCGACCAGCACCGAGCCGGCGGCGTACGCCTCGTTGTTGAGCACGAACGACGGGTCGTTGCGCCAGGCGGCGAAGAGGCCGTCCTCGAAGCCGGTGCGGGTCACGCGCTTGAGGTAGACCGCCGGGATGATCTGGTCGGTGTCGACGTTGCTGCGGCGCAGCGGCACGCCGACGCCGGTGTGAGTGGTGAACTTCTCCATGGCTGGCTCTTTCCGGTGGTCGAGGTCAGTCGAGGTCGGCGGGCGACGACAGCGTGCCGCGGACGGCCGTGGCGGCGGCGACGGGAACGGACACCAGGTGGGTGCGGCCTCCCTTGCCCTGCCGGCCCTCGAAGTTGCGGTTCGAGGTCGACGCGCTGCGCTCACCGGGGGCCAGCTGGTCGGGGTTCATGCCCAGGCACATCGAGCAGCCCGCGCCGCGCCACTCGGCACCGGCCTCCTTGAAGATGACGTCCAGGCCCTCCTGCTCGGCCTGGAGCCGGACCCGCACCGAGCCCGGCACGACCAGGAGCCGGGTGTCCTTGTCGACGTGCCGGCCCTTGATGATGGCGGCAGCGGTGCGCAGGTCCTCGATGCGGCCGTTGGTGCAGGAGCCCACGAAGACGGTGTCGACCCTGACCTCACGCATCGGCGTACCGGCCTCGAGGCCCATGTACTGCAGGGCCTTCTCCGCGCCGACCCGGTCGCTCTCGTGCTCGAAGCCGGCGGGGTCCGGGACGGCGGCGCCCAGCGGCACGCCCTGCCCGGGGTTGGTGCCCCAGGTGACGAAGGGGGTCATCGTGCCGGCGTCGAGCACGATCTCCTCGTCGAAGCGGGCGTCCTCGTCGGTGACGAGCGTCTTCCAGTGCGCGACCGCCGCGTCCCAGTCGGCCCCCTGGGGCGCCTCGGGCCGGCCCTCGATGTAGTCGAACGTCTTCTGGTCCGGCGCGATCAGACCGGCCTTGGCGCCCCACTCGATGCTCATGTTGCACACGGTCATCCGGCCCTCCATCGAGAGCTCCTCGATGGCCTGGCCGCGGTACTCGACGATGTAGCCCTGCCCGCCGCCGGTGCCGGTGTGGGCGATCAGGGTCAGCACCAGGTCCTTGGCGGTGACGCCCTCGGACAGGCTCCCGTTGACCGTGACGGCCATGGTCTTCGGCTTCGCCTGCGGGAGGGTCTGCGTCGCGAGGACGTGCTCGACCTCGGAGGTGCCGATGCCGAAGGCGATCGCGCCGAAGGCGCCGTGGGTGCTGGTGTGGCTGTCACCGCACACGATGGTCATGCCGGGCTGGGTCAGCCCCAGCTGCGGGCCGACCACGTGGACGATGCCCTGCTCGATGTCGCCGAGCGGGTGCAGCCGGATGCCGAACTCCTCGGCGTTGCGGCGCAGCGTCTCGACCTGGGTGCGGGAGACGGGGTCGGCGATCGGCTTGTCCCAGTCGACGGTGGGGACGTTGTGGTCCTCCGTGGCCAGCGTCAGGTCGGGGCGCCGGACCGTGCGGCCGGCGAGCCGGAGACCGTCGAAGGCCTGCGGGGAGGTGACCTCGTGGAGGAGGTGCAGGTCGATGTAGAGCAGGTCCGGCTCTCCGGCGGCGGACCGGACGACGTGCTCGTCCCAGACCTTCTCGGCCAGGGTCTTGCCCATGACTTTCTCCCTCACTTGATCGATGCTCGTGCTGTCCGCCCGCGGAGTCGAGTGGGGCTCCCTCGGTGGTCGAGTGCTGTTCGAGCCTGTCGAGACCACGCTCCCGGCGACGTCACACACCCTACGCTTGCATCCCATGATCTGAGACGGCAGTATTGCCATATGGACAACACCAGTGGAGTCGGCGTCCTCGACAAGGCCGCCCTCGTCCTGACCGCCCTCGAGTCGGGCCCGGCCACCCTGGCCGGCCTGGTCTCCGGCACCGGGCTCGCGCGCCCGACGGCGCACCGCCTCGCCGTCGCGCTCGAGCACCACCGCCTCGTCGCCCGCGACATGCAGGGGCGCTTCGTCCTCGGCCCCCGGCTCGCCGAGCTCAGCGCCGCGGCGGGCGAGGACCGGCTCCTGGCCACGGCCGGACCGGTCCTGGCGCGGCTGCGTGACATCACCGGTGAGTCCGCCCAGCTCTGGCGCCGCCAGGGCGAGCACCGCGTCTGCGTCGCCGCCGCCGAGCGCCCCAGCGGTCTGCGCGACACCATCCCGGTCGGCTCCCAGCTCACCATGCGCGCCGGCTCCGCCGCCCAGGTCCTGCTGGCGTGGGAGGACCCCGACCGGATGCACCGCGGCCTGCAGAACGCGGCGTTCTCCGCGGCCGCGCTGTCCGGCATCCGCCGTCGGGGCTGGGCCCAGTCGGTCGGCGAGCGCGAGCAGGGCGTGGCCTCGGTCTCCGCCCCGGTCCGCTCCCCCAGCGGCAAGATCATCGCCGCCGTCTCGGTCTCCGGACCCCTCGAGCGGCTCTCCCGCCAGCCCGGCCGGATGCACGCCCCCGCCGTCCTGGCCGCCGCCGAGCGGCTCTCGGAGTCCCTCCGCCGGGCCGCCGCCGAATAACGCCGACCCGTCGTCACTTCGCGACATACAACGTCGAGCCGTCGTCAACTGACGACGGCTCGGCGCTTTCCTACGTCAACACGCGACGGGTCGGCGTCAGAAGAGAGAGTCGATCTCGAGGTCGAGGAGGGTCTGCTTGCGCTCGAGCCCGCCGGCGTAACCGGTGAGGGTGCCGTTCGCCCCGACGACGCGATGGCAGGGAATGACGATCGGGATCGGGTTGCGCCCGTTGGCCAGCCCGACGGCCCGGGCGCCGTGGCCGGTCAGGCCGAGCCGCCCGGCGATCTGGCCGTACGACGCGGTCTCGCCGTAGCCGATCTCCCGCAGCTGGTCCCACACCCGCGCCTGGAAGGCCGTGCCGACCGGCGCGAGCGGCAGGTCGAACTCCTTGAGGTCGCGGTCGAAGTAGGCCCGCAGCTGCCGCACCGTCTCGACCAGGACGGGCTGGGTGTCGTCGCGGTCACCGCGGGGGCGGCCGTCGACGTCGGTGAAGGGCGAGAACTCGATCGCGACGATCGCCCCGCCCTGCTCGACGATCCGCAGCTCGCCCACGGGGCTGTCCATCAGGGTCCACATGTCAGGTCTCCTCGGTCGCCACGGGTGGCATCAGGGTGTTCCAGAGGTGCATCAGCGCGTAGGAGCGCCAGGGCCGCCACGCGTCCTGTCGGCTCGACGTCACGACGGGGTCGTGCCCGAGCCGGGTCAGCGCGTTGCGGACGCCGACGTCGGTGGGCAGGAAGACGTCCGGGTGCGCGAGGGCGCGCATGGCGACGTAGTCGGCCGTCCACGGCCCGATGCCGGGCAGCTCCAGGAGGGCACGGCGTACGTCGTCGCGGTCCGGCCCGCGGTCCAGGGCGACGTCGCCGGAGGCCAGTGCCTGTGCCAGCCCGACCAGGGCGCGGCCCCGGGCCCGCGGCATCGGGAGCGAGGCGGGGTCGAGGTCGGCGAGCGTCGCGGCGTCCGGGAAGAGGTGGGTGAGGCCGGGGATCGCGCTGGTCACGGGCCGACCGTGCTCGGCGACGAGCCGCCCGGTCACCGTGCAGGCGCCGGCCACGCTCACCTGCTGCCCGATCACGGTACGGATGGCGACCTCGTCTCCGTCGACCTGGCCGGGGACCCGCAGGCCGGGGTGCCGGCGGGCCAGCGGCCCGATCACGGGGTCGCCTGCGAAGTGGTCGGCCACCGCGAGCGGGTCGCAGTCGGCGTCGACGAGGCGGCGCGTGCGCTCCACCGCCGCGGCGGTGTCGCGGAGGTCCTGCAGCTCGAAGGTGGCGGTCACGAAGGCGGTCTGCCCGGTCTCCGGGGCGTCGTCGACGTCGAGCCGCACCGTGCCCGGGCCGTGCGGGAGGTCCAGCGTCCGGGCGTACCAGCCGTCGCCGGCCACCTCCACGCCCGGGATCAGGTGGTGGGCCAGGAAGTCCAGCAGGGCCCGGCCCGCGAACGGCGTGCGCACGGCCAGGCGCATGCTCACCGTGCCCGTCGCCGGCCGGCCGCCGCGCCGGCCGCGCAGCTCGGTCGGCGTCGCGGCGTACACCTCGCGCACCGTGTCGTTGAACTGCCGCACGCTGGAGAAGCCCGCCGCGAACGCGATGTCGGCGTAGGTCAACGAGGTCGTCTCGATCAGGACGCGCGCGGTCTGGGCGCGGCGGGCCCGGGCCAGCGCGAGCGGCCCCGCGCCGAGCTCGGCGGCGAGGATGCGGCTCAGGTGCCGGGGCGTGTACCCGACGCGGCGCGCCAGCCCGTCCACGCCCTCCCGGTCGACCACCCCGTCCGCGATCAGGCGCATCGCACGGCCGGCCGCCGTGGCCGCGACGTCCCAGTCGGGACTCCCCGGCGTCGCGTCGGGCAGGCAGCGCTTGCAGGCCCGGTAGCCGGCGGCCTGGGCGGCCGCCGCACTCGGATGGAAGGTGACGTTCTCGAACGCCGGCGTGCGTGCGGGGCACGACGGCCGGCAGTAGATTCCCGTGGTGCGGACCGCGGTGTAGAAGACGCCGTCGAAGCGGCGGTCGCGCGACTTCACCGCGCGGTAGCAGGACTCCGGGTCGAGTCCGGTGCCCACGATGGCTGCTGCGCTCATGGGTCCATCATCACCCACGCCACCGACCCTCTCTGGCGGGATTCGGACACCGCCATGGCCGCGGAGCCTGCCAGTCCGGCCATTCGGCAGCGAACCCGCAGGAGCCCTTGGGAGTATCGCCGGGTGCCCGACGACGAGACCCCCGCGACCGACCGGCCCGCGGAGCGTCGACCGCCCCGGCATGGAGCCCCACCACCGCCGCACGGTGCTGCGGGTCATCCTGGTCGCCAACCTCTGCCTGGCGCTGGTCACCGCGGCCGCCGTGACCCTGGCCTTCCGCCACTTCGACAGCAACATCGGCGAGGGCCCGCCGATCCGGCACCACAACACGAAGGCGGCGAAGAGACCGGGGCAGCCGCACGAGCCGCTCAACATCCTGCTCATGGGCAGCGACACACGTGACTGCACGGGGTGCCACGTCGACGGCGAGGCCGGCGGGGGCGTCTCGGACACCACGATCCTCCTGCACGTCGCCGCCGACCGCAGGTCGGCCTACGGCGTCTCGATCCCGCGCGACCTCCTCGTCGACCGCCCGGACTGCACCGTCGACGGCACGGTGGTCCCCGGCGGGACTCAGGTGCTGTGGAACGAGGCCTTCGCCCTGGGCGGCCCCGAGTGCACGGTCGAGCAGGTCGAGTCGGTCTTCGCGCCGGTGTACGTCGACGAGTACCTCACCATCGACTTCGGCGGCTTCAAGGAGATGGTCGACGCGATCAACGGGGTCGACGTCTGCATCCCGGTGGCCCTCGACGACCCGACCTACCTGCACGTCCACTTCGACGCCGGCAGGAGCGTCCACCTCGACGGCACGGACGCCCTCAGCTACGTCCGGCTGCGGCACGTGCTCAGCGGCACCGACATCGGCCGGATGAAGCGCCAGCAGTCGTTCATCGCAGCCGTGACCAACAAGGTCCTCTCGGCCGACACCCTCACCCGTCCCGACCGCCTGCTGAGCTTCGCCGACGCCCTCACGGGCTCGCTGCAGGCCAGCCCGGACCTGGCCAGCGCCGGCGCGCTGGTGGACCTCGCGCGCGAGCTCGAGGGCGCCGACCTGACCCACATCAGGTTCGTGACGATGCCCAACTTCCTCTACGCCGAGGGCACCGCCGGATATCCGCACGTGGGGCTCTCGCCGTCGTACCGGTCGCTGGTCCGGCGAGTGCACGAGGACCAGCCCCTGGGGACGTTCGTCCGCGACTCGGTGTCCGCCGACGGCCCGAAGGAGCACCCGAGCAAGGACCAGGAGGACGCCGCCGCGGCTGCCGGCATCTGCGCCTGACCCACTGCCGCACGGCACCGGACAGCAGCCGCACAATGCACGAGGCCCGGTCCAGTGGACCGGGCCTCGTGAAGGTGTACCCCCGACCGGATTCGAACCGGCGCTACCGCCTTGAGAGGGCGGCGTGCTAGGCCGCTACACAACGGGGGCTTGCCTTGCTTCTGCTCTTCAGCAGCGGGTGAAACCTTAGCGAAACCGCCCGTTTCACACCAAATCCCGGCCTGCTGACCGGGACTTCGCTGGGATACTAGGACTCGAACCTAGACTAACTGGACCAGAACCAGTCGTGCTGCCAATTACACCATATCCCAATGGTTTGGCCCGTCCGGAACGCTGTCCCCGAGCCGAGGAGAAACCTTACACAAGTCCTCTCGGGGCCACCAAAACGGCCGGGTCCGTGGCCCTTTCGAGCCCCCTGCGACGGGCCACGAGCAGCGCCAGCCCGAGGTAGACGAGCGACTGGGTGAGGGTCACCGGGAGGCTCCACCAGCTGCCGCCGGTGGGGTTCAGGGTCGAGCCCATGTCGCCGAACGCGAGGGCCAGCCCGAAGGCCAGCCAGTTGTTCAGCACGTGCATCGCGATGCCGGCCTCCAGCCCGCCGGTCGCGATGACGAGGATCCCCGCGACCACCCCGAACGCGAACCGGTCGAAGAAGACCGGCGCGCTCTGCGCCCCGTGCGCCAGCGCGAAGAGCAGGGCCGGCCCGAGGACCGCGGCCACCCGGTTGCGGAAGAGGCCGCCGAAGGCCTGGGTGAGGTAGCCGCGGAAGGCATACTCCTCCCCCGCCGCCTGCAGGGGCGTCAGCAGGAGCACGACGAGCAGGAAGTCGCGCGTGGTCCTGGTGAAGTCGTTGAGCGAGCCGCTCACCTGGGGGTCGCTGGAGGAGGAGGGCACCATGGCCGAGACCACCAGGGTGGCGAAGAGCGAGACGACCGCGAGACCCAGGCAGGTCGCGAACCACCGCCACCGGATCCGCGGGTGGACCGACGCCAGCCAGCGCGGCCGCATCCCGTGCACGACCCGGACGACCAGCCAGGTCACCGGGATCGCGGCGGCCAGGACCAGGTTCAGGTAGGCCAGGCCCAGTGGCGTCGGGTCCTCGAGGTCGACCAGCCGCTGCATGCTGTCGCCGACCGGCTCGCCGGTGAGGGCGAACCAGCCGGCGAACGGGACCTGCAGCAGGAGCGGCACCAGCCCCAGCATGACCACGACGAACGCGAGCGTGCCGAGGACCGGCCGCCACCAGCCGGGGCGGCCGGCCAGCAGGACGAGGTGGTAGCGCAGCCCCTCCCCCGGGGCGGACGGGCTGCTCACGTCACCCGAGGGCGCTGCTCAGGCGGCCGAGGCCGCGCTCGCGACCCAGCAGCTCCAGCGACTCGAACAGCGGCGGCGAGACCCGGCGTCCGGTGACGGCCACGCGCACCGGCCCGAACGCGTTGCGGGGCTTGAGCCCCATCTCGTCCACGAGCTTCGCCTGCAGCGCCTCCTGGATCGCGGCGGTCGACCACTCGTGCAGCCCGCTGAGGGCGTCGTACGACGCCTGCACGACCTGCCGGCCCTGCTCGTCGAGCAGCTTGGCCACGTCGGCCTCGTCGCGGGTGAAGGAGTCCTCGTCCACGAAGAGGAAGCCCAGCATGTCGACGGCCTCGGTGAGCTTGTTGATCCGCTCCGCCACCAGCGGCATCGCCAGGTCCAGCAGCTGCCGGTCCGGCAGGCTGGTGGGGTCCAGGACGCCCGCCGCCTCGAGGAACGGCAGCACCCGCTCGGTCATCTCCTCGACCGAGAGCAGCCGCATGTGCGCGGCGTTGATCGCCTCGGCCTTCTTCAGGTCGAATCGCGCCGGGTTGGGGTTCACGTCCCCGATCTCGAAGGCCCCGACCATCTCCTCGAGGCTGAAGATGTCGCGGTCGGCGGCGATCGACCAGCCGAGCAGGGCCAGGTAGTTGAGCAGCCCCTCGGGCAGGAAGCCCTGGTCGCGGTAGGCCATCAGGTGGGCCTGCGGGTCGCGCTTGGACAGCTTCTTGTTGCCCTCGCCCATCACGTAGGGCAGGTGGCCGACGCGCGGCGTGGCGCCGTTGCCGACACCGATCTGCGCGAGCGCGTCGTAGAGCGCGAGCTGGCGCGGGGTCGAGCTGAGCAGGTCCTCCCCGCGCAGCACGTGGGTGATCTCCATGAGCAGGTCGTCGACGGGCGCGACCAGCGTGTAGAGCGGGGCCCCGCTGGCGCGGCAGAGCGCGAAGTCGGGGACGAACTCGGTCTGGAAGGTGATCTCGCCGCGGACCAGGTCGTCGAAGGTGATCTCGCCCTCGGGCATCCGGAACCGGACGATCGGCTCGCGGTGCTCGGCGCGGAAGGCCTCGACCTGCTCGTCGGTCAGCTCGCGGCAGAACCCGTCGTACCCCATCACCTTGGAGCCGGAGGCCTTGCGCCGCGCCTCGACCTCGTCGGTGGTGCAGTAGCAGTCGTAGGTGAACTTGCTCTCGCGCAGCCTCGCGAGGACGTCGGTGTAGATGTCCGAGCGCTCCGACTGGCGGTACGGGCCGAACGGGCCACCCTTGAGCGGGCCCTCGTCCCAGTCGAGGCCGAGCCACTGCATGACCTCGATCAGGCCCTCGTAGGACTCCTCGGTGTTGCGGGCGGCGTCGGTGTCCTCGATGCGGAAGACGAACGTGCCGCCGTGGTGGCGGGCGAACGCCCAGTTGTAGAGGGCCGTCCGGGCCAGGCCGACGTGCGGGCTGCCGGTCGGGGACGGGGCCATCCGGACGCGGACGGGAGTGCTCACTCGGGGTCCCCGTTCAAAGCGGAGCGAAGCGAGCATTTGAATGGGGTGATGATCAACGCAGTGCCACCTTGTTCGTGAGAGTGCCGAGTCCGGCGATCGAGACCTCGATCTCGTCGCCGACGTTCATGGGGCCGACACCTTCGGGGGTGCCGGTGAGGATGACGTCGCCGGGCAGCAGCGTCATCACGCTCGAGACGTGAGCGATGAGTGTGGGGATGTCGAAGATCAGGTCCTTGGTGTTGCCGTCCTGCACGACGTCGCCGTTGAGGAACGTCTGGATCTTCACGCCGTCGGCGAAGGTCTGCGGGTCGAGGTCGGTCTCGATCCAGGGGCCCAGCGGGCAGAACGAGTCGAAGCCCTTGGCGCGGGTGAACTGCACGTCGGACTTCTGCAGGTCGCGCGCGGTCACGTCGTTGGCGATCGTGTAGCCGTGGATCACGTCGGTCGCCTGCTCCGGCGGCACGTCGCGGCAGATCCGTCCGATCACGACGGCCAGCTCGCCCTCGTAGTGGAGGTTCTGCGTCTGCGGCGGGTAGAAGATCGGGTCGCCGGGGCCGACCACGCTGGTGTTCGGCTTGAGGAACATCAGCGGCTCGGTCGGCACGTCGTTGCCCAGCTCGGCCGCGTGCGCGGCGTAGTTGCGGCCGATGCCGACCACCTTGCTGCGCGGGAGCACGGGCGCGAGCAGCCGGACGTCCTCGAGGCGGTGCTCCTGGTCGAGCAGCTTGACCCCGACGTAGAGCGGGTCGCCCGCCAGCGCGACGATCATGCTGTCCTCGGCGGGCTGGCCGAACTCGTCGAGCTCGCCGGTCACGACGCCGTAGAGCGGGTCTTCTCCCGTGGTGAACCTTGCGATGCGCACGGGGTCGAGCCTATCGACCGGCCGGGGACCACCTACCCTGCGGGGCGTGGACATCGAGGTGCTCGACGAGGCGGCGTGGCAGGCACGCGCCGCCGAGCACGCCGAGCGCGTCGACGCGTTCGTGCAGCCGCACCTGGCGCGCCGGGAGTCCCGCGTCAAGCACCCGGTCCACGACTTCCTCTTCACCTACTACTCCCAGCGGCCGGCACAGCTGCGCCGGTGGCACCCGGGATTCGGCGTCGGGCTGGGCGGCGACGCCTCGGCGTACGCGGGGCTGAAGGGCTACCAGCGGGTCGTGTGCCCCAGCACGCGCCCCAGCGCGTCCTCAGGCACACGACCCGAGGTCGTCACCGTCAGCGAGGAGTACGTCGCGTCGCAGCGGCCGCTGCTCGAGTCGCTGCACCAGCTGCTCTCCGCCACGGCCGGTCGCGCCCCCAACTTCGGCTGCTTCGGCATGCACGAGTGGGCGATGGTCTACCGGCTGTCCGACGACGAGACCCGGCACGCCGACTGGCCGCTGCGCCTGGGCGCCGGACGGCACCGACGCGGTGGTGGAGTCGCACCGGATCGCGTGCTCGCACTTCGACGCCTACCGGTTCTTCACCGGGCCGGCGCGACCGCTCAACACGCTCTCCCCCACCTCCGCCGACCGTCCGGCCTTCGAGCAGCCGGGCTGCCTCCACGCCGGGATGGATCTCTACAAGCACGCGTTCAGGCTGACCCCGATGATCTGCTCCGACCTGGTCGCGGACTGCTTCGAGCTGGCCCGGGACATCCGGGTGCTCGACATGCGCGCCGCGCCGTACGACCTCGCCGACCTCGGCTTCGAGCCGATCCGGGTGGAGACGGCCGAGGGCAAGCAGGAGTACGCCGCGGCGCAGCGCGGCTTCGCGGAGCGCGGGGCACCCCTGCGCGCCCGGCTCGTCGCGGAGTGCGAGCGGCTGCTCGCGGTCTAGCGTGGGCGGCATGAAGCGAGTCGTCGTCCTCGTCCTGGCCATCGCCCTCGTCGGGCTGCTGCCGACCTCCGCCGACGCCGACCCGCGGTGGCACTTCTACACCAGGGACAAGACCCGCTACACGTCTCCGTGGTTCGCCGGGGCGCACCGGATCATGGTGCCGTTCGGGTGCACGACGGCGCCGTACTACGACCCCGACCCCCGCTGCGAGCACGACCGCGGCTTCCACCACGGCATCGACATCGCGATGAAGTGCGGGACGAAGCTCTTCGCGCGGTACGGCGGCCGGGTCGTCTCCCACGAGTCGCTGGGGCCGGCGTACGGCGACAACCCGATGCTGATCCGCAACCGGCACCGCGGCTACGACCTGGTGATCGGACACACCCGCAAGGTCTTCGCCCACCCCGGTGAGCGGATCCACCGCGGACAGAAGATCGCGCTGGCCTCCGACAACGGCGCCCCCGACGGCTGCCACCTGCACTTCGAGAAGCGTGCCGTCGAGGGTGGCCTCGACACCGCCACGAAGCCCCGCAAGCTGCTGAGGCTCACGCCGCCGGAATAGTCGGGTGCGGGCTGTCACCACCCCGACCTACCGTGAGCGCATGGACGAACGTGACCGACGAGTGCTCGGCAACTTCCTCACCGACGACGGCCGGCTGCACACGATCCCCTCGAAGCGGTCCAAGCTGCTGGTCGTGCTCGACCACCTCGCCCAGGGCTTCGAGCCGGGCCGGCGCTACCCCGAGTCGGAGGTCAACGACGTCCTCGGCCGGGTGCACCCCGACCACGCCGCGCTGCGCCGCTACCTGGTGGAGAACCAGTTCATGACCCGCGAGGACGGGGTCTACTGGCGCAGTGGTGGCAGCGTCGATGTCTGAGTCGGCGGTCGGCCAGCACTTCCGGGATGACGACTGGTACGGCGAGGACCTGGGCGCCGCGCGGTTCGAGGAGTGCACGTTCACCGACGTCGACCTCTCCGAGGTCAGCACGGCCGGCGCCACCTTCGACCGGTGCACCTTCCACAACTGCCGGCTGAACGCCTCGGTCCACCAGAGCTCGGCGTTCGTGGCCTGCGACTTCCGTCGCACCAGCTTCTTCGACGCGGTCTTCGAGGGCTGCAAGCTGCTGGGCTCGGTCTTCGCCGAGTGCACCCTGCGTCCGATCCGGGTGGCCGGCGGCCAGTGGCAGGGCGTCACCATCCGGGGCGGCAACCTGTCGAAGCTCGACCTCACCGGCCTCGACCTGCGCGAGGCCGACCTGTCACTCTCGGACCTCAGCGGCACGTCGCTGCGCGACGCCCGGCTGGACGGCGCCAACCTGCGCGACACCGACCTCGGTGCCGCCGACCTGCGGGGGGCGAGCCTGGACCGGGTCGACCTCGCGGCCGCACGGCTGCGGCGTACGAAGCTGGACCTGGCCGGCGCCGTGCTCCTCGCCGAGCTGCACGGCGCCGACGTGGACGTCGCCCTGCCGGGCTGACGCCCGGCTACCTCGCGCTCGCGCGCTGGCGCAGGCGGATCCCGTCCATCACGATGGCCAGCCCCAGCTCGAAGTCGGACCCCTCGCGGGGGGCGCCGTCGATCGCGCCCGCGCTGCCGGCCTGGAGGTGGGTCTGCTCCTCGGAGACGTGGCCGAAGACGAAGTGCAGCAGCGTCCGCACCGCGGTGCGCCCCAGCTCGGGAGGGAACCCGCCGTCGGCGAGCGCCTCCTCGAGCTCCTGTCCGGGGGCGCCGGCGCCCAGGCCGAAGGCGTGCACGGTCGCGACCACCTCGGCACCGTCCCGGTAGGCCAGCATCGCGTCGCGGAGCTCACCGCAGACGGCGGGAACCCGCTCGTCCCAGGGGAGCCCCTCGCGCCGCGGCCGACGGCCCCGGGCGAGGATCTCGTCGGCGACGGCGGCCAACAGGGTCTGCTTGTTGGCGAAGTGGTGGTACAGCGCGCTGGGCTGGACGCCCAGCTCGGCGCCGAGCCGCCGCATGGTCAGGTCGGCCAGGCCGTAGGTGTCGAGCACGACGAGGGCCCGCTCGACGATGTCGGACCGTTGGTAGCGCATGGGACTCCTGGACTCGGGGCGGGCCCGCTTTGACGGACACCCACCCCGAACCTAACCTGAACGCCGTTCACCTGACCACCGTCCTCGCCGGCCTGCCCGAAGGAACCCACGTGAAGAGCAACGACTCCGCCCGGCGCAGCACCGACCTCGCCCTGGTCGCCGGCTTCGCCGCGCTCGTGGCGGTCTGCGCCGTCCTGCCGTCGATCAACCTGACCGGGCCGGTGCCGATCACGCTGCAGACCTTCGGCGTGCTCCTCTGCGGTGCCGTGCTCGGCGCGCGGCGCGGCTTCCTGGCGGTGCTGCTCTACCTCGTCGTGGGGGCGGCCGGTCTGCCCGTCTTCGCGGGCGGGGCCGCGGGCCTGAGCGTGTTCACCGGTCCGACCGTCGGCTACCTGCTCGGCTTCCCGCTCGCCGCCGGCCTCTGCGGGCTGATCGTGGAGCGACTCCCCCGCCGCACGATCCAGACCGGCGTCCCGGCGATCTTCCTGGCCGGCCTGGTCGGCAGCGCGCTGCTGCATCCACACCCTCGGCATGGCCGGGCTGGTGTGGCGCATCGACGGCATGACGTGGTCGGGTGCCTTCGACATCGACAAGGTGTTCTGGATCGGCGACGTGCTCAAGAACGTCGCGATGGCGCTGGTCGCCACCGCGGTCCACCGCGCGTTCCCGGACCTGCTCGACCGCAGCGCTCCGGTCGACACCCGGGAGAGCTCGCTCACCGCGTGAGCACGATCAGCCTGGAGCGGGCCACCGTCCGGGTGCCCACCCTCGACGGGGACCTGACGATCCTCGACGAGACCAGCCTCGAGCTCACCGAGCAGCGGATCGCGCTCGTGGGGCCCAACGGCTCGGGCAAGTCCACCCTCGCCCGGCTGCTCAACGGCCTGGTGACCGCCACCACCGGCAGGGTGCTGGTCGACGGGCTCGACGTCGCCCGGCAGGGACGCGACGTACGCCGCCGGGTCGGCTTCGTCTTCACCGATCCCGCCGCCCAGCTGGTCATGCCGACGGTGGTCGAGGACGTCGCGCTCTCGCTGCGGCGGACCCATCGTGACAAGGCGAGCCGCCGCCGGGCGGCCCTCGACGTGCTGGAGAACTACGGGCTCGGGGAGCTCGCGGACCGCAGCGTCCACACCCTCTCGGGCGGCCAGCGCCAGCTGCTGGCTCTCGCCGGGGTGCTGGCCACCGGCCCGGGGGTGCTCGTCGCCGACGAGCCGACGACGCTGCTCGACCTCGCGAACAGCCGGCGCATCGGCGACCTCCTGCTCGGCCTCCCGCAGCAGCTGGTGCTCGTGACCCACGACCTCGACCTGGCCGCCCGCTGCGAACGGGCGCTGCTGGTGGACGGCGGCCGGGTCGTCGCGGACGGCGAGGCGGCCGCGGTCGTCGAGCACTACCGGGCCACGGCATGACCACCCCACGAAGCCGCTCGCTGCGCTCACGCCTCCGCGGGGACCCCGGATGAGCATGCTGGGCCTGCACCGGCCCGGCTCGACCCTGCTGCACCGGGCTCCGGCGGGCGCCAAGCTGCTGGGGCTGCTGGTGGCCGGCGTGGTCACGGTGGTCCTGCGCGGGCCGGCGAGCAGCATCGTGCTGCTGGCGGGCGCCGGGCTCCTGGTCGCCTGGTCGGGCGCGGGGGTGCGGCTGACGCTCCGCGCCCTGCGCGGCATCCTGCTGGTGGCCGCCGGACTGGGTGCCTACCAGGCCTGGCAGCAGGGCTGGCCGCGGGCGGTGGAGTCGGTGGGCGACCTGCTCACGCTCGTCCTGCTCGCGACCGTCCTGACCGTGACCACGCCGGTCGACGAGATCCTCGACACCGTGACCCGGGCACTGCGGCCGCTGCGCCGGCTGGGCGTCGACGCCGACCAGGTGGCGCTGGCCTTCGCGCTCACGATCCGGGCCATCCCCACGACGATCGAGATCGCGGACCAGACCCGGGACGCCGCGCTGGCCCGCGGCCTCCAGCGCGACCCACGCGCACGGCTGACGCCGCTGGTGATCCGCGTCGTCGCTCACGCCCGGGCCACCGGCGACGCGTTGCACGCACGCGGGATCGGCGACGACTGAACCGGGGCCGGTCAGCCGGTGAGCACGCCGTGCTCGACACATGAAGCGGTCCACCCGCGCGGGGTGACCTGGACCTTCATCCGGCGACGGCAGGAGGTGCAGAAGCGCGGCGGCTCGAGGACCAGCCGCGCCGCGCAGCCGGTGTGGTCGCGCGCCTCCCCCGCTTCCCCGCAGTGGCCGCAGTACGTCTCCATCTACAGGGTCTTCGCGAGTTCCTTGATCGGCATCTTCAGGTCCGAGAGGAGCGCGAGGTCCTCGTCGGCGTCGCGGCCGAGGGTGGTCAGGTAGTTGCCCACGATGACGGCGTTGACGCCGCCGAGCAGGCCCTCGCGGGTGCCGAGGTCACCGAGGGTGAGCTCGCGCCCGCCGGCGTACCGCAGGATCGTGCGCGGCATCGCCAGCCGGAACGCCGCGATCGTGCGCAGCGCGTCCGCCGAGCCCATGAGCGGCAGGTCACCGAACGGCGTGCCGGGGCGCGGGTTGAGGAAGTTCAGCGGCACCTCGTGCGGGTCGAGCTCGGCCAGCTGGGCGGCCAGCTCGGCGCGCTGCTCGAGGGTCTCCCCCATCCCGACCAGGCCGCCGCAGCACAGCTCCATGCCCGCCTCGCGGACCATCTCGCAGGTCTCCCAGCGCTCCTCCCAGGTGTGGGTGGTGACCACGTTGGTGAAGTACGACCTCGCCGCCTCGAGGTTGTGGTTGTAGCGGTGCACGCCCATCGCGGCGAGGTCGTCGACCTGCTCCTGGGTGAGCATCCCCAGCGAGCAGGCGACGTTGATGTCGACGGCCTCCTGGATCGCCTTGATGCCGTCGCGGACCTGCGACATCAGCCGCTCGTCGGGGCCACGGACGGCGGCGACGATGCAGAACTCGCTGGCGCCGGTGGCCGCGGTCTCCTGCGCGGCCCGGACCAGCTGCGGGATGTCGAGCCACACCGAGCGCACCGGCGAGGTGAACTGGCCGGACTGGCTGCAGAAGTGGCAGTCCTCGGGGCAGCCGCCGGTCTTGAGGCTGATGATCCCCTCGACCTCGACCTCGGGCCCGCAGTGCTTCATCCGCACCGCGTGGGCCAGCTCGAGCAGCTCCGGGACCCGGTCGTCGGGGAGCCGGAGGACCTCCACCAGCTCGTCGTACGACAGCCCCTCGCCGTCGTCGAGGACCTTCTTGCCAGCGCGCTCCAGGATGTCAGTCACGGGCCACAGGGTAGACCGGATCGGGGCCGGAACTGAACAGTGTTCTGAACAGTGTTCAGGAGGTGGGACGACCACCCCTGCGCGGCGCGTCCGGAGCCTAGAATCGGCCCGCGATGACCGCCGTACCGATCGACAGCAGCGAAGCCCTCCTCGACTTCGACCGCGCCCACCTGTGGCACCCCTACACGTCGATGACCGACCCGGCGCCCACCCGGCTGGTCACCGGCGCCGAGGGTGTCCGGCTGACCCTGGCCGACGGGACCGAGGTCGTCGACGGGATGTCCTCGTGGTGGGCGGCGATCCACGGCTACAACCACCCGGCGCTGAACGCCGCGCTCGCCGCGCAGGCGGCCGACTTCGCGCACGTGATGTTCGGCGGTCTGACCCACGAGCCCGCGATCCGGCTGGCACAGCGGCTGGTCGACCTGGCCCCGGCCGGCCTCGAGCACGTCTTCCTGGCCGACTCGGGGTCGGTCAGCGTCGAGGTCGCGCTGAAGATGGTGCTGCAGTACCAGCGCGGCGTCGGGCACCCCGAGCGCACCCGGATGCTCACGGTGCGCGGCGGCTACCACGGCGACACGTTCGGCTGCATGAGCGTGTGCGACCCGGTCGGCGGGATGCACTCGATGTTCGCGGACGTGCTGCCGAAGCAGGTGTTCGCGCCCCGGCCCCCGGCCACCGAGGACGAGGTCGCGGCGTGGGCGGAGGCGTTCGAGACGGTCGCCTCCGAGCACGCCCACGAGCTGGCCGGCATCATCGTCGAGCCGCTGCTCCAGGGGGCCGGCGGCATGCACGTCTATCCGGCGGCCTGCCTGGCCGTGATGCGCGAGGTGGCCGACCGGCACGGGCTGGTGCTGGTCTTCGACGAGATCGCCACCGGGTTCGGCCGCACCGGCACCTTCTTCGCCGCCGAGGCCGCCGGGGTGACCCCGGACGTGATGTGCCTCGGCAAGGCGCTCACCGGCGGCTACCTGACCCTGGCCGCGGTGCTCTGCACGCCCCGGATCGCGGTCGGGCTCTCCCACTCCGAGTCGGGCGTCCTCATGCACGGCCCGACGTACATGGGCAACCCGCTGGCCTGCGCGGTCGCGCTGGCCGGCCTCGACCTGCTCGCCACCGGTGCCTGGAAGGCCGACGTCGAGCGCGTCAACGCCGCCCTGACGACGGGGCTCGCGCCGGTGCGACACCTCCCGGGGGTGGCCGACGTCCGCACGATCGGGGCCGTGGGCGTGGTCCAGCTCGACCACCCCGTCGACGTCGCGAGGGCGACCGAGGCGGCGATCGAGAACGGCGTGTGGCTGCGGCCGTTCCGCGACCTGATCTACACGATGCCGCCCTACGTCTCGACCGACGAGGACGTGGCCCGGATCTGTACGGCGATCCGGGCTGCGGCGGGTGTGGCGTGAGCACCCCGTGGGACGACTGGCTGGCGGCGCAGGCCGACCAGCGCGAGCGCGACGGCCTGCGCCGCAGCCTCACGCCGCGGGCAGCGGCTGACCGGGTCGTCGACCTCGCCGGCAACGACTACCTCGGGCTCTCCCACCATCCCGCCGTGGTCGCCGCGGCGGCCGCCGCCGCCCGCACCTGGGGGGCGGGAGCCGGGGCGTCACGGCTGGTCACCGGCACCCTGCAGGTCCATGCCGACCTCGAGGCCGCGCTGGCGGCGTACCTCCGCCAGCCCGCGGCGCTGGTCCTCTCGACCGGCTACCACGCGAACCTCTCGATCGTCACCGCGCTCGCCGACCGCGAGTGCCGGGTCGTCTCCGACGCGCACATCCACGCCTCCCTGGTCGACGCCGTCCGCCTCTCGCGGGCCGCGCTGACGGTGGTGCCGCACAACGACGTGGCCGCGGTCCGTTCCGCGCTCGCGGGCAGCCGGGGGCAGCGGACGCTCGTGCTGGCCGAGTCCGTCTACTCCGTGCTCGGCGACCGGGCGCCGCTGGTCGAGCTGGCCGCGGTCTGCGAGGAGTACGACGCCCTCCTGGTCGTCGACGAGGCGCACGGCCTGGGCGTCCACGGGGCCGGGCTCGTGGAGCAGCTCGGCCTGGCCGGCCTCCCCCACGTCGTGGTCACCGCGACGCTGTCCAAGTCGCTCGGCAGCCAGGGCGGGGCGGTGCTCGGCTCCGCGGCACTGGTCGAGCACCTGGTCAACCGGGCGCGGCCGTTCATCTTCGACACCGGCCTCGCCCCCACCTCGGCGGCGGCCGCGCTGGCCGCCCTCGAGGTGCTGCGCGCCCACCCCGGGCTGCCGAGGCTGGTGCGCCGCCGGGTCGACGACCTCGGCGCCGCGCTCGGGGTCGAGCCGCCGGCGGGGGCGGTGCTGTCGGTGCCGATGCCGTCGCCGCGGGTGGCGCTCGCGGCCCAGGCCGCGGCGCTCGCGCAGGGCGTGCGGGTCGGGTGCTTCCGGCCGCCGTCCGTCCCCGACGGGGTCTCGCGGCTGCGGGTCACGGTCGGGGCCGGGGTCCCGGCCGAGGACTGGGCGCGCGCGACCGAGGTGCTGGTCGCGGTCGTGAAGGAGCATTCATGAGCCGGGTCGTCGTCGTCACCGGCACGTCCACCGGGGTCGGCAAGACCGTGGCGACGGCCGCGCTGACGGCCCGCGCGCTCGCGGCCGGTGAGTCCGTCGTGGTGGTGAAGCCGGTGCAGACCGGGGTCGCCGACGGGGACTCCGACGCCGAGGAGGTGCACCGGCTGACCGGGTGCGCGGTGCAGGAGTACACCGCGCTCGACGAGCCGCTCGCGCCGGACACCGCGGCCCGGCGGGCCGGCGTACGGATCCCGCCGGTGGCGGAGTACGCCGACCGGGTGCGGGTGCTCACGGAGTTCCACGACACGGTGGTCGTGGAAGGCGCCGGCGGGCTGCTGGTGCGGCTCGACACCGACGGCGGGACCCTGCTCGACCTCGCGGCCGAGCTGGCGCGGAGCGTGCCGACCGAGGTGGTCGTCGTGGCCGCCGCCGGGCTCGGCACCCTCAACCACACCGAGCTCACGGTCGGCGCCCTGCGCGCCCGCGGGCTGGAGCCCGCCGGGATCGTCGTCGGCTCCTGGCCGGTCGCGCCCGGGCTGGCCGAGCGGTGCAACGCCGAGGACCTGCCGCGGGTGACCGGCGTACCGGTCGTGGCCACCATCCCCGAGGGCGCGGGGGCTCTGGACCGGGATGCGTTCCTGGCCCGATCCGCCGCCTGGTTCGCCTGAGGGTCGTGTGGTCCAGGGTGCGCCTGGGCGCACTGTGGGCCGCACGACGCTCAGTCCAGCGGCTGGTTGAGGAACCACCGGTGGCCGAACGGGTCGCGCAGCACCGCCACCCGGCCGACCGGCGGGTTGTCCTCCGGGCCGCGGTCGACGATCGCCCCCGCCGCGGCTGCCGCGTCGGTGAGGGCATCGACGTCGGCCACGGTCAGGTGCAGGGTCACCGGGCTGCCGACCCCGATCTCCGGCGCGGGGCAGTGGATCTCGGGGTGGGCGTCGGCCATCATCAGCTCCGCGCCGTCGATCGCGAGCCCCACGTGCCCGATCCGGCCGTCGGGCATCACGATCGGCTCGTGCGTGACCTCGGCGCCCAGCACGTCGACGTACCACTCGAGGGCTGCGCGGGCGTCGGCGACGGCGAGGTACGGCGTGAGCTCACTCATGGCGCCACTGTCCCATGCGCTCGCCCGCCCGACCCCGGGTCGTGTGCCTGAGAACGCGCCATGGCGCGTTCTCAGGCACACGACCCGACAGCTCGGCTCACCACCCCGGCGGGCGGCGGTCCGACCAGGGCGCGGCCGCCTCGACCTGCGCCGCGAGCGAGAGCAGCAGCTCCTCCTCGGCCGGGCGCGCGGCGAGCATCACGCCGACCGGCAGCCCGGCGTCGGTCCAGTGCAGCGGCAGCGAGACGGCGGGCATCCCGGTGACGTTCCACGCGGACGTCCAGGGCGTGAAGTCCTTCTGGGCCGCGAAGTCCGCCGCGGGGTCGTCGTCGTCGCGGAGCGCACCGACCGGCAGCGGCGGGGTCGCGAGGGTCGGCGTCAGCACCGCGTCGTACGGCGCGAGCGCGGTCAGCGCGGTGGCGGCGAACCGGCGCATCGCCCCGATCGCCAGGCCGAACTCCGGCCCGCTGACCGCCCGTCCGCGCTCGGTCAGCCAGCGGGTCAGCGGGCGCAGCAGGTGCTCCTGCTCGGGCGGGACCACCGAGAGCGCGGTGAGCACCGACCAGCAGGTCTCGAAGACGGGCACGGCGTCGTGCGGGAGCGGCACGGCGATGTCGACGACGTCGTGGCCGAGCGACTCCAGCAGCCGGGAGGCGTCCTCCCACGCGGTCACGCACTCGGGGTCCACGGCGACGTCGGCGATCATCGGCTCGACGAACCGCGCGATCCGCAGCCGGCCCGGCTCCCGGTCGCAGGCAGCCAGGAACGACGCGGCCGGCGGCGGCGCCCAGAACGGGTCCCCCGGGCGCCGGCCGGCGAGCACGTCCAGCAACGCCGCGGCGTCGCGCACGCTGCGGGCCAGCGAGCCTGCGGTCGCCAGCCCCACGGGGTCGCCGTACATCGGGTGTCCGCTGATCCGCCCGCGCGACGGCTTGAGCCCGACCAGGCCGCAGCACGACGCCGGGATCCGGATCGACCCGCCGCCGTCGGAGCCCTGCGCGACGGGCACCAGCCCGGCGGCGACCGCCGCGGCCGCACCGCCGGAGGAGCCCCCCGCCATCCGGCTCCGGTCGTACGGCGTGACCGCCGGCGGCGCCACGGCGGGCTCGGTGTAGCAGGGTGAGCCGAACTCCGAGGTGCTGGTCTTGCCGATGCTGACCATCCCCGCGGCCTCGATCGCGAGCGTGACACCGTCGGAGATCTCGGGCACGAAGTCGCGGAACGCCTCCGAGCCGAAGGTGGTGCGCACCCCCGCGGTCAGGTTCAGGTCCTTGATCGCGGTCGGGACCCCGGACAGCGGCGACTCCCCCGGCTCCAGTGCCGCGGCCCGGTCGCGGGCCCGCTCGGGGGTGAGCGTGACGAACGCGCCGACCGAGTCGAGCCGGTCGGCGCGTTCGAGGTAGTGCTCGACGAGCTCGAGGGGCGACACCTCGCGGCGTCGGACGAGCTCGCCCTGCTCCAGCGCGGTCAGGTCGTGGAGGTCGCCCATGACCGCACGCTAACGGGTCAGGCGGCCGCCGCGTCGGCGTCGTACTCGGCCAGCGTGCGGACCGCGCCGGCGAGCCGCTCGAGGACCTCGGGGTCGGTGAGCACGTCGACCTCGAGCGCGGACTGCGACACGGTGACGTCCTCGACGACCACGGCGCCGGCGATGCCGGCGGAGCGCGCGGTGTCCTGGTGGGCCCACTTGCCGCCGTACGGCGTGGGGGTGGCGCCGATGACGCCGAACGGCTTGCCCTTCAGGGCGCCGACACCGTAGGGCCGGGACAGCCAGTCGATGGCGTTGTTGAGGACGGCCGGCATGGTGCCGTTGTACTCGGGGGTCACGGCCAGCACCCGGTCGGCCAGCTTCACCTGGTCGCGGAGCGCGGCCGCGGCGGAGGGGACGTTCTCCCCGTCGAGGTCCTCGTTGTAGAACGGCAGCTCGTGCAGGTTCTCGGCGATCTCCACCTCGACGCCGGCGGGCGCGAGCTCCGCCAGCTTCTCGGCGATGCGGCGGTTCAGCGAGTCGGCGCGGAGGCTGCCGACGAGGACGAGGACGCGGGTGTTGGTCATGGGGGGCTCCTGCAGGGTCGGGGAGACGTTCGCCCGATCAAACGGACTGCGGTCCGGTTCCTATTCCCCGCACCCCCAGTTTTCGGCGCGACCACGGCCTGATCCCGCGCCTAGAGTGAGCGACGTCATGTCCGGACCCCACTTCCTGCACCTCGTCGACGAGCCGCACCGCGAGCGACGCGACGCCGCGCGCAACCGGGAGGCGCTGCTGCAGGCCGCCCAGCAGCTGGTCGACGTCTGCGGGGTCGACGGCGTCACCATGGACGCGGTGGCCGCCGCCGCGGGCGTCGGCAAGGGCACGGTGTTCCGGCGCTTCGAGTCCCGCGAGGGACTCATGGCGGCGCTGCTCAACCACTCCGAGGCGGAGTGGCAGGCCGCGGTCATGTCCGGGCCCCCACCGCTGGGTCCCGGGGCCGGGCCGTGGGAACGGCTGATGGCCTTCGGCCGGTCCCGGCTGGACACCACGCTGCTCCACGCCGACCTGATCCGGGAGGCGGGTCGCGCCGGCACGCGCTCCTACGCGGCGTACTCCTTCGCCGCGATGCACGTGCGCTACCTGCTCTCCGAGCTCGGGGTGACCGGCGACCTGCCGCTGCTGGCGACCGCGCTGATGGCGCCGCTGGAGGCGCCGGTCCTGGACCAGCAGGTGCGGATCGAGGGACTCGACGTCGACCGCGTCCACGCCGGCTGGGTCGACCTCGCCCGGCGCGTCGTCCGCTCACCATCCTGAGCGCCGCTTTACCCACTAGCGCATACGGACTGGGGAAAGACCACCAAATTCAGGCATGACCCGTCCAGACGGTCTTTCTAGGTTCTAGCTAGGGAGGACAGGCCTTCCCACCTGATTGAGGCCTAGGGGGCCACGACAATGCACAAGACCACGAAGACTGTGGGCGCGGGCGTAGCAGCACTGGCTACGGTCGCCCTCACCGCAGGAGCAGCGAACGCAGACAACTCGATCATCAAGATCGGCAAGTACGGCGAGCTCTCCGCGAGCCACAAGATCGCCTGGGTCAAGACCAAGGTGATCTGCTCCGAGGACACCACCAGTGCCGCTCTGAGCGCACGCTGACCCAGGTCACCCACGGCAGCGTGCAGACCAACACCGGCGCAGTCGTCGCGCTCAACGCGTTCGAGTGCTCGGGCGAGGAAGAGGTCATCTACGTGCCGGTTCGCCGGCCCACCGGTGGCTACAAGTGGGTCAAGGGCGCAGCGCGCGCGTCGAACTTCCAGTTCGTCACGCAGGACCCGTCCGGCACGTTCTCGGACACGGCGAAGGGTCGCACGATCTACCTTCGGTGATCGCTGACTGCTGAGACAGGCCCCTCTCTCCCGTTTCCGGGAGGGAGGGGCCTTCTGCTGCCCAGCGGATGTTCTCAGAGGTGCTGGCGGCGCAGCCCGAAGGTGAGCCCGTCGACCAGGGCACCCCAGGACGCCTCGATCACGTTGTGGCCGACGCCCACGGTGACCCACGAGGACTCGCCGTCGCTGGTCTCGATCAGCACCCGCGTGATCGCGTCGGTGCCGTGCCCCTGGTCGAGGATGCGCACCTTGTAGTCGATCAGCTCGAACTTCGCGACCTCGGGGTAGGCCTGCCCGATGGCCTCGCGCAGCGCCTGGTCCAGCGCGTTGACCGGGCCGTTGCCCTCGCCGGTGACGACGTAGCGCACGCCGTCCGCCTTCAGCTTCACCGTCGCCTCCGAGACCGCCTCCTCGCCGGCCCGGGACCGCGGCAGCGTCTCGGTGATCACCCGCCACGACTCGATCTCGAAGTACGACGGCCGCACCCCCTCGACCTCCTCGAGCAGCAGCAGCTCGAACGACGCGTCCGCCGCCTCGAAGGTGTACCCGCGGGACTCCAGCTCCTTGACCCGGTCGGTCACCCGGGTCACCAGCCCCTTGTCGTGGGACAGGTCGAAGCCCAGCTCGCGACCCTTGAGCTCGATCGACGCGCGCCCGGCCATGTCCGAGACCAGCAGCCGCATGTCGTTGCCGACGCCCACCGGGTCCATGTGCTGGTAGAGGTTCGGGTCGACCTTGATCGCGCTCGCGTGCAGCCCGGCCTTGTGCGCGAAGGCCGAGGTGCCGACGTACGGCTGGCGTGAGGCGGGCGGGAAGTTCGTGACCTCGGCGACCGCGTGCGCGATCCGGGTGGCCTCCCGGAGCAGCCCCGGCGGCAGCACCTGCCGCTCCAGCTTGAGCTCGAGGTTGGCGACCACGGTGACGAGGTCGGCGTTGCCGGTCCGCTCGCCGTACCCGTTGATCGTGCCCTGCACGTGGGTGGCCCCGGCGTCGACCGCGGCCAGGGTGTTCGCGACCGCGCAGCCGGTGTCGTTGTGGCAGTGGATGCCGACCCGGACCCCCGTCGCGTCGACGACGTCGTGGACCACGTCCGCCACCCAGCCGGGCAGCATCCCGCCGTTGGTGTCGCACAGCGCGATCACCTCGGCGCCCGCGTCGTACGCCGTGCGCAGCACCTCCAGCGCGTAGTCCCGGTTGGCCCGGTAGCCGTCGAAGAAGTGCTCGGCGTCGAGGAAGACCTGCTGGCCCTCGGCGCGCAGGTGGCCGACGGTGTCGCGGATCATCGCGAGGTTCTCCTCGAGCGTGGTCCGCAGCGCCAGCTCGACGTGCCGGTCGTGGGACTTGGCGACCAGCGTGACCACGCCGGCACCGCTGTCGCGCAGCGCGGCGACCAGCGGGTCGTCCGCGGCCTTCACACCGGCGCGGCGGGTGGCGCCGAACGCGGCCAGCTGCGCGTGCCGGAGGTCCAGCTCCTCGGCGGCCCGGCGGAAGAACTCGGTGTCCTTGGGGTTGGCGCCCGGCCAACCGCCCTCGATGTAGCCGACGCCCAGGCCGTCCAGCTGCCGGGCGATGCTCAGCTTGTCGGCGACGGAGAGGTTCAGCCCCTCCTGCTGCGCACCGTCACGCAGGGTGGTGTCGTAGACGTGGAACGCGCCGTGCAGGTCCATCGGTCTGTCTCTTCCGTGATGCGGTCCGGGCAACAAAAAGACCTCCCGGGGTACGAGAGGTCTGCGCGTCGGCGGCCCCGGAGCGGGGCGTCGACGCGCTAGGTAATGATCACCTGCTGCTGCATGCCACCCATGCTGCCACGGGCCCCCCAGCGGGGTGCCCGGATCTCGGCATGCGAACCGGCGGTCCCGGGGCGCCCGGGGGTCAGCCGAGAGGGAGCCCGCCGGGAAGGGAGAGCCCGGCGAACGGCTGGTCCTGGGCCGGGGTCCAGGAGATGCCGGCCGTGTCGAGGCGGAGCAGCAGCACCACCGCCATCGCCACGACGATCAGGACCGACCCCACCCAGTGCTGCGGCGAGGCCGAGGCGGGGTTGACGACGCGGCCCAGCGGCGAGCGCACGCGCGAGCCGCCCGGACCCAGCCACAGCGAGGCCGAGAAGGCGATCCCGCCGACGAACAGGGTGGCCGGCAGCCCCGCCGCGACGGCGTAGCAGATCAGGGCCGCGGCGACGGCCAGGCCCAGGCTCCACAGCGCCAGCAGCACGGTGCCGCCGATCGACCGGACCAGGTGCCAGGGGGCTGCCAGCAGGAACTGGACCCCGTCGTACCACTTGCGTCCGCGCAGCCGACGACGATCACCCGCCGCGCTGACGGCGAGCGACCCGCTGCGGAGCAGCCAGGCCAGCAGGAGCAGGGCGGCCGTGGCCGGCCAGGGGAACGCCGCGATCCCGGCGCCTGCGGCGAGTGCCGCACCCCCGAGCAGCACGCCGCGGCGCAGCCGCTCCGGCCAGGGGACTCGCGTGGGCTGCGGCGGCCACTCCTGGGCCTCGGCGGGCCAGTGCTCCGTCAGCGCCCGGGTGGGCGGCTCGGTGTCCCCCGGGTCGACGAGGGTCTCGCGGTGCAGCTGGTCGGTGGGGTCGTACGCCGCGGCCTGGGCCGCGAACGCCAGCGGCACCGTGTGCGGGTCCTCGACCGGCGCGACGGGCGGGACCCGGGAGGTGCTCGGACGCAGCCAGCCGAGCAGGTCCTCGACGCCCGGCCGACGGGCGGGCTCGGGGTCGAGGCAGGCCTGGACGATGCCGCGCAGCTGCGCCGGCAGGCCGTCGAGGTCGTGCTCGCCCCGGCGTACCCGGTCCATGATCGCCATCGACGGACCGCGTCCGAACGGCGGCCGGCCGGTGCCGGCGTACGCCACGGTCGCCGCCCACGAGTGGACGTCGGAGGCGGCGGTCGCGTCGTCGCCGTACAGGATCTCGGGGGCGAGGTAGCCGGGCGTGCCGAGCAGCCAGCCGGTGTGGGTGAGCTTCGGGTCGTCGGCCACCCGGGCCAGGCCGAAGTCGATCAGGATGGGGGTGCGGCCCTCCATCAGCACGTTGGAGGGCTTGACGTCGCGGTGCAGCACCCCCACGCCGTGGACGGACGCGAGCCCCTCCGCCAGGCAGCCGGCGAACCAGGTCAGGTCGGGTCCGGTGATCGGCCCCTCGTCGACCACGTGGTCGTGCAGCGAGAGGCCCGGCACGTAGCGGGTGGCGACGTACGGGATCTCGGCCCAGGGGTCGGCGTCGACGATCTCCGCGACCCACTTGCTGCGGATCCGGCTCAGCGAGCTGACCTCGCGGGCCAACCGGGCGCGCGCCTCGTCGTCGCCCACGATGTGCGGCCGCAGCACCTTCAGCGCGACCCGCTCACCACCGGGCTTGCGGGCCAGGTGGACCACGCCCATGCCGCCCTCGCCGATGCGCGAGAGGAGGGTGTAGTCGCCCACGGTCCTGCTGTCAGGCAGGTCGGGGCGCGGCGAGGTCGTCACGGAGCGAGGTTACCTGTGGGAAGCGGGGCGCGCCGCGTGGCACGCTGCCCTCAGACGATGCGGTGCATCCAGCCGAACGTGTCCTCGGCACGGCCGTACTGGAGGTCGACGAGCGCCTGGCGGACCCTCATCGTGAGGTCGGTGCTCGCCGGGGCCGGCACCTCGCCGCCCTGCCACTTCAGGGCACCCACGGGGGTCACGACAGCGGCGGTGCCGCAGGCGAAGATCTCCGTGATCCGGCCGCTGCTGACGCCCTCGCGCCACTCGTCGATGGAGAACCTGCGCTCCTCGACCTGGTGGCCGAGCTTGCCGGCCAGCTCCATGATGCTCGAGCGGGTGATCCCCTCGAGGATGGTCCCGGTCTCGGGGGTCACGATCCGGCCGTCGTCGAAGACGAAGTACATGTTCATGCCGCCGAGCTCCTCGACGTACTTCCCCTCCTGGGCGTCGAGGAAGACGACCTGGTCGCAGCCCTCGGCGGTCGCCTCCTGCTGGGCGACCAGGGAGCTGGCGTAGTTGCCGCCGGTCTTGGCCGCACCCATGCCGCCGCGGCCGGCCCGGGTGTACTCCTCGGTCAGCCACAGCGTGACCGGCTTGACGCCGCCCTTGAAGTAGGCGCCGGCGGGGCTCGCGATCACCATGAAGGTGACGTGCTGGCTGGGGCGGACGCCGAGGAACTTCTCGGTCGCGATCATGAACGGGCGGACGTAGAGGCTCTTCTCCCCCGCCGCGTCCGGCACCCACCGCTGGTCGACCTTGACGAGCTCGTCGACCGCCGCCACGAAGTCCTCGACCGGCAGCTCGGGGAAGGCCAGCCGCCGGCTGGACCGCACCATCCGCGCGGCGTTCTCCTCCGGTCGGAACGACCAGATGGAGCCGTCCTCGTGCCGGTAGGCCTTCATGCCCTCGAAGGTCTCCTGGGCGTAGTGCAGCACCGCCGTGGCCGGGTCCAGGGTCAGCGGCCCGTAGGGCTCGATCCGGGCGTCGTGCCAGCCGGAGCCGGGCGTCCACTCCACGGTGAACATGTGGTCGGTGAAGTACTGGCCGAACCCCGGGTTGCCGAGGATCTCGGCGAGCCGCGCGTCGTCGACCGGCTGGGGGTTGTGGGTGGTGCTGATCTGCATGGAAGGCACGTTAGCCGACCTATCGGTTCGGCGAGACGCCGAGCACCTCTCGGGTGCCCGGCGTCTCGGAAGGGTGGAGGGGCAGCCGTCAGTCGGCTACTCGCGCCGCCACGGCGTCGCCGATCTCGGCCGTACGCCGCGTGGTGCCGGGGGTGCGCGCGGCGAGGTCGTCGATCACGGCGCGCTCGACGGCCGCGGCCGCGTCGGCGTACCCGAGGTGGTCGAGCAGCAGCGACGCGGACAGGATCGCGGCGGTGGGGTCGGCCTTCTGCTGGCCCGCGATGTCGGGCGCCGAGCCGTGCACGGGCTCGAACATGGAGGGCGCGGTGCGGTCGGGGTTGATGTTCCCGGACGCCGCGAGCCCGATCCCGCCGGTGATGGCGGCGGCGAGGTCGGTGATGATGTCGCCGAACAGGTTGTCGGTGACGATCACGTCGAAGCGGCCCGGGTCGGTGGTCATGAAGATCGTCGCCGCGTCGATGTGGAGGTAGTCCACGGTGACGTCGGGGTACTCGCGCCCCACCTCGGCCACCAGTCGCGACCAGACGGCGCCGGCGTTCACGAGGACGTTGGTCTTGTGGACCAGCGTGAGCTTCTTCCGGGGCCGACGCTGCGCGCGGGCGAAGGCGTCGCGGACGACCCGCTCGACGCCGAACGCGGTGTTGAGGGAGACCTCGGTGGCGACCTCGTGCGGGGTGCCCACCCGGATCGAGCCGCCGTTGCCGGTGTAGGGACCCTCGGTCCCCTCGCGGACCACCACGAAGTCGACCTCGCCGGACGCTTCCAAGACGTGGGGCGCCAACGGGGACGCGACGCCCGGGAAGATGCGGGACGGCCGCAGGTTGACGTAGTGGTCGAGCTCGAAGCGCAGCCGCAGCAGCAGCCCGCGCTCGAGGATGCCGGGCGGCAGGTTCGGGTCGCCGGGCTTGCCGCCGACCGCGCCGAGCAGGATCGCGTCGTGCCCGCGGATCTCCTCGAGCACCGAGTCCGGGAGGACCTCGCCGGTCGCCAGGTAGCGCTCGGCACCGAGGTCGTAGCGGGTCGGCTCGAACTTCACCTCGCCGGGCGCGGCGGCCTCGAGGACCTTGAGCGCCTCGGACGTGACCTCCTGGCCGATCCCGTCGCCGGGGATGACGGCGAGCCTGAGGGTGCCGGAGTTCGAGTCAGTCATGTCGCGAACGTTAGTTGTCGTCGGGGCGCTGGCCGCCGTTGTCTCGCAGGTCAAGCGAGGCCTGGACCGCCGCCCAGGTGTTCTCGGCGCTGCGGGGGTTCTCGGGGTGGTGGCTGGTCGGTCCCCACTCGGGGTACATGTCGTACATCGGTCGTGCTCCTCTGGGTGATCCTGGGTGGACGTGCTCGGTGTGGGATGCCGAAGACGCCCCGCGGCGGGGGCGGGTCTGCTCATGGATCACATGAGAGGGAGAAACCATCAGGTTGCGGATCTCGCACGTGCTGTTGGGTGCGGGTCCGCCGCGGAGGCGTCTTCAGATGAGCGTGAAGCCGGTCAACGCCGAACACCGCGGCGAGGTGGCCTCACAAGCAGTGGTTACTGCTGGGCCTCGCCGCGGCACTCGATAAGTACGAAGACGCTCCGCATGGTGCGCCAACGGTACGACGGACCCACCGGGTCCCGACACGGCTTTTCGGCAACTGTTCACGATGCGAGACAGCATGCCCATGATGAGAGACTCGGGCCCATGAGCGCTCCCCCCGAACTCCCCGATGTCGTGTCCCGAGCGTTCGCGGTGTCCCGCAGGTCGGGCTACGTGTCGTTCTGCCGCAACGAGACCGGGCGCCTGCTCGCCACCCTGGCCGCGACCCGCGGCGGGACGATGGCGGAGTTCGGCACCGGCTGCGGCGTGGGCACGGCCTGGCTGCGCTCCGGCGTACGCGGCGAGGCGCGCATCGTGACCGCCGAGCTCGACCCCAAGCTGGCCGGCGCGGCCGCCGAGATCTTCGTCGACGACCCGCAGGTCGAGGTGCTCGCGGCCGACTGGTCCACGCTGCTGGACAAGGGCCCGTTCTCGCTGCTGTTCCTGGACTCCGGGGAGCCCACCGAGGTCGGCGTCGACGCCGTCGCCGACCTGGTCGAGGAGGGCGGCATCGTGGTGCTCGACGACTTCACGCCCTGCGAGCTGTGGCCGCCGATCACCGGCGGACGCGTGGACACCCTGCGCGAGCGGTGGCTCACCGACGAGCGCTTCACCGCGGTCGAGGTGATGGTCGCCTCCGACGCCGCCACGATCATCGCCACCAAGCGCTGAAAGACACCGAGTCGGCGCACCTGCGTGGGCAGATGCGCCGACTCGACCCGTCGCTACGTCCGCCGACGGGCTCACTTCGCCGTGACCGTGCGCCACGCGGTCGACCGGAGCACGTGGTTGTCACTGTCGTAGCTGACGACCCGCCAGGTGTACTTGCCCTTGGTCAGCGGCCGCACCGGGGCGTAGCTCGTCGCCGCCGTCGTGCGCGTACTGCTCGACGACGAGCCTCGACGCAGCTCCCACCGGTACGACGCCGCCTGCGGCGAGGCCCGCCACGAGAACACCGGGCGGGTCGGCTGACGGTGCTTGCCCGGCGACAGCAGCCTGCTCGGCACTCGCCGCGACCCGGAAGCGGTGCCACGGGCTCCACGCACCCGGCGTGGCCGTCGTGGTCGGTGCGCCGGACCCGCCACACGAAGTCCTGGCCGAGCGCCTGGAGCGGCTCGCGGGCGGTGTAGGCGGCCTGACGGATGTTGGTCACCCTGCAGGGCCAGGTTGCCGGGCGAGGCCGTGGTGTCGCGTTCCGGTACGACCTCGAGGTCGTAGTACTTGCGCGAACGGCAGCGGCTGCCAGCGGAAGGGCTGGACCCCGTTGACCGCCTGCGCCGTCGGTCGGGGCCGTCGACGACCGGCGAGGGCGAGGACTTGGTGAAGCTGCGCGGCTCGGGCTCCAGGTCAGGCCGTTGCCGGACCCGTCGATCGCCTGCACCCGCCAGTAGAGCATGCCCTCGGGGTAGGCGTTCTCGAACTCCGTGAACGTCGTCTGGTCGACGACCTGCTCGTAGACCTTGTCCGTGCCGTCGTCGCCGCGAACGACTGGTTCTGCGAGACCTGGATCCGGTAGCTGCGGGCCGCCTGGGTCGGGCGCTCCCCCGTGGCCGGGTCGGTCGTCGCCTGGTTCGTGTCGAGGTAGTCGGTCCAGTCGAACGTGACCTGGTCGGCCACGACCGCGTCGTTCGCGGGCGAGACCAGGTCGATCTCCGGCGACTTCTTCTGGAAGGCGTTGGACGCCTCTTCCGGCGTCAGCCCGCAACCGGTGCTGTCGCAGGCCCGGATGAACCAGTAGTACGCCTCGCCGGCCTGGGTGTCGGGCAGCGCGGCGATGGGCGACGAAGCGGGTGTTGATGGTGCGGACCCAGGTCCTGCGGGTCACCGATGTCGCCGTAGCCCGTCGACCATGTTGGTGAAGTTGCGGTCGTGCGCCAGGTAGACGATGTACGACGTCGCGCCCGGCACCGGGTCCCAGTCGAGCATCGGCGTCGAGGTGACGCCCGCGCAGACCCCGCCCTGGTTGGCTGAGCGAGGCCGTGCAGGGCGTGGAGCCGTTGCCGTCGAGGACGAGCCGTTGGCCGGTGACCGCCGCCGAGGTTGCCGGACGGGGCGGCCGGCGGGTTCCAGGTGAACGTAGCCGACCTCGGAGAACCGGCCGTTGACGTCGGGTCCCGACTGGCTGTTGTGTCGATGGCGCGCACCCGCCAGTACCAGGTGCCGGCCTTGGTCGGCATGCACCGGTCGTAGTAGTAGGACGTAGCCCGACCACCCCGGCGTGTAGGTCGTCTGGGTCGTCGGGCAGGTGCCGAAGCTCCCCGCAGTGGAGAAACCGGGGTCGGTGCCGACGTCCAGGATGTAGCCGGCCGCGTGCTGGGCGGGCGTCCACTGGAAGGACAGGTCGCCCGCCGGCGTAGAGCCCGTCGCGGGGCTGACGAGCGCGGGCTTGTCGGGCCAGGTGCGCTGGAAGACTCCGGTCCGGTCCGGGTAGACCGGCCACTCCTCGGTCTGTCCGAAGACGTCCCGGGCCCGGACCTGCCACCAGTACGACGCGTTGTCGTACGTCGTCGGCGGCGAGTAGCGCGTGCCGCTGTCACGAACTGGTGGTCGGTGATCACGTTGAAGCCGTTGTCGTGCTGACCCGGACCTCGTAGTCGACGGCGCCCGGTACCGGGTCCCACTGCAGCACCACGTCCTCCATGGTGGGCTCGGTGGCCTTGAGGCCGACCGGGGGCATCGCCCCGATGGTGTACGAACGCTCGGAGGACGGCAGCGAGCTGATCGCGCTGTCGAAGTACGCGCGCACCCGCCACCAGTAGGTCCCGGGCTGCTGCGTCTCGGTCGGCACCAGCGAGGTGGTCTTGGTGGTGTAGGTCTCGGTGTCGACCCAGTCGGGCTCCTCGCCGTCGATCTCGACGCCGTAGCTGCGAGCGCCCGGCACCGGGTCCCACCGCAGCACCGGCGGGTGCTCGGACTGGTCGAGGTCGGCCCCGTCCGCCGGCTCGGTCAGGATCGGGCCACTGCGCTGCGAGCGGTTGAACGAGCCGGAGGCCCACTTGCTCCACCCGCTGCCCTTGGTGGCCGCGACACGCCAGTAGACCTTGCCGAACGGGACGACCTGGGTGGGCGTCGCGTGCGTGTTGGTCGTCATGACGTCGAGGACCGGGGTGTCGAAGGAGCTCGAGGCCGCGACCTGCACGTGGTAGCAGGTCGCGCCCTTCACCGGCTTCCAGGACAGCACGATGGCGGTCACGCCGGACTGGCTGGTCAGCCCGGACGGCTTCGGCGTGGCGGCCATCGCCGGCGCATGGACGAGCCCGGCGAGCAGCGGTCCCACCAGGGCCAGAATGAACACCGCGACGCGCACCCGCGACCTCGCGAGAAGTACCTCGACCATCGTTTCCCCCTTGACGTTAGGTCTCGGAGGTTAGGCAGCCGGATGGCCCGCGTGGCGGGCGAATGAGGCAAGCAGGAACGGTCGGTCGGCCCGGACCCGCCCGAACGGGTGGTGCGTCGACACCTGCCCGGGTGGGTGCGACCTGGCCCAAGCGGGTGATGCGCACCCCGGGGTCTCAGCCGCAGTGATCGCCGGTTCCGGCGGAGGCAGTTCGGCGCAGGACGCCCACCCGTGAGCGTGCGGGTCGTCGGGACTCCGGCGAAGTGCCTCCGTTCGGCTCGGTGCTGACCCTGGGCCTCCCCGGAGCTGAATCGACGCCGACATCGGTGGATCGAGGCTCAGGCCTGCAGGCGCTCCGACCCGGCGTCGAGGGAAACCGTCCAGCGCGGCAGCCACAGCTGGGTGAGCGGCCCGATCGCGAGCGCGTAGAGGAGCGTGCCGAGCCCGGCCACCCCGCCCAGCAGCAGGCCGACGAGCACGACCGCCACCTCCAGGCCGGTGCGGACCAGCCGCAGCGAGAGGCCGGTACGCCGGTGCAGGCCGGTCATCAGGCCGTCGCGAGGGCCGCGACCGAGCTGCGCGCCGATGTACATCGCGCTGGCCAGGCCGCACAGCGCGACGCCGCCGACCATGAGGCCACCCCGCAGCACCAGCGCGTCCGGGTGCTGCAGCAGCGCGAGCGTGGCGTCGGCCGAGAAACCCACCACGAGGGCGTTGGAGATGGTGCCGATGCCGGGCGCCTCGCGGAGCGGGATCCACGCCACCAGCACGACGAAGCTCATCACCACGACCGCCTGGCCCAGGGTGATCGGGACGTGCCGGATCAGCCCGGAGTGCAGCACGTCCCAGGGCGCCAGCCCGAGGTCGCCGCGCACCATCATCGCCAGCGAGACGCCGTACAGCACCAGGCCGACGTAGAGCTGCGGCAGCCGCCGCCCCAGCCGCCCTGCCCGGAGCTGGGCGACGGGTCCGAGGTCGGTCAGCCCGGGACGGGCGGTGACGGGGGTGGCGATCGTCGACATGGGACCAGCCTGTCGAGCGATTGGCCTTCTCATCAATAGCCAATCGTGGAACAGTGGCCTGCATGACCCAGTCCACTCAGCGGACCGTCGGCGCGGCCCGCGTGGCCGCGCTGGTCGACGGCTTCGACCGCTCCCCCGCGTACGCCGGCCTCGCCGACGCGCTGACCCTCCTCATCGGCGACGGCCGGATCGGCCTGGGCGCCCGGCTGCCCAGCGAGCGGGAGCTCACCGAGGCCCTCGGCGTCTCGCGCACCACCGTGACCCGGGCCTACGCCGCGCTGCGGGAGACGGGGTACGCCGAGGCGCGCCAGGGCTCCGGGACCTACACCCGGGTCCCGGGCGGCCGGGCCCGCGCGCACGACCGGGCGCTGCTCCCCCGCCCCGGGGACGACGAGGCCATCGACCTCAACTGCGCGGCCGCGTCCGCGCCCCCCGGGCTGGCGACGGCGTACGCCGAGGCGGCCGCCGAGCTGCCGGCGTACCTCGGCGGGCACGGGTACTTCCCCGCCGGCCTGCCCCAGCTCCAGCGCGCCATCGCCGCGACGTACGACGCCCGCGGCCTGCCGACCGACCCCGACCAGATCATGGTGACCCCGGGCGCGCTGAGCGCCGCCTCGATCGTGGCGCAGGCGTTCACCGGCCCCGGCGACCGGGTGCTGGTCGAGTCGCCGGTCTACCCCAACGCGACCCAGGCGATCCGGCACAGCGGCGCCCGGCTCACCGGGTCCCCGGTCGACCCCGACGGCTGGGACCTCGACGCGGTGGGCACCGCACTGCGCCAGACCGCGCCGAAGCTGGCCTACCTGATCCCCGACTTCCAGAACCCCACCGGCCACCTGATGACCGACGCCCAGCGTGAGGAGTACGCCGCCCACCTGCGGCGCGCTCGCACGATCGCCGTGGTCGACGAGGCCCACCAGGCGCTCGCGCTCGACGGGCAGCAGATGCCGCGCCCGTTCGCGGCGTACTCGCCCGCGGCGATCACGATCGGCAGCGCCAGCAAGAGCTTCTGGGGCGGCCTGCGACTGGGCTGGATCCGCTCCCCCGAGGACCGGATGGAGCAGCTGACCCGGGCCCGGGTGGGGCTCGACCTCGGCGCGCCGGTGATGGAGCAGCTGGTGCTCGTCCGCCTGCTCGAGGACTACGGATCGATCCTCGAGGACCACCGCTCCCGGTTGCGCGAGCAGCGCGACGCGCTGGCCGCCGCGATCAGCGCGCGGCTGCCCGAGTGGCGGTTCCGGCTCCCGGCCGGCGGGCTCGCGCTGTGGTGCGAGCTGCCCGGGCCGCTCGGCACCGCCCTCGCCGCCGAGGGCGAGCGGCGCGGCGTCATCGTCGCCCCGGGGCCGGTGTTCGCCGCCGAGGGCGGGCTGGACCGCTTCGTCCGGATCCCGTGGACCCGTCCCGTCGACGAGCTCGAGGACGCCGTCGACCGGCTCGCCCAGGCATGGGACGTCGTCCGCGGGCGCCAGACCCCACGGACCACCGGCCCCGGCCGGGTCATGGTTGCCTGATCGGCCCGGTCTCCGGGGCGAGCGCCTGGAGGCGTGCGAGCACGCCCGGGCGCTGCCCTCCAGCCAGGCCACCAGGTCGCCGAAGGTGATGCACTCCGTCTGGGGACGCCCGCAGGTCTCGAGGACGAAGATCGACAGGGCGTCCCGGTAGGCACCGCGGTTCCAGTCGTTGAAGTGGTTCCCGAGCACGAGCGGGGCACGGTTCCCGTCGAAGGCGGCGGCGTACATGTCCCGGTACGTCGCCAGCACCTGCTCACGATCCCGCGCCGAGTCGGCGGCCGACAGGCCGGCGCTGCTCGCTCCGCGCTGGGTGAAGAAGTAGTTGTAGTCCATCGACGTGACCGGGACCCCGCTCCGCCCGTCCGGCAGCGTCCCGTGCATCGGGAAGACTCCCATCCCCAGCTGCCAGATCCCGTCCACCGAGCGCGTCGGCCAGGCCAGGCCGGTGCGGCTGAACGACGCGTCGTAGACCAGGCCGTGGTGGTGCAGCGCCGGGAACAGTGCGGCCGGTGTCCCCTCCAGGCAGGGAGTCCGCTCGCCATGGATGTCGGCGGGCGTGACCTCCAGCCGCGGGGCGGGGACCAGGGGGTTGTTGCGGCGCACGTGCGTGAGCAGCAAGTAGAACTGGTCGAGCTCGGCGTCCCAGTCGGCCGTGTCCCACGTGTCGCCGCCCGAGGGCAGCCCGGCCCCCGCACAGAAGTGGCCGTTGAAGTGGGTGCCGATCTCGTCACCCGAGGCTCGGGCCCGGTTCAGGTTGCGGATCTCGGCCGGCAGGTCGGTCGCGGGGTTCCAGCCGATCTCCGAGGTCCCGGGCGGGTAGTACGGCGGCCGGTAGGCCGTCCGGGTCCGGTCACTGAGCAGGTAGGTCCCGGACAGGAAACCGGTGAACCGGAACGGCACCCGCTTCCCGATCGCGAACCAGTGCTGCCACATCGCGTCCCAGCCGACACCGTCGAAGCTGACGATCACGAACTGGGGCGGCCGCTCCCCCGGCCCCAGGCGGCGGGCGACGAAGGCGTCGGCCGCGTCCGGCGGACCGACCGGGCCGGACCCGTTTGTCGCGTCGGCGGTCGGCGGAACCACCAGCGCTCGGGCCGGAACGGCTGGTGCCGCCTGCAGCAGGTGCACGCCGGCCAGGGCGGCTGCCAGGAGGATCCAGACGGCGGCGACCGTCGTGACGCGCACTCGCATCGGCCCACCTCCACGAGGCGGGCCGGTCGCCCGCCTGTGTCCTTGGGACGCACCGGACTGCAGAAATGTTGGGGCAGGCCGCCCCGGCTTCAGACCAGGTTGACGGCCCGCACCGACGCGGCGGCGATCGCCTCCTGGATCTCGGCGAGCGACTCGGTCGGGATCGCGGAGTCGACGGACAGGGCGACCAGGGCCTGGCCGCCCTTGGCGTCGCGGGCGACCTGCATGCCGGCGATGTTCACCCCGGCGTCGCCGAGGATCCGGCCGACGGTGCCGACCATGCCCGGCCGGTCCTCGTAGCGGAAGAACGCCAGGTGCTCGGTGGGCTCGAGGTCGACGTCGAAGCCGTTGACCTCGACCAGCCGCTCCTTCTGGTTGATCCCGATCAGGGTTCCGCTCACCGAGACCTGCGACCCGTCGGCGAGGGTGCCGCGGATCGTGATCAGGTTGCGGTGGTCGGGGCTCTCCGGGTCGGCGACCAGGCGTACGGCGCAGCCGCGCTCGGCGGCGAGCAGCGGCGCGTTCACGTAGGACACCTGCTCCTCGACGATGTCGGCGAAGACGCCCTTGAGCGCGGCCAGCTCCAGCACCTTGACGTCGTAGTCGGTGATCTCGCCGCGGACCTCGACGTCGATCGACTCCGCGACCGAGCCGGCCAGGCCGGTGAAGATCCGCCCGAGCTTCTCGGTGAGCGGGATGCCGGGCCGGACGTCCTCGGCGATCACGCCACCCTGCACGTTGACCGCGTCGGGCACCAGCTCGCCGGCGAGCGCGAGGCGCACCGACCTGGCCACGGCGAGCCCGGCCTTCTCCTGGGCCTCGTCGGTGGAGGCGCCGAGGTGCGGCGTCGCGACGACGTTCTCCAGCTCGAACAGCGGGCTGTCGGTGCAGGGTTCCTGGGCGAAGACGTCGAGACCGGCGGCCGCGACCCGGCCCTCCTTGAGCGCGGCGTACAGCGCGACCTCGTCGACGATGCCGCCGCGGGCGGCGTTGACCAGCACCAGCGACGGCTTGACCCGGGCCAGCTGCTCGGCGCCGATCAGGCCGATCGTCTCGGGGGTCTTCGGCAGGTGCACGGACATGAAGTCCGCCTCGGCCAGCAGCGTGTCGAGGTCGACGAGGCGGACCCCCATCTGCGCGGCCCGGCCGGCCTGCACGTAGGGGTCGTAGGCCACGACCCTCATCCCGAACGCCGAGAGGCGCTGGGCGACCAGCACCCCGATCCGGCCCAGCCCGACGATGCCGACGGTCTTCTCGTAGAGCTCGATGCCGGTGTAGCGCGACCGCTTCCACTCACCGTGGCGCAGCGCCTGGTGCGCCGGCGAGATGTGCCGGGCCGCGGCCAGCATCAGCGCGACGGCGAGCTCGGCGGCCGAGACGATGTTGGAGGTCGGCGCGTTGACGACCATGACGCCGGACTGGGTGGCCGCCCGCACGTCGACGTTGTCGAGGCCGACGCCGGCTCGGGCCACGACCTTCAGGTGGTGCGCGGCCGCCAGCGCCTCGGCGTCCACCTTGGTCGCCGAGCGGACCAGCAGCGCGTCGGCGTCGGCGATGGCCGGCAGCAGCTCACCGCGGTCGGCGCCGTTGCAGGTGCGGATCTCGAAGTCCGGGCCGAGCGCCTCGACGGTGGCGGGGCTCAGCTCCTCGGCGATGAGTACGACGGGCTTGGTCACAGCGGTGTCCTCGCTCCTGGTGTGGGGGAAGGCATGCACGACGCTGTGCGGATTTCCACACTACCCGAGCACCACGCCGTAATTCGGTTGTGTCCGCGCCCGCCGGCGCGGCTAATCTTCCGCCGTGGACATCGCCTGACGACTCCGAGCCCGCCCGCCCGTGCGGGGCCCTTCGTCATCTCCTGGAGCACCATGTCCACCACCCTCACCATCGCCGGCCTCGACGTCAGCTTCGCCGCACGCACCCTCTTCCGCGGCCTCGACCTGGTGCTCGCCGACGGCAACGTCACCGCCGTCGTCGGGGCCAACGGCTCCGGCAAGTCCACGCTGATGCGCACCATCGTCGGGGAGCTCCCGATCGAGTCCGGCACCATCCGGCTGGCTCCCCGCGACGCCACCATCGGGTGGCTCCCGCAGGTGGTGCCGGACCCCACCGAGTCGCTGCTCGAGTACGCCCGGCGGCGGACCGGCGTGGCGACGGCCGACCGCGACCTCGACCACGCCTCCGCCGCCCTGGCCGAGGGCCGGCCCGGCGCCGACGAGGAGTACGCCGCGGCGCTGGACCGCTGGCTCGCGCTCGGCGCGGCCGACCTCGAGGACCGGCTGCCGCAGGTGGCCGCGAAGGTGGGCCTGGACGTGGCGCCCGACCGGCCGCTCGGCACCCTCTCCGGCGGTCAGGCCGCGCGGGCCGCGCTGGTCGCCGTGCTGCTCAGCAGGTACGACGTGCTGCTGCTGGACGAGCCGACCAACGACCTCGACGCGCGCGGGCTCGCGCTGATCGTCGAGTTCGTCACCGGCCACCAGGGTCCGATCCTGATCGCCAGCCACGACCGCAGCTTCCTGGACCGGGTCACCACCCACGTCGTGGAGCTCGACCTGGCCCAGCAGCGGATCGGGCACTACACCGGCGGCTGGTCCGAGTACGTCGCCGCGCGGGAGCTGGCGCGCCGGCAGGCCCGCGAGGCCTACGAGACGTACGCCGGGCAGCGCGACGACCTGATCGCCCAGGCCCGCCGCCGCGACGACTGGGCCGCGCAGGGGCACCGCAACGTCGCCAACGGCGGCGAGCCGGACAAGCACATCCGCGAGAGGCACAAGGCGCGCGCCGACCGGCAGTCGGCCAAGGCGTCCCGGCTGAGGAAGGCGGTGGATCGGCTCGACGTCGTGGAGCAGCCCCGCAAGGAGTGGGAGCTGCGCTACTCGATCAACCCCGGGTCGGAGCCTGCCGCGGTGGTGGCGACGCTCGACCGGGCCGAGGTCAGCCGCGACGGGTTCCGGCTCGGCCCGGTCGACCTGACGGTGGCCCGCGGCGACCGGATCGCGGTCGCCGGCGACAACGGCAGCGGCAAGACCACGCTGGTCAACGCGCTGCTCGGCGAGATCCCGCTGTCGGCGGGCCGCCGGTCGCTGGGCACCCGGGTCCGGATCGGCGTCCTGGACCAGCGACGCTCCCTGCTCGACGCCGACGCCTCGGTCGTCGACGTGGTCCGGGCCGAGCTCACGGACGCCGGCCAGCAGGGTCCCGACCGGGGCGAGGTCCGCACCCTGCTGGCCAAGTTCGGGCTCGGCGGCGAGCACGTCGACCGTCCGGCGCGGACCCTCTCGATGGGCGAGCGGACCCGGGCGCTGATGGCGGTCTTCCAGGCGCGCGAGGTGAACCTGCTCGTCCTCGACGAGCCGACCAACCACCTCGACGTGGCGGCGATCGAGCAGCTGGAGTCGGCGCTGGCCGGCTACACCGGCACCCTGCTCGTGGTCAGCCACGACGAGGCGCTGGTCGCCGCGCTCGGCGTCACGCACCGGTGGCACGTCGACGCGGGGCGCATCACGGTCACCCAGCTCTGAGCCCGCTCAGCGCTCGCGCGGGATCGCCAGCCACTCCGCCCAGCTGAGGTCGCGACCGACGTACCGCGGCGCGGTGAGCGGCCAGTCCGACGCGATCCAGGCGGGCACGAGCTCGTCGAGCGCGGCCTCGACCGGCGAGCCGACGTACTCGTCACGCACCCACCAGGAGATGTCGGCGTCCGCGCCGGCCTTGTCGGCGGGGTCGATGTAGACGCAGCCGATCAGCTCGGTCTCCGCGGCGTCGAAGAGGGCGTAGTTGAACGACTCGTGGGCCTGGATCTCGTCCCAGTGGTGCTGGAGGTCCTCGCGGTCCTGCGCGGCGGTCATGTCGGCCGGCGGCCAGCCCCAGGCCTCGCCGTAGATCGACCAGAGTCGCTCCCGCGAGCCCATCACCGCCGGCATGTCGAGCTCGGTGTCGTCGGGGTGGATCGGGCGCAGGTGGTGGCCGGTCGGCAGCTCGACCCGGGTGGGGTGCTGCCAGCCGGCGGGCAGCCAGGGTGCGGTCGTCATCGCGTCGGTCCTCTCGAGGTGCGGACCGGCATCGTAGGAGTGCCCGGCTCCCGGCGCAGGCGAATTGACGTCGATCAGGCGAAGAGCGCCTGGCCGATGTGCTCCCCCGGCCGCGCGCCCGCCGGCACCGCGAACAGCGCGGACCCGGTGACCTTGAGGTACTCCATCAGGGCGTCGACCTTCGCCATCCGGGTCTGCACGGGGATGAAGTGGGTGCGCGGGTCGCGCACGTAGGCCAGGAAGAACAGGCCGGCGTTCAGGCCGCCGAGCGCGTCGGTGCCGTCGACGAAGTTGTAGCCGCGGCGGAGCATCCGGACGCCCCCGTTGTGGTCCGGGTGCACGACGCTGACGTGGGAGTCGCGCGGGATGACCGGCCCGTCGCTGCCGGGCATCGTGAAGTCGGGCTCGGTGAGCTCGCCACCGCCGGACAGCGGCGCCCCGGAGTCCTTGGTACGGCCCACGAAGGACTCCTGGTCCCCGAGCGGCTGGCGGTCCCAGACCTCGATCGTCATGTTGATCCGCCGGGCCACCAGGTAGGAGCCGCCGGCCAGCCAGTCGGACTTCGCGTCGTCGCCGGCCCCGACCCACACGTGCTCGTCGAGCGCCTCGGTCTCCTCCGCCTTGACGTTGGCGGTCCCGTCCTTGAAGCCGAACAGGTTGCGCGGCGTCGACTGCGCGGTCGAGGTGGTGGAGGTACGGCCGAAGCCCAGCTGGGACCAGCGCACGGAGACCGTCCCGAAGCCGATCCGGGCCAGGTTGCGGATGGCGTGCACGGCCACCTGGGGGTCGTCGGCGCAGGCCTGCACGCACAGGTCGCCCTGGGAGCGCGCCGGGTCGAGGTTGTCGCCGGGGAAGTGCGGGAGGTCGCGCAGCGCCTCGGGCTGCCGGTCGGCCAGCCCGAAGCGGTCCCTGCCCTGCGCGTCGACGAAGAGCCCCGGTCCGAAGCCGAAGGTGATCGTGAGCCCGCTGGCGTCCAGGCCGATGGCCTCGCCGGTGTCGTCCGGCGGCACGTTGGCCGCGCCCTCGACCGGCCCGATCTCCCCGGCAGGCAGCCCCCGGGTCATCCGGTCGGCGGCCTCGGTCCAGGCCTTGAGCAGGGCCACCAGCTGCGCGCGGGAACCGGTGATCACGTCGAAGGCCGCGAAGTGCAGCCGGTCCTGCGCGGGCGTGACGATGCCGGCCTGGTGCTCGCCGCGGAAGGCGTACGCCGGGTCCCCGGCCCTCGGCGTACCGCCCTCGTCCGCGGACGCACGCCCCGCCACGAAGGCGCCGGCCAGTCCGGCAGCGGCGGCACCGCCACCGAGCAGCCCCCGGCGGGAGACGTCCACGGTGCGCCGGGAGGTCAGGAGATCACCGCCGCGGTCAGGTGCGACAGCGGCTCGGACAGGGCGTTGACGGCGTCCGCGAGCTGCTTCACTTCCTCGGCGGACAGGTAGTCGTAGGTCCGGAAGCCGTCACCCTCGCGGTGCGCGTCCAGCTGCTTCTGCAGGGCGTCGAAGCGCTCGTCGAGGGTCTCCTCGAGCTCGGGGTCGTTCTGCTCGAGGATGGGCTCGAGGACCTCGAAGGCCTCCTTCGCACCGTCGACGTTGGCCTGGAAGTCCCACAGGTCGGTGCGCGACCAGTACTCCTCCTCGCCGGTGACCTTGCCGGTCGCGACCTCCTCCATCAGCCCGCGGGAGCCGTTGGCGATCTGGTCGACGGTGAACTCGAGCTCGCCGATGCGGTGGTCGAGGACCTTGGTGTTGGCGAGCAGGTCGTCGGCGTAGAAGGCCCGCTGCTTCATGGTGAGCGACTCGTACTTCTCGGCGCGGGCCGGCCACAGGTCCTTCTCCATGCGGTGCCACCCGGTCCACTTCTGGCCGGGCTCGAGGTCGGCCTCCCGGGCGTCCATCTTCGGGTCGAGGTCGCCGAACGACTCGGCGACCGTCTCGATGCGCTCCCAGTGGGTGCGGACCTCGGGGTAGAGCGCCTTGGCGGCGCGGTCGTCGCCGACCTTGTAGGCCTTCACGAACGCCGCCGTCCCGGCCAGCAGCTGGTCCGACTCCTCCTGCACGAACTCGCCGTACTCCTCCTGCGCGTGCTCCACGAGCTCGGCCTCGTCGGCCGAGGCCGCGACCTTCGCACCGGAGTCGGTCACGGTGAAGTCGGCGCGGATGCCGTCCCCCTTCATGCCCGGCTTGCAGGCCGTGAGGTAGGTGCCGGCCGGGGCGGAGACCACGAGCTGCCGGGTGAGGCCGGGGCCGATGTTCTCGACCTCGCCGAGCACGCGCTCGGCGTTCTCGGTGTACAGGTAGAACTCCGTCACCTTGGAGCCGTCGTTGGTGACGTCGAAGGTGAGCTTGCCCGACGGCGCCTCGGTGCCGGAGAGCTCGCAGGCGTCGTCGGTGGAGCTGACGGTGATCGTGCGGTCGTCCTCGCCCGCCTCGCCGGCGGTGGTGTTCTGGGTGCAGGCGGACAGGGCGGGGACCGCGACCAGGGCGGCCGCGAGCAGGGGAAGACGCATGGGGTGAGAGGTTCCTTCGCGGGGGGTGCGGGGTCAGTTGGAGACGGGGGCGGGCTGCTGCTGCTTCGCCTGCGGCGCCGGCCTGGCGCCGCGACGGCGCACGCCGAGGACGAACAGCGCCATCGTCGGCACGGCGTAGAGCAGCCAGGCCGCGGCCTCGAGGACGGTGGTGACCGGCGAGAAGTTGAAGACGCCCTTGAGCAGCGTGGCGTACCAGGTGCCGGGGTCGATGGCGCCGGAGACGTCGAAGGCGATGGTGTTCAGGCCGGGGAGGATGCCGGCCTCCTGCAGGTCGTGGACGCCGTACGACAGCACGCCGGCGGCGACGAGGATCAGGAAGCCGCCGGTCCAGGCGAAGAAGCGGCTGAGGTTGATCGAGATCGCACCGCGGTAGATCAGGTAGCCCAGGACCACCGCCGTGGCCAGGCCGAGCGCGGCGCCCAGCAGCGGCTCCCAGGTCGAGGCGGCCGCCCCCGCCGCGTCGCGCGTGCCGGCCTGGGTGGCGGCCCAGAGGAACAGCGCCGTCTCGAGGCCCTCCCGGCCGACCGCGAGCACGGCGACGAGCGCGAGCGACCAGCGGGTGCCGTCGGCGGCCTTGTCGATCTGGCCGCGCAGCTCGCCCCCCATCGCGCGGGCAGCGCGAGCCATCCAGAAGATCATCCAGGTCACGAAGCCCACGGCGACGATGGACAGCGTCCCGCCGATGGCCTCCTGGGCCTCGAAGGTGAGCCCGCGGGGACCCCAGGTGAGGGCCGCGCCGAACGCGAGGCTGACGCCGACCGCGAGGGCCACGCCGGCCCAGATGCGGGGCAGCAGGTGCCGGCGGTCCGTCTTCACGAGGTAGGCGACCAGGATGCTCACGACGAGCGCGGCCTCGAGGCCCTCGCGGAGGCCGATCAGGTAGTTGGCGAGCACGGCATGTCCTTCTGGTGAGGCTGGCTTTGGTGAGGCTTGGCTTACTTAGGCACGCCTAACCTTACACATGAGCCCCGCTCCCCCGGAACCCGCGACCACCGCCCGACCCGTGCGGTCTGGGTCACACCGTCACGAGGGGCAGCCGTCCGGGCCACAGGCGTCGGCGCCGCCGATCACGTCGATCGCCGGCCGCGACTCGGCCCAGGCTCGCTCGAGGACCTGGTCGAACACCTCACCCGGCTGTGCCCCCGCCACGCCGTACTTCTGGTCGATGACGAAGAACGGCACGCCGGTGGCGCCGTACGCCGCCGCCTGGCGGATGTCGGCCTCGACGGCGTCGGCGTACTCGTCGGTGCTCAGCACCTCCTTGACCCGCACCTCGTCGAGGCCGACGGCGTCCGCCAGCTCGGCGAGCACGCCGGGGTCTGCCACGTTGCGGGCGTCGAGGAAGTACGCCGCGAACAGCGCCTCCTCGAGCTCACCCTGCCGGCCCTCGCCGGCCGCCAGGTGCAGGAGCCGGTGCGCGTCGACGGTGCTGACGCGCTGGGCCTGGCCGAGCCGGTAGACGAGTCCCTCCTCGGCAGCCACGGCCTCGACCCGGTCGATCATCTGCTGGCCGGCGGCCGGCCCGCCGCCGTACTTGCGTCCGAGGTGCTCGGCCACGGTCTCGGTCGGCTCGGACGGCGCGGCCGGGTCGAGCCGGTAGGAGCGCCAGAGGATCTCGACCTGCCCGACCGCCTCCGGGTGGTTCCGCTCGAACCGGCCCAGGGCCCCCTCCAGCCGCCGCTTCCCGATGTAGCACCAGGGGCAGACGACGTCACTCCAGATCTCGATGCGCATGACCGTGCAACGTTCAACCATCCCCGGGTTGTTCCGACCCGTCGCTTGTTCACGAAGCAGAGCGCCGAGCCGTCGTCAGTTGACGACGGCTCGGCGCTCTGGGTGTCGAAGAAGCGACGGGTCAGCGGGCGGAGGTGCCCTCGACGTAGTCGGAGTCGTGGCTCTTGACCCACGACATCAGCTTGCGCAGCTCGCGGCCGGTCTTCTCGATCGGGTGCTGCTCGGCCTGCTCGCGGAACTTCTTGAACTCCGGCGAGCCGGCTTCCTGGTCGTCGATGAAGCGCTTCGCGAAGGAGCCGTTCTTGATGTCCTCGAGGACCGCCTTCATGTTCTCCTTGACGTGCTCGTCGATGACCCGGGGGCCGGAGACGTAGTCGCCGTACTCCGCGGTGTCGGAGACCGACCAGCGCTGCTTGGCGATGCCGCCCTCGTACATCAGGTCGACGATCAGCTTGAGCTCGTGGAGGCACTCGAAGTAGGCGACCTCGGGCTGGTAGCCGGCCTCGGTGAGGACCTCGAAGCCGTACATCACCAGCTGGCTGGCGCCACCGCAGAGGACGGCCTGCTCACCGAACAGGTCGGTCTCGGTCTCCTCGGTGAACGTCGTCCTGATGCCGCCGGCGCGCAGGCCGCCGATCGCCTTGGCGTAGGACAGCGCGAGGTCCCAGGCCTTGCCCGACGCGTCCTTCTCGACGGCGACGAGCACGGGGACGCCGCGGCCGTCGACGTACTCACGGCGGACCAGGTGCCCCGGGCCCTTCGGCGCCACCATGAAGACGTCGACGCCCTCGGGCGGGGTGATGTAGCCGAAGCGGATGTTGAAGCCGTGGCCGAAGACCAGGGTGTCGCCCTCGGCGATGTTGGGCTCGATCTCCTCGGCGTAGAGCTTCCGCTGGTGCTGGTCGGGCGCCAGGATCACGATGACGTCGGCCTCCTCGGCCGCCTCCGCCGGCGTGAGGACGCGCAGCCCCTCGGCCTCGGCCTTCGCGCGGCTCTTCGACCCGGGCTGCAGGCCGATCCGGACGTCGACGCCCGAGTCGCGCAGGGACAGGGCGTGGGCGTGGCCCTGGCTGCCGTAGCCGATGACGGCCACGTTCTTGCCCTGGATCAGGGCCAGGTCGGCGTCGTCGTCGTAGAACATCTCAGCCACTGGGGCTCTCCTTCTGGGTTGTCTTCGTGCGTACGTCGTGGGGTTGCGGCGCTCAGCCGGTCGCGGCCGGCGGAGCGGGGATGGGTACGGGGCGGAGGGTGCGCTCGCTGATGGACCGGGAGCCGCGTCCGATGGCGACCATCCCGGACTGGACGAGCTCGCGGATGCCGAAGGGCTCCACGACCTTGAGGAACGACGCGAGCTTGTCGCCGTTGCCGGTGATCTCGATGGTGACCGCGTCGGTGGCGACGTCGACCACCCGTGCCTTGAACAGTGCCACGGCGTCGAGGACCTGGCCGCGGGTGTCCGCGTCGGCCTTCACCTTCACCAGCAGCAGCTCGCGGTTGACCGAGGCGGGGCCGTCGAGCTCGACGATCTTGATGACCTCGATGAGCTTGTTGAGCTGCTTGGTCACCTGCTCGAGCGGGGACTCCTCGACGTTGACCACGATGGTCATCCGGGAGACCTCGTCGTGCTCGGTCGGGCCCACGGCCAGCGAGTCGATGTTGAACCCGCGGCGGCTGAACAGGCCCGCGATCCGGGCCAGGACGCCGGGCTTGTTCTCGACCAGCACGCTCAGGGTGTGCTTGCTCATCGACGTCCTCGCTTCGCTCCGGGCGCCGACGAGGCTCCTCGGGCGCTGTACTGGATGGCTCGTTCGCTGCGCTCACTCACGGGTTCCGGACCTCCCAGTCGTCCTCGACGTCGTCGAACTTCGGCGCCATGTCACGGGCGTACTTGATGTCGTCGTTGCTGGTGCCGGCGGCCACCATCGGCCAGACCATGGCGTCGCGGTGCACCCGGAAGTCGACGACGACCGGCGCGTCGTTGATCTCCATCGCCTTGGTGATCGTCGCGTCGACGTCCTCCGGGCTGTCGCAGGCCAGGCCGACGCAGCCGTACGCCTCGGCGAGCTTGACGAAGTCGGGGATCCGCTTGGAGTGCAGGTCGGTGTTGGAGTAGCGCTCGTTGTAGAAGAGCGTCTGCCACTGCCGCACCATGCCGAGCGACTCGTTGTTGATCACCGCGACCTTGATCGGGATGTCGTTGATCGCACAGGTGGCCAGCTCCTGGTTGGTCATCTGGAAGCAGCCGTCACCGTCGATGGACCAGACCGTCTTGTCGGGGCAGCCGACCTTCGCGCCCATCGCCGCGGGGACCGAGAAGCCCATGGTGCCGAGGCCGCCGGAGTTGATCCAGGTGTTCGGGTGCTCGTAGCCCACGAAGTGGGCTGCCCACATCTGGTGCTGTCCCACCCCCGAGGTGTAGATCGCCTCGGGCCCGGCGATCTTGCCGAGCCGCTCGATGACGTACTGCGGGGACAGGCTGCCGTCGGCCGGCTTGTCGTAGCCGAGCGGGTAGCGCTTCTTGATGCCGGCCAGGAACTCGACCCAGGCCTCGTAGTCGCCGGTGTGCCCGGCGTCGGCCTCGGCCTTGAGGGCCACGAGCAGGTCGCTGATGACCTCGCGGCAGTCCCCCACGATCGGCACGTCCGCGAGCCGGTTCTTGCCGATCTCGGCCGGGTCGATGTCGGCGTGGATGACCTTCGCACCCGGCGCGAACGAGTCGAGGTTGCCGGTCACCCGGTCGTCGAACCGGGCACCCAGGCTGATGATCAGGTCGCTGCGCTGGAGACCGGCGACCGCGGCGACGGTGCCGTGCATGCCGGGCATGCCGAGGTGCTGGGGGTGGCTGTCGGGGAACGCGCCCCGCGCCATCAACGTCGTGACCACCGGCATGCCGGTGAACTCCGCCAGGACGCGCAGCTCGCGGGCCGCGCCGGCGCGGATCGTGCCACCGCCGACGTAGAGCACGGGGCGACGCGCCTCGAGGATGAGCTTGGCCGCCTCCCGGATCTGCTTGGAGTGGGGGCGGGTCACCGGCCGGTAGCCCGGCAGGTTGAGCTCCGTCGGCCACCGGAAGGAGGTCATGGCCTGGAGCGCCGACTTGGCGACGTCCACCAGCACCGGGCCCGGCCGGCCGGTCGAGGCGAGGTAGAACGCCTCGGCCACCGTGCGCGGGATCTCCGCCGGGTCCGTGACCAGGAAGTTGTGCTTGGTGATGGGCATCGTGATGCCCCGGATGTCGGCCTCCTGGAAGGCGTCCGTGCCGATCATCGAGGCGCCGACCTGCCCGGTCACCGCGACCAGCGGCACCGAGTCCATGTGCGCGTCGGCGAGCGGCGTCACCAGGTTGGTCGCCCCCGGTCCGGAGGTCGCCATGCAGACGCCCACCTTGCCGGTGGCGGCGGCGTACCCCTGGGCCGCGTGCCCGGCGCCCTGCTCGTGGCGGACCAGGATGTGCCGGATCGCCGTGGAGTCCATCAGGGGGTCGTACGCCGGGAGGATCGCGCCGCCCGGGATGCCGAAGATGTTCTCGGCCCCCGCCGCCTCCAGCGACTTGATCAGGCTCTGTGCGCCCGTGATCTGCTCGCTCATCCCCTAGTTCCTGTCCTCACTCGTCCGATGACACACCAACTCTCGGCCAACAAAAAACCCCTCGGCCCGTGGGCAACGAGGGGTCGACGCGCGTGCTGTGGTCGCTGGACTCAGCTCACGCGTCGCGTGCGTACAAGAATCTGCTGGCGCATGCGATCACGGTAGCCGTCGGGTCTCGTGTCCGTCACCTGAGTCTGTCAGGCGTCCCAACATCTGGAACGGCGGTCCCGAGTCTCGAGACACCACGCCTGCTCAGGCCGACTGGTCGCGCCCCTTCCAGGTCGTCACACAGGCCTTGTTGCCCTCCGCATCGGCCAGCACCCAGAACGCCGGGGCCCGGTCGTCACTGACCAGCGTGCCGCCGGCCGCCAACGCCGCCTCGACCCGGGCGAACGCCTCCTCCGGCGGCACCCGGACGTCGAGGTGGAACCGCTGGCGCGGCACCTCGTGCGGGTCGGTGCGCTGGAACCACAGGGTCGGCAGGACGCCCTTCTTGTCCACCAGCTCGTCGTGGAGCGGAGAGTCCTGCATCCCCAGCACCGCCCGCCAGAACGGCTTGATCGCCTCGGGGTCCGCGCTGTCGAGCGCCACCTCGAGCACCTGGACCGCGGAGGGATCAGCACTCACGCCCAGGCCGGCCGCCAGCTCACTGATCCGGCGCGCGAGTCGGAGGTCGCGCTGGGTGACCCCGAAGACGTCGTGGCTGAAGAGCCTCACGTGCAGCTGGCCGTAGCGCAGGTCGAGGTCGGGGTGGTGGTTCATCTCCTCCGCCGCGACGCCGACCGCGTCCACCAGCCGCAGGGCGGTCGCGAAGTCGCCGGTCCGGTAGCGGGCGTGCAGCGCGTGGAACAGGATCCGCCAGTCCCCCAGGCCCTCGGCCTCGACCTCGTGAGCGGTCAGGATCTGCTTGTCGTCGGTCATGGGAGAACCGCCTGTCCGATCGGGCCGGGATTCCACGCGATCTCCCAGCGGAAGCCATCCGGGTCGCCGAAGTATCCGGTGTAGCCGCCCCACTCGCGCTCGGCCGCGGCGTGCACGGGATCGGCGCCCGCCGCCCGCGCGGTCTCGAGGACGGCGTCGACCTCCTCGCGCGTGGCGACGTTGTGCGCCAGCGTGACGGGCGCCAGACCGGCCCCCCGTCGAATCGGGCCGACCTCCCCCTCGAAGCCGGCCTCGCTCCACAGCGAGAGCACGACGTGCTCGCCCACCTGGATCATCAGGACCTCGTCCGGCACGTCGAGTGCCGGCGTCCATCCCAGCCCGTCCACGTAGAAGTCCCGGGTCGCCGTCAGGTCTCGCACGGCGAGTGTCACGAAGCTGAGCCGTTGGTCCATGTCGCCCACCTTGCCACGGAGCGCCGACGCTGCCGAGCCCGAATCGACCCGTAAATGCCGGTAGGGCCACCCCGTTGGGGTGGCCCTACCTGAATGTTTGTCCGGCGGCGTCCTACTCTCCCACAGCCTCGCGGTTGCAGTACCATCGGCGCTGAAAGGCTTAACTTCCGGGTTCGGGATGGGACCGGGTGTTTCCCTTTCGCTATGGCCGCCGTAACTCTGGCGGAAACACACGCACCCACTGTGTGGGGGTGTTTCCAAGCTCTATGTGTTCAGTTGTGCCAAACCAGGACCCCCGGGGGTTTGTTGGTTGGGAACTGCGTAGTGGACGCGGGCATCACCAGTCGATGGTGTGTTGTGGTGATGTGTGTGTGGGACAAGCCCTCGGCCTATTAGTACCGGTCGGCTGGGCATTACTGCTGTACACCTCCGGCCTATCAACCCAGTGTTCTGCTGGGGGCCTTACCCGATTAATCGGTGGGAAACCTCATCTTGAAACGTGCTTCCCGCTTAGATGCATTCAGCGGTTATCACTTCCGAACGTAGCTAACCAGCCGTGCCCCTGGCGGGACAACTGGCACACCAGAGGTTCGTCCATCCCGGTCCTCTCGTACTAGGGACAGCCTTTCTCAAGTTTCCTGCGCGCGCGGCGGATAGGGACCGAACTGTCTCACGACGTTCTAAACCCAGCTCGCGTGCCGCTTTAATGGGCGAACAGCCCAACCCTTGGGACCTACTCCAGCCCCAGGATGCGACGAGCCGACATCGAGGTGCCAAACCATCCCGTCGATATGGACTCTTGGGGAAGATCAGCCTGTTATCCCCGGGGTACCTTTTATCCGTTGAGCGACGTCGCTTCCACATGCCGACGCCGGATCACTAGTTCCGACTTTCGTCCCTGCTCGACATGTCTGTCTCACAGTCAAGCTCCCTTGTGCACTTACACTCAACACCTGATTGCCAACCAGGCTGAGGGAACCTTTGAGCGCCTCCGTTACATTTTAGGAGGCAACCGCCCCAGTTAAACTACCCATCAGGCACTGTCCCTGATCCGGATAACGGACCTAGGTTAGACATCTAGTACGACCAGAGTGGTATTTCAACGTTGACTCCACCCCAACTGGCGTCGAGGTTTCACAGTCTCCCACCTATCCTACACAAGCCGAACCAAACACCAATACCAAACTATAGTAAAGGTCCCGGGGTCTTTCCGTCCTGCCGCGCGTAACGAGCATCTTTACTCGTAGTGCAATTTCGCCGAGTCCACGGTTGAGACAGCGCCCAAGTCGTTACTCCATTCGTGCAGGTCGGAACTTACCCGACAAGGAATTTCGCTACCTTAGGATGGTTATAGTTACCACCGCCGTTTACTGGGGCTTAAGTTCTGAGCTTCGCTCGTAAGAGCTGACTCGTCCCCTTAACCTTCCAGCACCGGGCAGGAGTCAGTCCGTATACATCGTCTTACAACTTCGCACGGACCTGTGTTTTTAGTAAACAGTCGCTTGGGCCTGGTCTCTGCGGCCATCACCGCTCCCACCGCTAGGGCGTTCACGGATCCGGCCCCCCTTCTCCCGAAGTTACGGGGGCATTTTGCCGAGTTCCTTAACCATGGTTTGCTCGATCGCCTTGGTATTCTCTACCTGATCACCTGAGTCGGTTTGGGGTACGGGCGGCGCATAGCTCGCTAGAGGTTTTTCTCGACAGCATAGGATCATCCACTTCGCCCCATTGGGCTCCCCATCACATCTCAGGCCCGACATCAAAGTCAGAGATCCGGATTTGCCTAGATCTCGCCCTACCTGCTTAGCCGTACACAACCATCGGTACGGTTGGACTACCTTCCTGCGTCACCCCATCGCTTGACTACTACCAGCTCGGGTCCCACGCTACGCTCACCGCGCCTCGCCCCGAAGGGTCCGGTCCGCTGAGTTTCGGATGGTTAGCATCACCGGGTTCGTCATGGGCGCTACTTTGCCGGTACGGGAATATCAACCCGTTGTCCATCGACTACGCCTGTCGGCCTCGCCTTAGGTCCCGACTTACCCAGGGCAGATTAGCTTGACCCTGGAACCCTTGATCATTCGGCGGAAGAGTTTCTCGCTCTTCATTCGCTACTCATGCCTGCATTCTCACTCGTGTCGCGTCCACCACTCGATCACTCGGCAGCTTCACTCGCGACACGACGCTCCCCTACCCATCCACACACCTGAACCACGAAGGCTAGGTTATTGCGTGAATGCCATAGCTTCGGCGGATGACTTGAGCCCCGCTACATTGTCGGCGCGGAATCACTTGACCAGTGAGCTATTACGCACTCTTTCAAGGGTGGCTGCTTCCAAGCCAACCTCCTGGTTGTCACTGCGACTCCACATCCTTTTCCACTTAGTCACCGCTTAGGGGCCTTAGCTGATGGTCTGGGCTGTTTCCCTCTCGACTACGGAGCTTATCCCCCGCAGTCTCACTGCTGCGCTCTCACTTACCGGCATTCGGAGTTTGGCTAACGTCAGTAACCTGGTAGGGCCCATCGGCTATCCAGTGCTCTACCTCCGGCAAGAAACACGCAACGCTGCACCTAAATGCATTTCGGGGAGAACCAGCTATCACGAAGTTTGATTGGCCTTTCACCCCTATCCACAGGTCATCCCCTCAGTTTTCAACCTAAGTGGGTTCGGTCCTCCACGTCGTCTTACCGACGCTTCAACCTGCCCATGGATAGATCACTTCGCTTCGGGTCTTGATCGTGCTACTAAAACGCCCTATTCGGACTCGCTTTCGCTACGGCTTCCCCACACGGGTTAACCTCGCAACACAACGCAAACTCGCAGGCTCATTCTTCAAAAGGCACGCCGTCACAAGAGCAAGCTCTCGCTCCGACGGATTGTAGGCACATGGTTTCAGGTACTATTTCACTCCCCGCCAGGGGTACTTTTCACCTTTCCCTCACGGTACTTGTCCGCTATCGGTCATCAAGGAGTATTTAGGCTTAACGGGTGGTCCCGCCAGATTCACACGGAATTTCAGGGGTTCCGTGTTACTTGGGAAAACACTCGGCAGCTCATCTCTTACACTTACGGGGCTATCACCCTCTACGGCGCCACTTTCCAATGGACTTCAACTTCCAGATGAGTTTCTTACTGCCCGGTCCGCCGGCAGACGGACCTGAATGCTCCCACAACCCCCCGTACGCAACCCCTGCCGGGTATCACACGCACGAGGTTTGGCCTCTTCCGATTTCGCTCGCCACTACTCTCGGAATCACTGTTGTTTTCTCTTCCTGTGGGTACTGAGATGTTTCACTTCCCCACGTTCCCTCCACACACCCTATATATTCAGGCGCGGGTAACTGGACATGACTCCAGCTGGGTTTCCCCATTCGGACACCCCCGGATCACAGCTCGGTTGCCAACTCCCCAGGGCTTATCGCAGGCTCCTACGTCCTTCATCGGCTCTTGATGCCAAGGCATCCACCATGTGCCCTTCATAGCTTGTCTCACAAACACAACACGACAACAACTACTACAAAGACACGCACCAACACCCCCACCACCCACACCCCCACAGGGGGCCGGGCCGATGAGCGGCATCGGTGCAAGATGCTCGCGTCCACTATGCAGATCTCAAACAACAAACCCACCAAGCAGGCCACCCCACCCAACCGGGTGCGGCGCCCTCCAAGGAGGCCCAGAAGACTCCAGACTCACCCCGATCACTCGGGCCGGCCTGATCCTTCAGGACCCAACAGTGTGCCAACCCCACCCACCAGACCGCGACCACCAGGTTCCACACCCACCCGCACCGACAAACGCCGGCACGGCTGGGTAGTACTGAGACGGTCACGACCCACCAGGGGGTCCTTCATCGACGATTCCACTAGTGAACACCACCAGTGCCACCCACACGGACCTGCCTGGAAGACCCAGACAGTCGGCGGGTGTGCGGGGCGTGTGCTCCTTAGAAAGGAGGTGATCCAGCCGCACCTTCCGGTACGGCTACCTTGTTACGACTTCGTCCCAATCGCCAGCCCCACCTTCGACGGCTCCCTCCCACAAGGGGTTAGGCCACCGGCTTCGGGTGTTGCCGACTTTCGTGACGTGACGGGCGGTGTGTACAAGGCCCGGGAACGTATTCACCGCAGCGTTGCTGATCTGCGATTACTAGCGACTCCGACTTCATGGGGTCGAGTTGCAGACCCCAATCCGAACTGAGACCGGCTTTTTGGGATTCGCTCCGCCTTACAGCATCGCAGCCCTTTGTACCGGCCATTGTAGCATGCGTGAAGCCCTGGACATAAGGGGCATGATGACTTGACGTCATCCCCACCTTCCTCCGAGTTGACCCCGGCAGTCTCCTATGAGTCCCCGGCATTACCTGCTGGCAACATAGGACGAGGGTTGCGCTCGTTGCGGGACTTAACCCAACATCTCACGACACGAGCTGACGACAGCCATGCACCACCTGTATACCGACTAAAAGGGCACCTATCTCTAGGTGTTTCCGGCATATGTCAAACCCAGGTAAGGTTCTTCGCGTTGCATCGAATTAATCCGCATGCTCCGCCGCTTGTGCGGGCCCCCGTCAATTCCTTTGAGTTTTAGCCTTGCGGCCGTACTCCCCAGGCGGGGCGCTTAATGCGTTAGCTGCGGCACGGAACCCGTGGAATGGATCCCACACCTAGCGCCCAACGTTTACGGTGTGGACTACCAGGGTATCTAATCCTGTTCGCTCCCCACACTTTCGCTCCTCAGCGTCAGGACATGCCCAGAGAACCGCCTTCGCCACCGGTGTTCCTCCTGATATCTGCGCATTTCACCGCTACACCAGGAATTCCGTTCTCCCCTGCATGCCTCTAGTCTGCCCGTATCGGAAGCAAGCCATGAGTTAAGCCCATGGTTTTCACTCCCGACGCGACAAACCGCCTACGAGCCCTTTACGCCCAATAATTCCGGACAACGCTCGCACCCTACGTATTACCGCGGCTGCTGGCACGTAGTTGGCCGGTGCTTCTTCTGCGGGTACCGTCACTTTGCCCAAAAAGACAAAACTTCGTCCCCGCTGAAAGAGGTTTACAACCCGAAGGCCGTCATCCCTCACGCGGCGTTGCTGGATCAGGCTTCCGCCCATTGTCCAATATTCCCCACTGCTGCCTCCCGTAGGAGTCTGGGCCGTGTCTCAGTCCCAGTGTGGCCGGTCACCCTCTCAGGCCGGCTACCCGTCGAAGCCTTGGTAGGCCATTACCCCACCAACAAGCTGATAGGCCGCGAGCACATCCTCCACCGAAAAAACTTTCCACCAACAACCCATGCAGGCGCCGGTCGTATCCGGTATTAATCCCAGTTTCCCAGGGCTATCCCGAAGTGAAGGGCAGATTACTCACGTGTTACTCACCCGTTCGCCGCTCGAGTACCACCGAAGTGGCCTTTCCGCTCGACTTGCATGTGTTAAGCACGCCGCCAGCGTTCGTCCTGAGCCAGGATCAAACTCTCCGTTGAAAAACAACACCACAACCACCCCAAAGGACGGCCGCGGAAAAAGAGATGCCTCCTGACAAAACAAACAACTAGCTCAACTCTTACGAGTTATCACCAGAATCATTGTCTTACCAAAGAAATCCGTATCCCATGATCATCACGACCACAGAAGACGGGGCATAACAAACTAATTCGTCGACTATGACACACTGTTGAGTTCTCAAGAATCAGACGCACACCGTGACTTCGACCTTTTCGGCCTCGTCTGCGGCGACTTCGTAAACTTTAGCGGATCGTTTTCCACCCCGCAATTCGGGGCGAATTCACTTCCCACCCACCCCCACGCAGCACAACCACCCAGATATCCGGGACCCACCCGAAGGCGCGCACCCATCCACCCGACAAGTGTGAGAGTAGGAATGACCACCGGGGGCCGGCCACCCGATCAACCGATCTTGCAGCCCGCCGCTCCCTGGCGACCCGGAGAACATTAGAGAACCAGCGGGCAACAATCAAATCCGGGTGTGGTGGCCCGGACCGCCACACCCATCGTCGCAGGTCAGAGGCGGTTTCGAGGAGCTGTACGGCTCAGCCGGACAGCCCGTCCAGCACCTCGCGGACCGCCTCCACCCCGCGCCGTACCTCGTCGTACGACGTGGAGAGCGGCGAGAGCCCGAGCCGCAGGCCGTGGGGGTCGCGGTAGTCCGGGATGACGTCGCGCTGCCACAACGCCGCGGTCGCCTCCCGCATCAGCGGATGGTTGAGGGTCACGTGGCCGCCCCGCAGGTCGGGGTCGCGGGGTGACGCGAGCACCACGCCCACCGGCGCGAGGACCTCCTGGGCCACCTCGACGGCGTACTCGGTCAGCGCGACCGACTTCTCCCGAACGGCCGGCATGCCGACCTCGTCGATCAGCGCCAGCATGTCCTGCATCGCCAGCATCCCGACGATCGGCGGGGTGCCGGACAGGAAGCGCCGGATGCCCTCGGCCGGCGCGTAGTCCGGGCCCATCAGGAACGGGTCCGCCGCCCCCATCCAGCCCTGCACCGGCTGGGTGAGCTGCTCGAGGTGCCGTGCCGCGACGTACACGAAGGCCGGCGAGCCGGGCCCGCCGTTGAGGTACTTGTAGGAGCACCCCACGGCGAGGTCGACCTCGCAGGCGTCGAGCTGGATCGGGACGGAGCCGACGGAGTGGCTGAGGTCCCACAGGACCAGCGCACCGGCGTCGTGGGCGATCCGGGTCAGCTCGGCCATGTCGGCCAGCCAGGCCGAGCGGTAGGCGACGTGGCTGAGCAGGACCAGGGCCGTGTCCGGGCCGACCGCCTCGGCGAGCTGCTCCGCGGTGACGCCGCCCGCGGTGTCGACCTCGATCCAGCGCAGCCGGACCCCGCACTCCTCGGCGATGCCCTGGGCCAGGTAGCGGTCGGTCGGGAAGTTGTCGCGGTCGAGCACGATCTCGGAGCGGTCCGGCCGCGCGGCCAGCGCGGCCCGCATCGCCTTGTAGAGCAGCACCGTGGTGGAGTCGCCGACGGTGGTCTGGCCGGGGCCGGCGCCCAGCGTGATCCTGGCCAGCTCGTCGCCGATCGCCAGGGGCAGGTCGAACCAGCGCTCGTCCCAGCCGCGGATCAGGCGTGCGCCCCACTCCTCGTCGACGAAGCGGGCCAGCCGCTCCCCCGTCCCCCGCAACGGTCGTCCCAGCGAGTTGCCGTCGAAGTAGACCAGCGGGCTCTCGGCACTGACGAAGCGGTCGCGGTACTTCGCCAACGGGTCGTCACGGTCGAGCCGGGCGGCGGTCGCATCACTCACGCGGACATGTCTACCGCAGCCGGCGCCGGCAGGCGCCTGCGCGTCAGGTACCCGACTCCGAGGCCGATGACGACCCCGATCAACGTCTCGAGGCCGCGATCCCACAGCAGCGTCCCGGCGGGCGTGGGGGCGACCACGTGCACCATCAGCAGCGCGAGCGGGGTCACCACGACGAGGGCCAGCGCGTAGTTCCGCCCGACCAGCAGCTCGGCGCCGACCTGGAGCAGCACGATCACCAGGATCAGCAGGAGCCCGCGGGGGTCGAGCGCGAACAGGACCGCCGCCACCCCCAGGCCGAGCCCGGTGCCGATGATGCGGTGCAGCCCCCGGGTGACCTGCTGGCCCAGGTCGCGCGAGGCGAGTGGCACCACCGCGGAGACCATCGCCCAGTAGGGGTGCCCGATGCCCACGGCGGTCGCGAGCGAGCCGGCGATCGCGACCGCGAGTCCGTTGCGCAGCGCGTGGCGGCGCGCGACGGCGGCGTACGGCGCCCGTCGTACGACGGGGCGGGGTGCGGGTGCCTGCCGCCCCCGGGCGCGGCGCCACCAGGCACCCGCACCCCCGACCAGCACCGCGAACGCCGCGGACGCCCCGGCGACGACCAGGGCCGCGAGCACGTCGGCGCCATCGCTCGGCAGCGACGCGCAGGCAGCGAACGCGAAGACCAGGAAGAGCGGGCCGGGCGGGTGCCAGTCCTGGGCGTCGGAGACCAGGGAGCCGCCGACGGCCACGAGCGCGGTGGTCGGCACCGCCAGCCAGGCCCGGTGCGGGGACAGGCCCACCACCACCCCGGCCGTCGTGGCGAGGGTGAGCAGCACGCCCAGCGTCAGCTGCATCCGGGTCCGGGACAGGTGGACGTGGTTGCGCCCGTAGAGCGAGGTGAAGGCACCGAAGGCGGCGTAGATCGACCACTGCTGCTGGTCGATCGCCCACAGCACCAGCAGTGGGACGAGCACGCTGACGCCGGCCCGCAGCGCCACCCGGTGGGCGCCGGCGTGCGGACCGACCGCGAGCAGCCGGGGGGTCAGCTCGTGACCGCGCCGTGCGCGGCGGACTGCACGACCTTGGCGTACTTGCCGAGCACGCCGCGGGTGTACTTCGGCGGGTGCGGCTCCCAGCCCTGCCGGCGCTCCTCGAGGTCCTCGATCTCCACCTCGAGCAGGCGGTTGGCGACGTCGAGCGTGATCCGGTCACCGTCGCGGACGAAGGCGATCGGCCCGCCGTCGACGGCCTCGGGGGCCACGTGCCCGACGCACAGGCCGGTGGTGCCGCCGGAGAAACGGCCGTCGGTCAGGAGCAGCACGTCCTTGCCGAGCCCGGCGCCCTTGATGGCGCCGGTGATCGCGAGCATCTCGCGCATCCCGGGGCCGCCCTTGGGGCCCTCGTAGCGGATCACCACCACGTCGCCGGCGACGATCCGACCGGCGGCCAGCGCGTCCATCGCGGCGCGCTCGCCGTCGAAGACGCGCGCGGTCCCCGCGAACACCGACTCGTCGAACCCGGCGGTCTTCACGACCGCGCCCTCGGGCGCCAGCGACCCCTTGAGGATCGTCAGGCCACCGGTCTTGTGGATCGGTCGGTCCAGCCGGCGGATCACGTCGTCGTCGACCGCCGGCGGCGCGAGGGCCTCGAGGTTCTCGGCCATGGTCTTCCCGGTCACGGTCAGGCAGTCGCCGTGCAGGAGGCCGGCGTCGAGCAGGGCCTTCATCACCATGGGGATGCCGCCGACCTTGTCGACGTCGTTCATGACGTACTTGCCGAACGGCTTGAGGTCGCCGAGGTGCGGCACCTTGTCGCCGATCCGGTTGAAGTCGTCGATCGTCAGCGGGACGTCGGCCTCGCGGGCGATGGCGAGCAGGTGGAGCACGGCGTTGGTGGAGCCGCCGAGCGCCATCACGACCGTGATCGCGTTCTCGAACGCCTCCAGCGTCATGATCTGGCGGGCGGTGATGCCCCGGCGGAGCATCTCGACCACGGCCTCGCCGGAGCGGTGCGCGAAGCCGTCGCGGCGCCGGTCGACCGCGGGCGGCGCGGCCGAGCCGGGCAGGGACATGCCGAGCGCCTCGCCGACGGCAGCCATCGTGTTGGCGGTGTACATGCCACCGCAGGCGCCCTCCCCCGGGCAGATGGCGCGCTCGATCCGGTCGACCTCGTCGCGGCTGATCTTCCCCGCCAGGCAGGCACCGACCGCCTCGAAGGCGTCGATGATCGTGACGTCGTGGCCGTCCACCTGGCCGGGCATGATCGACCCGGCGTAGAGGAAGACGCTGGCGAGGTCGAGCCGCGCGGCCGCCATCAGCATGCCCGGGAGCGACTTGTCGCAGCCCGCCAGGAGGACCGAGCCGTCGAGCCGCTCGGCCATCATCACGGTCTCCACGGAGTCCGCGATCACCTCGCGGGAGACCAGGGAGAAGTGCATGCCCTCGTGGCCCATCGAGATGCCGTCGGACACCGAGATCGTGCCGAACTCCAGCGGGTAGCCACCGGCGGCGTGCACGCCGTTCTTGACGGCCTTCGCGAGACGGTCCAGGGACAGGTTGCAGGGGGTGATCTCGTTCCAGCTCGACGCGACGCCGATCTGGGGCTTGGCGAAGTCCTCGTCGCCCATGCCCACCGCGCGCAGCATGCCGCGCGCGGCCGCCTTCTCGAGGCCGTCGGTGACGTCGCGGGACCGGGGCTTGATGTCGATCTGACCGTCCTGGGCGCGCTCGTCCGTCATGCCGACGAGCCTAGTCGCGCGGGACAGGAGTGGTCTCGACCTGCTCGACCATCGAGAACCATCCGGCCCCCGGGAGGAGTCCGCCCGCCCTACGCTGGCGTGGTGCTGGACGTGCGACTGGCCGAGGAGGTGTCGCGGGCCTACGGGCTCGGCACCGGCGCGCGTCTGGCGGGACCGGTGGCGGCCGGGCGCCTCGGACGCATCTGGCAGCTGACCACCGACCTCGGGTGCTACGCGGTCAAGGACTTCGTGGTCCCGGTCTCCGCCGAGGACGCGGAGCGGGACGCGGCCTACCAGGACGCCGTACGCCGGGCCGGCGTACCGATGCCACGCGTGGTGCGGACGCGGTCCGGCGCCGTGCTCGCGGACGTCGAGGGGCCGGTCCGCGTGTACGGATGGGTCGACGTGCAGGCGTCCGACCGCGGCCTGGACCCCGCCGCGGTCGGGCGGATCGTCGCGGCGATCCACTCGGTCTCACCGGCCACCGACGAGGCCGTCGACGGCTGGTACGTCGACCCGGTCGGCCGCGACGGGTGGGAGGACCTCGTGGCCCGGCTCGACGCGGCCGGCGCCCCGTTCGCCGGGCGTCTCGCCGCCCTGCTGCCCGAGCTGCTCGAGGTCGAGTCGATCCTCACCCCGCCCCGGGAGGTGCGGATGTGCCACCGCGACCTGTGGGCCGACAACCTGCTGCGCCGGCCCTCCGGGGACCTGGTGGTCCTCGACTGGGAGAACTCCGGCGCCGCCGACCCGGCCCAGGAGCTCGCGCTGGTGCTCTTCGAGTTCGGCTGCGGCGACGCCGTACGCATGCGCGCCCTGCACGAGGCCTACGCCGCCGCCGGCGGGACGGCCCGGCTCACCGGGCCCGGCGACCTGACCATGCTCGTGGCGCAGTCGCACCACATCGCCCGCACCGGCTGTGAGCGGTGGCTGGCCGCCACGACCGACGTGCAGCGCGCCGACAACGCGGACTGGGTCGCGGAGTTCCTCGACGAGCCGGTCACGACCCGCACGGTCGACCTGGTCCTGGGCGCGGTCGGCCACCGGGTGACCGGACGGGTCAGGACTCGGCGACGGCCTTGAGCCGGGCCAGCCCCTTCTCGAAGTCCTTGCCGACCAGCCTGTCCATCGGCACGAGCTTCCCGAAGATCGCGGCGACGCCCTTCTGCTCCCCGCTCATCCGCCAGGTCACCTCGGTGCCCGCCCCGGCGGGGACGAACGTGAACGTGACGTCGTTGGTGGCCTTCCACGGCTTGAGGAAGCTCAAGCGGATCCCGATCGCCTCGGGGGCCGACGAGGTGACCTCCATGCTGCCCTGCCCGGCCTTGCGGTTGCCGGACCACTCGTAGCGTGCGCCGACCCCCGAGTCCGGCCCGCTGTAGCTGCGGCGCAGGTCCGGGTCGACGTCCTCCCACGGTGACCAGGCGGTCCACTCGTGGAAGTCGTTGACGAGCGCGTGCACCTGCGACGGGTCGGCCCGCACCACGACCGCCCGCGAGATCTCGAAGTGGCTCATGGAGGCATCCTCGCCCAGCGCCCCGTTTGGCGTGCGCATGACCGGGGTACCGGAGGGTGTTCGGACGTTCTCGGTCTCGACCGTGCCAGACCCCTTGAAGAGAAGGTGCACATGTCTACGGACACCCAGTCCGCCGCTAGCGGCGACACCCAACTCAAACGCCATGTCGGCGTCGTCGGCCTGCTGTTCGCCAGCGTCGGCTCGATCATCGGCTCCGGCTGGCTCTTCGGCGCCCTCAACGCCTCGGTCACGGCCGGACCGGCCGCGATCATCTCCTGGGCGCTCGGCGGGGTGCTGATCCTGCTCATCGCCCTGGTGTACGCCGAGCTGGGCACGATGTTCCCGCTGTCCGGTGGTGTGGTCCGCTTCCCGCACCTCGCGTTCGGTTCGTTCGCGAGCTACTCGGCCGGCTGGATCACCTGGGTCGCCGTCGCGACCACGGCGCCCATCGAGGTCGAGGCTGCGCTGCAGTACGCCACCAAGTACGCGCCCTTCACGGCGGCGCACACGGTCGCCGGTGAGACGGTCTACACGCTGACCGGCCTCGGCTACGTCAGCGCGGTCATCCTGATGGCGGTCTTCGTGGTCGTGAACTTCTACGGCGTCCGGTGGTTCGCCCGCATCAACAACGCCCTGGTCGCCTGGAAGGTCTTCATCATCCTGCTGGTGATCGCGGCCTTCCTGCTGTCGGCCGTGCACGGGGAGAACTTCACCAGCCACGGCTTCATGCCGCAGGGCTGGCACGGTGTGTTCACCGCGATCGCCACCTCGGGCGTCATCTTCTCCTACCTCGGCTTCCGCCAGGGCATCGAGTTCGCCGGCGAGACCGACAACCCGCGCCGCAACGTCCCGATCGCCGTCGTCGGCTCGGTGCTCATCACCGGCCTGATCTACGTCGCGCTGCAGGTCGCCTTCATCGGCGCCCTCGACCCCAGCACCCTGGAGAAGTCGGGCAGCTGGTCGGCCCTGTCCTTCAGCGGTGACTTCGGTCCGCTGGCCGCGGTGGCCACGGCGCTCGGTCTCGCCTGGCTGGCCGTGCTGCTGTACGCCGACGCCATCGTCTCTCCCGGAGACACCGGCCTGATCTACACCACCACGACCTCGCGGATCTCCTACGCGATGGCCAAGAACCGCAACGCGCCGCAGGCACTGGCCCGGACCACGGACCGCGGCGTCCCGATGGTCTCGCTGATCGTGACCTTCCTGGTCGGTCTCATCGTGTTCCTGCCGTTCCCCAGCTGGCAGCAGCTGGTCGGGTTCATCACCTCGGCGACGGTGCTCTCCTTCGCCTCGGGTCCCCTGGTGCTGGGCGCGCTGCGCCGCAACCTGCCCGACGCCGAGCGGCCCTTCAAGATCCCGGGCGGCCACATCATCCCGGTGCTCGCCTTCTGGGCCTCGAACATGATCGTCTACTGGTCGGGCTGGGACATCGTCTGGAAGCTCGCCATCGCGGTGGCGATCGGCTTCGTCCTGCTGCCGATCTACAAGGCCCTCGGCAACGACGTGCCCGAGCTGGACTTCGCCGCCGGGGCCAGCTGGGTGCTGCCGTGGCTGGGCGGCCTGGTGCTGATCTCGTGGCTGGGCAACTACCCCGAGCCGGCCGCCGGCAACCTCAACGTGCTGTCGTTCCAGTCGTCGGTCCCGCTGATCCTCGTCTTCTCGGTCGTGATCTACGCGCTGGCGATGAAGTTCTGCCTGCCCACCGGGGAGATGGAGCGGCACATCGAGGCGACGCGCGCCGAGGCGGCGCTCGAGGACGAGGAGCTCGAGGGCTCGCACTGACGCGAACCGCCAGAACGCCACAGCGACCCGCCGGCGGCGGCCGAGCTCACCAGCTCGCCCGTCGCCCGGCGGGTCGCCGGCATTTCAGATCGTGCCGGCCTTGACGCACATCACGTCGGGCAGGTCGCTGACCAGCTGCCGCCACGTGTCGCCCTCGTCGGCCGAGCCCCAGACCGCACCGTTGCGGGCACCGAAGTAGAGGCCCGCGCGCTCGTGGTCGTCGGCGCACATGGCGTCGCGCATCACCGCCACGAAGAACCCGTCGGGCAGCCCCTTGGCGAGCTCCTCCCAGCTCTCCCCCGCGTCCCGCGAGCGCCACACCCGCGCCTTGGCCTGCGGTGGGTACCGGCCGTCGCCACCGTTGATCGGGAACACGTAGACCGTGTCCGGCTCGTGCGGGTGCACGACGATCGGGAAGCCGAAGTCCGCCGGCAGCCCGGCCGCGATCGAGTGCCACGACTCCCCGTGGTCGTCGGACCGGTAGACGCCGCCGTGGTTCTGGAGGTACAGCCGCTCCGGCCGCGCCGGGTGCCGGGCCACCTTGTGCACGCACTGCCCGAACTCCGGGTACTGCTGGCCCTCGGGCAGGAACTCCGCCCGGATCCCCTGGTTGCGCGGCTGCCACGAGGCGCCGCCGTCGCCGGTCTGGTAGACGCCCCCGGTCGAGAGCGCGGCCGTGACCGAGCGCGGGTCGGCCGGGTGCGGCAGCACGGTGTGGAAGGCCTGTCCCCCGAAGCCGGCGTTCCACTCCGGCCGGTGCGGGTGGTCCCACAGCGCCTGCTCCAGCGCGAACGTCTCGCCCCCGTCGGTCGACCGGAAGACCGCGCCCGGCTCGGTGCCGGCGTACACGACGCCGGGCTCGGCGCCCGGCACGAGCTGCCACACCCGCTCCACCTTCGCGTCCGCCCCCTCGGGGAAGCGCACGGCGCCGCCCGGGGTGTCCTGCCACGTCGCCCCCAGGTCGTCGGAGCGCCGGACCTGCGGGCCCAGCCACGGCGAGGAGGTGCCGGCAAGCAGGCGTGGTCGATCGCCCCGGGTGTCGACCAGACAGGAGTAGACCTCCTCCATGTCGAAGTGGGGGCCGGTGAACTCCCAGTCCTCCCTGGCCTCGTCCGAGGTGCCCAGCCACAGGCCCTTGCGGGTCCCGACCATCAGCACGGTGTCCATCCAGATGCTCCCTTCGCGCGGCGCGTCCCAGCGACCCGTTGGTCACAGCATGCAGTGCCGACACCTAGATTGACCCGGTGAACTCCCGAATTTCACCGGTCTGGCTGGTGCTGATCGGGATCCTCTCGGTGCAGTTCGGCGCCGGTGTCGCCAAGAGCCTCTTCGACGAGGTCGCGCCCACGCTGATCGTCTGGCTCCGCCTGGTCACCAGCGCCGTGGTCCTCGTCCTCCTGGCCCGCCCGGCCCTGCGTCGGCGTACCTCCCGGGACTGGCTCGTCGTCGCCGGCTTCGGCGCGAGCCTCGGAGTCATGAACTGGGCGATCTACCAGTCCTTCGCACGCATCCCGCTGGGTATCGCGGTCACCGTCGAGTTCGTCGGCCCGCTGGCCCTGGCCGTGCTGGGGTCACGACGGCCGCGCGACCTGCTCTGGGTGCTGCTCGCGGCGGTCGGTGTCGGCCTGCTGGGGCTGGAGCGCGGCCACGTCACGCTGGCGGGAGTCCTGTTCGCGCTGCTCGCCGGCGCCGCCTGGGCGACGTACATCCTGCTCAGCGCGCAGACCGGGCGCCGCTGGCCCGGCCTCGACGGGCTGGCCGTCGCCAGCGTCGTCGCGACCCTGCTGCTCACCCCGGTCGCGCTGCGCTCGGGCGGCTCGGACCTGGCCGACGGGCGCATCGTGCTCCTGGGCGCGGCGGTGGGGCTGCTCAGCTCGGTGATCCCCTACAGCTGCGAGCTGGTCGCGCTGCGCTCGCTGCCGCCGGCGGTCTTCAGCATCCTGATGAGCCTGGAGCCGGCCGCCGCGGCGCTCGTCGGCATCGTGGTGCTCGGCGAGTTCCTCGCCCCGGTGCAGTGGGTCGCGATGGCGTGCGTCGTCGTGGCGAGCGTCGGCGCCACCCGGAGCGGCAGCGGCGCGATCGCCGAACCGGTGCCGGACTGAAGTTCACGCAGCCGTCACACGACGTTGACGCCGGTGACGCGAGCGGCTCCTAGCGTGGGGGCACGACCACGTCCCGGGGGAACCGCTCATGAACGTCACCACCATCCTGATCCAGCCGCTGACGCCGCTCACGCAGCCGGCCCAGCGCCTGGTCAGCGCCGTCGTGAGCTGGCCGGTCGAGTCCCAGCAGCGGGCCCGACGCAACGCCCTGATCGCCTCCACCGCCCTCGCACAACGGCGTGCAGAGCTCGACGAGGTCGAAGAGTTCCTCGCCTCCCTCGGCGGGAGCTCGGCAATGGAGGACGCAGCGCAGGCTGCAGCACACGGCTGAGCCCATCGGCGTCCACCTTCCCGGACCCGCCGGTGGGCTCAGCCACTCCTCCCACTCCCGTCACGCCGGCTGGGGCAGAATCGGGCGCATGCCCGCCTCCGCAGCCCGCGCCGTGACCGAGACCGCCGTCGAGTTCCACGACGTGCTGTCCGACGACGGGACCCGCCTGCGCGCCTGGACCAACGACCCCGACGGCGGCATCGACGGACCCACCGTGGTCCTGTGCAACGGCCTGGGCACCAACCCCTGGGCCTGGCCGGCGCTGCTGCGCCCCGACTGCGGCGTCCGGGTCGTCTCCTGGAACCACCGGGGCACCGGAGGCTCCGACCGGCCGGCCGACCCCGAGCACGTCGGAGTCGACGCCTTCGTCGAGGACGGCCTGTCGGTGATGGACCACTTCGGCGTCGACCGGGCCGTGCTCGTGGGCTGGTCGATCGGCGTCAACACGATGTTCGAGCTCGCGCTCGCGCACCCCGAGCGCGTGACCGGGCTGTTCGCGGTGGCCGGCGTACCCGGCGACACGTTCTCGACCATGCTCGGCCCGCTCTGGCTGCCGCGGTTCGCGGCCAGGGCCATCACCGTGAACCTGTCGCGGGCCCTCAAGCTCGGTGGCAGGGTGCTGACCCCGGTCGCCTCCCGGCTGCCGGTCGGCCCCCGCGGCATCGCGGCGCTCACCCGCACCGGCTTCATGTTCCCGGTGCCCGATCCCGAGCTGGCCGCCGTCGCCGTCGCCGAGTTCCTCAAGACCCCGGTCGAGTGGTACTTCCACCTGGCGCTGCGCACCTCCGAGCACGGTCGGGTGTCGCTGAGCCAGCTCCGGGTCCCGGTCGAGCTCGTCGCCGGCACGTTCGACCTCCTGGCCGGCGCCCGGCACATGGCCACCGCCGCCGGGCGGCTCGCCGACGCGACGTACGTCGAGCTGCGTGGGAGCCACTTCCTGCAGATGGAGCAGCCCGAGCGGGTGCACGAGCTGCTGCTGGCGTTCCTGGACCGGGTGTCCTGACATGCGGCCGGGCGCGGTGCTGGCGGTGGTGGCAGCACTCGCGCTCGGGGGCTGCACGGACGACGCCGAACACCCCGGGCACACGCTCACCGCCAGCCCTGCGCCGTCCACCAGCCCCGCGCCCCCGAGCTCGACGTCGTCGACTCCCCCGGATGTGCCGGCCCGGCCGCCGCGCGTGGTCGCCACCATCGCCACCGACCTCGCGGTCCCGTGGGGCCTGGCCTTCCTCCCGAACGGGGACGCCGTCGTCACCGAGCGCGACACCCGGCGGGTGCTGCGCATCCACGGCCCTGACCACACCGTCGAGCAGGTCGCCGTCGTCGACGCCGCCGACCCCGCGGGCGAGGCCGGGCTGCTCGGGGTCGCGGTGTCGCCCGACTTCCGTACCGACCACCTGCTCTACCTCTACGTCACCACGCCCGAGGACAACCGGATCGTGCGGGCGACGTACACCCACGGCCGGCTGGGGCCGCTCGAGGTGGTGCTCGACGGCATCCCGAACGGCTTCATCCACGACGGTGGCCGGCTGGCATTCGGCCCGGACGGCTTCCTCTACGCCTCGACCGGCGAGACCGGTGTCGGGAGCCTCGCGCAGGACAAGGAGTCGCTCGGCGGCAAGATCCTGCGGATCACCCCCGACGGCGATCCGGCCCCGGGCAACCCGTTCCCCGACTCGCCGATCTGGTCCTACGGCCACCGCAACGTCCAGGGGCTCGCGTTCGACGACCGGGACCGGCTGTGGGCCTCGGAGTTCGGCCAGGACACCTTCGACGAGCTCAACCTGATCGAGCCGGGCGACAACTACGGCTGGCCGATGGTCGAGGGCCGCGGCGGGCAGGACGGCCTCACCGACCCGCAGGTGGTCTGGGACCCGGCGGTCGCGTCGCCCTCCGGGCTGGCCTTCCTCGACGGCCGGCTCTGGCTCGGCTCGCTGCGCGGGCAGCGGCTGTGGCGCATCGACGTCAGCGGCCCGCGGGCAACGGACCCCACCGACTTCTTCGTCGGGGAGTACGGCCGGATGCGCACCGTCGCGGTGGCACCCGACGGGCGGCTCTGGGTGACCACCAGCAACCGGGACGGCCGGGGCGCGCCTGTTGCCGGGGACGACCGGATCCTGCTCGTGGACCCGGGCTCGAGATAGTCCGTGACGCTTCTGTTGTGGAAAACCGGTTGTCCACAACAGAAGCGTCACGGACTATCGAAGTTCTCCACCGTGCCGGTGACGGTGGCCCGGCGCGCGGCCCGGCGCAGCGTGGTCAGCACGGCCGGGCCGAGGACCACGATCGCGGCGGAGTTGGTGATCGCCCGGCCGGTGTCCCAGCTGCCGGTGGACGTGAGCAGCGTGTAGACGCCGAAGCGCTGCAGGTTGTCCAGGAGCGGGTCGCCGGGGACGAAGGCCAGCGAGCCCTCGTGACCGGGCACGTCGATGCCGAGGGCGAAGGGCCAGGTGGAGAGGTTCATCAGCAGGCCGAACGCGTACGCCGCGAACACGCCGTACAGCACGAGCATGGCGATCTCGGCCCGGCCGGTCACCCGGCGCGGCAGCAGCCCCGCCCCCATCCCGACCCACGCCGAGACGAGCATCTGGAACGGCAGCCAGGGCCCCACCCCGGCGGTCATCAGTGCCGACGCGAACAGCGAGGTGCAGCCCAGCACGAAGCCGAAGCCGGGGCCGAACACCCGGCCGGCGAGGATCAGCAGGAAGAAGACCAGCTCCACGCCGGCGACGCCCGCGGACAGCCCCCGCAGCAGCGCGTTGACCGCGCTCAGCACCCCGAGGACCGCGAGCACCCGCGGGTCCATCCCGCCCTCGCCGACCTCGGCGAGCACCACCGCGATCACCACCGGGAGCAGCGCCAGGAACAGGAACGGCGGGTCCACCCGGGCGTGCTCGGGGACCCGCACCAGCAGCGGCCAGGCCAGCATCATCAGCCCGGCGAGCGAGGCCACGCCGAGGACCAGCGCGGACCGGGGCGCGAGCGCGACGGCGGGCCGGCTCATGACGCGTCCAGCGCGGCGACCACCTCGTCGACCCGCAGCCACGGGGCACCGAGCACCTTGGTGACCTGCGGCGCGAAGGCGGGCGACTCGGCGACCACGCGGCGTACCGGACCCGAGGAGACGACCTCGCCGTCGGCGAGGACCACGACGTCGTCGGCGGCCAGGGCCACGAACTCCACGTCGTGGGTCGCCACCAGCACCGCGTGCCCGTCCGCGGCCAGGTCACGCAGGATCCCGGCCAGCACGTGCTTGGCGGCGTAGTCGAGCCCGCGCGTCGGCTCGTCGAGGAGTACGACGTGCGGCCGGGCGGCGAGCACCAGGGCGAGGGCGAGCGCCAGCCGCTGCCCCTCGGAGAGATCACGGGGATGGTGGTCGTCGGGGATTCCCGGGACCAGCCGGTCGAGGATCCGGCGGCAGTCGCCGGTGCCGCCGTCGGCCGCGGCACACTCCTCGGCCACCGTCTCGAGGTAGAGCAGGTCGGCGGCGGCCTGCGGCACCAGGCCGACCAGCCCGCGCCGGCCCGCAGGATCGAGCCGGGCCGGGTCCAGCGCGCCGACCCGGACGTGGCCGGAGCTGCGGCGACCGCTGCCCTGCAGCGCCCACATCAGCGACGACTTGCCCGACCCGTTGCGCCCCATCAGCGCGGTGACCCGGCACCCGCGCAGGGCGAGGTCGACGTCGCGGAGCACCACCGTGGGGCCGTGCGCGACCGTCACGCGCTGCGCCTCGAGGGCGGTGTCCGTCTGCCGGTCGTCCGGGAGCGCCGGGCTGACGAGCCGCTCGCCGAGCCCGCGGGCGCGGCGGCGGGCGTCCCGGACGCTCAGCGGCAGCGGGTGCCAGCCGGCGGCCCGGCCCAGCTCGACGATCGGCGGTACCACCGGGGAGGTGGCCAGCAGCTCCACGGGCTCGCCGACACGGACCGTCCCGTCGCCGGTCATCAGGCACATCCGGTCCACGAACGGCACCACCCGCTCGAGCCGGTGCTCGGCCAGCAGCACCGAGACCCCGAGGTCGTGCACCAGCCGGGTGAGCGTGGCGAGCACGTCCTCCGCCGCGGTCGGGTCGAGGGCCGAGGTGGGCTCGTCGAGCACCAGCAGCCGCGGGTGCATGGTCAGGACCGAACCGATGGCGACCCGCTGCTGCTGGCCGCCGGAGAGCGTGCGCAGGGCGCGGGCCCGCAGGTCGGCGATGCCGAGCAGGTCCAGCGTCTCCTCGACCCGGCGGCGCATGGTCTCCGGCGGCAGCCCGAGCTGCTCCATGCCGTAGGCCAGCTCCTCCTCGACCGTGTCGGTCACGAAGCCCGCGGCCGGGTCCTGGCCGACGTACCCGACGACGTGGGCGCGCTCGCGGGGCGGCCGACCGGCGACGCTGACGCCGTCGATCAGCACCTCGCCCGCGAGGTGGCCGCCGCTGAAGCGGGGCACGAGCCCGGTGACGACGCCCAGCAGCGTGGACTTGCCGACGCCGGTCGGACCGGAGACGAGGACCAGCTCGCCCTCCTCGATCGTCAGGTCGACCCCGTCGAGCACCGGGGTCCCGTCGTAGGCGAAGCGGATGCCGCGCAGCTCGATCACGCCGCCACCTCCTGCCGGGCCGGCACCTGCACGGCGTACGGCGTGGCCGGCGGCGGCGCGCACAGGCCACCGCCGAGCGCGACCAGCGCCCCGAGCAGCGACACGGCGCTCACCTCGGGGAACGTCGAGAGGTCGGGGAAGGCGAGCGGCACCTGGTGCCGCGACACCCACCAGCCCAGGAGCGCGGTGACGACGCCGGACCCGGCCACGGCGAGCTCCGGCCACCGCCACGGGTCCGGGCGGTAGCGCGACCGCTCGACCCGGCGGCCGGCACTGAGCAGGCCGACGACCGCCGCGACCGTGCCGACGGCGAGCATCGGCAGGGCGAGGTAGCGCGGCGCGGTCCGGTCGAGCACGGCGTACACGCCGACGCAGATGCCGCCGAGGCCGACCAGCATCAGCGTCCCGGTCACCCGGCGGCGGGCCGGGGTGAGGCCGGCCGACCGGCCGTAGCCGCGCGCGTCCATGCCGGCCGCGAGCGCCAGCGACCGCTCGAGCGCGTCCTCGAGGACCGGCACCAGGAAGCGACGCAGCCGGCCCACCCGCCCGGTCTCCCCCGCGCGCAGGCCCTGGGCGGCGCGCACCCGGCGGGCGCTGTCGGCGAACTGCGGCAGCACCGTCACCGCGACGACCAGGGCGGTGCCGATCTCGTAGAGCGCCGGCGGGACCGAGCGGAGCAGCCGCTTGGGGTTGGCCAGCGCGTTGGCCGCGCCGACGCAGACCACGATCGTGCCGAGCCGGAGCCCGTCGTACAGCCCGGCGAGCAGGGACTCCCGGGTCACCGGACCGAACAGGGTCACCCCCGCCACCCAGTCCGGGAGCGGGACCTCCGGGAGGTCGAGCAGCACGGTGCCGGCGTACCCGCCGCCGAAGGCGAGCCGGAAGACCACCCGCAGGACCACGATCACCACCGCCATGCCGACGTACAGCCGGAAGGACCGCGCCCACGGCTGGTCGGAGCGGCGTGCGACCACCACGACCGTCGCCACCGCCACGAGCAGCAGCAGGGTGAACGGGTTGGTGGTCATCGACGCGGCCGTCGCCAGGCCGATGGCCCACAGCCACCAGGCCACGGGGTGCAGGTCGCGCGGGAGTCGGCTGGTCACGGTCGTGGGGTCCCCCGCCGGCGGCGTACGACGGCCGTCCCCGCCGCGGCGGCGAGGAGCAGGCCGACCGCGGACGGTGCCACCCAGGCCGGGAGACCGCCGTCGTCCCGGCTGACGTGTCCGGACGTCGTGGCGACGTCGTCCGGGACGCCGGTGTGCGGGGGCGTGGACCCGGCAGCGTCCGGTGGCGTGGCCGGCCTGACCTCGCCCTCGTCGCCGTCCCAGGCCAGCGCGACCGAGCCGCCGTCCGGGATCTCCAGGGTGTCGACCCCCGTGGTGGCGTAGCTCCACGTGTCCGAGGACCCGTCGGACCACCACAGGGACCAGTAGGCGTCGTCGGGGGGCGTGTTGACGCACGGGTCCTGCTCGGGGACGCCGGCGACCCGGCAGACGAACCCGGGCTGGCGCTGGACGTAGGTCAGCGGCAGGTCGTGGTCCTCCAGCAGCCGGGCCACGGTCCGGCCACCACCGCCCTCGTCGCAGAGGTCGACGTCGTCGCCACCGAGCTCGTTGAACTCGACCACGACGGTCACCCCGTGCCCCGGAGAGCAGCTCGCGGTGGGCACGGAGGCCGGAGCGGGCGCAGCGGGCAGGGCCACCGTCACCGTCACCACGACGGCGACGACGGCCCTGCGCACGATGCTGCCCACGGGTCTCACCTCAGCAGGACCCGACCTGCTGGCCCTCGGTCGCACCGGCGGGCAGCCACTGCAGCACCGGGAGTGCCTCGGAGCTGGCGCGCCGGAACTGGTCGGAGGTCTTCGCCGTGATGCCCTTCTTCGCCGCGGCCGCCAGGCTCGCGTCGTCGTAGGCGATCGCGCCCACGTCGGACGCGTCGAACCGCTCGCAGTCGACGGCCTGGTGCTGGAAGACCCAGGTCGCGGCCTTCTCGGCCGCGGTCGTCTCCCCCGCGTCGGCGAGCACCGCGCCGGCCAGGCCGGTGCTGTTGCTGTTCGCCGTCGTCGACGCGCTGCCGCCGCCGAACGAGCCGTCCGACGCCTGCTGCTGCCCCAGCCAGGCGACGGCGGAGTCCACCGCGGCCGTGGCCTGCGCCGAGTCATCCGCACTGAGCGCACGGACGGCGAACGCGGTGGCGTCGAGGTCGGGCTTGCTCGAGGGGTCCCCGTCGCAGGTCTGGTCCGAGGCGCCGGTGTCCTTGGTGAAGTCCAGACGGAACCAGCCGTCCTTGCACTGCTGGGCGATCAGGAAGTCGGTGGCGGCTGCGGCCTCGTCGCTGTCCGCGGCGTCGAGCCCGGTGACGGCGTACGCCTGGCCGACGACGTTCGCGTAGTCGACGGCGCTGGCCTCCTTCTTGTCGAGGACGTCCTGGAGGCGACCCTCGATCGGGCCCCGGTCGGCCACGGTGTCCTCCAGCTGGGCGACCAGGTCCGTGCCGCCGTACGACGTGGGGTCGGCGCCGGCGGCCTGGGCCAGCACGAGCGCCTTGGCGACGCCGCCCGCGGAGGTGACGGTGCCGTAGCCCGGGGAGGTGTACTCGCCGACGTGCTTCGCGACCTGGTCGCCGACGGCCTGGACGGTGTCCGGCTGGTCGTCCACGGCGTGCAGCGCCAGCGCGACGTCGATGCTGAGGCCGTAGTCGTCGACGTCGTACTGGTCGTTGTGCACGACGCCGTCGGTCACCTGGTCGCTCAGCCAGCCGGCGCCGGCGGCCAGTGCCGCGGTGTCGTGGTCGTCCGACGACGAAGCCGCCGGCGTCGGGTCGGAGTCGGACGAGCCGCACGCGGAGACCGCGAGCGCCAGGGCGCTCAGGGCCAGGGCGGCCCGCACGCGGGTGCCTCGTCGGTCACGGGCCGGGTCTCCGGCAGGAGTGGGGTCGTGCAGGGGCATCGGGGGTTCCTTTCCGCTGCACAGCGGGGGAACTCAGGACGGTGCCCGTGAGCGCCACCCGCTGCTTTCCTCGACAGCGTGTGATCAGGACGCGTCGCAGCGGGTGCTCCGGCTCGCAGCCCCGGTCCTGCCGTGATCGGCAGGGATGAGGGGCGGCCTACGGTTGCGGGTCAGCGCCGGACTTTGGACCGGCTTTCCCCAGTGCGGGCGTGATGAGTGGTGGCGGCAGCCTACCAACGGACCGACCCCACCCGTCAGGGCCGTCCGAACCCCGTCCGCTCCGCGTCGACTCGGCGCAGTTGTCCCGGCCTCGCCGTAGAACTGCGCCGAGTCGGCGTCAGGAGAGCTTCTCGAGGATCAGCTCGCGGACCCGGCCGGCGTCGGCCTGGCCGCGCATCTCCTTCATGACCGCACCGATCAGGGCGCCGGCAGCGGCGACCTTGCCGTCGCGGATCTTGTCCGCCACGTCGGGGTTCGCGGCGATCGCGTTGTCGACCGCGGCGCCGAGCGCGCCGTCGTCGGAGACGATCGCCAGCCCGCGGGCCTCCATGATCTCGTCGGGGGTGCCCTCACCGGCGAGCAGGCCGTCGAAGACCTGGCGGGCCAGCTTGTCGTTGATCTTCCCCTCGTCCACGAGGGCCTGGACCCGGGCGACGTCGACCGGCGTCACCGCCAGCGCGGTCAGCTCGACGCCGGCCTCGTTGGCCCGCCGGGCCATGTCCGAGAGCCACCACTTGCGGGCCGCCTGCGGCGTGGCACCGGCCGCGATGGTCTCCTCGACCAGCCCGAGCGCGCCGGCACCCACGGTGTCGCGCATCTCGAGGTCGGAGAAGCCCCACTCCGCCTGCAGGCGGGCGCGCCTCTGGGTGGGGTTCTCCGGCAGCGTGCCGCGGAGCTCCTCGACCCAGTCGCGGGACGGCGCGACGGGCACCAGGTCGGGCTCGGGGAAGTAGCGGTAGTCCTCGGCGTCGGACTTCTCGCGACCGCTGGTGGTGATCCCGGTGTCCTCGTGCCAGTGCCGGGTCTCCTGGAGGATCTTCTGACCCTCGTCGAGGACGCCGGCGTGCCGCGACATCTCGTAGCGCACCGCGCGCTCCACCGAGCGCAGCGAGTTGACGTTCTTGGTCTCGGTGCGGGTGCCGAGCACGCCCGAGCCCTTCGGCGACAGCGACAGGTTCACGTCCGCGCGGATCGAGCCCTGGTCCATCCGCGCGTCGGAGACGCCCAGCGCGACGATCAGCTCCCGCAGCTGCGCGACGTACGCCTTGGCGATCTCGGGCGCCTTCTCCCCCGCGCCGATGATCGGCTTGGTGACGATCTCGATCAGGGGGATGCCCGCGCGGTTGTAGTCGACCAGCGAGTACTCCGCGCCGTGGATGCGCCCGGTGGCACCGCCGACGTGCAGCGACTTGCCGGTGTCCTCCTCCATGTGCGCGCGCTCGATCTCGACCCGGAAGGTCTCGCCCTCCCCGTCCTCGGTCGGCACCGTGACGTCCATGAAGCCCTCGAACGCGATCGGCTCGTCGTACTGCGAGGTCTGGAAGTTCTTCGGCATGTCCGGGTAGAAGTAGTTCTTCCGGGCGAACCGGCACCACTCGGCGATCTCGCAGTTGAGCGCGAGGCCGATCCGGATCGCCGACTCCACGGCCTTCCTGTTCACGACCGGCATCGCGCCCGGCAGGCCGAGGCAGGTCGGGCAGACCTGGGTGTTCGGCTCGGCGCCGAACTCCGTCGGGCAGCCGCAGAACATCTTGGACGCGGTGTTCAGCTCGACGTGGACCTCCAGGCCCAGCGCGGGGTCGTAGCTCTCCAGCACCTCGTCGAACGGCACCAGGATGTCGGCGGTCATCGGGACACTCCGCTTCGTCGATCGAGCTTGTCGAGATCAGGGGCCTTGTCCAGCAGCGGGCCGCCCCACTGCTCCAGCAGCGCGGCCTCGAGTGCGGCACCGACCCGGTAGAGCCGGTCGTCGGCCAGCGCCGGCGCGAGGATCTGCACGCCGGCCGGCAGGCCGTCCTCGTCGGCGAGGCCGCTGGGCACCGAGATGCCGGGGACGCCGGCGAGGTTCGCGGGGATGGTCGCGAGGTCGTTGAGGTACATCGCGATCGGGTCGTCGAGCTTCTCGCCGAGCTTGAACGCGGTGGTCGGCGCCGTCGGCGAGACCAGCACGTCGGCCTTCTCGAACGCCGCGGCGAAGTCGCGGCTGATCAGCGTGCGGACCTTCTGCGCCTGGCCGTAGTAGGCGTCGTAGTAGCCGCTGGACAGCGCGTAGGTGCCGAGGATGATCCGGCGCTTCACCTCGTCGCCGAAGCCGGCGTCGCGGGTGGCCCGCATGACCTCCTCGGCGCTGGGGTTCTCGATGTCGTCGGGCAGCACCCGCAGGCCGTAGCGCATCGCGTCGAACTTCGCGAGGTTGCTGGAGGCCTCGGCGGGCAGGATCAGGTAGTAGGTCGCGAGCGCGTGCACGAAGCTCGGGCAGGACACCTCGACGACCTCGGCGCCGGCCTTGACCATCAGGTCGACCGACTCCTGGAAGCGGGCGAGCACGCCGGCCTGGTAGCCCTCGCCGCCGAGCTCCTTCACGACGCCGATGCGGACGCCGGTCAGGTCGCCGGCCGCGCCGCGGCGGGCCGCGTCGACGAGCGACGGCAGCGGCTGGTCGATGCTGGTGGAGTCGAGCGGGTCGTGCCCACCGATCACCTCGTGCAGGAGCGCGGAGTCCAGCACGGTCCGGGTCACCGGGCCGGCCTGGTCGAGGGAGTTGGCCAGCGCGACGAGGCCGTAGCGCGACACCCCGCCGTACGTCGGCTTCACGCCGACCGTGCCGGTGACCGCACCGGGCTGGCGGATCGAGCCGCCGGTGTCGGTGCCGATGGCCAGCGGCGCCTCGAACGCGGCGACCGCGGCCGCGGAGCCACCGCCGGACCCGCCCGGGATCCGGTCGAGGTCCCACGGGTTGTGGGTCGGGCCGTACGCCGAGTGCTCGGTGGAGGAGCCCATCGCGAACTCGTCCATGTTGGTCTTGCCGAGGATCGGCAGGCCGGCCTGCTTCAGGCGCGCGACGACCGTGGCGTCGTACGGCGGGACCCAGCCCTCGAGGATCTTCGAGCCGCACGTGGTCGGCAGCCCCTGGGTCGCGAGCACGTCCTTGACCGCGATCGGGACGCCGTCGAGCGCCGAGGCGGGCGCGCCCGCGGCGCGGCGCTCGTCGGCGGCGGCCGCCTGGGCCAGGGCGCCCTCGGCGTCGACGTGGAGGAACGCGTGCACGGCACCGTCGACCTCGGCGATGCGGTCGAGGTGGGCGCGGGTGATCTCGACCGAGGTCGTCTCACCCGCGGCGAGCGCGTCGGCGAGCTCTGCCGCCGTCCTGCGGATCACTGCTCGTCCCCGAGGATGCGCGGCACGGCGAACCGCTGCTGCTCCTGCGCCGGCGCACCGGAGAGCGCCTGCTCGGCGGTCAGGCCGGGGCGCACCACGTCGTCGCGGAAGACGTTGGTCAGCGGCAGCGCGTGGGAGGTCGGAGGGACGTCGTCGCCGGCGACCCCGCTGATCGAGGCGACCGACTCGAGGATCACCGACAGCTGCGGTGCGAGGTGGTCGAGCTCGGCGTCGGAGAGGTCGATCCGGGCGAGGTTCGCCAGGTGCGCGACCTCGTCACGGGTGATGTCAGGCATGGGCTCAATCCTAGGAGAGTCGCTCGCGGCGTCTCCCCCCGGCCGTCAGGGCTTGCCCGGCCCGTGGGTGGATCCGTGACCCGGGGTCGGGTGCGGCTTGTCCTTCGGTGGCTTGCCGTGGCGCTTGGCGGCCTGCGGTGCCGCCGTCTCGGAGGCGCTGGGCTGCGGAGGCTGGGACGTCTGCGACGGCTGCGTGGCCGGGGTCTCCGGGCTTCGAGCCGACGGCGACGGCGACGGCCCGCCGGCCGGAGCCGTGGTCGCTGGAGTGCTCGGGCCGGCCGGAGCCCGGTCCCCCTTCCTGTCCGCGTCCCCCACGCCGCGGGACCCGGACTCGGCTCCCAGCGGCCGGCTGCCGGGGTCGGGGCTGCCGAGGAGCGCGGCGACCACGACCAGGCCGACCAGGACCAGGCCTCCTGCGACGGCCACCACGGCACCCCGCCCGACGGCGGCGGAGACCCGGGCACCGAAGGGCTGCGGCCGGCCGCGGTGCCGGCGCGCGGGCCGGGCCGGGATGCTGGGACGGAACATCCGGGGAATGCTACCCACGCAAGGCTCTTCACCCTTTCGGGCGTAACTTGCCGGATCGGGTGTTGAAGACGCGCGGATCGCGCACGCGGCCACCTAGACTCCACCGACTGGACGCATGCGCCACTCGGGCTGTGCGCAACGGCGGGAGCACCGGTTGACCACCTCGGTTCGTGAGCGGCACGCGCGACTGCTCGCCGAGTCCCGCTCCGCCGAGCCGCGGGCCCGGCTGGCGCAGGCCTCCACCCGGGCCGAGTTCCTGCTCCGGCTCTCCCGCACCGTCTCGGCCATCCAGAACCCCCAGCGCGCGCTCGAGACCCTGGTCTCGGTGCTGCTGGAGGAGATGGTCGACGTGGCTCAGGTCGTGGTCCGCACCGGCCAGTGGCAGCTGGTCGCCGGCGCCGTGCAGGACGGCCCCGTCCACAACACCGCGACCCGCGTCGTCGACGGCACGCCCGCCGACCTGGAGAACGCCCTGCGCCGTGGCCTGCACGACGACGTCGTGCTGCCCAAGTCCGGGGCTCCCCGCCGCCGGGCGCTGGCCGCCTTCCTGCCGGACCCCGAGCTGGCGGCCGAGGTGGACGCGCTCGGCTGCGAACAGCTCGCCGTGCTCCCGCTCACCGCTCGCGGCCGCTCCTTCGGCGTGATGGTCATCGGCCGCGCCCCCGGCTTCGGCTTCGGCGATGCGCAGAACTTCCTCGACGACCTCGCGGCCCGCGTCGCGGTGGGCCTCGACGCCACGCTCGTGGTCGCCGAGAGCCGGTACGTCGCCTCGGTGCTGCGCCGCTCGCTGGCGCCCACCGACCTGCCGCAGGTGCCCGGCCTGCAGCTGGCGACGTACTACCGCGTCGCCCACCAGTCGCAGGAGCTCGGTGGCGACTTCCTCGACGTGCACGGGCCCGACGACGACCTGATCCTGCTGTGCGGCGACGTGGCCGGGAAGGGCGTGGAGGCGGCGGTCCACGCCAAGCGGATCCGCAACGCGGTCCGCACCGCCTCGCACGTCGACCGGTCCCCCGGCTGGATCCTGGGCCTGACCAACAGCGTGCTGGTGGACGAGGCCGAGGAGTTCTCCGAGGGCATGGCCACCGGGGTCTGCGCCCGGCTCCGCCCCGACGGCGACCGGCTGCGGGTCGACCTGGCCAACGCCGGGCACCCGCCGGCGCTGCTCCTCCGGGCCGACGGCACCCTGGAGGAGGTGTCCACCGACGGGGTGGCCCTGGCCCTGCTCGACGGCGCCACCTACACCGAGGCGCAGCTCACCCTGGGCCCGCTGGACTCCCTGCTCGTCTACACCGACGGCGTCACCGAGGCCCGCGGCGTGGACGACCTGTTCGGCGACCGCCGGTTGCGCGACGTCCTGCGCGGGCTGGGCGGGCTGCCGCCGTCCGCGCTCATCGAGTCGGTCGCCGTCGCCGTCTCCGACCACCTCGGAGAACGAGCGCACGACGACATCGCCATCTTCGCGGCGCAGTTCAGTCCGGAACCCTCGTGACCGTGTCGACGGCCACGGTCGCGGGCGCCGAGCTGGACGCCTACTGGACCGCCGTGGCCGCCGGCGACGCACGCGCGGCGTACGCCGTGGCCGCCGCGACCCACGACCGCGGGGTGCCCCTGCCCGAGGTGCTCGCCGGCCTGGTCATCGCCGCACAACGGCGGGTCGGGGAGCTCTGGGCCGCCAACGACTGGACCGTCGCGCGTGAGCACGCCGCGACGGCCGTCGGCGAGGCCGTGGTCCGACGCCTCGGCGCGGCCGTGCCGACGCCCACCACCGGCCCGCTGCTGACCGTGGCCTGCGTCGAGCGCGAGTGGCACGCCCTGCCGGCCATGGTGGTGGCGCTGACGCTGCGGGCCCGGGGCTGCCAGGTCACCTACCTCGGGGCCAGCACGTCGCGCGACCACCTCGTGAGCGCGATCCTCGACATCGGCCCCCGCGCCGTGCTGCTCAGCGCCTCGCTCACCTCCTCGCTGCCGCGGGTACGCCGGCAGGTCGAGGCCGTGCGTGGCACCGGGACCCCCGTCGTCCTGGGCGGACGCGCCCTCGACCCGGACGGCCGCCGCGCGCAGCGGCTGGGCGCCACGGCGTACGCCCGGTCGCCCGAGGTCGTCCTGGAGGTGCTGGCCGCGCTCCCCGTGCACGTGCCGCCGGCCGGCCCGTTGCGGCACCCGGGCGCCTTCGAGGCGCGCAGCATCGAGGCGGAGAGCGACACGATCAGCAGGGACGTGATGCTGGCCACCGGTGCCGCCCTCGGGCTCGAGCACGCGGACGGCGACCACACGAGCGACGACTGGCGGGTCGTGCTGGCGACGTTCGTCCCGCACGTCATCGACTGCGTCGCCGGCGCGCTCCTCACCGAGGACCCGACCGTGTACGCCGAGACCCGGGCCTGGCTGGGCGGGGTGCTGGCCGGTCGCGGCGCCACCCCGCAGGCGCTCGCCGTCGTGGAGGAGGCGCTGGCCCAGCGGCTGCACGACCATCCCGAGGCCGTGCGCCTGATCGCGGGCGCCTGACCGGGCGGCCCAGGGTGGCGCCCAACCGATCCGCGGCTCGCCGCATCTGAACAGGTGACCGAGCCCGAGGAGAGTCGAATGCCCCACCTGTCCGGACGACCGCCGTCCGATGCCCGTGTCACGGACGAGCAGTTCACCGAGCTCGTGCACGCGTCCTGGCCCTCGCTGTACCGCACGGCGTACCTCCTGCTGGGCGACCACGCCGAGGCCGAGGACCTCGTCCAGTCGGCCCTGGCCAAGACCTATGCCAGCTGGCACCGGGTCCGGGACCTCAACGCCGCCTCCGGCTATGCCCGGACCACGATGGTCAACACGGCCGCGTCGTGGTTCCGCCGCCGGTCGTGGCGCAACGAGCGACCCTCCGACTCCCTGCCCGAGCAGGCCCACGACCACGACCTCACGGACCGGCCGCTGCTGATCGACGCCCTGGCCCAGCTGCCCCCACGGCAACGCGCCGCGATCGTGCTGCGCTACTACGAGGACCTGAGCGTCGCGCAGACCGCTGCCGCGCTCGGCTGCTCCGAGGGCACCGTCAAGAGCCAGACCTCCGACGCCCTGGCCCGCCTCCGCGCACTCCTCGGCGACGCCGTCGTCCCCCACACCCTGGGAGCCCACCATGACTGAGCGCCTCAGCGCCCTCCTGCACGACGAGGCGTCCGGCCTCGAGATCCCGCCTCCGGCCGCCCCTGCCGTGCTGGCCCGCGGCCGCTCGCTGCGCCGGCGCCGCCGCGCCACCGGCGCCGTCGCCGCCCTCGCTGCGGTGGCCGTCGTCGGATCCGGCACCGCCCTCGCGGTCGACGCCGCCCACCGCGACGGCCGCGCCGTCGAGCCGGCCGGGCCCAGCACGGGCGACGGCGCGGTCTTCGCGGTCGGCACCACCGTCTTCTACGACGGCGGCGAGCACCGGACCGCGGTCGACGACAAGGCGATCAAGTCGATGTACTTCACCTCGGCCGGGCTGCTGGTCCGCCACGGCAACAACAACTACAGCGACGGCGGCGGGCCGCAGCGGTTCTCGCTGGTCACCCCCGACGGCACCGAGAGGCCGCTCTCCGTGGTCACCGAGGAGAGCGTCCCCGGGGTCGACCCCCGCCAGCCCTACCTCGCCTACACCACCGTCGAGCAAGGCACCGTGCACCTGCTCGTCCACGACGTCACCACCGACGAGAACGTCGCCGACGTGACCGTCCCCGGCGACCTCACCTGGGGCGGCTGGTCGGGACCGCCGGTCGCCCTGGCCGGCGACACCGCCTACGTCGGGACCGACAAGGTCACCTACGCCGTGGACTGGCGCACCGGCGAGGTGGCCACCACGAGCCACGTGCCCCCGGGCTACCCCGACGTCCACGGGGGGCGAGCCGTTGCCGCCACGAGGACCGAGGTCTCGGTGCTGGACGTCGCCACCGGGAAGACGCTCCTGGACCTGCCGCGTCCCGGGGGCACCGGCTACCTGATGCTGTCACCCGACGGCCGTTCGGCGGTCATGGACGACACCGGCGGCCAGGCCTTCGAGGTGTACGACGTCGACACCGGCAGCCACGTGACGATCGACGGTGCGTCGTACGACTACGGCTGGACCCCCGGCGGCGACCTGTTCACCATCCGCAAGCACCACGTGGTCACCTGCTCGTCGTCCACCGCCGAGTGCACGACCGGGTCCGCGACCATCCCGTCGGAGGGAGGCGGGGTCTCCCCAGGGGACGTCCGGTTCGCGGGCAAGGCCTACGAGTCCTGAGGAAACCGGCTGAGGCGACGGCCCTGCGCCCCGTAGGGTCGTCGCCCGTGACCGACGACCACCGCAGCGAAGCCACCCTGACCGGCACCGAGCGCGAGCAGCTCGAGGCGTTCCTCCACGACAACCGGCTGGAGCTCGTCGCCTTGCTCGACGGGGTGACCGAGGAGCAGGCCCGGCGCCGGCTGGTGCCCTCGCTGACCACGCTCCTGGCGCTGGTCAAGCACGCCACCTTCGTCGAGAAGGTCTGGTTCCACTGCTCGCTGGCCGGCCGCACCCGCACCGAGGTCGGTATCCCCGAGGACGCCCAGGACTCGTTCCTGACCGACGAGAGCGACACCGTCGAGTCGGTGCTCGCGGGCTACCTCCAGGCGTGGGCGGAGGCCGACGAGATCGCCGCGGCGTACGAGCTGGACGACCTGGCGGTGCACAACCGGCGCGGACCGCTGACGCTGCGCTGGATCTACGTGCACATGGTCGAGGAGCTGGCGCGGCACGCGGGCCACGGCGACATCCTCAAGGAGCAGATCCTCGCCGCCGACGCCGGCTGAGCTGCACGCGTCGTTCTGCAGCCCCTGACCTGCGGCCGGGGCCTCACAGCGCGTCCGGGCCGCCCTCGAGCAGCGTCTTGAAGCCGGCCTCGTCCAGGATCGGCACGCCCAGCTGCTCGGCCTTGTCGGCCTTGGAGCCCGGACTGTCCCCGACCACGACGTAGTCGGTCTTCTTCGACACCGAGGAGGACGCCTTGCCGCCGCGCGCGAGGATCGCCTCCTTGGCGCCGTCGCGGCTGAAGTCGACCAGCGAGCCGGTCACGACGAGGGTCAGCCCCTCCAGCGTGCGGGGCGTGGACTCGTCGCGCTCGTCGGCCATGGTGACGCCTGCGGCCGTCCACTTGTCGACGATGGCGCGGTGCCAGTCGACGCCGAACCACTCGATCACCGACTCCGCGATGGTCGGGCCGACCCCCTCGGCGGCCGCGAGCTGCTCCTCGGTCGCGGCCCGGATCGCCTCCATGGAGCCGAACTCGGTCGCCAGGGCCCGCGCCGCGGTCGGCCCGACGTGGCGGATCGAGAGGGCCACCAGCACCCGCCACAGCGGCACCTGCCTGGCCTTGCCGAGGTTGTCGAGCAGCCGCTGGCCGTTCGCCGACAGCACGGGCTGGTCCCCCTCGCCCTTCTTGGGTGCCCGGGTGAACAGCGGAGCCCTGCGCAGCGCCGCCTCGTCGAGGTCGAAGACGTCGCCCTCGTCGGTGACCACGGCCGCCTCGAGCAGCGCGACCGCCGCCTCGTAGCCGAGGCCCTCGATGTCGAAGGCACCCCGCCCGGCGACGTGGAAGATCCGCTCGCGCACCTGGGCCGGGCACTTCTGGTGGTTGGGGCAACGCAGGTCCTTGTCGCCCTCCTTCTGCTGCACCAGCGTGGTGCCGCAGGCGGGGCACTCCGTCGGCATCACCCACGCAGGCGTGCCCTCGGGCCGCAGCGCCAGCACCGGACCGACGATCTCCGGGATCACGTCACCGGCCTTGCGCAGGATGACGGTGTCACCGGGCCGCACGTCCTTGCGCTTGACCTCGTGGGCGTTGTGCAGCGTCGCCATCTCCACGGTGGACCCGGCCACCCGGGTGGGGACCATCCGGCCGAACGGCGTGACCCGGCCGGTCCGGCCGGTGTTGACCTCGATCGCGAGCAGCTCGGCGTTGACCTCCTCCGGCGGGTACTTGAACGCGATCGCCCAGCGCGGGGCCCGGCTGGTGGACCCCAGCCGCCGCTGCAGCGCGAAGTCGTCGACCTTGACGACCACGCCGTCGATCTCGTGCTCCACGTCGTGGCGGTGCTCGCCGTAGTGGGCGATGAACTCCTCGACGTCCGTCAGCGTCGGCAGCACCCGGACCCGGTCGGAGGTGGGCAGCCCCCAGGCGCGCAGGGCGTCGTACGCCGCGGACTGCGACCCCGGCTCGAAGCCCTCGCGGGCCCCGATGCCGTGGCAGACCATCCCGAGGGCCCGGGTGGCCGTGACCCGCGGGTCCTTCTGGCGCAGCGACCCGGCGGCCGCGTTGCGGGGGTTGGCGAAGACCGGCTTGCCGGCGTCGGTCATCGCCGTGTTGAGGCGCTCGAAGGCCTCCACCGGGAGGAACACCTCGCCCCGCACCTCCAGCAGCGCCGGCACCGGGAAGCCCTCCGCGGCGGTCAGCCGGTGCGGGATCGAGTCGATCGTCTTCACGTTGGGGGTGACGTCCTCACCGGTGCGCCCGTCGCCGCGGGTCAGGGCCCGGACCAGGCGGCCGTCCTCGTAGAGGATGTTGATCGCCAGCCCGTCCACCTTGAGCTCGCAGAGCATCGCCGGGTCGGCGACCCCGTCGCGGGCCAGCCGGGCGTGCCAGGCCTCGAGCTCCTCGCCGGAGAAGGCGTTGTCGAGGCTCTCCATGCGCCGCAGGTGGTCGACCGCGGTGAACTCGGTCGACACCGCGCCGCCCACCTTCTGGGTCGGCGAGTCGGGCGTCCGCAGCTCGGGGAACTGCTCCTCGAGCTGCTCGAGGCGACGCATCCGCTGGTCGAAGTCGGCGTCGGAGAGCGTCGGGCTGTCGAGCACGTAGTAGCGCCAGCGCGCCTCCTCGATGTCCTCCGCCAGGCGACGGTGCTCCTCCAGGGCGTCGTCGGTCGCCGGGGTCGGTGCGGCAGCGGTGGTGTCCACGGCACTATCTTGCCCAACGCCGCCGACAGCGCCGTACCGCCGACACCCGGACGCCGGGGACACCCCGACCCATCCGGTCCCGGCCGCGCTCCGAACCCTCACCGTGGCTGCCGTGGAGACGACCGTGACCGAGCCCGCCCTCACCCGCCTCGACCCACCCCGCCCGCCCGCGAGCGGCGATCCTGATGCTGCACGGCGGCAAGGAGCGGTCGACCGCCCTGGTCGACGGCCGCAGCGCCTCGTGGCGCCGCTCGGCGGCGATGCAGCGCAGCATCGCCGGCCGCGCGCACGAGGCGGGGGCGAGCGTGTGGCTGCTGCGCTACCGCCAGCGGGGCTGGAACGGCGGCAACGGTCCGGTCGAGGACGCCCGCTGGGCCCTCGCCGAGGTACGCCGCGAGCTCGGCGAGGTGCCCGTCGTGCTGCTCGGCCACTCGATGGGTGCCCGCACCGCGGTGCACGTCGCCGACGACGACACGGTGGTCGGTGTGGTCGGGCTGGCCCCGTGGCTCCCGCCCGGCGAGCCGGTGGCGGCCCTGGCCGGTCGGCGGCTGGTGGCGGCCCACGGACGACGCGACCGGATCACGTCGTACCGCGCGACCGCGGACTTCGTCGAGCGCGCCCGCGCGGTCGCCTCGGCGGCCGAGCTGCGCGACATGGGCCCGGTGGGCCACTACCTGCTCAAGCGGGTCGCCGCCTGGAACGAGGTCGCCGTGGAGTCCTCGCTCGCCCAGCTCGACTGAGCCTGTCGGGCCGCCCGCGGATCCAGGTGGACCAGACCACTTGACCGAAACCGGTTCGGCGGGGAATGACGACGGCGCCTACCCTGTTCGTGGATGAAACGAAACCGTTTCGTTTCATCGGGCAGGAGGGCTTCGTGGCGACCATCCACGTCTCCGACACCGTGGTCAGCCGACCGCGGATCGAGGGTGACCGCGAGCAGCAGATCCTCGACGCCACGCTCGAGGTGCTCGCCGACGTCGGCTACGACCGACTGACCATGGACGCCGTCGCGACCCGGGCCAAGGCCTCCAAGGCCACGCTCTACCGGCGCTGGAACGGCAAGGTGAGCCTGGTCATCGACGCCCTGCTGTCGACGAAGGGCACGCCCGCCCTCCCGGACACCGGCACTCTCCGGGGCGACCTGATCGCGTCGTTCTGCGGGATGGGCGGCCTCACCGACGAGAAGTCGGTGGCCACCTTCGCCAGCGTCATCACCGCCATCTCCCGGGACCAGGACTTCGCGGCAGCGTTCCGGCGCGAGGTCATCGGCCCCAAGGCCGCAATCTCCCGCGCGATCTTCGAGCGCGCCCGCGACCGGGGCGAGCTCGCCCCCGGTGTCGACATCGACCTGCTCGCCCCCGCGCTCGCCGGCATCGTCCTGCACCGCGTCTACCTCATGGGCGAGCTGCCCGACGAGGCCCTGATCACCCGGGTCATCGACCAGATCATCCTCCCGGCCGCCACCGGCCCCCGCTGACCGTTCACCACCGATTCCGAAGGACTTCCTCATGGCTGACCTCAAGCAGACCGAGGCGCGCGCCCCGGGGCAGCACGCCCACCTCGGATGGGCCCTGGTGCTCATCTCGGTCGCCCAGCTCATGGTCGTGCTCGACGCGACCATCGCCAACATCGCGCTCCCGTACATCGGGCAGGACCTGGACATCTCCCAGGCGAACCTGTCCTGGATCGTCACCGGCTACGCCCTGGCGTTCGGCGGCCTGCTGCTGCTCGGCGGACGCCTCGGCGACCTCTACGGCCGCCGCCGGATCTTCATGACCGGGCTCACCGTCTTCGCGATCGCGTCCCTCCTCGGTGGCCTGGCCCAGAACGAGGGACTGCTGCTGGGCGCCCGGGGCCTGCAGGGGTTCGGCGCGGCACTGGCCTCCCCCGCCGCGCTGGCGCTGATCACCACGACGTTCCCCGCCGGGCCGCAGCGCAACCGGGCCTTCGCGGTGTACGCCGCGATGTCCGGGGCCGGCGCGGCCGTCGGCCTGATCCTCGGCGGCTGGCTGACCGGCCTCGACGGCGTCGCCGGCCTCGACTTCAGCGGCTGGCGGCTGACGTTCCTCATCAACGTCCCGATCGGTCTGGCCGCCGCCTTCATCGCGCCGCGACTGCTGGCCGAGTCCGAGTCGCACCACGGCGAGCTCGACATCCCCGGTGCTCTCACCGGCACCCTCGGCCTGCTCGGCATCGTCTTCGGCCTGACCCAGGCAGGGAAGGCCGACTACGGCTGGGGCGACCCGACGACCATCGTGTCCCTGGCCCTCGGCGTCGTGCTGCTGGGGATCTTCGCGGTGATCGAGTCCCGCGTGGAGCACCCGTTGCTGCCGATGCGGATCCTGCGCAACCGCACCCGCGCGGCCAGCTTCGTCGCGATGATGCTGGCGCCGGCCGCGATGTTCGCGATGTTCTTCTTCCTCAGCCTGTTCATCCAGCAGATCGTCGGCTACAGCCCACTGCACGCCGGCTTCGCGTTCCTGCCGTTCTCGTTCGGCATCGTCATCGGGGCCGGCCTCGCGTCCAACCTCGTGAACAGGATCGACCCCCGCTTCCTCGCCGGCGTCGGCACCCTGCTCGCCTCGTTCTCGCTGTTCATGTTCTCGAGGCTCTCGATCGACGACTCGCCCGGCGCGGTCGTGGCCGCGCTGGCCAACGGCAACACGGCGGGCACGGACGTGAACTACTGGACGTCGATCCTGCCCTGGATCGTCACCATGTCCGTCGGCATGGGCCTGACCTTCGTGCCGCTGACCCTGACCGCGGTGCACCACGTGAAGGCCGCCGACTCGGGCATCGGATCCGGCGTCCTGAACACCATGCAGCAGGTGGGCGGCGCCCTCGGTCTCGCCACGCTGAGCACCGTGTCCCTGCACTACGTGAACAGCTCGACCGCGAACGTCGGGCCAGACCTGGTGCACGCCACCCAGGCCGCGAACATCGATCCGGCGATGCACGTCCCGGGCACGTCCCTGACGTTCATCGAGGCCGCGGGCTTCCAGGCGACCTTCACCGACGGTGCGACGGCCGCCTTCCTCGTGGGCTCGGTGATGATGCTCGCCGCTTCGCTCGTGGTGTGGATCTTCCTGAACGTCAAGCACGAGGAGCTGGCCACCGACGGCCCGGCTGACGCCGTGCACCTGGGCTGAGCCCGCCCGACGTACGACGAGGGCCCGGTCACCGTTGCGGTGACCGGGCCCTCGCGCGTTGCGGGGTGCTGCTCAGGACAGCGCGTCCTCCAGTGCCTTGATGAACGCCGGCAGGTCGCCGGGGTTGCGGCTGGTGATCAGGTTGCCGTCGACGACGACCTCCTCGTCCACCCAGTCGCCACCAGCGTTGCGCACGTCGTCGGCGACGCTGTGGTAGCTGGTCAGCCGGCGGCCCTTGGCCAGGCCGGCGGACACGAGCAGCCAGGGGCCGTGGCAGATCACTGCCAGCGGCTTGCCGGCCTCGGTGATCCCCCGCACGATGGCCTGGGCCTTCTCGTCGGTGCGGATGGTGTCGGCGTTCACGGTGCCGCCGGGCACCACCACCGCGTCGACCGAGGCGACGTCGAGGTCGTCGAAGGTGCCGTCGACGTCGACCTTCTGCGTCGGCTTCGTGTCACCCTCGACGGCCTGGATGGGGTCCGTGCCGCTGGAGTAGATCTTCACCTCGGCGCCGGCCTTCGCCAGGGCGTCGCGGGGCTCGACCAGCTCGGCCTCCTCGAAGTGGTCCGTGGCGATGATGGCCACCTTCTTGCCGGTCAGGTCGCTCATGGGGCTCTCCTCTCGCAGTCGGTCGGGGTCTCTTCCTCCTTACCCCGGCCCTGGTGAGCGGATGCGTCCACTCCCCCGGCGCGGTCAGCCGGTGAGCTCGCCCGCGCCGGCGCGCAGCAGCCCGAGCGCGCGGCGCGCCCACTGCTCGGACGCGCCGGCGAACCCGCACGCCGCCGTGAGCACCAGGCGGGAACCGATCGTGGCCGGATCGAGGCCGAGCATGTCGAGCCACCGCACCACGGACTCGGCCACCTGGCCCGGCGTCGGGACCGTCGACGGCGCACTCGTGGGGAGCACGCCGAGGGCGACCGTCTCCCCGTCCTCGAGCGCCTCGGCCAGCACGTCGTGGTCGGCGGCGGACATCCGGTCGAGGTCGACCGACAGCCCGCGGGCACCCGCGCCGCGGAGCAGGCCCAGCGGCGTGCCGGCGGCGCAGGTGTGCACCCAGGGCTCGGCGCCCTCCTCCTCGATCGCGGCGAGCACCCAGCCGAGCGCGGCCGAGGCCTCGGGCAGGTCGATGCTGCGGTGCCGGTGGAAGCCGGACGCGGTCGGCACCCGGCCGGTGAGCACCGCGGCCAGCGCCGGCTCGTCGACCTGCACCACCAGCCGGTCCGCGTCCGGGACCCGGCGACGCACGTCGCGCACGTGCGCACGGACGCCCTCGGCGAGGGCCTGGGCGAGGTCGCGACGCGCACCGACGTCGCTGAGCACCTTGTCCCCGCGCGGCTTCTCGACCGTCGCGGCCAGGGTCCACGGACCCGCGACCTGGACCTTCACCCCGCCGTCGTAGCCCTGCGCCTGCTCCTCGAAGCCGTCGAGGTCCTGGCCGAGCAGGCTGCGCGCGCGGCGGTGGTCGACCCCGGGCGCGTCGGTCAGTCGCCAGCCCGCGGGCTGCAGGTCGGCGCCGAGGCCGGCCATCACGGCCAGGGCCCGGCCGGTCATCGTGGCGGTGACCCCGCGGCCGGGCAGCTCCGGGAGGTGGGTCAGCTCGGGCAGCTCCCCGAGGACGGTCCGGACCGCCTCGGCGTACGCGTGCTGGTCCTCGCCGGGCATCGACCCGACACCGGTGGCGATCGTCATGCGTCCGCCGGGACCCGCTGGGTGCTCGCGATGGTGGCGGAGCCGACCACGCGGGTGCCGTCGTAGATCACCGCGGCCTGCCCGGGGGCGATGCCGTACGCCGGGTCCAGCAGCTCGATCGCGACCTCGTCGCCGTCGGTGGTCACCACGGCCCGGTGCTCCTCGCCGTGGGCGCGGAGCTGGACGGTGCCCTCGAGGCGCCGGGGCACGGTGCCGCACCAGCGCGGGCGGATGCCGGCGAGCCGGTCGACGGCCAGCCGCTCGCGGGGTCCCACGGTGACCGTGCCGGACACCGGCTCGATGTCGAGCACGAACCGCGGCTTGCCGTCGGGTGCGGGCCGACCGATGCGCAGCCCCTTGCGCTGCCCGATGGTGAACCCGTAGGTCCCCTCGTGCCGGCCCAGCACCTCGCCGGAGGACTCGTCGACGATGTCGCCGCCGTGGTTGGGTGCCTTCTCGCCGAGCTTCTCCCGCAGCCAGCCGGCGTTGTCCCCGTCGGCGACGAAGCAGATGTCGTGGCTGTCGGGCTTGTCGGCGACCAGCAGCCCCCGCGCCGCGGCCTCGCGCCGCACGTCCTCCTTGCGCGAGTCGCCCAGCGGGAACATCGAGTGGGCGAGCTGGTCCTGGTCGAGGACCCCGAGCACGTAGGACTGGTCCTTGCCGTCGTCGACGGCACGATGCATCTCGATCAGGCCGTCCGCCCCGGTCCGCAGCTGCGCGTAGTGCCCGGTGGCGACCGCGTCGAACCCCAGTCCCAGCGCCCGGTCGAGCACCGCGGCGAACTTGATCTTCTCGTTGCACCGCAGGCACGGGTTGGGCGTGCGGCCGGCGGCGTACTCGTCCATGAAGTCCTCGACCACGTCCTCGTGGAAGCGGTCGCTGAGGTCCCAGACGTAGAACGGGATGCCGATCACGTCGGCGGCGCGGCGCGCGTCGTTGCTGTCCTCGATGGTGCAGCAGCCGCGGGCCCCGGAGCGGTACGACGCGGGGTTGCGCGAGAGGGCCAGGTGGATGCCGGTGACCTCGTGGCCGGCCTCGGCCGCGCGGGCGGCGGCGACGGCCGAGTCCACGCCGCCGGACATCGCGGCGAGAACTCTCATCGGCGTGAGGCCCGGGCGCGCTCGACGACCGGACCGATCGCCTCGACGAGCGTGTCGACGTCGGCCTGGGTGGAGGTGTGCCCGAGCGAGAACCGCAGCGAGTGGCGCGCGGCCTCGTCGGTGCAGCCCATCGCGAGCAGCACGTGGGAGGGCTGCGGGACGCCGGCCGAGCAGGCCGAGCCCGTCGAGCACTCGATCCCGCGGGCGTCGAGCAGCATCAGCAGGGAGTCGCCCTCGCAGTCGGGGAAGCCGAGGTGCGCGTTGCCGGGCAGCCGGCCCACCCCCGCGGAGTCGAGCGGAGCACCGTGGACGTGGGCGTCGGGCACGACCTCGATGACGCGACGCACCAGGTCGTCGCGCAGGGCGCTGACCCGGGCGGCGTGGTCGGCCTGGTGCTTGACGGACAGCTCGACCGCGGCCGCGAAGCCGGCGATGGCCGGCGTGTCGATGGTGCCGCTGCGGATGTCGCGCTCCTGGCCGCCGCCGTGCACCAGCGGCGTCACGCCGACCTCACGGCGTACGACCAGCGCGCCGACGCCGTAGGGCCCGCCGACCTTGTGCCCGGTCAGGGTGAGCGCGTCGACGCCCGAGGCCGCGAAGTCGACGGGGACGGCGCCGACGGCCTGGACGGCGTCGGTGTGCACGGGGATGCCGTGCTCGGCGGCGATCGCGACGACCTGGTCGATCGGCTGGAGGGTGCCGACCTCGTTGTTGGCCCACATCACCGAGACCAGGGCGACCGAGCCGGGGTCGCGGGCGATGGAGGCGCGCAGCGCGTCGAGGTCCAGCCGCGCCTCGCGGTCGACCGGCAGCAGCTCGACCTCCGCGCCCTCGCGCTCCTCGAGCCAGTGCAGCGGGTCGAGGACGGCGTGGTGCTCGACGGCGGTGGTGAGGATCCGGGTGCGGGCCGGGTCGACCGCGCGCCGGGCCCAGTAGATGCCCTTGACCGCCAGGTTGTCGGCCTCGGTCCCGCCGGAGGTGAAGACGACCTCGCTGGGACGGCAGCCCATCGCCTGCGCGATCGTCTCCCGGGACTCCTCCACCACCCGGCGGGCCTTGCGGCCGGAGGCGTGCAGGGAGCTGGGGTTGCCCACGTCGAGCAGGTGCGCCGTCATCGCCTCGACGGCCTCCGCACGCATCGGCGTGGTGGCGGCATGGTCGAGATAGGCGGTCCGGGTGGTCATCGCACCGACCAGCGTACGGCGCACCCGGCTGCCCCGCCCAACCGCGGTCGCGTCAGCCGCTGCACTCCTCGACGCCGTCGACCAGCCAGCCGTTGTCCCCCTCGAACATCGACACCGCCCGGACGATCTCGTCGTCCTCGTCCACGACCAGCCAGCGGGGCTCGCGGTGCGGCCGCTGCTTCTCGCGGACGACCGACAGGCCGTCGGGGTTGTACTGCGCGAGTGCCTCCTGCGGGGTGTCGGCGCCGGCTGCGTCGGACCCGTAGTCGATCGATGACCCCGAGCGTGTCTCGCAGCCCTCGGTCGGCCAGTGCGGCGGCCCGGCCTCGCTGGGGGACGTGGTGGTGGGGGCCGGGTCGTCCGCGACGGTCGTGTCCGAGCCACACGCGGTGAGCAGCGCCGCGGCAGCGACGAGCCCGGCGATCTGGATCTTCATGCTGTGTCTCCTGCTGATGTCCCTTCGGGGGTGCAGGAGGTCGGACGGAGCAGGGCCGCAGCCGGTTCCTCAGGCCATCCGCTCGAGCCAGGCGTGGTCCGGGTACAGGTCGTGCACGGCCTCGCGCAGCCAGGTGCGGGCAGCCGGCTCGAGGAGCGGCCAGGTCCGGTCCAGGTCGCGGTCGTCCTTCGGCCGCTGCAGGGCGGCCTTGTAGAGGAGCGTGATCTCGGGCCGCAGGTAGCGGATCCCGTCGGCAGCCACCCAGGTGACCTGCTCGAGCGGGGCCACGTGGTCAGGCATCCGCTTGCTGGTCCACAGACCGTCGCGGTCCGGGGTGATCGGCAGGTCGATCACCCACGGGTCCTGGGCGCTGGCGCGCACCCAGATCTGGCTCTCCACGCTGAGGGGCTCGGGGAACCGGTCGTCGAGCGGCCGCAGCGTGCCCCCGTGGTTGCTCCACAGGTGCCACCGGTCCCCGACGTGCTCGCGCAATGCCGGCACGTCGCAGGCGAGGATCGAGAGATCGACGTCCTCGTGCTCACGAGGCGCCCCGGTGAACGCCTCGATCGACCAGCCGCCCACGATCCACCAGGGCCGCGGGAAGCCCGCCATGAACTCCTGCAGCGCGGCCGGCTCGAACGGCGCCCACGCGCCGTACCGGCGGAAGAACGCCTCGTCCTCGGCGATCTCGTCCGCGCTCCGCGGAAGCGGCTCCCTCCCGCTCACAGCAGGACCAGGTCGTCGCGGTGCACGACCTCGCGCTCGTAGCCGGAGCCCAGCTCCTGCTTGAGCTGGTGCGAGGTGCGGCCGAGCAGGCTCGGCACCTCCTCGGCGTCGAAGTTGACCAGGCCCCGGGCCACCGGGACGCCGTCCGGGCCGCACAGGTCGACGGGGTCGCCCGCCACGAAGCTGCCGGAGGCACCGGTGACGCCCGCCGCGAGCAACGAGGCCCGGCGCTCGACCACGGCCCGGACCGCGCCGGCATCGAGGTGCAGGCTGCCCTTGGGCTCCGTGGCGTGCGCCAGCCAGAGCAGCCGGGTGGGGCGGCGGCGGCCGGTGGCGTGGAAGAGGGTGCCGACCGGGTGCCCCTCGAGCGCCTCGGGCGCGCGGTCCGCGGCGGTCAGCACCACCGGGATCCCGGCCCCGGTGGCGATGCGGGCGGCCTCGACCTTGGTCTGCATGCCGCCGGTGCCGACGCCGGCGGCCCCGGCGCTGCCGATGCTCACCGAGTCCAGGTCGGCCTCGGTGGCCACGTCGGTGACCAGGGCGCTGCCAGGGTCGGCCGGGTGGGCGTCGTACAGCCCGTCGACGTCGGAGAGCAGCACCAGCAGGTCGGCGTGCACGAGGTGGGCCACCAGCGCGGCCAGCCGGTCGTTGTCGCCGAAGCGGATCTCCGAGGTCGCGACGGTGTCGTTCTCGTTGACGATCGGCAGCACGCCGAGGTCGAGCAGCTTGGCGAAGGTCTGGTAGGCGTTGCGGTAGTGCGAGCGCCGGGTGACGTCGTCCAGGGTGAGCAGCACCTGGCCGGCGATCACGCCGTGCCGGGCGAGCTCCTCGGTGTAGCGGTGCACCAGCAGGCCCTGGCCCACGGACGCCGCGGCCTGCTGCGCGGCCAGGCCACGGGGGCGTCGGCTCAGGCCCAGCGGCGCGAGGCCGGCGGCGATCGCTCCGGAGGAGACCAGCACCACCTCGGCGCCGCGGGCGCGCACCGCCGCGAGCACGTCGACGAGCCGGCTGACCGCCGCCGGGTCGATCCCGCCGGCGGCGGTGGTCAGGGACGAGGAGCCGACCTTCACCACCACGCGTCGGGCCCCCGTCACCTCGACCCGTGGCTCGCGACCGCTCATTCCTGCTCGCTCACCCCGGGGTCGCTCTCCGCCCAGTCCGGGTCGTCGTGGGTGCCGATCTCGTACGACGAGGGGCCGTACCGCTCGGGCTTGTCCAGGCGGCGGGCCACGTCGGCGCGGGTCTCGCCCTCGCCACGGTCGTCCATCGCCTCGTCGATGGCGCGGCGACGCCGGGCCGCGGCACGCGACTCGTCGAACCGCTGGTCCTCGCCGCGCCGGCCGAGCATCTCGACGCCGGCGTCGACGCCGGGCTTGAAGTCGAAGACCACCGAGTTGTCGGGGTGGCCGATGAGGACGGCGTCGCCCTCCTCGGCGCCGAGCTCGACGAGCCGGGTCTCGACGCCGAGCCGGTTGAGCCGGTCGGCGAGGAAGCCGACCGCCTCGTCGTTGCTGAAGTCGGTCTGCCGCACCCAGCGCTCGGGCTTCTCGCCGCGCACCCGCCAGCCCTCGTCGGTCTCGGTGACGGTGAAGGAGTCCGACCCGTCCGCGGAGGGCGGCCTCAGCACGATCCGCTGCGCCTCGACGACCGGCTTCTCGGCGCGGGCGCGGGCCACGATCTCGGCCATCGCGAACGTCAGCTCACGCATGCCCTCCCCCGAGGCCGCCGACACCGGGAAGACCCGCAGGCCGCGCTCGCGCAGCTCGTCGACGACGAACCCGGAGATGTCCCGGCCGTCCGGCACGTCGATCTTGTTCAGGGCCACCAGCCGGGGCCGGTCCTCGAGGCCGCCGTACCGCGACAGCTCGTTCTCGATGATGTCGAGGTCCTCGACCGGGTTCCGGCCGGGCTCCATGGTGGCGGTGTCGATGACGTGGACCAGGGCCGCGCAGCGCTCGATGTGGCGCAGGAAGTCGTGGCCGAGGCCGCGGCCGTCGCTGGCGCCCTCGATCAGGCCGGGCACGTCGGCCACGGTGAAGGTGGTGTCGCCGGCGGTCACCACGCCGAGGTTGGGCACCAGCGTGGTGAACGGGTAGTCGGCGATCTTCGGCCGGGCCCGCGAGATCGCGGCGATCAGGCTCGACTTGCCGGCGCTCGGGAACCCCACGAGGCCGATGTCGGCGACCACCTTGAGCTCGAGCACGATCTCGAGCTCGTCGCCGGGCTCGCCGAGCAGCGCGAAGCCGGGGGCCTTGCGCTTCGAGGAGGCCAGCGCGGCGTTGCCGAGGCCGCCGCGGCCGCCCTGCGCGACGACCAGCTCGGTGCCCGGGCCGACCATGTCGGCCAGCACGGCGCCCTTCCGGTCGGTCACCAGGGTGCCGTCGGGGACCGGCAGCACCAGGTCGGCGCCGTGGGCGCCGTTGCGGTGGCCGCCCGCGCCGTGGCCGCCGTGCTCACCGCGGCGCTTCGGGCTGTGGTGGTAGTCGATGAGCGTGGTGACGTCCGGGTCCACCCGGAGGATCACCGAGCCGCCCGGGCCGCCGTTGCCGCCGTCGGGGCCGCCGAGCGGCTTGAACTTCTCCCGGTGCACCGAGGCGACACCGTTGCCGCCCCGACCGGCGCTGACGTACAACGTCACCCGGTCCACGAAGGTGGGTACAGCCATGGGTCAACCGCCGATCGAGCTTGTGTGGAGCAAATGGGCGAAGGGCGCCCCGTCGACAGGGACGCCCTTCGTGAAAAGCCTCAGGTGAGCGTCAGGTCACTCGCCCGGGAGGATGTTGACGACACGACGACCCCGGCGGGTGCCGAACTCGACGGCGCCCGCGACGAGCGCGAACAGGGTGTCGTCACCGCCGCGGCCGACGCCGCTGCCCGGGTGGAAGTGGGTGCCACGCTGGCGCACGATGATCTCGCCGGCGTTGACCGTCTGGCCGCCGTACCGCTTGACGCCGAGCCGCTGCGCGTTCGAGTCGCGACCGTTCTTGGTCGACGCCGCGCCCTTCTTGTGTGCCATTTCGAGTCCTTAGGTGTCTCGGAGCCGTGCTGCGCTCAGAGGGAGATGTCGGTGACCTTGACCTGGGTGTACTTCTGACGGTGACCCTGGCGCTTCTTGTAACCGGTCTTGTTCTTGTACTTCTGGATGATGATCTTCGGGCCCTTGGTGGCGCCGAGCACCTCGACGGTCACGGAGGCCTTGTCGAGCGCCTTCGCGTCGGAGGTGATGGTCTCGCCATCGACGGCGAGAACGACGGGAAGGGTCAGCGTCTGGCCCACCTCGGTCGTCACCTTGTCGATCTCGATGACGTCGCCCACGGCAACCTTCTGCTGCTTGGCGCCTGCGCGCACGATCGCGTACACCGCGGTCTCCTTCGTCGATTCCGTCTGCTGCATCAGTCTTGGTCTGGGGCTGCTCCGCACGCATCCACGACCCCCCGGGTCGAACCTGGATCGGCGATGGCGCGGACTGCCACACAGAGAGAGGCACGCACAAGCGCACCGAGGGTCAATAGTACGGATCGGGCACCCAGACCGCAAAACACGGCGGCAGGCCCGCCGACCCGCATGATCGTGGAGATTCCGGCGCACCGGCGGTACGCCGGAAGCTCCACGATCGGGACTCAGCGCTTGCGCGAGCCCTTCTTCTTGATCGGGACGTGCTCGACCGGGTGGCTGTCCTCGGCCGGCGGTGCCTCCTCGCCGGTGCCGGGCTCCGTGGCGGCCGTGCCCGGCTCCACGGAACCGTGCACCGGGGGCGCCCCCACGCTGCCGACGCTGCCGGGCGGCGTCGAGGTCGCGGCCGGCATGGCCGGCACCGCGCCCTCACCACCCGACTGCACCTCGGCGTCCGTCCCCGCCGCGGGCGGGCCCGCGGGGCGGCTCGCGCTGCGGCCACGGGTGCGGGTGACGACCTTGGGCGGCTCGACCGGGGCCACCGGCTCCGCGACGGGCGCCTCGGCGGCGGCCGGGGCGGCCTCGATCACCACCGGCGCGGGCGCGCTCTGCTGCTCGGGCTGCCCGGCCGGTCGGCTCGCGGCCCGACGCCGGGTCCGGGTGACGACCTTCGGGGCGGCGGGCTCGACGGGCTCGGGCTGCTTCTCCTCGGCGGCCGGCGCCTGGGGCGACTCGGCGGGCTCCGCGGTGGGAGTCGCCTCGGTCGGCTTCTCGGCGGGCTTCTCCGTGGGCCGCCGCTTCTCCCTGGCGGGCGCCTCGGTCGGCTGCTCCAGCTCCTCCACCGGTGCCTTGTCGGCGTTCTCCGGCTTCGCGACCGCCGCCACGTCCTTCGGCGACGGAGCGGACTGGCCGCCGTTGCCACCGTCGTGCTGGCCGCCGTCCTCCTGGCCGCGACCCCGGCCGCCGCGGGTGCGGCGTCCTCCCCCGCGGCGCGAGTCGTCCTCGGCCCTCTTCGGCTCGACCGGGGCGTCCTTGATCACGACGCCGCGACCCTGGCAGTGCTCGCAGTTCTCGCTGAACGCCTCGACCAGGCCGGTGCCGATCCGCTTGCGGGTCATCTGCACCAGGCCCAGCGAGGTCACCTCGGCGACCTGGTGGCGGGTGCGGTCCCGGCCCAGGCACTCGACCAGGCGACGCAGCACCAGGTCGCGGTTGGACTCCAGGACCATGTCGATGAAGTCCACGACGATGATGCCGCCGATGTCACGCAGCCGGAGCTGGCGGACGATCTCCTCGGCCGCCTCCAGGTTGTTCTTGGTGACGGTCTCCTCGAGGTTGCCGCCGGACCCGGTGAACTTGCCGGTGTTGACGTCGACGACCGTCATCGCCTCGGTACGGTCGATGATCAGCGAGCCGCCGGAGGGCAGCCACACCTTCCGGTCCAGGCCCTTGGCGATCTGCTCCTCGATCCGGTACGTCGCGAACACGTCCTTGCCGCTGTCGTTCGGCGCGAAACGCTCGAGCCGCTGCTCCAGGTCGGGCGCCACGTGCGCGACGTACCCCTGGACGGTGTCCCACGCGTCCTCGCCCTGGATCACCAGCTTGGTGAAGTCCTCGGTGAACAGGTCACGGACGACCTTCAGGGTCAGGTCCGGCTCGCCGTACAACAGCTGCGGTGCGCTGCCCTTGGACTTCTTCTCGATGTCCTCCCAGCGCGCCTTGAGCCGCTCGACGTCGCGGGTCAGCTCGTCCTCGCTGGCGCCCTCGGCCGCGGTGCGCACGATGACGCCCGCGCTGTCCGGCACGATCTCCTTGAGCAGCGTCTTGAGCCGGTTGCGCTCGGTGTCCGGCAGCTTGCGGGAGATGCCGCTGGTGGTGCCGTCGGGCACGTACACCAGGAAGCGGCCGGCCAGGCTGATCTGGCTGGTCAGGCGGGCGCCCTTGTGCCCGATCGGGTCCTTGGTGACCTGCACCAGGACCGGCTGGCCCGAGGTGAGCACCGACTCGATCTTGCGGGGCTGACCGTCCCGGTGGCCCAGCGCCGACCAGTTGACCTCGCCGGCGTAGAGGACCGCGTTGCGGCCCTTGCCGATGTCGATGAAGGCGGCCTCCATCGAGGGCAGGACGTTCTGCACCCGACCGAGGTAGACGTTGCCGATCAGCGAGGTCTGCGACTCACGGGCGACGTAGTGCTCGACGAGGACCTTGTCCTCCAGCACGCCGATCTGGGTGAGCTCGTCGCGCTGGCGGATGACCATGACGCGCTCGACCGCCTCGCGACGGGCGAGGAACTCGGCCTCGCTCACGATCGGGGCGCGGCGGCGGCCGGCCTCCCGACCCTCGCGGCGCCGCTGCTTCTTGGCCTCGAGGCGGGTGGAGCCGGACACGGCGGTGATCTCGTCCTCGGCGTTCCGCTGCCGGCGGACCCGGGTCACGGTGTTCTGCGGCTCGTCACCGGAGTCGCCGGAGTCGTCGCCGGAACGGCGACGCCGACGGCGACGGCGCGAGGAACCCTCGCCCCCGGTCTCCTCGGCCTCGGCCTCGGCCTCGGTCTCGGTCGCCTCGGCCTCCTCCTCGGAGGAGCCGTTCTGGGCGTCACCGTTCTCGCCCTCACCGGACTTGCGGCGGCGGCGGCCACCGCGGCGGCGACGGCGACGACCGCCGCCCTCGCCCTCCTCGCCCTCCGCGGACTCGCCGGGGCCCTGGGCCGCGGGCTGCTCGCCGGCGGGCGCGACCTCGGTCTCGGTCTCGGCCGACGCCGGGGCCGCTGCCTTCTCGGCCTTCCCGGTCTTGCCGGCCTTCTCGGTCTTGCCCGGCTTCTCGGCCCCGGCTGCCTTGCCCTCCGGCTCGGCGGTGGTGGCCTCGCCCTGGTCGGCCTCGGGCTCAGGCTTCGGCTGGGCGGCCTTGCGGGTGCGCTTGGCCGGGGCCTTCGTGGGCTCCGGAGCCTTGAACAGCAGCATCGGGGCCGCAGCCTCGACGGTGGCCGGCTCCTCGGGAGTCTCGGCGGCGGGCGTCTCGGCGAGCTCCTCCTCGGCGGGAGCCTCGAGCGGGGCCTCGGCCGGCGCGGCCTTCTTCGCAGTCGTCCTCGCGGTGGTCTTCTTCGCCGCCGCCTTCTTGGCGGGGGCCTTCTTGGCCGCCGCCTTCTTCGCGGCCGCCTTCTTCGCCGGGGCCTCCTCGGCGGGCTCCGGCGAGGGCTCGACCGCGAGGTCCTCGACGACCGGGAGCGGCTCGTCGGCCGCGGGGGCGGCCGTCTTCTTCGCTGCGGTCTTCTTGGTGGCCGCCTTCTTGGCGGGAGCCTTCCTGGCGGTGGTCTTCCGCGCGGCCGCCTTCTTCACCGGCGCGGCCTCGGCCCCGTCGATCTCGGCAGCCGGGCCCTCGGCGGGGGCGGCGCTCACGGCGGCGCCGGAGTCGGGCGCCGGAGCTTCCTCGCCCGTGGTGGATTCTGCGGTGTGGAGGTCGTCGGGCATGTACTGCTCCTCGACCCGATGCCTCGGCACCGGGCGTGTCGGACGCCGGGACCCGCGAGTTCAGGGCCGACGGCGCTAAGCCTTCGATGGCGACGGCACTCTCCGCAGCGCGTCACTGGGTGGCCGACACATCACCTGCCGCGGTCGCCGGGCTCAGTCGGTCTGACTGTCGCGGGTCGCTGTCACCGACCCGCCTGCCGCGTCGCGGTCTGGCGAGGACGTACACCCACTGTGCCGACCCCGGGCGGGGACGGCGAGAACGTCGTCGGGTCGACTCGTGGACAGCAAGCCGTCCGTCGTCAACCACGGCGAGTATCGCACACGCCACCCGAAAGGGTCCTATACCGAACCACGCAGCGGGTCACCGATCTCCCCGGTCGTCGCGTCCAGCGGTCCCTGCGCGAGCCGGGTGAGCAGCGGCGACTCGCCCGCCGTGAGGCCGGAGACCGCCGCGAGCCCGGTCAGGACGTCGTCCGGCCGGACGGCGGGAACCGTGTGCCGGAGCACCAGGTCGAGGCAGGCGCCGCGCTCGTGCGGGGCAACCCCGAGTGACACCACCGCCGCGCGGCAGTCGAACTCCCGCATCCCCTTCTTGGTCATCCGCTGGACCGGGACCGACTCGGTCGCCAGGAACCGCTCGACCGCGGCCTCGGCCTCCTCGGCGGGTGTGGTGACCTCCAGGCTCCAGCGGCTCGCCTCGAGCCGGTCGGCCAGGGAGCCGCCCGGCGACTCCACCACCTCGAGGATGTCGAGGCCGTCGGGGAGCGCCTCCTCGAGCGCCACCCGGACGCTGTCCGGCGTGACGACCTCGGCCAGCGCGATCTCGAGGTACTCCGCCTCGCTCGCCGACCCCGTCGGCGCCGCGCCGGCGTAGGAGATGCGCGGGTGCGGGTTGAAGCCCGAGGAGTAGGCCATCGGGATGCGGGCCCGGAAGACCGCCCGCTCGAACGCCCGGCTGAAGTCGCGGTGGCTGGTGAAGCGCAGCCGTCCACGCTTGGCGTAGCGGATGCGGAGTCGCTGGACGGGTGGGGCCTGCTGCTCGGGCTGTTCACGCACGGCGAAAGGCTAGGCCACGCCCCCGCCGACCCGTGCGGCCGCGCTCTTCATCGCCGTCGAGGGGTAGACGGTGCTCACACGGGTGCCGTCCAGCCAGGCGGTCAACCGCGCCGCCTCGGCCTCGAGCGCCTCGCGCGCGTCGGCGCCGACCTCCTCGAGCACCTCGACGTGGACGACGCCTCCGGGATCCTGGACCCAGCACCCCACGATCCGGCCGTCCCACCAGGCGGTGGTGCCGGCGTTGCCGTTGGTGTCGAACAGCGCGGGGCCGTGCGGGCCCAGGAAGAATCCGCGCTCCTTCCACCCCATCACGGTCGGGTCGAGCACCGGCAGCAGCGCCGCCCACGGCTCGTCGCGGGTCACCGGCTCCGTGTCGCCGGGCAGCACCCAGCCCGCCGCGTCACCGTCGAGCGACACCTGGACGGCTCCGACGTCGGCCAGCGCCCGCTTCACCGCGCCGGCCGTCGCGCCCAGCCACCACTGCAGGTCGGCGGTGGTCCCGGGGCCGAAGGAGGCCAGCCAGCGCGCGACCAGCTCGGCGTACCCCTCGTCGGCCTTCAGCGGGCTCGCCTCCTCCCCCAGCCAGTGGTGCATCAGCGTCCACCGGGGCCGGGAGAGCCGCCAGTGACCATCGTTGGGGCCGCGCACGGTGGCCGCCTCCACGCCGAGCTGGGTCAGCACCCGGGGCGCGATGGGGAAGTTGCCGCCGTAGGACTTGCCCGCGGCCATCTCGATGCGCCCCTGGAGCTCGGGGAGCTGCTCCCGCAGCGCCTGGGCGCCCAGGGCGGACCCGTCGGCCAGCCGGTCGAGGACGGCCGCGCACGCGGCGTCGAGCCAGGCCGTGCCGTCCTCGGCGATCCCCGCAGCCTCCACGTCCTTCGCCAGCCGCGTCCGCAGCTGCGTCGCCACGCGGGCCGAGGCGCTTCCCCAGGCGGCCGGGAGCAGGTCGCGGGGGAAGACGAAGAGCGTGCGCCGCATCGCGAGCTGCTTGACCAGGGCCCGCTCGGCGTACAGCAGCCGGTCCACCTCGTCGTGGGTCAGGCCGTCGACCCGCGCGAACAACGAGAGATAGACCGTCGCCGGCTCGGTCGCGTGGAGCACCGTCATCGCTCGGGTCGCCGCGACCGGGTCCGCCACCCGCTGCCCGGGCGCGACGGCGTGGCGGCGCGCGAGCCGGGCCCGCCGCTCGACGTCGGGGATGTGCCGCATGCCCCCATCCTGCCCGAGCCCGCCGACAACCGGTGCCCTGCGAGGATGGGACGAGTGACCGCTCGGCGTACCTCCCTCGTCATCCTCACCGGCCTCGTCCTCCTCTCGCTGAACCTGCGTCCGGCCGCGGTCAGCGTCGGTCCGGTCCTCGCCGAGGTGCGGTCGTCGCTGGGGATGTCACCGACGGCCGCCGGGCTGCTCACCTCGCTCCCGGTCATCGGCTTCGCGGTCTTCGGGGCGCTCGCGCCGGCGGCGGCACGCAGGATCGGGGTCCACCGGGTCACGCTGCTGGCCCTGCTCGCCGCGGTCCTCGGGCTCCTCGGCCGCGCGGTCGCCCACAGCGAGGCGCTCTTCCTGGTCCTGTCGCTGCTCGCGCTCGGCGGCATGGCGATGGCCAACGTGCTGCTGCCGAGCCTGGTCAAGCTCCACTTCCCCGACCGGATCGGCCGGGTCACCGCCATCTACACGACGGCGCTCGCGGTCGGGCTCACCGGCGCCCTGCTGGTCACGGTCCCGCTGTCCCAGGCGGCCGGTTCCTGGCGCTGGGGCCTGGGGGCGTGGGCGGCGGTCGCGCTGCTCGCCGCGCTGCCCTGGGTCGGGCTGGTCGCCCACGACCGGAGCCTCGAGCCGACGCAGCGGTCGATCCGCGCGGCCGACGTCGCGCGCACCCGGCTGGGGCTGGCCATGGCGCTCTTCTTCGGGCTCCAGTCGCTCCAGGCCTACTCGGTCTTCGGCTGGTTCGCCCAGCTCTGGCGGGACAACGGCTACACCGCCGGCCAGGCCGGCGCCCTGGTCGCGCTGGTGGCGGCCATGTCGATCCCTCTGTCCCTGTGGGCCCCGGCCGCCGTCGCGCGACGCACCGACCAGCGCGCCATCCTGCTGGCGATCATGGCCTGCTACCCGCTCGGGTACGTCGGACTGATCGTCGCGCCGCACGGCTTCGCGGTCCCCGGCGCGATCCTGGTCGGCATCGGCGCGGTGACCTTCCCGATCGTGCTGACGCTGATCGGGCTGCGGGCCCGCACGCCGCAGGGCACCGCCGCACTGTCGGGGTTCACCCAGTCCACCGGCTACCTGATCGCGGCGCTGGGACCGTTCGCGATGAGCGCGTTGTACGACGCCACCGGGGCCTGGACCGCTCCCCTGCTCCTGCTGACGCTGCTGATGGTTCCGCAGGTCGCCCTCGGGCTGTACGTCGCCCGCCCGGCCGCGATCGAGGACCAGCTGCCCCGACGACGGACCGAGACTCAGTCGGCCTGACGCACCACGGCTCAACCGTTCTCGTGCACTGAACGGTGGCTCACTCACCGCTCGCGCGGGCGACAGGTCGGAGTCGAGTCAGACGACCGAGAGCGGGAGCAGCTGGCGGCCGGTGGGGCCGATCTGGATCTCGGTGTTCATCTCCGGGCAGACGCCGCAGTCGTAGCAGGGCGTCCAGCGGCAGTCCTCGACCTCGACGTCGGAGTCGGGGTCGATGGCGTCCTCCCAGTCGGCCCACAACCAGTCCTTGTCGAGGCCGGAGTCGAGGTGGTCCCAGGGCAGGACCTCGTCGTACTCCCGCTCGCGGGTGGTGAACCAGTCCAGGTCGACGCCGCCCTCCCCTTCCGGCAGAGCGGCGAGCGCCTTGTCCGCCGACTCGACCCAGCGGTCGTAGGAGAAGTGCTCGCTCCAGCCGTCGAAGCGGCCGCCGTCGCGCCAGACCTGCTCGATGATGGCGCCGACCCGGCGGTCGCCGCGCGACAGCAGTCCCTCGACGATCCCGGGCTTGCCGTCGTGGTAGCGGAAGCCGATCGCGCGCCCGAACCGCTTGTCCTCGCGGACGGTGTCGCGGAGCTTCTTGAGCCGCTCGTCGGTGGTCTCGTGGTCGAGCTGCGCCGCCCACTGGAACGGCGTGTGCGGCTTGGGCACGAAGCCGCCGATCGAGACGGTGCACCGGATGTCGTTGCGGCCGGAGACCTCGCGACCCTTGGCGATGACCTTCTTCGCGAGGTCGGCGATGGCCAGCACGTCCTCGTCGGTCTCCGTGGGCAGGCCGCACATGAAGTAGAGCTTCACCTGCCGCCAGCCGTGGGAGTACGCCGTGGCGACGGTGCGGATGAGGTCCTCCTCGGTGACCATCTTGTTGATCACCTTGCGCATCCGCTCCGAGCCGCCCTCGGGCGCGAAGGTCAGGCCCGAGCGCCGCCCGTTGCGGGAGAACTCGTTGGCCAGCGTGATGTTGAACGCGTCGACCCGGGTCGAGGGCAGCGACAGCGAGACGTTGGACCCGTCGTACCGGTCGGCCAGCCCCTTGGCCACCTCACCGATCTCGGTGTGGTCGGCCGAGGACAGCGAGAGCAGCCCGACCTCCTCGAAGCCGGACTTGCGGATGCCGTTCTCGACCATGTCGCCGATCGTCTCGATCGAGCGCTCGCGCACCGGGCGGGTGATCATGCCGGCCTGGCAGAAGCGGCAGCCGCGGGTGCAGCCGCGGAAGATCTCGACCGAGAAGCGCTCGTGCACGGTCTCGGCGAGCGGCACCAGCGGCTTGGCCGGGTAGGGCCAGGCGTCGAGGTCCATCAGCGTGTGCTTGCGGACCCGGAACGGGATGCCGGGACGGTTGGGCACGACGGTCTCGATCGAGCCGTCCTCGGCGTACCCCACGTCGTAGAACTTCGGCACGTAGACGCCGCCGCTGACGGCGAGCCGGCGCAGCAGCTCGTCGCGGCCACCCGGCCGGCCCTCGCCCTTCCACTCGCGCACCACCTCGGAGATCGCGAGCACGACCTCCTCGCCGTCACCGAGGACGGCGGCGTCGAGGAAGTCGGCGATCGGCTCGGGGTTGAACGCCGCGTGGCCACCGGCGAGCACGACCGGGTCGTCCTCGCCGCGGTCGACCGCGTGCAGCGGGATCCCGGCCAGGTCGAGGGCGTTGAGCATGTTGGTGTAGCCGAGCTCGGTGGAGAAGCTCAGCCCGAAGAGGTCGAAGTCACGCACCGGGCGGTGGGCGTCGACGGTGAACTGCGGGATCGGCCCCTGCGCGTCGCCCTCGCGCATGACCTGCTCCATGTCGGGCCACACGGCGTAGGTGCGCTCGGCGACGATCCAGTCGCGCTCGTTGAGCACCTCGTAGAGGATCTGCACGCCCTGGTTGGGCAGGCCGACCTCGTAGGCGTCGGGGTACATCAGCGCCCAGCGGACGGTCGCGCCCTCGGGGGCGCAGTCCCAGTCCTTGACCGTGGAGTTCAGCTCGCCGCCGACGTACTGGATCGGCTTCGAGACCGACGACAGCCGGGGCTCGAGACGGGCGAACAGGCTCTTGGACACAGCGGTTCCTCACAACGGATCGGGGATCGGCCTAGGGTACGTCGCCCGTCCGGCCCGGGGCGAACCGATGCAGGGCGGTCGACCCTTGTCGAGCCCTACGTCGCCGCGGGACCATCCGGGAATGGCGGAGGTGCGGCAGGGCCGCTGGACGGCACACATCGACGGCGACTTCGTGGTGTTCCTGATCGGCGCACGGATCGACGTACGACATCCGGTGCGCAGCCTGCGCGACCTCGGAGGCATGCGCGGGATGCCGTACATGCTCAAGTACCTCACCGAGCATCCCGAGAAGGGCCTGTTGGGCTACGAGACCTACGGGCTGACGATGAACGTGCAGTACTGGCGGTCGTTCGAGGACCTCGAACGGTTCGCGAACGACGACGGCGACCCGCACCGGCCGGCGTGGCGCACCTACTGGAGGCGCGTGGGCCGCGACCCCAGGTCGGGCATCTGGCACGAGACCTACCTGGTGCGCGCCGGGGAGTACGAAGCGGTCTACGGCAACATGCCGCCCCACGGGCTGGGGAGGGCCGCGGGGCTGGTGTCGCTGAAGGCGGGCTCCTCGGCGCGCGGCCGGCTGAAGCGGCTCACGCGCTGACGGTCACGGGGTCTCGCGGGCGAGCTGCTCGAGCGCTGCGCGCGCCTCGCCCAGCTCGCGCTGGGCCTCGGTGATGAGGTCCTCGAGCCCGGCGGCGCCGAAGCGGTTGGCGACGGTGTGGACCGCCTCGACGATGGCCGGGTCAATGGCGTGCTCGGTCATGGCTCCATCCAAGCACGACCCGGGGACGGGTTGCCGTCAGCCCTTCACGTAGGAGAGCTTCTCGGCGACCCGTCCGTCCCGCAGCCGCAGCACGTCGACGCCGCGCACGTGGCCGGGCGTCCCCTGCTCGTCGGTCCAGTCGAACCGCCACCGCAGCACGCCGCGGTCGCCGCAGACGAACGACTCCTCCTCGGTGAAGACCGCCTCCCCGGTCTGCCCGAAGAGCTCGTCCCACACGGCGCGCACGGCTGCTGCTCCCTCGTGCCGGATCCCGTCCGGGGCGGGCCCGGTCGCCTCGAACACGCAGTCGTCGGTCATCAGCGCCATGATCGCGTCGACGTCGCCGCTGCCGAAGGCGGCGGAGAACCGGGCCAGGGCCGCGTGGTTGGGGCCCCACTCGGCGTCCCGGCCGGCACTCGCGAGCAGGTCACCCTGGGCGTCCCCGTGCGACGCGGCGCGCGGTCCGACGGCCCCCGCCGCCCGGTAGAGGTCCTCGCGCTCGGCGAACCAGGCGGCCACCTCGGCCACCAGCGCCGGGTCGAGCCGCGGGTCGCCTCCCGTCGCCACCGCCAGGTCCCACCCGTGGATCAGGTGGTCGGCGGCCAGCTGGTGGACGTACTCGTCCAGCTGCTCGTCGCCGTACGACAGGTGGACGGTGCCGCCCTCCGGCGTGCCGGCCACGGCACGCGTGGCCTCGGAGGCGGCCGCCAGGGCGCTGCGGATCGGGTCCCCGCCCAGCAGGTCACCGTCGAACCGGTGCCCGACCTCCTCGATGGTGCGGCCGGCCACCAGCGGCCCGGTCCACAGGTCCTCCCCGCACACGTGGTTGACGAGGTCGCGCACGGTCCAGTCACGGCAGGGAGTGGGGTCGTCCCAGCGATTGGCCGGGACCGCGTTGACGCGCTCGGCCCATCCCTCGACGGTGCGGGCGTACAGGGTCTTGAGATCCATCAGGGTTCGCCTCTCTCGAGCGTGTTTCGTGCCGCGCGGACCCACCAGTCGAGGTCCGCCCTCTCGCGCTGCCTCGTCGCCGGGTCCGGGTGCTCCGCGGCGTCCAGTGCCTTGTTCCAGCCCAGCCAGACGAGGCCCGAGAGCAGGGCCAGCCGCACCGACCTCTCGTCCGCCGCGGGTCCCGCGGCCCGCTGGTACGCCGCCAGCAGCTCCTCGCGGCTCGGCTCCACGACCGAGGAGCAGCCGGCCAGGAACCGGGCCACGTCGAGCGCACCCGGCGCCGCCGTCGGCATCGCCCAGTCGAGGAGCACGAGGTCGTCGCCCTCGAAGGCCATGTTCACCGTGGCGGCGTCGCCGTGGGTCAGGGTGACCGGCCCGGACGCGAGCGCGGCGACGAGGGGACGCGCGTCGTCCAGCAGCCCGAGCACCGGGCCGGCCACGTCGGAGGGGACGGTGTCGGCGAAGATCTCCCACCCCCGGCAGACGAGGGCCATCAGCTCGCTCCCCTCCGCCGCCAGGCCCCGGACCCGCCGCGGGGCGAACAGGGTGAGCACGAGGTCGAGGGGTGCCAGGTCCGCCGGCGGGTCCGCCAGGAACCGCCGGTGCAGCGCGGCCAGCCGCTCCATGACCACGAATGCCTGCGGCGCCGGCAGCCGGTCCTCCCACGTCAGGACCGCGTCGCCCAGGTCGCGCATCACCACCACCGTGGCGTCGCCCTCGAGCCACCCGTCGACCACGGCATGACCCACGCCGTCGGGCAGCCGGTCGAGGGCGCCGGAGCGCCACAGCAGGTACTCGCGGGCGGGGCCACCGCCGGTCAGGTCCAGGGTGAAGTCCGCACCGGGCTCCACCCGCTTCACGAACAGGGCACGACCGTCGGCGAGCCGGACCCGCTCGAGGCCGGCTCCCGACTTTCCCTCATGGCCCGAGACCGCACGCCGCTCCACAGCGTCGCGCAGCAGCTCTGCAGGCGCCACACCGCCACGGTGACACCCCGGGGCGGGGTTGGCCATGACCCAAGCGGGCCGTTGAGGTGGTGACGAGGGTCAGGCGGGCCTGGCCGTCCTGAGCACGAACGGGGCCGCTCGCCCCAGCGCGAGCCGGCCCAGCGGGGCCAGCTGCGACACGAGACCGAACTGCCTCAGCTGCGCGACGAGCCGAGAAGGCGGGCTGGGTGGCGTTCCCTAGGGTCTGGGCATGAGCGGGGTGCGGTCGAGCAGGTTCCGGTGGACGGTCGTCACGCCCGTGGTGGCCCTGGTCGTCCTGGCGGTCTCGTGGGGACGGCACCCGCACGGTGTCGTGGCCGGGCTCGTCGTGGTGGTCGTCGGTGTGTTCCTGATCGGCTCGGTGCTGGCCGCGGTGCACCACGCGGAGGTCGTCGCCCACCGGGTGGGCGAGCCCTACGGATCGCTGATCCTCGCCGTCGCGGTCACCGTCATCGAGGTGGCGCTGATCGTCACGCTCATGATCACGGCGACAAGGACATATGATCACCGGCGACAAGGACACCTCGGGGCTGGCCCGCGACACGGTGTTCGCGGCGGTGATGATCTCGGTCAACGGCATCGTCGGGCTGGCCCTCGTGGTCGGGGCGCTGCGGCACCACCTCGCCGTGTTCAACCCCGAGGGCGCCGGGTCCGCCCTGGCGACCGTGATCACGCTCGCGTCGGTGACCCTGGTGCTCCCCCGCTTCACGACCAGCGAGCCCGGTCCGGAGTTCTCCTCCTCGCAGCTGGTCTTCGCGGCCGTGGCGTCGCTCGCGCTCTACGTGCTGTTCGTGTTCACCCAGACCGTGCGCCACCGCGACTTCTTCCTCCCGGTGGACTCCGGGAAGGGCCCCCGCGACGAGGACGGTGACGGCCACGCCGACCCGCCGACCCGCAAGGAGGCACTGGCCAGCCTCGGGCTGCTGGTCGTCTCCCTGGTCTCCGTCGTCGGGCTGGCCAAGGTCGAGTCGCCCGCCATCGAGGACGGCGTCGCCGCGGTGGGCTTCCCCGCGGCGTTCGTGGGCGTCGTGATCGCGCTGCTGGTCCTGCTCCCCGAGTCGATCGCCGCGACCCGCGCGGCCGCCCGGGACGACGTACAGGTCAGCCTGAACCTCGCCTACGGGTCGGCGATGGCCTCGATCGGGCTGACCATCCCGGCGATCGCGGCCGCCACGATCTGGCTCGAGCGGCCCGCTCGCCCTGGGGCTGGAGCCGATGCAGATCGTGCTGCTCGCGATCTCCGTGGTCGTGGGCGTCCTCACGGTGGTGCCCGGCCGGGCCAAGCCGCTCAACGGAGGCGTGCACCTCGTGCTGCTGGCGGCGTACCTGTTCCTGTCCGTGCAGCCCTGACACACGCGCGAGCGGTTCGTGCCGGCCGAGGCGGCTACTTGGGCGGGAGCGTCCTGGCGTACGCCAGGCCGTGGTCCACCCAGCGGCGCAGCTGCTCGTCGGTCCCGAGCACCTCGACGTCCACGCGCAGCCACCCGTCCATCTCCCGGCCGCGCATCTCGAAGCGGCGCACGTGCCGGGCGTCCACCAGCGACTCGGTCTGAGCCGGGTCGATGCGCAGCAGGAGACCACCCTGGCTGCTGGCGCTGACCGCCATGTTCCCGTTCACGAGGAAGGCGAGCCCGCCGAACATGCGCTTCTCGCTCAGGCCCGGCTCGCCCTCCACGAGGTCCCGGATCCGGTCCGCGAGCTCCTCGTCGTACGCCATGTCGGCAGTATCTCGCTGCGGCCCGGTCAGCGGGAGGCGAGCACCCGCACCGGCATGACGTACCGCGTGGGCAGCGAGGCGGTCGAGCGCAGGTGGATGTTCTGCAGCAGCCCGATCGCCAGCATCCCCGCGAACATCGAGCTGCCGCCGTACGACACGAACGGCAGGGGCACGCCGGTGACCGGCATGATGCCCAGGCACATGCCGACGTTCTGGAACGCCTGGAAGCCGAACCAGCACGCGATGCCCGCGGCGGCGACCCGGCCGAAGACGTCGTCGGTGTGCCGGGCGATGGCCAGGGCCCGCCAGATCACGATGCCGAGCAGCGCGATCAGCACTCCGGCCCCGACCAGGCCGAGCTCCTCCCCCGCGACCGTGAAGATGAAGTCGGTGTGCTGCTCGGGCACGAAGCCGGCCCGCGTCTGCGAGCCGTGGAAGAGGCCCTGCCCGAACAGACCGCCGTTGCCGACCGCGATCCGGGCCTGCTCGGTGTTGTAGCCGGCGCCCTGCGGGTCGAGGTCGGGGTTGGTGAACGCCATGAACCGGTCGACCTGGTACTGCTTGAGGAAGCCCGCCGCGACCGCGGCCGCCGCCGCGGTGAGCCCGCCGATCCCGAGCAGGCCCAGCCAGCGACGCGGCGCGCCGGAGGTCGCCAGCACGCCGAACACGGTCGCCGAGAGCACCAGCATCGTGCCGAGGTCGGGCTGCAGCATGATCAGCGAGGCGGGGACGCCGGCGACGACCAGCATCCCGACCACCTCGACGGTGCCGACCTGGTTCTGCCAGCGCCCCTCGGCGCGCTCGGCCACGATCAGGGCCATGCCGATCACCACCGCGAGCTTGGCGAACTCCGAGGGCTGGATGGACATGCTGCCCAGCTGGAGCCAGGACCGGGACCCGTTGATCGTCGAGCCCATGGTCAGCACCAGCACCAGCCCCACGATCGAGGCGAGGTAGACCAGCGGGGCCACGATCCGCACCCAGCGGTGGTCGGTGGCCATCACGGTCACCAGCAGCACCAGGCCGATGGCGACGTTGACCAGCTGCTTCTTCAGGTACGCCGTGGGGTCACCGAGGGTGAGGTCCTCGCGGTGGGAGGTGGCCGACCACACCAGCAGGCTGCCGAGCGTGACCAGGGCGAGCACCGCGAGCATGAGCAGCCAGTCGAGGCCGGGTGCCCGCAGGGTCGTGCGGGCGGAGCGGGGGCTGGGCGCAAGGGGCATGTCAGTCCTCCCGGGCGGGCGGCAGGATCGAGCCGTCCTTCATGAACGTGGGCAGCCCCTGGGGCGGGACCGTGCCGGGGATGGCCGCGCGGCCGGGCTCGACGTCCATCCCGTCGATGCCGTAGAGCGCCTCCCAGATCTTGCGCACGGCCGGGCCGGACGTGCCCGAGCCGGTGCCGGCCTGGCTGACCATCATGATCACGACGTAGTTGTCGTCGAAGGTCGCGACCCACGAGGTCGACTGCTTGCCGTAGACCTCGGCCGAGCCGGTCTTGCCGCGGATGTGGACCCGGTCCAGCGGGAAGTCGATGAACTTCCAGGCCAGGGTGCCGACCTTGGGGGTGCCCAGCAGGGCCTGGTTGACGTAGCGCAGGCTCTCCGGCGACGCGTCGACCTTGCCGGTCGAGCGGGGGGCGAACCGCTTGAGCACCTTGCCGTCGGCGCTGACGATCGCCTTGGCGATCCGCGGCTGCCACAGGGTGCCGCCGTTGGAGAGGGCGGCGTAGGCGCGGGCGAGCTGCAGCGGCGTCACGATCGTGTCGCCCTGGCCGATCGAGTAGTTCACCGCGTCACCGGCGCGGTAGTAGCTGCCCTCGAGGCAGAACTCGTGCGAGAAGACCCGCAGGAAGGAGCTGGGCGCGTTGCCCTTGCGGTCCATCGCGCAGTAGTAGCTCTTCATGGACTTCCAGTAGGCGAGCTTCCAGTGCCGGTCGGCGATCCGACCGCTGGCCTCCCCCGGCAGGTCGATGCCGGTCTCGCTGCCGAAGCCGAAGTTCTTGGCCTCCTGGACCAGCGGGTCCTTGGCGTCGACGTTGGTCGGGTCGGAGCCGTACTTCTGCCAGAAGTGGTAGCCGACGCGGTAGAAGAACGTGTCGCAGGACAGCTGCAGGGCCTGGTCGAAGCCGATCATCCCGTAGGACGCGGACTCGTAGTTCTTGAACCAGCGGTTGCCGACCTGGAAGCCCGAGGAACAGTCGAGGCGGGTCGACGGCGAGTAACCGTTGTTGAGGGCGCCGACGGTCATGATCGGCTTCCACGTCGAGCCGGGGGCGAACTGGCCCTGGGTGGCCCGGGCCAGCAGCGGCGTGCCGGCCGCGTCGGAGTACAGGTGCGCGAGCTGCTTCCTGGTGATGCCGCCGACCCAGACCGAGGGGTCGTACGTCGGCTGGCTGGCCATCGAGACGATCCGCCCCGTCCTGGCCTCCATGACCACGACGGCGCCCGAGTCGGCCTTGTAGTTCATGTGCGTGACCGGGTCGTAGGTCTGCCGGGCCAGCTTGATGGTCTGCGCGAGCTGCTTCTCGACCACGCCCTGGACCTTGGCGTCGATCGAGGTGACCAGGGTGTCGCCCGGCTGCCCGTCGACCTCGCTGTCGTCACCGAGCACGCGGCCCATCGAGTCGACGGCCACCCGCTTGTAGCCGGGCATCCCGCGCAACCACGCGTCGTACTGCTTCTCGACGCCGGCCCGGCCGACGGAGGAGGCACCGTTGACGGAGCGGTCGCCGTCCTTCTGGGCCTGGTCGTACTCCTTCTCGGTGATCGGGCTGAGGTAGCCGAGCACGTGGGCGAGGTTGACCCCGAACGGGTGCGGGTAGGCCCGCACGCTCTGCCGCTCCGCGACCACCGACGGGTAGTCCTCGGGCTGCTCCAGGATGCGCAGCGCGATCCCCTGCGCGACGTCGGTGGCGACCGGGACGGGCTGGTACGGCGAGCCGTTCCAGCAGGTGCCCGTCACGCTGCCCGGGTCACCACAGGTGACCAGGCGCTTGCGGATCGTGCCGGGCTTCTGGTCCACGACCGAGGCGAGTCGCTCGACCAGCTTCTCGCGCTGGTCCGTCGACATCTTGTCCAGCATGCTGCGGTCCACCGAGACCACCCACGAGGTGCGGTTGGCGACCAGCGGGCGGCCCATGTCGTCGACGATCAGGCCGCGCTGGGGCTGCACGACCACCTCGCGCACCGACTGCGAGGCGGCCTGCGCGTGGTACTCCTCGCCGCCGACGACCTGGAGGTAGTAGAGCCGCGCGAAGAGCGTGACGAAGAGCGAGAAGACCAGCGCCTGGATGACCAGCAGCCGCAGCCGGCTCTTGGTCGTCGCGGTGGCGGAGAGGCGGCCCGACGGGTTCGACGGGGCCATCACGCCGTCCGGGCCGGCTCGAGCCGCTGGAACATCCGCATCACCAGCGGCAGCACGAAGGGGGTCAGCAGCACGTCCCACACCACCGCGACCAGGATCACCCGGAGCAGGTCGGGGACGCCCAGCGCGGGGTCACGCAGCACGAGGCCGCTGATCGCGAAGACGGAGGTGCCGACGAACGAGGAGGCGGCGACGGTGGCGACCACGGCCATGGCGGTCGGCCGGACGTCCTGGCGGACCCGGCCGGCCAGGTAGCCGACGACGACCAGGGCCAGGGCCCACCGGCCGGCCACGTGGTCGGCCGGCGGGGCCAGGTCGAGCGCCACGCCGGCGAGGAAGCCGAGGACCGCGGCGAACTGCGGGCCGCGGGTCAGCGCGGCACCGACGACGACCAGCAGGCAGAGGTTCGGGACGATGCCCTGCCAGGCGAGGTGCGGGAAGACCGACACCTGCAGCACCAGCGCGAGCGAGACGGCCAGGGCGGCGACGACGCCACGCAGTCAGGCTCACTTCAGGCTCCCGTCTGCCTCGATGACGGCCCGGTCGCTGTGGGTGCCGGACGGCACGACCACGCCGACCAGGTCGAGGGACCCGAAGTCGACGTACGGGTCGATCACGGCGCGCTGGGTGCTCTCCCGGACGCTGCTGTAGACGCTGGTGACCCGGCCGACCGGGACCCCGGCGACGTACGGCGCGCCGTCCTCGCTGCCCCAGGTCACCACGGTGTCGTCCTTGGCCGGCACCTCGGACTCGTCGACGAGCTCGAGGTCGAGGCGGCCGGAGTCACCGACCACGCCGCGGCCGTGCAGGAAGCCGACCTCCATGCTCTCCCCCACCCGGCCGCCGACCACCGAGTCGGTGTCGACGACCAGCAGCACGGTCGCGGTGGTGCTGGTGACCCGCAGGACGCGGCCGACCAGGCCGTCGTTGTTGATGACCGTCATGTCCGGGCGGATGCCGGCGCGGGACCCGGCGTCGATGGTGACCGCGTCGGAGAAGGACTGGGCCGGGCCGAGCGCGACCACCCGGGCCGGGACCAGGGCGTAGCCGAGGTCGTCGGCGGCGGCGGTGAGGCCGTCGTACTCCTGGAGGCGGTTGCGGTCGTAGTCCGCGGTGGCGGCCTGCGAGCGCAGCCGGGAGTTCTCGGCCTCGAGCCGGGCGACGTCGTCGTTCAGGGCGCCGCGGGAGCGGAACCAGTCGGGCACGGCGGTGAAGGGCCGGATCGCGGTGGCGGTGCCGGTCTCGACGGGGCCGAAGACCTCGCCCACCACGCGCCGGGCCGACTCCACCGGGGAGTCGTCGCCGCCGTGGTAGTCGAGGGTGATGAGCGTGAGGCTGGCCAGCACCAGCGCCACGAGCAGCGAGCGCGAGGGACGGGACCGCTCGTCGAGCCGACCCGGGCCGCTCCAGCGGCGTTCCGCGGCGCGGCCCCTGCAGCCGGCCGAGCCGGTGGTCGAGCCGTGAGAGGCCCATCAGTACCGCCGGGGGTCGGAGACCAGGACCTGCTGGAGCGCCTCGAACTCCTCGACGCACTTGCCGGCCCCGTGGGCCACGGAGGTGAGCGGGTCCTCGGCGACGTGGACCGGCATGCCGGTCTCGTGGCGCAGCCGCTCGTCGAGGCCGCGCAGCAGCGCGCCACCACCGGTGAGCACGATGCCGCGGTCCATGATGTCGCCGGCCAGCTCGGGCGGCGTCTGGTCGAGGGTCGCGCGGACCGCGTCGACGATCGCGTGCAGCGGCTCCTCGAGCGCCTGGCGGACCTCGGCGCTGGACACCACGACGGTGCGCGGCAGGCCGGAGACCATGTCGCGGCCGCGGATCTCCGCCTCGGGCTCGTCGGGCAGCGGGAACGCCGAGCCGAGGGTCATCTTGACCTCCTCGGCGGTGCGCTCGCCCAGCATCAGGGAGTACTCCTTCTTCATCCACGCGACGATCGCCTGGTCGAGGTCGTCGCCGGCGGTGCGGATCGAGAGGCTGGTGACGATGCCGCCGAGCGAGATGACGGCGACCTCGGTGGTGCCGCCGCCGACGTCGACGACCATGTTGCCGGTGGCCTGGTGCACCGGCAGCCCGGCGCCGATCGCCGCGGCCATCGGCTCCTCGACGATGTAGACCCGTCGGGCGCCGGCCTGGTAGCCGGCCTCCTTGACGGCGCGCTGCTCGACGGCGGTGATGCCGCTGGGCACGCAGATGACCATCCGCGGCTTGGCGAAGTAGCGGCGCCGGTGCACCTGCTGGATGAAGAACCGCAGCATCTGCTCGGTCGCCTCGAAGTCGGCGATGACGCCGTCCTTGAGCGGCCGGATCGCGGTGATGTTGTCGGGCGTACGCCCGATCATCCGCTTGGCCTCGTGGCCGACGGCGAGGATCTCGCCGGTGGTGGCGTTGAGCGCGACGACGCTGGGCTCGTCGAGCAGGACGCCCTTGCCGCGGACGTAGACGAGGGTGTTGGCGGTGCCGAGGTCCACGGCCATGTCCCGGCCGATGAAGCTGTTCGCCATGTGCTGCCGCCCTGGAGGAAGATGGTGCTGCTGGGAAGGGTGTGGCACAAGGCTAAGGAGCCGGACGGGCGCTCCCCGGCAGGACACGCGGGCCCGCCCGCCGGGGAAATGCCGACAGCCGTTCAGGAGCCGTCGCGCAGGGCTGCCGCCAGCTCGTCGCGGGAGCCGACGCCGAGCTTGCGGAAGGCCCCGCGCAGGTGGAACTCGACGGTCCGGCGGCTGAGGAACAGCTCGGCGGCGATCTGGGGGTTGCTGCGGCCGGCCGCGGCCAGCTCGCAGACCCGGCGCTCGCTCGGGGTCAGCGACTCCGGCCCGGACAGCGCCGCGCGCCGCGGTCGGCCGCCCGCCGCCGTCATCTCGGCGCGGGCCCGGTCGCGCAGGCGGACCGCGCCGAGCCGGGTCGCCGCGTCCAGCCCCTCGCGGAGCACCTCCCGGGCCTCGCTGCGCCGGCCGGCCCGGCGCAGGGCCGCGCCCAGGTCGATCCGGGCGCGGGTCTCCTCGAGGCGGGCCGGCGAGGCGGCGAGCACCTCGACCGCCTCCCGGAGCAGGTCGAGCCCCTCGTCGCCGCCGACCACGAGCGCCTGGGCCCGCAGGGCCACGCCGAGCGGCCGGCGGGCGCCGTAGCCGCGGGCGAGGCGCACCTCGTCGGCCGCGAGGGCGCGCGCCTGCTCGACCTCGCCGACCGCGTGGAGGGCGAGGGCCGCCTCGGAGCGCCACGGCAGCACGGTCGGGTTGACCAGGAACGGCAGGCTGACGGACGCCGCGACGGCCTTGTCCAGGTGCTCGCGGGCCGACTGGTGGTCGCCACGAGCGGCGGCGACCCGCCCCCGGGCGACCTCGATCGTGGCGATCCCGACGGCGTCGGCGCCGTGCCCGGGCGAGTCCGGCTCGTCGACCACGGCCTGCGCCTCGTCGACGCGGTCCAGCTCGACGAGCGCGACGGCGCACCAGAAGCGCGCGAAGTGGATCTGGCCGTTCCAGCCCCCTCGCCACGGCTCGATCGCGGCGAGGGAGTCGTCGACGGACTCCTCGAGCCGTCCGGCCCAGTAGCGTGCCCAGGCCCGGCCGAAGAGCAGGTTCGCCCGCGCCAGGTGGGAGGCCTGGCGCTCGGCCACCGCCAGGCCACGGGCGACCTCCTCGTCGCACTCGTCGAACAGGTCCGACCAGATCAGGCAGCCCAGGGCCACCATCAGGTCCAGGCCGATCCCCTGCTCCCGCAGCATCGCGCCGTCGGCGAGCGCGCCGCGGGCCAGCCGGCGGGTCTGCTCGTGGTCGGTCACGCCCATGACGCTGGCGAGGGCGAGGTGGACCTGGAGGAAGCGGCCGCCGGTGACCAGCTGCTCGTCGGGGACGTCGACCAGGTCCGGGCCCACCTTGCCGCCCGGACGCAGGGTCTCCATGGCGAGCCGGCAGACGCCGCAGCCGCGAGCGCAGCTCGCTGTCCCCGCCGCGCTGGCGGCGCAGGGCGCGGTCGAACACCTCGGCCGCCTCGTCGTACTTGCCGCTCTGGAACAGCACGTCGCCGATCCGGACCAGCACCGCGAGCTCGGTCTCGGGGTCCACGGCGGCCTGTGACGCCTGGTCGAGGCGCTCGACGGCGCTCAGCCTGCCGGTGAGCAGCTCGGCCTCGGCGAGCTCGGCGAGGACGTGGGCGCGCTCGTCCGGCGGCGGGGGTTCCTCCAGGGCCCGCTCGAGGTAGCGGCAGGCCGACTGGGCCGCACCGCGGGACCGGGCGTCCTCCGCGGCGACGCGCAGGGCGGCGACCACCCAGCCCTCGCCGCTCGGCGTGGACCAGATCAGGTGGGCCGCGACCTGCTCCGGCACCGCTCCGTCCTCGCGGGCGAGCAGGGCCGCCCGCCGGTGCCGGGTGCCGCGCTCGGCGTCGGGGATGGCAGCTCGGACCGTGGACCGGATCAGCGGGTGCGCGAAGGCCGGCGGGTCGCTCGACTGCATGACCCCGGCCCGGACCAGCGCGTCGGCGGCCGTCGCGGCCTCGTCGGTGGCGAGCCCGGCCAGCGCGGCCACGCGGCGCAGCGGCGCATCGGGCTCGAGCACGGCGACCGCTTCCGCGACCGCCCGCCCGGCGGCCCCGGCCCCGGACAGGCGCAGGCTGGTGGAGCGCTGCAGGGTGACCGACGACGTCTCCTGGAGCTGCAGGGCGGCCTCGTCGTCCGTGGCGCCACCGCTGCCGGCGACGGCCTCGAGCAGCTCGTTGAGCAGCAGCGGGTTGCCGCCGGTCACCCGGGCGCATTCGCCGCAGAACGTGTCCGTCGCCTCGGGGAACCGCCGCCGGACGAGCTCGGCGCACGCCGTCGCGGACAGCGGGTCGAGCCTCAGGGCGCCGCGCCCCACCTCCCCCAGCAGGCGGGCGAGCAGGTCCTCGACGGCGGTGGCCTCACCGGTCCGCACGGAGACGAGCAGCGCGACCGGCAGGTCGGCCAGGCGTTGCGCGAGGTAGAGCAGGAAGGTCACCGAGGACCGGTCCCCCCACTGCACGTCGTCGACGACCAGCAACCAGGGCCGGCCCCCGCCGGTCGTGGAGAGCTCGGCGACCAGGCGGTACGCCGCGTGCACCAGCTCGAGCTCGTCGATGCCGGCGGCGGGCGCGCCGTCCAGCATCGCGACCGCGGCCGGGACGGCCCGGCGGCGAGCTCGGCGCGGACCTCCGGCGCCACGCGGGACAGCGTCGGCTCGAGCAGCTGGCGGACCAGACCGAAGGAGAGCGTGGACTCGATCGGGTGCCGGTCGACCGCGCCACCGCGACGCCCTCCTGCCGCGCGATCGCCGCGGCCTCCTGCAGGATCGTGGTCTTGCCGATGCCCGCGGCCCCCTCGAGGACAGCAGCCACCGGTGCCCTGGCGGGCCGTCTCGAGCAGCAGCATGACCTGGTGGAGCTCCGTCGCCCGTTCGACCAGCCCGATCATGGGGGTGATCCTGCCTCGCCCGCGGCGACGGAGGAAAGCAAAACCCGGTGAGACTCACCGGCGAGCCGCGGGCCGGACGCCCCGGCTCACGGCATAAGCGTGCGGCATGCGCCGCGGACGCGGGCCGTGCGTCCGGCTGGCAGTCAGGGGGGCAGCCGGACGAGGCCCGCGGCCTCCACGGCGGTCAGAGGGTCGGGGAACCAGATCTTGATCTCGCGCTCGGCCGACTCCGGGCCGTCGGAGCCGTGCACGAGGTTCTCGCGGTTGGAGAGCGACAGGTCGCCGCGGATCGTGCCGGGGGCCGCCTTGCGGCCGTCGGTGGCGCCGTTGAGCGCCCGGACGACCTCGATCGCCTCGTCGCCCTCGAGCACCATCGGCGACCAGCGGCCCGCTGGTGACGAAGGCGCGCAGCGGCGGGTAGAAGTCGCGCTCGACGTGCTCGGCGTAGTGCTCGTCGGCCTAGCGCGGCGTCGATGGTGCGCTGCTCCATCGCGACGATCGGTGAGGCCCTTGGCCTCGAAGCGGGAGAGGACCTCCCCGACGAGCCCGCGGCGGACGGTGTCGGGCTTGAGGAGGACGAGGGTGCGCTGCGTCATGGGCGGCACCCTATCGAGGGCGCGCGGGGCGGCGAGCTCGACGCGCGCGGGTCGCGCTCAGCCGGGGCTCGACGCGGGCCGCGACCGGGCCACGACGGCCGGGCTGGACCGTCGGCGGGACCGGCCGCTCGCGTCGGCGTCCGGCACCGGCGCGCCGGCGACCCGGCGCAGCGGCACGTGCCCGCCCCACGCGCCGGCCGCGACGTCCTCCGGCTCGTCGACCGGGCCGCCGGCGCGCGCCTTCAGCGACGCCTCGTGCAGGGGTACGGCGAGCACCGCGGTCGCGGCGAGCTCCTTGCGGGTGTTGGCCCGCAGGGTCGCCGAGCGGCCCGGGATCATGTGGTCGACGATCAGGGCCAGCGCGCGCTCCTTCTCGGCCGGGTCGTCGACGAGGCGGGCCGGCCCGATGACGACCGCGGAGCGGTAGTTCATCGAGTGGTGGAACGCCGAGCGCCCGGCGACCAGGCCGTCGAGCTGGGTGACCGTGACGCACACGGTGGCGCCCCGGCGCGCCCGCAGCCAGCCGGCGGCGACCGAGCCGTGCAGGTAGAGCGTGCCGTCGCGGTCCGGGCCCGTCGGGTCGACGGCGTACGCCGACGGCAGCACGACCGGGTGGCCGCCCATGACGACCCCGACGTGCGCGACCAGCGCGTCGTCGAGCAGCGCGTGCAGCTGGGCGCGGTCGGTCGACCGCGCGGTTGCGGCCGCGGCTGACGGTGGTGCGGGGGGACGGCGAGAGCGGACGGTGGCGTGGTCACGCGGAGCTGATCGTCGGACATCTCGAGTGGCCCGTCGTCACGGGCCAATTCGGGACCAATTCGACAGGACAATCCGATGCCCCACTCCCCCTGCCGGTCCGGCTCGACCGCAGCGGCGCCGTGCCGCTCGGCGTCCAGCTGTCCGGCCAGATCCGCGAGCTGGTGCTCGCCGGGACGCTCGCCCGCGGCGACCGGCTGCCCAGCACCCGGGCGCTGGCCGCCGAGCTCGGGGTCGCCCGCTCGGTCACCGAGCAGGCCTACGACCAGCTGCTCGCCGAGGGCTGGCTGGAGGCCCGCCGCGGCGCCGGCACGTTCGTCGCGTCCGACGGCGGCCCGGCCTCGCCGCCCCGGCCCGGCGCGTACCCCGCCCCCGACCCGCGACCTGGTCCGGCTCGACGCCGGGACCCCGTGGATCGACCCGCGGCACGCGGCCGGCTGGCGCCGCGCCTGGCGGGAGGTGTCGACGGCCCGCCCGCCGCGCGGGTACGACGACCCGCGCGGCCTGCCCGAGCTGCGCGCCGCGCTCGCCGACCACGCTGGCCCGGACCCGCGGCCTGGCCGTGCGACCCCGACGAGCTGGTCGTCACCAACGGCACCACCGACGGGCTGCGCCACGTGCTGGCGGTGCTGCCGCCGGGCCCGGTGGCGCTCGAGGACCCCGGCTACCGGGCCGCGGTCGAGACGGTCCGCGGCCGGCGGCCGGGGGTCGTCGACCTGCCGGCCACCGAGCCGGTGACCGACCTGAGCGGCGTCGTCGCGGCGTACCTCACCCCGGCCCACCAGCACCCGCTCGGCCGGGTGATGCCGGCCGCGGACCGGCTCTCCGCGCTCACCGCGGCCCGGGCGCGCGGGCGCCGTGCTGGTCGAGGACGACTACGACTCGGAGTTCCGCTACGACGTCGCGCCCGTGCCCGCCCTGGCCACGCTCGACCGGTCCCGGGTCGCCTACCTCGGCACCGCCTCGAAGTCGGTCGCGCCGAGCCTGCGGCTGGGCTGGCTGGTGCGCGCCGCCCGACCTGCTGGAGGCGATCGACCGCGGCGCGCGGTCACCCACGACGCCGCCCCCTGGCCGGTCCAGCGGGCCTTCGTGGCGCTGCTCCGCGACGGCTACGTCGACAAGGTCGTGCGCACCGCGCGCCGGGTGTACGCCGAGCGGGCGCCGCGGGTGGCCGCCGCGCTCGCGCCGTACGCCGAGCTCGCCGGGCCGCTGGCCGGGATGTACTCCACGTGGCTGCTGCCCGACGCGGACGCGCGGCGCGCCCGGGACTCGGCGCGGGCGGCCGGCTTCGGGGTCAACCTGCTGGCGGACTACTGCCGCTCCGCCACGCTCACCGGCCTGGTGGTCGGCTTCGGCGGGTGCACCGACGAGCAGCTGGACCGGGCGCTGGCGGCGCTGACCCGGCCGCTGCGGTGAGCTCGGCGCGGAGCGGGCTCAGCTCGCTGCTGGCGTCGAAGGCGGCGTACGCCGCGGCGCGCTCGCGCTCGATCTTGCGGCCGAGGAAGTACGCCGTGCCCCACAGCAGGGCGAAGAGCGCGCCGAGGAAGAACATCAGCGGGATGACGAAGCCCAGCGCGATCGCGGCCACCTGCACGACCCAGCCGAGGGTGTAGGCCCACTCGGCGCGGAGCATCCCCGCGAGCAGCAGGCAGGCGACCGTCAGGCCGAGCCCGATGGCCAGCGCGGTGCCCCGCGCGACGTCGGAGACCGAGATCATCACCGGCGTCGTGAGCCCGAGGGTGATCGCCTCGAGGCACAGGATCGCGGCGCACATGCCGCGGCGCGGCGAGCGGGTGCGGTCGTCGCTCAACGTCGGGGCGCTCCCCTTGCCGCCGGGGCACGAGCAGGCTGCGCGCCTCGCCGACCGTGACCACCGAGCCGGTGACCAGGACCGCACCGGACCCGAGCGGGTCGCCGAAGGCCTCGCCCGCCTCGGCGAGGGCGGCGGCCTGGTCGATGGCGTCGGCCAGCCGGGGCGCGACCGTGACCCGGTCCTCGCCGAAGACCGCGCGGGCCGCGTCGGCGAGCCGCGTCGGCCGGCAGCGCCCGGGCGGTGGAGTTCTGGGAGCAGATCACGTGCGCGAGGTGCGGCTCGAGCGCGACGAGCAGGCCCTCGTGGTCCTTGTCCGCCATCACGCCGAGCACGCCGATCAGCGGCGAGAACGTGAACGAGTCCTCGAGCGCGGCGGCGAGCGCCTCGGCGCCGTGCGGGTTGTGGGCGGCGTCGAGCACGACGGTCGGGCTGCGGCGGACGATCTCCAGGCGGCCCGGCGAGGTGACCTCGGCGAAGGCGGCGCGGACGATCTCCTCGTCCAGCGGCTGGCTCTGCTCACCACTGGCCGCGAACGCCTCGACCGCGGCCAGCGCGACGCGCGGCGTTCTGCGCCTGGTGGGCGCCGTAGAGCGGCAGGAACACCTCGTCGTACCGCGCCCGCAGGCCCTGGAGCGAGACGACCTGCCCGCCGACGGCCGGCACCCGCGAGACGACGCCGAACTCCATGCCCTCACGGGCGACGGTCGCACCGACCTCGGCGGCCCGCTTCACCAGCAGCTCGGCGACCTCGGGCACCTGCTGGGCCAGCACGGCGATCGAGCCGGGCTTGATGATCCCGGCCTTCTCCTCGGCGATGGCCACCGGCGAGTCCCCGAGGTACTGCGCGTGGTCGACGGCGATCGGCAGCACCACGGCCACGTCGGCGTCGGCGACGTTCGTCGCGTCCCAGGAGCCGCCCATGCCCGACCTCGACCACGGCGACGTCGACGGGCGCGTCGGCGAAGGCGGCGTACGCCATGCCGACGACGGTCTCGAAGAACGACAGCGGGTGGTCCTGCTCCTCGTCGACGAGGTGGGTGTACGGCGCGACGTCGTTGAACGCGCGCACGAACTCCTCGTCGGTCAGCGGCTCCCCGTCGATGGAGATCCGCTCGTTCATCCGCTCGACGTGGGGGCTGGTGAACCGGCCGGTCCGCAGCTCCAGCGCGCGCAGCAGGGTGTCGATCATCCGGGACGTGGAGGTCTTGCCGTTGGTGCCGGTCAGGTGGATCAGGCGGTACGACGACTGCGGGTCGCCGAGCAGCTCGGTGAAGGCCTGGATCCGGTCCAGGGAGGGCTCGAGGCGGGTCTCCGGCCAGCGGGACAGGAGGGCGTCCTCGACCTCCTCGAAGGTCTCGGCGAGCCGGGGGGCGGCGGGGGTCTCACTCATTTCCCCACCAGTCTAGGGAGGGGTCAGCCGACCACGAAGTTCGCCATGTCCACGACGGGCCGGTAGCCCAGCGCCTGGTAGATCCGGTTGGACGTGGGGTTGGCCTGGTCGGTGAAGAGGCAGACCCGGATCCCGTCGTCGAGCAGCCGCCGGGACACCTCGAACACACCGGCGCTGGCGTAGCCGCGGCCGCGGTGCTCCTTCGGCGTGTAGACCGGGCCCGACCCGGGCGACGCCGAAGCTCGGCGGGTTGAAGCCGGTCAGGTGCACCGGCTCTCCGGCGACCTCCCAGAGCCAGATCCGGCCGCCGTCGATCCGCTCCAGCATGTCCTCGCGCGTGAAGTACTCCTCGTGCCCCTCGCCCTCGGTGCGGCCGGCCTGCTCGGCGGCGTCCGCGGCGAAGGCCTGGAACCACGCCAGGCACAGCCCGGTGTCGTCGGCGCCGGCGCGGCGCATCCGGCCCTCGACCGGCTTCGGCTCCACCAGCTCGCCGAGCTCGAAGAGGCGGGTGTGCTCCCACACCGAGGCGGCCACGCCCTGGAGCCGGGCGGCCTCGTCGGCCACGACCTGCGTCGCCGGCAGCGCCCCGTTGGCGCCGCCGATCTCCTCCCCACGCGCGTGCACGCGCCCGGGCCAGGGCCACGGCGGCCTCGTCCGGCATCGGCAGCACGAACAGCGGGTACGGCGCGAACGGCGCGGTGCGCATCGCGACCCCCACGACCCCGCCGGACGCGTCCCGGACCACGGCCCACCAGCGCGGGTGATCGCCGGGGCCGGCAGCCCCCGCTCGACCTGCGCGAGGGCGCGGTGGGTGACCGTCGAGACCACCGTGGTGAGCACCGGATCGGCCGCGAGGTGCTCCCCGGCGAGGGCGAGGAACTCGGCGGGGTCGTCGGTGATGACCACCTCGTGGGATTCGTGGGACATGGCCCGGAGGGTAGGCCCGGCACCACGCCGGCCCACAACCGGTTTCCGGGCGTGGCCGCTCTCACCCTAGGATTTCGCCATGACCGAGACCACGAACGCGCAGGCACCGACGACGACGAGCACCGACCAGCGTGCCGTCGTCGTACCGGACAAGCCTGCACTGGAGGGTCTCGAGGCCACCTGGAGCACGCGGTGGAAGGACGACGACACCTACCGCTTCGACCGCACCCAGCCGCGCGAGAACGTCTACTCGATCGACACTCCCCCGCCGACCGTCAGCGGCAGCCTGCACGTCGGGCACGTCTTCTCCTACACGCACACCGACCTGATCGCGCGCTACCAGCGGATGCGCGGCAAGTCCGTCTTCTACCCGATGGGCTGGGACGACAACGGCCTCCCGACCGAGCGCCGGGTGCAGAACTACTACGGCGTCCGCTGCGACCCGTCCCTGCCCTACGACGAGGACTTCACCCCGCCGGAGAAGCCGGACCCGAAGAAGCAGGTGCCGATCAGCCGGCCGAACTTCATCGAGCTGTGCGAGCAGCTGGTCGAGCAGGACGAGGAGGTCTTCGAGCAGCTCTGGCGCACCCTCGGCCTGTCGGTCGACTGGACGCAGCACTACACGACCATCGGCCCGAAGTCGCAGACGGTCAGCCAGCGCGCGTTCCTGCGCAACTTCGCCCGCGGCGAGGCCTACCTGCAGGAGGCGCCGACCCTCTGGGACGTCACCTTCCAGACCGCCGTGGCCCAGGCCGAGCTCGAGGCCCGCGAGTACGCCGGCGCCTACCACCGGGTCGCCTTCCACAAGCCCGACGGCAGCCCGGTCCACATCGAGACGACCCGTCCCGAGCTGATCCCCAGCGTGGTCGCGCTGATCGCGCACCCCGACGACGAGCGCTACCAGCCGCTGTTCGGCACCACCGTCACCTCGCCGGTCTTCGGCGTCGAGATCCCGGTCCTCGCCCACCCGCTGGCCGAGATGGACAAGGGCGCCGGCATCGCCATGTGCTGCACCTTCGGCGACCTCACCGACGTCACCTGGTGGCGCGAGCTGGACCTGCCGGTGCGCACCCTGATCGGCCGCGACGGCCGGATGTCCCGCGAGACCCCGGAGTGGCTCTCCCACGAGCCCGCGGCCGCGGCGTACGAGGACCTCAAGGGCAAGACCGCGTTCTCCGCCCGCGAGGCCGTCGTCGCCAGGCTCCGGGAGAGCGGCGACCTGGAGGGCGAGCCGACCCCGACCCAGCGGATGACGAACTTCTACGAGAAGGGCGACAAGCCGCTCGAGATCGTCGCCACCCGCCAGTGGTACATCCGCAACGGCGGCCGCGACGCGGCGCTGCGCGGCGAGATGCTCGAGCGCGGCGCCGAGGTCACCTGGCTCCCCGCGCACATGAAGCACCGCTACGACAACTGGGTCGGCGGCCTCAACGGCGACTGGCTGATCTCGCGGCAGCGGTTCTTCGGGATCCCGTTCCCGGTCTGGTACCCGCTCGACGCCGAGGGCGAGCCCGACTACGACCACCCGCTGCTCCCCCGCGAGGAGGAGCTGCCGATCGACCCGTCCACGCGGGCGCCGCAGGGCTACACCGAGGACCAGCGCGGCAAGCCGGGCGGCTTCATCGGCGACCCGGACGTGATGGACACCTGGGCCACCTCCTCGCTCACGCCGCAGATCGCCGGCGGCTGGGAGAGCGACGACGACCTGTGGCAGCGGGTCTTCCCGATGGACCTGTGCACCCAGGCGCACGACATCATCCGCACCTGGCTGTTCTCCCGGGTGGTCCGGGCGCACTTCGAGAACCACGCCGCACCGTGGTCGCACGCCATGGTCTCCGGCTTCATCCTCGACCCCGACCGCAAGAAGATGTCGAAGTCCAAGGGCAACGTCGTCGTCCCGACCGACATCCTCGAGAAGTACGGCGCCGACGCCGTGCGCTGGCGCGCGGCCATGGCCCGCCCCGGCCTGGACTCGCCGTTCGACGAGAGCCAGATGAAGGTCGGCCGCCGGCTGGCGATGAAGGTGCTCAACGCCTCCAAGTTCGTCCTCGGCGGCGTCGGCGCGTCCTCCCTGGACCACTTCGCGGTCAGCGACCCCGTCGACTGCGCGCTGCTGGCCCGGCTCGAGGTCGTGGTCGGCAAGGCCACCGACGCGTTCGAGGCCTACGACTACACCACCGCCCTGGAAGTGGCCGAGAAGTTCTTCTGGGAGTTCTGCGACGACTACCTCGAGCTGGTCAAGGAGCGGGCGTACGCCGAGGACGGCGGTGCCGCCACCGACTCGGCGCGCGCCACCCTGGCGATCGCGCTGCAGGTCCAGCTGCGGCTGCTGGCCCCGTTCCTGCCCTACGTCACCGAAGAGGTGTGGTCGTGGTGGCAGGAGGGCTCGGTGCACCGGGCACCGTGGCCGGTGAGCAGCGACCTGGGTGCCGCGGCGGCCGCGGACCCGTCGCTCATGGACGCCGTCGCGGCGGCGCTGGCCGGGATCCGTGGCGCGAAGTCCACCGCGAAGGTCTCCATGCGCGCCGAGCTGTCGCGTGTGGAGATCTCGGGCCCCGCGGACCAGGTCGAGGCGACGAGGTCGGCGGCCGAGGACCTGCGCAAGGCCGGCAAGATCACCGGCGACCTGGTCTTCACCGTCGACGAGGGCGCCGACGCGATCCGCGTCGACGCGCAGCTGGCCGAGGCCCCGCAGGGCTGAGCTCGCCGTGCCGCTGGGCCCGGTCCGGGCTCAGCGGTTCCGCGGCCACCCGTGGTGGTGGCCCCAGGCGTGACCGTGCCCGCGGTCCTCGTGGCTGCGTCCGCGGTTCTCCCGTCCACGGCCGTGGTCCTCGTGTCCGCGCTGTCCGTGATCCCGGCCCCGGTCCGACCGGGACTCGGGGCCGCGACCGGGAACCGGCCCGTCGTGCTGGCCGAGGAGCTGCCCGAGCTGGTGGGTGAGGTGCTGCACGACCTGCTGCCCCGACGCCCGTCCCTCGTGGCCGCGGTCGCTGTGCTCCCGCGGCTGGTGGGCGTGCCCGTGGTGACCGGGGTGCTGGACCGTCGCCGAGGAGCCGGGGTGCGGGTGTGCCGGCCCGGCCGGCTGCTGGCCGTGGACCGCCGGCGCGGAGGCCGCGGGGGCAGTCGGCGTCGCCTGTGCGGCCGGCTGTGCGGCCGGGGAGGCGCCATCGGGCGAGGTCCCCGCCGCGTCCAGCACCGGTGGCTCCATCATCTGGTGGGACGGGGTCGCGTGGGCGCGGATCGCGACGAGCTCGGCACCCTTGACGACCTGGCCGGCCCCGCTGCGCAGGGCCGTCATGACCGCCGCCTGGCCGCGCAAGCCGTCGACCACGATGATGACGAACACGACCAGCACCAGGGCGAAGGCGAGCAGGGGGCGCTTGTGGTCGGCGCTCATGCAGGAGGGTCCTCGTCAGTGGATGGCGACAGGCAGTTGCCTGTGTCAAGGAAAACGAATCAGGACCCGAGTGCGACATGGCCCGATCGGGCCCAATCGGACTAGTCCGATCTGACTAGTCCGATCTGGGCACGAGGCCCATGGGTCAGGCGGACTTCTTCTTCTTCGCCTCGGACTCGCGCGGGATGAGGGTCGGGGCGACGTCGTCGAGGACGACCTCACCGGTGACGACGACCTTGCCGATGTCGCCACGCGAGGGCACGTCGTACATCACGTGGAGGAGGACCTCCTCGATGATGGCGCGCAGCCCGCGGGCACCCGTGCCCCGCTCCAGCGCCTTGTCCGCGATCGCCGCGATGGCGTCGGGGGTGAACTCCAGCTCGACCCCGTCGAGCTCGAAGAGCTTCTGGTACTGCTTGACCAGCGCGTTGCGCGGCTCGGTGAGGATCTGGACCAGGGCCTCCTGGTCGAGCTTGGAGACCGAGGCGATCAGCGGCAGGCGGCCGATGAACTCGGGGATCAGGCCGAACTTCGTGAGGTCCTCCGGACGGACCTGCGCCAGCAGGTCGTCGGCCTCGCGCTCGGCGGCGCCGCGCACCTCGGCGGTGAAGCCGAGGGTCTTCTTGCCGACCCGCTGCTCGACGATGTGCTCCAGCCCGGCGAAGGCGCCGCCGACCACGAACAGGATGTTCGTGGTGTCGATCTGGATGAACTCCTGGTGCGGGTGCTTGCGGCCGCCCTGCGGCGGCACCGAGGCGGTCGTGCCCTCGATGATCTTCAGCAGGGCCTGCTGGACGCCCTCGCCCGAGACGTCGCGGGTGATCGACGGGTTCTCCGCCTTGCGGGCGACCTTGTCGATCTCGTCGATGTAGATGATGCCGGTCTCGGCCTTCTTGACGTCGTAGTCGGCGGCCTGGATCAGCTTGAGGAGGATGTTCTCGACGTCCTCGCCGACGTAGCCGGCCTCGGTCAGCGCGGTGGCGTCCGCGATCGCGAACGGCACGTTCAGCATCCGGGCCAGGGTCTGGGCGAGGTAGGTCTTGCCACAGCCGGTCGGGCCGATCACGAGGATGTTGGACTTGGCGACCTCGACCGCCTCCTCCTTGCTGTGCTTGCCCGCCACGGGCTGGAGGCCGGCCTGGACCCGCTTGTAGTGGTTGTAGACCGCGACCGCGAGGGACTTCTTCGCCTGCTCCTGGCCGATCACGTAGGAGTTCAGGAACTCGAAGATCTCCTTGGGCTTGGGCAGCTCGTCGAGGCTGACCTCGGCGCCCTCGCTGAGCTCCTCCTCGATGATCTCGTTGCAGAGGTCGATGCACTCGTCACAGATGTAGACGCCCGGCCCGGCGATCAGCTTCTTGACCTGCTTCTGGCTCTTCCCGCAGAAGGAACACTTCAGCAGGTCCCCTCCGTCACCGATACGTGCCACGGGCGGTCATCCTCCGGTTCGGCCGGCGGGAGGTCCGTCGGCAGTCCTACGTCGAAAAGCGGTCGATCTCTTGGTGGTGCAAACCCTTTGACGGTACCCCGTGCCGCCCCCGGACGGGGGCGGGACACGAGGAACACGTCGCGGGCGGTCCGGCTGGGTCAGCCCGTCGTGGCGGGCGTCCCCTTGAGGGACTCGAGCACGGCGTCGATCAGGCCGTACTCGACCGCACCCTCGGCGGTCAGGATCTTGTCACGCTCGATGTCGTGGCTGACCTGCTCGATGCTGCGGCCGCTGTGGTCGCTGATCATCTTCTCGAGCAGCTCGCGCATCCGCAGGATCTCGTTGGCCTGGATCTCGATGTCGGAGGTCTGGCCGAACGTGCCCTCGGTGTAGGGCTGGTGGATGAGGATCCGGCTGTTCGGCAGCGCCAGCCGCTTGCCGGGCGTGCCGGCCGCGAGCAGGATCGCGGCGGCCGAGGCCGCCTGGCCGATGCACACGGTCTGCACGTCGGGCTTGATGAACTTCATCGTGTCGTAGATCGCCGTCAGCGCCGTGAACGAGCCACCGGGGCTGTTGATGTAGATGCTGATGTCCTGGTCGGGGTTCATCGACTGGAGGCACAGCAGCTGGGCGATCACGGCGTTCGCGACGTCGTCGGAGATCGGCGTCCCGAGGTAGATGATCCGGTCCTCGAACAGCTTGGCGTAGGGGTCGATCCGGCGGAAGCCGTACGACGTGCGCTCTTCCCACTGCGGGATGTAGTAGTTCATGCGTCAGTCCTTCTTGTGGGCCGGGCGGCCGTCGTCGGCGGCTTCGCGGGCGCTCTTGATGACCTGGTCGACCAGGCCGTACTCGAGGGCCTGGTCGGCGGTGAACCAGCGGTCACGGTCGGCGTCGGCGATGACCTGCTCGAGCGGCTGGCCGGTGTGGTCGGAGATGAGCTGCAGCAGCACCTGCTTGATGTGCAGCGACTGCTGGGCCTGGATCTTGATGTCCGAGGCCGAGCCGCCCATGCCCGAGGAGGGCTGGTGCATCATGATCCGCGCGTGCGGCAGGGCGTAGCGCTTGCCCTTGGTGCCCGCGCACAGCAGGAACTGGCCCATCGAGGCGGCCAGGCCCATGCCGACCGTGGCGACGTCGTTGGGGATGTAGTTCATGGTGTCGTAGATCGCCATGCCCGCGTCCACCGAGCCACCGGGGCTGTTGATGTGGAGGAAGATGTCGGCCTCGGGGTCCTCGGCCGAGAGCAGCAGCAGCTGGGCACAGATCGCGTTGGCGTTCTGGTCGCGGACCTCGGAGCCGAGGAAGATGATCCGCTCGCGCAGCAGGCGCTGGTAGATGTGGTCGTCGAGAACGTTGAAGCCCGCCGCCCCGTTCATCTGGGGCGCGAGACTGGGGCTGGGATTCTGGGTCACGACAGCGACCCTAGCCGCAAGCACCGACAGTTCCACGGCTTGACCGCCCCTGTTCGCCGACAGCGGATTTCAGTGGTCGCGCGAGCGGGGCAGGTCGCGCCCGGCGGCGACGTACGCCGCGTCGACGGTGGCTCCCACCCGCGCGTCCCGGGCCATCCCGGCGAGCTCGCGGTCCCGCACGTCGCTGCGCTCGTCGGTCGTGACCGTGTAGCGCAGACCGCGGTCGTAGAGCACCGCGGCGCGGTACGTCGGCTCCTCGCCACCGGGGATGGTGCCGGTGTAGAGCACGCGGCCGCCGTCGAGCTCCTCCCGGTCGCAGTCCTCGAGCGGCTCGGCGACGCCGTCCTGCCCGAGCGGGACCGGGTCGCCCGCGCACACGTAGGCGGGCCGCGTCCGCCCCGGGCAGTCACCGATCTCGAGCCCGAGGGCGACGCGGGAGCCCTCGAAGTCGGCGTTCGCGGACACACCGCGGCAGCTGTCCGGGCGCCGCACCGGCGTCCACACGGAGTCGAGCTGCAGCCTCACGTGGTCGCCGGCCAGCACCGCGAGGGCCTCGCCGGTCACCGGCAGCGGCGTGCCGGTCTCGTCGAGGCCGGCGACGGTGCACCCGGTCGCGAGCACCGGCACTGCGAGGACCGGGACGGCGAGGGCCGCGACCCGGTCAGCGAGCCTCATCCCTCCGCCGCGGCCTTGAGGCGCGCGACCGTCTGCCGCATGCCGGCTCTCGAGCTCGTCGGCATGGCCCTCGCTGCCACCGAGGGCCAGCGGGGCGAAGACCCGGCTCAGCAGCGTCAGCCGCCGCGGCACCGGGCGGCGGTGGACGACGCGGGTCCCGCCGGAGCCCTCCGGCTCGATCTCCCAGACCCAGCGCGCCCCGCTGGACCTCGTGTCCCAGGCGATCGACCGGCCGTCCTCGAGGACCGTGACCACGCTGTGGGTCGGCCAGACGACCGCCTTGCGGCGGTTGAGGCCGAGGTACGACTGGCCGGCGCGCAGCCCGCCGGGCTTCAGCGGCACCATCTTGAGCAGCTCCGGGCTCCACTCGGGCATCCGCGAGAGGTCGGTCAGCAGCTCCCAGACCCGGGTCGGCGGCGCGGCCACGACCGCCTCGGCGCGCAGCTCACGGTCCGCGGGTGAACGGGTCGTCATGCCAGCCATTCTCGCAGGGCCCGGTGGACCTCCGGGTGGTTGAGCAGCCCGAAGTGGTCGGTGCGGCCGACGTGGAGCACGTCGGCGCCCGGGAACAGCTCGCCGCCCCAGCGGTCCCGGCCGTACGCCGAGGGCACCCGCACCAGCAGGTCACCCACCACGTGGCCGACGGGGTGCCGCGGCGAGCCGGTCAGGGTGGCGGCGACCAGCCGGTAGCGGGCGTGCGGGAGCGGGGGCACGTCCTCGGCCAGTCCCACGACGAGGTCGTGGACGCCCACCGAGCGCCAGTCGAGGATCCGCCCGAAGGCGGAGGTCTCGGGCAGCCGGGCCAGGCCGCGGCTGCCGTGCCCGATCCCGCGCGCGATCGGCGCGCCCAGGTGCGGCGTGCCGAGCGTGACCACGTCGGTGACGAGTGCCGTCCAGGGCTGCTCCACCTCCGAGGCCACCGCGCCCGCGGCACGCATGACCAGTCCGCCCATCGAGTGCCCGACCAGCGCGATCCGGTCGACGGCCACCGGCCACTCCTCGACCAGGTGCTGCATCAGCGCGGAGAGGGCCGCGCCGTTCTCCCGCAGGCCCAGGCCGGTGTTGGCCCGCAGGAACACCGGCGTCCACCCCTCGGCCGCGAGGGCCTCGCCGTACGTCGTGCCGTGCTGGTCGCGGCCGCGGTTCCAGTGGGACTCGTTCTCGCAGAGGCCGTGCAGGAAGACCACGACCCTGTCCGTGGCGTCGGGGAAGGCCGCGGCCAGGTCCCCGGCGGCCGGCGGGACGTCGCGCCCCTCGGCACGCACCGCCATCGGGATCGCCAGGTGCGGCCGCTCGCGGACCAGCCGGTCGCCGATCAGGCCGTTGACCGCAGAGCTCACGAACCGCCCCTGCGGCTGCTCCTCGAGCCGCGGCCCGACCCCGGTCGCGGCGACCCGGTCGAGGCCGCGGGACGCGGCCCGGAGGCCGACCGAGAGCCCGCCGTACACCGCGGACGCGATCCCGCGGTGCACCACCTCCGGCACCGACGAGGCGCCCCCGGTGGGCCGTCTCGTCATCCCGTGGACGCGGTCGGCCCAGGCGAGGTGGGTGTCGCGGACGGTCCGCACGACGAGCTCGTCGGCGACCTCCGACAGCAGCGAGAGGGCGTCGAGAAGGCCCGGCCCCGTGGTTGGACGACGGCGAGAGTCGCTCATCCCCCGCATCCTACGCTTCAGTGCACAGTTGTGCACCCAAAAGACCCGGCGTGTCAGCCCCGGACCGCCTCGATGACGTCGAGCACCGGAGTCGTGTGCACCACCGGGCGGTCGAAGCCGCTGGCGGTCAGGAGCGCGGCGTACTCGCCCTCCGTGCGTTCGCGGGCACCGAACATGACGAACATGTTCAGGTCCAGCAGGTGCAGGTCCGCCTGCACGGTGGGCGGCCGCGGCGGCGTGGGGTCGAGCACCCGCTCGAGCACCCAGAGCCGGGCGCCGGGCCTCATGGCGGCACGGACGACCCCGAGGATCCGGACGCAGTCCTCGTCGGGCCAGTCGTGGAGGATGTTGGACAGCACGTAGGCGTCACCCCCACCGGGGACCTCGCGGAAGAAGTCGGCGGCCGCGACCTCGCAGCGCTCGCCCAGCCCCGCTGCGGCCATCCGCCGCTCGGCCTCGGCGGCCACGTCGGGGCGATCGGCGACCACGCCACGAAGACGGGGCTCGGCGCCCAGCAGGGCCTCGAGCAGGGCCCCGCTGCCGCCGCCGACGTCGACGACCTTCTCGACACCCGACAGGTCGCAGGCATCGGCCAGCGTCGCCGCCTGGAGGGCACCGCGCCGGGCCATCGCGGCATTGAACACCGCCTCCTGCTGGGGGTTGCGGCTCAGGGCCTCCCACATCGACGTGCCGTGGACCCGCTCGAAGGTGCCGTCGCCCGACCGGACGGCGTCCGCGAGGCCTCCCCAGGCGGCGATGTTGAGCGGCCAGGTCTGCGTCAGCGCCAGGCTGCGGAGGTCGCCCGGGTGACTGCTGCGCAGCAGCGCCCCGCGCGCGGTGAGCACGTAGCGCCCCGACGCGTCGCGCGCGACCAGGCCGAGGTCGGCCAGCACGCGGAGGAGCCGGACCAGGTGCACGGGGTCGGCGTCGGCCCGCGCCCCCAGCTGTTCGACGGTCGTGGGCCCGTCGAGGAGGTCCGGGATCCGGAGGTCGACCATGGCACGCAGGCACATCGCGCGCCAGGCACCCTGGACGAGGCCGGACACCGCCAGCACGTCGTCTGCCTCGGTCACGGCGCACCTCCCTCGTCGAGTCGACGCTACTCGCGTGCGGCCTCGCCGGAAATGCACGTCGACCCGCCCGGCAGTGCCGGACGGGTCGACGAGAGGGTCGCTCAGGCGTCCTCGGACTTCTCCTCGGCCGCCGCCTCGTCCTCGACCGGGGCGTCCGCCTCGACCGGGGCGTCCGCCTCGGCCTCGGCCTCCGGCTCACCGATGGTGCCGTCGGGACGAAGGTTCTTCAGCTCCACCGTGTTGCCCGAGGCGTCCTTGACGACCGCGGACTCCACGATCGTGGCCAGCGCCTTGCCGCGCAGGATCTCCTGCACGAGGTCGGGGATGTGGTTGTGCTCGAACATGTGGTTCGCGAACTCCTGCGGGTCCTGGCCGGACTGCTGGGCCCGGCGGACCAGGTGCTGGGAGAGCTCGTTCTGGTCGACGCCGAGCTCCTCCTTCTTCGCGATCTCGTCGAGGATGAACTGCGCGGCCACGGCGTCGCGGACGCGGCGGTCGAGCTCGGCCTCGAACTCCTCGACGGTCTGCTCCTCGTCCTCGAGGTACTTCTCCATCGTGATGCCGGCGTAGGCGAGCTGCTGCTCGATGTTCTCGCGGCGCGCGTTGAGCTCGTCGGTGACCATCGTCTCCGGCAGCGGCACCTCGACCTTGTCGAGGAGGGCCTCGAGGACGGCGTCACGGGCGGCAGCGGCCTGCTCGAGGCGCTTGCCCCGACCGAGGCGCTCACGCACGTCGGCGGTCAGCTCCTCGGCGGTGTCGAACTCCGAGGCGAGCTGGGCGAAGTCGTCGTCGACCTCCGGCAGCTCCTGCTCCTGGACCTGGGTCACGGTGACCGAGACCTCGACGTCCTCGCCGACCAGGTCGCCGCCGACGAGCTGGGAGGTGAAGGTCGTGTCGTCGCCGGCGCCCATCCCGACGAGGGCCTCGTCGAGACCGTCGAGCATGCCGCCGCGGCCGACCTGGTAGGACATGCCGGCGACCTCGGCGCCCTCGAGCACCTCGCCGTCCTTGGTGGCCTTGAGGTCGATCACGACGAAGTCGCCGTCGGCGGCCGGGCGCTCGACGTCGCTGAGGGTGCCGAAGCGCTCACGCAGCGCCTGGACCTGCTCCTCGACGTCCGCGTCGGTGATCTCGATGTCGTCGACCTGCGCCTCGAGGCCGTCGTAGTCCGGGACGGTGATCTCGGGACGGATGTCGACCTCGGCGGTGAACTCCAGCGCCTCGTTGTCCTCGAACTTCGTCACCTCGATCTCCGGCTGCGCGAGCGGCTGGAGGGAGTTCTCCTGCAGCGCCTCGACGTACTTCTTGGGCAGCACGTCGTTGATCGCCTCGTCGAGCACCGCACCGCGCCCGACCTGACGGTCGATGACCATCGGGGGCACCTTGCCGCGACGGAAGCCGGGGATGTTGATCTGCTGGGCAATCTTCTTGTACGCCGCGTCGAGGCTCGGCTTGAGCTCCTCGAAGGGCACCTCGACGGTCAGCTTGGCCCTGGTCGGGCTCAAGGTCTCGACGGCGCTCTTCACAGGTTGTCTCCTCATCTGGGTTCCAGTAGTGCGTCGGGGCGACAGGACTCGAACCTGCGATCTCCTGCTCCCAAAGCAGGCGCGCTAGCCACTACGCTACGCCCCGCCAAGTCGCCCCGAGAGGCTCCTTGGAGCGGATGACGGGAATCGAACCCGCGTAGCCAGTTTGGAAGACTGGGGCTCTACCATTGAGCTACATCCGCGCGCGCGACACCACCCGTCTGTCGAGGGTGGGATCCGCGGGTGTCATCGTGCCACAAGGCGGCCCGAGCTCCCCAACCGAGGTTGGCGGTCCTGGCTCAGCGCCGGTGGACCAGCAGCAGGGCCCGGTCGTCGTTCTGCGACCCCAGCGAGTCGACCAGCCGCGCCGCTCCCCCGTCGAAGCTCCCGCGCAGCAGCCGCTCCGACTGCCCCAGCAGCCGGTCGATCCCGAGCCCGATGTCGCGGCGCGGGGTCTCGACCATGCCGTCGGTGTAGAGCAGCAGCGCGTCGCCGTGCCGCAGCACGCCCTCCACCGCGGGGAACTGCGCGTCCTCGACGAGGCCGAGCACCGGTCCCTCCGTCTCCAGGACCGACCAGCGGCCCGACCCCGCGGTGAGCTGCACCGCGGGCGGGTGGCCCGCCGAACGGAGCTCGTAGTGCCCGGACACGAGGTCGAGGGAGAGGTGGATCGCGGTGGCGAAGCCCTCCTCCCACTCCTGGCGCAGCAGGTACTCGTTGGAGGCCTTGAGGAAGTCGGCGGGCGGCAGCGCGGTGAGCAGGCCGCCGCACGCGCCGGAGAGCAGCAGGGCGCGGGTGCCGGCCTGCTCGCCCTTGCCGGACACGTCGACGACCACGACCTCGAGGCGCTCGGCGGTGCGCGGCCGGGCCGCGACCACGAAGTCACCGGCGAACGGCGTGCCGCCGGCCGACCGCAGCGCGGACTCGGCGTACCACCCCTGCGGCAGGTCGGGGATGCCGCCCTGGCCGAGGATGCGGTCGCGCAGGTCGACGAGCATCGACTCCCCGAGCGCACCGGCGACGCCGAGCCGGGAGCGTCGGAAGCTGGTGAGCAGGATGATGAAGCTGAGCAGGAACAGGATCGCGACCGCGACGACCGTGCGGACCTCGAGCCTCGGCTCGGCGGCCAGCGCCACCATCAGCGAGACCAGCACGAAGACCACGAACCACGGGAGCTCCCGCGGGCCGAGCAGCAGGCTGCCGACGAGCATGGGCACGACCAGCGAGTTGAGCGGGACGTACTCCGGCCAGCTGACGATCAGGGCGGTGATGGCGACGGTGAGGATCACCAGCGCGGCGATCTGGCGGTCCTGACGGGCGGCGCTGCGGCGCAGCACGGTGCCCCAGGCGCGGCGCGCTCCGGAACGCCGTGCCGGCTGGTACGCCGAGGCCGGCTCACGCACAGCGGTCATCGTTGCTCGGTCCTCGCTCTCTGGACGACTCACTGTACGGCGCGCGAACGGAACCGGGGCTGACAACGGGGACACCAGAAGAGGTTTCTCCCGAGCAGGACCTCGGTGCGGACGCTCGCCCCGCACACGTGACAGGGCTGTCCGGTTCGACGGTAGACGTAGACCTCGCCGCCGTGGTCGTCGACGCGCGGCGGACGACCCATCGCTTCCGGGGTGTGCTCGGGCCGGACCGTGTCGATCCGGCCGGTCCGCACCCCGTCGGCCATCAGCACGACGAGGTCGTCCCACATCTCGCGGAACCGTCCGACCCGCACGGTGTTGCCGGGCCGCAGCGGGTGCATCCGGTGCCGGAACAGGAGCTCGGCGCGGTAGACGTTGCCGACCCCGGCGACGACGGACTGGTCCATCAGCAGACCACCGATCGGCGCCCGGCTGCGTCGGATCCGCTCCCAGGCCGGCTGCCAGCTCGAGTCCGGTCGGATCGGGTCCGGCCCCGAGCGCTGCACCACGACGTCGCGCTGCTCGCGGGTGACCAGCTCGCAGGTGGTGGCGCCGCGGAGGTCGGCGTACGCGTCCCCGTCCGCGGCGACCAGCCGGAGCCGGACCTGGCCGACCGGGTCCGGCACGTCCTCGACGCGTGCGTGGACGTCGAAGTGGCCGTAGAGACCGAGGTGGACGTGCACGAAACGGTCGGCCGGGAACGCGACGAACAGGTGCTTGCCCCAGGCCTCGGCCCCCTCGACCTCGCCGCCGTCGAGCAGCGCGGCCGACTCCGCGAAGCGGCCCTGCGGGCTGCCGACCCGGACCTGACGGCCCCCGAACGCAGCCGTCAGCTCCCCGGCGAGGCGGTGGAGGGTGTGTCCCTCAGGCACTGCGGTTCTCAGGCACCGGCGGTGCCGGGACCGCCGAGGGCGGAGTCCGGCAGCGGGGGCAGCTCCCGCGTGGTCTCGTACGACGCCAGCTGGCCGATCCGGCGCAGGTGCCGCTCCTCGCCCGTGAACGGGGTGGTCAGGAAGACCTCCACGAAGCGGGTCATCTCGTCCAGGGAGTGCAGGCGCCCGCCGACCGAGACCACGTTGGCGTCGTTGTGCTCGCGCGCCAGGACCGCGGTCTCCTCCGACCACACGAGGGCGGAGCGGATCCCGATCACCTTGTTGGCGGCCATCTGCTCGCCGTTGCCGGACCCGCCGATCACCACGCCGAGGCTGTCGAGGCCCTCGGCCCGCTCGGCGGCGACGCCCTCGGCGGCCCGCAGGCAGAACACCGGGTAGTCGTCGACGGCGTCGTAGACGAACGGTCCGTGGTCGACCGCCTCGTAGCCGTGGTCGGCCAGCCAGCCGAGGAGGTGGTCCTTGAGGTCGAGGCCGGCATGGTCGGAGCCGAGGTGCACGCGCATGGGCGGCATCCTCTCAGAGGTGGGTGCGGAGGAATCCGGCCACCTGCCTGGTCAGCGGCTCGGCCTGCGGGAAGACCTGGAAGTGCCGCCAGAAGCCGTGGACCTGGCCGAGGTAGCGGGTGCCGACGACGTCGACGCCGAGCTCCGCGAGCTCGCCGACGAGGCGCTCGCCCTCGTCCCGCAGCGGGTCGTGCTCGCCGGTGACCACCAGCGTCGGCGGCAGCGTGTGCAGGCGGTCCGAGCGCAGCGGCGCGAGGTCCGGGTGGGAACGGTCGGCGTCCGACGCGGCGTACTGCTGCCAGTACCACTCCCCCTCCGAGGCATCCATGCCGTGCGCCTCCGTCCGGTAGGACTCGTAGTCGGCCTCGGGGTCCAGGAACGGGTAGATCAGCACGACCGCTGCGAACCGGCCGGGGTTGCGCAGCGCGGCGACCAGGGCGAGGTTGGCCCCGGCGCTGTCGCCGACCACGGACACCGGCCCCTCGAGGCCGTCCTCCGCGGCGTGCCGGGCCAGCCAGGCCAGCGCGGTGTCGACGTCATCCGGAGCCGCCGGGAACCTGTGCTCGGGAGGCCGCCGGTAGTCGACGCTCAGCACCGCCAGCCCGGAGCGGTTCGCGAGCCGGCGGGCCGCGGCGTCGTACACGTCGACGTCGTGGAAGACGAAGCCGCCGCCGTGGAGCAGCACGACGACCGCTTCGGCGCCGTCGGGCACGTACAGCCGGCACGGCACCCCGTCGGCGTCGACGTCCCGGACGACGGCCACGGGCTCCTTGGGCTGCCGTGCGGCCAGCTCCCGGGCTCCGGCCCGGTCGGCCTCGATGTCGAAGGACGGGTGGGTCACCGGCGTCTCACCCGCCATCGCGTCGAGCGCGGCCCGGGCCTGCGGGGTCAGCATCGTGGCCTCACCGCGACATCAGGGCGTCCATGGCCACCGCCACGGCGGCAGCCACCCGGAAGTCGACGCGGGGGTCGGGGACGTGGACGGTGTAGTGGTCCCGCAGCGTGGCCCGTCGCTCCACGCTCAGCAGCGGCCGGCCGTCCGGGGCGACGTAGTCGAAGTGGATCGGCAGGAAGTCGAAGTCCGCGAAGCGCCGCAGCAGCGCGACCCACTGGTTGCGCTCCTGCCCGGTGCCGGCGTAGCCCGGCCCCTCGACGTGGAAGGTGCTGCGCAGCAGGCTGGCCCCGAAGTCCTTGCGGAAGAAGCCGATCTGCCGTCCGCCCTCGTCGGTGATGTCGTAGCCGGAGCTGAGGTCCATCACCTTGCGCGCCTTGAAGGCGAAGACCGGCCGGGTCTTCGACTCGTCGGAGAAGAACGTGACCTGCTCCTTGAGCGCCATCTTCTTCTGCTCCGCCAGGCCCATGAGCCGGCCGTTGCTGCCGTCCGGGTTCGCGGCGATGATCTCGTAGCGGTTCGTCATCATGGCGAACCGCTGCCGGACGTAGAACGTGGGCAGGTACATGGCGGCGGTCATGACCCGGAACCCTACTGACCGCGATCATGGGTGGGTGGTGGTCTTCGGATGGTTCGTGCTCGCGCTCGTCTTCCTCGACGAGCTGCTCGCGATGGCGGCGTTCGGGGTGTGGGGGTGGCAGGCCTCGCCGCGCTGGCTCCTGGTCTGGCTGCTGCCGCTGCTGGCCATGACCGCGTGGTTCTTCCTCGCCTCACCCAAGGCGACGTACGGCGGTCCCGTGGTCCGGCCGGTCGTGAAGATCCTGGTCTTCGGGCTCGCCTCGCTCGCGCTGTGGGCCGCGGGTCATCCCGGCTGGGCGGTCGGGCTGCTCGTCTTCTCCGTCGTGGTCAACGGGCTGGCCCTCCTGCCCGCCGTCCGCGCCCTGGCGAAGCAGGCCGACGCCCGAAGCGGGCGAGGAGGTGCCACACCCGCTTGAGCGCCTGGGGGTCGTGCTCGCCGGTGCGGGCAGCGGCGCCGATGAGGTCGGGCGTCAGCACCTCCCCCAGCGACTGCGCCAGCGCGGAGAACTCGGGACCGCGGTAGGACTCGTCGAGACCGGCAGTCGCCACCTCGAAGCCGGGGTGCCACTCCAGCGGGCACCCGAGGCCGCGCGCGGCAGCCTCGACGGGCCCGCCCCGGAAGCAGGGGTCCAGGACGACGGCCTCCACGTCCCGGTCGAGCCGGACTCCGCCGTGCACCTGCGCCTCGACGTAGTCGTCGAGCTCGTCGTGACCGGCGGCGTCGGCCAGGGCCACCAGCCCGGGCAGTGCGTCGGGACCGGCAACGGCTTCCGGCTCGAAGACCGAGTCGGGGAAGCAGAAGGTCGAGCGCGCGGTCACCTCCTGGCGCAAGCGCAGGTACGCCGAGCCGAACCGGATCGCGCCACCGTGCGGACGCGACCGGTGGTCGAGCGCGCCGTAGACCGGACGCTCGGCGGCCGGCCGCTCGTCGTACCGCCCTCCGAACAGGCGGCTCTCCCACCGCCAGCGGTCGCCACCGGGGTGGGCGGTGAGCCCGCCGTTGGACGTGCCGGTCTCGAACTGGGACCGGTAGACCCCGTCGCGGGCCAGCGCCTCGATGACGAGCCCACCCGCGAACGGCCAGTCGGGGTGGAGCTGGAGCGTGATCCTCACTCGCCGGCGAGGCGGGCCCGCTCCTCCTCGACCACCGACGGGTCGAGCTTGGTGAAGATCGGGGACGGCTTGGACACCGGCGTCCCGACGACCACGGGGCGTCGCTCCCAGGTCGGGGTCCCGGAGTACTCGCCGGTGATGATCGGGTAGACGCCCAGCCCGGCGCCGTCGTCGGGGTCGAGGTCCTCGACGTGCTCGATCCGCGGCATCGGCATGAACTCGGCCTTGCCGCCGTACGCCGCCCACACCTGGTTGGAGGAGTGCGGCAGGAACGGCGCGAGCAGCGTGTTGCAGTCGAGCACGCACTGCGCGGCGACGTGCAGCACGGTGCCGAGGCGCTCGCGCTGGTCCGGCTCCTTCATCTTGTAGGGCTCGGTGACGGTGAGGTACTTGTTCACCTCGCCGACGACCCGCATCGCCTCGGCGATCGCGGCCCGCTGGCGGTGGCGGCCGATGAGGTCCCCGACGGTCCCGAAGCCGGAGGCCACCGTGTCGAGCACGGTCTGGTCCACCGGCTCCAGCGTGCCGGCGGGCGGGATCTCGCCGAAGTTCTTGGCGATCATCGTCGCGGTCCGGTTGACCAGGTTGCCCCAGCCCGCGACCAGCTCGGAGTTGGTGCGCTGCACGAACTCCGCCCAGGTGAAGTCGGAGTCCGACGTCTCCGGGCCCGCGGCGCAGATGAAGTAGCGCAGGGCGTCCGGCTGGTAGCGGGCCAGCATGTCGCCCACCAGGATCACGTGGCCGCGGCTGGTCGAGAACTGCCTGCTCTCCATCGTCATGAACTCGCTCGACACCACCTCGGTGGGGAGCTCGAGCAGGCCGTACTGCCCGGGCGCACCGCCCCGCTCGCCCTTCCCGTTGTACGCCAGCAGCTCGGCGGGCCAGATCTGGCTGTGGAAGGTGATGTTGTCCTTGCCCATGAAGTAGTACGACAGGGCTTCGGGGTCGTTCCACCAGTCGCGCCAGCGGTCGGGGCTGCTTCCTTCGGTTTCGGCCAGCCGGCGCGCCCACTCGATCGACGCCGACAGGTAGCCGATCACGGCGTCGAACCACACGTAGAGCCGCTTGGTCGGCTGCTCCCGCCAGCCGTCGAGCGGGATCGGGATGCCCCAGTCGATGTCGCGGGTCATCGCCCGCTCGCGGATGTCCTCGAGGATGTTCTTGGAGAACTTGATGACGTTCGGGCGCCAGGTCCCGCTGGCCTCGCGGCCGTCCAGCCACTCCCCCAGCGCGTTGGCCAGGGCGGGCAGGTCGAGGAAGAAGTGCTGGGTCTCGACGAAGTCCGGGACCTCGCCGTTGATCTTCGACCGCGGGTTCTTCAGGTCGGTCGGGTCGAGCTGGTTGCCGCAGTTGTCGCACTGGTCGCCGCGCGCCTCGGCGTACCCGCAGATCGGGCAGGTGCCCTCGATGTAGCGGTCCGGCAGCGTGCGCCCGGTCGACGGGCTGATCGCGGCCAGCGTCGTCTTCTCGACCATGTAGCCGTTGCGGTGCACGGTCTCGAACATCTCCTGCACCACCCGGTAGTGGTTGCCGGTGGTGGTGCGGGTGAACAGGTCGTAGGACAGGCCGAGGTCGACGAGGTCCTGGACGATGACCGCGTTGTTCTTGTCGGCAAGCTCGCGGGCGGTGACGCCCTCCTTGTCGGCGGCGACGAGGATCGGCGTGCCGTGCTCGTCGGTGCCGGACACCATGAGCACGTCGTGCCCGGCCATCCGCATGTACCGACTGAAGACGTCGGAGGGCACACCGAAACCGGCCACGTGGCCGATGTGGCGCGGGCCGTTTGCGTACGGCCAGGCGACGGCGGACAGGACTCTGCTCATGGGCTGAATCCTAGGTTCCCGCCGCCACCGCGCACGAACGGGCCGGTCGGCACGGATCGGGCTACCGTCGGGACATGACGATGCTGGTGGCCGAGGACCTGCTGTTGCTGCTGCTCGACGACGAGTCGGGCGCGCTGTCCGGCACGTCGTACGCCGACACCGTGCTGGGCGGCGCGGTGCTCACCGACCTCGCCCTGGCCGGCGCGGTCACCGTGCCGGAGAAGACCAGCGTCTGGCGCAGCGCGAAGGTGCACGCCGTACCCGGTGTGAGCCCCGAGGACCCGTTGCTGCGCGACGCCCTCGCGACCGTGGCCGCGAAGGACCGCTCCGCCCAGGACCTCGTGGGACGGCTCGGCAAGGGAGCCCGGGACCGCGTCGCCCAGCGCCTCGTCGAGCGCGGCATCCTCGAACGCCGCGACCAGCGGCTCCTCGGCCTCTTCCCCCGCAAGCGCTGGCCGATGGTCGACGCCAGCCACGAGCAGGACGTACGCCGCGCGCTGCGGGCCGCGCTCGTCGAGGGCGCCGAGCCCGACGAGCACACCGGCGCCCTCGTCGCGCTGCTGGCGGCCATCGACCGGGCCCACAAGACCGTCGAGCACGAGGGCCTCGCCTCCCGCGAGGTCCGCCGGCGCGCCAAGCAGATCGCCGAGGGGGCCTGGGCCGCCAAGGCGGTGCGGGACGCCATCCGGGCCGCCACCGCCGCGACGACCGCCGCGGTCACGGCGGGAGCGGCGACGACCGCCGCCGGCTCCGGCAGCTGACCCCTCAGCGTGCCGGGGGGATCTCGACCGTGCTGCGGACGGACCCCGCGTCCACCAGGCCCCAGCCCAGGAAGCGCACCACGACGGGCTTCGTGCCGCGGTGCAGGCCGCGGACCGTGACGCTCCGGACGCCGTCGCGCACCCGCACGCTCACGGTCTGCGAGCCGACCCGCACCGTGATCGGACCCTTCACCGCCGCGACACCCGGCGCCGTGATCGTCAGGGTGACCCGCGCCCGCTCCGGCTTGCCGACGGCGGAGACCTGCAGCTCCGGGACCGTGTGGACCGGGGTGGTCGGGTCGGTGGTCTGCGACGCCGGCTTGTAGCCCTGCCGGGTGAGGTTCGCGAGCACCGAGATGTGAGCACCCACGTCGCCCTCGCCCGGCACGTACGCCGGCCCCGTCGCACCGGGGATCTCGACGCCGTCGCGCAGCCAGGTGTAGGTGACCTGCGCGTCGGAGGGCTCGAAGGTGCCGGGCACGACCTCGAGCGGCTGGCCGATCCGCGGCTGCCCGCTGACCGTGAACGGTGCGGTCACCCGCACCTCACCGCCGAGCACGGACTCGGTCGGCGCCGAGGTCGCGGCGATCGGCTCGTAGCCCTTGCGGGTCACCGAGACAGTCGCGCTCACGACCGTGCCGGCCTGGTCCGGGCCGAGCTCGAGCGACCAGCCGGTCGCACCGGCGATCGGCTTGCCGTCGGACTGCCACTGGACCGTCTTCGTCGTCGACCCCGGGTCGTAGGACCCCCTGCTGGCGGTGAGCACCTTGCCGACCAGGGGCTCGCCGGTCACGACCGGCTCCGCGACCGTCGTGATCACGCCGGGCGCGACGCCGACGGTCGAGACGGAGGCCGCGGTGGCGGCGGCGTACCCGGTCGCCGTCGCTGTCACTCGAACCGACAGCTGCTGTCCCACCCGGCCGGGGGCGACGACGAGGGTGGACAGGGTCGCGCCCTTGATCGCCACTCCGTCCGCGAACCACTGGTAGGTGTACGAGCCCGGGGCGGAGGACCACACGCCCGTCGTCGCGGTCAGGGTCTGGCCGACCTGGGGGGTGCCGAGGACGGCGGGTTCCTGCTTGTTGCGCAGCGCCACGTCACGGAAGTGGATGAAGCCGCTGGGCCACCCGCCTCCGGACCTGGTCACCCGGTGCCAGTGGAAGTCGCCGCCCCAGTTGTCGTCGGAGATCATGATCTCGTCGGCGGAGATGACACGCTCGACGTAGGCCACGTGGCCCGCACTGCCGGAGACCCCCCGGATGTTCTGCGTCCACCAGGCCACCGCCCCCACCTTCGGGGTGTCGTCGGTGATGCTGCTCATCGCCCGGCCCCAGTTCTCCGCGTTGCCGCTGCCCGACCAGGGCCGGGAGTTGGGCATCCCGGCCTCGACCATGCGGTAGGCCGCGTAGTTGGTGCAGTTGTGGCCGGAGTACATCAGCCAGTACATGCGGCCGTTCGCGTTCTTGTAGCCCGCGTTGGCGTACCCGACGTTCCGGCAGGCGTCGTACCCGGTGCACAGCGAGACGTAGTCCGCGTGAGCCGGCGCCGCGGGCAGGGCGAGCGGGGTCAGCAGCAGCGCAAGCGCGGCCCCGAGCAGCCGGGCCCGGCGTGGGAGTCCCCGATCGATGAGCACGTGGGGACGCTAGGGCCTCCCGTCAAGCGACACGCCGGGCAAAAATGATCTTTACCCAACTGTTACCAAAGGGACGGGTGGTGCAGGAGACGACTCACGAGGCGTCTCCTGCCCAACCGTAGGCCACGACTCAGCTGAAGTCGAGGGGTGCGTTCCGGGTCCGCTTGAGCTCGAAGAAGTACGGGTAGCGGGCCAGCGCGACCGCCCCGTCCCAGATCTCGCCGGCCTGCTCACCGCGCGGGATCGAGGTCAGGACCGGACCGAAGAAGGCCGTGCCGTCCACCGCGATCGTCGGCGTGCCGACCTCCTCGCCCACCTGGTCCATGCCGAGGTGGTGGGACTTCTTGATGTCCTCGTCGTACGACGGGTCGTCCATCGCCTCGACGAGGCTCGCCGGCAGCCCGGCCTCGGCCACGGCGGCGGCGACCAGCTCGCGGGACTGCTCCTGCCCCTCGTTGTGCAGGCGGGTGCCGAGCGCGGTGTAGAGCGGCAGCAACGCCTCCTTGCCGAACTTCTGCTCGGCGGCCATGCAGACCCGGACCGGTCCCCACGCGTCGGCCAGCATGTCGCGGTACTCCTGCGGGATGTCCTTGTCCTGGTTGAGATAGGCGAGGCTCATGATGTGCCAGGTGACGTTGATGTCACGCACCTTCTCCACCTCGAGGATCCAGCGCGAGGTGATCCAGGCGAACGGGCAGCGGGGGTCGAACCAGAAGTCAGCGTTGGTCATGTGAGCCACAACGCCGTCGAGGCGCCGGGGATTCCCCCAATCGGGGGGTGCCGCCCGGAGTGTCATGGCCCGAACGGGCCAGCCCGGCGCGTCTCCCGGTCAGGAGACGAACGAGAGTCCCAGCCCCAGCAGTGCGCAGAGACCCAGCGTGCGCAGCACCGACCACTCGCGGACGAAGACCAGCACCGTGGCCACGCCCGCGACGACGAACGCCGGCCAGACGTACGACGACCACACCGGGACGACGAGCGCGACCGGCCCGGCCGTCAGGGTCCTGGTGCTGGAGAAGAGCGTGTGCACCGCGAAGTAGACCGCGAGGTTGGCGATCACGCCCACGACCGCGGCCGTGACGCCGGTGAGCGCGGCCGCCAGGCTCCGGCTCTCGCGCAGCCGCTCGACGTAGGGCGCACCCAGGAAGATGAAGAGGAAGCAGGGCACGAACGTCACCCACACGACGAGCAGCGAGGCCAGGACCGCCGCCACCCACGGGTCCAGGCTCCCGGGGTCCCGGTAGGCGCCCAGGAAGGCCACGAACTGCACGACCATGATCAGCGGGCCCGGCGTGGTCTCCGCGAGGGCCAGGCCACGCACCATCTCCCCCGCCGACAACCAGCCGAAGGTGCCGACCGCCGCCTGCGCGACGTACGACAGGACGGCGTACGCGCCGCCGAAGGTCACCAGGGCCATGCCCCCGAAGAACACCCCCTGGTCGGTGAAGACCGTGGGCGCACCCGACGCCAGCGCCCAGGCCAGCGCGACCGGGGCCACCCACAGGGCCAGGCCGACCACGAGCACGAGGATGTTCCGGCGAGCCGAGGGGCGCGCCCGGTGCAGGGCGTCGTCCGGGACCAGCGGCGGCGTGGCCCCCTCCTCGACCGGCAGCGACGCGCGGGCCATCACCTCGGGCCGCCACCGCCCGATCGCCCAGCCCGCGACCCCGGAACCGAGCACCACGAGCGGGAACGGCAGGCCCAGGACGGCCAGCATCAGGAACGCCGCCACCGCCAGCCAGATCAGGACCCGGTGCCGCAGCGCGCGCCCGGCGATGCGGACGACCGCATGGACCACGATCGCCACCACCGCCGGCGCCAGGCCGAGGAACAGGCCGGTCACGAGCGCGGAGTCCCCGTGCGCGACGTAGAGCCAGGACAGGCCCAGCAGCGCCACCACGCCGGGCAGCACGAACAGCACCCCCGCGACGACGCCCCCGAGCCCGCCGTTGAGCAGCCAGCCGACGTAGATCGCGAGCTGGGTCGCCTCCGGGCCGGGCAGCAGCATGCAGTAGCTCAGCGCGTGCAGGAACCGGCGTTCGCCGATCCAGCGTCGCTCGTCGACCAGGACCCGCTGCATCACCGCGATCTGGCCGGCCGGGCCGCCGAAGGTCTGCAGCGAGATCAGGAACCACGCCCGCGTCGCCTCGCGCAGAGGTACGACGTCCTTCACCCGGTCGGCCACGGGCCCATCATCCACCCGAAGTCGAGTGAAGTGATGGAGAAAGGCGGGCGGACTGACTGTGACGGGGCTAACCCCTTCGCGCCCGCTGGTGGGGCTCTGAGAGGATGCGAAACATGCCTGGAACCAACCTCACCCGGGACGAGGCCGCCACCCGCGCCGCCCTCCTGGACGTCACGTCGTACTCCATCGACCTGGATCTCACGACCGGCGACAAGACCTTCGGATCGACCACGACCATCCGCTTCTCCTGCAGCCGGCCCGGCGCGGAGACGTTCGCGGACCTGGTGGACGCCACCATCCACGAGATCACGCTGAACGGCGAGCCGGTCGACCCCGCCACGGCGTACGCCGACAACCGGATCGCGCTGACCGGCCTCGCCGCCGACAACGAGCTGGTCGTGAAGGCCGACTGCACGTACTCCCGCACCGGTGAGGGCCTGCACCGCTTCGTCGACCCGGCCGACGACCGCGTCTACCTGTACTCGCAGTTCGAGGTGCCGGACGCCCGTCGCGTCTACACCACCTTCGAGCAGCCCGACCTCAAGGCGCCGTTCACCTTCAACGTCACCGCCCCGACCGGCTGGAAGGTCGTCTCGAACGCGCCCACGCCCGAGCCGCGGGACCTCGGCGGGGGACGGTCGGTGTGGAACTTCCCCACGACCAAGCCGATGTCGACGTACATCACCGCCCTGGTGGCCGGTGAGTACCACGAGGTGCTCGACACCTACGAGGGCAAGCACGGCGAGATCCCGCTGGGCCACTACTGCCGCCAGTCCCTGGTGGAGCACATGGACACCGAGGAGCTGGTCAAGCTCACCCGCCAGGGCTTCGAGTTCTTCGAGGAGCTCTTCGACTACCCCTACCCGTTCGGCAAGTACGACCAGCTGTACGTGCCGGAGTACAACATGGGCGCGATGGAGAACGCCGGGTGCGTGACCCTGCGCGACGAGTACCTCCCCCGCAGCCGCCAGGACCGCTCGTTCTACGAGTTCCGCGCCGAGGTGATCCTCCACGAGATGGCGCACATGTGGTTCGGCGACCTGGTCACCATGAAGTGGTGGGACGACCTCTGGCTCAACGAGTCCTTCGCCGAGTGGGCGTGCTACCACGCCGCCGTCGAGGCGACCGAGTTCGAGGAGTCCTGGACCGGCTTCACCAACGCCCGCAAGAACTGGGCCTACCGCCAGGACCAGCTGCCCAGCACGCACCCCATCGCGGCCGACAACGTCGACCTGCGTGCGGTCGAGGTCAACTTCGACGGCATCACCTACGCCAAGGGCGCCTCGGTGCTCAAGCAGCTGGTGGCCTGGGTCGGCCTCGACAACTTCGTCGAGGGCATCCGCGGCTACTTCAAGGACTTCGAGTACTCCAACTCCGAGTTCAGCGACCTGCTCGCGGCCCTCGAGAAGGCCTCCGGCCGCGAGCTCGACTCGTGGGCGCAGGAGTGGCTGCAGACCTCGGGCGTCAACACGCTCACGCCGGAGTTCGAGCTGGCTGCGGACGGCACCTACACGTCGTTCTCGGTCCGCCAGAGCGCCCACCCCGACCACCCGACCCTGCGCCGGCACCGGCTCGGCATCGGCCTCTACGACGCTGTGCCCGACTCCGGGGGGAACGGCCGCCTCGTGCGCCGCACCGCGCTGGAGACCGACGTCGACGGCGAGCTGACCGAGGTCGCCGCGCTGGTCGGCCAGAAGCAGCCCGACCTGCTGCTCCTCAACGAGGGCGACCTGGCCTACGCCAAGATCCGCCTCGACGAGCGGTCGCTGGAGACGGTCGTCGCCGGCCTGGCCACTCTCGAGGACTCCCTGGCCCGTGCCCTGTGCTGGGGTGCCGCGTGGGACATGACCCGTGACGCCGAGATGAGCGCCACCGACTTCGTGCGGCTGGTCCTGTCCGCGATCGGTCAGGAGACCGACGCGTTCGGCGTGAGCCGGATCCCGACGTACGGCGCCCAGGCGGTCTCGACCTTCGCCGCGCCCGCGAACCGCGCCGCCCTGCAGGCGACGTGGGAGCAGGGGCTGCGCACCCTGCTCGAGCAGGCCGAGGCCGGCAGCGACCACCAGCTGTCGTTCGTCCGTGCGTACGCCGCGGCGGCCCACAGCGACGAGGCTCTCTCGACGCTCGAGGGCCTGCTCGACGGCTCGGTGACCTTCCCCGGCCTCGCCGTCGACACCGACCTGCGCTGGACGCTGCTGTCCGCGCTGGCGCGGGCCGGTCGCGCCGAGGCCGACCGGATCGCGGCCGAGCTGGAGCGGGACAACACGATCTCCGGCCAGGAGCACGCCGCGGCGGCGCGCGCCGCACGCCCGAGCGCCGAGGCCAAGGCCGAGGCGTGGGAGGCCGCGATGGTCCGCGACGACATCCCGAACGAGACCCAGCGCAGCATCGTGCTCGCGTTCCAGCAGCACGGGCAGGACGAGGTGCTCGCGCCGTACGTCGAGCAGTACCTCGCCGCCGCCGACACCATGTGGGAGGAGAAGGGCACCCAGCGCGCGTCCACAGCCCTGGAGTACATCTTCCCCCGCCCGCTGGCCAGCCAGGAGCTGCTCGACCGGGTCGACGCCTGGCTCGAGTCCTCTCCCGCCAACCCGGCCGCCAAGCGGTACGTGCACGAGGGCCGGGCCGATGTCGCCCGCGCCCTCGCCGCCCAGGCGAAGGACGCCGACGCGTCGTGAACTGACAGTTGAAAGCGCCGACCCGTCGTCAGTTGACGACGGGTCGGCGTCATTTCGGGTCAGGAAGCGATGAACCGCCCCGGGTTGGGTGCACACCTTCGATATCGAAGGGATGATGCAGTCATGGTGTATCCCCAGCACATGCGGGAGCGGGCGGTTCGCCTGTTCCGGGAGCGCGTTGAGGGTGATGACCGTTCGGATCGTCAGCGGTTGGACTCGATCTCGGAGAAGCTCGGGATCAACCGGGAGACGCTTCGTAAGTGGGTCTATCAGGCCGAGGTGGACGAGGGCCTGCGGGAGGGCGTGACCGCGGCGACCGCGGCCGAGGTGGTCGAGCTGCGTCGCAAGAACGCCGAGCTGGAGCAGACGGTGGAGATCTTGAAGGCGGCGACGTCTTTCTTCGCGCGGGAGTGCGACCCGCTACGTCCGTGGTCTGCCGGTTCATCGCCGAGCACCGAGAAAGGTACGGAGTCGCACCGATCTGCCGAGCGCTGAGGACCCACCTCGGCATCCCGATCGCTCCGCGCACCTTCCACGCCTGGCTGGTCCGTGGCCCGTCCCGGCGGGCCCTGTGGGAGACCACGCTGACCGAGATCCTGGCCGGCTACTACGAACCCGACGAGCACGGGCGGCGCCGCCCGGAGTCGCTGTATGGGGCGGCGAAGATGTGGGCCCACCTGCGCCGGCAGGGCATCCCGGCCGCCCGGTGCACCGTCGAGCGGCTGATGCGCCGCCACGGCTGGCGCGGGGTGACCCGGTCGGCCCGGGTCCGCACCACGATCCCGCACCCGGACCATCCCCGCGCCCCGGACCTGGTCGACCGACGGTTCACCGTGCAGACCCCCAACGAGCTGTTCGTCGCCGACTTCACCTACGTGCGGATCGGTGCCGCCGGCGGCGGGCATCGCGGGTTCGTCTACGTCGCGTTCGTCATCGATGCCTTCGCCGGCACGATCGTGGGCTGGGACGTCTCGGCCCGGCCGACCGCGGACATGGTCGAACGCGCCCTGATCGACGCGTTGACCACCCGCCGCCGGCAACGACATCCGGTCGGCCCCGGCGCGATCCACCACTCCGACGCGGGCAGCCAGTACACCTCGATCGCGTTCGGCGCCCGACTCCTCACCGAAGGCCTGGCCGGCTCGATCGGAACCGTGGGCGATGCCTACGACAACGCCCTGGCCGAGACCACCATCGGCCTGTACAAGACCGAGTGCATCCAGCCCGGCTCCCCGTTCCACACCGGCCTGGCCAGCTTCGCCGACGTCGAGCTGGCCACCGCCACCTGGGTCCACTGGTACAACACCAGCCGACTCATGCACCGACTCGGACGCAGGCCGCCCCTTGAAGCCGAGCAGGAGCACTACGCACACTCAATCCACGACCACTCGGTCGTGACCACCTGACAGGTGCGCACGAAACCCGGGGCGCCTCAGCGTCTTCGGGTCAGAAGCGACGGGTCGGCGTACTCCTGCGTCAAGACGCGACGGGTCGGCGTGTGCTGACGGTCAGCAAGCGACGGGTCGGCGTGCTCAGCGGTCGTACCAGGCGCGGACCTCGGGGCGCACCATCAGCGCCAGGGTCACCACGCTCGCCGCGAGGGGGATGATCAGCAGGGGCTGGGAGACGGTGGCGAGCAGCAGGCAGACGATCGCGCCGGAGGCGGACACCACGAGGGCGACCCGGGCCCAGACGACCCGACGGAAGGCCAGGCCGGCCACCACGAGGGCGGCGAGCGACCAGGCCGCCACGACCCCGCCGACCACGAACGTGATCGTCCGCAGCGTGGCGTCGGAGATGCCCTGGGAGGCCAGGTCCGGGTTCTGCTGGTGCAGCTGGTCGAAGACCAGGCCGGGGCTCGCGGCCAGGACCGCGATGCTGGCGGCCATCACGACCAGGACGAGGCCGGCGAACAGCCAGGTCAGCACGCACGCCCAGACGACCGCCGGCGGCCGCACCGACGGGTCGGTCTCGGCGTGCAGCGGCAGCGCCGGGCCGGGGGCCTGGCTGCCGAGCTGACCACCGGGTCCGGGCCCGGGCCACGGACCCGGGCCGACCCCCGGGCCGGGCGGTGTCCCGTCGTACGGCGGGGCGGCGGGCGGAGCGATCCGGTTCGCGACCTCGGGCCGCGGCTCACGCACCACCCCGTTGAACCAGTCGCGCGCGGGCTGGAACCACAGCATCACCGCGGACGCGGCCACGACGGAGGCCGTGAAGCCGCCCGTGACCAGCCCGGTCACGAAGAGCGGGACCGCCAGCACGGTCAGCGCCAGCCGGGCGCTGCGACTGCGCCGGAGCACCTGGTAGCCGAGGATCGCGGCCGCGGTGGCGCAGCCGGCGGCGACCATGCAGAGCACCCGGAGCATGTCGAGCACCCCGGACCACCCCCAGCCCCAGGTCGTCTCCGGGCGGCTCCGCCAGGAACTGCTGGACCGACCTGGCGGGTCTCGAGGCCGCAGCCCGGCGACCCGCTCGAAGACCATCAGCACCACCAGGACCGAGCCGCCCATGATCAGCCAGGCGGCCATGGTCACCTGACGGGGGCGGGTGGGAACGGGAGGCGTGGTCATGCACCCATTCCACCAAACGCACCCGCACGCCCCGGCGTCAGGAGGCACCGTGCTCAGACCGACAGGGCCAGCCCGTCCTCGGCCCGGTCGACGGTGACGCGGTCGCCGTCGGTGACCTCGCCGCCGATCAGGATCATCCGCGCGAGCGGGTCGCCGATCGCGGTCTGGATCAGCCGCCGCAGCGGGCGGGCGCCGTACGCCGGGTCGTAGCCGGTGTCGGCGAGCCAGCTGCGGGCGGCGTCGCTGACCTCGATCGAGATCCGGCGGACCGCCAGCCGCTGCTCCAGCAGCGACAGCTGCAGGTCGACGATGTGGCTCAGCTCGTCGAGGCTGAGGGCGTCGAACATGACGACCTCGTCGAGGCGGTTGAGGAACTCCGGCTTGAACGACGAGCGCACCACGCTCATCACCGAGTCGCGCTTCTTCTCCGGGTCGAGGGTCGGGTCGACCAGGAATTGCGAGCCCGAGGTTGCTGGTCAGGATCAGCACGGTGTTGCGGAAGTCGACGGTGCGGCCCTGGCCGTCGGTCAGCCGTCCGTCGTCGAGCACCTGCAGCAGGATGTTGAAGACGTCCGGGTGGGCCTTCTCGACCTCGTCCAGCAGCACACGCTGTACGGCTGCCGCCGCACCGCCTCGGTGAGCTGGCCGCCCTCTTCGTAGCCCACGTAGCCGGAGGGGCGCCGACCAGGCGTGGACGGAGTGCTTCTCCCCGTACTCGCTCATGTCGATGCGCACCATCGCGCGCTCGTCGTCGAAGAGGAAGTCCGCCAGCGCCTTGGCCAGCTCGGTCTTGCCCACGCCGGTGGGGCCGAGGAACAGGAACGAGCCGGTCGGCCGGTTCGGGTCGGAGATGCCGGCGCGCGAGCGGCGTACGGCGTCGCTCGACCGCCCCGACCGCGGACCGCTGGCCGATCAGCCGCTCGCCGAGGACCTCCTCCATGTGCAGGAGCTTGGCGGTCTCGCCCTCGAGCATCCGGCCGGTGGGGATGCCCGTCCAGGCCTCGACCACCTCGGCGACCTGCTCGGCGCCGACCTCCTCGCCGACCAGCGGCTCGAGGTCGGCCTTCTCCTGGGCGGCCACGGCCTCGAGCTTCTTCTCCAGCTCGGGGATCGACTCGTAGCGGATCTTGCTCGCGCCCTCGAGGTTGCCCTCGCGCAGCATCTTGTCGGCCTCGACCCGCAGGTGGTCGGAGCGCGCGCCGCAGCTCGCCCTCCCCCTCGAGGCTCGCCTTCTCCTGCTCCCAGCGGGCCTCGAGCGCGCGCAGCTCCTCCTCGCTGTCCGCGAGCTCGGCCCGCAGCTTCTGCAGGCGCTCCTTCGACGCCTCGTCCGACTCCTTCTCGAGCGCGAACTCCTCCATCTTCATCCGGTCGACCTGGCGGCGGAGCTGGTCGATCTCCTCGGGCGAGGACTCGATCTCCATGCGCAGCCGGGAGGCGGCCTCGTCGACGAGGTCGATGGCCTTGTCGGGCAGCTGGCGGCCGGGGATGTACCGGTCGGAGAGGGTCGCGGCCGCCACCAGTGCCGCGTCGGTGATGCGGACGCCGTGGTGCGCCTCGTACTTCTCCTGGATGCCGCGCAGGATCTGGATGGTGTCCTCGACGCTGGGCTCGCCCACGAAGACCTGCTGGAAGCGGCGCTCAGGGCGGGGTCCTTCTCGATGCGTTCGCGGTACTCGTCGAGCGTGGTCGCGCCGATCATGTGCAGCTCGCCGCGGGCCAGCATCGGCTTGAGCATGTTGCCG
>CAWDVM010000008.1:0-218505 GCA_963805685.1 uncultured Actinomycetota bacterium
ACCGACCTCGAGCAGGGCACGGTCCGGAGCCTGAACCAGCAGGGCTACATCGTGACCGTGCCGGACTTCGAGAACCAGGACCTGCACTGGGTCGCCGGGCGCGAGTCGGGGACGAGCGCGCTCGACGGGATCACCGCGACCCTGAAGGCGCTCGAAGCTCGACCAGGCCACGCCGGTCGGGATGATGGGCTACTCCGGCGGGTCGATCGCCGCGAACTGGGCCAGCGAGCTCCAGCCGCACCGCGCACCCACGATGAACCTGATCGGCACGGCCATGGGCGGGGTGCCGGCCAACCTCAAGCACAACCTGCCCTACGTCGACGGCACACCCGAGTGGTCCGACGTCATCCCCGGCGCCATGATCGGCATCAGCCGGGCCTACGGGGTCGACCTCATGCACTACCTCTCGAAGTGGGGCCGCAAGGTCGCGCGCACCGAGTCGTCCCAGTGCATCGGCGAGATGTCCGGCGAGTTCCCGAACCTCACCATCAAGCACCTGATGAAGAAGCGCTACGAGGACATCCTCGCCGTGCCGGTGTTCCGGCGGATCATGAAGGACCTCCGCATGGGCTCGGTCAAGGGCCACCCGAGCGCCCCGATGCTGATGGTCTGGGGCAACCACGACGGCAAGGGCGACGACGTGATGGTCGCCAAGGACCAGGCCGCGCTGGCCGCCGAGTACTGCAGCCAGGGCGTCCCCGTGCAGACCCAGGAGCTCCAGGGTGCCGACCACAGCCAGGGCGGCGCGAGCTTCATCCCGCTCGCCGAGACCTGGCTGGCCGCGCGCTTCGCCGGTACGCCGCCGCCGAGCACCTGCGGGGGGTGAGGGCCGGCCCTGCCTCGGCACCGCCGAGCAGTTCGCAGTTGCGCGATCCTCGCCTTCGCCGGCGCCACCGCCGCATGCACGGGTCAGCACGGCGCGCAGCGAGGCACCTGCGCAGAGTCATCCCGGCAGTGCGTCGAGGGAACCGCTCGCTACGGCGCGGACCGGACCGCCCACCCAGAGGTGACCGGCCTCGTCAGCGCTGACCGCGAGGCGGCTGGGCCTTCCCAGGAACGTCCCCTGTGTGAGGGTCGTGGTCCCGCGGGGATCTGCGAGGTCGTGCGCGTGCAGGTAGGCGACGGCCGGCCCGGCCGCGCTCCCGGTGGCGACGTCCTCGACGGAGCCGCGGTTGTCCCAGGTCCGGCCTTCGCGCGTTTCCGGCTCGAGGATGTAGACGAACCTCGCGCCGAGAGAGTGCAGCCAGGGTCCGAAGTCGTCGCCGACGATGCGGGCGCGCGACAGTCCCGCCGCGGCGACCGGGACGATGAGGTAGGGCAGGCCGGTGGATGCGACCTGCAACGGCAGGGAGGCAAGGTCCTTCTCATCGAGGTTCAGTCTCGTGGCAGCCTCGGTGCGAAGCGAGCCCGGTAGGGGCCCGGACAAGCTCGGACGGCCTTGGTCCATCGTGGCTTCGTAGTAGGGGCCGTCCGGCCGGCTCACGACCGGTACGACGCCGTGCTGGAGCCTGAAGCGCCACTGAACGCTGGTCGCGTCGGCGGCGAGGCGTTCGTGGAGGGCGGCGGCCGCCCCGATGACGGGATGCCCGGCGAACGGAAGCTCCTCCTCCACGGTGAAGATCCGGGCGAACACGTCTCCGGGGGTGTCGTCGAGCGCCACGAAGATCGTCTCGAACTGACGCATCTCCTCCGTGATGCGGCGGAGCCGCTCGGCGGGCTGGTCGAGGTCCTGACAGAACACCACGGTGAGCCCGTTGCCGGAGTAGGCGTGCTGGGCGAACACGTCCACGTGTCGGTAGGCAAGCGACTCTGAACCGCGGTCGGCGAGCGTCGTGGAGGGGAGTCCAGCTTTCGGTTGATGTGGCACGAAGGCACCGGCTTCCGTTTCGAGATGGAGTGGTGACGGAACCAGACGGCCGCGGCCCGGACCGGAGCGTCGTTCTCTCCGACCGTAGGTCTCATCCGGCCCACGTGGGGAACGACATCGGCGGCTCACTCGTCCGGCCCGAGGCCGAGCTCGTCGAGGACCCAGCGTGCTCGCGCCAGTAAGGGTCGTCGCCCACCCAGTAGGACGTCTCGACGTCTGGCTCGCGTCGTGTCCGGTCGAGCTCGAAGTCGACGTCGGGGTGGCAACCGCGTCCGCGTTGACCCGGCTCCGCCCCGCCGAGCCAGACCAGCCCGCGTGCGACGTACGGCGCGACCGCCTCCTCGATCTCGTCCCAGCCCACCCCGGCCTTCCAGATCGTCATCAGCAGCCCATCCCCGCCCTCGCTCCAGATCGCGCCGTGGTCCCGCCAGGCATCACCCGCCTCCTTGGCGAGTTCGCCAAGGCCGTCGGCGACCTGCACCCCGGTGAGGATGCCGTCGCTCGGCTCGACCACGTCGACCACCTGGAGGCAGCCGTCGGCGTCCCGCTCCGCACGCACGATGTCGCCCGCGGCCATCGGGGTGAAGAACGCGCAGTTGCCGAGCTCGTAGGTGCCACCGCCTTCGTTGGCGTCCAACGGCGTCGCCCACAGCCATTCGCCCAGGGGGACGTCGTCGCCCGGGCGCAGGCGGATGCGGAGCTTGACGTGCTGGACCGGCGAGTCGGGGTTCATCACTCGAGGGAAACACCGCGCGCCGACATCCGAGGCGGACCTGTCCACAGGTGACCGGCCGGTAACCGACGCCCGGGGTGCGTCGTTGGGCCTGCATGCACCTGCGATCCGCCCTGCTCGCCCTTGCCGCCCTTGCCGTGCAGGCCACGTCCCTCGCGGCGGCGCCGACGTCGTCCGCCGAGCACTCGGCGCCCCGGTCGACGCCTGACCGTCCGGCGGCACGGTGCTGAGGTCGGGTCCGCTGAGGCACGACCTGTGGATCCCGGAGACGACGAGCCGGGCGTACAAGCTCACCTACGTCACCACCGACGCGTTCGGGCACAAGGTGCCGAGCACCGGCACCGTCTTCCTGCCCAAGGGCAAGGCGCCCAAGGGCGGCTGGCCGGTGGTGTCCTGGGCGCACGGCACCTCGGGCATCGGCGACGGGTGCGCGCCGTCGCGGGTCGGGCCGGCGATGCCGAAGCGGGACTGGGCCTACCTCGGCACCTGGATGCGGCAGGGCTACGCGATCGTCGCGAGCGACTACGCGGGCCTGGGCACGCCGGGGCTGCACGCCTACCTGCACAACCGGTCGACCGCCCACAACGTCGTCGACATGGTCAAGGCCGCGCGCAACCTCGACCTGCCCGCGTCGGAGCGGCTGAGCAACAAGTGGGTGGTGATCGGCCAGTCGCAGGGCGGCGGGGGAGCGATCGCGACGTCGAGCTACGCGACCGAGTTCGGCGGCAAGCACCTCGACTTCCGGGGCGGTGTCGGCACCGGCACCCCGGCGTACATCGAGCTCCTCGTCTCCCTGCCCGGCCCGGCCGTGCCGCCGGTCGACGTGAGCCCGGCGCTGACGTCGTACCTCGCCTACATCCTCGCCGGCATGCGCCACGTGCACCCCGAGCTGCACATCAACAGCGTGCTGACGCCGACCGGCAAGAAGTACGTCGAGATGGCCGAGCACGCGTGCGTCGTCGAGTTCGAGAAGGCGCTGGAGGGCACGGCGATCGGGGACTTCTTCACCCGGCCGCTGGCCTCGCTGCCCGGGTTCGTGCAGACCGCGCGGGACTACCTGGGCATGCCGGAGACGTCGTTCGAGAAGCCGATCTTCATGGCGAACGGCGCGGTCGACACCGACGTGCCGATGGAGACGACCGCGGCGTACGTCGGGGTGCTGACCGCGAACGGCGCGGACGTGACGTTCCGGACCTACCCGACCGACCACAACGGCACCATGCAGGCGTCGCTGGTCGACTCGGTGCCGTTCGTGCGGGCGCTGTTCGCCGACTGATCGCTCGTTTCAGTTGCTGTTGGTCTGGCCGGTCGCGGCCGCCACGCGACGGGAGATCTCGGCCAGCCAGCCCCTGTACCCGCCCTCCTCGGGCGTGGTCGTGTAGCAGGAGCCCAGGCTCTTGAGGAAGGAGTCGACCGTGTCCTCGGCTCGGCATCTCGTCAAGAACCCGATCGATCTCGCGGGGCAACAGCGGTGCAAGCCGCGGCTCTCCCTCGATGAAGTCGTCGAGCGTGGCCCACTCGTCTCCGTGCTCGTCGAACCAGTCCTGATGGAAGTAGGCACCGAGCAGATTCTCCAGCGCGGGAGTGTCCATTGATCCGTGTCTCCTCTCGATGATCAAGGCTGCGGAAAGGCCGTGAGGATTCGGAAGCCGTCGGGCATGGACGGGTCACGCTCGAGCACCACCCGCACGCCCGCAACATCATGAGCCATGCCGGACGGATCCATTGACCGCCCGACCGTCCAGTCCAGGACATCCTCGACGCGGCAGCGCCGGCCGCCGGAGTCGAGCCATTCCTCGACCTCCCGAGCGTGGCGCGACAGAACCTCGCCGATGGCTCGCTCTGCCGTGTCCACGTCCGGGAAGGTGGAAGCAAAGGGAGGCGGTCGATAGCCGCTGAAACGCATCTTCAACTCCTCGTCGGTTCTCCTGATGTGGGTCTGCCTGGTGTGGCTTCCCGAGTGCTCGTGCTTGGCCAGCCAGCCGGACTCGCGCTCCCACCAGAGCTTCAGCGTGCCGGCCTCGCCGCGCGCCACAGACCGCGCGACGGTGGCGTCCTTGAACTTCGTCAGTGTGACCCGGGCGGCCTGGAGCGCGTCGCGGGCAGCGCGGACGGAGGCGGCGACTCCGGCTGCGAGGGTGCGCAGCGCTTCGAGGATGGCGGCGAAACGGGGTGATTCAGCGGCCACCCGGGCCGCGACCGCGGACAGTCCGGCGGCAGTGCCCGCACCACCGGTGACCGCACCGATCGCGACGCTGATCAGCACGCCCTCGACGACCTGCTCGAGGAGCCACTCGGCGAGGTGCAGGATCTCGGCCCGCTTGGCCTCGACGTGGTCGGCGTACGCCCCGCAGGCCGCCCCCAGCGAGGCGAGCTGGTCGGCCAGCCCGCGGATCGAGCTGCGCAGCTCGTGGGTCGCGTCGATGGCGAGCGGGATCTCGGGGGAGCGCTCACCCCAGAAGCCGCGGATTGCGGAGTCGCAACACGTGAGGAGGTCGTCGAGGGCGGCGGCCGCCGAGGCCCACGTGGACTCGGCGGCGCGGAGCCGGTCGACGTCGGCGCCCGGCCAGACGAACCCCTCGATGTGGTCGAGGATCCAGCCCACCTTGTCGGGCAGGGCGGGACTGTCGGCGCCGAGCGAGGTGGGCGGCGTGAGCGGGAGGACGGTGACGTAGCCCGAGTCGTCGCCGACGTCGGGCAGGGAATCGCCCTCGTAGACACCGGCCCCGACCAGGATCGAGCGGCGCTCGGCACGCACGTGGTTGGCCAGCGAGGTGGCGGTCAGGTGGCCCAGGCCGGTGAACGCGTCCACCAGCTCTGCCAGCGACACGACGGCGGCGCGCGCACCCTCGTCGTACGCCGTGGCGAACTCCTGCGACGTGGCGTCGTCCCCGGCCATCCCGCCGTACGCCGACAGCCGGCCGCCCGAGCCGCGCGAAGCACGATGGCGGCCAGCTGGTTGCCCTCGGCGAAGGCGCGGGCGGCGGTCTCGTACCCGCCGCCGTCGACCTCGAGCCTCAACGGACCTGCTCCCAGAGGACGTCGATCGTCATGAATGGCCCCCCGAAATGAGCGAGTACGTCGTCAGCCACCACCCTTCCCGTTCCTCGCCCCGGAAGGGAGGCCCCAGATCAGATCTGTGGACAACCTCTGAGTCACGCATCACGTCCAGATGCCAATCCCGCTCTGTTGCTGGAGATCCGCGGCTGCTTGAGTTCTTGACCGTCACGTATCGGGGCGAGACGACCGGAGGTCGATGAGCATGGCTGGACTGTCGAGGCGGACTCTTCTGGGAGCGGCGGCCGGCGCCGCTGCGGTGGGCGTGGCCAGTCCCGCCAGGGCGAGCATCCTGAGCGTGCCGGTCACCGAGGAACGCCGGCAGGCGGTGGTGATCGGCTCCGGGTTCGGCGGCGGCGTGACCGCCCGGCGGCTCGGCCAGGCCGGGGTCAAGACGCTCGTCCTCGAGCGCGGCCGGCGCTGGCCGACCGGGCCGGGCTCGGACACCTTCCCGACGCTGATGCACAACGACAAGCGCTCGTCGTGGCTCTCGCCGGTGCCGACCATGCCCGCGCCGTACGCCGACCCCACGTCGTACGTGCCCTACACCGGGCTCATCGAGCGGCACCGCGGCCAGGGCATCGACATCATGTGCGCGGCCGCGGTGGGCGGCGGGTCGATCCCGTACCACGGCATGACCGTGCAGCCGCAGCGCGAGTCCTTCGAGATCACGATCTCGCAGTCGATCGACTACGACCAGCTCGACGCCGACCACTACCGCCGGGTCGCGCGGGACCTGCACGTCTCGCCGATCCCCGAGGACGTGCTGGCCGACCCGCACTACTCGGCGCCGCGGATGTTCGAGCGGCGTGGGCAGGAGGCGGGCTTCGACACGTTCCGGATCGACACCCCGACCGACTGGGACGTCGTACGCCGCGAGCTGCGCGGCGAGCTGCCCCCGTCGTACATCACCGGCGACATCATCTTCGGCTGCAACAACGGCGGTCGCTGGTCGGTGGACGTCACCTACCTCGCCCAGGCCGCCGCGACCGGCAACGTCGAGGTGGCGCCGCTGCACCGCGTCGCCGACATCTCCCGCAACGCCGCGGGGGAGTGGGTGGTGCGCGCCGAGCGCATCGACACCGGCGGCAACGTGCTGGAGCGCAAGACGATCACCACCCCGGCGCTGTTCCTCGGCGCCGGCTCGCCGGGCACGACGCGGCTGATGGTCAAGGCCCGCGACAAGAACCTGATCCCCGACCTGCCGGACGGCGTCGGCACCGGCTGGGGCACCAACGGCGAGCGGGTCTACGTCGCCGCGACCGCCGAGGACAGCCCCGGCGCCTACCAGGCCGGCCCGGTCTCGATGGGCGCGCGCGACTGGTCCGACCCGGCCCGGGCGCTGACGATGACGATGGGGCCGATGCCGACGCCCGTGGACCCGCACGCCTACAGCGTCGCGGGGTTCATGGTGACGACGCAGACCGGCGAGTGGCAGTACGACGCCGTGCGCGACGACGCCGTGCCGGTGTGGGACCGCACCAAGGAGTCGGACACCAAGCCCGTGCTCGACGCGGCCGTCGAGAGGCTGACCAGCGACACGCCGTACCACGTCAACGTCGACAGCAACCTGCTCGACGACACCACCTGGCACTCGGTGGGCGGCATGCCCTTCGGCACCGCCGTCGACGACGCGGGGCGGGTGCTGGGGCAGCGTGGCCTCTACGTGATGGACGGCTCGCGGATCGCCGGCTCGTGCGCGGCCTGCAACCCGTCGATGACGATCGCCGCGCTCGCGGAGTACTCCATGGACCGGGTGCTGCGCGAGGACATGGACGTGCTCACCTGACGCAGCCGTCTCACTGCCACAGGGCGAACTTCGTGAGGTGCGCGCCGCAGCCGACGTCGAGGCCACCTCGCGGGTAGGTGACTGTGATGACGCCGCCCGGGAGCGAGATCGTCACCTCGTGATAGATCGGTCCACTGGGACCGCCGGTAGGGCGAGCATCGCAGCTGGTGTCGGTCTCCACGCCCAACGTCGCCACCTCACCAGGGTCGAGGGGCGCACTGCCCTGCACAGGGAAGAAGCTGCCGTTGGTGGCCCTGACGTCTCGGTGGCCCGGCTCGGAGAGCGTCACGCGGCGGGGATAGCCGGACAAGACGCAGCGTGAGGTGCTGACGTTGCGGAAGTCCAGCAGGGAGATGGCGTGTTGACCCGCGCCGTCGCCTTCGGGCCTGATGTGGACGACGAGATCTCCCGCGGTGCACGTGTGGGCGGGGTGGATGTTCTGGTGGTGCGTTCGTATCACCGTGGGCCGAGCGGTCTTCTGTGGATCAGGAGCCGCTGATGGCCCCGGGGCCGCGTCGTTGGCACAGCTCGCTGCGACCAGGACCAGCGCGCCCAGGAAGAGCAGCCGGATCGACATGCTTCCTCCTTGGGAGCGCCAGTACCAGACACAGGTGTGACGCCGCCCTGGCCAGTCTGGTTGCCGTCCCTTCGGTCGCATCGTGGGTTCCTGCGTTCTGCTGCGAGGAGCGGCGGACATACCTAGGGTCTTCTCCGGTCCGATCGGGCCAAGGACCTGAAAGGCAGTTCATGGCTCGCAGCTCGGGACGCTTCCACTTCGAGCCGACCTGGGTGCCCAGCGCTGGGCCAGCCGGCGCGGCCCGATAGACCGCCATGCTCCACGAGATCAACCGTTGGCGCAGGTACGGCAAGGACCGGCTCTACGTCGCACGCGCCGACGGGACCAAGGTCGGCTGGTGGGACCTCCAGACCGACGAGGGTCATCCCGAGGAAGCGGCGTACGCCGTGGAGCTCGGCGAGGCGGTCCGCCGGTGGCAGCCCGACGCTGCGTCGGAGCAGTCGACCGACGCGCTCGCTGCGGTGGTCCCCGTGATGACGGTCGTGGAGGTGACGCCGGCTCCCGACAGGTGGAAGCTCCAGCAGAAGAGTCGGCCGCCGTCGCAGTTGTCGACGCTCCGGTTGAGGAACCGGTCGCCGAGCCGGTGATGCCTGAGCGTCCCTGGCTCGACCTGGCCACCAACGTGGCCGGGGAAGCGGCGCGCGAGCAGGCGTTGGCCGCCAAGGACGCGGCGCCCGTTCGCACCCTGGTGGCCCGAGTCATGCGGGTCCACACCGACGAACGAGCCTGGCGCATCGGGGCGGACGGCGAGGAGAAGGTCGCCGCCCAGTTCGACAAGGTCCTGAAGAAGGACCCGCGCTGGCAGTTCATCCACGCCATCCCGGTCGGGACACGAGGCTCGGACATCGACCACCTGGTCATCGGGCCCGGCGGGGTGTTCACGATCAACACGAAGAACCATCCCAACGCGAAGCTCTGGGTCGGTGGTGACACCTTCCTGGTCAACGGGAACCGTCAGCCCTACGTCCGCAACGCCCGGCACGAGGCGGCCCGTGCGGCGAAGCTGCTCGCCGAAGTCTGCGGTTTCCCCGTTCACGTGGAGGGCGTGATCGCGCCGGTCAACGCAATCGAGGTGACGATCAAGACCGCCCCGAAGGACGTGCACGTCGTACCGCGCAGGCAGATCGCGAAGTGGCTTCTGCGTCACGGGGATGTCCTGTCCCAGGACCAGCAGACGGAACTGTTCGACGCGGCCAGGCGCTCCACGACCTGGCGATAGTGCGATCGGTCGTCTGGCTCCGTCTGTCAACTGCGAGTCCGTCCTGACAGAGCTGTGACCGCGTTGTCCTCGGGCGATCTGTGAATCGACCCTTGCGCGTTCGAACGTATGTTCGATAGAATCGAGCATGGTCCCGGGCCTCGATGAACTCGACGCGAAGCGCACACTCGCGCGGGTCGGGTCGGTGCTGCGGCGGCGGCGCCAGGACGAGCTCGACGACCTGCTCCTCGCTGCGCACTGGGCCGAGCTGCACTCCACCGAGCCCGAGCGGCGTCACCCGCAGGGCGACAGGCTGGTCCAGCTGGGCGGGGAGGGGACTCCGAAGGTCCGGGAGCTGTGCCTGGCCGAGCTGGGCATCGCCCGCGACGTACACACCAATGCCGCGCGGGCGCTCGTCGCCGACGTGCTCGACCTGCAGCACCGGTTCCCGATGGTGTGGTCGGTCGTGCAGGACCTCGCCTGGAAGCGTGGGTGGCCCGCAAGGTCGCCTCGGCCACCCGGGCACTGAGTGCCGAGCAGGCGGCTTGGGTCGACGCCCAGCTCGCGAGCCGGCTCGCGGACCTGTCGCCCGGACGGCTGCTGACCTGGCTCGAGGCACTGGTGATCGAGGCCGACACGGCGGCGTACGAAGAAAAGGTGGAGAAAGCGCGGCAGGAGCGGCACGTGTCGCTCGGCCGCACCGACGAGTACGGCCTCCGTCACGTCATCGCCCGCATCACCGCCGGCGACGCCGCCTTCATCGACGCGACCGTGGACCGGGTCGCCGACATCCTCGCCGCCCACCCCGAGCACCGCTCCGCGGACCTGCCTGAGGACCCCAACCGGGGCCAGCTGCGGGCCGAGGCGTTCGCGTGGCTCGGTCGCCCGGCTCAGCTGATGCAGCTCCTCGCCGCCCACCTCGAGCAGCCCGACGATATCGAGGCACCTGACGATGCCGAGGAGTCCGACGAGCCGGCGCCTTCGGCGGCGGTCACTCCGGACCCGGCGGCGCTGGCGGCCTTCGTGAAGGGCTTCACGACCGCGGACCTGACCCGGCTCGGGCCACAGGTGGCACTGTTCGTGCACCTGCACGAGGACACCCTCCTCGGAGCCGAGGGCGCGTCCCCGATGGCCCGGGTCGAGGGGATCGGGCCGGTGCTCCTGCCCCAGCTGGTCTCCCTGCTCGGCCACGCGCACATCACGGTGACCCCGGTCATCGACTGCCGGGAGAGCACGGCCGTCGACTGCTACGAGTTCCCCGAACGGGTCCGCACCCGAGTGCGACTTCGCTCGCCCGCCGAGGCCTTCCCGAGCACCACCACCCTCACCGGGGTCGGTCGACAGCGGGTCGACCTGGACCACCCCACGCCGTACCAGCCCCAAGGGCCACCGGGGCAGACCGGCGACCACAACGCCGCCCCGCTCACCCGAGGTCGACATCGGGCCAAGACCCATCTCGGCTACCGGGTCATCCAGCTCGCCCCCGGAGCCTGGCTATGGCGCACACCCCACGGTCTGTGGCGCCTGGTGCACCCCGACGGCACGACCGCGATCGACGAGCAGACCGCCGCGAGCTGCTTCGGCGACGACGAGCTCACCCCGACGTTCGCCCGGCTGTGGTGGGAGCACCGCAAGGACGCCGCCTGACCTCTGGGGAGCGCTCGCACTCAGGCCAGAGACGGTCCATCGCGTCCACGGCGGCGTCGTCGTACCGGTCGTGTGGCAACCCGAGCTGTCGTCGGAGCTCGTAGCGCCCGGTGAGGCAGTCGTAGTCGAGGTTGTCGCCGTCCGTGGGATCGATTCGGCTCAAGGGAATGGAGTACCAGCGCAGGGCTTCGTGCAGCTGGTCGTGCACCTCGTAGGCCGTGGCCATCTCGAAACAGACGCTGGGCGGCAATCTGCGCTGCTTGGCCAGCTCGCGCAGCTCCGAGGCCGCCGCGTCCGTCGCTGCCTCGTCCCCGGTCCGCAGCCCCAGCTCGAACAGGCCCGCCAGCCCGTCGGCCACGCCGGTGCCGCCACCCGCGATCGCCAGCTCGTAGCAGCGGCGGGCATCGTCGTACTCCTGCCGACCCTGCCTGCACAGCGCCGCGGTCAGCAAGAAGGTGGCGCGGCGGCGCTCCTCCAGGGGCATGGCGAGCGCGGCGGTCTCGAGCATCTCGGCCCTCGACGGGCCCCCGGGTTGCTCGGGCGCCAGGTACAGGTCGAGGTAGTCCCTTGCTTCCATGAAGCGGAGCGTAGGTCGGAGCACCCCCAGCCCGGCTCAGCCTCCGAGGACGTCGTCGACGACCTTCTTGTCCCGCGCCGCCCGGACGCAGCCGGCGACCAGGCGCGGCAGGTCCTCGGCCGGGACGAGCGCGGCCAGCTCGTCGGGGGATCGGGGGAGGCCCAGGCGCTCGGCCCCGTCGGCGGCGAGGCGGTCGACGTACGGCGCGAGGTCGGTCCACACGCCCTGCACCTCGCGGCAGAAGATCGCCGCCCCGGCCGGCCCGATGCCCTTGAACTGCTGCAGGTCGCTCTCGAGATCGCTGGTCTGCTCGTGCAGCCGGCGCAGGTCACCACCGAACACCTCGAGCACGACGTGGGCGAGCCCGCCCAGCTGGGTGGACGTGCGCTCGTCGTACCGCCGGTAGTGGCCGCGACCCAGCGCGGCGACGCGGTCCTGCCAGGAGGCGTCGCGCATGCCGCGGGGCGTGCCGTACCCGGCGTCGAACAGCTCGCGTGCGGCCGCGACGGCGACACTGGACCGGATGCGGGCGGACAGCAGCAGGCTCAGGACGAGCAGCTGCCACAGCGGGGCGGGTTCGTCGGCCAGCCGGATCCCGGCCTCCTCGGCGTACGTCGTCCCGTGCCGGTCGAGCAGCGCGCTGACCACGTCCTCGGTGCTCATGAGGCGTCGGTACCCGATCGGGTACGGCGGAACACTTCTGCCTCGTCCTGCGACACGACAGCGCGGTGGTGACGGTGGTGCCGCAGCTGTCGGCGCCGGCTCCTACGGTGTCCTCCGACGCAGCGACGGGGGTTCGCAGGACAAGGGGGAGCACATGGATCTGAACGAGGCGGCACGGCTGGGGCGTCGGCTGCTGGACCGGCACGGCCTGCACGACTGGACGATCGTCTTCGACCGGGCCAAGCGCCGCGCCGGCGTCTGCCGGCCGGGGAAGCAGGAGATCGGGCTCAGCGCGCCGCTGACCGCGATCCACCCGGAGGACGAGGTGCGCGACACGATCCTCCACGAGGTCGCCCACGCGCTGGTCGGCCCGCAGCACGGGCACGACGCGGTCTGGCGGGCGATGGCGCTCCGGATCGGGTGCAGCGGCGAGCGGTGCACCAGCGACGACGCCCCCGGCATCGACGGGGACTGGGTCGGCACCTGCCCGGCCGGACACCGCATGACTCGCCACCGCCGGCCCGAGCGGCCGTCGTCGTGCCGCACCTGCTCGCCGTCGTTCGACGTCGCGCACCTGCTGAGCTGGACCTTCCGCGGGCAACCCGCGCAGATGCTGCCCGGCTACCGGGCCGAGCTGGAGCGGCTCACCGCGGCCGCAGCCACCCCGGCGCCGACGGCGCGGGTGCGGCTCGGGGAACCGGTGCGCATCGTCATCCCCGGCAGCAAGTACGACGGGGTCACCGGCACGTTGGTCAAGCGCGGCCGGACCCGCTACCACCTGCGCGTCGGCAGCTCCGTGATGACCGTGCCGTTCGCGATGGTGCAGCCCGCCTGACGTCAGGCCACCCCCAGAACTGGCGATGCGTGTCCCGCCGCGCGGGTGCGTACTGGGAGGTGACCGACTCGGGAGGGGGACACCATGCGTCGCACCCGGACCATGGCCACGCTGCTCGTCACCGCGTGCGTCGCCGTCGCGACGCTCGCCGCGCCCGTCCGGGCCGCGCCGGACAGCGTCACCGCGCCGGTGGGCTCCCACTCGGCCAACGGGCGGATCGCCTACATCGACCTCGGCGACAACAACTCGTCGTTCGACGTCTTCACCGTGCGGCGGGACGGCAGCGGCGTACGCCGGCTCACCTCCACGGGGGACGCGTTCTCGCCGGCCTGGTCGCCCGACGGGCGGAGGATCGTGTTCGAGCGCAACCGCGTCGGGCCGGCACGCAGCTGTGGGTGATGGGGCCACGCGGGCGCCACAAGCGCCTGCTGCTCTCGGGGCTGGACGGTGGCCGCTTCCCGTCGTGGTCGCCGGACGGCCTACAGATCGTGTTCGCCGCCGACGCCGCACGTGGCACCCGCCAGCTGTTCGTCTACGACCTGAGCGCGGACGCGGTGACGCGGTTGACGAGCCCTGGCCGTCGGCGCTGGTCGGCCGACGAACCCGCCTGGTCACCGCGTGGCGACCGGATCGCCTTCTTCAGGTACAACCGCCGGATCGGTCCGGAGCTCGCCACCATCCGCACCGACGGCACCGCGCTGCGCCGGCTGACCCGCACGGCGTTCTCGGAGTTCGACCCCGACTGGTCCCCGGACGGCTCCCGCATCGCGTACACCCGGTCGTGGCACGAGCAGCCCTGCCGCTCGGACGTGTACGTCATCGCCGCGGACGGCGGGAGGCCGAGGAAGGTGCTCGACCGGGGCTGCGACGACTCCGACCCGAGCTGGGCACCGAACGGCGCGCGGATCGTCCTGTACAGCAACCGGCCGCAAGGGACCCCGGGCTGGCGGAGGCAGTCCGGCCTGTGGACCGTGCGTCCGGACGGTTCCGGCGCGCGGCTGCTCGTCCAGGGGCTGTTCGCGGGCGCCCCCGACTGGCAGCCGAGATGAGGTTGTCCACAGATCGCTGAACCGGTCTGGTGCCGGTGCCCGCCGAGGTCTTCAGTGGACGCATGCCGAAATCACGGGGACGCAAGCCACGCAAGCACTCGTCCGTCCGACCGCAGCAGCACCGGCCGACCCGCGCCGACCGCGAGGGGGCGCAGCTGGAGATCATGCTGCCGATCATGCACGCGGCCAACGAGGCCGAGGTCCGCGGCGATGCGGCCGGCGCGCTCGACGTGATCCTGTCCCGTCTCGTCGGACCGGACGGGAGGATCTTCTGGCGCCCCGAGCGGGTGTGCCGGCTCAGCCAGCTGTACGTGCTCGGGCCGTTGCTGCCCCGGTGGGCGACCTCGCGGTGGATCCTCGCGCAGGCGCTGCAGGTCCTCGAGCCGAGCAACCGGGACCGCAGTCTGCGTGCCTACGAGACGGCCGTCCGGGTGCGTGGCGGTCCGGACATGGTGCGCGGCGCCGACGACTTCGACCGGAGGGCCGAGGTGGCCGACCACGACTGGGTCCATCGCCAGCTGTTCCTCTACGAGCTCGGCGGGCTCGACCACTTCCTGCGCCGGGTCGCCGCACCCGACCTGCTGGCCGGTGCGGACCGCATCCACGAGTGGGCGGCCACGCCCATGGGTGCCTACCGCCTGGTGGAGGAGACTTCGCGCGAGCTGACGTGGGAGGACCTCGGCTCCGGCGGTGAGGCACGGACGATCAACCTCGGCGCGAGCACGATGACGCTGCCGGGCGGCTGCGTGCTGGGGCGGGTGGTGCCCACCGAGGTGGGTTCCATGTTCGAGAGTGCGCCGCTGGTCGTGCCGGAGGGTGCGGCGCTGGACGTCGCCCGCGACCCGAGCAGGTGGGTGGACGCGGTGGCGAGAGCCTGCCGCGACGAGTACCCGGTGAGCGACGACGACGATCTCTGCGTCACGAGCGCCTTCGACTTCGCGATGCTCACCGACGTCCCCGGCATCACCCAGCACTGGCTGCAGCACCTCGCGGCCGAGGTCCCCTTCACGAGGCACGACGAGTGCGACCCGCTGGGGCTCGCGGTGGGGTTCGTGCGGGCAGCCCTGGACGAGACGCTGCAACCGGTGCTGGACGACGCGATGAAGAGGTTCGACACCACCCCCCTCGCTGCGGGGCCGTCGGTGGCCGCCGCCCTGGTGGAGCCGCACGTCAGCGAGCACCTGCTGCACGAGCTGACGCCGGCGGACGCAGACGCGTTGCGGAGCCTGGGCGCCAAGCTGCCGAGACCGGCCTCGGACGTGTGCCTCGGGCTGGCGGAGATGCTGCGCGAGGCCGCGTGAGCGCCGCCGATTCCCGCATGATTGCGGAACGCCTGCACCAGCAGCAGAATGCATGCATGGTGTCGATCACGATCCGCGACGTGCCGGAGGAGACCCGCAACGAGCTGGCCGCCCGTGCGGCCGGAGCGGACGGTCGCTGCAGGAGTACCTGCGCGGTCAGCTCGTGGAGATGGCGTCCCGTCCCGATCGTGCGGCCGTCCTGGCCCAGATGACGGCTCGGGTGAAGCGCGATCAGGTTCACGTCACCGTCGACGAGATCCTCGAGGCCAGGGACGCCGGCAGGCGATGACGCTGGTGCTGGACGCCTCGGTCGTCGTGGCCGCGGCGACCGACGTCGGCGCGGTCGGCGACTGGGCGCGGGTCACCCTCGGGCACGATCACCTCGTTGCGCCGCACCTGCTGCCTGTCGAGGTGACCGACACGCTGCGCCGGCTGCTGCTCGCGGACAGGATCGACGGATCCTCGGCGAGTGCCGGGCTGCGCGACCTGAGCGATCTCGGGATCGAGCTCTACGGGTTCGAGCCCTTCGCGGACCGCGTGTGGGAGCTGCGGTCAACGGTCACGGCGTACGACGCCTGGTACGTCGCACTCGCGGAGGCACTCGACGTGCCGCTGGCGACCCTGGACCGGCGACTTGCCCGGGCCAAGGGACCACGGTCCGCGTTCCTCCAGCCACCGTGAGCACGGCCGAGTCAGACCAGGTCGTGCTCGAACGCGTACGCCGCGGCGGCGGTGCGGGAGCCGACGCCGAGCTTGGTGAAGATGTTGGACAGGTGCCGGGCGACGGTCTTCTCGCTGAGCACCAGCTCGGCGGCGATCGCGGCGTTGCTGCGGCCGGCGGCGACCAGGCGCAGCACCTCCACCTCGCGCGCGGTCAGGCCGGCGGGCAGGGTGGCGGGGGAGAGGAGCGCCTCGGCCTCCCGGGCCGCCGGCACCGCCCCGAGCGCCCGGAACGAGGCCAGCGCCGCCTCGGCCTCGGCCCGCGCCGAGCCCGCGTCCCCCAGCACCGCCAGCGCCCGGCCGGTGAGCAGGCGGACCCGCGCGCCGTCGTACGGGCTGCCCACCCGGGCCCACAGCTGCCGCGCCTTGCGCAGGTAGGGGAGCGCGCCGGCCGCGTCGCCGGCGGCGACCTCGACGGCGGCCGCGGCGTACGCCGCCGTCGCCAGCACCGCGGGCGACCCGACCTGCGCGGCCACCCCGTCGAGCTCCCGGGCCGCGGTGCGGGCCTCGTCGACCGCCCCGACCCCGAGCAGCACCTCCACCGCCCCCGGCAGCAGCCGGCACCGGTGCACCGGGTCGGCGGGCTCGGCGAGCAGCCGGCGTACGGCGCCCGCCGCGGCGTCCGGTGCCCCGCGCGCCAGCCAGAGCAGGGCCAGCCCGGGCTGCGGGTCGTAGCCGTGCTCGCCCGCCCGCTGGTACGCCGCGTCGGCGGCGTCGTACTCGCCGCGCAGCCGCAGCACGTCGCCCCGCTCCGACTCCGCCAGCCCGGCGGCGTCCAGGGCGTGCGCCTGCCGGTACCGGTCGACGGCGCGCTCGAACTCCTCCAGCGCCTCCGGCCACGCGCCCTGCACCCGCATCACCTGCCCGCGGTGCACCGAGCACTGCCCGGTGAAGGTGACCAGCCCCGGCAGCGACGCACACCAGCGGTGCAGCGCCGAGGTCCACTCGGCCACCCGCGCGAAGTCGGCGATCTCCTGGCAGCCCTCGATCGCGGTGCAGTAGACGTTGCCGAACACCTCCGGCGAGACCTCGCCGGCGGTCGCCGCGGCCATCGCCTCGTCCAGCAGCACCAGGCCCTCGGGGACGTGGCCGCTGTAGATCGTGATCCGGCCCGACGCGCACAGCCCGAGGGCGAGCAGGTCGGCGTCGGCGTACCGCCGTCCCGCCGCCACCGTCCGGTCGGCGCACTCCGCCGCGGCCGGCCAGTCGCCGGCCCCGATGTGGCGGAACATGTGCAGGAACGCGACGTACCCGCGCTCCACCACGTCCCCGTCCACCTCGTCGAGCAGCCGCTCGGCCCGCGCCGTCCAGCCACCCGCGAGCGCCTCCTCGCCGGAGGTCGCGAGCATCATCGCGAGGTGGAAGGCGCAGCGGGCCGCGCCGGCACGGTTGCCGGCCTCCTCGCAGAGCCGGAAGGCCCGCTGGTGGTAGCCGACCGCGTCCTCGACGCGGCCGAGCAGGTACGCCGACAGCGCGGCGCTGCGCAGGTCCTCGACGCCGAGCGCGTCGGGCTGCACGCCGGACCAGGTGTCGAGCGCGGCCGCCCACTCGCCACGCTCGTAGTCCACGCGTGCCTGCACCAGCTCGTCGACCACGCCCATCGCGGGCACCTCCCTCTCCGGACGATACTCGCGCGGGCGGGTCGACGACGCCCCTCCGCTCAGGCGGCTCGGCCGGCTGCCGGCCGACCCCGCGGGCCTCGCGCTCGGCGATCCGGCGGGCCACCAGCTCGGCGTCCCGGCCGACGCCGGGCAGCAGCATCGAGGAGAAGGCGTACTGGAAGGACAGGCCGCAGAAGAACAGGCCCGGCGCCTCGTCGACGACGCCGCGGAACTCACGCGGCCAGCCGTTCTCGTCCATCACCGGCAGGTCGATCCAGCCGAACGTCTGCCGGAAGCCGGTCGCCCAGATGACGTTGGTCGCCTCGACCGTGGTGCCGTCGGCGAGCAGCGGCAGCCCGTCCCGGACCCCCTCCACCCGGGCCTCGGTGCGGACCACGCCGCGCTCGGCGAGGTCGGCGCGCTTCACCCGCAGCATCGGCCCGCCGTGGAACCGGATCTCCTCCATCTCCTTGCGGCCGATCGGGGTCCGCCGGGTCACCACGTGCCGCCACGCGAAGAGCAGCATCGGGAAGACGACGTGCATCCGCCGCGACTCGAGCCGGATCGGGATCTCGCCGCAGTCGCGCCCGGCCAGCGTGGTCGGGTGGGTCTGCGCCACCTCGTAGGCGATGTCGGTCCCGGAGTGCGAGGCGCCCACCACGAGGACGGGGCCGTCGCGCAGCTGGCCGGGGCGGCGGTACTCACTCGAGTGCAGCTGCAGGATCGACGGGTCGAGGTCCTTGGCGGCCTCGGGGATCTTCGGGGTGCGGCCGAAGGTGCCGGTGGCCACGACCACGTTGTCGCAGTGGAGCGGCCCGGTGCCGGTGGCGACGACGTACCCGTTGCCGTCCGGGGCGGCGGACAGCCGGTCGACGCGGACCCCGAGCCGGATCGGCAGCTCGAAGCGCCGGGCGTAGGACTCGAGGTAGTCCGCGACCTGGTCCTTGCCCGGGAACGACCACGGCTCGCCGGGGAACGGCATCCCGGGCAGGCCGTCGAACTTCGCGGGCGAGTAGAGCCGCAGGCTGTCCCACTGCTGGCGCCAGTTGTCGCCGAGGCGCTGGTTGCGGTCCAGCACGACGCAGTCCCGGCCGCGGCTCGTGAGGTGGTACGCCGTGGCGAGGCCGGCCTGCCCGGCTCCGATGATGACGGTCTCGACGTGGTCCATGGTTCCTCCTGGGGTGAGCTGGTGAACCCACGCTAGGAACGGGACCGGGCCCGTCGCATCGGGCGGACGGCGTACCTGCCGGCGTCGCCGCGATGGGTGGAAATACCCATGCCGGCCCTACGAAACCGGCTGAAGGAAGGGCCCTGTCGGGTCTTGTAGGCGCCGCGGGACCGGGCGCATGCTGGATCGATAGGAGGAGCCATGGTCACTCATGAGATTCCCGACGGCCTCCCGGTCCTGTCACGCGGCAAGCACCGATCGGCCCGCAAGGGCGCCTGCTTCATGGAGATGGCGTCCGTGCTCGCGAACGAGAAGTGGAGCGACCATCCGGGCTGCACCCATCCGGTGCTCGCGCACCTGGCCCGGCTGGTCAACGACCACACCAGCGACCAGAACCGCGGGGAGCTCGCGCCGCTCATCCCGTCCGTGGTCGGCCTCCGCGGCGGGGGCCTTCCCTGGACCGTGGGGCTGACGGCCGCGGTGGCGCTGCACGCCCTCCCCGACGTACCCGCGTCCTCGCAGCGCGCCCTGGTGGCCGGCCTGGTCCGGTGCGACGAGGTGGCCGTCAGGCTCGGCCCGGGTGCGGTGGCCGGGGAGGACGCCATCCGTCGGGCGCTGCGCGACAACCGAAGCGCCGTGGCGTGGGCACGCCGGTTCGCCGCTGGTGCGCCGCTCAACGACAAGCAGTTCGAGAGGCGCTCGGCCCCCAGCGTCATGCAGTGCGCGGTCGGTGGGCTGGTGGCATCGTCGGTCTACGACTCCGACGCGCGGCTGCGTGACCTGCTCCAGGTGGGCATCGCCACCGGCCAGCGGCTGCAGCCGCGTCCGGCCCCGGTGCGCAACGACTCGCCGTCGCCGCAGATGCAGACCCGGACCTAGAACCTCAGCTGCTGCTCGGGCAGGGGATCTGCTCGGCGAGGGTCTGGCCGGCGTCGCCGAGGTCGCCGGCGGCCTGGCCGAGGTCCTCGAGGGTCTTGAGGGCGCCCTGGTCGCCGCTGCCGATCGACTTCACCTGGTCGGCGAACGTGTTCAGGGCGGCCTGGAAGGTGGCGAGGTCGTCGGAGTACGCGTCGTCGGCGACCGTCACCAGGTCCTTGAGGTCCTGGCTGATCGCGGTCAGGGAGGCCTTGTACTGCTGGGCCGTGTTGTCCTCCTTCATCCCCGTCACGTCCGCGTCCAGCTTGTCCTTCGCGTCGCACACGTCGGCGGGAGCCGGCTCGGTGGGAGCGGTCGACGACGGGGTCGGGGACGAGGAGCTGCTGTCGTTGGAGTCGTCGCCGCACCCGCCGGCGAACAGGGCCAGACCGAACGCGAGGGCGAGGGCGAGCAGGCGGTGAGTCACGGCGTACCTCCGGAGTCGTTCCCTCCACCCTCCGTGCGCACCGCCGGGCGGCGCCTCACCCGCGACGGGTGAGACCGCGTCAGCCGTTCACCGCGATGCCCAGCGAGTCGGCGGCCGCGAACTTCGGCTGGCCGGGCTCGTAGAAGATGTCGACCTCCTTGATCTCGAAGCCGGCGCTGGTGATCAGGTCGGGGATCGGCCGGGTCAGGTGGCAGCCGGCGAAGACGAGCTTGTTGAACGGCTCGATCCGGCGCTGCATCCGGCGGACCTTCTCGTCGGGGGCGAGGCCGTGCTCCATGAAGTGCAGGCTCCCGCCCGGCCTGAGCACCCGCCGCAGCTCCTGGAGCGCGGCCACCAGGTCGGGGATGGTGCACATCGTCCAGGTGGAGAGGGCCGCGTCGAACGAGTCGTCCTCGAACGGCAGCCGCTGGCCGTCGAGCCCGGACCGGCGTACGGGCACCGCGGACTCGGCCAGACGCTTGCCGGCCAGCTTCCAGCCGACGTCGGACGGGTCGACCGCCGCCACGGAGACCACGGCGGCGGGGTAGTGCGGCACGTTCAGCCCGGACCCGAAGCCGATCTCCACGACCTCTCCGGCCAGCCCCGCGCAGGTCCGCTCGCGGTACGGCACGGAGGACTGGAGGCCGCAGGCCTTGTCGATGATGCGGGGCACGATGTGCTCGGCGTAGAACCCCATCAGCTTCTCCTCTCCGGGAAGGTGATCGGTCCCGACGCTACGAGCCCTGGCGCCCGCGCGCAGGAGGCGTTCGCCCCGTGGCTCCGCGTCGCCACAGTCGAGGCCCGGCTCGTGCCCCGCGGGACCCAGGCCACCCCCTGGCGTGACGGGGCGTGCCCGGTTGCGCGAAGATCCCCCGCGAAGCGCACACCGTCGTGCGACCGGAAGGACACCCATGAGCCAGCTCGACATCACCGGCCCCGCGCTGAGCCGCGAGGAGGCCACCACCCTGCGGGAGATCTCGCAGCGGGTGCTGTGGCTCTCCGCCGCGATCGTGGACGCCGCCAACCGCGGCCGGCCCAACACCAGCGGCGTGAAGGTGGGCGGCCACCAGTCGTCGTCGGCGTCGATGGTCGACATCATGGTGGCGCTGTGGTTCCACGAGCTGACCAGCGAGGACCGGGTCTCGGTCAAGCCGCACGCGTCGCCGGTGCTGCACGCGATCAACTACCTGCTCGGCGACCTCGACGCGGCGTACCTGCCGACGCTGCGCGCCAAGGGCGGCCTGCAGTCCTACCCCTCGCGGTTGAAGGACCCCGACACCGTCGACTTCTCCACCGGCTCGGTCGGCATCGGCGCCACCGCCGCGCTGTGGGCGGCGATCTCGCACCGCTACGTCCGCTCCCAGTTCGCCGACGCGCCGCCCGCCGGCCGCTTCGTCAGCCTGCTCGGTGACGCCGAGCTCGACGAGGGCGCCATCTGGGAGGCCGTCGCCGACCCGCAGGTCGCGCACCTCGGCGAGCTGCTCTGGGTCGTCGACCTCAACCGCCAGTCCCTGGACCGGGTCGTCCCCGACATCCAGATCGCGCGGCTGCAGGGCATGTTCGAGGCCGCCGGGTGGCAGGTCGTCACGCTGAAGTGGGGCCGGCTGATCTCCGAGCTGTTCGACCGTCCGGGCGGCTCCGAGCTGCGCCGCCGGCTGGAGGAGATGCCCAACGAGGAGTACCAGCGGATGCTCCGCGTGGACCCCTCCGAGGTGGCGATGCGGATCATGGGGGAGGGCGGTACGCCGCAGCTGCGGGCGCTGCTCGACGAGGTGCCGTCCGCGCAGCTGGCCGCGGCCGTCCGCGACCTCGGCGGCCACGACCTCGGGCTGCTGGTCGACACGTTCCGGGCCGTCGACACCCAACGCCCCACGGTCGTCTTCGCCTACACGGTCAAGGGCCGCGGGCTGCCCACCGAGGGGCACCCCAACAACCACTCCGCGCTGCTGACCGAGGCGCAGATGCGGGCGCTCGCCGACGCCTCCGGCACCTCGCTCGAGGAGCCCTGGGCGGCGTTCTCGCCGGGCACCGCCGCGGACGACCTGTGCCGGGCCCGCGGCGCCGCGCTGCGTCGTACGCCGGTCACCGCGCCCGCCGCGGTCGCCGTGCCCACGTCGCTGGGGCACCCGCACCGCAAGCCGGCCTCGACCCAGGCCGCGCTCGGCCGGCTGCTCGCGGACCTCAAGCACGACGCCCCCGAGGCCGCGGCCCGGGTGGTCACCTGCAGCCCGGACGTCGCCTCCTCGACCAACCTCGGCGGCTGGATCAACAAGACCGGCGTGTGGTCGGTGCACGACCGGCGGGACTGGTTCGCCGACGACCGCGAGCGGGTCCTGAAGTGGTCGGAGGTCAGCAACGGCCAGCACATCGAGCTCGGCATCGCCGAGGTCAACCTGGTCGGCCTGCTCGGCGAGCTGGGCGCGACCTGGTCGCGGTGGGGCGAGCGGCTGATCCCGATCGCGACGCTCTACGACCCGTTCGTGTCACGGGCGCTGGAGCCGTGGTCCTACGGCATCTACTCCGGCGGGCAGTCGATCCTGGTCGGTACGCCGTCCGGCGTGACGCTGGCGCCCGAGGGCGGCGCGCACCAGTCGATCACCACGCCGTCGATCGGTCTGGAGCAGCCGGGCTGCGTGGCGTGGGAGCCGGCGTTCGGCCAGGACCTGGAGTGGACCTTCCTGCACGCGATGTCGCAGGTGGGCGTGCCCGGCGGCACCTCGGCGTACTTCCGGCTCTCGACGCGGCCGATCGACCCGGTCCTGTCGCGGCTGCCCGAGGAGCCCGCGCTGCTGGAGCGGCGGCGTCGGCAGGCGATCGCGGGGGGCTACCGGCTCACCTCGCACGACCTCGCGTCCGAGCAGGTGACGCTGGTGGGCGTCGGGGCGCTGATGCCCGAGGTCGTCGCGGCCGCGGACCTGCTGGCCTCGTCGGGCGTGACGGCCGGCGTGGTCTGCCTGACCAGCCCGGACCTGGTGTTCCGGTCCTGGCAGCAGCGTGCTCGCCGTACCCCGGGCGACGGTGGCGGGATCGTCGACGAGCTCTTCCCCGGCGACCACCCGGCGCCGCTGGTGACCGTGCTCGACGGGCACCCGCACACGCTGTCGTTCCTCGCCGGCGTGCGCGGCGACCGGACCCGCTGCCTGGGCGTCACCGAGTTCGGGCAGTCCTCGGGGCTGGAGGACGCCTACGCGCTGCACGGCATCGACACCGGCTCGATCGCCGACGCCGCGCTGTCGTTGCTGGGTCGCTGACGCGGTCGTGTGGCTGACAGTGCGCCCGGGCGCACTGTGGGCCGCACGACCCGATCAACCGACCACGTCACCGGGTCGTACGACGCCCGGCTCGACCACGTGCGCGTCCACCCCGAAGTCGAGCGCGCCTGACGCCGCCCCCGGACGGCCCGCCAGCGCCTTGAGCAGCGGCGCCGACGCCACCCCCGTGACGGGATCCAGGTCGATCACCGCACAGCGGGGGATCGGCGCGTTCACGCGCACCGTGGCCGCACCCAGCCGCAGCGTCCGGCCCGCCCACGCCTCCTCGGCGTACGGCTCGTCGGTGTCGACGACCACCGTGGCGCGCAGCCGCGCCGCCTCGCCCAGGAGATCCGGCCGGCCGAGGCGGTCCGCCAGGTCGCGCAGGGAGGCCAGCGACACCACGCTGACCGGGGCGCCGTAGACCACCGCGCCCGGCGGGGCCGCGGCCAGCCGGACCGGGAAGCCGAGCCAGGAGGAGACCAGGGCCGCGTGCGGTCCGTCGAGCAGGTCGAGAGCCGCCTCGCGGCCCCAGTAGTCGCAGGTGATCCGTTCGCCCGACGCGGTCGGCGCCGCGGATGCCGTCTCGCCGGACGGCAGCACCAGGTCCAGGACGCGACCGTCCCACCGGGCCCGCACCGCGACCAGTGACGGGTTCTGCACGGTCCGGAGCACCCGCCGGCGCGGGACGTCCACGAGGCAGAAGGCCCGGTCGCCGACCGGTCCGTGCTCGTCCAGCACCACGGCGTCGTACGACGTGTGGCGCATGCCCTTCACCGGGGTGAACCCCACGGCGGCGACTCTCATGCAGACGAGCCTGCCATGCCGACCCGATCGGGCAGCGCTACCTGAACCCCTAGGCGGGATGCGCGGCCGTGGTCGAGCCGTGGTGCATCGCCCGGGCCCGCATGACGGCAACGACCGCCGCGCCGACGCCGACCACGATCGCCAGGACCGTCCAGAACAGGATCAGTGACAACGCCAGGCCGCCGACGACGGCCAGCGCGGCCCCGACCCACTCGTACTGGTCCTCGATCAGGAACCCGACCGCGCCCAGGAACGTGAGCGCGAACAGGACCAGGCTCACCGCCTTGTCGCTGTTGTTGTCGGCCCAGAAGTCCGACCCGGCGATGAGGGCCACCGCCATCGCCACCACACCGACGGCCCCGACGATCGCGAGGATGGCCGCACTGGTGAGGCTCAAGGTGCCCAGGCGTCCCCCGGGCTTGCGAAGTCGTTCGATCATGTCGCTCATGACGCACCTCGTCGGCGACGGGGCGGCACCGGTTGCCGGAACGTCGCCTGCCCTCATTGTCGCCCTCGCGGGCGTGGCTGGTGCGGGCCGTTGGTCCCGACCTGGACAGTCGTGTGCCTGAGAACGCGCCAGGGCGCGTTCTCAGGCACACGACCCGGAAGCGGAGTGACGTCAGGGCGTGAGGATCGCCCGCCCGCGGACCTTGCCGGCGTCCAGGTCGTCGATGGCGGACTGGAAGTCGTCGAGCGCGTACTTCGCGGTGTGCAGCTCACCGCCCCGGGCCGCGAGCGCCATCAGGTCGCACAGGTCGTTGTAGGAGCCGACCAGGTTGCCGATGATGTTGATCTCGGTGGAGATGATGTCGATCGTCGGGACGTCGATGTTCTCGCCGTACCCGACCACGTGGTAGTCGCCGGCCTGCCGCAGCATCCGGATCCCCTCGGCGGTCGCGCCGCCCTCGCCGACGAAGTCGATGAGCACCTCCGCGCCGTTGCCGTCGGTGAGCTCGAGGACCTCCTCGACCTGCTTGCCCTCCGCGACCACGCCGTGGTCGGCCCCGATCGAGACCGCGAGCTTGACGGCGTCCGGGTTGCGGTCGACGACGATGAGCTCGGCCGGGCTGATCGCCTTGAGCACCTGGATGCCGATGTGGCCCAGGCCGCCGGCGCCGATGACCACGCAGCGGTCGCGCGGCGTGAGGCGGCGGGCGGCCTTCGCCGCGGCGTGGTACGCCGTGAGCCCGGCGTCGGCGAGTGCCGCGACGTCGGCGGGCTCGAGGGAGTCGTCGATCTTCACCACGCTGCGCGCCGACGTCCTGAGGTACTCGGCGTACCCGCCGTTGGTGTCGATGCCGGGGAACGAGCTGGACTCGCAGTGCACGTCGTCACCGGAGCGGCAGGCGCGGCACAGCCCGCAGGTGATCAGCGGGTGCACGATCACCTTGTCGCCCTCGGCGACGTTGGTGACCGCGGACCCGGTCGCGTGCACCCAGCCGGCGTTCTCGTGCCCGATCGTGTAGGGCAGCGTACGCCGGACTTCTCGGCCCACTGGCCCTCGAGGATGTGCAGGTCGGTGCGGCACACCCCGGCGCCGCCGATCTTCACGACCACGTCGTAGGGCCCGGTGGGTTCGGGGACGTCGACCTCGGTCATCTCGAGGTTCTGGTGGTAGCCGACCACCTGGACGGCGCGCATCGTGCTCATGAGGTGTGCTCCTTCAGCAGTGTGAGAGGGGGATGAACGTGGGATCGGCCGGCTCGGCGCCGTCGTCGCGGGGGACCTGCCCGGACTCCGAGCCGGGGTAGCGGGTCCGCAGCAGCCGCGGCAGAAGTGCGCGTTCCCGTCGATGGAGATCCGGGTCGAGCGCGCCATCCGCAGCTTCAGCGGGACGTCCTCGGCGGCGTACCGTGGCCTGGAGGGGTCGGACCGGCTGATGGCCTCGTGGCAGCGCAGCCAGGACTACGGCGTACCGCTGGAGAGCATCGAGCCGGTGTTCACCGGGACGTACGACGAGGAGTCGCTGTTCTTCGAGTGCGGGCGGGAGGTGCTCACCGACCTCCACCGCACGCTGGTCAACGAGCCGATCTCGCTGATGCTGACCGACGCCGACGGGCTGGTGCTGAACCGGCTCAGCGGGGACACCTCGCTGCTGCGCGCCCTGGACGCGGTGCACCTGGCGCCCGGCTTCGCCTACTCCGAGCGGGAGGCCGGCACCAACGGTCTCGGACTGGCGCTCGCCGACCGGGTGCCGACCGTCGTACGCGCCGAGGAGCACTACTCGCTCAGCCTGTGCACCTACACGTGCGCCGCCGTGCCGGTGCTGGACCCGTTGACCGGTCGGCTGGAGGGCAGCGTCAACCTGACCACCTGGTCGAAGTCGTCGAGCGACCTGCTGCTGGCGCTCGCGCAGTCGGCGGCGGCAACACCGCCGCGCTGATGCTGGCCCGGTCGCAGGGCCGGCGGCCGCGGCCGACCCCGCGGGGCGAGGTGTTCCGGGTGGAGACCGAGCCCGGGTCGGGCACGCTGCAGGAGCTGTCGCCGGCATGGACCGAGGCGGTCGCGCAGGCGGAGCGCGCGTTGACCGCCGGCCGGGTGGTCGCCGCGGTGGGGGAGCCGGGCGCCGGACGCGCCACGATGCTCGCCCAGGCGCAGCGCCGCGCCCGCCCGCGGGACCGGATCCTCTCGGCGAGCTCGCCGGCCGCGCAGGACACCGACCCGTGGCTGTCGCTGTGGTCGCCCGAGCTCGGCAAGCCGAACACCGCGGTCGTGGTGTGCGACGTGGACGCGCTGCCGGTGTGGGCCGCCGAGCGGCTGCGGGAGCTGGTGGTGCGGGCCCGGTCGTCGCTCGCTCCGGAGGACGGGTTGCCGATCTCGGTCACCGCCGAGCGTTCGAGGACATCCCCGCGCCGCTGGCGTCGCTGGTCGAGACGGTCGTCCAGGTGCCGCCGCTGCGCGAGCGACCCGACGACGTACTGCCCCTGGCGCGGCACGCGGCCCGGCGGGTGCGCGGGCGCGAGGTCGACTTCACCCCGGGTGCCGTCCAGGCGCTGCGGCGGGGTGTCGCACCGACTCACCCGGATCGAGGCGTTCGAGCGCGAGGAGATCGTGCGGGTGCTGACGCGGCCGGGGGTGACGATGAAGGAGGCCGCCGAGGAGCTCGGGATGAGCCGGGCGACGATCTATCGCAAGGTCGCGCAGTACGACATCCACATCCCCAAGGGCTGAGGCCCGGCCGCTTCCTGCTCACAGGCCGGGCTGCCGCGAACTCCCTCCACAGGCACGGCGTACGACGTCCGTCGGCGTCGGTGCCGCCGCGCAGGCTGATCGCGTCCTTCACCGCCCAGCCAGGGGAGATCGCATGGTCCAGCCCGCCGACGTCACGCCGCCCTCGAAGGGCGCCGTCATCTCGCTCCTCGCCTACCGCCGGGCCCGGCGGGTCGCCCGCAGCAGGGGTTGGCCGCTGTGCCTGGAGAGATGCAGCGCCCGGTCGGCAGGACGGCGGCCACCTGCCGAGGTCATCGACCTGAGTGCGCGCCGGGACCCGGCGAGCTGAGCGATGACCGTCGGGCGGGAGGAACGGGCAGGAGGGCGGCCACGCCGAGTCAAACCTGAGCGCGCGCGCACGCAGCTCGACGAGGGCCGCGCGGTCCGCGGCGTATAGCCCAAGCCCCGGCCCCGAGGTGGCGGAACCCGGTCAGCATCCCCGAATTCGGTGATTGTCAGGTCGAGACGAATCCACGAGCCGAGGTCGGAGGAGCATCGGGAGTGCATGTGCGGCCTTCGGCCCGTCAGCTGAGGTGCTGCACCCGGCAGGGCTGGATCTCCAGGCAGGATCTCAACGGAACGAGGACGACATGAAGAAGATGCTGGCCGCGTCGGCGGCCCTGATCACCGCGACCACGCTCTCGGGTGCCGCCGTGCTCTCCGGCCCGGCGACGGCTCGGAGCACCGTGCACACCACGAAGCTGGTCCTGACCGAGACCGGATCCCACGACCTCGGCAGGAACAGCTTCGCCGGCACCGACAAGGCGAGGTCGGCCGCGACCGGGAAGGTCGTCGGGTTCGACACCATCAGCGGCAGCTTCAACCGCAAGACCCACCTGGCCCAGGTCGACGTGGCGCTCGCGCTCAAGGGCGGGCTCATCGTGGGCCACGTGACGCTCACCGAGTCGAGCCCCCGGTTCAAGGGGACCATCAACTCCGGCACCGGAGCCTTCGAGGGCATCAGCGGGACGATCACAGGCAGGCAGGTCGGCAACACCGGCAAGACGTTCGTGACCCTCCGCTGGGAGCTGTGACCGCGAGCCGGCCGCCAGGCCGCGGGCTGGGTAGCCTTGGCCCGCGATGCACTGCTCCTACTACGAGGCCGCTCGATGCCGGTCCTGCACCCTGATCGAGCAGCCCTACTCCCTGCAGCTGGCGGGCAAGCAACGTGAGTGCGAGGAGCTGTTGGCGGGCCACCCCGGGCTGCGGTGGCTGCCGCCGGTGGAGAGCAGGCAGGACGGGTTCCGCAACAAGGCCAAGATGGTCGCCGGCGGCACGGTCGAGGAGCCGACCCTGGGCATCCTCGACCGTGAAAGCCACGGGGTGGACCTGCGCGGCTGCGGCCTGCACACCCCCGGCATCCGGGCGGCACTGCCCACGCTGGCGGACTTCGTCGCCCGCGCCGGGATCACGCCGTACGACGTGCCGCAGCGGCGCGGCGAGCTGAAGTACCTGCTGCTCACCGAGTCGCCGGACGGCGAGCTGATGCTGCGGTTCGTGCTGCGCTCGCAGGAGCCGGTCGCCCGGATCCGCAAGCACCTGCCGGCCCTGATGGCGGACCTGCCCGGCCTGGTCGTGGTCTCGGTCAACCTGCAGCCCGAGCACAAGGCCGTGCTCGAGGGCGACCGCGAGATCCTGCTGACGGAGCCGGAGACACTGCGGATGCGGGTCAACGACGTCGACCTGCACCTGCGGCCGCAGAGCTTCTTCCAGACCAACACCGAGATGGCCGCGGCGCTCTACCGGCAGGGCCGGGAGTGGGTCGAGGAGAAGGCGCCGGCCTCGGTCTGGGACCTCTACTGCGGGGTCGGCGGCTTCGCCCTGCACTCCGCCGCACCGGGGCGCGAGGTCATCGGCATCGAGACCAGCGTCGAGGCGATCGCCAGCGCCCGGCTCAGCCGGGGGGAAGCCGGGCCGGGCGACGTGCACTTCCACGCCGGCGACGCCACGGCGTACGCGCTGAGCGCGGACAGCGCGCCCGACCTGGTCATCGTCAACCCGCCGCGACGCGGCATCGGCCCGGAGCTCAGCGGATGGCTGGAGTCGTCCGACGTGCGGGACGTCGTCTACTCCAGCTGCAACGCGCAGTCCCTGGCCCGCGACCTCGCGGCCATGCCGTCGCTGGTGCCGACCCGGGGACGGGTGCTCGACATGTTCCCGAACACCGGGCACTACGAGGTCATCGTGCTCCTCGAGCGAGCCTGACGCGTCACTGGAGCGGGTCGACCTCCTCGTGGTCGCCGACGGTGGCGGCGAGGAGCCGCAGGTGGTGGTCGCCGTCGCCGAGCAGGTGGTCGAGGGCGGTGAGCCGGCTGGTGTAGCTGCCGATGCTGTACTCGGCCGTCATGCCGATGCCGCCGTGCAGCTGGATCGCCTCCTGGCCGATGTGCCGGCCGGCGCGGCTGACCTGCAGGGCGGCGCGCGAGGCGGCCTCGGCCATCTCCTCGGGCCGGCCGGCGGCGAGCACCATCGTGGCCCACACGGTGACGCTCTTGGCGAGCTCGAGCGAGACGTAGAGGTCGGCCGCCCGGAAGGTGAGCGCCTGGAAGGTGTTCAGGGTGACCCCGAACTGCTTGCGGCTGGTGAGGTACGACGTGGTCGCGTCCAGGGCGACCTCCATCGCGCCGATCGCCTCGTTGCAGGCCATCACCCTCGCGATGTCCAGCACCGCGGCGATGCTGGCAGTGGCGTCCGCGCCGGCCGCGCCGAGCGGCACCGCGGGGGTGCCGTCGAACGCGACCCGGGCGGCCCGGCCACCGTCGTGGGTGGAGTAGCCGTCCCGGACCACGCCGGACGGCGGACGGGTCGACCAGGAAGAGGCCCGTCCCGCCCTCGGGCAGCGCCGCGCTCACCACCAGCTGGTCGGCGCGGGCGCCGTACGGCACCGGCTCCTTCACGCCGGAGAGCGTCCAGCCGTCGCCGGAGGACGAGGCGGTCACGGTCGACGCGGTGGCCGTCCAGCGCGAGCCCGGCTCGGCGTGCGCGAACGCCAGCACGCTCTCGCCCGCGGAGAGCGCCCCGAGCACCTCGGTCCGCTGCTCCTCGGTGCCGGCCGCGGCGACGAGGCCGCCGGCGAGCACCACGGAGGTGAGGTACGGCTCCGGGGCCAGCACCCGGCCCATCTCCTGGGTGACGATGCCGACCTCGACCGGTCCGGCGCCGGACCCGCCGTACTCCTCGCGGAACGGCAGCCCGAGGATGCCCATCTCCGCGAGCCGGCCCCAGAGCGTCTCGTCGAACCCGGGGTCCTCGGCGACGGTGCGGCGGCGGTTCTCGAAGTCGGCGTACGCCTTGCCGACCAGGCCGCGCACGGCCTCGCGCAGCGCCTGCTGCTCCTCGTCGTAGGTGAAGTCCATGTCAGTCCGCCTCTTCCAGAGTTCCGGTCAGAGCCCGAGGATCGTCTTCGCGATGATCTGCCGCTGGATCTCGTTGGACCCGCCGTAGATCGACGCCTTGCGGAGGTTGAGGTACGCCGGGGTGGCGCGGCGCGCCCAGGCCGGGACGTCCGACTCGTCCCCGGCCCCCGAGGCCAGCGACATCGGCCCGGCCAGGTCCACGACGAGCTCGCTCACGGCCTGCTGCAGCTCGGTGCCCTTGAGCTTGAGCACCGACGAGGCGGGGTGCGGCTTGCCGTCGGCGGAGTTCGCCACCACCCGCAGCGCGGTGAGCTCGAGGGCGAGCAGCTCGTTCTCCAGCTCGGCGAACCGGGCGGCGGTGAGGGGGTCGGCGAGCTGGTCGCCGGCCCACTCCTTGGCCTGCGCGAGCACCCGCTTGGTCGCCCCCACCGGCGCGACGCCGACCCGCTCGTTGCCGAGCAGGAACTTCGCGTAGTCCCAGCCGGCGTTCAGCTCGCCGACGAGGTTCTCGGCCGGGACGCGGACGTCCTCGAACCACACCTCGTTGACCTCGTGGCCGCCGTCGATCAGCTCGATCGGCCGCACCGTGACGCCCGGCGAGGTCATGTCGATCAGCAGGAACGAGATCCCGCGCTGCTTCTTCGCCTCCGGGTCGGTGCGCACCAGGCAGAAGATCCAGTCGCCGTACTGGCCCAGCGTCGTCCACGTCTTCTGCCCGTTGACGACGAGCTCGTCGCCGTCGCGGACCGCGGTCGTCCGCAGCGAGGCGAGGTCGGAGCCGGCGTCCGGCTCGGAGAAGCCCTGCGACCACCAGATGTCGAGGTTCGCCGTCTTCGGCAGGAAGCGCTCCTTGAGCTCCTGCGAGCCGAAGGTCGCGATCACCGGGCCCACCATCGAGGCGTTGAACGCCAGCGGCGTGGGGACGCAGGCGCGCTGCATCTCCTCGTGCCAGATGTGGCGGCGCAGCGGCGACCAGTCCTGGCCACCCCACTCGACGGGCCAGTGGGGTACGGCGAGCCCGTGCGCGTTGAGCACCCGCATGCTCTCGACGATCTGCTCCTTGGTCAGCTCGCGGCGCTCGGCGACCGCGTCGCGGATCTCCTGGGGGACCTTCGTGGTGAAGAAGGTCCGCATCTCGTCGCGGAAGGCGGCGTCCTCGGGGGACAGCTCCAGCTGCATCGGCGTCTCTCCTGGGTCGACGGCGGGCCGGTCGCGGCCCGGCCCTTCGCACCGTACCCGGACGCCATGAAGCGGTTACCGGCCCGGCCGGACCGTCACCGCCACCGGACCGTGGCGAGCGAGGACTCGATGGCCGCGCGCCGCTTCGCCTTCGAGTTGATGTTGTCGAGCAGGAACGTGAAGTACACGAGGTCACCGTCGTAGAGGGCGCCGTACTCCTCGAGCACCTTGTACTCGCCGGACCGGGCCAGCCAGGTGGAAGGCGGGCACGCCGTCGAGGTCGACGTCCTCCAGCCGCCTGGGCCGTGGGCCGTGCGGCCACGACGTCTTGATGGTCAGCCGGACGGCCTCGTCCAGGTTCTCGTCGTCGCCCCACGGCATCTGGCTCAGGCTCACCACGTCGATGCTGCCGCGCTGCTTGCTCCCCGCGGACGTCTCGAACGGCACCATGTCGGGTTGGCGCCGGTAGCCCGTGGGGGCGTTCATCGTGGCGTGCTCCTGCTCCAGCAGGGGGCCGGTGGCCGGCTCGACGGTGGGGGTGCTCGACGGGGTCTCGCTGGTCGACGCGTCGGAGCTCGCGGATGAGCTCGTGGGGTCGGTGGGTCCTTCGCTGGCGTCGCTTCCGCCGCCGCAGCCGCTCAGCAGCAGCACCAGGGCCAGGCCGCCACCGACCGCCGTACCCGTCAACCTGTTCACCCGAGACTCCTCCTACGCTTGGGTCTTGCAGTTCCCGTGGACCATCATCGTCGAAACGTTTCGTCCCGTGACGCGTCGGGTAGACGGTCGTTGGTCACCTGCAAGCGCACTCGGGTAGGGGGAGGAGACCATCGTGGTCACCATCGCGGACGTGGGCTCGACGCTCAACGACCTGTCGGTCGATCCGGAGATCATCGGCCAGATCATGGAGATGCTCGACGCGGGGTCGGCGGCCCTCGGCGAGACCAGGTTGACGGACGTCCCGCAGCACGCGTTCGGGCCGGCGCCCTCGGCGGTCGAGCTCGGTGTCAACACCACCAAGGCGCACGCCAAGGTCGCTGCGGCCATGGTCGAGATGGTCAAGGGCCTGCACGGCTTCAGCGACAACCTCAAGAAGTTCCGCGACTCCGCGCTGGCCGCGGACGAGATGAGCGCGGAGCAGCTCCAGGGCCTGCAGCAGGCCACCAGCTGCGTGGCAACCCCCACCATCGCCGAGTCGGGCTCCTGCACCCTGGCCGGGGAGGGTTCCTGACATGGCGAAGGGACCCGAGGAGACCAGGCTCGACTCCTGGCTGGACGGCAGCCACGAGGCCGTGGTCGACAACGGCGGCGAGGCCTGGAGCAAGGCCGCCATCCTGCTCTCGCACGTGCAGGGCAGCATCGAGCAGGCCGCAGCCCGCGCCGCGCTCCTCGGCGGGGAGACCGGCCCCGCCGCCGCCCGCGCATTCGCCAGGTCGGCCGAGGCGATGGGCAAGAAGGCGGGCGAGCTCCAGGCGGGCGGTGACGCGCTCGCGATGACGGCCCGCGCCGTGGCGATCGCCCGCCAGCAGCGCCGGGAGATGGGCCCGCCCCCGAACGAGCCCGTGGCTCCCGAGCCGCCGGCGCCCGGCGCCCCGCCCACCGACAAGGACCTCGAGAAGCAGGCGGCGTACCGCAGCAGCGTGGCCGCCTACCAGCACGACCAGCAGCAGCGTGAGGCCAGGTCGAAGGCGATCACGAGCGACATGGACGTGCAGTACCGCTCGGCCACCGAGACGATGAAGAAGATCCACGGGGAGCCGGACCCGGTCCACAAGACCTCGACGACGAACGGCTCCGGTGGCGGCTCGGGCACGCCCGCCGGATCCGGTGGGCAGGGCAGGACCGCTACGCCCACGACGTACGACGGGTCGAGCTCGCCGAGCGGGACCGCCGGCCACTCGCCCGGGCTGGTCACCAGCGGACCGGGCCATGCGCCGGCGAGCAGCACGTCCGCGCCGCCCGCGACCCACGGGTCGACCACGGCGCCTCCCGGACGGCAACGCCCAGAGCACGTGGTCGGAGTCCGCGCCGGGCGCCGGCGTGCCCGGCGCGCTGTCGACCGGGACGTCCGGGACGACGGCGCCGGCGAGCTCGGTGGGAGCCGGCGCCGGCATCACCGGCGGCGCCGGCCTCATGGGCGGCCTCGCGGCCGGCGGTCTCGGTGGCAACCTGACCGGTGGCGTGCGGGGCGCGATCACGCCCGTCTCCTCGTCGTCTGCCACTGGTGTCCGCCCCATCGGCTCCGCCGCCAGGTCCGGGGTCTCGGGGACCCTCGGTCGCGGCACCACGACGGTCGGCACCGGCAGCACCGGCGGCGGCTCCAGCCGCTCAGCCGGTCGGTCCGGGAGCAGCAGTCGCGGGACCGCTGGGGGCCGCGGCGCGTCCACGGGCGCCACCGGGCGCGGCGGCGACCGCAGCCGTGACCGCTCGAAGAAGTCCGAGCGCGATCACTTCGACGAGGAGTGGGAGCTCGAGGACGAGGACATCGCTCCTCCCGTGCTCGACTGACACGGACCTGTGGGCGGCCCCGCCCGAGACCATCGGGCGGGCCGGCCGCGGTCACACCTCGAGAGCCCGCAGCTCCAGGCCACCCGCACGGCGGAGCGCACCGACCTCGCGCTGGGCACGGGTGCGTTCGGTCCTGGCCCGCGCCGAGGCGGACGCCGGGATGGAGCGCATCTGGTGGGGGTCCTTGCTCAGGTCGTAGAGCTCGGCGGCGTCGTGGGCGTAGTAGTCGATGTAGGCGAGGTCGCCCTCGCGGAGCTGTGCCCACCCCTGCTTCGGGTTCTCGGCGAGCAGCCGTCGGCGCCAGTCGGTCCAGTCGCCGCTGCGCAGGTTCGCCAGCATCGACCGGCCGTCCAGGGCCCGGCCGGCGTCCGGGTCGAGGCCGGCGACCGCCAGCGTCGTCGGCATCAGGTCCACCTGGCTCACCAGTGCCCGGGGCGCGCCCGGGGCGAAGCCCGGACCGCGCACCACGAACGGGATGCCCGTCGACTCCTCGTAGGGCTGCTTCTTCTGGAAGAGCCGGTGCTCGCCGAGCAGGTAGCCGTTGTCGGAGACCATGATGATCACCGTGTCCTCCAGCTGCCCGGTGTCGGCCAGGGTGACCATGAGCTCGCGGACCTGGTCGTCGACGTCGCGGAGCTCCTCGAGCTTACCCTCCCAGATCCGCCGCATCTTGTGGTGCTCCTGGCGGGGGTCGGACTGCAGGAAGGACGCCTTGTCGCTGAGGTCCTTCTCGTTGAACGCCGGCGGGTTCCACGCGACGCCGTCGAAGTCGTGGGCGTGCTCCTCGCTGGGGGTGTACGGGTCGTGCGGAGCGGTGGGCGCGAAGACGGCGAACCACGGGTGGCCGGCGTTGTCCACGACGAACTCGCTGCAGTGGTCGGCCGAGAACTGGTCGGGGAGCACCTTGTCGGTGTCGACCCGGGAGAGCTCGCCGTCGACGTTGAACAGCGAGACGGAGTCGGTCAGCGTGACCCAGCGGTCCCAGCCCGGCGCGACGTACCCCGGGTCCTGGGCATGGCCGTTCATGTACTTGCCGAAGTAACCGTTGACGTACCCCGCCGCGGCCATCCTGGTGGCCACCGTGTCCTGGTCGAGGCCCTTGTGGACGAAGGCCCGGTGGGTCTTGTTGGTGTCGCAGCCGTGGTTGTGCAGGTACATCCCGGTCAGCATCGAGGCCCGGGCCGGGCCGCACCAGGGGACGGCGACGTAGCCGTTGGCGAAGTTGACGCCCTGCCCGACGAGCTTGTCCATCGTGTACGGCATCGTCTCGAGCGTCCGCCGCGTGGCGTCGTCGGTGATGATCCACAAGACGTTGGGGCGGGCGTCGCTGCCCTGCCGCTGCGCCGCGCGTTGTCGTGCGGCCCGTCGGCGCGCCGCCTCGTTCGTGCTGGCGCCTGCCCCGCTGCTGCACGCCACGGTGAGACCGAGGGCGAGCGCGCCGCCGGCGCCGAGCAGGAGCTTGCGCCGGGCCACGGGACGGGAAGGGAAGGTGGAGCTGTCGGGCATGGAGCGGGCACGTCTTCCTGGCGGCGGGCCTGACGCGGCCCGGCCATCCGCCATGCGCGGAGTCCCCCGTGCCCGTCAGTGGGACGTCACAATTTTCCCAGACGAGCCCGCGACACGCCGAATTCAGGCCCGGGACAGCGCGTCGAGGACCTGGTCGGTGGTGACCACGGTCGCGAACTCGTCGTGGAGGTTCGTCGCCGTGGCCCGGGCCAGCTCGTCGGCGGTCATGGTGGTGCCGTCCGGCCCGACCCGGTCGAAGGTGTGGGTGGCGTCGAGCGCGAACCACACGTCGTACCCGAGGTTGCCGCCGACGCGGGCCGTGGTCTCGCAGCAGTGGTTGGTGGTGATCCCGCAGACGACCAGCCGCTCGATGCCCTGGCCGGTCAGCCAGGTGTCGAGGTCGGGGGAGCCGTGGAAGCTGGAGTTGACCGTCTTGGTGACCAGCAGGTCCGGGGCGTGCCGGGCCAGGTAGGGCTTGAGCGCGTGGCCCGGGTGCTCCGGGTGCAGTGGGCTGTCGGGCTCCGTCGACGCGTGGCGCACGTAGACGAGCGGCTGCCCGGCGGTCGCGAACGCGTCGGCGAGGGCGGCGATGTTGTCGTCGCAGCCGGGGTTGTTGCGCTCACCCCACCACGGGTCGTCGAAGCCGGCCTGGGCGTCGACGACGACGAGGGCGATCCGGTCCACGGTTCCTCCTCGGCCCAAGGATCTGATTCCGCACACCCTATGCACCAGGACCGTCCCCGGCTTGCGGTCGGTCGCGGGCGGCGGCAAGGTGGTCACGATGACACCCCCGGTCGATGACTACTGCGAGCTGTGTGACCTCCCCCTGAGCCAGTGCGTGCACGGGCAGCCCCCGCCACCGCCGCCGGAGAAGAAGGCGCCGGCGAAGAAGGCGGCACCCCGCGTGTCGAGGGCGAAGGCTGCCGGGACGAGCGTGACCAGCGCACCGCCGCGGCGTACGCCCCAGCGTGAGTTCCGGGCGCACATCCTGGCGGCGCTCCAGGAGAGCGACGGCCGGGCCGAGGTCGAGGACGTGATGGCCGAGCTGGCGCGGCGGATGGAGCCGGTGCTGCGGCCGGCCGACCACGAGACCGTGAACCAGGGCGAGCTCCGCTGGCGGTACGCCGCCCGGCTGGAGCGCAAGGCGATGCTCGACGACGGCCTGATCATGCCGCCCCGCCAACCCGGGGTCTGGGAGCTCACCGAGCTGGGGCGCTCCACGACCGAGTAGGAGACGCATGCGTCATCGGCCCCGTCGTGTGTCAGGGCCGTGTGTCAGGCTCGACCCGTGGACGAACGCAACGTGCTCGGCGGCCCGCTCGAACCCTGCGGCACCGACCCGATGACGGGCTTCCACCGCGACGGCTCGTGCCGGTGCGGCAACGAGGACTCCGGGCTGCACGCGGTCTGCGCGGTGATGACGACCGAGTTCCTCGAGCACCAGCGCTCGGTCGGCAACGACCTGTCGACACCCCGGCCGGAGTGGAGGTTCCCCGGCCTGGTGCCCGGAGACCGGTGGTGCGTGGTGGCGGCGCGCTGGCTGCAGGCGTACGACGCCGGGGCCGCCGCCCCGGTCGTGCTCGCCTCCACCAGCGAGCGCGCGCTCGAGGTCATCCCGATCGACCTGCTGGAGGAGCACTCCGTCGACGTCCCCGGCGACGCCAGCTCGCTCGGCTGAGCGGCGTCAGACCAGCACCCGGATCTCCTGCCCGAGCCGGCCGCGGGACAGCACCATGTCGTCGCCGGACCAGAACATCCCCGGGTCGTAGTAGTTCGTGGGCAGCCGGTCGTCGAGCAGGCCCATCGCGGCGTACGTCGCGGCGACCACCTCGGCGCAGTAGGTCATCTCGGCGGCGGCCCGGCGGCGTACCCGCCCCCGGGCCCAGCGGCCGATCAGCGCCGCGGTCGGCGGGAACGGCGTCCCGTCCAGGCGGGCGATCGTCCGCAGCGCCGCCCCCTCCATCTCGGGGGTGACCTCGGTGTGGAGCTGGCGCAGCCAGGCCCGCTGCTCGTAGCGACCGGTCCACTGCTCGACGGCCTCGCGCAGGTCGTGCAGCTGGACCCCGCGGTGGTGCGACCCGGTCCACACGTCGAGCAGCCCCTTGCCGAGCTCGGCGTGCCACATGAGCGGCGGCATGTCGTCGAGCACGACCGCCATGCCGACGTGGTTGACCGGCGCGTTGGTGAGCACCCGGATAGCGTGGTCGGCAGCCGAGCGGCCGCGGAACAGCCACAGGTCGCCGGTGCGGGTGAGGTCGACGGCCTCGTCCAGGGTCAGGTCGGTCATGACAGCTCGGTCATCGAGGGGAGTCCGTTCGTGAAGCTGTGGAGGGTGCTCGGGGTCGCCGGGCTGGCCGGGGTCGCGGCCACGGGAGTCATCATCGCCCGTGACCAGCGCCGGCGGGCGAAGATGACGCCCGACGAGGTGCGCGACCGGCTGCACCAGCGGCTCGACGAGATCCAGCGGGACTCCGGGGAGACCCCCTAGCGCTCAGTCCTCGTGCCCGTGGCCCTTCCCGTGCTCCTCGTGCTTCCCGGGCTTGTCCTTCTTCTCCTTGCCCGGGGGCGCCGGCGGCGGGGCCGGGGTGCTCTCGGACTCCTCGGGGTCGCTCTCCTCGGTCGGCGTCGACGGGCTCTCGGCGGGCGTCGTCTCGGCCGGGGCGGGGGCCTGGTCGGGCAGGGTGTGCCGCAGCGTCTCGGCCGCACCGAGGATCTCCTCGGCCCGGGACCGGTCGAGGTCACCGCTCCGGCTCGCGTCCCGGACCGAGCGCTCGAGCTCCTCGATCGCGGAGCGTGCGGTGTCGTAGTCGTGGCTCGCGACGGCCTCGTCGACCGCGTCCAGCCGGGCGCCGAGCTCGGGCACCTGGCCAGTGGTCGCGTCGTCGCCGCAGCCGCCGGCCAGCACCAGCACCGCGGCGACGCCGGCGAGCCAGCGGGTGAAGGCGGTCACTGCCGGCCTCCGTCCACGGCGTCGTGCAGGTCCTGCAGCGGCTGCTGGAGCCGCGGCGGCGTGCCGGCGGGTACGCCGTCGTCGGCCGATCCCGAGCTGCCGCCCGCGGCGAGGCCGACGACCAGGATCAGGACGAGGATCGCCGCCACCGCGCCGATCACACCCCACAGGTGCCCCGGCACGTTCGCGACGGCCGTCCGGGCCTCGGCGACCCAGTCCCGCCGGTCAGCCCGCCGGTCGGCCCGGGGGACGGGCCGCGAGAGCAGCAGCGTGGAGTCCGGGTCGGTGGGGACGCCCGGCGTCCCGCCGGCCAGCCGCTCCAGCTCGGCGGCCACCGCCCGGGCCCCGGGCCGCTGCTCGGGGGCCAGCGCGGTCATCGCGGTCAGCAGGTGCCGCCAGTCCGCGGGCAGGGAGGCCGGTACGTCGGGCTGGCGCTGCAGGCGGGCCAGCGCCGACTCGGTGGGGGAGCCCGGGTAGGCACGCTCGCCGGTCAGCGCCTCGAGCAGGACCAGGCCGAGCGAGTAGACGTCGACGGCCGGGGTGATCTCCCCGCCCTGCACCTGCTCGGGGGCGAGGTACGCCGCGGTGCCGATCGCGTGCCCGGTCCGGGTGTGCCGCACGGTGTCACCGATGAGCCTGGCGATGCCGAAGTCCGCGAGCTTCACCCGGTCCTCCGCGTCGAGCAGCACGTTGCCCGGCTTCACGTCGCGGTGCACGACCCCCTCGTCGTGGGCGTAGGCCAGGGCGCCGGCCAGCTGCGCCCCGATCTTCGCGACCCGACCGGGCTCGAGCACCTGGCCCGAGCAGCAGGCGGCGAGGGTCTGGCCCTCGACCAGCTCCATCACCAGGTACGGCCGCTCCGAGGTGATGCCGGCGTCGAGCACCATCACCAGGCCGGGGTGGCTGAGGCGCGCCAGGGTCCGGGCCTCGCCGGTGAACCGGAGCCGGTCGGACTCGTCGTCGGCGGTGTCGCGCAGGACCTTGACGGCCACCGCGCGGTGCAGGACCTGGTCGGTCGCGCGGTACACCTCGGCCATGCCGCCACGACCGATGACCTCCTCGAGGTCGTACCGCGCGGCCAGCACGGTCGGCTCGCTCGTCACATCCACTCCTGTTCTCGGGCGTACCGGGGTGCCGCCCCGGACCGGGCAGGCCGTACCGCCGGGACCCTCGGGTGACCGCACCCTCAGGTGAACCAGACGGCGTCGCACCCGTCGCACTCGTAGCGGTGACTCACCACGCCGTCGTCGAACTCGACGTCGCGCAGCTGCCACCCGTGTGCGTGGCCGACGGCGTCCCCGCGGGAGCCGTCGGTGGGTTCGACCAGCGCCGTCATTGTCGCAACGCCCGGCCGGTGCCCGCGCCCACGCCCGGCTGCGACTGTGGTGCACGGCTCATGGGCGGACTCCTCGACGGCGGGGCGGCCCCGCTCCGGGGCTGCCGGGACCCGTGCCCAGAACGGCCGGGTCTCAATCCTCGGGACAACAGGGCGGTTTGTAGTCCGTACCACGGTTGAAATCCCCGAGGTCGGGCACGTTCCCTCCATGTCGATCCTCGCCAGCGCGCGCCAGGCCGGCCCGTCCGCCCTGATCTCCACGGTCTCCCGCAGCGTCGGCCTCGGCCCGGTCCAGCCGTGGCTGCCGGCGGGGCAGACCCTGCGGGCGCGGGTGTTCCGGCACGGGCTGGAGCCCGGCACGGGCGTCGAGTGGGTCGACGAGGCGGGCGTGGTCGACGCGCAGGTGCGGCTGTCGTACGCCGCCACCCTCACCGGCAACGCGGTGGCCGTGACCAGCCTGGCGCTGCGGCTCGACAACCCGGACGGCACGGTGGGCGACCTGCTCCTCCGACCGGCGGCACGCGGTCCCCGGCGTACGCCCCGCGAGCGGATGCTGACCGCGGCGACGCCGTACATCGTGGCCGGTGGCTGGCTGCTCTCGCTCGGTGCCCGCCAGTGCGGTGCCGAGACCTTCGAGCTGTGCTGCGCCGCCGGCACCGGTGAGTGGCGGAGCTTCGCCGACCTGCGGATCTCGCCCCGGCCGCACGGCGGCCGGACGCTGCACGCGGACCCGCTGGCCAACGTGCTGCCCGGTCTCGAGGCCGGCATCCCGGCGCCGCGCGCCGGCTGAAACCCGTCCTCGCCCGAAGTGAGGCCCTGCGGGGGCTGAACTCGGGCGTTCCCGCAAGTACCGTGTCGGTGGAACTGCCCTTCTCGACCCGAGTCGGGAGCCTGGCTGTGAGGGGGCGTGAGCGTGGCGGGCACGACGCGTGAGGAGCACCCGCCGGACGCCCCGTTCCGAACGGTGCGGTCCCTGCGGTTCTGGCTGATCGCCGCCGCGGTCCTGGCGCTGCTGGCCGTGGGGAACGGAGCGGTCGCGACCATCGTCACCCGGGGGCAGGTGCACGACTCGACCACGGTGCTCAACGACCACCTGCGCCCGGCGCAGACCGCCGCCCAGCGGCTGCTCACGGCGTACGTCGACGAGGAGACCGGGCAGCGCGGCTTCGTGCTGACCGGCAAGGAGTCCTTCCTCGAGCCCTACCGCCTCGGGGTACGACGGGCCGCGGACCTGGAGGAGCAGCTCGAGGACCTGTTGCACGGACGGGCCGGGGCGCTGACCCTCCTGGCCGACGTGAAGGCCGCGGCGGTCGACTGGCGCACCCACGTCGAGGCCGAGATCGCCACGGTCCGGGCGCGCGGTCCCCAGGCGGTCCGCAACGAGGCCCGTCAGCGCCAGGACAAGGCCGTCTTCGACGCGCTGCGTGATCGGCTCGACGCCCTCCAGGTCGAGATGGAGAAGCTCGTGGGCGACGAGGTGGCGCGGCTCGGCGCTGCGCAGCGCAACGTGGAGGTCGCGATGATCCTGGCGATGGTCCTCGCCTCGCTCGCCCTGGCCTCGACGGTGGCCTTGCTGCACTTCGCCCTCACCCGGCCGCTGGGGCGGCTGATGGGTCAGCTGGAGGCGGTGTCGTCCGGCGAGTACGACCGGCGCATCGACGCCTCCGGGCCCGAGGAGGTGCGGCTGATGGCCGAGGCGGCCGAGACGATGCGGATGAGCATCGTCGACCGGTCCGCGGAGCTGGTCGCCGCGCAGCACGAGCTGAGCGTGCACACCGAGCGCCAGCGCGTCGCCGCGGACCTGCACGACACCACGATCCAGCGACTCTTCGGGCTCGGGCTGAAGCTCAGCGCGCTCGCCTCCCAGCGCGTCGAGCTGGCCGGCACCCTCAACTCGCTCATCGACGAGGCCGACGGGATCATCCGCGAGCTGCGGCAGATGATCTTCGAGATGAACGAGGACGCGATCCGGGCCAACGCGGCCGCCAGGGACGCGGGTCCGGACCAGCCGGGGGCGGCCGAACCTGGGCAGACCAAGCCGGAGCGGGGTGGCGCGGAGCCGGCCCGCTCCGAGTCGGCCAGCTCCGAGCGGGGGAGCCCGGAGCGGGCGGCCCCCTCGCGCAGCAAGCAGTAGCTCCGCACACACCAAGGCCCGGCTCCCTCGCGGGGACCGGGCCTTCGTGGTCACTGGGCTGGATCAGTGGCCGGGTTCTTCGCCGGGTGCCTCGGCTTTGACGACCGGTTCCCGCGGCAGCGACGTCACGGGCACCGGTCGATGCGTCAAGCAAACCGGTTCCGACGGTCGGTCGGCATCCCCAATCTGGGTCATGCCACCCCCATGCCCCCGGGACTTTGGACCCGTCGCCGATCTTCGCGACACTGGCAGGGACCGGAGCACCACTCGGACCTGCCCCCGGAACCCTGATGCCTGAACCTCACCCCCACACGACCCCCCGCCGTGGCCTGCGCCGACGCCTGTCCGGCTCGGCCGGACGGACCGGCCTCGCCGCCGCGGCCCTGGCCCTGCTCGCCGGCCTCGCCGTCGTGGCGCCGGACGTCGAGGCGCCCACCTCGGCAGCCCGGCCGGTCGCCGCGTCCACGGACCGGCTGTGGATCACCTCACCGACCGATCCCGCGAAGCGGCTGGCACCGGTCGACCCGGTCATCGGGCCGGGGCCGGCGACCGCCCAGGTCGTCGTCGACCCCCAGGACCGGCGGCAGCGCTGGTGGGGCACCGGCGCCGCGCTCACCGATGCCTCCGAGCAGCTGCTGCGCAACAAGTCGGGGGCGCAGAAGCTGCTGTACAGCCCGACCCGCGCGGACGGCGCCCAGCTGAACCTGGTGCGGCTACCCCTCACCGCGACCGACTTCTCGCCCTCGCAGTGGACCTGGTCCTGGGACGGGACGCAGGCCACCCCGCCCGACCCGCAGCGCCGGGCGGTGCGGATGGTCAAGGCGATCAACGGGCTCCGCCCCGACCTGCGGGCGGTGGCGACGCCGTGGACCGCGCCCGCGTCGATGAAGGACAACGGCTCGCTGCGCGGCGGGGCGCTCACGACGGACGCGGTCACCGGGTACGGCCAGATGCTGCTGTCGCAGGCGGACTGGCTGGCCCGCAACGGCGTACCGCTGTGGGCGATGACCCTGGGCAACGAGCCGGGCTACTCCAGCGACTACGCGTCGATGACGATGTCCGACGAGCAGATGGCGACCCTCGGGAACACCGTCGGGCCCCGCCTGGCGTCGAGCAAGGTGCACCTGTTCGCGGTCGACCACAACTGGTCGGACCGGCCACGGGTGGACAACGTGCTCTCCGCGGCCCCCGGCGGCTTCGACGGTGCGGCCTTCCACTGCTACGGCGGGACCCCGGGCCAGATGGCCGGCCTCGCCGTCCCGAGCATGGTGACCGAGTGCACCGGCACCACCGACGGCTGGTCCGGCACCTTCGCCTGGGACGCGCGCAACCTCGTCGCCGGGGCCGTGGCCGCCGGCTCGTCGGGGCTGATGATGTGGAACCTCGCCCTCGACGAGAGCCACGGCCCGGTCGACGCCGGCTCGAAGTGGGGCTGCAAGAACTGCCGTGGGCTGCTCACCGTCGCCGGCGACGGGTCGTTGCGGCCCGAGCCGGAGTTCTACGCCCTCGCGCACCTGTCCCGGGCGGCCTCGCCGGACGCGCGGGTGATCGCCTCGAGTGCGAGCACCGGGCTCAGCGTCGCGGCCTTCCGCAACCCCGACGGCAGCATCGGGGTCTTCGGGCACAACGCCACCGGCAGCACCCAGACGGTGCGGATCAACGTGCTCGGCGGGACGGACCTGGCGTACACGATCGAGCCGGGTCAGCTGTTCACGTTCCGGAGCGCGGCCGGCTGAGCGCGGCGATCAGCACCGCCGCGGAGATCACGATCCCGACCAGCCCGGCGACGAGCAGCCCGACCGCGACGTCGTCGAGGATCGGGATGGTCGCGCCCACCGAGACGTCGGCGGCGACCGGCCGGGTGCCCTTGTCGTTCATCACGACCAGCGTCCAGTTGCCCTCGTCCGCCTCCCAGGTGAGGGTCTGCTGTCCCTGCCCGTCTGCGGAGGCGACCCAGAAGTCCTCGTCCTGCGGCGCCCGCGACGGCGCCCCGCCGTCGGTGTAGTCGGTCCGTGGGTTCTGGTCGTTGCCGAGCGGGTCCTGCACGGTCGAGCGGGCGACGCCGGAGAGGTACGACGTGACGTCGCTGGTCTTGGCGATCCCGATGAAGACGCCGGCGTCGGTGCGTGCGTCGGCCTCGACCTTCACCGTGCCGAGCCAACGCTCCGGGACGTCGATCGCGGGCGTGCCGCTGCGGAGCTCGACGTCGGGGCTGGTCGCCGCATAGCCCGGCGAGGTGAACTCGACGTCCGAGCTCATCAGGTAGCCCTGGCTGTCCCGGATGCCGTCGTCGGCGAGGCGCAGCAGGCCGCCGGCCGCGAGCATGCCCAGCGACGTGAACGCCAGCACGGCGCCCACGATCACCGCGATGATCCGGCCCGCCCCCCAGCGGGACGGGGGCCGCGCCGGTGGGCCGGCTGGCGGACCGCCGGGCGGTTGGCCGGCCTCCGGCTGGGTTGTGGGCTGGGTCGTCGCCTGGGCTTGTGTCGGCTGGGCCTGCGTCTGCTGCGCCGGTGGCGGGGCTGCGGCCGGGGCTGCCGGCTGGCTGCTCAGCGTGAGCACGCCGGTGCCCGGGTCCGTGCCGCCCATGTCGAGCCGGAAGGGCGGGTAGTCGTCGGTCATCAGGCTGGCGTAGGCCGCGACTCGCAGCACCCAGCGGTTCAGGCCGAGGACCAGGTCGAAGATGGGGCGCGGGTAGACGCCGGTGAAGAGCAGCACGACCGCGGCGACGAACACCAGCAGCCCGATCAGGCCGCCGCTCCACGCCCGTGAGGCGTCCGTGTTGCCGCTCGTCGCGACGTACAGGCCGGTCCCCAGGAAGAACGCGATCACCAGGTAGTGCGGGATCGCCAGCAGCCACGACTTCACCAGCGCCAGGCCGCGGGAGAGGTGCTCCGGGTACTCGATCTCGAGGTGCGCCGGGTAGTCCGGCCGGTCCTCGAGGCTGAAGGGCGGGTAGTGGTCGGTGCCCAGCCCGCCGTACGTGTAGTAGGCGACCCGCCAGCTCCAGCGCAGGACCCCCACGTTGAAGTCGAAGATGGCGCGTGGGTAGCGACCCGTGACCAGGATCGCCACCCACGCCACCACGCTGAGCACCACGAACGCGGCCCACAGGAACGCCAGCACGAAGTAGTGCGGGATGGCCAGCAACCACTTGACCAGCCACAGCCAGCGGCTGAGGTCGCTGTCCAGCGTCGCGTCCACCCGGACCGGGTATCCGTGGGCGTTCATGGTCCCTCCCCTCAGCGCGTCTGGCCCACCGCCAGCGTCATCCCGGCCCCTGCGGCACCCGCAGAGGAGAAGGTCCCGGCGGGCGCGGGACGTTGTGCCGCTCGGCAAGACTGGTGGGATGCACGCCGAACCACGCCTCCTCGCGACCCGGGTCCCACGCCGTCCGGAGGGCGCCGTGCTGGTGCTGCACGGCGGCGCGCAGCGGCCGGGACGGGCGGACGTCAGCCCGACCCAGCTGTCGGTGGTGCGGATGATCCCGGTCGCCCGCCGGATCGGCAGCGGCGGCGACGGCCGGTTGGCGGTGTACCGGCTGCTGAACTCCTACCGGGGCTGGGACAGCACCCACACGCCGGTCCACGACGTCGCCTGGGCGCTGGGGCGCGTGCGCGAGCTCCACGGCGAGCTGCCCACGTCGCTGGTCGGGCACTCGCTCGGCGGCCGCGCCGCCCTGCTGGCGGGGGACCAGGACGGGGTCCGCAGCGTGGTGGCGCTGAACCCGTGGGTCTACCCGACCGACGACGCCGACCTGACCGGCCGCCGGGTGCTCGTCGTGCACGGCACCGAGGACCGGGTCGCCGACCCCGGCCGGTCGGCCACGGTGGCGCGGAGCATCGCGCGCACGGCCGAGGTCGGGTACGTCGCCGTGCCCGGCGCCCGGCACGCGATGCTGCGACACGGTGCGACGTTCGAGCGCGCGGCCGCGAGCTTCACCAGCGCCACCCTGCTCGGGACCGACCACGCCGCTCCGGCGTCCGATCCGGTGTCCCGGGTCCTCGCGGGTGAGCAGTGGGTGACGGCCCGATGACGATGCCCCAGATTGGGCACACGCAACCCGACACCGGCACGTAGGGTCGTTGGGACAGTCGGGAGCTCATCGGGAGGCGGCGTTGCGCCGGGGATTCTTCATCGTGCTGGGCGCGGTCGTGGCGGCCGTGCTCCCGTTCTCGGCCGCCCGCGCGGACTCCACGATCGTCGTGCGCGGCCTCGGGTTCGCCGCGGGCAGCTCGACCAGCCTCGCGATCGTCGGCTGCTCCGACCTCTACGCCACCTCCGGCGAGCCGGTCGCGACGTACCTCTCGCCCAGCCCGGACGGCCCGGCCGGCACCCGCGCCCTGAAGTACGACCTCGGCGGCGGGTCCGCCGTGGGCTCGCAGCACCGGGTCGGGTCGATGGCCGCCACCACCGTCGCCGGGCTCGCGGTGACGGCGCCCCAGGGCACCAGCGGCGTGGCGTACGCCGGCTACCAGTCCCCGGAGGACGCCGGCACGACGCTGCTCTGGGTCGGCCGCGCCTCGCTCGCGGTCGGCGCCGGCGGCTGGCAGCAGGTGGACGCGCCCGGGCTGACCTACACCTGGACGAAGTACGACTTCTCCACCCACCAGCCGGTCGAGTCCGGCGGGGGCACCGGCACCGTTCCCGAGTTCATGGGCGCCCACGGCGGCGACGGTGCCGGCTTCTACGCGCTGGGCTTCGGGTGCGACGGCAACCCGTTCAAGATCGACGCGCTGCGGACCGGCAGCCCCGGCGACGTGACGACGTACGACCTCGAGGGCTACACCACCGCCACCGGCATCAGCGGGTCCGCGACGCGGATCGCCGCGGGTGACGCGGTGACGCTGCACGGCAGCGTCTCCACCGACATGGTCGGCCCGCTCGCGCAGGGGCTGCTCGTGCTGGAGGCGCAGGAGTTCGGGGAGCAGGAGTTCAAGCCGGTCGACGGCGCCGCCCTGCAGGTCTCCGGAGGCGGCACCACCGCGACCGTGCAGCCGAGCAGCCACACGGTCTACCGGTGGCGGTTCGGCGGCTCGTCCTCGGCGGAGGGCAGCGTCTCCCCGGTCTTCACCGTCGACGTGGTGTCGCTCGTGACCGCGGTCGCCGACCCCGGCGGGCCCGCCGTGACCGGCAAGGTGGCTCCCGGGCGTCCGGGCGTGCCGGTCACGCTCTGGCAGCTCGGTCCGAAGGGGCCGCTGCGGCTCGGGGCGGCGACCACCGCCGCCGAGGGCGGCTACCGGATCACGGTCCCCGCCGACCTGACCGGGCCCTTCCGCTACTACGTGACCGTCCCGCCGACGGGCGGCATCCTCGCCGGGCAGTCGCCCACGCAGACCTTCGGGCCGGCGACTCAGTAGTCCGCTGCTTGGCGAGGCGAGCCAGAGTGGGGCCATGCGCGCACCCGTCCTGACCTCGTTGATGACGGCGGCCGCGGCCGCCCTCGGCAGCCTCGGGACCAAGCCGGACAGCTCGTGGTACCGGTCGCTGGACAAGCCGGCCTGGCAACCGCCGGGCGTCGCGTTCCCGCTGGTGTGGACGCCGCTCTACGGGCTGATCGCGTGGGGGACCGGGCGGGCAGCCTCCGTGCCGGAGGGGCGCGGCGCGATGCTGGGCCTGACCGGTGCCGACCTCGCGGTCAACGCCGGCTGGTGCTGGGCGTTCTTCGACCGGGAGTCCCCGCGCGCCGGGCTGGCCACCATCGCGCTGCTCAACGGCCTGAACCTGGTGCTGCTGCGGGAGGCCGCCCGGCGGGACCGGGTCGCGGCGGCCGCGCTGGCGCCGTACGTCGTGTGGACGGGGTTCGCGACCGCGCTGAACGCCTCGATCTGGCGCCGCAACCGGTGAGCGACCCCGCCGCCCTGCTCGCCGACGAGCGGGACCGCACCACGGACCGGCTGGCGCGGTTGCGCCGCGACTTCCTCGGGGTCGTCGACGCGTCCCGGGACTCCAACGCCGACGACGAGCACGACCCCGAGGGCGCGACGATCGCGTTCGAGCGCTCGCAGGTGGATGCGCTGATCCGGCAGGCCGAGGCGCACCTGGCCGAGATCGACGCGGCGTACGAACGGCTGGCGGCCGGCCGCTACGGGGTCTGCGAGGTGTGCGGGGCGCCGATCCCCGCCGAGCGGCTGGGGGCGCGGCCGACCGCGCGGACCTGCGTGCGGTGTGCCTGACGGCTCTGGAACATCGTGCCGGCCGGGGCTGTTGGGTGGTTGAAACCTCTCGAGCTGTCGAGTCGAACCGTCGAGGAGCGTCCACCCGTGAGCCAGCTGTTCAGCCCGATCACCCTGCGCGAGGTCACCGTCCGCAACCGCGTGTGGGTCTCGCCGATGTGCGAGTACTCCGCGATCGACGGGGTCCCGAACGACTGGCACCTGGTGCACCTGGGCTCGTTCGCGCGCGGGGGAGTCGGGCTGGTGTTCACCGAGGCGACCGCGGTGGTGCCGGAGGGGCGGATCTCCCCGGCCGACACCGGGATCTGGAACGACGAGCAGCAGCAGGCCTGGGCGCGGATCGTCTCGTTCATCCACGGCCAGGGCGCCACGGCCGGCATCCAGCTCGCGCACGCCGGCCGCAAGGCGTCGTCGAAGGCGCCCTGGGAGGGGCGGGGGTTGGTGTCCGACGAGGACGGTGGCTGGGAGCCGGTCGCACCGTCGGCGGTTGCCTTCCCCGGCCTGCGTGAGCCGCGGGCCCTGGACGCCGCGGGGATCGCGCGGGTGGTGTCTGCGTTCGGTGATGCTGCGGCTCGGTCGGTGGACGCCGGCTTCGACGTGCTCGAGATCCACGCCGCGCACGGCTACCTGCTGCACGAGTTCCTCTCGCCGCTGTCGAACCAGCGCGACGACGAGTACGGCGGCTCCTTCGAGAACCGGGCCCGGCTGCTGCTCGAGGTCGTCGCGGAGGTGCGCCGGCGGGTGCCGTCGAGCGTGCCCGTCGTCGTACGGATCTCCGCGACGGACTGGCACGAGGACGGCTGGACGGCCGACGACTCGGTGCGGCTCGGGTCCCTCCTCGCCGACGCCGGCGTGGACCTGGTCGATGTGTCCTCTGGTGGCAACGCGATCGTCGACATTCCGATCGAGCCCGGCTACCAGGTCCCCTTCGCCCGCCGGATCCGCGCCGAGGCCGGCATCCCCACCGGCGCCGTCGGCCTGATCACCGAGCCCAAGCAGGCCGAGGAGATCGTCGCCGACGGCTCCGCGGACGTCGTCCTCCTCGCCCGCGCGCTGCTCCGCGACCCCCACTGGGCCCTCCGCGCCGCCCACGACCTCGGCGTCGAGGCCGACTGGCCCAAGCAGTACCTCCGCGCGGCACTCTGATCCTGCGCTCCTTCGGGTCGTGTGCCTGAGAACGCGCCATGGCGCGTTCTCAGGCACACGAGTCGGGGGTCGCTCGCTTGCCGACTCGTCCTCATGCTGGCTGCCGCGCGACTCGTCGCGCTATCTCACGCAGCCAGACCCGGTGACCTGCTCACGAGGCGCAGCCGCCCGACCCGACCGCCCAGGACCGAGGAGTCCTGGACGCGCCTGATGCGTCTGAGACTCCGCGGTCTGCTCGGAGCGCCGAGGTCAGGCTGTTGCTGCTTCAACTCGGCGCGCGATCTCGGTCAGCCAGCCGCGGTAACCGCCCTGCTCGGAGGTCGGCGTGTACTCGCAGCCCAGCGAGTCGAGATATGCCTCGAGGGCGCCCTCTGAATCCGTGTGGGAGAGCAGGTCCTCGACCTCAGCGGGCAGATGGGCGACATGCGAGGGGGAGCCGGCGATGAAGGCGTCCACCGCCTTCCACTCATCCCCGAACTCGTCGTACCAGTCCTGATGGAAGTAGGCGCCCACCATGTGTTCGAGGGCTGGCGTGTTCATTTCCCGCTCCTTTATGGCGTCGGATATGCGGTGAAGATCCGGAATCCATCCGGCATGGTCGGATCACGATTCAAGATGACGCGAACTCCGCGCACCCCCTCGACATTGCCGGCACGATCCATTGTCCGCCCGATGATCCTGTCAGCGACACCCTGCAAGACCATGCGGTCGTCGCCGCCAGCAAGCCATTTGGCGATGAGGGATTCACGGTCCTGGACGATCTTCGAGATGGCCAGTTCCGCCGTCTGTCCGTCCGGGAAGGTGGATGCGGCTCTCGGTGGCTTGGGTCCGCTGAACCGTCCCATCAGTTCTTCGTCGGTCTTGCCCACGTGGTCTCGCGAGCGTGTGGCTGCCGGAGTGCTCGTGGCGAGCCAGCCAGCCCTTGCCCGGCCCCGGAAACCGGATCGTTCCGGCCTCATCCCGCAGCGCGACGCGTGCGCGAGTGAACTTCACCAGCCGCACCCGCGAGGCGGCGACGGCGTCGCGGGTGCTGCGGACGCTGGCTGCGACGGCGGCGGCGAGGGAGCGGAGGGTCTCGATGATCCGGGCGAAGCGGGGGGACTCGGCGGCGAGGCGGGCGAGGACGGCGGCCATGCCGGCGCCGGCGCCGGCGCCGCCGGTGAGGGCGCCGATCGCGGCGCTGATCAGGACGCCCTCGACGAACTGCTCGAGCAGCCACTCGGCGAGCTCGATGACCTGCTGCGCGGGCCGCCTCGACGTGGTCGGCGTACTGCTGGCAGGCCGACGCGAGCGCGACGTACTGGGCCGCGACGTCGCGGACCGTGGTCTCCAGCTCGCGGGTGGCCTCGATCGCGAGCGGGATCTCGGGGGAGCGCTCGCCCCAGAAGCCGCGGACCGCGCTGTCGCAGCAGGTCACCAGGTCGTCGAGCGACTCCGCGGCCGCCCGCCAGGTCCGTTCGGCGGCGCGCAGCCGGTCGACGTCGGCATCGGGGAAGACCGCACCCTGGACGTGGTCGAGGATCCAGCTCACCTTGCCGGGCAGGGCGGGCATGTCGCCGCCGAGCGAGGACGGCGGACTGCTCGGCAGCACCTCCACGAAGCCGCCGGACGGCAGCACGCCGCCGTCGTAGATCGGGGCACCGCCGATCACTGAGCGGGCCTCGGCGACGCGGTGGTTGGTCACCGCCGCGTGGGTGACCCGGCCGGCGTTCGCGAACGACGCGACGAGGTCGGCCAGCGCGTGCACGGCCTGCTGCGCGGCGTCGTCGTACGCCGTGGCGAAGTCGGCCGAGCTCGAGTCGGTGCCGGCCATGGCGGCGTACGTCGCCAGCTGTCGGGTGAGCTGGTCGTACCGGATCGCGGCGAGCTGGTTGCCGTTGACGAAGGCGCTGGTCGCGGTGTCGTACCCGCCACCGTCGATCGCGAGCATCATCGGAGCCGGCCCCACATCTCGAGGTTGGTGAGGGCGGCCGACTCGTAGTGGTGGTGGGCGACGTCGGCGGCGGCGCGCATCGCCGCCAGCGCCTCACGCATGTCCCGGAACCCCGCGTCCCACACCCGCTGCGCCACCTCGTGGGCGACCGCCGCCTCGCCCTGCCAGGAGCCGTGCAGCGCGCACACCTGGCGGGAGGTCTCGTCGGCCACGTCGTGCAGCCGCGCCTGGCAGGTCGCCATCTCCGCGACCACCCGGGCGAGCTCCTCGAGGTCGACCGCGAACGGCGCGGACATCAGCCGAGCCTTTCCACGACCCGGGCGGCCACCGCGTCGAGGCGCAGGTGGGCTTGCTCGTCCCGGTCCGAGAGGTCCCGGTGCACCGCGTCGAGCAGGGTCCCCATCGCGACCAGCCCGTCCAGGACCCGCTGTGCGGCCAGCCGCCAGTCCGCCCACGCCTCGGCGAAGGAGTCGGCGGCCGCGCCGTGCCAGGCGCCGGCGAGCAGCGCGTCCACCTCGCGGCAGACGCGGTCGCGCCGTTCGCCCAGCCGGTCGGCGGCGGTCCGCACGCCGGCGACCGTCGCGGTGAAGTCGTCGTGGTCGAGGTCGATGGTCATGGCACTCCCGAGGTCTGCGACGTCGTCGTTCGCTGGGGAGCCTGCCCGGGATTCGCGGCCGATGGACCACCCCGGAGCGGATCTGTGGATAACCCCGGTCAGGGGTGAGCGGGCGTCAGGCGTCCTGCTCGTCGCGGAGCGCGGTGGCCGCTTCCTCGATGATCGCGCGCATCGCCTTCTCGGCCGTGGCGCTGTCGCCGAGGCGGACGGCGCGGGCCACCTCGTCGTGCAGCGCGATCGCCTCGGGGTTCGGGCGCGAGGGCATCATCCCGTGGTGGGTGCGGCCGCTGAGCACCTCCTCCACGACACCGTCGAGCGCCCGCAGCATCTCGTTGCCGCTGGCCTCGAGCAGGGTCCGGTGGAAGATCGTGTCGGCCAGCAGGTAGGCGTCCAGGTCGCCGTCGCGACCGTGCACGACCATGTCCGAGACCGCGGCCGCGAGGATGCGGCACTGGTGGCCGTCGGCCCGCTCGGCGGCCAGCGCGGCGGCCACCGGCTCGATGCCGCGGCGCAGCTCCGACAGCGAGAGCAGCTGCTCGGTCCGGTCGCCCTCGTCGAGCCGCCACCGGATCACCCGCGGGTCGAAGACGTTCCACTTGTGCTTGGGCTGGATCGTGATGCCGACCCGCCGCCGCGACGCCACCAGCCCCATCGACTCCAGCACCCGGATCGCCTCACGCGCGACGCTGCGCGACACGGCGTACTCGTGGCAGATGCCGTCCAGGGTCAGCACCTGGCCCACCTCCAGCCGGCCGGAGGCGATCCGGCCGCCCAGGGCACTCAGGACGCTGGCGTGCTGGCCGGGAGCGGGCGTGGTCGTCACCCAAACATCATCTCACCCACACCCCAGCGCATGAATGAACAGGCAAATGTGAGTCAAAGGGTTGCAAAAGTATGATGAATGAGGTCACCATGTGACGGCTACCACTACCAGGAGGGGGTACGTCGCATGTCCCACCCGCCGCTTCTCGTCGTCATGGGCGTCTCCGGATCGGGCAAGTCCACGATCGGAGCCGCACTCGCGCAGCGCCTCGGCGTGCCGTTCGTCGACGCCGACGACCTCCACCCCGAGGCCAACATCGCGAAGATGACGCGCGGTGAGGCCCTCGACGACCACGACCGCCACCCCTGGCTCGAGACCATCGGGGAGTGGCTCGCCGCCCACCCCGCGGGCGGCGTGGTGAGCTGCTCGGCGCTGAAGCGGAAGTACCGCGACCAGCTGCGCCACCACGTCCACGGCCTGGAGTTCCTGCACCTCCAGGGCAGCCGCGAGGTGATCGCGCGCCGCCAGGCCAGCCGCCCCGGGCACTTCATGCCCGCCTCGCTGCTGACCTCGCAGTTCGCGACGCTCGAGCCGCTCGAGCCCGACGAGCACGGCGTCGTCATCGACGTCGACCAGAGCGTCGACCGGATCGTCCAGCAGTACGTCGACCACCACCCGGTCGGCGCCACCCCCGAGAAGGAGAACTGATGTCCGCCCTGTCCGCACTCCTGCCGCTCGCCGCGGCGCCGCTGGTGGATCCAGTGGCGTCCGGATGGCAGCTCATCCTGGCCGCGCTCGCCGCGATCGCCCTGATCGTCGTGCTGATCACGGTCCTGAAGGTGCACCCGTTCCTCGCCCTGGTGTTCGGCGCCCTGACGGTGGGGGTGCTGGCGGGCCGGAACGTCCTGGCCAACGACGACGGCACCGGCGTGCTGCCGTCCTTCCTGACCGGCTTCGGCGCCACCGCGGCCGGGGTGGGCATCCTGATCGCGCTGGGCGCGATGTTCGCCAAGCTGCTCGCCGACTCCGGCGGTGCCGACCAGATCGTCGACACCATCGTGGGCAAGGCCTCGCCGCGGGCGCTGCCGTGGGCGATGGCGCTGGTCGGCGGCATCATCGGCCTGCCGATGTTCTTCGAGATCGGCCTGGTCCTGCTGATGCCGGTCATCTACCTGGTCGCCCGACGCGCCCAGGTCTCGCTGATCACCGTCGGCATCCCGGCGCTGGCCGGCCTGTCGGCGATGCACGGCTTCGTGCCGCCGCACCCCGGCCCGGTCACCGCGATCGGCTACCTCGGCGCCGACCTCGGCACCACGCTGGCGCTCGGCCTCCTCGTCGCGGTCCCGACCGTGATCGTGGCCGGCCCGCTGTTCGGCCGCCTCGCCGGCGGCTGGGTCGACATCCCGGCGCCGCACACCTTCGACACCCTCGTCGGCGAGCGGGTCGACGGCCCGGGTGCCGCCACCGCCGCGCTCAACGTCCGCCGCCCGTCGTTCCAGATGACGATCACGACGGTGCTGCTGCCGGTCGTGCTGATGCTCGGCAAGGCGCTCGTGGACGTCTTCGTCGAGGACAAGGAGGCCGGCATCCGCCGGGTCTTCGACCTGGTCGGCGAGCCCTTCTTCGCGCTCCTGATCGCCCTGGTCGTCGCGATGTTCACCCTCGGCCGCGGCTCCGGCATGGACGCCCGACGGATCTCCAAGGTGACCGGCGAGTCGCTGCCCGCCATCGCCGGGATCCTGCTGATCGTCGCCGCCGGTGGTGGCTTCAAGCAGTCGCTGGTCGACACCGGCGTCGGCACGCTGCTCGCCGACTGGGCCAAGGACGCCAACGTCTCGGTGCTGCTGCTCGCCTGGGTCCTCGCGGTCCTCATCCGCCTGGCCACCGGTTCGGCGACCGTCGCGACGATCACCGCGTCCTCGCTGATGATCGGCCTGGTCGACGGGCTCTCGTCGGGTGAGGTCTCGCTGGTCGTGCTCGCGATCGGCGCCGGCTCGGTGTTCTTCTCGCACGTCAACGACGCCGGCTTCTGGCTGGTCAAGGAGTACTTCGGGATGAGCGTCGGCCAGACCGTGAAGACGTGGTCGCTCATGGAGACCGTGCTCTCGGTCAGCGGCCTGGTGTTCGTGCTCCTGCTGAGCCTCGTCATCTGACGACCGCTCCACCACAGCGACCGCCCGCGGCGGCCCGGAAACGGGTCGCCGCGGGCGTCTCTGCGCTGACATCCTGAGCCGGTGCTGACGCAACTGCGGGTCCCGGCGGTGCTGCGCGACGAGCCGCAGTACCGGCTGCTCTTCGGCAGCCAGGTGCTCTCGATCCTGGGCGACCGGGTCACCAGCGTGGCGCTGCCGTTCGCGGTGCTGGCCACGGGCGGCGGGGTCGCGGACGTGGCGCTGGTCTCCGCGGCGCAGTTCGTCCCGTTCGTGGTGCTGGCGCTGCCGGCGGGCGTCTGGGCGGACCGCCTGGACCGCAAGCGGATCCTGATCGCCTCCGACCTGGTCCGGATGGCCTGCCAGCTGGTGGCCGCGGCGCTGCTGCTCGGCGGGGGAGCGTCGGTCCCGTCGCTGGTCGCGATCGCCGCGGTGTACGGCGCCGCCGACGCGTTCTTCGCCCCCGCGTTCACGGGGCTGCTGCCCTCGACGGTCAGCCCGGTCAACCTCCAGCCGGCCAACGCCCTGCGGGGCCTGTCGTTCTCGCTCGCCAACGTGCTCGGGCCGGTCGTGGCCGGGGTGCTGATCGCGTACGCCGGCGGGCCGGGCGGCGCGCTGCTCTTCGACGCCGCGACGTTCGTGGTGTCGGTGGCGCTGCTGCTGCCGCTGCGCCCGCGGGCGGTCCAGCGTGCGATGCACGAGGAGGACCTGGTCGCGAGCACCGGCCACTTCTGGACCAGCCTGCGGGAGGGCTGGAGCGAGGTGCGGAGCCGCCGCTGGGTGGTCGCGTTCCTGACCGGGATGAGCGTCTACCACGCGGTGGTGCTGCCCTCGATCTTCGTGATCGGCCCGGTGCTGATGGACCGGGAGCTCGACGGCGCCCGGTCCTGGGCCACGATCTCCGCCTGCTTCGGGGTCGGCTGCCTGCTGGGCGACCTGCTGTTCCTGCGCTGGCGGCCCCGGTTCGCGCTGCGGGTGGCGAGCCTGATGCTGGTCGGCGCCTCCTGCCAGGCCGCCTTCATCGGCAGCGGCCTCGGCACCTGGGGGATCGGCGCCCTCGAGCTGCTCGCCGGCATCTGCGTGACCGGAGCCTTCACGCTGTGGGAGACCTCGCTCGGCGAGCACGTCCCGGAGCGGTCGCTGTCCCGGGTGTCGAGCTACGACTACCTGTCCACCGCGGGGGTGATCCCGCTCGGCAACCTGCTCGCCGGCCTGGCGAGCGCGGCGTACGGCCTGCACGCGACGCTGCTGGCGATGACGGTGATCGGGGTCGCCGTGTCGGTCGTCGTCGCGGCGGCCCCGTCCGTGCGGATGCTGCCGCGCGGGGCCGAGACCGCTCAGGCGGTCTGAGCCAGCACCTCGTCCATCGGCAGCGGCACCAGCACGTCGTCGGTGGCCAGGTGCACCACGTCGGTCTCGACGTCGGCGGCCCGGCACGCGTCGTACAGGCTGCGGGCCCAGGCCAGGTCGTCCGGCCCGGCTCCGCCGCGGCCCGGCCGCGAGCGCAGGAAGACGAGGCGCTCGCCCTTGCGCATCTCCCCGCGCAGCGTCTTGAGCAGTGCGACGAAGTTGACCTGCTCCTCGGCGGTCGGTGGACGCACGCAGTCCTCGACCTGGGAGAGGTGCGGGAGCGGCGTGCCGTCGGGCTGGACGAACATCAGCCACAGGCTGTGGCCGCCGAAGCCGAGCGGCCCCATGAGGTGGCGCCAGACGTCCTCGAGGTCGGACTGGCTGCGGATGACGGGTGCGTACGGTCTCTCGTTCATGGCGGCCAGCCTCGCCCGACGGGGCGCTCGACGCGACCGGTCATCCACAGGCGCCCGCCGGCTCAGAGGACGGAGCGGTAGACCTCCACGGTCCGCTCCGCGATCGCGCCCCAGCTGAACGCGTCGATGGCGCGCTGCCGCCCGGCCTTGCCCATCGCGGCGGCGCGCTCGGGGTCGCCGACGACCTCGTTGAGCGCGGCCGCGAAGTCGGCGACGTACCGCTCCGGGTCGAGCGGGGTGCCGGTGCCGTCACCTGCCTGCTCGATCGGCACCAGCCGACCGGTGTCCCCGTCGACGACGACCTCCGGGATGCCGCCGGTGGCGGTGGCCACGACCGCGGTCTCGCAGGCCATCGCCTCGAGGTTCACGATGCCGAGCGGCTCGTAGATCGACGGGCACGCGAACGCCGTCGCGGCGCTGAGCAGCGCGATCACGTCGCGGCGCGGCAGCATCTCGCGGATCCACACCACCCCGTCGCGGGACTTCGCCAGCCCGTCGGCGAGCCCGACCACCTCGGCCTCGATCTCGGGGGTGTCCGGCGCGCCGGCACACAGCACGATCTGCACCTCGGGCGGCAGCTGCGCGACCGCGCGCAGGAAGAGCGGCAGCCCCTTCTGGCGGGTGATCCGGCCGACGAACACCACCGACGGGCGGTCCGGGTCGACGCCCAGGGCGCGGACCCGGTCGGGGTCGACCGTCGGCGACCAGTCCTCGGTGTCGATGCCGTTGTGCACGACGTGGACGCGGGCCGGGTCGATCGCGGGGTACGACGCGAGCACGTCGTCGCGCATCGCCGCGGACACCGCGATCACCGCGGCAGCCGCCTCGTACGACGTCTTCTCCACCCACGACGAGACGGCGTAGCCGCCGCCGAGCTGCTCGGCCTTCCACGGCCGCAGCGGCTCCAGCGAGTGGGCGCTGACGACGTGCGGCACGCCGTACAGCAGCGAGGAGAGGTGGCCGGCGAAGTTGGCGTACCAGGTGTGCGAGTGCACCAGGTCGGTGCCCGCGCAGCCGTCCGCGATCGAGAGGTCCACGCCCAGCGTCTTGAGGGCCCCGTTGGCGTTCGCCAGCTCGGCGTGGTCGGCGTACGACGCGGTCAGCGGCTCGTCGCGCGGCGCGCCGAAGGCGTGCACCCGGGTCTCGAGGTCGGACCGTCTCCGCAGGGCCCGGACCAGCTCGGCGACGTGCACCCCCGCCCCGCCGTAGATCTCCGGGGGGTACTCCTTGCTGAGGACGTCGACACGCATGTCGAGAAACTACCCCTGCCGGTAGGGGCCCCGACAGGGATAGCGTCTCCGCATGACCGCCAAGCATCGCAAGAAGGTTCTGGCCATCGTCCTCGCCGGTGGCGAGGGGAAGCGGCTGATGCCGCTGACCGCGGACCGGGCCAAGCCGGCCGTGCCGTTCGGGGGCATCTACCGGCTCATCGACTTCGCGCTGTCCAACGTGGTGAACTCCGGCTACCTGCAGGTGGTCGTGCTGACGCAGTACAAGTCGCACAGCCTGGACCGGCACGTCACCCAGACCTGGCGGATGTCGACGATGCTCGGCAACTACGTGACGCCGGTGCCGGCGCAGCAGCGCCTCGGCAAGCACTGGTACCTGGGCAGCGCGGACGCGATCTTCCAGTCCCTCAACCTGGTCCGCGACGAGAAGCCGGACATCATCGTGGTCGTCGGCGCCGACCACGTGTACCGGATGGACTTCGCGCAGATGGTCGACCAGCACGTCGAGAGCGGCGCGGCCTGCACGGTGGCCGCGATCCGGCAGCCGATCGGGCTGGCCGACCAGTTCGGCGTCATCGACGTGCACCCCGACGACCCGTCGCGGATCCGGGAGTTCCTGGAGAAGCCGACCGACCCGGTGGGCCTGCCCGACAGCCCGGGCGAGGTGCTGGCGTCGATGGGCAACTACGTCTTCGACGCCGACGCGCTGGTCGAGGCGGTCACCCGGGACGCCACCATGACCGGCTCCAAGCACGACATGGGCGGCGACATCGTGCCGGCGTTCGTGCGCCGCCAGCAGGCGGGCGTCTACGACTTCAAGGACAACGACGTGCCCGGCGCCACCGAGCGGGACCGCGGCTACTGGCGCGACGTGGGGACGATCGGCTCCTACTACGCCGCGCACATGGACCTGGTCTCGCCGCTGCCGGTGTTCAACCTCTACAACTTCGACTGGCCGATCTACACCTCCTACGGGCCGCAGCCGCCGGTGAAGATCACGCCCGGCGAGGACGGCCACGCCTCGCAGACGCTGGAGTCGCTGCTCTCGCCCGGGGTGGTGGTCAGCGGCGGCTCGGTCTCCCGGTCGGTGCTCTCGCCGGCCGCGTTCGTGGGCGCCGGTGCCGAGGTCACCGACTCGGTCCTCATGAACGGCGTGCACGTCGGCGCCGGCGCGGTGGTCCGCAACGCCATCCTCGACAAGAACGTCGTCGTCGAGCCCGGCGCGAAGATCGGCGTCGACCCGGAGGCCGACCTCGCCCGGGGGTTCGTGATCGAGGAGGGGCTCACGGTGCTCGGGAAGGACCAGGTCTTCGGCAGCATGTGAGCCGGCTCAGACCACCCCGGCGGCGCGGGCCGGCGCGGCGTACGCCTCGGCGAGCGTCTCCACCGTCTCGTGGGCGTTCAGCCCGCTGGGGTTCGGCACCACCCACAGCTCGGCGCCCGCGAACGGCTCGGGCTGGCGGCCCAGGGTCGCCTTCGGGTGGCCGAAGGCGTGGCGGTACGCCGTGATCCCGGCGACCGCGACGACGCGCGGCGCGGTGCGGCGTACCAGCTCCTCGAGGCGGCGCCCGCCCTCGCGGAGCTCCTCGCGGGTCAGCTCGTCGGCGCGGGCGGTGGCCCGGTGCACGAGGTTGGTGATCCCGATGCCGCGGGCCCGGAGCAGGTCGCGGTCCGCGTCGGTCATCCCGGCGGACGGGTCGATCGGGTGCTCGAGGATCCCGGCCCGCAGCAGCGCCGGGTAGAACCGGTTGACCGGGTGCGCGAAGTGGGTCTGCGTCGCGGCGGTCCACAGGCCGGGGTTGATGCCGACGAAGAGCAGCCGGACGTCGGGCCCGAGCAGGTCGGGCACCTCGGTGTCGCGGAAGGACTCGAGCTCGGCGCGGGTGAAGCGGGGCACGGGTCGAATGCTGCCACGAGCGCTCTTGGCCACGAGGGGAACCGGTGGCGGCGCGCTACCGTCCCATGGTCATGCGACGAACTCTCGGACCCCTGCTCCTCACCGCGCTGCTGACCACGGCCCTGACGGCCGGCTGCGGCTCCGACGACTCCACGGTCAGCGACCAGGGCAGCCCGAGCCCGGCCGGTGACGGCGCCGTCGAGTTCGACCAGGTGGCCCTGGTCAGCCAGTCGGCCGCCGGCGGTCGGGTCGGGGAGCGCGCGACCGTGCTCGACGACAGCGCGGCGGTGGCGTCGTTCTCCCGGCAGTTCCAGACCGACGCCGTCGCGAACCGGATCGAGTCGGAGATCCGCAAGGCCGACGTGCCCGACGACCAGACGGTCCTCGGTGCGGTCGTCTCGGTCGGCTGCGACGTGCCGCCGGGCGTCTCGGTCCAGCGCGTGGGCGGCGCGATCGTTGTCACGCCGATGAAGGTGAAGAGCCCGCTGCAGGAGTGCCTGGTCGCGGTCACGACCGTCGCGCTGGTGGCGGTCGACTCCGACGCGGTCTGACCGGCTCCGGCCGCGGCTCAGCGGGGCTTGGTGTAGGTCACCTCGAGGGCGTTGGCGACCGACCGCTGGAAGCCGTCGGAGGGGCTGTTGACCACGCCGGTCGTGCCGTCGGACTTCTTCGCCACCATCGTCGTGGAGCCACCGCCGTCGAGGTTGAGGGCGTCGTCGGCGCCGAGGTCGATCATCATGTTCGCCATCTCGACCATCGTGTAGCCGCGGCTGAACTTCTGCCGGCCGTCGACCACGAGCAGCAGCACCTCGCCGGTGTCGCTGTCGATGCCGACCGCCGTGCGCGGGTGCATCTCGCGGTCGTCGACGACGTTGATCAGCCCGTCCTTGACCAGGTACCTGCTGCCGGTGATCGCCACCTGCGGACGCTCCGGCAGGCTGTAGCCGACGGTGGCCCGCGACCCCACCTTGAGCGCGCGCAGCGCGTCCGCGCCGTCGCCCCGGCCGATCAGCAGGGTGCCGTTGATGCCCTTGTCCGACTTGAGCCTGGTGCCCGAGCTCCGCACCCGGCCGTCGCGCACCGTCACCACCCGCACGTGCTTGCGCTGGCCGTCGGTGACGCGGTAGCCCGCCGTACGCCCCCAGCTCGAGTTGTAGATCCCGATCCCGCCCGGCTTCACGAACGGTGAGTTGAGGTTGGTGATCGGCAGGTCCGGGTGCTCGGACACCCGGGCCCGCAGGACCAGGTCGCCCATGTCGGGATGGCCCTGCGAGTCCAGGTAGAACGCGGAGTTCCAGCCGACCTGGCGGGCGTTGAGCAGGCCGCGCTGCCGGTCCCGGCCGACCCCGAGCGGGGCGCCGGTGTCGCCGATGTCGTAGAAGTCGCCGTTGACGCCGGCGACCGCCGAGTCGTGGCCGATGAGCTCGCGGACCGGCGCGGTGTCGCTGACCCGGCCCTGGGTCGCGAGGTCGATCTTCACGCCGGGCTGGGTCGGGTCGATCGCCAGCAGGTAGGCCCGGATCGGGCCGCGGGCGTCGCGCTGGTCCCACCGCGTGAACTGCACCCCGGGGGCCACCTGGCGCCGGATGATCTGGCTGGTGGTGGCCTCCCGCATGAACGACGGGTACGGCGCCGCGACCTCGCCGGGCTCCCCGTCACTGCTGTGCACGGGGTCGTGCTGGCGGGCGTTCACCTCCTGCGAGACCCGTGGCTCCTGCTCCGGGGAGCCGGACGTTCGTGAGCTGGGCGTCTGTGGGCTGGGCGTGGGGGCGCCTGCGAGGGCGGGAGCCGTGCCGGCGAGGGCACACGCCACCAGGGCCGCGGTTACCGAGAGTCGAGCGGACACGCCCGACAGGTTAAGCAGATCAGGGCCCCACAACGGGGAGGTGGACCACCGTGTTGTCGAGTACGACGGCGCCCGGCGTACGGCTGCCCATGCCCGCGAACGTGTCGCTCACCGGGCTGGCCAGCACGAACAGCGACTGGCCCGCGGGCACGTCCACGGCCACCGACGGCAGCGCGATCCGGCGCTTCTCACCGGTGACCGGGGCGAGCTCGTTGAGCGGCAGCACGTTGTTCTGGACCAGGTGGGCGTCGGCGGGCGACGTACCGACCGCGAGGCCGTAGAACGCCCGGTTGTTGGCGCCGAGCGCGGTCAGCGTGCCGGTGAGGTACGGCGTCCCGGCGACCCGGATCGGCCCCTTCGCGATCTCGTAGGACAGCGGGGCGCCCCCGGTCTCGGTGGTGGCGACGGTGCCCACGTCGTACGTCGTGTCCGCGTCGACCGAGCGGACGGTCGTGCACGTGCTGTCCGGGGTGGCCAGGTGGTAGCGGCCGTAGCCGCGCAGGCCGGTGTGCCTGCCCTTGAGCTGCTCGTCGAAGAAGCGGACGGAGAGGTGCCCGAAGTCGCCGCCCGCGAGCTGCTTGCTGCACGGGTCGGAGGTGACGTCGATGCCCGGCGGCACGACCGCGGGCAGGACGTGGCCGCCGTTGTAGCCGACGAAGATGCTGTGCCGGCGGGCGCTCCGCGTGATCGAGTGCTTCCAGTTCGCGAGCCCCTGCTGGAGGGGGAAGAGCGAGTCGGTGGTGCCCTGGCCGAAGAGCACCGGGATGTCGAGGCGGCGGCCGTGGTCGACGTGCCACTTGGGGCCGTTCTTCCTGAAGAAGGCCGGCATGTCCTCCTCGCCGGGGACCGAGCCGTCCGGCCAGGTGCCGGTGGCGGCGCCCTCGGCGAGCGCGGCGTACACGTTCGGGGGCAGCGCGTCGGACGCGGTCGAGGCGGCGGAGAGCGCGGAGGCCCAGGCGGTGCGGACGACCTGCTCGGGCGCGAGGCTCTGGGTCAGGTCGTACCAGGTGATCTCGGGGGCGAGCGCGTCGAAGACCGGCTTGCCCTTGAGCCGCAGCTCCTCGAAGGCGCCGAGGAACTGGTAGCCGCCGCCGTAGCTGCCGCCGATGGCGCCCAGCCGCGGGTCGCCCCTGCCGTCCTTCTGCACCCAGTCGAGGTGGCTGATCAGCCTCACCAGGCTGCGGACGTCATGGCCCTCGACGTCGGGGTTCTCGACGTAGGCGTGGCCGCCGCTCTCCCCGAACCCGCGCTGGTCGAAGGAGAGCACGCCGTACCCGGCGTCGAGGAACTCCTGGAAGCCCTGCGGGTCGGTGGTGCGCGAGCCGCCCCAGCCGTGGCTGTGCATGATGAACGGCACCTGGTGGTGCGCGGTCGCGGTGGCTGGTCTGAAGATCGTGTAGCAGATCTTGACCTTCTCGGTGCTGCCCGGATCCGGCACGCTGGTCAGGCAGCCGTTGGTGACCCTCACGTTGCCTGCGCTGCTGGGTGCGCTGCTGGCGGCCTGGGCGGCCGTGTGCGTGGGGACGGCGGACAGGCCGGCGGCCGTGAGTACGGCGCCGAGCGCCAGGGCGATCTTCATGCAGACCTCGCTGTGAGAGTGGTGCCTGTTCCAACTCCGGCCGGTCCCGCGGGTCACGGCTTGTGAACCTTTCCGCTGGTGCGTGCGTGCCAAACGGTGGGCTAGTCGAGCTGCGGTGGGTGCTGGTTCGTCTGGCGTCCTCGCGAGAGGCGTTCATCCACAGCCCGGAACCAGGGGCTTCTCGACTCGTTGTGCCTTGAGTAGCGTGCCGGTGGGCGCCGTTTTCGGGCGCCGGGTCTCGGGAAGGAACTGCCTGTGAATCGCTCTCGGTTGGCGGTGGCCCTGGGGCTCGTCCTGCCCGTTCTTCTTGTCAGTGGGTGCTCCGACGACCCGGTGCCCAAGGTTGCGCCCCGTGAGTCGTCCGCGCCTTCGGTGAGTGAGTCGCCGTCGCCCACGGGGCCGGTTGAGCCGACGATGCCGGCTGCTGCGAAGCGGCAACACTGCGGCGGGCGCCGAGGCTTTCGTCAAGTATCTGGTTCGAGACGTTCTCATTCGCGGATGAAGACCGGTGACACGACGCTGGTTCGATCTTTGTCCACTCCGAACTGTGCAAGTTGCGAAGCTCTGATTGACAAGGTCGCGGTGTTTACCGCAAGGGCGGGAGTATTCGAGGCGGGCGATTGCGGTCGTTGAGATCGCGGTGTCAGCGAAACCAGATCGGCATCTCTGCATCCGACGTACCTGCTACGGGTGCGTCAAGGCGCTCGAACGCTGTACGACGCTGACCACACGTTGGTGGACCGCACACAGTTGGTCAAAGTGCCCATGCGTGCTCAATTGGTGCGCACATCCGGAGCGTGGTCGCTCGGAACCCTGGAGATCGTCGGATGATCTGGCGAATGTTCCTATGCGTAATCGTTCTGACTGCCGGTGTTGGAGGTGCTGCGGCGGCGGACGACAGTGATGTCCAGGCCGGGGATGACGACTTCAACGCGGTCATTGAGCACGTCCGCCCGAGTCGCTCGGCAGGCCTCATCGCGGCGCAGTCGGTGCACTTCATCGGCTCAGTCTGGTCCACGCCGTTATCCCTGTGACGCCGGGATCACGATCTGCCACGGACCTTGCGTGCGACTGCGATCCGGCAGTCTCCACTGGTGGCCCCTGATGCTGTTCGACGGGCGGACCGGGGTCGAATCTCGGACCGGTGCTGCTAGCCCCGCAGATCTCGACGTCCTGCGTGCAGCCAGGTGACCTCAGGACCGTGTTGCGTGCCCTGAGGCGGATCGGGCTGCCGGCATCGGAGCTGGTGGTCCAACCACCGGGCGGGGAGACGCTGGTCAACTTCGACACGAACTTCTACACCGAGCAGGGCTCGTTCACCCGGCAGGTGCGGCTGCTGGGGCAGCGGGTGGACCTGAAGATCTGGCCGAGCCAGTACCAGTGGGTGTTCGGCGACGGGGCGTCGCTGGCGAGCGAGAGTGCGGGGGCGCCGTACCCGGACCTGCAGATCACCCACGACTACCAGTCCAAGGGCGGGGTGAGCCCGCGGGTGGACACGACGTACTCAGCGCAGTTCAGCGTCAACGGCGGGCCCTGGCGTGACGTGGACGGGACGGTGACGATCCCGGGTGCGCCGGTGCAGCTCGAGGTGCGGACCGCGAGGCCCGTGCTGGTCAGCTACCACTGACAGCGGCGATTCGCAGTCGCTGGGTGGCTGGGGATCACCGCTGTCTCTGGGTGCTCGGACGTTGGAGTGCCAGACGTACCAGGTGCGTCTGAGACTCCACCGTGATGGCAGCCCGGCCGGGCGCCGCGCAGGTTCAGAGACAGTCGACGGCGCCGAGACGGGCGAGGCCCTCGAGGTCACCCGGTCCGAACGAGGTCCGGCCGAGGTTGTCGTCGTACATCAGCTCTGACGGGTCTTGCACGTGGGCGAGCCCGACCACATGTCCCAGCTCGTGCATGACGATCGCGCGGAGCGCCTCGAAGCCGCCGGGCTGGGAGCTGAGGCGGGCGAAGACTTCGGTGTCGAGCGCCACCATCCCGGTGACGTAGGTGCGATGGTCCGGCGTGCGCTCCACGTACGCGCTGCCGCCCAACCCGGCGATGTCGCCCGCGAGCCCCGGCACTTCCTCGGGGGTGGCCCACCCGATCAGGACCGGAGTGCTGCGGACCGAGAGGCCGCCGCGGTTCTCGAAGTCCCGGTCGCCGGTCGTGCCGTCGTACTCGAACTCGAAGCCGGTGGCCCGGGCGACCTCCGTCACCGCCTGCTCGACCAGTGACAGGTAGTCGGCAGGCGCGCCGGCCGGGTTCACGACGTAGTGGATCGGGCGGCACGGGTTGTAGCTCACCGGTTCCCGGCTGCCGGGCTGGGTGTTGGTGAACCGGAACTGGCCCTGGCCGTGACGCGTGGTGACCACGTCGTGGAGGCGGTGGTCGCCCAGGCCGACCAGGGCGCGGATCCGGTACGCCGAGACCCCGGGCGTGAGGGCCAGCACGGCGACCAGCACCACCAGCGTGACGAGCATCGACGGCCAGAACGCCCCGTGGTCGCGGCGCGCCCGGCGCCGGTTGGAACTCGTGGGCAGCGTGCCCAGCCCATAGGTGCGGTCGAGCCGGTCGAGCTCGGCCAGGCGGCGATGCATCTCCCGGACCGCCCGCCGCTGGGCCGCCCGGTCCGAGAGTCCACGGAACACCCGGACATGGTTCCGGGCGCAGGTGCACGGTGTCCCGGGATTCCCCAGATCGGGCCCGGCGTCCGCAGGGCAGGCCAGCAGCGGCACTAGGGTGCGGCACGTGGAGCAGCAGTCCGGGCACCCCTGGAACACCTTCATCGAGGGGGACAACCTCGAGGTGCTGGGTCGGCTGCGCGAGCCCGTGGACCTGGTCTACATCGACCCGCCGTACAACACCGGCAACGACTTCGCCTACCGCGACGACTTCCGGCACGGCGACGCCCGGAGCACCCGGCACCAGGCGTGGGTGGCGATGATGCGGCCGCGGCTGGAGGCGGTGCGGGCGCTGATGAAGGACGAGGGCGCGATCTTCGTCAGCATCGACGACAACGAGATCGCCTACCTGCGGCTGCTGATGGACGAGGTGTTCGGCGAGCCCAACTTCCTGGCGCAGGTGGTGGTCAACCTCAACGCCAAGGGGCGGCAGCTGGGCAAGGGGTTCGCGACCAGCCACGAGTACCTCCTCGTCTACGCCAAGGACGCGCGCCGGACGGTGCTCGACGCGAGCAGCCCCGACACCGTGGACGAGCGGGACTTCCCGCTGACGACCCCCGACGGCCGGCGGTACCGGCACCTGCCGCTGCGCAACACCAACAAGAAGTTCAACCCGACCACCGCGCGCACCCTGCACTTCACCGTCTGGGGCGACCCCGAGACGGGGCGGGTGGCGACCCTCCCGTTCGCGGGCGCGGAGGAGATCGGGCCGGTCTTCGGCGACGGACGCCCGGCGGTCTGGCGCTGGTCCCGCCCGCTGATCGACCAGCGCCCCGACGACCTGGTCTGCCGGCGGGTCAACGGCCGCAACGGCGAGCGGGTCGACGTGTTCCAGAAGGACTGGCTGCACGCGGGCCGGCGCAAGAAGCTGCGCACCATCTGGCTCGCCGAGGAGATCGGCTCGACCGACACCGCGGTCGCGGAGCTGAAGACGATCGTCGGGCACGTCTTCGAGTCCCCGAAGCCGACCGGGCTGATCCGGCGCATCCTCGCGACGATGCCGAAGGACGTGCTGGTGCTGGACTTCTTCGCCGGCAGCGGTACGACGGGGCACGCGGTGGCGCTGCAGAACGCCGAGGACGAGGGCACCCGGCGCTGCCTCAGCATCAACTCCGCCGAGCCGACCCGGGTGGGGTCCAACGCCCGCAACGCCGGCCTGCTGACCGTCGCCGACATCACCCGCGCGCGGCTGCGGGCCGTCGCTGAGACGGTCGGTGGTGGCCTGGTGGAGGACCCGCCACACTGACGCCCATGACGCAGCCCCCCGAGTCCCAGCCCCCGAGTCCCAGCCCCCGGAGTCCCAGCACGGCCGCACGCCCGTCGCCCTCGTCACCGGAGGATCCAGCGGCATCGGGGAGCAGACCGCGTCGCGGCTGCGGAAGGCCGGCTTCGAGGTGTACGCCGTGGCGCGCCGCGTGGACCGGATGGCGGCGCTGGAGGGCGAGGGTGTGACCACGTTCGCGATGGACGTCACCGACGACGCCTCGATGGTGGCCGGGGTGGACCGGATCATCGCCGAGCGCGGGCGGCTCGACGTACTCGTCAACAACGCCGGGTACGGCTCCTACGGCGCGGTCGAGGACGTGCCGATCGACGAGGCCCGCCGCCAGTTCGAGGTCAACGTGTTCGGCCTGGCCCGGCTCACCCAGCTCGTCACGCCGCACATGCGCCGGCAGGGCAGCGGCCGGATCATCAACATCTCCTCGATCGGCGGGAAGTTCTACGAGCCGCTCGGCGCCTGGTACCACGCCACGAAGTTCGCGGTCGAGGGCTTCAGCGACAGCCTGCGCGTGGAGCTGGCGCCGTTCGGGATCGACGTGGTCCTCGTCGAGCCGGGCCCGATCCGCACCGAGTGGAACGAGATCTCCCGCGAGAGCCTGACCGAGACCAGCAAGGGCGGCGCCTACGAGGAGATGGCCGAGAACGTCCGGCAGGTCCTCGAGCGCGCCGACACCAGCCGGCTGATGTCGAGCCCGCCGTCGGTGGTGGCGAAGAAGATCGTCAAGGCAGCGACCGCCGGCAACCCGCGCGCCCGCTACCCGGTCGGCCGCAACGCCGGCACCATCCTGCGCGCCCGCCGGCTGCTGCCGGACCGCGCCTTCGACGCCGTCGTGAAGCGGATGTACCTGCCCTAGCCCTAGACGCCGGCCGCCTTCTCCAGCGCGGTGACCTCCTCGTCGAGGTGGGTCAGCAGCCGCTGCAGGTGCGGGACGGTGCGCCGGCAGCCGGTCAGCCCGAACGCCATCTGCCCGTCGTACGACGTGCAGGTGATGTTGAGCGCCATCCCGTTGATCGGGATCGAGAGCGGGTACTGGCCGACCAGCTTCGCGCCGTTCCAGTAGTGCGTGGTCCGCGGGCCGGGCACGTTGCTGATGATCAGGTTGTACGGCGGCCGCACGATGCCCTGCATCTTCAGCAGCGGCGGGAGGATCGCCGGGGCCTGCCCGAGCGCGCTCATGGCCATGATCTGGATCGGGGTCATGCTCGACAGGGCGTCCTTGCCCTCCCGCATCGACCGGTGGATCGCCGCCAGCCGGTCGCCGGGGTCGGCCAGGTGGGTGCCGAGCTTGCACATCACCGCGCCGACCGCGTTGCCGCCCTCGGCCGAGGCGATCTGCGACTGCTTGGCGTTGAGGCCGACCGGCACCATCGCGACCAGGGGCGTGTCGGGGAGCGCGTCCAGCTCGAGCAGGTAGGTGCGGACGGCGCCGCCGCACATGGCCAGGACCACGTCGTTGAGGGTGGCCCCGCTGGCCTTGCCGATGGCGCGCAGGCGCTCGATCGGCCAGTCCTGCGCGGCGAACCGGCGCGACCCGGTGATGCTCCGGTTGAACATCGTGCGCGGCGCGTAGAGCGACAGGGCCGAGGTCTCGTTGCGGATGCCCTTGTTGAGCGTCCGCACGAAGGCGCCCGGCATGCCCGCGGCCTCGGCCGTGATCCCGAACGCCGTGCGCAGCGCCTGGATCGGGACCTGGGCGAGGTCGCGCTGGGTCTGCTCCGGGGCCTGCTCCTCGGCCCGGGGCACCCTCGCCCGCACCCCCCACGGCGCCGGCATGCCGCGCGTGTCGGGGTCGGTGCTGAGCACGCTCTGGATCAGGCGCATGGCGGAGATGCCGTCGACCAGTGCGTGGTGGGTCTTGGTGTACATCGCGACCCGCCCGTCGCGCAGCCCCTCGATGACGTGGGCCTCCCACAGCGGCCGCTCCCACGCCAGGCGGGTGCTGTGCAGCCGGCCGCAGAGCTCGAGCAGCTCGCGCACCCGGCCGGGACGGGGCAGCGCGCTGTGCCGCACGTGGTGCTCGATGTCGAACTCGTCGTCGTTCTCCCACACCAGCTGGCCGGCGGTCCTGACCGACCGCTTCGGGTGCTTGAGGAACAGCGGCGCGACCTCGTCGACGTCCCGCATCTCCTCGAACATCTTGCGGACGTAGCCACGACCGGCGCCCTCGGGCTTCTCGAAGAGCTGGAGACCCCCGACGTGCATGGGCTGGTTGCGGTTCTCGGCGAGCAGGAAGGCTGTCGACGTCGGATCGATCGGTGAGACCACGCTTACCCCGTTTCTGGTCGTGGCGTCCGATCCTTGCCGGTGGGGGCGGCCGGGACAAGGGTCCGCCGGCCGGGACACCGGGTTCCGTACGATGCGGCCATGGCGAACGGACCTCTCGGGCGTGACCACCGGCACCACCCGCTCTCCCGGCTGCTCGTCGTGGTCGCGCTGGCGGTGGGCGTGCTCGCCGTACCCACCGCGGCCTCGGCCGAGGACTACTCGGCGCCGCTGCAGCAGGCGATCACGGAGCTGCGGGTGGCGAAGGAGGTGCGGGCCGGCTACGACCGCGACCTCTTCCCGCACTGGGTGGACGCCGACGGTGACGGCTGCGACACCCGCGACGAGGTGCTGATCGCCGAGGCCGACGACCCGGTGACGGTGGGCGACGGCTGCTCGCTCAGCGGCGGGCGCTGGTTCTCGTACTACGACCGGGTCTCGTGGACCGACCCGGGCCGGATCGACATCGACCACCTGGTCCCGCTGGCCGAGGCCTGGGACTCCGGGGCCGGGCGCTGGAAGACGAAGACCCGCCAGCGGTACGCCAACGACCTCGGCGACCACCGGACGCTGGTCGGGGTCACCGACTCGGTCAACCAGTCCAAGGGCGACCAGGACCCCGCCGAGTGGATGCCGGAGTACGGCACCTGCCGCTACCTGCGCGAGTGGGTGGCGGTGAAGCACCGGTGGCGGCTGAAGGTCGACCGGACCGAGCGCAGGGCCCTGAGGTCGCTCTCGGCGGACTGCAAGGACTCCACGATCACCGTCGAGCTCGCCCGCTGACGGGCCACTTCTCCTGCACAGGCCGGGCCCCGGCACGGGTCCTCCCCAGGGCGGCCCTCGAGCCCGGCTGACGGTCCCTGCCTGCTCCTAGCGTCCTGCGTACGCCGGAACTCGCCGGCGTCTCGACACAGGAGTTGCAGATGAAGAAGGTCCTCGTCCTCGCCGCCACCGTCGGCGTGCTCAGCACCGGCGGCGCCGCCTGGGCCGCCGCCGGTGACCCGCCCGCGGACGGCACGATCGTCGACGTGAGCGGCGACAAGTACAACGGCTTCACGATCGAGCACTACGACGGCACGGTCCGCTACCCGCCCACGATCTCGGAGGCGAAGGCGGAGTGCGACGAGTACGGCAACCGGGTGAACCGTGTGCGGTGCCGGACCGAGGTGATCGTCTGGTACCGCGACCTGAAGCGGATGAAGGTGGCGCTGAACTACGCGAACGCGGCGTGACCCGGCGACCCCGGGGCTGAGGCGGAGGCGCCGGCACCGCGCTCACTAGGATCACCGGCATGGAGGAGGCCGGACCGCTCGACCGGATGTGGAGCCAGGGCCGTACCTCGATGCGGGCGCGGGTGAGGCGATGGGAGTCCAAGCGCTGGCAGATCGCCCAGTGCGCGCTGGCCGCCGGTGCGGCCTGGCTGGTGGCCGCCGACCTGCTGGGGCACGACACCCCGTTCTTCGCGCCGATCGCGGCGGTGGTCAGCCTCGGCACGTCGTACGGCCAGCGGCTGCGCCGGGTGGTCGAGGTGGCGGTCGGCGTCGCGATCGGGGTCTTCATCGGTGACCTGTTCGTGGCCTGGCTCGGCACCGGCTGGTGGCAGCTGAGCCTGATCGTGGCGCTGGCGATGTCGACCGCGTTCCTGCTCGACGGGGGCCAGCTCTTCGTCACCCAGGCCGCGGTGCAGTCGATCGTGGTGAGCACGCTGATCCCGGATCCCGGGGCGGCGCTGACCCGGTGGACCGACGCCCTGGTCGGTGGTGCGGTGGCGCTGGTCGCGGCGACGGTCGTGCCCGCGGCGCCGCTGCGCCGACCGCGGGAGCAGGCGGCCGTGGTGATGCGCAAGATCGCCGGGCTGCTGCGGGCGGCCGGCGAGGTGATGGTGGACGGCGAGGTCGAGCGGGCGCTCGAGCTGCTGGCCGACGCGCGGTCGACCGACCACCTGATCCAGGAGCTGCAGGCGGCCGCCGACGAGGGCCTCTCGGTGGTGGCGTCCTCGCCGTTCCGGGTCCGGCACAAGGGCGGCATGCGCCGGATGGTCGAGCTGGTCGACCCGCTCGACCGGGCGCTGCGCAGCACCCGGGTGCTCGTCCGGCAGACGGCGGTGGCCGCCTACCACCGGCGCCCGGTGCCGGGCTCCTACTCGCTGCTCGCCCTGGACCTCGCCGACGCCGCGGACGCGGTGGCCGACGAGCTGAGTGCGGACCGGATGGCGGTCAACGCGCGGCCGGCGCTGCTCGCGGTGGGCAACGCGTCGGGGCAGGTCGAGCGCACCGACCAGCTCGCCGCGGAGGTGGTGCTCGCCCAGATCCGTTCGGTGGTCGTCGACCTGCTGATGCTCACCGGCATGGACCAGATGGAGTCGACCGACGCGCTGCCCCCGCCACCGCGATGACCGAGCCGCGCGCCGGGCAGCGGTGGGTGCTGCACGTCGACCTCGACCAGTTCATCGCGGCCGTCGAGGTGCTGCGCCGGCCGGAGCTGGCGGGGCGCCCGGTCGTGGTCGGCGGGCGCGGGGACCCCACCGAGCGGGGCGTGGTGGCGACCGCGTCCTACGAGGCCCGGGAGTACGGCGTCGGGTCCGGCATGCCGCTGCGGGTCGCCGCACGCAAGTGCCCGGACGCGGTGTTCCTGCCGGCCGACCGTGCGGCGTACGACGCCGCCTCGCACGACGTGATGGCCACGCTGCGCTCGCTGACCTGGGACGGCGTGCCGGTGGTCGTCGAGGTGCTCGGCTGGGACGAGGCGTTCGTGGCGGCCGGGGAGGGGGAGGGGGGTGGGTCCCCCGAGCAGGGTGACCCCCGCCGGTTCGCCGAGGAGATCCGGGCCCGGGTGCTCGAGGCGACCGGGCTGCACTGCTCGGTCGGGATCGGGGACAACAAGCTGCGGGCCAAGATCGCCACCGAGTTCGGCAAGCCCCGCGGGGTGGCCGAGCTGACCGAGGACACCTGGTTCGAGGTGATGGGGGAGCGGCCCACCGACGCGCTGTGGGGGATCGGCCGCAAGACCGCCCGCAAGCTCGCGGCGCTCGGCATCGAGACCGTCACGCAGCTGGCGCAGGCCGACGCCCGGGTGCTGGCCGCGGAGCTGGGCCCGACGATGGGGCCGTGGTACCACCGGCTCGGCCGGGGCGTGGACACCAGCCCGGTCGACGCGACGCCCTGGGTGCCGCGGGCGCACGGACGCGAGGAGACCTACCAGGCCGACCTCGAGGACTGGGCGCAGGTGGCCGCCGAGGTCCGGGCGCTGGCCCGGCGGGTGGTCGCCGACATCGACCGCGAGGGCCGGCCGGCGGCGCGGGTCGGGATCAAGGTGCGGTTCCGGCCCTTCGTCACCGTCACCCGCAGCCTCACCCTCCCGGCGCCGACCAACGACCCCGACGTGCTGGCCGAGGCGGCGGTCTCGCTGCTGGACCGGGTCGACCACGACCGGCCGGTGCGGTTGCTGGGCGTGCGGCTGGAGATGACCGAGCCGGAGGGCGGCTACGAGCGCTAGCCGGGCGCCGCCCTAGCCGAGCCCGGCGCGCAGCTCGCGCACGACCGAGTCGACCACGGCGACCAGGTCCCCGCCGGTGCGCTCGGCGACCGCCCGCTGTCGCTGGTACGACGCGCCGCGGCGCGGGATGTCGGCCACCGCGGCCAGCTCGGCCGCGCAGCCGAGCCGGTCCGCGACCGGGGCCAGCCGCGCCAGCAGGTCGGCGAGGTCCTCGGTCACCAGCCGCTCGTGGGACTCGGCGTCGAGCACCACGATCGCGTCCAGCCCGTAGCGGGCGGCCCGCCACTTGTTCTCCTGCACGTGCCACGGCGGCATCGTCGGCAGCGTCTCGCCGGCGGCGGCCCGGGTGTCGAGGTCGACCACCAGGCAGTGCATCAGCGCCACCAGGGAGGCGAGGTCGTCGAAGTCGGAGATCCCGTCGCAGATCCGGTTCTCCAGGGTGCCCAGGTGCGTGGCCGGCCGGACGTCCCAGCGGATCTCGGAGAGCTCGTCGATCACCCCGGTGACCAGCTGGTCGGACGCGTAGCCCTCGAACTCCGGCCACCGCTCGAACTGGAACGGCAGCCCGGCGGTCGGCAGCTGCTGGAACATCAGCGCCCGGTTGGACGCGTAGCCGGTGTCCACGCCGGCCCAGATCGGCGACGACGCCGAGAGCGCGAGCAGGTGGGGGTAGTGGTTGAGCAGCGAGGACAGCACCGGCATCACCCGCTCCTGCACGGGCAGCCCGACGTGCACGTGCACGCCCCAGATCAGCATCTGCCGGCCCCACCACTGGGTCCGGTTGATCAGCTCCTCGTAGCGGTGCCCCTCGGTGAGCTGCTGCCGGGTCCAGGACGCGAACGGGTGGGTGCCGCCGCCGTACAGGTCGACCCCGAGCCCGTCGGCGACCGGGACCACCACCTCGAGGGTGCGGCGCAGGTCGGCGACGGCCTCGCCGACGGTGTGGCAGACCCCGGTGACGACCTCCACGGTGTTGCGCAGCAGCTCCTTGTGCAGCCGCCCCGGATCGGGCAGCCGCGGGCCGGCCGCGGCGAACAGGTCGGCGGCGGTGTTGGCCAGGTCACGGCTCGACTTGTCGACGAGCGCGAGCTCCCACTCGACGCCGATCGTCGGCTCGGGAGAGCCCCGGAAGTCGATGCGCACCCCGCAAGCGAAGCACATCCGCGCCCTGTCAGCATTGTGCTCATGCTTGAGGCACGTGCGCTGAACCTGACGCTGGACTTCTGCCTCAGGGTCGGCGAGATGCTGCTGTCCTCCGGTGCCGGTGCCGCCGACGTCACGGCCACCATGAAGTCGTTGTCCTGGCACCTCGGCGTGCGCCACCCCGACATCGACGTCACGTTCACCTCGCTGTCGATGTCGTTCCAGCCCAGCCCCGAGGACCCGCCGCTGATCCAGATCCGGCAGGTCAAGCAGCGCGACATCGACTACGAGGACCTCACCCAGGTCGACCACCTCGTCCGCGACGTCCTCTCGGACCGGGTCGACCTGATGGAGGCGCGCGCGACCCTGGCCCGGATCGTCTCCTCGGGCCACAGCACCCCGCGCTGGGCAGTCACTCTCGGCTGGGGCGTGATGTGCGCGGGCGTCGGCCTGCAGCTCGGCGGCACCGCGACGGTGATCGCGATCGCGTTCGCGGCCGCGGTCCTCATCGACCGGTCGCAGCTGGCGATGTCGCGGCGCCGGCTGCCGTTCTTCTACCAGCAGGTCGCCGGGGGCGGGATCGCCACGCTGCTGGCGACCGGCGCGGCGGCCACCGGGCTGGTCGAGAACCCCTCGCTGGTCGTCACCGCGAACATCATCATGCTGCTCGCCGGGATCGGGTTCATGGGCGCGCTCCAGGACGCCCTGTCCGGCTTCTACGTCACCGGCGGCGCCCGCCTCACCGAGGCGCTGCTGGCCACGTCCGGCATCATCGCCGGCGTCAGTGGCGGCCTGACCCTGGCCAAGCTGTTCGGCGTCGAGGTGGGCCGGCTCGACCCGGGTGCCGCCGGGTTGGAGGCCGTCTCGATGATGGCGCTCGGCGGCGCGATCTGCGCGGCCGCCTTCGCGTTCGCGTCGTACGCGCCGGGGCGCATCATCGTCCCGATCGCGGCCATCGCCGCGGTCTCCATCGTGATCTCCCAGACCCTGGCGCTGCAGCACGCGGGCCGCACCTGGCCCACCGGGCTGGCGGCGTTCTTCGTCGGTCTGGTCAGCTACTCCGTCGCCGGCCGGCTGCGGGTCCCACCGCTCGTGGTGGTGGTGTCGGCGGTCGTGCCGATGCTGCCGGGCCTCTCGATCTACCGCGGCCTGTCGCTGCTGGCGGAGGGTGACGGCGGGACCTCGACCTCGGACGGGCTGCTGGCCATGGTGACCGCGGCCTCGGTGGCCACGGCGCTGGCGTCCGGCGTGATCCTCGGGGAGTACGTCGCCCAGCCGCTCAAGCGCGAGGCGCAGAAGCTCGAGAACCGGCTCGCCGGCCCGCGGCTGGTGGGTCCGCTGCGGACCCGGACCGGGCGGGTGGCCCGCCGCGAGCGGCAGCGCGAGAAGGAGCCCGTCGCCGCGCCGGTCACCGCCGAGGAGTGAGCCCTCGCCGGTCGGCGAGCAGCGCCAGCCACGCCGCGGCGCTGCCGTCGTACGGCGCGTCCCCGGCCGCCATCGCCGCCCGCACCCGGTCGCACGACGTCATGGCCAGCCGGGCCACCTCGTCGGGGTAGCCGTAGGCGACCCGGTGCGCGGCGAACTCGTCCTCGTCGTCCACCCACACCCGTCCGGTCGGGCCGCGCACCACGTCGAGGTCGAGGTCGACCGCGCGCAGCACCGACCCGTCCCACACCGGCGGCGTGGTCATGTCGACGTAGACCTGCACCGGGCCGCCGACGGCGTGGAACGTCGCCAGCCAGCCGCGCTCCTCGTCCGGCCCGGGCGCCGGCACCAGCCCCACCTGGTCGACGGGGGCGACGTACGCCGCCCCCGGCCGCGACATGTGCGTGCCGCCGGGGATGCCCAGCCAGTCGCCGTGCTCGTCGGAGCCGAGCAGCACCGCGTCGAACTCCCAGTGCGGGCGGTCGCCCCACTTGGTCATCACCGTCCGGACCGCGGCCCCCGCGCGAAGCGTCACACCGCCGGTTCTACCACTCAGACGACGGTTGTCTTCGGCGGCACGACCTTCTTCGACGCCTTGGCGACGACGTCCTGGTAGCGCGAGCCGGTGAGCTTGGCGAAGTGGTGCAGGGCGTGCGCGTCGAGGCCGACGAGCACCCGCGCCTTGTTGCCGAGGATCCCCTTGACGATGATCTCGGCGGCCTTCTCGGGGGTCATCTTCGCGAGCTTCTCGTCGAACAGCCTCGCGGTCGCCTCCTTGTCCTCCTTGTGGGAGACCCGGGCGTTGCGGGCGATCGCGGTCTTGATGCCGCCCGGGTGCACGGCGGTGACGCCGACCGGGTGCCCGGCGATCAGCATCTCCTCGCGGAGCGCCTCGGTCAGGCCGCGCACGGCGTACTTGGTCGCGTTGTAGGCGCTCTGGCCGGGCATCGAGATCAGCCCGAACAGCGAGGAGAGGTTCACGACGTGCCCGTCGCCGGAGGCGATCAGGTGCGGCAGGAACTCCTTGGTGCCGTGCACGACGCCCCAGAAGTTGACGCCGACGATCCACTCCATGTCGTCGTAGTGCAGGTCCACCAGGTCGCCGGCCAGCGCCACGCCGGCGTTGTTGATGACCACGTTGACCCGGCCGAACTGCTCGGCCACGGCGGTGGCGTACGCCGCGAACGCGGCGCGGTCGGCCACGTCGAGGCGGTCGCTGCGCAGCTCCCGCGCGCCGGCGGTCGCGGCCAGCTCCACCGTCTCGGCCAGCCCGGCCTCGTCGACGTCGGAGAGCGCGAGCAGCGCGCCGCGGCGGGCCAGGTTGACGGCGAGCGCGCGGCCGATGCCGGAGCCGGCGCCGGTGATCACGACCACCTTGTCGTCGAGGGTCTTCATGCGGTCACTTCCTCAGCCTGGCTGGGTCGGGTGGTGGGGGAGGCGGTGCGGGCCGCGGTGACGTCGTACGCCGCCACGTCGAACTCCGCGAGCAGCCCGCGGAAGGCGAACGTCGAGCGCGGCCACAGGATGGTGTTGCGGCCGTGGTCGTCGAGGTACCAGCTCGAGCATCCTCCGGTGTTCCACACCGTGCGCCGCATCCGGCGCTGGAGGTCGGCGTTCCACTCCTCGGTCGCGGCCGGGGTGGGCTCGACGGTGGCGTAGCGGTGCAGGTCCATGGTCCGGACCGCGTCGCGGAGGTACTCCACCTGCGACTCGATGATGAACACCATGCTGGAGTGGCCCAGGCCGGTGTTCGGGCCGACGAGCATGAACAGGTTCGGGAAGTCCGGGACCGTCGTGCCCTTGTAGGCGGCCATCCCGCCCTCGCGCCACTGCTCGGCCAGGGTCCGGCCGCCGCGGCCGGTGATGTGGCCGGTGATCGGCAGCTCGGTGGTGAAGAAGCCGGTGGCCACGATCAGCACGTCGATCGGCCGCTCGACGCCGTCCTCGGTCACCACGGCGTTGCCGGTCACCTTCGCGATCCGGTCGGTGACGACCTCGACGTTGTCGGAGTCCAGCGCGGGGTAGTAGGTGTTCGAGATCAGGATCCGCTTGCAGCCGATCTCGAACGTCGGGGTCAGCCGCTCGCGCAGCTCCGGGTCGGAGACACCCTTGGCCAGGTTGGCCAGCGCCATCTTCTTCGCCGGCAGCGCCAGCTTCGGCTGCAGCGTGAAGCCGGGGACGTAGGTCTCCCGGCCCCAGTAGATCGCGGTCCGGTAGAGCTTCTGCAGCCCCGGCACGTGGCGCAGCGCGAGCCGCTCCAGGCGGCCGTAGCTCCGGTCGTTGCGCGGCAGCACGTACGGCGCGGTGCGCTGGTAGACGTCGAGGTGGCCGACGACCTTCTGGATCTCGGGGATGATCTGGATCGCCGACGCGCCGGTGCCGATGACCGCGACCCGCTTGCCGGCGAGGTCGACGTCGTGGTCCCAGCGCGCGGAGTGGAACAGCTCGCCGCCGAACTCCTCGATGCCGTCGATGTCGGGCAGCTTCGGCTCGGACAGCCCGCCGGCGCCCACCACGAGCGTGGTCGAGGTGATCGTGTGCCGGCCGGTCGCGTCGGACACCTCGGTCCGCCACACCTGGGCGTCGTCGTCCCAGGCGGCCGACTCGAGCGTGGTGTGGAACCGGAACCGGTCCAGGGTGCCCGACTCCTCGGCGACCCGGCGGATGTAGGCCTGGATCTCCGGCTGGGGGGAGAAGGACATCGACCAGTCCGGGTTGGGCGCGAACGAGAAGGAGTAGAGCTGGCTGGGCACGTCGCAGGCCGCGCCGGGGTAGGTGTTGTCGCGCCAGGTGCCGCCGACGTCGCCGCCCTTCTCGATGACCAGGAAGTCGGTCTCGCCGTCCTCCTGCAGCCTGATCGCCGCGCAGAGCCCGGCGAACCCGGCCCCGACGACGAGATGCTTCACGTGCCCGTTCGTGGTCATGGGCCCGACGGTATTGGCGTTATTGAACAAGTGTCAATAGAATGGGGTTCGTGACCGCAGACACACCGACGGACCCGCGGGCGGGCGCTGGCCGCACCCGGCTCAGCCCCGAGCAGCGCCGTTCGCAGCTGCTCGACCTGGGCGTGCGGCTGCTCGCGACCCGGTCCCTCGACGAGCTCTCGATCGACCTGCTGGCCGAGGAGGCCGGCATCTCCCGCGGGCTGCTCTACCACTACTTCGGGAACAAGCACGCCTTCCACGAGGCCGTCGTACGCCGGGCCGCCGACGACCTGATCGCCCAGACCGCGCCGCCGGTCGACGGCGAGCCCCTGGAGCGGCTGCTGATCTCGGTGACGGCGTACCTGGACTACGTCGAGGCCAACTACGAGGGCTACCTCTCGCTGGTCAAGGGCGCGGCCGGCGGCAACGACACGCTCCGGGAGATCTACGAGGAGGCGCGCTCGGCGCTCACCGACCGGGTCTTCCGCGAGGACGCCCAGGGCCAGATCATCCCCGACACCCCCGCCAGCCGGCTGGTCGTGCGCGGCTGGTCGGCCATGACCGAGGAGCTCGTGCTCACCTGGGTGCGGGAGCCGGCCGGGGTGACCCGCGAGGAGCTGCTGATGATCATGGCCGCCTCGCTGCCCGCGCTGGTCGACGCGGCGGCCGCCTGAGCCGGCGCGGCACGCGGGGTACACGCGGGGGTTCACACGGAGGTCCACACTGGGGTCATGGACGACGTCGTGCTGCTGTCGGACGCGGAGTGCCGCGACCTGCTCGAGACCGACACGGTCGGCCGGGTGGCCTTCGTGACCCCGGCCGGTCCACGGATCGTGCCGGTGAACTACGCGCTGCACGGCGAGGGGCTCGAGATGCGGACGACGGCGTACAGCGAGCTCGCCGTCTACGCCCCCGGCCACGAGATCGCCTTCGAGATCGACCAGCTCGACAGCGAGCGGCGCCGCGGCTGGAGCGTGGTGGCGCACGGCGTCTGCGAGCGCCTCGAGCAGCCGAGCTCCGGCAGCTGGCACCACGACGGGCCGGGGCCCGAACCGTGGGCGGGCGGGTTCCGGCCGATGTGGCTGCGGCTGGAGTGGCGCGAGCTCACCGGCCGCCGGGTGGGTGGCCCGCACTGGCCGCACCCGGTGGTGAGCGGTCGCGGCCGCGGCTACTGAAGCTGTGGAGACCGGGCGGTAGTCCGTGACGCTTCTGCTGTGGAGAACGCGGTTTCCACAGCAGAAGCGTCACGGACTATCCCGGCAGGCTGACCGTGATCGCGGTGTCGCCCGGATGGGAGGTGAGCGAGACCCGGCCGCCGTGGGCGTGCACGATCGCCTCGACGAGGGACAGGCCGAGGCCGGCGCCGCCGACCGGCTGCTCGCCGTTCCCGGAGGCGCGGGTGCGGGCGACGTCGCCGCGGGCGAACCGCTCGAAGGCGTGCTCGACCAGGTCCGGCGGGAAGCCGGGGCCGTCGTCGTGCACCGCGAAGCTGCCGCCGTCGGGCGTACGGCGGGCCGACACCGTGACCGTGGTGCCGGCGGGGGTGTACTTCCGGGCGTTGGTCAGCAGGTTGGTGACCACCTGGTGCAGCCGGTGCGCGTCGCCGGTGACCTCGACCGCGTCGTCGGGCAGGTCCAGCCGCCACCGGTGGTCGGGGGCGACCACGCGCGCGTCGGAGACCGCCTCGAGCAGCAGCCGGGTCAGGTCGACCGGCTCCCGCTCCAGGGGACGCCCGGCGTCGAGGCGGGCGAGCAGCAGCAGGTCCTCGACCAGCGCCGTCATCCGCCCCGACTCCTCCTCCACCTTGCCGAGGGCGGTGCCGGCGTCCGCGGGACGCCGGCGGGCGAGCTCGGTGTACCCCGCGATCGTCGTCAGCGGCGTCCGCAGCTCGTGGGAGGCGTCGGCCACGAACTGGCGCACCTGCTGCTCGCTGCGGTGCCGGGCCTCCAGCGAGGACTCGACGTGGGCGAGCAGCGTGTTCAGGGCCGAGCCCACCTGCCCGACCTCGGTGCGCTCGTCGGTGAGGTGCTCGGGCACCCGCTCGGTCAGGTCGATCTCCCCGGACGCCAGCGGCAGCTCGGCCACGTTGTGGGCGGTCTGCGCCACCTCGCGCAGCGGCCGCAGCTGGCGGCGTACGACGACCAGCCCGGCGCCGGCGGCCGCGCCCACGCCGAGCAGGGTGAGCAGCAGCTCCCACCACACCAGCGTCGACACCACCGCGTCGACGTCGTCCGTCGGCAGCCCGGCCGCCACCTTGCCGTCGGGACCGGCCTTGACGTCGATCCGGTACGAGCCGAAGCCGGGCAGGTCGACGTGGTGCACCCGCCCGTCGGCCGGCAGGGCGTCGATCAGGTCGAGGGCGGCCGACGACAGGTGACGCCGATGCGTCTGCCCCTCTGAGCCCTGGGTGATGACGTCGCCGACGGCCCCCGGTTGCCCCGCGATCCACACCGCCGTCAGGGTGCCGACGCCCTGGCCGCGCTGCTCCTGGATCTCCTCGGGGCCGTCGTGGTCCGGGTCGGACTGGCCACCGGGCCCGGGCGGCAGCACCGGCCCGTGCTGCGCTCGCTGGAGGGCGCCGCGCACGTCGTCGTCAAGCCGGGAGGTCAGGTAGGAGCGCACGGCGAGCGTCGTCGTCACGCCGATCACGAGGGACACGACGGCGACCAGCGCGACGGCCGTGAGGACCAGCCGCGAGGTGAGGGAGGCGAAGTGCGACCTCACGTGACCGGCTTCAGCACGTAGCCCGCGCCGCGCATGGTGTGGATCATCGGCTCGCGGCCGGCGTCGACCTTCTTGCGCAGGTAGGAGATGTAGAGCTCGACCACGTTGGCCTGGCCGCCGAAGTCGTAGTTCCAGACCCGGTCCAGGATCTGCGCCTTCGACAGCACCCGGCGCGGGTTGCGCATCAGGAACCGCAGCAGCTCGAACTCGGTCGCGGTCAGCGAGATCTCCTCGCCGGCCCGGAACACCTCGTGGCTGTCCTCGTCGAGGGTCAGGTCGCCGACGGTCAGCACCGACGAGGTCGCGGCCTGCTGGGCGCCGGCCCGCCTCATCAGGCCGCGCAGCCGGGCCACGACCTCCTCCAGCGAGAACGGCTTGGTCACGTAGTCGTCCCCGCCGGCGGTCAGGCCGGCCACCCGGTCCTCGACCGCGTCGCGGGCGGTGAGGAAGACGACCGGTACGTCGGGGTCGGTGCTGCGCATCCGGCGCAGCACCTCGAGGCCGTCGAAGTCCGGGAGCATCATGTCCAGCACCACGGCGTCCGGCCTGAACTCCTTGGCGGCGGACACGGCCTTCGAACCGGTGTGCGCGGTGGCCACCTCCCAGCCCTCGTAGCGCAGCGCCATCGAGATCAGCTCGGCGATGTTCACCTCGTCGTCGACGACGAGCACGCGCAGGGGGGACCCGTCGGCCCTGGTCAGCTCCATGGGGCCACTCTGCCTGCCCAGGTGCGGGATCAGGCTGTGCGTTCCCTGTGTGAATCCTGTGTCTGCAGGGCGCGCGGATCGCTCGGCCGGCTCACGGAGCTGCCACAGGGTTCGCACAGGAGTGCGGGTGAGAGTCGCCGCCATGAACGACGAGACCTCCCAGCCCCCCGTGCCCGCCACCGCGACCCCCACCCGACCCGGCCTCCGGGACCGGGTGCTCGGGTGGCGCGGTGTCGCCGGCGTCGCCCTGGCCAGCGTGATCCTCGGCGGCGTCGGCGGCGCCGTCCTCGGTGCCGTCAGCGACGGCGCCGACGGCAGCAGCGGCATGCGCGGCGGCCCGGGTGGCCTGCCCGGCAACCACGGCAGCCCCCCGACCGGGATGATGCCGGGCCAGCTGCCACCGGCCACCGCGCCCCAGCAGGACGAGCAGCAGGACGACCAGGAGAGCGGGTCCGGCACCTGACCGTGGGCAATGCGTTCGCCCGCGGCACCACCTCACAGGCAGAATGGCCGACATCATGTCCGGCCCCGCACGCTCACCCGAGGAATCGGCAGACCTGAAGATCGTCTACCCGCCCGAGCTGCCGGTCACCCAGCGCCGCGACGACATCGCCGCCGCGATCCGCGACCACCAGGTCGTGATCATCGCCGGCGAGACCGGGTCGGGGAAGACCACCCAGATCCCGAAGATCTGCCTCGAGCTGGGCCGCGGGCGCCGCGGCGCCAAGGGCGGCGGCCTGATCGGGCACACCCAGCCGCGCCGGATCGCGGCCCGGTCGGTGGCCGAGCGGATCGCCGAGGAGCTCGGCACCGAGCTCGGCGACCTGGTCGGCTACCAGGTGCGGTTCACCGACCGCACCTCCCGCTCCAGCCGGGTCAAGCTGATGACCGACGGCATCCTGCTCGCCGAGCTCCAGCGGGACCGGATGCTGCGCAAGTACGACACGATCATCATCGACGAGGCGCACGAGCGCAGCCTCAACATCGACTTCCTGCTGGGCTACCTGGCGCGGCTGCTGCCGAGGCGACCCGACCTCAAGCTCATCATCACCTCCGCCACCATCGACCCGGAGCGGTTCGCCCGCCACTTCGAGGACCGGCGCGGGAAGTCCGCGCCGATCATCGAGGTCTCCGGGCGCACCTACCCGGTCGAGATCCGCTACCGCCCGCTGATGGAGCTGCCGGAGGAGGACGAGGAGGGCGAGCCGGTCGTCCGGGACCAGACCGAGGCGATCGTCGACGCGGTCAAGGAGCTCTCGGCCGAGGGCCCCGGCGACATCCTGGTGTTCCTGCCCGGCGAGCGGGAGATCCGCGACACCGCGGACGCCCTCTCCGACCTGACCACCTCCACCCGCGGCGGCGGCGTCGAGATCGTGCCGCTCTACTCGCGGCTCTCGGCCGCCGAGCAGCACCGCGTCTTCCAGCGGCACACCGGCCGCCGGGTCGTGCTCGCCACGAACGTCGCCGAGACGTCGTTGACCGTGCCCGGCATCCGGTACGTCGTGGACAGCGGCGTCGCGCGGATCAGCCGCTACTCGGCGCGCACCAAGGTCCAGCGGCTGCCGATCGAGCCGATCAGCCAGGCCTCGGCCAACCAGCGGTCCGGCCGCTGCGGCCGGGTCGAGGCGGGCATCGCGATCCGGCTCTACTCCGAGGAGGACTTCGAGTCCCGCCCGGAGTTCACCGACCCCGAGATCCTGCGGACGAACCTCGCCTCGGTGATCCTGCAGATGGCGTCGCTCGGGCTGGGCGACATCGGCCGGTTCCCGTTCGTGGAGCCGCCCGACAAGCGCAACGTGAGCGCCGGGGTGCAGCTGCTCGAGGAGCTCGGCGCGCTGGTCGCGGCCGACGACCGCCCCCGGCTGACCCGGGTGGGCAAGCGGCTGGCGCGGCTGCCGATCGACCCGCGGCTGGCGCGGATGATCCTGGAGGCCGAGCGGCTGGGCTGCGTGCGCGAGGTGATCGTGATCGCGGCCGCGCTGTCGCTGCAGGACCCGCGCGAGCGGCCGTCGGAGATGCAGGCGCAGGCGGACCAGCTGCACGCCCGCTACAAGGCCGACGGCAGCGACTTCCTGACCTGGCTCAACCTGTGGCGGTACGTCAAGGAGCAGCAGCGCGAGCTGTCCAGCAGCGCGTTCCGGCGGATGTGCAAGCGGGAGTTCCTCAACTACCTGCGGGTGCGGGAGTGGCAGGACTTCGAGTCCCAGCTGCGGCAGGTCTGCAAGGAGATGGACATCTCCGTGGGGCACCCGCCGACAACCCCGATGCGGACGGGATCCACCAGGCGCTGCTGTCGGGACTGCTCTCGCACATCGGCCTGCTCCAGGAGCGCGAGAAGGAGCAGCGCGGGCCGCGGGAGTACCTCGGCGCCCGGGGCGCGCGGTTCGCGATCTTCCCCGGCAGCGGCCTGCACCGGAAGAACCCGCAGTTCCTGATGGCCGGCGAGCTCGTCGAGACCAGCCGGCTGTGGGCCCGGCAGAACGCCGCGATCAAGCCCGAGTGGGCCGAGCGCCTCGGCCAGCACCTGGTCAAGCGCTCCTACAGCGAGCCGCACTGGTCGAAGAAGCGGGCCGCGGTGATGGCCTACGAGCGGGTCACGCTGTACGGCGTACCGCTGGTCGCCGACCGGTTGATCAGCTACGGGCGCGTCGATGCCGAGCTGTCCCGGGAGCTGTTCATCCGGCACGCCCTCGTCTACGGCGAGTGGAACACCCGGCACAGGTTCTACGCCAAGAACCTCGCGCTGCTCGAGCAGGCCGAGGAGCTGGAGCACCGGGCCCGGCGCCGCGACATCGTCGTCGACGAGCACACCCTGTTCGACTTCTACGACGCCCGGGTGGGCGCGGAGGTCGTCAGCGGGGCGCACTTCGACCAGTGGTGGAAGCAGGCCCGCCAGCGTGAGCCGGAGCTGCTCACCTTCGACCCGGCGATGCTGACCCACGACACCGCCGAGGAGGTCCGCGCGTCGGACTACCCGGAGACCTGGGCCGGGGAGGGGCTGACCTTCCCGATCAGCTACCACTTCGAGCCGGGTGCCGCGGACGACGGCCTCACCATCGACGTGCCGGTCGCCACGCTCAACCGGGTCGCCGCCGACGACTTCTCCTGGAACGTCCCCGGCCTGCGCGAGGAGCTGGTCACCGGCCTGATCCGCAGCCTGCCGAAGAACCTGCGGGTCAACTTCGTGCCCGCCCCGAACAAGGCGCGGGAGTTCCTGGCGGCGGTGCCCCCGGGCGAGGAGCCGCTGCTGGACGCGCTGGAGCGCTACTTCCGCTCCACCACCGGGGTCGTCGTGCCGCGGGAGGCGTGGGACTGGAGCAAGGTCCCCGACCACCTGCGGCCGACGTACCGGGTCGTCGACGACGCCGGCCGCGAGCAGGCCCGCGGCAAGGACCTCGAGGCGCTCAAGGAGCCGCTGCGGCCGACGTTCGCCCGGGCCATCGCCGAGGTGGCCGCCGACAGCGGGATCGCCCGGACCGGGGAGACGGACTGGGTCTTCGGCACCATCGAGTCCTCGTTCATCCAGAAGCGGGCCGGCCACGAGGTCCGCGGCTACCCCGGCCTGGTCGACGAGGGCGAGACCGTCGGGCTCCGGGTGCTCGGCTCGGAGGTCGAGCAGGAGGCCCGGCACCGGCTCGGGGTGCGGCGCCTGCTCCTGCTGACCACGCCCTCCCCGGTCAAGGCGGTGCTGGACGGGCTGGACAACACCCAGAAGCTCGGGCTGGCCGGGTCGCCCTACCCCTCGGTCGCCGAGCTGCTGGAGGACTGCCGGGCCGCGGTGCTCGGCACCCTCGTCGACTCCCGTCCGGTGGTGCGCGACGAGGCCGGGTTCGCCGCCCTGCGCGCGGAGGCCGCCCGGGAGCAGGAGGCCGGGCTGCGGGCGGTGCTGGCCGACGTGATCGGCGTGCTGGACGCCTGGCGGCAGGCGGAGAAGGCGCTCAGCGGCCGCGCCGACATGACCATGCTGCCCGCCCTGGCCGACATGAAGGCCCAGCTGGGCCGGCTGGTGCACCGCGGCTTCGTCGGCGAGGCCGGCGCCACCCAGCTGCGCCGCTACCCGGCGTACCTCACCGCGCTGCGGCACCGGCGCGAGCGCCTGCCCGGGCAGGTCAACCGCGACCGCCAGCTGATGGACCAGATCGGGGACCTGCAGGACGCCTGGCTGCACCAGGTCGAGGCGCTGCCCGAGGGACGGCCGCCGGGGGCGCACCTGCGGCAGGTCCGCTGGATGCTGGAGGAGTACCGCATCTCGCTGTGGGCCCAGCACCTCGGCACGCCGTACCCCGTGAGCGACCAGCGGATCCGCAAGGCGCTGCACGCGGGGGACCGGGCCGCGTCGTAGCCTGAGCCGGTGACCAGTCGCCCCCACCACCGTCCGATGACGCCCGGGTCGAACTTCTTCGAGGCGATCACCGGCGGCGTCGACCCGGCGCTGGTCAGCGAGGCCGCCGACCGCGCCGCCACCCTGCTGGTGCGCGGCGCGCGCGAGGCCGACGACGACGAGATCGCGGAGCGGCTGCTCCACCTCGCCGACACCGAGGGCATCGAGGCGATCGCGGAGGTCTGGTCCGGCTCGCCCGCCGACTCGCTGGCCGGCTGCCTGTGGCGGCTCTACCTGCTGCGGTCGTGGGTGTACGCCGACCCGGTCGCGGTCGCGCGGGAGTTCGAGGCCGGGCGGGCGCGGGCGCAGGTCGCCCGGGTCGTCGCCGGGGTCGCCGACCCGCCGGGGCCCGACGAGCTCAAGGCGATGGTCGACCAGGTGCTGCGCGGGATCGCGGGCAGCGACTTCGCCGACGTGCTGCTGCGCGCGGCGGCCTTCGCCCGGGTGGTCGCCACCGGCCGGGCCACGCTGACCGGCCCCTCGGAGGCGGAGGTGCGCCGGATGCTGGTGCTGGCCGAGCAGCTCGAGGCCGCGGGCCACGCGGAGCTGCGGCACGGCCTGGCCTGATCGGCCAGCGTGCGACCGGCCAGTGTGCGTCGGGTCTCAGCGGAATGCCTTGAGTGACCGGCCCGGCGTCGTAAGGTGGGACCTCGGAGTACGTCGGGCCGCGGCAGCCCCGGGTCCCAAAATAAGCCGCTACGAGCGGCCACGCGCCGTGAGGCGCTCCCGGTCCGGCGTACTCCTCCTCTCCCTCTCGGGCACGTCTCCCAAGTCGGAGCGCCTGCTGCGCGGGCCTTCGCATCCGATCTGGCGGCGTTGTCGGCGACTCGTCGGGACTCCGTCCCGCCTTCGCGCCTCCGCCTTGCCAGATACGGCGCGAAACCCCGCTCGCGACGGCGCCGACTTGAGAGACGCACCCTAGGCTCGCGGCCATGGTGAACCTGCGCCGCCGGCTCCAGTCCCTCCTCCGCTCCCGCCCCGCCCGCAAGCGCGGCGGCGACACGATCGGCTACGCGCCGCGCGCCGACGGCCAGCCGAACCTCGGCGAGGTGGTCTGGGCCTGGGTGCCCTACGAGGAGAACGACGGCCGCGGCAAGGACCGCCCCGTGCTGCTGGTCGGCCGGCGCCGGTCCGCCGGTGGCCCGCAGTGGCTCGGCCTGATGCTCACCAGCAAGGACCACGACCGCGACGCCGCCGACGAGGCCCGCTTCGGGCGGCAGTGGATGGACGTCGGGACCGGCGGCTGGGACCGCGAGCGCCGGCCCAGCGAGGTGCGGCTGGACCGGCTGATCGTCCTGGCACCCGACGCGATCCGTCGCGAGGGCGCCGCGCTGGACCGTGCCGCCTTCGACCGGGTCCTCAGCGCGGCCCGCGGGCTGCACGCCCTGTAGCAGCTCAGGTGAACGAGCGGGCGATCCGGCGCACGGCGGACCGGGCCGGCGCCCGGTCGGTGGGGAAGTCGCGTCGTACTGCCTTGATCTCGACCACGGAGAGGTAGGGGCCGTTCGCGACGATGCCGAAGGCGGCGAGCCGGGCCCGGCCCGCCTCCGAGGCGGCGTAGCGGACCCGGTAGTTCTCGCCCGTGCCGGTGTCCACGGTCACGCTGCGCAGCGGGCCGACCTCGGCCTCGCACGCCTCGTGCCAGGACCGCAGCACCTCGTGGGCGCGCCACGCGGACTTGTCGTCGGCGAACCGCGCCACCACCTGGACCGCCTGCCCCCGGCTGTCGTCGGCCGGGGCGTAGGTGCGGCGGACCGCGCTGACGGCACCGATGGTCTCCAGGGAGGTCTTCTGGCAGGCGCCGACGCTGACCGAGTCCTCCGGCCCGGTCGCCGAGACGGTCCAGCCGCCGCCGTCGGTGCGCGGGGTCAGGGCCGGGAGGTGCTCGGCCGTCAGCAGGTGGGCCTCGAGGGGCGTACGCCGTGCGCTCGCACGGCCCGGCGCCGGGACGGGCACGCGCTGCCGACGGTGCGGGGCGTGCGCCTTGGCCGGGGGCGCCGACTCGGCGGCGTCGGCCGTCGGTGCGGGGGTCGGCGTCGCGCTCGGTGGGGTGCTCCCGGCGTCGCCGTCGTGCGTGCGCTGGTGGTGCACGGGTGCGGAGGACAGCGGCTGGCTCGAGTCGGAGGAGCCGCAACCGCTGGCGACGAGGGCGAGCGCCACCAGGGTCAGCAGGGGAAGGCGGGACACGTGTCGCATCGTAGGAGGAGCGGGCCCCGGACGGTGGGACGACATGCGGCCGGCGGTTACTCGCCGGTCGGTAGGGTGGGCCCGCCAGCGGCGCCTCCGGGTGAGGCGCCGGGCGAGACACGTGGCAGGCGGGGAGAGTAGGGGTGCAGGTGAGGGTGCGTCGTGGGCCAGCGGTGGGGGCCGAGCGTCGGCGGCAGGGCCACGGCGTACGCCGGCTGGCCGCGACCGCGACGGCCGGCGCGCTGGTGCTGCTGCTCGCGGGCTGCGACGGCGGCGGCGCGGAGCCCGGACCGACCCTGCGCAGCGGCTCCGCCACTCCCGAGCCGCCCACGCCGCTGACCTTCGGTGTCTTCGGCCCGGAGGACGAGACGTCCGCCTTCCAGAGCGTGGTCGACAGCTACAACGCGAGCTCGGACGACAGCGAGATCCGGCTCCGCTCGTGGGCCGACCACGACGACATGATGACGGACCTGAGGGGACAGGACGGCTCGGCCGCCAAGCTGCCCGACGTGTTCATGGTCTCGCGCGCGGACCTGGCGTGGCTGCAGGAGAAGCACCTCAACCAGCCGGTCGACGAGCTGCTCGACGAGCGGGGCGTGGACTTCGGTGACGGCTACTCCCGCGACGCGCTCGAGGCGTTCAGCTCCGACAACCGGCTCCAGTGCATGCCCTACGCGATCTCGCCGATGGTCATCTACTACAACAAGGAGCTCGTCGACTTCGCGCGGATGCAGAAGCGCGAGATCTCCGCGCCGGATCCCGAGAGCGACAACCCCCACTGGAACTTCGACCAGTTCACCTCGGCGGCGGAGTTCGCCACCCGGCCGCGCAAGGGCACCCGGGGCGTCTACATCGAGCCGACCCTGACCGGCCTGGCGCCGTTCATCTACTCCGGGGGCGGGCAGGTCTTCGACGACGAGGAGGACCCCACGTCGCTGGCCTTCTCCTCCGACGAGACGCGCAGTGCCCTCGAGCGCACTCTTGAGCTGCTGCGCGACCCGCACGTGACCCCGACCCAGCAGCAGCTCGCGAAGGCCTCGGCGCTGACGTGGTTCGAGCGCGGCCGGCTCGGCATGATCGCGGGCTTCCGCTCCCTGGTGCCGGAGCTGCGCCAGGTCCAGGGCCTGGACTTCGACGTGATGCCGATGCCGTCCCTCGACGGCGGGGCCACGGTCGGCGACATCACCGGGCTGTGCATGTCGGCCGACGCGGCCAGCAGCTCGGAGGCCGCCGACTTCCTGGTCCACGCCCTCTCGACCGACGCGGTGAGCCGGGTGGTGCGGTCGGGCTACCTGGTGCCGGCCAACCTCGAGGTCGCCGCGTCCGACGACTTCCGGCAGCCGGGGCGGCTGCCCGACCACTCGGGGGTCTTCAGCACCAGCGTGCGGACGCTGCAGGTGCCGCCGCTCATCGACACGATGCCCCAGCTCGAGAAGGCCGTCTCCGGCAGCCTGGACGACCTGCTGAACGTGCCGGTCCTCGACCTCGAGGCGGTCACCGACAAGATCGACGAGGAGTCGCAGCCGGTGCTGGACCCCGAGAGCGCCACCGAGGACGCCCAGTAGTCCGGTAGGGCGGACCCGGTAGGCCGGGTTCAGTCCTCCGCGGACTCGACCGGGGGGACGTCGTCCGCTGCGGCGACCGCGCCCGCGTCTGCTGCCGCGTCGGCCTCGAGGGTGGCCGTGGTCAGGATCGGCGCGGTGAGCGCGATCTGCCAGCTGCGGGCGCCGTACGCCGCCAGCTGGGCGGCGATCTCGTCGAGCAGCGTGCCGGGCTCGCGGGTCCGCGGCGGCGTCCACAGGGTGCGGCGCAGGTAGTCCGGGGTGAGCAGGTTCTCCACGGGCATCCCGTGCTGGTCGGCGAGCCGGGCCATCTCCTCGCGCGCGAGCGACAGCCGCTTGGCGGCGACCGGGTCCTTCTCGGCCCAGGCGCGGGGGAGCGGCGGTCCGTCACCGCGGGGGGAGCGGGTCGGCAGCTCCTCCTCGGGCATCTCCTGCGCCTCGCGGAGCGCGGCGAGCCAGCGGCCGGCGTACCGCTCGGCGCCCCGGCCGTGGAAGCCGCGCGCCTTGAGCAGCGCACTCCGGTCGGCGGGCATCGCCTGCGCGGCCGCCACGATCGCCGCGTCGGGGATGATCCGGCCCGGCGTCACGTCGCGCTGCTCGGCGATCTGGTCGCGGGTCTCCCACAGGGCGCGGACCGCCCCCAGCCCGCGGCGCCCCCGGACCCGGTGCAGGCCGGAGGTGCGCCGCCACGCGTCGACCCGGGCGGGCTGCTCGAAGGTGCGCAGGTAGTCGAACTCCTGGCGCGCCCAGTCGTCCTTGCCGGCCGCGACCAGCTCGGCGGCGAGGGCGTCGCGCAGCTCCACGAGCACCTCGACGTCGAGGGCGGCGTACTCCAGCCAGGGCGCCGGGAGCGGGCGCGTGGACCAGTCCACGGCGGAGTGCTCCTTGGCGAGCCGGTAGCCGAGCAGCGTCTCGACCAGGGTGGCCAGGCCGACGCGGGGGTAGCCCAGCAGGCGCCCCGCCAGCTCGGTGTCGAACAGCGAGGTGGGGCGCAGGCCCAGCTCGGTGAGGCAGGGCAGGTCCTGGGTGGCGGCGTGCAGGATCCACTCGGTGCCCTCGAGGGCCTCCTGCAGCGGGGCCAGCGACTCGAAGGCGATCGGGTCGACCAGGGCGGTGCTGGCGCCGTCGCGGCGCAGCTGGATCAGGTAGGCCCGGGAGGAGTAGCGGTAGCCCGACGCGCGCTCGGCGTCGATCGCCACCGGACCGGAGCCGGCGACCAGCGCGGAGCAGACCTCCAGCAGCGCGGCCTCGGTCTCCACCACCGGGGGCAGGCCGTCGCGCAGGGTCAGCATCGGCTTCTCGGCCTCGGCCGGCGTCTCCTCCGGCTCGGTGGCCGGTTGGTGCCGCGGGTCGTCGTGCGGCTCGGCGGCGGAGGCGTCGGCAAGTGGGGCCATGGAGGTCAGTGTCCCGGACCTCGCTGGCCGCGGCGACTCGGCATCACCGTCACGCCCTCGGGGACCGGCGGCAGGCCGACCGCGGTGCACAGCAGCTCGCCCCACGCCTCGACGTGCGGGGCGAGGTCCAGCGGGGTGCCGGCGGCGGCCGACGGGGGCGGCTGCGGGGTCCACGAGGCGCGGATCTCGATCTGGGCGGTGCCGCCGTCGTCGGACATGCCGCCGAAGCTCTCGGTGGCGACCCGGGTGACGGTGCCGGACGCGGCGGCGTACACCGCGCCGTGGGCCTCGAGGGCCTCGGTCAGCCAGGACCAGCCGACGGCGGCGAGCATCGGGTCGGTGATGAGCTCGAGGTCGATCTCGGCGCGGGAGTAGGCCACGACGCGGTAGGTGCCCTCCCAGGCGTCGTTGCCGGCGGGGTCGTGGAGCAGGATGATCCGGCCGGTGCCGACGTCGATGTCGTCGACGGTGACGTCCGCCGACAGCGCGGCGGCGTACGGCGCGATCCGCTGCGGTGCCGGCATCTCCTCGCAGAAGACCTCCGGGCGCAGTCGTGCGGCATGCATGCTGCTCACCGCGGCCCGGAACTCGGGGGGAACAGCTCCCGCACCCGTGCCCGGGTGCGTCTCCTGACGGACGACCATGGGTTCACAGTAGGTCGGGGATCGAGTCTCGATGTGCGAACACGCCGGGTGACCTGCGAGGCTTCGTCTCGTGAGCAGCCGCGCAGACCTCTCCGAGAGCGCCTTCCTCAAGGCCGCGCGCGGCGAGCCCGTGCCGCACACGCCGGTCTGGTACATGCGCCAGGCGGGGCGTTCGCTGCCGGAGTACCTCCGCGTCCGCGAGGGCGTCGGGATGCTCGAGTCGTGCATGGACCCGGAGCTGGTCGTGGAGATCACGATGCAGCCGGTGCGCCGGTACGGCGTGGACGCCGCGATCTTCTTCTCCGACATCGTGCTGCCGCTCAAGGCGGTCGGCGTCGACCTCGACATCAAGCCGGGCGTCGGCCCGGTGGTCGCCGAGCCGGTCCGCACCCTCGCCGACGTCGAGGCGATCCCGGACCTCACGCCCGAGCACGTCCCGTTCATCACCGAGGCCGTCCGCGGCCTGGTGGGCGAGCTCGGCGGCACCCCGCTGATCGGGTTCGCGGGCGCCCCGTTCACGGTGGCGTCGTACCTCGTCGAGGGCGGTCCCTCCAAGGAGCACGCCAAGACCAAGGCGATGATGTTCGGCGCCCCGGACGTGTGGGACGCGCTGATGCGCAAGATCGCCGGTATCGCCGCGGCGTACCTCGAGGTGCAGGTCGCGGCCGGTGCCAGCGCGGTGCAGCTCTTCGACTCCTGGGCGGGCGCGCTGACCCCCGATGACTACCGCGCCCAGGTGATGCCGCACTCGGCCGCCGTGCTGGAGCGCGCGGGCGCGCTGGGCGTGCCGCGGATCCACTTCGGAGTCGGCACCTCCAACCTGCTCACGCTGATGGGCGAGGCCGGGGCCGACGTGGTCGGGGTCGACTGGCGGATGCCGCTGGCCGACGCGATCCCGCTGGTCGGCGACCGCGGCGTGCAGGGCAACCTCGACCCGACCCTGGTGTTCGCGCCGACCGACGTGATGACGTCGCGGGCCGCCGAGGTGATCGAGGCCGGCCGGGCGGCGAAGGGGCACATCTTCAACCTCGGGCACGGGGTCATCCCGTCCACCGACCCCGACCAGCTCACGCGGCTGACGGAGTTCGTGCAGGGCTACCCGCTGGAGGGTTAGGCCTTCTTGCGGGCGACCTTCTTGGCCACGGACTTCTTGGCGACGGACTGCTTGGCCGGGCGCGAGGACCGCAGCCGGACCTTCACCTGGCCCTGCGGCTGCTGCTCGACGTCCACGAAGTTCTGGGCGCGCGCGAGCTCGACCAGCTTCGGGTAGCCGTAGTTGCGCGGGTCGAACGACGGGTTGTTGGTGCTGATGTGGCTGCCGACCGCCGACAGCGCCGCCCAGCCGTCGTCCTGCGAGGTGGAGTTGATCGCCGCCACCAGGATCGTGCGCAGGTCGGGCAGCGGGACGATGGCCTCGTCCTCGGCCTCGGGTGCCCCGTTGGACTTGCTCCCGCCGCCGAGCACCTCGAGGTAGACGAACCGGTCGCAGGCCGCGACCAACGAGGCGGGGGTACGCCGTCGCCCGAGGCCGATGACCGTCTTGCCGGACTCACGGAGCCGGGTCGCGAGCCGCGTGAAGTCGCTGTCGCTGGACACGATCGCGAACCCGTCGAGGTTGCCGGAGTAGAGCAGGTCCATCGCGTCGATGATCAGCGCGGAGTCGGTGGAGTTCTTCCCCGACGTGTAGGAGAACTGCTGGATCGGCTGCACGGCGTGACGGTGCAGCTCCTCCTTCCAGGGCGCCAGCTGCGGGGTCGTCCAGTCCCCGTAGGCCCGCTTGACCGTCGGCACGCCGTACTTGGCCAGCTCCTCGAGCAGCGCGCTCATGTGGGTGGCCGAGGTGTTGTCGGCGTCGATGAGGACCGCGAGTCGGGTGTTGGCTGGCACGGCCACAGCGTCGCATCTCCGGCGTGGGTCCGCACGGTTTCCCGGCTCAGCCTGGATCCACCGGGCGCCTCCGCTCGGGCCGGTGACGTCGCGCACGCTCGGCTGGGGCTCGGGGCTGCGGCGCCCTCAACCAGCCGGCGTCGACGGCGTCGCGGGCCGGTGCCGCCGGCGGGCGGCCCGCAGGGCCGGCCAGGCCAGCGCGGCGAGCGCCAGCAGCACGACCGCGAACGGCAGCACCGCGCCGAGTGCCGTGGCCAGCCCGACCGCGACCGCGGTCAGGCCGTGCCAGCCCGCGGACAGGCCGGCGAGGAACCCGGTGTGGTCCTCGTGCTTCTTCGCGGCCGCGTGGTGTGCCTTGTCGATCTCCACGGTGATCGTGGCCAGCGAGGTCTGGTCGGCGAGGTAGGCCGACTGCTGCTCGAGGGAGTCCAGCGCGGCCTGGCGCTGCGCCAGCTCGTTCTCGATCAGGACGATGTCGCGGAGGTCCTGCGCGCGGCTCAGCAGCTTCTCGACCCGGTGCACGCTGCGGCGCTGGGCGCGCAGCCGGACGCGGGTGTCGATGACCCTGGTCGTCACGTCCTTGGTGTCCGCGCTGGCGTAGGCGAGCTCGGCGACCCCGCGCAGCGCGTCCATCGCGTCGACGAAGTCCGACGACGGCACGCGCACGACGAGGTTCGCGCTCACGACCCGACCCTCGTCGTCGGAGTCGGTCTGGTCGGCGGTGACCTCGCCGTCGTACCGGTCGACGATGCGACGTACGTCGATCCGGGCGTCGGCGACCTCGGGCGCGCGCAGGATCACGTTGCCGTGGGAGATCTCCGCGCGGTGCTGGACCGGGGTGCCGCCATCCGGCGCGTTCGCGGCGATCGCGTCCACCTTCGACTCGGCCGGGGCGGGGGCGTCGGCGCCGATGGCCGCGCGGTCCGCGGACGCGGAGCCGGCAGTGGTGTCGGACGAGCCGGCGTCCGAGCAGCCGGAGAGCAGGGATCCAGCGACGAGGCAGAGGGTCGCGACGAGGGCGACCGGTGTCCGGCGAGCGAGGGGCGACGTGGGTCATGTGGTCTGGGACGTAGGCCCAGCCGCGGTGGTTCCCCGCCGGTAGACGCGGGCGTGTGCGACGAGCGCCGCCTGCAGGTCGCGCACCGGCTGCGGGGTCCGCTCGCCGCGCCGCTGCCGCAGCACCAGCGTGATCGCCGTGCGGTCGCCGTCGATGGGGCGGTGGGTGATCAGTCCCGCCCGCTCCATCGGGTCCCCGGCCACGCTGTAGTCGGGGAGCACGGTGAGGCCGAGTCCCTCGGCCACCATGACCTTGCCGAGCTCGGCGCCGTCGGTCGTGTAGCTCACCGCCGGCATCTCGGAGCCGAACAGCCGGTGCGCGAAACGGTGCATCAGGTAGCCGGCGCGCATGGCCACGAACGGCTCCTGGCGCAGTCGCGCGATGTCGACCTTGGTGAGGGCGGTGAACGGGTGGTCGGCGGGCATCACCACGACCGGGCGGCCGTGGACCAGGGCCTGCCCGACCAGGTCGACCGGTACGTCGTCGCCCTCGAGCAGGTTGACCAGCCCCAGGTCCAGCGACCCGTCCAGGAGCCCCTGGTTGATGTCGGCCTGCTGGGTGTTGAGGACCTCGACGGTGGTGCCCGGGTGGGCGCGGCGGAACTCGCTCACGGCCGGGACCAGCAGGGTGGACGTGGCCGCGCTGACGGTGCCGACGCGGATCACCCGGGTGCTGGCGGCCTGGTCGCCGGCGGCCGTGCGCAGCCGGTCGACGGCCTCGATCACCTCGACGACGTTCTGGAGGAGCTCGCGACCGCGACGGCTGATCCGGGCCCCGGACCGGTGGCGGTCGAGCAGTCGCACGCCCAGCTCCCGCTCGAGCTTGCTGACCGCCTCGCTCAGGGCGGGTTGGGAGATGTGCAGGTGCTCGCTCGCCCGACGCAGCGACCCGTGCTGGGTGACCGCGGCGACGTACTCCAGCTGCTCGATGCGCACGACGAATGCCCTCCTCCGGACCTCGGTGACAGGGAATCCCTGTCACCCCATCGCCGACTCCGCCCGCCTGAGGGGCCGGATCGGCTTGAACCGGGATCGAAAGTACAGCAACATGCTCGACATAAGTGACCAAGGGGACGAAAGGGGCACGACCTCCATGACCGCAGGGACCAGCTGGCCGGCGACTGCCGTGACCACGGCCGCACCCCGGGTGCCGGTGCTCGCCCGGGACGAGGCCGTGCGGACCGCCGGCCTGCTCGCCGACGCCCTGGCCGTGGACGCCGCTCGCCGCGACGCGGAGCGCGTGCTGCCCGCGGCCGAGCTGGAGTCGCTGACGGCCTCGGGGCTGCTCGCCGTCACGGTGCCGGGGGAGTACGGCGGGGCCGACCTGCCGGCGGAGACGGTCGCCGAGGTGTTCCGGCTGCTGGCCACCGGTGACCCGAGCGTCGCGCAGATCCCGCACAGCCACTTCGTCTACGTCAACGCGCTGCGGCACCAGGGCACCGAGGCCCAGCAGGCGTTCTTCTTCGCCGAGGTGCTGTCGGGCCGACGGTTCGGCAACGCCCAGTCCGAGGTCGGCACGAAGCACGTCCGCGACATCCGCACCACGCTCGAGCCCGCAGGGCGCGGCTGGCTGCTCAACGGCACCAAGGGCTACAGCACCGGCGCGCTCTTCGCGGACTGGATCCCGGTGCTGGCGCACCTCGGCCAGGGTGGCCCGCTCCACGTGGCCTGGGTCGAGCGCACCGCTCCCGGCGTCACCGTCGTCGACGACTGGGACGGCCTCGGCCAGCGCACGACCGCCAGCGGCACCGTCGAGCTCGTGGACGTCGCCGTGCAGTCCGCGCGGATCACGCCGTACCACCTGACCTTCGAGGGACCCCAGACGTACGGCGCCTTCGCGCAGCTCCTGCACGCGGCCATCGACGCCGGGATCGCCCGCGCCGCCCTGACCGAGGCCGCGGACTTCGTGGCCACCAGGAGCCGCCCCTACCCGGACGCCCAGGTGGAGCGGGCCGCCGACGACCCGCTGGTCGTCCACGCGTTCGGCGAGATGGAGCTCCAGGTCCGGGCGGCCGAGGCCCTGCTGGCCGAGGCCGGCCGCGCGGTCGACCGGGCCGACGCAGACCTGACCGAGCAGTCCGCGGCGGCGGCCAGCCTGGCCGTCGCGGCCGCGCGGGCCGCGACCACGCAGGCCTCGGTCGAGGTGGCCAGCCGCCTCTTCGAGGTCGCCGGCACCCGCTCGGCCCTCGCGCGCCTCAACCTCGACCGGCACTGGCGCAACGCGCGCACGCACACCCTGCACGACCCCGCGGCCTGGAAGGTCCAGCACCTCGGCCGCTACGCCGTGGACGGCACCCTCCCGCCCAACCACGGACAGCTCTGACCACCCGTACGTCTCCGGAAAGGACGTCATGACCTCCCCCCTGAAGTTCCACTGGTTCCTGCCCACGAACGGCGGTGACGGCCGCCAGGTCGTCGGCGGCGGGCACGGCGTGGACGCCATCCCGTCCGGCCGCCCGGCCTCCGTGGCCTACCTCGGCCAGGTGGCTCGCGGCGCCGAGGACATGGGCTTCGACGCCGCGCTGACGCCCGCGGGCGCCTGGTGCGAGGACGCCTGGCTGTCCACCGCGATGCTCAGCCAGGTCTCCGAGCGGCTGAAGTTCCTCGTCGCCTTCCGCCCCGGGCTCGTCTCGCCGTTCCTCGCCGCGCAGATGGCCGGGACCTTCCAGAACCTCACCGGCGGACGCCTCCTGCTCAACGTCGTCACCGGCGGGGAGAGCCACGAGCAGCGGATGTTCGGCGACTTCCTGGACAAGGAGGAGCGCTACGAGCGCTGCGACGAGTTCCTCACGATCGTGCGCCGCCTGTGGGCCGGCGAGACCGTCGACTTCCGGGGCAGGCACCTGCAGGTCGAGCAGGCCACGCTGGGCCAGATCCCCGACCCGGTGCCCACCATCTACTTCGGCGGCTCCTCGCCGGCGGCCGGCCGGGTCGCGGCGAAGCACGCGGACGTCTACCTGACCTGGGGCGAGCCGCCGGAGGCGGTGCGCGAGAAGGTCGCGTGGATCCGTCGCCTCGCCGAGGAGCAGGGCCGCGAGATCACGTGCGGGATCCGCATGCACACCATCACCCGTGACACCTCCGAGGAGGCGTGGGCCGAGGCCGGCCGCCTGATCGCCGGCATCGACGAGGAGACCGTCGCCAAGGTGCAGGCCGGGCTGCGCAGGTCCGAGTCCGAGGGCCAGCGCCGGATGCTCGAGCTCAACGGCGGCAGCAAGGACGACCTCGAGATCCACCCCAACGTCTGGGCCGGCGTCGGCCTGGTGCGCGGCGGGGCCGGCACCGCGCTCGTGGGCAGCCACGAGGAGGTCGCGGACCGGATCGAGGAGTACCACTCCGTCGGCATCGACGAGTTCGTCCTCTCCGCCTACCCGCACCTCGAGGGCGCCTACTGGTTCGGCGAGGGGGTGCTGCCCGTCCTGGCGAAGCGCGGGCTCTGGGAGCACCCGCACCCGACCGCGGTGAGCGCGCAGGTGCCGTTCGCCGCCGAGTCCCGCAGGGCCGCGTCGTGACCGCCCGCGTCGCCGTCGTCGTCGGCAACCCGAAGCCGGGGTCGCGCACCCTCGCCGCCGCGGTCCACGTCGCCCACGAGCTCGCCGGCGGAGAGCCGGATCTCGTGGTCGACCTGGCCGACCTCGGCCCCGCGCTGCTCGACTGGAGCGACCCGACCGTGGCCGGGCTGGTGGAGCAGGTCGGTTCCGCCGACCTCGTGGTGTTCGCGTCCCCGACGTACAAGGGCGCCTACACCGGTCTCCTCAAGCTCTTCCTCGACCGCTTCCCGACCGACGGGCTGCGCGGCGTCGCGGTCCCGCTGATGCTCGGCGCCGGCCCCGGCCACGCGCTGGCCCCGGAGCTCACGCTCCGGCCGGTGCTCACCGAGATCGGCGGCATCGTGCCGGCCAAGGGGCTCTACGTCGTGGACGCGGCGTACGACGACCCGGATGCCTACGCCCACTGGCTGGGGCTCGCCCGACCCGCCATCACCGCCATCCTCGACAGCAAGGCAGGAGTGACCTCATGACCGTGACCGCACTCACGACCAACCAGGACCTCGACGCGAAGCGGCTCCGGGAGGCGTTCGGCGTCTTCCCCAGCGGGGTGGTGGCGGTCGCCGCCGAGGTGGACGGCGAGCTGGCCGGCCTGGCCGCGAGCTCGTTCACCTCGGTGAGCCTCGAGCCGCCGCTGGTCTCGTTCTCGATCGCGAACACCTCCAAGACGTGGCCGACGCTGCGCCGGGCCGAGCGCCTGGGCCTCACGATCCTGGCCGACCACCACGGCGACGTCTGCCGTCGGCTGGCCGGACCGGTCGACCACCGGTTCGACGACGTGACGGTCACGGCGACCGAGGACGGCGCGGTCACCCTCGACGAGGGGCTCGCCCGCTTCGACTGCTCGGTCTACCGCGAGGTGGAGGCGGGTGACCACACGATCGTGATCCTGGAGCTGCACGCGGTCGAGCACACGGACACCTCGCTGCCGCTGGTCTTCCACCGCAGCGGCTTCACCCGCATCAGCAACGGGCAGGTCGCCTGATGGGACGTGCAAAGACGCTCACGGACGCGCCACCGACGCCGCGCCGGGTCGCGCTCGCCTCGGCGGTCGGCGCCACCATCGAGTGGTACGACTTCTTCCTCTACGGCACCGCCGCGGGGCTGGTCTTCGACAAGCTCTACTTCAACGGCCTGGACGGACCGGCCGCACAGTTCGCGGCGTTCGCGACCTTCGCGGTCGGGTTCCTCGCCCGCCCGTGGGCGGGCTGGTCTTCGGCCACTTCGGCGACCGGATCGGCCGCAAGCAGATGCTGCTGCTGACGCTGGTGATCATGGGCGTCGGCACCGCCGCGATCGGGCTGCTGCCGACGTACGACCAGATCGGCGTGTGGGCGCCGATCGCCCTCGTGGTCCTGCGCGTGCTGCAGGGCATCGGCGTCGGCGGTGAGTACGGCGGCGCCGTGCTGCTGGCGGTGGAGTACGCCCCGGCCGACCGGCGCGGCTTCTTCGGCAGCTTCGCGCACATCGGGGTGCCGGGCGGCCTGCTGCTCGCCTCCGGCGCCTTCTCGGTGGCCAGCCTGCTGCCCGACGCGGCGTTCCTCGCCTGGGGCTGGCGGGCCTGCTTCCTGCTGAGCGTGGTGCTGCTGGGGATCGGCGCCTACATCCGGCTCTCGGTGATGGAGACCCCGTCGTTCGCCCGGGTCCAGGAGCAGAAGCAGGTCTCGGCGATCCCGCTGCGCGACCTGCTGCGCCGCCAGCCGCGCGCGTTGCTGCTGGGGATGGGGACCCGCTTCGTCGAGGGGTTCACCTTCAACTTCTTCTCGGTCTTCCTGCTCGCCTACGTCGTCACGAACCTCGGCCTGCCGAAGTCGTGGGCGCTCAACGGCATCATGGTCGGCGCCACGCTGGGGGTGGTGCTGGTCCCGATCGCCGGGGCGTTGTCCGACAAGGTCGGACGCAAGCCGGTGTTCCGGGTCGGAGCCTGGGCGGCGCTGCTCCTCGCGTTCCCGGTCGCGGCGCTGGTGCAGAGCGGGGGACAGCTGGCGATCTTCACGGCGCTGGTCGCCGGGCTCGGGCTCGTCTACGGCACCGTGTACGGACCGCTGGCCGCCTTCTGGTCGGAGCTGTTCGAGACCCGGTTCCGGTACACCGCGCTGAGCTCGCTCTACCAGCTCTCGGGGGTCGTCGCCTCCGGACTGACGCCGCTGATCGCGGCGTGGCTGGTGACGCTGGGCGGCGGGACGCTGTGGTGGGTCGCGGGCTACAACGTGGTCGTGGCCGCGATCAGCCTGACCTGTGCCCGGTTCCTGCCCGAGACCCGCGGCCAGGACCTCGACGAGGCGCTCGGCGTCCCGGCTCCGCGACACGCGCAGGAGGCGGTCGCGGCCTGATGAGCTCCCGGCCCCGACCGTGCGCACCCGCGGTCGGGGCCGGGCCCTACCCTTGACCGGGTGAGTCCGGAGAGCCGCCGTGTGGTCGTGGTCGGTGGCGGCATCGCCGGTCTCACCGCCGCACGCGACCTCGCGGCCGCGGGGCACGGCGTACTGCTCCTGGAGGCGTCGCCGCAGGTCGGCGGCAAGCTGCGCCGCCACCCGGTCGCCGGCGTCGTCGTCGACGTCGGAGCCGAGGCGATGCTGAACCGGCGTCCCGAGGGCGTCGACCTGGCCGTCGCGGCCGGCCTGGAGATCGAGCACCCGGCGGTCGTCTCGTCGCGGATCTGGACGCGCGGCGCGCTGCGGCCGCTGCCGCGGTCGCTGATGGGGGTGCCGCTGGACCTCGACCAGCTGGCCACCTCCGGCGTGCTCTCGGAGGCCGGTCTCGCGCGGGCCCGACGGGAGCCGGAGCTGCCGCCCGAGGTGATCGAGGGCGACGTGTCGGTGGGCGACCTGGTCGCGCGACGGTTCGGCGACGAGGTCACCGACGTCCTGGTCGAGCCGCTGCTCGGCGGGGTGTACGCCGGCCGGGCCCGGGAGATCTCCGCGCGCGCCGCCGTGCCGCAGCTGGTCGCGTACGCCGAGCGCGGCTCCCTGCTCGAGCAGGCCGCGGCGATCCCGCCGAGCTACGACCTGCCGGTCTTCGCCGGCATCCCCGGCGGCATGGGCCGGCTCCCCGAGGCGCTGGCCTCGGGCTCCTTCGAGGTGCGGACCGGGGCCACGGTGCGTGCGCTGCAGCGGGCCCCCGGCGACGCGGCAGGAGGGCCGCGCTTCGTGCTCGTGGTCGGCCCCACCACCGCCGAGGAGCTCGTCGAGGCCGACGCCGTCGTGCTCGCCACCCCCGCCGCGCCGACCGCCCGGCTGCTCACGGACCTGGCGCCCGGCGCGGCCGGCGAGCTCGCGGCCATCGAGTCGGCCTCGGTGGCGGTGGTGACGCTGGCGTTCCGCGCGGACGACCTCGCCACGGTCCTGACCGGGGACAGCTCGGGGTTCCTGGTGCCGCCGACCGAGGGGCGCCGGATCAAGGCCTCGACGTTCTCCTTCGCCAAGTGGGGCTGGGTCCGCGCGGCGGGCCGGGGCGCCCTGGACGGCGACGACGTGGTCCACCTGCGCACCTCGCTGGGCCGGCACCGCGAGGAGGTGGCGCTGCAGGCGTCCGACGAGGAGCTGGTCGCCTCGTCGCTGGCCGACCTGGCCGAGGCGATCGGGCTGACCGCCCGGCCGGTCGACACCCACGTGCAGCGGTGGGGCGGCGGCCTGCCGCAGTACGCCCTCGGCCACCTCGACCGGGTGGCCCGGATCCGCGCGGACGTCGCCCGGGTGCCCGGGCTCGCGGTCTGCGGCGCGGCGTACGACGGGGTCGGGATCCCCGCCGTCATCGCCTCCGCCCACCGCGCGGTGCGCGACCTCGCCGGCTGACCGGCCGCCGGCGCTCCACCCCGCCCGGCAACGTTGCCGCGTTGTCCCTGTCGGCCGGGACATCCGGCCCGGCACGGTCAGGTCATCGACAACCGCACCACGCGAAGGGAAACCCGATGACCACCCACGTCACCACCCACAACCCGGTCCGCTCCGACCTGGTCGACACCCCGAGCCACGAGATCCGGACCCGCCCGCGGACGGGCACCTCCCGGGCCTGGGCGCTCGCCGGCATCGGCTCCGCCCTGCTGGGCGCCGCCACCATCGTCACCACGTCGATGGTCGACACGGTCTACCTGGAGAAGTACCAGGGCACCACGACCGGCATCGCCGCCGACCTGCAGGACAAGGCGCCGGTGATGTTCGCCTACCACTCGATCGCCATGACCGGTGCGATCCTCATGGTCGTGTTCGCCGCCGGCCTGTTCCGGCGGCTGCGCACCGCGATGCCGGACAGCATCGCCCCCACCGTCGCCTTCGCCGGGCTCGCCGGCACCGCGGTGGTCTCCGTGCTCGGCGCCGGGCTCGACACCGAGTTCATGATGGCCTTCGGCCAGGGCGACGGGATCGTGGACGACGCCAACGCGGCGATGTACAACCACTGGATCGGCACCATCCCGTGGCTCTGGGTGCTCGCCGGCCTCGCCGGGCTCGCGCTGTTCTCCGCCGCCCGGCAGGGCGTCGTGCCGCGCTGGATCGGACGGGTCGGCCTGGTCCTCGGCGGCCTCACCGTCGTGCTGGGCATCTCGCCGCTGGAGTACATGTCCGGCGTGACCGGCGTGCTCTGGCTGCTGACCACCGCCCTCGGGTTCACCCTGGGCGACCGGCGGTACCGCACCGCGACCCGCTGACCGGCTGCGCAGCGGCAGCCACCGGCATGGTCGACAAGACTCGGGCAACTCTGGCCGGTCCGGCCCCCACGGGGCCGGGCCGGCCTCACAATGTCCCGGTGGGCATCAGGGCAGGGCTGCAGCGGCACTGGACGCTGCTGGTGCTGCCCGCCCTGACCGCCGCGGTGCTCGCGCTGACGATCGCCCTCGACATCGCCACCCCCGCCTCCGGTCCCGGGGTCGAGCTCGCGCCCGGCTACGGCTGGAGCTACGGCGTCCTCGGCCTGTTGCTCGCCGGGCTCGCCACGGTCGTGCTCCTCCACGACGTCCGGCAGCGGTTCGGCTGGGCGCTGGCGTGGCTGGGCGTGTTCTGGGTGCTCGACGCGCTCGCCCAGTCCTACGTCCGGTACGGCGTCCGCCCCGACGACGCGCTGCCCGCCATGAACGGCGCGCTCTGGTTCCTCGACCGGTTCGGCGCGTTCCTGCCGGTCACCGTGGCCGCGCTGCTGATGATCTTCCCGACCGGCCGCTTCCTCGAGGGCCGCTGGGGCCGGGCCTGCCAGGCCGCGCTCGCGCTCATGTGCCTGACCGTCCTCGCCATCCTGGTCTCGCCCTCGGGCGCACGCGGCCCCCACGTCGAGGACCTCCCGCCCGGGGTCGACCTCGACTGGGCCAGCCTGCCCGTCCCCGTCGACATCGCCGACCGCGCGGTCCCGGTGGGCGTGGCCTTCACGATCGGCGGCCTGTTCGTCGCGATGGCCTCCGTGGTGGTGCGGTACCGCCGCTCCGAGGGCCTCGAGCGCGACCGGATGCGGTGGTTGCTCTGGTCGGTGATCGCCATGGCGATCATCGTCGGCCTGGGCTTCCTGTCCGAGGTCCGGGCCGTGCAGGACACCGTCGTGTTCCTCGTCGCCGCGCTGCCGGCGGTCGCGATGACGATCGCGATCGTCCGCCCGACCGTCGTCCCGATCGAGGACCTGGTCGGCCGGACCGTGGTCTACGGCGCCCTCTCGCTCGTCCTCGTCGTCGTCGACCTGGCCGTGCTCGCGCTGCTCACCTCCGCACTGGGCGACACCCTCGACCAGCGTCAGGTCGTGCTCACCGTGCTGCTGCTGACCGCGGCCCTGTACGGACCCCTGCGCCAGCGACTCTCGCGCGGGGTGCGCCGGCTGATGCTCGGCAACCGCGCCAACCGGTACGACGCCGTGGCCGGGCTCGCCTCGACGCTGGAGACCGCGGACGAGGGGGCCGGGCAGCTGGCCGTGGTCGCCCGCGCGGTGGCGTCGGCGTTCGGCGTCGGGTTCGTGTCGGTCGAGGTGGAGCGCAGCGGCGGCGAGCGCCTCGTCGCGACGTACGGCGACCGGCCGGACCAGACCCGGACCCTGCCGATCACCTACCGCGACCAGGAGGTCGGCCGGCTGGTGCTCCCGGCGAAGGGGCTGCGCAGCCGGCTCTCGCGACGTGACGAGCAGCTGCTCGGCGACCTCGTCCGGCAGGCCGCGACCGCCGCCCGGACCAGCCGGCTCGCCGACGAGCTGCAGGAGAGCCGCGAGCGGCTCGTCGTCGCCCGGGAGGAGGAGCGGCGCCGGATCCGCCGCGACCTCCACGACGGCCTCGGCCCGGCCCTGTCCGGGATGGTCTTCCGACTCGAGTCGGCGCGACTGCTGGTCGACCGCGACCCCGAGGCCGCGAAGGGCCACCTCGCGGCGACCAGCGAGAACGTCCAGGAGGTCGTGGCCGACGTACGCCGCCTGGTGCACGACCTGCGCCCGCCCGCGCTCGACGACCTCGGGCTCGTGGGCGCGCTGCGCCAGCAGGCGGAGCGGCTGTCGGGCCCGGACCTGACCGTGCGCGTCGAGGCCGACGACCTCGGTGCGCTGCCGGCGGCGGTCGAGGTGGCGGCGTACCGCATCGCCGCCGAGGCGCTCACCAACGTGGTCCGCCACGCGCGGGCCGACCGCTGCGTGGTCCGGCTGGCCCACGACGGGCGGGAGCTGGTGGTCGAGGTGAGCGACGACGGGGACGGGATCGTCGCCGAGGCGCAGGCCGGGGTCGGGCTGCGGTCGCTGCGGGAGCGGGCCGCCGAGCTCGGGGGCCGCAGCGAGGTGACCTGCCCGGTGGACGGCGGCACGCGGGTGCGCGCGTGGCTGCCGACGAGACGACCGGCCCCGGTGCCGGCGGAGGAGACGTCATGACCGGTACGCCCATCCGCGTCGTCGTGGTCGACGACCACCAGATCGTCCGCGACGGCCTGGTCGCGCTGCTCGGCGCGCTCGACGGCGTCGAGGTGGTCGGCACCGCCGCCGACGGGCGCGACGCGCTGCACGTGGTCGACGAGACCCGGCCCGACGTCGTGGTGATGGACATCCAGATGCCGCACCTCGACGGGATCGAGGCCACCCGGCGGATCACCGCGCGGCAGCCCGACGTACGCGTCGTGATGCTCACGATGAACGAGGACGACGACACCGTGCTCGGCGCGATCCGGGCCGGTGCGTCCGGCTACCTGCTCAAGGGGTCGGGCGCCGAGGAGGTCCTCAACGCCGTCCGGGCGGCGTACGCCGGGGGCATGGTCTTCGGTGCCACGCTCGCGGCCCGGGTGGCGGCGCTGTTCGCCGCGGGGCCGGCGCCGCAGGCCGTGGCGTTCCCGGAGCTCACCGACCGCGAGCGCACCGTGCTCGACCTGCTCGCCGCGGGGCGCTCCAACGACGCCATCGCGCGCGAGATCTACGTGTCGAGCAAGACCGTGCGCAACCTCGTGTCCTCGATCTACACCAAGCTGCACGCCCCGGACCGGGCCGCGGCGATCATCAAGGCACGGGAGGCGGGATTCGGCCGCTCGTGACCGCGAGTCACAATGGGGGCATGAGCACGAAGCCCACGTCCAAGGCCGCCCGGGTCCGCGAGATCAACGACTCCATCCGCTACACGATGTGGTCGGTCTTCCGGCTCGCCGACGTGCTCGGCGACGACGCCGACCGCGAGGCCGAGGGCGCCGAGGTCGAGAAGCTCTTCGCCGAGCTCGCCGAGTCCGACGTGGTCGTGCGCGGGGTCTACGACGTCAGCGGCCTGCGCGCCGACGCCGACGTGATGGTCTGGTGGCACGCGGCCACCTCCGAGGAGCTCCAGGCCGCCTACCACCGCTTCCGTCGTACGGCGTTCGGTCGCCGCCTCGAGCCGGTCTGGTCGCAGATGGCGCTGCACCGACCGGCGGAGTTCAACAAGAGCCACATCCCGGCGTTCATGGGCGACGAGGAGCCCAAGGCGCACGTGTGCGTCTACCCGTTCGTGCGGTCCTACGAGTGGTACCTCCTCGAGGACGAGGAGCGCCGCCGGATGCTCGCCGAGCACGGCAAGATGGCCCGCGACTACCCCGACGTGCGCGCCAACACGGTCGCGTCGTTCGCGCTGGGTGACTACGAGTGGATCCTCGCCTTCGAGGCCGACGAGCTCTACCGGATCGTCGACCTGATGCGGCACCTGCGCGGCTCCGACGCCCGCCGGCACGTGCGCGAGGAGGTGCCGTTCTACACCGGCTCCCGGGTCGGCATCGCCGAGCTGGTGGGGCGGCTGCCGTAGGGCGGGGCACTTTCACCGGCCGGCCGGTGAAAGTGGCACTTGTCAGGGCGCAGACCACCTGACAAGTGGCACCTTCCCCTGACAGGTCGACGGGAACCCGCGCCGGTCGCCGACCGTCCCACTCCGCATGAAGCTCGCGCTCGCCCTGGCCGCCCTGCTGCTCGTGGCCGCGTGCGGCACCGACGACGGCGGCCGCGCCACGGACCCGGCCGCTTCGCCGCCGACCGCATCGCCGCCCGCCTCATCGCCTCCGACCTCACCCTCGGCCGGTGCCATCCCGCCCGCCGACGGCGAGGTCGTCACCCGGACGCTGGCCACCGTCATGGACACCGGCAGCCCCGAGCTCTGCCTGGGACCGGTCGCGGAGTCCTACCCGCCGCAGTGCCGCGGGATCCCGCTGCGGGGCTGGGACTGGGCCGAGCACCAGGGCGCCTTCGACACGTCGGGAGGCGTCCGCTGGGGGCAGTTCCAGGTCGTCGGCACGTTCGACGGCACCACGATGACCGTGACCCGCGCGACGGCGGAGGCGGTCTACGACCCGTCGGTGCTCGAGGTGCCGGGGCCGCCGGACGAGCTGGGCCCGAGCGGCGACGCCGGCATCGCCGGCCCGCAGCAGCAGGAGATCCAGCGCAAGGTCGAGGAGCACCCGCTCCCCGGCACGCTCAGCGTCTACGCCACCCCCGCGGCGGTGGTCGTCGAGGTGGTCCACGACGACGGGTCGCTCCAGGCCGGGGCCGACGCGGCGTACGGCCCCGGCCTCGTCCAGGTCCACTCGATGCTGGTCCCCGTCAGGTGAGCGGGTGGTTGGCGCGGAACACCCCGGCCGGGTCGAGCTCGGCGCGGATCCGGCACAGCCGGTCCCACGCGTCCGCGGCGTACCCGCTGCTCGCGTCGACCGCGTGCTCGGTGAAGTTGAGCATCCGGCGCTCGGTCGACCAGGGCCGCAGCGCGGTGACCACGCGGTCGGCGTCCGCGAGCCCGGCGGCCGCGGCCTCCGGGACCGGCGCGATCGCGACGCAGAGCAGCGCGTAGTCGTCCGGCAGGTGGTCGAGCACGCCGCCGCCCGGCGCCGGGCGGCCGAGGGCGCCGCCGAGGTGGCGGACCTCGGCGAACAGCAGCGAGGTGGTCGTGCCGGGCCCGACCTCGGCGAGCAGCGCCGCGATCGTCTCCTCGCCGAGCTCACCGAGCATCGCGTGGCCGCGAGACGGCGGGGGAGGGGCCCGGCGGGTCCATGTGGATCTCCGGCAGCGCCGCGGCGGGCATCCGGCCGAAGGTGTCCATCTCGGGTCCGAGCGCCCGCAGCGGCGCGAGCAGCTCGGCGGCCCGGTCGTCGTCCTCGAGGACCGCCCCGTCGATCACCACCAGCTGGCGCCCGCTGAGGAACGGCGGCAGCTCGGGCAGCGGCGGGAAGCTCATCACCCGCATCGAGGTGGTCACCGAGTCCGGCAGGTCGCGGGTCCACTCCGACCACGCGCGCACCACCGCGGGGGCGTGCTCGCGGTCCCAGAGCAGCATCCCGGCGTACACGTCGGCGACCGGCAGCAGCCGCAGCTCCAGCGCGGTGACGATGCCGAGGTTGCCGCCGCCGCCGCGCAGCGCCCAGAACAGCTCGGCGTGGTGCTCCGCGTCCGCGAGCACCGTCGTGCCGTCGGCGGTCACGACCTCCACCGCGAGCAGGCTGTTGGCGGCCAGCCCGTGCTGCCGGCCGTACCAGGACAGCCCGCCGCCCAGCGCGTAGCCGGCGACGGCCACGTCGGGGGAGCTGCCGTGCATGGCGGCCAGGCCGTACGGCGCCGCCGCGGCCACCACGTCGCGCCACAGCGTGCCGCCGACCACCCGGGCCGTCCGGGTGTCGGGGTCGATGCTGACCCCGGTCATCTCCGAGAGCCGGACCAGCACCACGTCGTCGAGGCCGCGCTCGGCCAGCGGGGCGGCGCTGTGCCCGCTGCTCTGGGGGGCGAGCCGGAGCCCCGCGGCGGCCGCGGCCCGGACCACCTCGGCGACCTCAGAGGCGTCGTGGGGCACGGCCACGGCGGCCGGCCGCTGGTCGACGGCGACGTTCCAGGGCAGGCGAGCCGCGTCGTAGCCGGGGTCGCCGGGCAGGTGCACGCGGCCCCCGCAGAGCCCGCGCAGGGCCTCGGCGGGGGAGTCGGTCGGGCTGTCGAGGGTGGGCTCGAGGGTCATGACGACGAGCCTCGTGGCTCCCCCACCGTCCCGACCATCCCGCGGTTGGGGGATCTTTGTCAGGAGTCGGCCGGCTCGAGGGTCAGGCTGATCGAGTTGATGCAGTAGCGGTCGCCGGTGGGGGTGCCGTAGCCGTCGGGGAAGACGTGCCCGAGGTGCGACCCGCAGTTGGCGCACCGGACCTCGACCCGCTTCATGCCGTGGGAGCTGTCCTCGAGGTACTCGATGGTGTCGCTGATCGGCTGGTAGAACGACGGCCAGCCGCAGCCGGAGTGGAACTTGGTGTCCGACTCGAACAGCTTGGCCTGGCAGGCCTTGCAGCGATAGACGCCGGTCGTCTCGGTGTCGGTGTACTCGCCCCGGAACGCCGGCTCGGTGCCGGCCTGCCGCAGCACGGCGTACTCCTCGGGCGAGAGCTCCTCGCGCCACTGCTCGTCGGTCTTGTCCACCTCGTAGCCCATGCATACAACCGTAGGCGCGCGGGCAAGAGTGTGTCGTACGCCACCGTGACCCGGGCCCCGGGAGCCGGTTGACGTATTCAGAGAACAACTGTTCACTGAAGTTCGACACCGCTCCAGCAAGGGGGATGCATGACGTCCGGCAGCACCATCTCGTGGGACCGCGTCCGCGAAGCAGGCTCGAAGCTCACCACCCCGCTGCACCCCGACGACTACCTGCGCCTGCTCAACCCGCTGTGGAGCGCGCGCGAGCTGCGCGGTCGGATCGAGGAGGTCGTCCCCGAGACCGACGACGCCGCGACGCTGGTGATCCGGCCGGGATGGGGCTGGCGCTACGACCACCGGCCCGGGCAGTACGTCGGCATCGGGGTGCAGGTCGACGGCAAGTTCCAGTGGCGGTCGTACTCCGTGAGCTCGCCGCCGCGGCGCCGGGGCCGGACCATCTCGATCACGGTCCGGGCGATGCCCGAGGGGCTGCTCTCGGCGCACCTGGTCAAGGGGCTCGCGCCCGGCACGATCGTGCGGCTGGCGCTGCCGGAGGGCGACTTCGTCCTGCCGGACCCGCCCCCGGCCCGGATGCTGTTCCTGGTCGGCGGCAGCGGCATCACCCCGGTGATGGCGATGCTGCGCACCCTCGACCGGCGCGGCACCATGCCCGACGTCGTGCTGCACTACTCCTCGCCGACACCCGAGCGGATGATCTTCCGCGACGAGCTGGCCGAGCTGGAGAAGCGGCACGACTCGCTCACCATCCACCGGCTGCACACCGACCTCGACGGGATGCTCGAGCTCGCCGATCTCGACGGGCTCTGCCCCGACTGGCGGGAGCGGGAGACCTGGGCGTGCGGCCCCGGCCCGATGCTCGACGCGATCAGCGAGCACTTCGAGGCGGCGGAGCTCGAGGAGCGCCTGCACCTCGAGCGGTTCTCCCTCGAGCTCGGCGGCGACGGCGGCGAGGGCGGGACGATCACCTTCCGCAACTCCAACAAGACCATCGAGGCCGACGGCGCCACCACCGTGCTCGAGGCCGGCGAGGAGGCCGGCGTCGGCATGCCGTACGGCTGCCGGATGGGCATCTGCCACACCTGCACGCTGACGCTGGTCTCCGGGACCGTGCGCGACCTGCGCAACGGCGACGAGTTCGGCCAGCCCAACGAGCCCGTGCAGACCTGCGTCACCGCAGCCGTGGGCGACTGCACGCTCGACATCTGATCTCGCGACCACCACCAGCGTGGTCTGACAAGCACGACCAACGAAGGGGGAGGCCCCATGGCCATCTCGGACGTCAAGGAGTACACCCACCTCACCGTGGAGGAGGTGGAGCAGATCGGGCGCGAGCTCGACGCCATTCGCGCCGAGATCGAGGAGTCCCGCGGCGCGTCGGACGCGGCGTACATCAACCGGATGATCAAGGTGCAGCGCGGCCTCGCCGCGGCCGGCCGGGTCACGCTGACGGTCGGCACCCAGTCGAAGAAGACCCGCAAGCCCGCCTGGGTCGCGGGCGCGACGCTGCTCGGCCTGGCCAAGATCCTGGAGAACATGGAGATCGGCCACAACGTCATGCACGGCCAGTGGGACTGGATGAACGACCCGGAGATCCACTCCAGCAACTGGGAGTGGGACACCGCGCAGCCGGCCGAGCAGTGGAAGCACTCCCACAACTACATCCACCACCAGTTCACCAACGTGCTCGGCCACGACAACGACATCGGCTACGGCATCCTGCGGATGGCCCGCGAGCAGAAGTGGCACCCGGCCAACCTCGGGCAGCCGGTCTACAACGCGATGCTCGCGTCGCTGTTCCAGTGGGGCGTCGCCCTGCACGACCTCGACCTCGAGCGGATCCGCAAGGGTGAGAAGGACCCGAAGGAGATGAAGCGGCAGCTGCGCCAGATCGCGCGCAAGGGCCGCAACCAGATCCTCAAGGACTACGTCGTCTACCCGGCGCTGTCGGGCAAGCAGTGGAAGACCACGCTGACCGCCAACATGACCGCCAACCTGGCGCGCAACCTGTGGTCCTACGTGATCATCTTCTGCGGTCACTTCCCGGACGGTGCGATGCACTTCACCGAGGAGGAGCTCGAGGACGAGACCCGCGCGGAGTGGTACCTGCGGCAGATGCTGGGGTCGGCGAACTTCAAGGGTGGCCCGCTGCTGCACATCCTCTCGGGCAACCTCGGCTTCCAGATCGAGCACCACCTCTTCCCGGACCTGCCGAGCAACCGGTACGCCGAGATCGGGGAGAAGGTGCGGGCGCTGTGCGAGAAGTACGACATCCCGTACACCACCGGACCGCTGCACCGGCAGTACGGCCAGGCGCTGCGCACGATCATCAAGCTCTCGGTGCCCAACAGCTGGACCACGAGCAACGACCCGGCCCCGCCGGAGCGTCCGGACACCGCGAACGAGCCGTCCCTGGACCGCAAGCGCAAGTCGGACGAGGAGCGCCCGCCGCGGCGTACCGAGCTCGGCGCGTGGACCCGCGGCCCGCAGGAGCGGAGGGACGGCTGATGGACGCCGCACCCCGGGCCTTCTCCGAGCTGCCGCGCGACCCCGAGCTGGGTCTGCCGGTGCCCTTCGCCTGCGGCACCAGCGGGTACGGCGGGCCGCGGGAGGGCGGTGCTCCGACCGCCCGCTCGCTCGACGGCCGACGCGTGACCCAGTGCGCCCTCTCGCGGGTGTGCGGGGTCTGCGGCGCCGGGCTCGGCCGGCCGATCGCGTTCCTCGGCAGCCGGCTGGAGGCGGACCGCAACGCCTTCCACTTCCCGCCGGCCCACCTCGAGTGCGCCGAGTCGCTGCTCGCGGCGTACGCCGGCATCACGGTGCCGGTGCTCGGCCAGGAGGACCCGGTGACGTCGTGGGTGCTGGTGACCACGGCCGCGTTCGAGTTCGTCCGGCCCGCCACCGAGGACCTCGACCGGCGCCCGACGTTCCAGCCCCACGCGATCCTCGACGAGCGCGTCGCCGGCTGACCTTGTCCGAGTCGTGTGCCTGAGAACGCGCTGGAGCGCGTCCTCGGGCACACGACCCGACTAGGTTGGGCCTCATGCCGAAGCCAGCCGCAGCCGAGGTCGACGCCGGGGGGCGCGGCGTACGCGTCTCGAGCCCGGACCGGGTGATCTACCCCGCGACCGACCGGACGCCCGAGGTCACCAAGCTGATGGTGGCGGAGTACTTCGCGAGCGTCGGCGACGGGCTGATGCGGGCGCTGCGCGACCGGCCCACCGCCCTGGAGCGGTGGCCCGCCGGCGTGCTGCCGGGGATCAAGCTCGCCACCGGACGGCCGGGGGAGAAGGCGGACGCGTTCTACCAGAAGCGGGTGCCCAAGGGGGCTCCGGACTACCTGGAGAGCGTGGAGGTGACCTTCCCGTCGGGGCGGACCGCCGACGAGATCTGCCCGACCGAGATCGCGGTGCCGGTGTGGGCCGCGCACATGGGCACGCTCACCTTCCACCCGTGGCCGGTGCGGCGGTCGGACGTGGACCGGCCCGACGAGCTGCGGATCGACCTGGACCCCCAGCCCGGTACGTCGTTCCGCGACGCCGTGCGCGTCGCCGGGGTGGCCCGCGAGCTGCTCGAGGAGCTCGGCATCCGCGGCTACGCGAAGACCTCCGGCAACCGCGGGGTGCACGTCTTCGTGCGGATCGAGCCGCGCTGGGAGTTCACCGACGTCCGGCACGCCGCGATCGGCTTCGGCCGCGCGCTGGAGAAGCGCGACGACGGGGTCACCACCAAGTGGTGGAAGGAGGAGCGGGGCGAGCGGGTCTTCGTCGACTTCAACCAGAACTGCCGCGACCGCACCATCGCCTCGGCGTACTCCCTGCGCCCGATCCCGGGCGCGCCGGTCTCCACGCCGATGACGTGGGAGGAGCTCGCCGAGGTCACCGACCCGGCGGAGTTCAACCTGTTCACGGTGCCGGAGCGGCTGGCCTCGGGCGGCGACCCGTGGGCCACGATCGACGACGTGCACCACGACCTGACCCCGCTGCTGGAGCTCTGGGAGAGCTCCGAGGGCGGTGAGATGAACTACCCGCCGGACTACCCGAAGATGCCGGGCGAGCCGCCCCGGGTGCAGCCGAGCAAGAAGGTCGAGGCGCACTGGGACGCCGACGGGAACCGGGTCGAGGAGTGAGGAGCGAGCCGACACCGGGGCTGGGCGGGGAGCTCGAGCACGTCTCGGCGTACCTCGACTTCTACCGGGCCACCTGCATCGCCAAGTGCCGGTCCCTGCCGGAGCAGGAGCTGCGCCGCCCGCTGCTCCCGTCGGGCTGGACACCGCTGGAGCTGCTCCAGCACCTGGCCTACATGGAGCGTCGCTGGTTCGTGTGGGGCTTCCTCGGCGAGCAGGTCGACGACCCGTGGGGTGACTCGGGCGGCGAGCCCGACAACCCCTGGCAGGTGGCGCCCGGCCTCGGCCTCGACGACGTCGCCGGACTGCTGGAGACCGGCGCAGCGCGCACCCGGGACATCCTCGGCAGCCACGAGCCGCAGGCGGTGGCCGCGACGGGTGGCCGGTTCGCCGACGCTGACCCTCCGGACCTGCGGTGGATCTGCTTCCACGTGCTCCAGGAGTACGCCCGGCACGCGGGACACCTCGACGTCACCGTCGAGCTGGCGGGCGGTCACACGGGGGAGTGACCTCAGAAGCCGGTGATGCCCTCGCTGCCGTAGCCCTCGGCCTGCTCGTCGAAGTTCTCGTGCTCGAGCAGGTGCAGCACCGGGACGCCGATCTTGCGGCGGGCGCGGGAGGTCCAGTCGACGTGGAAGAACTCGGCGACCACGTGCGGGCGGGTGAGGATGATGGCCTCGCGGCCGTCCACCCGCTTCACCTCGGCGCCCAGCGCGTCGATCGGCGGGTCGCCGCAGACCCGGCCCTCGGCGGTGGCGCCGGTGGCGCGCAGCGCGGCCAGCGTCGAGGCGAGGTCCTCGTCGGAGCGCTCCTGGCAGTCCTTGCGGACGGCCTCGAGGTCGACGTCGTTCATCGCCATGGCGGGGGAGGTCAGCACCTCACCGGCCGAGAGCGAGCCCATCGCGGACTCGATCCGCGCCGCGGCGTCCTCGAGGGGCAGCAGCACGTGGTAGAAGACCGGCTCGTCGAGGCCCTCGTGCAGTGACCGCACCTGGGCCGCGTCGGCAGCGGACAGCGGCTGCTCGACGAGAAGGACGACGTGGTACGTCTCGGTGTTGCTCTCACTCATCGCCTTTGCCTCCCGGCAGCTCGTTGACACCCAAAATCCTACCGAGGTCGTAGCTGACCGGTTCCTCCAACTGGTCGTAGCCGCACGATTCCGGGTCGCGGTCGGGGCGCCAGCGCTTGAACTGGGCGGTGTGCCGGAAGCGCCGGCCCTCCATGTGGTCGTACTTCACCTCGAGCACCAGGTCCGGGCGCAGCGGCGTGAAGGACAGGTCCTTGCCGGCGCTCCAGCGGCTCTGGGTGCCGGGCACACGGTCGGGGTTGGCGATCGCCCATTCCTGCCACTCGCCCCACGGGTGCTCCCCGATCGGGCAGACCAGCGGCTGGAGCTCGGCGATCAGCTCGGCGCGGCGCTTCTCGGTGAAGCTCGCGCTGACGCCGACGTGCTGCAGCTTGCCACCGTCGTAGAGGCCCAGCAGCAGGCTGCCCAGCAGCGGCCGCTCCGGCGTGGACGTCTTGTGCTCGCGGTAGCCGGCGACCACGACGTCGGCGGTGCGCTCGTGCTTGATCTTCAGCATCGTGCGGGCGTTCTGCTGGTACGTCGCGTCCAGCGGCTTGGCGACGACGCCGTCGAGCCCCGCGCCCTCGAAGTGGTGGAACCAGTCCTCGGCGACGGCCGGGTCGGTGGTGGTGCGGGTCAGGTAGCAGGGCCCGGTGAGGCCGCCCAGTGCCTCCTCCATCGCCGCGCGGCGCTCGGCGAACGGGCGGTCGACGTACGACGTGTCGCCCAGCGCCAGCAGGTCGAAGGCGACGAAGCCCGCGGGGGTCTTCTCGGCGAGCAGGTCCACGCGCGACTTCGCGGGGTGGATCCGCTCCTGGAGGGTCTCGAACTCCAGCCGGTCGCCACCGTCCCCGTCCGTCAGCGCGACGAACAGCTCGCCGTCGAGCACGCAGCGGTCGGGCAGCTGCTCACGGATCGCGGCGACGACCTCGGGGAAGTAGCGGGTCAGCGGCTTGGTGTTGCGGCTGGTGAGCTCGACCTCGTCGCCGTCCTTGAAGACGAGGCACCGGAAGCCGTCCCACTTGGGCTCGAAGCTCAGCCCGCCGACCTTCGCGGGGTCGGGGATGCCCTTGACCGACTTCGCCAGCATCGGCTGCACGGGCGGCATCACGGGGAGGTCCACGAGGGAGACCCTAGCCCCGGCACGAGTCGGCGGGTCGTGCGACAAGCGGGCACGGCGTGGTCTAAAGTGCAGTTAAACGATAGAGAAACAAGGAAAGGCGCGAGGGCTCATGGGTTCGACCGTCGGCTACGCCCCGGGCGTCTACGACCTGTTCCACGTCGGCCATCTCAACGCGCTGCGGCGCGCCCGCGAGCAGTGCGACGTCCTGGTCGCCGGTGTCGTCGCGGACGAGGTGTGCGAGGCGGTCAAGGGGATCCGGCCGTTCGTGCCGCTGGCGGAGCGCCTGGACATCGTCGCCAGCATCGGCTTCGTCGACGCCGTCCACGCCGAGACCACGGCCGACAAGCTGGACGCCTGGCGCGCGGTCGGGTTCCACCGGGTCTTCAAGGGGGACGACTGGCGCGACACGCCGCAGGGGCTCCTGCTCGAGCAGCGTCTGGCGGCGGTCGACGTCGAGGTCGTCTACTTCCCCTACACCGTCCACACCTCGAGCACGGCGCTCAGGCGGGCCATCGACCTGGCCGCGGGTCCGCTCGTGGACCGCGTCGCCTCGTGACCGCACCGGTGGGGGTCCGGCCGCGGGAGCGGTCGGCCCGGGTGGAGGTCTCCGACGAGGGCGTCCTGCTGCGGGAGGTCTGCCGGCACCCCCTCGTGCTGGAGATCGACGGCGACTACGTCTGGTCGTTCACACCGGCCCGGGACGGGCGTCCGCACCGGCGGGGCTGCCTGGTCCCGTGGCCACCCGCGCTCCGGCCGTTCCTCAACGGCTCGGGCGTCGTCGCGGTGCGTGACGCGGCCGGCGACTCCGTGTGGTTCGAGGGCGAGGTCGTGCTCGGCGACGGCGCCGGCCGCATCGTGGTCGCCGACCGGCAGGGACACCCGTTGTGCGTCGACAAGGTGGGGCACCTGGCGCGGGCCTTCGCGGCCACCGGTTCCCCCGTGCGTGACGAGATCCTCGCCGGGACCCAGCGCGCGCTGCGTGACCTCCGGGAGACCTGTGGGGTGGAGGCGTACCTGAACTACGGCGCGCTGCTCGGGGCCGTGCGGGACGGGGCGATGATCGCGCACGACTCGGACACCGATGTCTGCTACCTGAGCCGCCACGGCTCGCCGGCCGACATCATCCGCGAGTCCTACGCGATCCAGCGGGCCCTGCGGGCGCTCGGCTGGAGGACGCTGCGGATGTCCGGCGGCGACGTGAAGCTGCTGCTGCCCCTGAGTGACGGCCGCGTGTGCCACATCGACGTCTTCGTGGCGTTCCGGGTCGCGGGCGTCTTCTACCAGCTCGGCAACCGCAGCGGGTCGCTGCCGGAGTCGGCCGTCCTGCCGGTCTCGACGGTCACCCTGCACGGCTACGACTTCCCCGCGCCGGCCGACCCCGAGGCCATGCTGGCGTTCGTCTACGGACCGGGCTGGCGGGTGCCCGACCCGTCGTTCAGGTACGCCGACCCGCCCGCCGGGATCCGGCGCCTGGACGGGTGGCTGCGTGGCTTCCGCACCGACATGGGGCGCTGGACGGAGTTCCACGAGGGTGCGCAGGGCCGCGCCGTCCCGCGCAAGGGCTCCGACTTCGCCCGGTGGGTCCACGCCCAGCTCCCGCCGGGTGACGCCGTCGCCGACCTGGGGGCGGGGACCGGCCGGGACGCCTTCTTCTTCGCCGCGCGGCACCGGCCGGTCCGGGCCTACGACTTCTCCCGGGGAGCCCGGGCGCGGATCCAGGCCCGGCAGCGGGACCGCCGGGAGCGGGTGGAGGTCCGCGGACTGATCCTCAACGAGCTGCGCAGCGTCCTGGTGACCGGGGCGGAGCTCGCGCGGGAGCCGCACCACCTCTACGCCCGCCAGCTGCTGGGCTGCCTGGACGGTGCGGCTCGCGAGAACCTGTGGCGGCTCGCCCGGATGGCGCTGCGCAACGGCGAGAGCCTCTTCCTCGAGTTCAGTGCCCGGGTGCCGGGACAGCGGTTGCCGGACCCCGCGCCCGCGGGGCTGGTCCGCCGCCTCGACCCGGACGTCGTACGCCGTGAGCTCGCCGAGGCGGGCGGCGACGTGCTGCTCGAGGAGCTCGGGCCCGCGGACGACCTGCTGGGCCGTCCGGACCCCATGGTCTGTCGCATGCGTGTCACCTGGCCGCGTCGACCGGCCCGCCGACCCGACGAGAGGGATGACCGATGAACGCCACGCTGAACCGTCTGCGAGCCCAGGGAGACGTGGTCCGGGACCGCCTGCGGCGGCTCCGTCGACGCACCGTGGGTGTGCACGGCCGACTGTCCGCGCTGGAGGCCGAGGCGCACGAGAACCGACAGCTCAACCGGCGGATCGCCGAGCTGACCGACGTCGTCGCCGAGCTCCTGGTGCCGCTGGCCGACCGGGACGAGGAGGGCAGCCGCGAGGTCCTCGCGCGCTACCGCACGGAGCTCTGAGTGCGCCGCCTCTGATCGCCCGACTCCGCCCGTCAGAACTGGCGGATGTGTCCCCCCATTTGGGTAGAGGGCGCGGCCGGTCGCCCCGGGAGGGTCCGAATCGCGCCAGTGTGCGGTCTCAAAGTCGAACAGTGCTCGGTGCGAACGGCTGGTCATGCAGCTGTCGGGCGTCGAGTGACACCTACGAGGGGGAAGTTGCATGACCGTCAGAGAGATGGTGAACAGCCGTACCGGCGCCGTGGTCGGTGGCGCGATGGTGCTCGTGACCCTGGGGGGAGTGGGTGGCGCCTTCGCGGCGACGCAGATCACCTCTCAGGACATCAAGGACAGGACCATCCAGAAGCGCGACCTCGCCAGCGGCGCCGTCGGGTCCAAGGAGGTCCGGAACGGCACGCTCGGCCTGCTCGACTTCAACAACTTCACGCAGGACCAGATCAACCAGCCCGGCCCGCAGGGCGAGGCCGGTCCGGCAGGCCCGGCGGGCCCCGCCGGCCCGAAGGGTGACGCGGGTGCCACCGGTGCGGCCGGCGCCGCTGGCCCGGCCGGCCCGGCAGGCCCCGCCGGCCCGAGGGGCGAAACGGGCGCGGCCGGTCCTCAGGGTCCGGCCGGAGCGAAGGGCGACGCCGGCGCCACCGGCCCGGCTGGTCCGAAGGGCGACCCCGGCGCCACGGGCCCGGCTGGTCCCGCGGGTCCTGCGGGTCCGGCGGGCATCGCCAACGTCGTCGTGAAGAAGACCCGCACCCAGGTCGGGTGGACATCGGAGGGGCGCCAGTCGATCCGGGCGCAGTGCGCTCCTGGGCAGATCGCCCTCGGTGGCGGCTTCTCCAGCGACCCGACGGCGGCGGGCCAGATCGACATCGTCACCTCCGACCCGATCTTCGTGAACGCGGCGGGCGATGAGCTGGAGGCCGACGGCGGGCAGGCCAACGCCTGGGAGGTCGAGGGCTACTACACGGGCACCGGCGCCGTCATGGTGAGCGCCTGGGCGATCTGCGCCACCCTGCAGTAACGGGCACCAGCCAGCGCAACGACACGGAGGGCCGGGCTTCATGCCCGGCCCTCCTTCGCGTTGCCGTGAGGACAAGTAGCCTGTGGCCGCAACTCTTTCCCCGGTTGGTCTGCCGGCAGGGCCCGCCTGACTTTGAATCAGGACTAGCGACGTAGGTTCGACTCCTACCCGGGGAGCATGGCCAACGTTCGACCCCACAACCTGACCGTCATCGTCCTCGCCGCCGGCGGGGGCACCCGCATGAAGTCCAAGACCATGAAGGTGCTCCACCCGGTCGGCGGGCGCAGCATGATCGGTCACGTCCTGACCGCGGTGCGGGAGATCGAGCCGGAGCGCATCGTGGCGGTGGTCGGCCACCAGCGCGAGCAGGTCGGCCCCCACATCCAGCAGCTGGTGCCCGACGCCGTGCTGGCCGTCCAGGAGACGCAGGACGGCACCGGCCACGCCGTACGGGTGGCGGTCGAGGCGGCGGGTACGACGAGCGGCACCGTGCTCGTGGTCACCGGCGACACCCCGCTGCTCCGGGGCGACAGCCTGCGCGCGTTCGCCGAGGAGCACGAGGCGGCCCAGCGCGCGGTCAGCATCCTGTCCGGCCTGGTGCCGGACCCGTTCGGCTACGGCCGGATCGTCCGCAACGACGAGGGTGACGTCGAGGCGATCGTCGAGGAGAAGGACGCCACCGCGGCCCAGCGGGAGATCCGCGAGATCAACTCGGGGATCCTCGCCTTCGACGCGGAGTTCCTGCTCGAGGCGCTGCCGAAGATCGACAACGACAACGCGAAGGGCGAGTACTACCTCACCGACGCCGTCCAGCTGGCCCGCGACGCCGGCCTCACCGTGGGCGCCCACCCGATCGACGACGTGATGCAGACCGAGGGCGCCAACGACCGCGCCCAGCTGGCCGAGCTCGGCCGGGAGCTCAACCGGCGCATCGTCACCCAGTGGATGAAGGACGGCGTGACCGTCATGGACCCCGCCACCACGTGGATCGACGCGGACGTGGTCCTCGCGCCGGACGTCACGATCCTGCCCGGCACCCAGCTGCTCGGCGCGACGGTCGTGGCCGAGGACGCCGTGATCGGTCCCGACTGCACGCTCAAGGACTGCGAGATCGGGTCCGGTGCGCGCGTGGTGCGTGCGCACGCGGAGCTGGCGGTGATCGGTGAGGGCGCCAACGTCGGTCCCTTCTCCTACCTGCGGCCCGGCAGCGAGGTCCGCGCGCGCGGCAAGATCGGTGCCTTCGTCGAGACCAAGAACTCCGTGATCGGCGAGGGGGCGAAGGTGCCGCACCTGTCCTACGTCGGCGACGCGGAGATCGGGGAGGGCGCCAACATCGGCGCCGGCACGATCGTCGCCAACTACGACGGCGTGAAGAAGCACCGGACCAAGGTCGGCCGGCACGCGAAGACGGGCTCCAACAACACCTTCGTCGCCCCCGTGGAGATCGGGGACGGCGCCGGCACCGCGGGCGGGACCGTCGTACGCCGTGACGTGCCGCCGGGGGCCCTCGCGGTCTCCAGCGGGCCCCAGCGCAACCTCGAGGGCTGGGCCCAGCGCAAGCGCCCCGGCACCGCCCAGGCGGAGGCGGCGGCCGCGGCGACCGGGCAGGTACCGCAGGGTGAACGAGACGTGACTCACGAGGGCCGGCCCGGAGTTGGGCAGACCGGCTCCGGTGAGGAAGAATCCTGAAACGCACCAGTTCGCCGATCCAGGAGCTGTCCCCGTGACCGGAATGAAGCGGACCACCGAGAAGAACCTCATGGTCTTCAGCGGACGGGCTCACCCCGAGCTCGCCCAGGAGGTCGCCAGCCTGCTGGGGACCGATCTCGTGCCGCAGTCGGCGTACGAGTTCGCGAACTCCGAGATCTACGTCCGCTACGAGGAGTCCGTCCGCGGGTGTGACGCCTTCGTGATCCAGAGCCACACGGCTCCGATCAACGAGTGGATCATGGAGCACCTGATCATGGTCGACGCCCTGAAGCGGGCGAGCGCCAAGCGGATCACCGTGGTCATGCCGTTCTACGGCTACGCCCGCCAGGACAAGAAGCACCGCGGCCGCGAGCCGATCTCGGCCCGCCTGATGGCCGACCTCTTCAAGACCGCCGGCGCGGACCGCCTGATCACCGTCGACCTGCACGCCGACCAGATCCAGGGCTTCTTCGACGGCCCGGTGGACCACCTGATGGCGCTGCCGATCCTCGCCGACTACGTCAGGGAGAAGTACGGCGACCAGCGGCTCGCCGTCGTCTCCCCGGACGCCGGCCGGATCAAGGTCGCCGAGCGGTGGTCGGCCCGCCTCGGCGGCGCCCCGCTGGCCTTCATCCACAAGACCCGCAACATCGACCGCCCGAACGAGACCATGGCCAACCGCGTCGTCGGCCACGTCGAGGGCCGGATCTGCGTGCTGGTGGACGACATGATCGACACCGGCGGCACGATCGTGAAGGCCGCCGAGGCCCTGATGGCCGACGGCGCCGCCGGGGTCGTCATCGCCGCGACCCACGCGATCCTCTCCGACCCCGCCGTGGACCGGCTGAAGAACAGCCCCGCGAGCGAGGTCATCGTGACCAACACGCTGCCGATCTCGGCCGAGTGCGAGTTCGACAAGCTCACGACGCTGTCGATCGCGCCGCTGGTCTCGCGGGCGATCCGCGAGGTCTTCGAGGACGGCTCCGTTACCTCCATGTTCGACGGCCACGCCTGATCAGCGCCGCCCCGGACGCACGCTGGCTGCGTTGTCGTCGGTCGACGGCCCGCTTCGCTCAAAGGCCGCCTTCCCTCCTCCGCCTTGCCATCGCACGCCCCGGACGACGCTGACCCGGGACGCGCCAGCGGACCGGATCGTCGGTGGTCGAGCAGCGACCACGACCGAAAGGCGTTGCGAGCGGGGCGCGCGGCGGCCAGAGTGCCCGCATGACGTCGTACATCTCGCACACCACCGTCGACTGCGCCAACGCCTACGAGCTCTCCGAGTGGTGGAAGCAGGTGCTCGGGTACGTCGACCTCGACGGGGACCCCAACCTCCCCGGACACGAGGAGTGCATGATCCGCGACCCCGAGACCGGCCATCTCATCCTGTTCATCGAGACGTCGGACGAGAAGGTGGTCAAGAACCGCCTGCACTTCGACATCACCCCGCGCCCCGGCTCGACCCGGGACCAAGAGGTGGAGCGGATCCTGGCGCTGGGCGCCACCTGGGTCGAGGATCACCGCAACATCCGCGGCCCCGGCATCGGCTGGGCCACTCTCGCAGACCCCGCCGGCAACGAGTTCTGCGTCCTGCGCAGCCAGGCCGAGCGGGAGGCCAACCCGGCCTGAGACGCACCGCTGGCGCGTGGGTCGACCGACTGGCGGTGAGCTGGCCACCATGTCGGTCGCGGGAACGGTGGCTGAGTGACCGCCGGCACCGGACTGCGCCGCCTCGGCTCAGGCCAGGTCGTCGAGGTGGTCGTTCCAGAGGCGGGCGAGCACCGTCGGCACCGAGCCTGACGCGAGCACGGCGGCCAGCCGGTCGCGCTGGGCGGGGGTGACCTCGAGCGCCGGGAACGCCCGGCCCACGACCAGCGAGAAGCCCTGGCCCCGGCGCTCCGCCACGGCCGGGGCCTCGTCGAGGTAGGCGTCGACGTACGGCGCGCAGAGGTCGAGCCGCTCGGCGTCCCACAGCCCGTGGACGTGCGCCTCGAACATCCGGTTCGACACGTCCGGCTCGAGCGCGGCCTTCCACGCCGCGGCCTTGGCCTCCGCGGTCGGGCGTGAGGCCAGGGCCCGGGCGGCGCCCAGGTCGCCGGCCAGCGAGCCGTCACGCAGCCGCTCCGCCTCGATCCCCTCGGCGTCCATCGCACCGAGGGTGCTCAACCGGGTCACGACCGTCCAGCGCATCCCCGGGTCGAGCTCGACACCGGTGCCGGTGCGCCCGTCGGCCAGCCAGGAGCCCAGCAGCCCGGTGTCGCGCGAGGTCGCGGCCAGTCCGCGGGTCAGCGCGATGGCCAGCTGCTCGTCGTCGGTGCCGGCGAGGCCGGCGGCACAGGCGGCGGCCACCGCGTCGACCAGCCCCGGCACCTCGGCGGCGGACGCCGACCTGCTCAGCACCGGTCCCAGGGTCCGGTCGAGCACGGCGGTGACCAGCGACGGGTTCCGCTCGGCGGACAGGTGTCGCCCCACCAGGTGGACGTACGCCGGCAGCGGCAGCGCGCCCGTCCGCACCTCGTCGAACGCGTGTGCCCACAGCACGGTGCGGACCAGGTCGTCGTCGAGGCTCGACAGGTGCTCGTGCACGAAAGCCGTCGTGGCCGGGTCCAGCCGCAGCCGGGCGAAGGTCTCGCCGTGGCTGTTCGGCACCACGGCCAGCCCGGCCCACGCGGGCAGCGGCACGGGCTCGTCCGCGAGGTCGACCAGCTCGCTGCCGGCCACGGTGCCGTCGGCGCGGAAGGCAGTGACCCGGAACCGGTGCGGGCGCACCCCCTCGCGGACCAGCACCGGCACCCCGTCGTCGTCGCGCTCGACGGCGAGGGTGTCGAAGCCCGACCGGCGCAGCCAGAGCTCGGCCCACTCGCGCACGTCGCGCTCGGAGGCGGCGTCGAGGGCGCCCACGAGGTCGTCGAGGGTGGCGTTCCCGAACCGGTGACGGGTCAGGTGGGCGTTCACGCCGGCCAGGAAGTCGTCGTCGCCGAGCCAGGTCACGAGCTGGCGCAGGCAGGAGTTGCCCTTGGCGTAGGAGATCGAGTCGAAGTTGGTGAAGGCGCTGTCCACGTCGGGCACGTCCTCGGGCCGCGGCGCCACCGGGTGCGTGGAGCGGCGCTCGTCGGCGACGTACGCCGCGGGCTTGCGCTGCGACTCGTGCGCCACGAGGGTGCCCGCGAAACCGGCCCCGGCCTCGGCCACCCGGTAGCCCATGTAGTCGGCGAAGCTCTCGTTGAGCCAGGTGTCCTCCCACCAGCGCATCGTCACGAGGTTGCCGAACCACATGTGCGCCATCTCGTGGGCGATCACCGCCGCCCGCTTCATGCGCTGGTCGTCGGTGACGCGGCCGCGCGGCAGCATCTCGTCGCGGTAGGTCACGCACCCGGGCGTCTCCATCGCGCCCCAGTTGTGCCCGGGGCCGAACAGCTGGTCGTAGGAGTCGAACGGGTAGGGCTCGTCGAAGAGCTCCGCATAGTGGTCGAAGCAGTCGTTGGTGGTGCGCTTGAGCTCCTCGGCGTCCCGCTCGAGCTCGGCCGCCAGCGACTTGCGAGCGTGCCAGCCGAACGGCAGGCGTCGGTCGCCCAGGGGGTGCTCCCAGGTGACCGAGTGCCACGGGCCCGCGCACACCACGAACAGGGACGGGCAGATCCGCGGCGTGGTCGCGAACGTCCACCGGCCGCCCTCCCGCGAGGTCACCCGCCCGTTGGCGATGACGGTCCACCCAGGGTCGGCGGTCACCGCCAGCGTGATCGGCGCCTTGAGGTCGACCTGGTCGAAGCACGGGAAGACCCGCTGTGCGACGTCGAGGGAGAGGTACGCCGACACGTAGCGCTCGCCGTCCGCGGGGTCGGTCATCGCGTGCATCCCGTCACCGTCGGTGACGTAGGGGACCCGGGCCTCGACCACGACCTCGGTGCGCCCGGCCAGGCCGGTCAGCGCGATCCGGCGCCCGTCGTACTCCGGCTGGTCGACGGGGGTGCCGTCGACCGTCAGGCTCAGTCCGGTGGCGTGCGTGAGCTCGAGGAAGGTGTCCGGGCCGGCGGCGTCGAAGCGGATCGTCGTCCGACAGCCGTAGGTGTCGGGGTCGGCGCCGGTGAGGTCGAGGTCGATCTCGTAGGAGACGTCGGAGACGAGGGCGGCGCGGGCGCGGGCTTCGGCGAGAGTCAGGGACACCCGGCGACCCTAACGACGTGGGCACGTGGCTGTCGCCGCGGATTCGCCTCACGCGCCCGTCGTGGCTAGGATCGTCAGGTTGCCTCGGCGAGGGAACGCCCGCGGCCCGGGTGTTCCGTGATCGACAGGGCTGGCTGGACCACTGGTGCGCCGCGCTGCTCGAGACGAGTGCGCGGCGTTCTGCATGTGGGCGCAGCGCCCCGGGGCGGCCAACACAGCTTCAGATCAACCCAGATGTCCGAAGGCCACGAGGAGTAGTCGCATGTCCGCCGAGAAGATCACCGCCGAGTCGCGCACCGAGTTCGGCAAGGGCGCCGCCCGCCGCATCCGCCGCGCGGACAAGGTCCCCGCCGTCGTCTACGGCCACGGCAACGAGCCGATGCACATCACCCTCCCGGGCCACGACACCATGATGGCGCTCAAGCACGGCGGCGCGAACGCGCTGCTCGAGCTCGACGTCGAGGGCAAGACCCACCTGGCCCTGACCAAGCAGGTCCAGATCGACCCGATCACCCGGCACCTCGAGCACGTCGACTTCGTCGCCGTCCGCCGCGGCGAGAAGGTCACCGTCGAGATCCCGGTCCACCTGAACGGCGACGCGGCGCGGGACACGCTGGTCGTCACCGAGAACGCCACGGTCCAGGTCGAGGCCGAGGCCACCCACATCCCCGAGTACATCGAGATCGACATCGAGGGCGCCGAGGCCGGCACCCAGATCCTGGCCTCCGACCTGAAGCTGCCCTCGGGCTCGACCGTGCTGCTCGACGGCGACACGCTGATCGTCAACATCACCGAGGCCCCGACCGTCGAGATGATCGAGGCGGAGCTGGAGGAGGCCGAGGCCGAGGCCGGCATCGAGCGCGAGGAGTCCACGGAGGAGGCCGAGGCCGAGGCCGCCGCCGAGGGCGAGGCCGACGAGGCTGCCGCCACCGAGGAGTGACCCTCACTGTTCTTCCGTAGAAAGGGCCGGGATTCCGCTGCCATGACAGACACCGAGGTGTGGCTCGTCGTGGGACTGGGGAATCCCGGCCCTTCCTACGCCGGGCACCGGCACAACGTCGGCTATCTCGTGGCCGACGAGCTGGCGCGCCGGCTGGGCTCGTCCTGGCGGGCCCACAAGTCCGGGCGGGCCGACGTGGTCGAGGGTCGCCTCGGCGTCCCGGGCACGCCCGGTCCCCGCCTCGTCCTCGCCCGGCCGCGCTGCTACATGAACGAGACCGGTGGCCCGGTCAAGGCGCTCGCCACGTTCTACAAGGTGCCGCCGGCGCGGATCATCGCGATCCACGACGAGCTCGACATCGGCTTCGGCACGCTGCGGACCAAGCTCGGCGGCGGCGACAACGGCCACAACGGGCTGCGCTCGATGCGCTCCTCGCTGGGCACGGGCGACTTCTACCGGGTCCGCTGCGGGATCGGCCGACCACCGGGCCGGCAGGACGTCGCCGACTTCGTGCTCTCCGACTACTCGTCGGTGGAGCGCAAGGAGCTGCCGTTCCAGGTCGACCACGCCGCCGACGCCGTCGAGACGCTCATCACCGAGGGCCTCGAGCGCACCCAGCAGCGATTCAACTCCTGAAAAGACGGTCGCTAGTGTGTCGGGGTGACTTTCGAACCCGGCACCCCGCCCGCTGAAGCAGCCACCGACGACCACGTCCTCGCCACCTGGCTCGCCACCGTCGCCGGTGAGCGCCTGCTGGAGGTCCGCCGGGAGGGCCTGGAGGGCAAGGAGCTCAAGGACGCCGGCGACCGGGCCGCCCACGAGCTGCTGATGGACCTGCTCGCCCAGCACCGCCCCGACGACGCGGTCCTCTCCGAGGAGGGCCCCGACGAGAGGGCCGACAAGGTCGACAGACTGACGGCCACGCGCGTCTGGATCGTCGACCCGCTGGACGGCACCCGTGAGTTCTCCGAGCCGCCGCGCGACGACTGGGCCGTGCACGTGGCCCTGTGGGAGGACGGCGAGCTGACCGCCGGGGCCGTGGCGCAGCCGGCGCTGGGGGAGACCTTCAACACCGGCCAGCCGCCGGCCGTCCCGGAGCGCACCTCCGAGCGCCCCCGCATCGCGGTCTCCCGCACCCGCCCCCCGGCGTTCGTCGAGGCCCTGGCGGCGGAGATCGACGCCGAGCTGGTGCCGATGGGCTCGGCGGGCGTGAAGGTGATCTCCGTGACGCGCGACCTGACCGACGCCTACGTCCACGCCGGCGGCCAGTACGAGTGGGACTCCGCCGCCCCCGTCGCGGTCGCCCGCGCCGCGGGCCTGTTCACCTCGCGCGTGGACGGCACTCCGCTGACGTACAACCAGGAGAACGTGTCGCTGCCGGACCTGATCGTGTGCCGGCCCGAGCTGGCCGAGCGGATCGTGGACTTCGTCAAGCGGCACGGCACCGACTGAGGCGACCCGGGTGATCCGGCACGTCCTCCTCGACGCCGACGGGGTCCTGCAGCGACACCCCGTCGGCTGGGCGGCCGCAACGGAGGGGTTCCTGGGGGAGCGGGGCGCCGACTTCTTCCGTGCGGTCACCGAGCTGGAACGGACCTGCCTGAGCGGCGAGGGCGACTTCCTGCCTCTCCTCACCGAGGAGCTCGCCCGGCAGGCGCCGGGCGTCTCCGCCGAGGAGCTGTACGTCGAGGTCTGGCACACGATCGAGACCGTGGCGACCACGCTCGAGGTGGTCCACGAGCTGCGTGACGCCGGCCTGGGGGTGCACCTCGGGACCAACCAGCACGGCCGGCGGGCGGCGTACATGCGCCGGGAGCTGGGGTACGACCAGCTGTTCGACGAGTCCTTCTACTCCTGCGACCTCGGTGCCGCCAAGCCCGCGCCCGCGTTCTTCGCCACGGTGCTCGACCGCCTGGGCGCCGCCGCGCCCGAGGTGCTCTTCGTCGACGACAGCGAGCCCAACGTCGTGGCCGCCCGGGAGTGCGGCCTGGCCGCCGAGCACTGGCACGTCGACGACGGGATCGAGACCCTGAGGGACCGGCTCTCGGGCCACGGGGTCGTGCTGACCTGACCCCAGCACACGACCCGCGGTCGACGTCAGGGTCCCACGTCCCGGGACCCCGACGACCTTGGACCCTGCCGCGCCGGGGCCCGTGACCCGGACGCTGGACTGCAGGCGCGCCGGGAGTGGGTGCCCGGCGCAACGGGGAGGAAGCATGCGCCGTCAGGTCGAGAAGTGGGAAACCCTCGAGATCGAGCTCGAGGAAGCCGGGGAGTGTTCGTGGTGGTCGAGCCTGATGGCTCCGCTCGACCGCGGGTCGGACAACGCGTTCATGAGATTCGTGGGACGGGTCTGGGGCCCGGACGGTCGGGAGACGGCGCTGATCCGGGGCGAGGCCTTCCCCCGGTTCATCGACCCCGACGACCTCTCGCCCGACGACGCCTGGAGCCCGGGCTGGGAGCTCAGCCTCGTCCACCTGAGGGGTCGGATCGAGCAGGAGGGCTGGCTGCGCGCGGGATGCGGCCTGGAGCCGTGGTCACACCGGTACGTCCGCCGCGTGGAGGTCGCACGCCGGGCCCGGTTCGCCCGGCCGGCGCGGCACGCTGCGGGCCGCTGAGTCAGTCCCCGAAGGGGGAGCCGCTGAGGCAGTTGGGACCGGTGGGACGCACCGGGGATACTTCTCCGCGTGCTCCCGTCCTTCCGCCTCATCGCCGTGCTGGCGGTCGCGCTGGGGGTCCTCACCGCGGGCGCCTTCGCGCTCCAGGCGCACGACCGGAAGGGTCGCCTCGCCGACGCCGACCTGACCATGCAGCGCTACGTCGTCTCCCGGCTCGGGGCCCCGCTGCCGCCGCGGGTCGGCGAGCGCTGGGTGCAGCAGACCGCCCGCGCCGAGGGCATCCCCGCCCCGGCCGTGCGTGCCTACGCGCACGCCCAGCAGCGCGCGCCCCGCGGCTGCCACGTCGGGTGGACCACGCTGGCCGGGATCGGGTACGTCGAGTCCCACCACGGCACGCTCGGGGGCCGGGCGCTGCAGGCCGACGGCCGCTCCTCCTCGCCGATCGTGGGGCCGGCGCTGAACGGCCGCGGCGCCTTCGCCGCCATCCGGTCCACCCCAGCCTCCCGGGCCCTGCACGGTGATGCCGTCTGGGAGCACGCGGTGGGTCCGATGCAGTTCCTGCCCGAGACCTGGGGCCGCTACGCCGCCGACGGTGACGGCGACGGGCACGCAGACGCGCTCGACCTCGACGACGCCGCGGCGACCGCCGCGGGTTACCTGTGCGCGGGCGGCGGCGACCTGCAGACCTCCGTCGGGTGGGAGAAGGCCGTGCTGTCCTACAACCACTCCGGTGCCTACGTCGACGACGTGTACGCCGCGGCCTCGGCGTACGCCGCCCGGGCCCGCTGAGGGCGGACCGGCAGGCTCGCGCTCCCGCCGTTCGGCGCATCCCCTGACTGGGGGAGAGGGCAGTTGCACACCAGTCACGTGAGGCTCGCGGCCGTTCCTAATTTGGGTGAATGAGGCAGCGATAGGCCCCAGCACCTCCCGGCCCGAGAGAACTTCGACCACGTACCCGCTACCAGCGGCTACCGGGCGACCTCGAGAAGGAGCCCGATCGGACTCCGAGGATCTTTCACAGGGGGGATCACATGAAGGTCGCTGTCCTGGGGCTGGGGTACGTGGGGACGGTCACGGCCGCCGGCCTGGCCGCGCGCGGTCACGAGGTCGTCGGCGTCGATGTCGACGAAGCCAAGGTCGACGCGATCAGTCATGGCCGGAGCCCCGTCGTCGAGCCCGGGATCGACGACATGGTGGCCGAGGGTGTGGCGTCGGGCAGGTTGCGCGCGACCACGGACATGAGCGTGGCCCTCGATCGGGCCGATGTCTCGCTGGTCTGCGTGGGCACCCCGTCGGGGTCCCACGGGGAGACCGATCTCTCCTACATCTCTCGCGCCCTCGCCGATCTTCGCGAAGCCATGACCGTGGTCTCGCCCCCGGCATCGGGCTTCCACTCCGTCGTGATCAGGAGCACCGTCCCCCCGGGCACCGGCGAGATGGTGGTGGCACCCGTCTTCGCGCCCTCCGAGCTCCCGACCGGCTGGTCCGTGGGCACGGCCATGTGCCCGGAGTTCCTCCGCGAGGGCTGTGGTGTCGAGGACTTCTTCGCCCCGCCGTTCGTGGTGGTCGGGACCGCGCACGAAAGCACCCGGCAGGGCCTGACCGAGCTGTTCGCGTTCCTCGGCCTGGAGATCCACCACGTCGGCGTGGGAACCGCGGAGGCGCTCAAGTACGCGTGCAACGCCTTCCACGCCACGAAGGTGTCCTTCGCGAACGAGATGGCCCGGATCTTCCGGTTCCACGGCGTCGACTCCCGCGACGTGATGCGCATCTTCTGCGAGGACCACAAGCTCAACGTCGCCCCGACCTACCTCCGTCCGGGATTCGCCTTCGGGGGGTCGTGCCTTCCCAAGGACCTGCGCGCCCTCCAGCACATGGCCCGGATGAGCGGTGTCGACGCACCCCTGCTGGCCGGGACCACGCTCACCAACGAGCTCGTGGTCCGCGACGCGGTCGAGCGGATCATCGCCTCGAACAGCCGACAGGTCTGCCTGCTCGGGCTCAGCTTCAAGATGGACACCGACGACCTGCGGGAGAGCCCCAACGTCGAGCTCGCCGAGCGCCTGGTCGGCAAGGGCTTCGAGGTCCGCATCTACGACCCGATCATCAACCCCGACCGCCTGGTGGGGGCCAACCGCCGGCACATCGAGGCGAAGCTGCCGCACCTGAGCCGGCTGCTCGCCCGCTCCCCCGAGGAGGCGTTGGCGGGCGCGCCGGTCGCGGTGGTCTCGTCGTCCGAACCTGCGGTGCGCTCCGCCCTGGTCGCCGCGTCGCCGGCCCTGGTCCTCGACCTCCACGGCCGCCTCGGCAGTGACGTCGAGCAGCTCGCTGGGTACGAGGGGCTCGGCTGGTGAACAAGTGGCGCCGCCGCGACCCACGGTCTGCGGCACCCCGAGTGCTCATCATCGTGCAGAACCTGCACGTCCCCTTCGACCGGCGCGTGTGGCTCGAGTGCCAGTCCCTCGTCGGTGCCGGCTACGACGTCACCGTGATCTGTCCGCGGGGCAAGACCTCGAAGAAGTACGAGGTCATCGACCGGGTGGCGATCCACACCTACCCGCCGTACGCCCCGGGAGGACGCGCCGCCGGGTTCGTCGTGGAGTACGCCTGGTCGTTCCTGGCGACCGCTCGCCTGGCGCTGCAGGCCCGTCGGCGCCGGGGCCGCTTCGACGTGGTCCAGGCCTGCAACCCGCCCGACGTGTTCTGGCCGCTCGCCCGCTGGCTGCGGCTGCGTGACGGCACCCGGTTCGTGTTCGACCACCACGACCTCTGCCCGGAGCTCTACGAGTCGCGCTTCCCGGACGGAGCGCGGCTGCCGCTGCGAGGCCTGCTGGCCCTCGAGAGGGCCACCTTCCGCACCGCCGACCGGGTGACCTCGACGAACGAGTCCTACGCGAGGATCGCCGTCGAGCGCGGCGGCAAGCGGCCCGAGCACGTCACGGTCGTGCGGACCGGTCCCGATCCCGAGCGGCTCAGGCGCGGCCCGGCCGAGCCGGCGCGGCGCCGGGGCCGCGAGCACCTCGTCGCCTACCTCGGCGTGATGGGTCCCCAGGACGGCGTCGACCTCGCCCTGGCCGCGGCCGACCGGATCGTGCACGACCTGGGCCGGACGGACGTCTCGTTCACGCTGATGGGTGCCGGGGACTCCTACGACGACCTGGTCGCCCAGCGCGACGAGCTCGGTCTCCAGGAGTACGTCGAGCTCCCCGGCCGGGTGCCGGACGAGTACGTCGCCGCCGTGCTCTCGACCGCGGACCTCGGGTTGTGTCCCGACCCGAAGAACCCGCTCAACGACGTCTCCACGATGAACAAGACCATGGAGTACATGGCCTTCGGCCTGCCCGTGGTCGCCTTCGACCTGCGGGAGACCCGGGTGTCCTCGCAGGACGCGGCGGTCTACGTGGAGCCGAACCGGGTCGACGCCTACGCCGACGCGATCGTGGACCTGGTCGACCAGCCCGAGCGCAGGGCCGAGATGGGTCGGCGCGGCCGCGAGCGCGTGGAGAAGGTGCTGGCCTGGAGCCACCAGTGCGGCGGCTACGTGTCGGTGTTCGACGAGCTGACCCACCGAACCCGGGCGCCCGCCGAGGCGGACGAGCCGATCCGCTCGGACGCGTGGTACGACGTCGAGGCCGGGACGGGGGCCTGACCATGTGCGGAGTGGCGGGCAGCTACCAGCAGTCGGACGGCAAGGTCATCGTCAACGCGATGATCGACCGCCTGGGCCACCGCGGCCCGGACGCGTGCGGCGTCCTCGAGCTGGTCGACCCCGAGACCGCGGTCGTCCTGGCGCACCGGCGCCTCTCCATCATCGACCTGTCCACGGCGGCCGACCAGCCGCTGGCCAAGGGCGGGCTGACGCTCTCCTACAACGGCGAGCTCTACAACTACCGCGAGATCAGGCGCGAGCTCGAGGGCAGGGGCGTGGTCTTCACGACGAGCTCCGACACGGAGGTCGTGCTCGAGGCGTGGCGGGCCTGGGGAGCGGCCGCGCTCCCGCGCTTCCGCGGGATGTTCGCCTTCGCCGTCCACGACGCCGGCACCGGCAGCCTGACCGTGGCTCGCGACCCGCTCGGCATCAAGCCGCTCTACACGATGCGACGCGGCAAGGGCGTCGTCTTCGCCTCGGAGCTCAAGGCGATCGTCTCGGCGCTGGGCACCGAGCTCAGCGTCGACCCCGCGGCCATGGTCGCCTCGGCGCTCTACTACTGGTTGCCGCCGCAGTACGACGCGGTCCGCGGGGTGCAGAAGCTTCCCGCGGGGTCGTGGACCGAGTACCGCCGGGACGGCTCGTGCGTCTCGGGGGAGTACTGGAACCCGTCCGACGTGGCCACCCGAGCCGCGAGCGGGCCGCCGGTGGACCTGCGCGAGACCATCGAGTCGTCGGTGACGGCCCACCTCGTCGCCGACGTACCGGTCGCCTCGTTCCTCAGCGGCGGCCTCGACTCCAGCATCGTCACCGCGCTGGCGCACCGCCACGACCCGTCGATCGAGGCCTACTCGATCGCCTTCCGGGCCGAGGACCAGCGCCTCGAGGCGATGCCCGACGACGCGCACTACGCCCGCAAGATGGCGGCGTACCTGGGGATCCGTCTGCACGAGATCGAGATCCAGCCGGACGTCGTGGACCTGCTGCCACGGATGGTCGACATCCTGGACGAGCCCATCGGAGACCCGGCGGCCATCAACACGCTGCTCATGTGTGACGCGGCGCGCGACGCCGGGGTCAAGGTGCTGCTGTCCGGGATGGGCGCCGACGAGCTCTTCGGCGGCTACCGCAAGCACCTGGCCTGCCTGCTGGGCGAGCGCTACCGGCGCATCCCGCGGCCGCTGCGAGCCGGCGTGATCGAACCGCTCGTGGGACGGCTCCCGGTCGTGGCCGGGGGACGCGGCATCCGGTCGGTGCGGTGGGCCCAGCGGTTCCTCACCTTCGCCGAGCTCCCGGAGGAGGAGGCGTTCCGGCGCAGCTACACCCTCTACGGGCGCGACGAGCTGGCCGATCTCCTCGACCCCGACCTGGCGGGTCACGTCGACGCCGTGATCGAGGACCACCGCGTCCTCTACGACGACAACGACCTGCGCGACCAGACCAGCCGGATGTGCCTGGCGGACTCGCGGCTGTTCATGCCCGGCCTCAACCTCACCTACACGGACCGCGCGAGCATGGCGGCGTCGACCGAGGTGCGGGTGCCGTTCGTGGACCCGGTGGTGTTCGGGGCGGCGTTCTCGCTCCCGGGGTCGGCGAAGATCCACGGCCGGGTCCAGAAGGCCGCGCTCAAGGAGGCCGCGCGGGCGTGGATCCCGGACGAGATCATCGACCGCCCGAAGGCGTCCTTCGGGGCGCCGCTGCGGGCCTGGGTCAGCAACGACCTGCGTGAGCTCGTCGACGACGCGCTCGTGGGTGGCGAGCTGGTGTCCACCGGCTTCCTGCGGCGCGAACCGTTGCTGCGGCTCATCGCCGACCAGCGCAGCGGCCGCCGCGACCAGTCCAAGCAGATCTGGCAGCTCCTCAGCCTCGAGCTGTGGTACCGCAACGCGCGCTCCGCCGGCGTCGGCGCGGCCTGAGCCCCGATCGACCAGAGGCACTCGAAGAGACAGAAGGTGACATGAAGCAGGTGGCCCAGAACTATCGCTCGGGTGAGCTCCTGGTGCTCGACGCGCCCGCACCGGCCTGCCGGCCGGGCGGCGTGCTCGTGCGCACGTCGTACTCGCTGATCTCCACCGGCACCGAGCTGATGAAGGTCAGCGAGGCCCGGATGTCCCTCCTCGGCAAGGCGCGTGCGAGGCCCGACCAGGTGCGCAAGCTGATGGACTCGGTCGCGCAGCAGGGACCGGTCGCGGCGTACCGGAAGGCGATCAACCGCCTCGACAGCTACACCCCGCTGGGCTACTCGCTGTGCGGCGTCGTGGTGGAGGTGGGCGCCGGGGCCGAGGAGTTCTCGGTCGGGGACGTGGTCGCGGCTGCCGGGAACGAGTTCGCGCTGCACGCCGAGGTGAACTGGGTGCCGACCAACCTGTGCGTGCGTGTCCCGGACGGCGTCGACCCCCAGCACGCCGCCTTCGCGACCGTGGGTGCCATCGCCATGCAGGGCGTCCGGCGCGCCGAGGTGCAGCTGGGCGAGACCGCCTGCGTGGTGGGCCTCGGGCTGGTCGGCCAGCTGGTCGTCCGGCTGCTGGTCGCCGCGGGGGTGCGGGTCGTCGGTGTCGACACCGTCGAGGACCGTTGCCAGATGGCCGTGAAGGCCGGTGCCATCGCCTGTGCCGGACCCGACCCCGAGGGCGCGGCCCACATCGAACAGGTCCTGCTCGCCGCGACCGGCGGGCTGGGGGCCGACCACGTCTTCCTCGCGGCCGGCGGCAGCTCGAACGGACCGGTCGAGCTGGCGGCGCGTCTCGCCAGGGACCGGGCCCGGATCGTGGACATCGGCAAGACCCGCCTCGACCTGCCGTGGAACGACTACTACGAGAAGGAGCTCGACGTCCGCTTCTCCCGGTCCTACGGACCCGGGCGGTACGACGACCGCTACGAGCTGGACGGGATCGACTACCCCGCCGGCTACGTGCGGTGGACCGAACGACGCAACCTCGAGTGCTTCGTCGACCTGATCGCCGCCGAGTCGCTCGACGTGTCGTCCCTGGTGTCCGGGGTGCACCCCGTCACCGAGGCGACGGAGGTCTACGAGCAGCTGCGCACCGGCACCCTGCACGGGGTCGGGTTCCTGCTCGAGTACCCCTCGCCGGCCACGACCGACACCGACGCCGAGCCCGCCGCCCGGACGCTCTCGCGCGTTCCGGACACCGGGTCCCGAGCCCGTCCGGCGAGCGGCCCGACCGTTCGGCTGGGCTTCATCGGAGCGGGCAACTACGCGTCGTCCATGTTGCTTCCCCACCTGACGAAGGACCCGGACGTCACGCTGGCCACGGTCGCGACGACCCGGGCGCTGTCCGCGGTCAACGCGCAGCGGAAGTTCGGCTTCGGCACGGTGACGACCGACGCCGCGGTCGTCCTCGACGACCCGACGATCGACGCCGTGGTCGTGGCGACCAGGCACCACTCCCACGCCGACTTCGTGTGCCGGGCGCTCGAGCGCGGCAAGGCCGTCTTCGTCGAGAAGCCGCTCGCCCTGTCGGACGTGGAGCTCGACCGGGTCGTCGAGACCGTCGAGCGCACGGGGAACGACCGGCTGATGGTGGGGTTCAACCGTCGCTTCGCCCCCCTCTTCACCCACCTGCAGCGCCGCTTCGGCCCGGTCGACGCGCCGGTGAGCGCGCGCTACCTGGTCAACGCCGGGCGTCTCGATGCCGGCAGCTGGTACCTCGACCAGGGCCTCGAGGGATCCAGGTTCCTCGGCGAGGGTGGCCACTTCATCGACAGCCTGAGCGCCTGGATCGGCCACCCGCCGGTCGAGGTGGAGGCCCGACAGACGCCCGGGGGAGCCGACCTCCATGTGAGCCTGCGCTTCGCGGACGGCTCCCTCGGGACCATCACCTACGTCACGGGTGGCGACAGCAGGTTCCCCAAGGAGACGCTCGACGTCTCCGGGGGCGGCCGCAACGCCCGCCTGGACAACTTCACCCGGGCCACGGTGTGGAGCCGCGACGGCAAGGACGTCAAGCGTGCCCTCGGTGCGCAGGACAAGGGCCAGCGCGCCCAGCTGGCCGCGTTCGTCGAGGCGGTCCGCACCGGGTCGCCGATGCCCATCGACGCCGGGTCCCTCGTGGCCACCACCAGGGCGACCATCGCCGCGGAGCAGAGCCTCCTGTCCGGTCAGTGGGTGAAGCTGTGAGCCGCCAGGTGGGCTGGTACGTCCAGCGGCTCCGTCAGATGTCCGCCACCGAGGTCGCGGGCCGGGCGGTGGACGAGGTTCGACGTACCGCCTGGGCTCGCCGCCAGGTGCTCCCGGGGACTGCCTCCGGGCTGCCCGGTGGGCTGCGCGACTGCCGCCTGTTCCCGACGCCGCTGCCCGCGGGGTCGCGTGAACAGGTACCCGCCGAGGCACGCCGGGCGCTGATCGCCGCGGCTGACCGGCTCGTGGCCGGCGACTGGTCGTTGCTCGGGACACCACGCGAGGACATCGTCCGTCCGGACTGGTTCCGCGACCCCGTGACCGGACGGCGTGCGCCGCAGGACCGGCTCGCGTTCCGCATCAACCACCGGGACGAGCACGAGACCGGCAACGTCAAGGCGGTGTGGGAGCTCTCGCGTCACCACCACCTGACCGTCCTGGCGACCGCCTGGTGGCTGACGTCCGACGACGCCTACGCCCTGCTCGTCGACGAGCAGCTGCGGTCCTGGTGGTCGGAGAACCCGTTCCTGTCCGGCGTGCACTGGACCAGCGGCATCGAGCTCGGGGTGCGGCTCACGAGCTGGGTCTGGGTGCGCCGGCTGCTCGACGACTGGGCGAAGGTCGAGGACCTCTTCGACACCAACGAGGACGCGCTGCGCCAGATCTGGTGGCACCAGCACTACCTCGCGGCCTTCCGGAGCCGCGGCTCGTCGGCGAACAACCACGTCGTGGCCGAGGCGGCCGGACGGCTCGCGGCCGCCTGCGCCTTCCCCTGGTACGCCGAGAGCGACGGCTGGCGTGAGGACGCGGCCCGGCAGCTCCAGCGTGAGCTCCGCGCCAACACCTTCGACAGCGGGGTGAACCGCGAGCTCGCCACCGACTACCACCGGTTCGTCACCGAGCTCGGCCTGGTCGCGGCCGTCGAGAGCGGAGCCGCCGGACATCCCCTGCCCACCGACACGTGGGACCTGCTCACCGCGTCCCTCGACGCCGCCGCCGCCATGGTCGACGAGACCGGACGGCCGCCGCGGCAGGGCGACGGGGACGAGGGGCGCGCGCTCGTCCTCGACGACCCCGACATCGACCCGTGGGGCTCGCTGCTGGGCCTGGGAGCCACCCTGGTCGGCGCCCTCCCGTGGTGGCCGACGACTCCTGCGAGCGTCGGTTCCGTCGCGATGGCGTCGCTGGTGCCGGACCGGCCGCGGACCCTCGGCCGGCCGGAGGAGGCGCCGCGACTCTTCGCCGACGCCGGGATCTGCCTGCTCCGGACCCCGCCCGAGGACGGACCGGAGATCTGGTGCCGGTGCGACGGGGGGCCGCACGGCTTCCTGTCGATCGCCGCGCACGCCCACGCCGACGCGCTGTCCGTCGAGGTGCGCCACGGGGGAGTCGACGTGCTGGTCGACCCGGGCACCTACTGCTACCACGGTGAGCCGGAGTGGCGGAGCTACTTCCGGTCGACGCTGGCCCACAACACGATCGAGGTCGACGGGACCAGCCAGTCCGTCGAGGCCGGGCCGTTCCTGTGGAGCACCCACGCATGCGCGGAGGTGACCCACACGGACGTCGGTGAGCAGCCGGTCCAGGCGTGGACGGCGCACCACACGGGCTACGCGCGCCTCGACCCGGCGGTCCGGCACACCCGGACCGTCACCCTGGACAGCAGCACGCGCCGGCTGTCGATCCTCGACACCGTGACCGGCGGGGCCGCGCACACCCTGCGGCTCGCGTTCCACCTCGGGCCCGAGGTCGACGTACGGCTGGCGGGGAGTGCGGCCGAGCTGGGCTGGCCGGGCGACGACGGCGACTGCACGGCGGTGCTGCAGCTGCCGGACCAGCTCGACTGGACGGCGCACCGCGGCGAGACGGACCCGGTCCTGGGGTGGTACTCACCCCGGTTCGGCGAGCGGGTCCCGACGACCACCCTGATCGGGTCCGGCGCGCTCGAGGACTCGGTCGAGCTGCGCACCACCCTCGACTTCGCACCCCACACGCGTACGACGACCGGTGAGGCGGTGACCGATGGCTGAACAGTCCGTGGACCTGCGCTCGACGCTGTCGATCCTTCGCCGGCACCGGCTGGTGCTGGCGCTCGCGGCGCTGGTCGGCATCCTGGCCGGCGTGGGCCTCGTCTGGCTGCGCCCGCCGATGTACGCCAGCACCAGCCAGGTGCTGCTCCCGCCGGTCCAGCAGTCGGCGGACGGCGTGACACCCACCCGGGACGTCAACACCGAGATCCGGGTCGCCCTGAGCGACGGGGTGCTCGGGCCCGCGGGCCAGGCGGTCACACCACCGATGTCGGTGCAGGCCTTGTCCAAGCGGGTCAAGGTGAGTGCGCCGACGACGGACGTCCTGGTCATCACCTCGCGTGCCGAGACACCCGAGCGCGCCGAGGCGCTGTCCCGCGCGATGGCGGACGCCGAGCTGGCCTACGTGACCCGGGCCGCGAGCTCCCTCAGCAACGCACAGACCGACGCGCTCGCCCAACGGGAGCAGACGCTGAACGACAGCCTCGACTCCGTCACCAGCGAGATCCGCACGGCCCAGGCGCGCAAGGACAGCGAGGACCCGTCGAGCACGCAGGGCAAGGCGGACGCCGCGGCGATCGCCTCGCTGACGGCGCAGCAGGCGAGCCTGGTGCTCGAGATCGACCAGCTCAAGCAGAAGGCGGTGACCAGCCAGCCCCAAGGTGCCGCGTCGATCATCCAGGAGGCCTCGCCGGCGAAACGTGCGGGGCTGGTCACGCGGTCGATCCTCTTCTCGATGATCGGTCTCCTGCTCGCCCTGGGGATCGCCGCGCTCGTCCTCGTCCTGATCGGCAAGCGTGACCCGAGGCTGCGCTACCGCGACGAGATCGCCGACGCGCTGGGGAGCCCCGTCGTGGCCTCCCTGCGCAGCCGCGCCCCCCGGAACATCGCCGGGTGGAGCTCGCTCCTCGAGGACTACACCCCGGGGGCGGTCGACTCGTGGGCGCTGAGGCAGGCGCTCCGCCAGCTCTCGATCGAGGTTGCCGGCGCCCCCCGCCGCCCCGGGGAGCGCGGGGAGGGGGTGGCGCACCCGCCCTCGATCACCGTGATCACGCTGTCGGACGACGTCCGTGCCCTGGCCATGGGGCCGCAGCTGGCGGCGTACGCCGCCTCCGTCGGTCTCCGCACGGTCCTCGTGGCTGCCCAGCGGCACGAGTCGGCCTCGGCCCTCTGGGCGGCCTGTTCGCAGGGCACGCCGGAGCACCGTCCGGGACTGGAGGTCGACACCAGGGTCCGCAAGGGCTCCGACGCGGACCTCACCGTGGTGCTCGCCGTGGTCGACCGGAGCAAGCCGGAGCTCAGCGAGCTGAGCCGGCTCCCGAAATCCGCGGCCACCGTCCTGGCGGTGTCCTCCGGAACGGCCACGGCCGAGGAGCTGGCCCGCACGGCGGTGAACGCGGACGACGCCGGGAGCCGGATCGCGGGGATCCTCGTCGCCGACCCGGACGACCTCGACCGCACCACCGGCCGGATGCTGCGGCAGGAGCGGACCCAGCAGGTCCCCCTCCCCAGCCACCTCACCGGGGTGCCGGGTGCCGACACGACCGGCGGCAACGTCTCGGGTATCCGCAGGAGGCCGCGATGATCGACACCTCCTGGCGCATCGAGGACCCCGACCCGGTGGAGCCCACGGTCGGCAGCACCTCGAGCGGATTCGTGAGCCTGCACTTCCTCCGCTCGGCGCTGCGGCGGCGCTGGCCGGTCTGGGTGGCCATTGCGGCCGTCGGCATGCTGTTGGGGATCGCCTGGACCGGCCTGGTCCCGATGAAGGGCCAGGGCACGGTGACACTGCTGCTCGCGCACGACCCCGGGACCGACCCGGCGGTCGCGATGTCCACCGACGTCAGCCTGCTCCGCACGCGGACCGTCGCGCAGACGGCCATCGACGACCTCGGGCTCGAGATGACGCCCGAGGCCTTCCAGGAGACCGTCGCCATCACGCCCGTGACCTCGTCGGTGATGCAGATCGACGTCGCGGGACCGGACGACGCGAGCGCCGTCGCGCGGGCCAGCGCGCTGTCCGATGCCTACCTCGCGTTCCGGGGCACCCAGCTGGCGTCCCAGTCGCAGGCGCTGATCGACGGCTACCAGGAGCAGGTGGACGACCTCAAGGCGCAGGCGGCGACGCTCAGCGGACCAGTACGACGCGCTGACGGCCAAGGGTGCCGACAAGCCAGAGCCAGGCCGCCGACGTGCTGTCGCAGCGTGCCGGGGTCATCGGGCAGATCAGCCGGGCCCAGCAGCTCATCGAGGACACCACCCTGCAGTCCAGGTCCATCCGCGAGGCGAGCCACGTCCTCGACCCGCCGAGCGCCGTACCGCAGTCGAGCATGAAGCGAGCCGTCATCAACACGATGGCCGGGCTGATCGGCGGTCTGGCCATCGGGATCGGCCTGGTCCTGTTCCAGGCGCTCACCTCCGGTCGGCTCCGGCGCCGCGACGAGGTCGCGCTCGCGCTCGCGGCCCCGGTGCGGTTCAGCGCCGGCCAGCATCAGTGGGCGAAGGTCGTGGTGGAGTCGGCTGGCGAGGCGGTCCTCACCCGAGCAGGGCCTGGAGGTCCTCGCCCAGGGGCTCGAGTCCGGGCTGGCCGCGCCCAAGGGACGACAGGCGCGCCTCGCCCTGGTGGCCGTCGACGACGCCGCCGACGCCGCCCTGGTCGTCGCTCGGCTGGCCGCGCACCTCGCCGGCACGGGGAAGTCGGTCTTCCTGGTGGACCTCAGCGAGTCGGGACGCCTCGAGGCGGCCGTGACGAAGGCGCTCGACCACGACCAGCAGGGCCCACGCCCGGACGAGCCGGTCGTCTTCCGGCCGGAGGGCCCGCCTGCCTTCGCCCTCGGACCCGTCGGTGCGGCTCCCAGCATCCCGACCGAGCTGTCCAAGGGTGACCCGAGGCGCACCGCGTGGAGCAGCGCCGACGTGGTCCTGACCCTGGCCGAGGTGGACCCGGCCGTGGGCGTCGACCACCTCACGTCCTGGGTCGACCGCGTGGTGCTCCTGGTGTCGGCCGGCCGCTCGAGCGCCGAGCGGCTCCGGACCGCCGGCGAGCTGGTCCGCACCGCAGGCCTGCAGCTCGTGTTCGCGATGATGGTCGACGCCGACCGGACCGACGAGAGCTCGGGCCGGCGCGACCCGCTGGCTCCGGGATGGACCGGGAGCGGGAGCGGCTCACGGTGAGCACCACGGCGAGCGCCGGCCTCCGTGGTCGTCGGCCGGCGGCGGAGGACCTCCGCGTCAAGGGCGTGCCCGGGCCGATGCTGGCCGTGTGGGGCGCGTTGTTCTTCAACGTGCTGGCGTTCTCCGCGAACCCCACCGTGGTGCCGATCCCGAGACCGGTGGGCCAGCTGCTCACCCAGGGTGCCCTCGTGCTGGCGCTGGCCCTCGCCCTCGCCGTGAACCGCCGGGGCGTCATGCGTCCCAACCTGGTCCTCGTGCTCCTGACGATGCTCAGCGTCGTCGCCGTGATGGCCAGCATCCACAACGAGTTCGTCCTCGGCTCGACGTTCCGCGCGTGCCGGCTCGCGGGGTTCGTGCTGATCCTCTGGCTGCTCACGCCCTGGTGGGGGCGGCAGGACATGCTGCTGCTGCGGTGCCACCGTCGCTGCCTCTGGTTCATCCTGGGCACCGTCATCGCCGGCGCGGCGATCGCACCCGGTCTGGCGTTCGCCTTCGAGGGCCGGCTCTCGGGCGTGCTCTGGCCGATCCCCCCGACCCAGGTCGCCCACTACGCGGCGATGCTGCTCGGCACCTCCGCGGTGCTGTGGATGTGCCGCGTGATCACCGGGCGGCACATGATCGTCTCGCTGCTGGTCGGCGTCGCGGTGCTGGTCGGCACCCACACCCGGACCGCCCTGCTGGCGGTGGTGGTGGGGCTCGTGGTCGCCGGCGCCAGCCTCTTCCTCGGCCATGCGCGGGTCCGGCGCACGTCCGCCGGTATGGCGGTGCTCGGCGTGGTCGCGGCCACCGTGTTCGCGTCCGAGGTCACCAAGTGGGCGCTGCGCGGGCAGACCACGCAGGAGGCCAGCCAGCTGACCGGTCGGACGAAGGTGTGGTCGGCGGTCTTCGACATGCCCCGGCCCAAGATCGAGGAGCTCTTCGGTTCGGGCCTCTCCAACCAGTCGTTCAACGGTCTGCCGATCGACAGCAACTGGGTGGCCAGCTACCTCGACCAGGGCTGGTTCGGCATCGTGGTCCAGGCGACGGTCATCCTCGTCCTGCTCCTGCTGGCGGCCACCCGGGAGCGCGGCCCCCAGCGCGCCGTCGCGCTCTTCATCATCGTGTACTGCCTGGTCGCCTCGTTCACGGAGACCGGGCTCGGCACGGCGTCGCCGTACCTCCTCGACCTCACCGTCGCCGCGTCGCTGCTCGTCCGCGAGGGGCAGGTGAGCCAGCGATGAAGGTCCTGCTCGTGCACGGGCGCTACCGCTCGGTCGCACCCAGCGGCGAGAACCACGTGGTCGACCAGGAGGCCGCGGCGCTGTCCGCGGCCGGGCACCAGGTGGAGCTGTTCCAGCGGCACAGCGACGAGATCGGCGAGTGGTCCCTCGCCCGCAAGGCCGCGCTGCCCGCGCGCAGCCTGTGGAACGGCGAGGTGCGCAGGGACCTCGCCCGGGTGCTGGAGACCAGCCGCCCGGACGTCGTGCACGTCCACAACACCTTCCCGCTGCTCAGCCCGTCGGTGCTCCACGCCTGCCGGGACGCCGGGGTCCCGGTGGTGGCCACCCTCCACAACTACAAGCTGCTCTGTGCGAGCGGCGACTTCTTCCGGGAGGGCCAGCCGTGCCACGACTGTGCCGGTGGGCAGGCCGCCTCGGCCCTCCAGCACGGCTGCTACCGCGGTTCGCGGGTGGCGACCGCCCCCGTGGTCGCGGGCATGGCGCTGCACCGGTCCTCGTGGCGAGAGCTGGTCTCCGCGTTCGTCTTCATCTCGGAGTCGCAGCGCGACCTGATGCGCGACCTCCGCCTGCCGGAGGACCGGGTGTTCGTCAAGCACAACTTCGTGCCCCCGGTGACGGTCCCGCGCACCCGGCCCGAGCACCTCGCGGTCTACCTCGGCCGGCTCGACGCGGCCAAGGGCGTGCCGTTCCTGATGCGCGCCTGGGACGTCTTCCGCGCTCGCCATCCGGACTCCCCGCTCCGCCTGGTCGTGGCCGGAGGCGGTCCGCTCGAGCGCGACGTCCGGGCCTGGGGCAGCCGGCACCCCTCCGTCGAGGTGGTCGGCCTCCTGCCCCCGGGCGAGGCCGCGAGCCTGCTGCGGCTGGGGCTGGTCGCCGTGGTCCCGTCGCAGTGGGAGGAGACCTTCGGGCTGGTCGCCGTCGAGGCGATGGCGGCCGGAGTGGCCCCGGTCGCGCCCGCCCGCGGCTCCTTCCCGGAGCTGGTCACAGACGGGGTCGACGGCGCCCTGTTCGCGCCCGGCGACCCCAGCGCCCTGGCCCGGGTCCTCCACGACGCCGACGTGCACCCGGAGAAGTACGTCTCGATGGGCTCGCGCGGGTGCACGACGTACGAGGAGCGCTTCGGCACCGGTGCCAACGTGGCGCAGCTCCTCGACATCTACCGGTTCGCCATCAGCAACCCGACAGGCGGTCGCCGTGTCGTCGTCCCGTAGCCCGCAGGCGGTCGTCCGCCGTCTCGGCTGGGGAGTCGCCGACCAGGGCGTCTCCAGCATCAGCAACTTCATCCTCGGCGTCGTCGTGGCGCGCTCGCTGGACGCCGCCAGCTTCGGAGCCTTCGGCCTGGCGTACGTCACCTTCGGGCTGGCCATCAGCGCCACCCGCGGCCTGGCCACCGACCCGCTGCTGGTCAGGTTCAGCGGTGCCGAGACCCCCGCGTGGCGCAGGGCGGTGGCTGCCTCGAGCGCGACGGCGACGGCTGCGGGCGTCGTGACCGGGATCGCGTGCATCGTCGTCGGACTGCTGCTGCCGCCCGAGGTCGGGGGTGGGTTCATCGCGCTCGGCGTCGGGCTGCCCGGCCTGATGCTGCAGGACAGCCTGCGCTTCGCGTTCTTCTCGGTGGGCAAGCCCCACAAGGCGCTCGTCAACGACGTGGTCTGGACGGTGCTCCAGTTCGGCGTGCTGGCGGGTCTGGTGCTGACGGACCGCGCGACCGAGGTGACCTGCTTCCTCGCCTTCGGCGGCACCGCGACGCTGGCGGCCGGGTTCGGTGTGCTCCAGTGCAGGATCCTTCCCCGGCCCCGGTGGATCCGGGCATGGGTCGTCGAGCACAAGGCCCTGGGCGGTCGTTACCTGGTCGAGAACATCAGCATCGCGGGCGCACGCCAGATCCGGATGGTGACCCTGGGTGCCCTCGCCGGACTCGCCTCCGTCGGGGAGGTCCGGGCCGCCGAGATCCTGATGGGACCGTTCCTCGTCATGCTGATGGGAGTCAGTCAGCTGGCGGTGCCCGAGGCCTCGCACGTGCTCGGCAGGGCACCGGAGCGGCTGGCCCGGTTCTGCTTCACGCTGGGACTCGTGGCCGCGTCGGCTGCGGCGGCCTGGGGAGTGACGATCCGGGCCCTGCTGCCGACGGGACTGGGAGAGGCGCTGCTGGGCCCGATCTGGGTCCCGGCCGCGGCGCTGCTTCCCCCGGTCATGATCGGGATGTTCATGGGCGGCTTCGAGATCGGCGCCGCGGCCGGGGTCCGCGCGCTCGGCGCGGCCCCGCGCAGCCTGGCCGCCCAGATGTTCGGCGCGAGCACGTACCTCGTCGGCGGTTGCCTGGGGGCGTACCTGGACGGGGCGCGGGGGTCGTGCTGGGGCGTGGCCATCGCGACGACCCTGGCCACCTTCGTCTGGTGGTACCAGCTGCGCTGCGGGATCGCCGACCACGTGAAGGATCGCCCGAACGAATCACCCGGCGTCACCAGCCTCTCGGGACAGCCAGAAGGGATTCCGTCATGAACAGTGCACCTCGAGAGCAGGGAGGCGGGAGCGTGCCGACGCTGACCGTGGGGCTGCCGGTCTACAACGGTGCCGAGTACCTCTCCCAGTCGCTGGACGCGTTGCTGGCGCAGACCTACAAGGACTTCGAGCTGGTCATCTCCGACAACGCGTCGACCGACGAGACCGCGGACATCTGCCGGGACTACGCGCAGCGTGACGAGCGGATCAGGTACGTCCGCCAGCCGGTCAACATCGGGGCCGCGCCCAACCACAACTTCCTGGTCGGCGAGGCCCGCGGGAGGTACTTCAAGTGGGCCTCGCACGACGACCTCTACGCGCCCGAGCTGCTCGAGAAGTGCGTGGAGGTGCTGGAGTCCCGGCCGGACGTGGTCCTGGTCCACTGCTGGGACGCCCTCATCGACGAGGACGGCGAGGTCCTGCGGGTGACGCCCTACGTCATGGACACCGCGAACCCGAGTCCCTCGGCCCGGCTGCGGAGCCTGCTCTACACCCCCGGTGGCAACGACTTCTACGGGGTCATCCGCACCGACATCCTTCACCGGGTCGGGCCGCACGGCACCTACTACAACGCGGACCGCACGATCGTCTCGTCGCTGTGCCTGCAGGGACCGTTCGTCCAGGTGCCCGAGGTGCTCTACTGGCGCCGCGAGCACGCGAACCGGGCCTCGCGGGCGGGGGACCACCGCGCCGTGGCCGCCGCCCTCGGCCCGGGCCGTGCGGACCGGTGGCGCCACCCGATGGCGCGCATGTACGTCGAGTACGTCTACGGCTATGTCCAGGCGATCCGGCGAGCGCCGCTGACGTCGGCCGAGCGGAACCGGTGCCTGGCCGAGGTCGCCCGGTGGTTCTGGAGCTGCCTGCCGCCGGGGCGGTCGAGCAGGCCCGAGCCCGTCGGACCGGTGACGGGCCCGCACGGCTCCGGCGGCGCCGACACGACGCGGAGCTAGCGACATGGGGGCAACGACCTTGCGGGTGGCGACGTACGGCTACTTCGGCATGGGCAACGTCGGGAACGAGGGGTCGCTCGCGGCGTTCCTGGCCTACATGCGTGACGCCCATCCTGAGGCAGCTGTCAGCTGTTTCGCGGCGGACGCCCTTGCCGTGAGCCGTGACCACGGAGTCCCCGCGACCCGGCTGATGGCCTACCGACCCGCCGCCGGCAGCAGCGGCCTCCGGGTCCGGGTGACGAAGGCGGCCAGTCGGCTGTGGGACGTGCCGCGCACGTTCCGGCTGATGCGCGACGTCGACGTCCTGGTGGTGCCGGGGACCGGCGTGCTGGAGACGCAGCTCGTCGCGACGCCCTGGGGGCTGCCGTTCTGGCTGTTCCTGGCCGCCCTGTCGTGCCGGCTGCGCGGCCGCACCGTGGTGCTGGTCAGCGTCGGCGCCGAGCACGCCGCGCATCCCGTGACTCGTCGGCTCTACCGCTGGACGGTCCGGCTCTCGCACTACTGCTCGTACCGGGACGAGGGGTCGCGCCGGGCGGTGCGGGCGATGGGCGTGACCGGGGAGCTGGGGGAGGTCTTCCCCGACCTGGCCTTCTCCCTGGCCACGCCGAGCGGCTCCCCGGAGCGACCGGGTCACGTCGTCATCGGGGTGATGGCGTACTCCGGTCCCCCCGACGACCCGAACCGGGGACCAGCGCAGGTCCGCACCTACGTCGAGCACATGGCGCAGCTGGTCACCCGGCTGGTCGACGACGGTCGGACCGTCACCATGGTGATCGGGGACCTCGCCGACCTCGCCCTCGCCGAGGAGATCGCCGATCGCGTGGCCACCGTGCGACCGGGCACCGCGGGGACCCGGGTGTCGGTCAGCAAGGCCGACAGCCTCGACGGCATCATGACCGAGATGGGCGAGGCCGAGGTCGTGGTGGCCTCGCGGTTCCACAACGTCATCTGCGCCCTCAAGATGCGTCGCCCGACGGTCTCGCTCGGGTACGCCGGCAAGAACGCGCGGCTGCTGGACGAGTTCGGCCTCGGTGGGTTCACCCAGCCCCTGGAGTCGTTCGACGTGGACCAGCTGGTCGGTCAGATGGCGGAGGTGCGACGCCGGAAGCCGTCGGTCGAGCCCGTCATGGAGAGTGCGCTCCACCGGTTCGGCCAGGAGCTCGAGGACCAGTTCCGACGGCTCTCTGGCGAGTTCTTCGTCCGCGACGCCCCTCGTCGACCCAGCCGCCACGAGCGGTCCCTCGCCAGCCGATGGCTGCCGCGAGGACGGCCACGCCGAGAAGGAGGCCCCCGACCACGTCGGTGAGCCAGTGCGCAGCCTGGAGGAGCAGCGACAGGCCCATCGCCAGGTCCACGAGGCCGACGACGACCCACTCCCACCAGCGGGGGCGCTGCTGGACCACCAGCAGCGCACCGCCGAGGCAGATGAGCACGCTCACCATGTGTCCCGACGGGAAGCTGCCGCCGACCGCGCTCATGTCGTGGTGGGGATCCGGCCGTTCGAGGATCACCTTGGTCAGCATCGTCAGCACACCCGCCACACCGGCGAGCAGGCCGGCGAACACCGCCGGCCGCCACGACGCCCGTCGCAGCGAGACCACGACGGCGACGAGGACGAGCACGGGGGCCACGTTGCGCGGCTTGAGGCCCTCCACGATGACGTCCACGCGGATCTGGGTCGTGCCCCACACGTCGTCGGGGCGGAAGTAGTCGCGGGCCGCGACATCGAGGTCCTGCGTGGCGTCCAGGGCGACCAGGACGGTGAGGACGAGGAAGGCAACCGCTGCGACGGCCGCCAGCACGAACCAACCGCGCGACCGGTCCGGTCCGAGCGAGGTCACGGCGTCGCCAGGACCTCGCGCAGCCGGTCACCGAGATCCGACAGGGGCCTGGCGTTGCGGTCCGCGTCCGACATGAGCGTCACCGGCAGTGGCCAGGGGATGGCGAGCTCGGGGTCGTCGTGGGCGATCGTCAGGTCCTCGGAGGGGTCGTGGGGACGGTTGATGCGGTACGACGTGTCGGCCGGCTCGGTCAGCGCCTGGAACCCGTGGGCGCACCCGGGCGGGATGTAGATCGAGTTCTGGGCCTCCCCGTCGAGGTCGAAGGAGACCCAGGTGCGGTACGTCGGCGACGTCGGACGCAGGTCGACGACGACGTCGAAGACGGCCCCGCTGGAGCACCGGACCAGCTTGCCCTCGCCGAGCCCCACCCGCAGGTGCAGGCCGCGGACGACCCCCTGCGCCGAGCGCGACAGGCTGTCCTGGACGAAGGCGTTCGGGTCGATCCCCGCCTCCCGGGCCGTCGCCGCGTCGAACGTGCGGCTGAAGAAGCCCCGGGCGTCCCGGTGCACGGGCCCACAGAACTGGACCAGTCCCCGGATTGCGGTATTTGCGAACTCCATCGGCCCATCCTCCGCGGTCGGATTCGAGACTCGAATATCACACGCGACGGGTGTGTGAACGCGTCTGGACAAAGGAAATACCCTCTATGAGCAGTCCTCGTTGCCGGTTGTGCTGGGCCGAGCTCACGCACACGTTCGTCGACCTCGGGATGTCGCCGCCCTGCGAGAGCTACCTGTCGGTCGACCAGCTCGACCAGGGGGAGACGTTCTACCCCCTGCACGTGCGGGTCTGCTCCGAGTGCCTGCTCGTCCAGCTGCCCGCCTACATCCCGGCCGAGGACATCTTCACCGACTACGCCTACTTCTCGTCGTACTCGGACTCGTGGGTGCGGCACGCGGAGAAGTTCATCGACCTGGCCGCTGCCCGCCTGGGCCTGGACGGCGAGTCGTTCATCGTGGAGGTCGCCAGCAACGACGGCTACCTGCTCCAGCACAGCGTCGCCCGGGGCATCCGGTCGCTGGGGATCGAGCCGGCGGCGAACGTCGCCGAGGCCGCCGTCGCCAAGGGCGTGCCCACGGAGGTGATGTTCCTGGGGGAGGAGACGGGGTCCAAGGTCGCCGAGAAGCACGGCCGGGCCGACCTCGTGGTCGCGAACAACGTCTTCGCCCACGTGCCGGACATCGTCGACTTCAGCAAGGGTCTGCGCGCTCTGGTCGCGGACACCGGTTACGTCAGCATCGAGATCCCGCACCTGCTGCGCCTCATCGACGGCAACGAGTACGACACGATCTACCACGAGCACTTCTCCTACCTCTCGCTCCTGACGACCCAGCGGGTGCTGGCCGCAGCGGGACTGACCGTCGTCGACGTCGAGGAGCTTCCGACGCACGGAGGCTCGCTGCGGACCTGGTCGATGCCGACCGAGTCCGCCGTGCCCGCCAGCCCGGCGGTCGAGGCCGTGCTCGCCGACGAGGCCGCGGCCGGTCTCCACTCCGTGGCGGGCCACGACGGTTTCGCAGGTGCCGTGGCGAAGGTGCGCAACGACCTCCTGGAGTTCCTCATCGGCTGTGCGCGCGACGACAAGTTGGTGGTCGGCTACGGGGCGCCCGGCAAGGGCAACACGCTGCTGAACCACTGCGGGATCCGCAGCGACCTGATGGAGTTCAGCGTCGACCGCAACCCGTTCAAGCACGGGAAGTTCCTGCCGGGAACCCACATCCCCATCCACCCCGTCGAGGCACTGGCCGAGGCACGACCCGACTACGTCCTGGTCATGCCCTGGAACCTCCGCAAGGAGATCAGCGCCCAGCTGGAGTACGTCCGCGAGTGGGGCGGCAAGCTCGTCGTCGCGCTGCCCGAGCTCGAGATCTTCTGAACCGTCACGGGAGCTTTGACATGAAGGTAGTGCTGTTCTGCGGGGGACTGGGCATGCGGATGCGTGCCGACAACCAGTCCCTCCCCAAGCCGATGATGCCGATCGGGAGCCGCCCGGTCCTGTGGCACGTCATGCGCTACTACGCGCACTTCGGCCACACGGAGTTCATCCTCTGCCTGGGCCACGGCGCACAGGCGGTCAAGGACTACTTCCTCACCTACCACGAGGCCACGTCGAACGACTTCGTCCTGACCAAGGGCGGGCAGCACGTCGAGATGCTCGGCACCGACATCAGTGACTGGACCATCACCTTCATCGACACCGGCATCGACACGGCGATCGGCGAGCGGCTGCGGCGTGTGCGCCCCTATCTCGAGGACGACTCGGTGTTCCTGGCCAACTACGGGGACGTGCTGACGGACGCGCCGATGAACGACCTCATCGACGACTTCCTCGAGACCGATGCGGTCGGCCAGTTCCTCGCCGTGAAGCCCCAGGACTCCTTCCACGTCGTGGACCTCACCGAGGACGGCCGGGTCACCGGCCTGACGCCGGTCGCCGACATGGCGATGTGCATCAACGGTGGCTACTTCGTCCTCCGGCAGGAGATCTTCGACTACCTCGACGAGGGCGACGACCTGGTCATGGACGGCTGTCTCCGCGCCGCGCGCGAGGGCAAGATGCTCGCCGCCCGGTACGACGGCTTCTGGGCCCCCATGGACACGCTGAAGGAGCGCTCCGCGCTGGAGACGGCGTACAAGCAGGGCATCAGCCCGTGGGCACTCTGGCGCGATCGGCCGGTCCAGAAGGGCAGGCCCATCATCGCCATGGACGAGCCGCAGTCGGTGTCCGGCTGACCTTCGGGCCGCGTCAGTCCAGCGTGCTGGACTCGTCCTGGTTGTAGGGCGCCTCGCGCCACTCGCTCCACGACAGCGTGCTGCCCAGCTCGTGGGCCTGGAAGCGCCAGGGGCCGGCGTACCGGTTGGAGTACCACAGGTTGTCCTGGTCGAACGTGATGTCGTCCTCCACGACCTCGCCCTTGAAGGGCGACCAGTCGGGGTAGGTGCCGTAGTTGGAGACGAGGCCCATGAAGCCGCACCCCTTCGCTGGGGTGCAGTCGTCGCCGAGGTGTGCCGGGTCGAACCGGAACGTGTTGTCGTGCACACGCAGGTGCTGGGTCTTCCACCGGCAGTCGTCGACCCAGGGCTCGCGCTCCACCTTGTCGGGATCGCTGCAGCCGGCGAGGGTCGCGATCTCCGGGTTGACCAGCGTGGTGGCGTCCGTGCTGGTGTTGGCGGGCGACCCCGCGAACCGGTCGGCGTTCTCCCAGGCCATCACCGCGGCCCAGTTGTCCACGAACCTGTTGTGGGCCACCTCGAACGTGTCGCCGTAGGTCTGTCCGGCCCTCGAGTCGCTGCCGGACTCCGAGATGTACAGCGCCGGCGTGGGGAAGCCCGGGTTCCGGGGGCCGTCGACGAGGCCGTTGCGCACGAACGTGTTGTCGACGAACGCCGCGTTGTAGCTGGTCTCGTAGATGACGCCGCCGCTCGCGTTGTCCGAGATGTAGTTGCCCTGGACCAGGAAGCCCGTGTTGTTGGTGTCCGCCCACAGGCCCACGCTGTGGTTGTCGTGGATCCAGTTGTCGATGACACGAGCGTCACGGGTCTCCCAGAACTTGCCACCGCCCGTGCACCCGCAGCCCGGCCGCCGGTGCTCCCAGTCGTCGGTGTTGTTCCCGGCGATCTCGTTGTGCCGCAGGACCACGCCCTCCACACCCTCGGCCTCGTACGAGCTGAACCCGTACTGCCCGTTGTCGAGCAGGCAGTTGTGCGCGACGAGGTTGCCGCTGCCCAGGAAGACACCTGCGCCCGCGTTGCCGCGGATCGTGTTGTGCTGCACCCGCCAGTCGTGCCCTGCGTCGTGGTTGACGACGCCCGCGTCGTTGTTCTGCCCCGGCTTCCCGAAGTCCTGGATCGTCAGGTGCTCGATCGTCACGCCCGTGGCGCGCCCGGTGAACGCGTACAGGTTCGCGTGCTGCCCGTCGATGACCGCCCCCGGTGCCCCGACGAACGTCTGTCCGTCCTTCGGCCGGACGCTGGCGTACCGGCCACGGTCGAGCCGGTGCACCCCGGAGGTGAGCCAGAAGGTCGTGCCCGGTGGCGCCGCGCCGGCCACCTGGTCGAGGCGCTGGGAAGGGGTCACGCGCGTCGCGCCCTCCGGCTGGCTCGCCGGTCCGGCGAGACCTTCCGATCCGCAGATCCGTGCCGGCGGTGCGGGCGGGGCACCCACAGAGGCGACCCCCTGGCCATCGCCGGCGCTCGCCGAAGCCTGGGAGCCCTGCGGGCTGTCGTCGTCACCACCGGGGAGAGCGCACCCACCGAGGACGAGCGCCAGGACCGCGACCGCAGGCACGCCGGCTGATGATCGGAGGGACATGTCGCTCCTTGCCCCGAGCGGGGCCCTGGGAAGGTGACGGACTTCGAGGCCACGTCGAACGTAACTGCGGTCGTTCGACGCCAACAAGGCGCCGCTGCCGGGGGCCCCAATATTGGGGACTTGCCCCGATGCGGTTCCGGTGGTCCGGCGTCCTCCGACACGATCGAGTCTCGGGGACTACAGAGGGGGGCTCTGTGATCGGATTGGCGTTGAGGGACGGACCACTCGACGTGCTGTGCCTGGGGGCCCACCCCGACGATGTCGAGATCGGGTGCGGCGGGACCCTGCTCCAGCTCGCACTCCGCTCCGACGTGCGGGTCACCGGCGTGGTGCTGACCGGCGAGGGCGACCGCGTCCAGGAGGGTTCGAGCGCGCTGTCGCACTTCGTCCCCAGTGCGAAGGTCGAGACCGCGGGGCTGCCCGACGGGAGGTTGCCGTCCCACTGGGGCGAGGTGAAACGGATCCTGGAGGACGTCGCGGCGAGCTGCGACCCGGACCTCGTGTTCGCGCCCCGGGTCGACGACGCCCACCAGGACCACCGGCTGATCGGGACGCTGGCGAGCACCGTGTGGCGCGACTCGCTGATCCTCCACTACGAGATCCCCAAGTGGGACGGGGACCTCGGCGCGCCGACCCACTTCGTGCCGCTGGGTGCCGAGCAGGCGCGCCGCAAGGTCGCGCTGCTCAACGAGTGCTTCCCCAGCCAGGTGGGCCGTGACTGGTGGGACGACGAGTTCTTCCTCGGCCTGATGAGGATCCGCGGTGTCGAGTGCAGGAGCCAGTACGCCGAGGGGTTCTTCTCGTCGAAGGTCGTGCTGGACCTCGCCGAGGAAGTCGGTGCCCGGTGAACGCCTCTCGCCTGGTCGCCGACGCCGCTCGCGTGGTCGCCGATGCCGCCCTCGCGCTGCCTGCGTTCGTCCGTGCGCGACCGGCCACCGGTCGCACCCGCACAGCCACCGGTCGCGCGGCCCCTGACGACGAGGACGAACCTCCGATGTTCGACAAGTCGTCGGCTGCCCAGGCGCGCCTCCACGAGCTGGTCCCCGGCGGTGCGCACACCTACGCCCGGGGCTCGGACCAGTACCCGGAGGACATGGCACCGGTGATCGCGCGCGGGTTCGGAGCGCGGGTCCAGGACCTCGACGGCAACACGTACGTCGAGTACGGCATGGGGCTCCGCTCCGTCACGCTCGGCCACGGGTACGAGCCGGTCGTCGCCGCGGTGTCCCAGGCGATCTCGCACGGGGTGAGCTTCACCCGGCCCAGCGAGCTGGAGCTCCGCGCCGCGGAGACCTTCCTCGCGCAGGTCCCGGGCGCCGACATGGTGAAGTTCGCGAAGAACGGGTCGGACGCCACGACCGCGGCGGTGAAGTTGTCCCGGGCGGCGACGGGGCGCAGACGGGTGGCGATCTGCAGGAGCCACCCCTTCTTCTCGACCGACGACTGGTTCATCGGCACCACGCCGATGCGGGCCGGGACCCTGGAGGAGGAGCGTCGGCTGACGGTCGGTTTCGACTACAACGACCTCGACTCGGTCCGGTCCCTGCTGGCCACGTACCCCGGCGAGATCGCCTGCGTGGTCCTCGAGGCCGCCACGGCGATGGCCGAGCCCGCGCCCGGCTTCCTCGAGGGGCTGCGGCAGCTGGCCGACGAGGACGGCTTCGTCCTGGTGTTCGACGAGATGATCACCGGGATGCGCTGGTCCCTGCACGGGGCCCAGCACGTGTACGGAGTGACCCCGGACCTGTCGACGTGGGGCAAGGCGCTCGGCAACGGGTTCCCGATCTCCGCGCTGGCCGGCCGCCGTGAGCTGATGGATCTCGGGGGGCTCCGCACCGACGCACGACGCGTCTTCCTGCTGTCGACCACCCATGGCGCCGAGAGCACTGGTCTGGCCGCCTACCTGGCCGTGGAGCGGTCGTACCGGGAGCAGGACGTCGTGGGCGTCATGGAGCGTCAGGGCAGGAAGCTGGCCGACGCGGTGAACGCCGACATCCGGGCCGCGGGGCTCGAGGACCACCTCGGGGTGGTCGGCCGACCGTCGTGCCTCGTCTTCGGCACTCGCGGACCGGACGGCGAACCCTCCCAGTCGTACCGCACCCTGTTCCTGCAGGAGCTGCTGCGCCGCGGCGTGCTCGGCCAGTCCTTCGTCGTCTCCGCGGCCCACACCGACGACGACATCCAGATCACCGTCGATGCGGTGCGGGGCGCGCTGCCGGTCTACCGGGAGGCCCTCGAGCGCGGCGACGCCACCGGCTTCTTCCACGGGCGACCGGTGGCGCCGGCTCTGCGGGAGCACTCCGCACCGCGACAGGTGGACCGCGCCCTGCGGTCCTCTTCGGAAGGAAACGGGGGAATCAAATGACCAGCATCATCGTCGACCCGGGGGTCAGTGACGACGACCGTCGAAACGCTCTCTACGCCGGGGACATCTTCGTCCACACCGGCTCCCGGGCGATCCGGGACTTCGTGGCGTTCACCAGGGAGATGGTCGAGGAGGCCTTCGGCGGCCTCGACCCCGAGACGGCCCAGTACGACATGGAGGTCGAGGCGTACGCCGCGATCCTCGCTGAGCTGAAGCCGCGGTTCATCCACCACCCGGAGTCCAAGCGGCACCTGTGCGCCGATCCTGGCCGAGCACGGCTGCGACCCGGAGGTCACGTACTTCGACGTGCCGCGCCTGCGGACCTCGACCTCGGACGACTACCTGACCACCGGCATCGCCTACGCGTTCCACCCGCACCGCGACACCTGGTACTCCGCGCCGATGATGCAGGTGAACTGGTGGCTGCCGATCTACGACGTGGTGCCGGACAACGTGGTCGCCTTCCACCCGGCGTACTTCGACAAGGGCGTGAAGAACGGCAGCGAGCGCTACAACTACTACCAGTGGAACCGGGACAGCCGGGCGCTGGCGGCCTCCCAGATCGGAGAGGACACCCGGGAGCAGCCCAAGCCGGAGGAGCTCATCGACCTCGATCCGCAGATCCGCCCGGTCCCGCCCGTCGGCGGGATGATGGTGTTCTCCGGGGCGCAGCTGCACTCGTCGGTGCCGAACACCTCGGGCCGGACCAGGATCTCCGTCGACTTCCGGACCGTGCACCGCGCCGATGTCGAGAACCACATCGGCGCCCGGAACGTCGACTCGAACTGCACAGGCACCACCATGCGCGACTACCTGCGCATGTCCGACCTGACACGACTTCCCCACGAGGCGGTGGCGCCGTACGACGTGGGGGTTCCCCAGGAGCTGCTCCGATGGGCGATCTACTCGGGATGAGGAGAATCTGATGAAGGTGCTCGTGAACGGTGACCGCGGTTACGTGGGTGCGGTGCTCGTGCCCGTGCTCAGGGAGGCGGGCCACGAGGTCGTCGGCCTCGACGCCGGCTGGTACGACGGGTGTGACTTCGGGTCGCCGTCCCGTGACTACGAGTCGCGCACCGGGGACATCCGCGACCAGAAGCCGGAGGACCTGGCCGGCTTCGACGCCGTGGTGCACCTCGCGGCGATCTCCAACGACCCGGTCGGCCACCTCAACCCGGAGGCGACGTACTCCGTGAACGCGCACGGGGCGGCGCACATGGCCGAGGTGGCCAAGGCCGCGGGCGTGCGGCGGTTCCTGTTCTCCTCCTCGTGCTCGCTGTACGGCGCCGCCGGCGACGCCCCGGTGACGGAGGAGAGCGCGTTCAACCCGGTGACGCCCTACGGCGAGAGCAAGGTGATGGCCGAGCAGCTGATCTCCCGCCTGGCCGACGACGACTTCAGCCCGACCTACCTCCGCAACGCCACGGCGTACGGCTCGTCCCCGAGGCTGCGCGCCGACATCGTCGTCAACAACCTCACCGGCACCGCCTTCACCCGGGGCGAGGTGCGGTTGCAGAGCGACGGGTCGCCGTGGCGTCCGCTGGTGCACGTCCGGGACATCTCGAACGCCTTCCTGGCGGTGCTCGACGCCGAGCGCGACGCCGTGCACGACCAGGCCTTCAACATCGGCCGTGACGAGGACGTGGTGCAGATCCGCGACATCGCGAACGCGGTGGCGGAGCGGTTCGACGTGCCGGTCACCTTCGCCGAGGGGGCGGCCCCCGACAAGCGGGACTACCGGGTCGACTTCGGCAAGGTGACGTCGCTGCTGCCCGGCTTCCGCCCGAGCTGGACGGTCCCCGCCGGGATCGACGAGCTGGGGGCGGACATGGAGCGCATCGGGCTGGATGCCGCCGACTTCGAGGGGCCGCGATTCGTCCGCCTCGAGCGGATCAACGAGCTGAGGAGCCAGGGTCTGCTCGACGACCTGCTCTTCATGAAGTCCTGATCCGGGGCACTGACGGGATGGACGCGGTCGACGACGCTGCTCGGGCGGCGCGCATGCGATCGCGCATGGAGCAGCTCTACCCGATCTGCCGCAGCATCACCGGCGACGGCGTGCGCCGGACCCTCGACGTGATCGGTGAGGCGCTGCATCCCGGGCCGGCCCTGGAGCGGCGCACGGTGCCGTCGGGGACGGCGGCGTACGACTGGACCGTCAACGACGAGTGGAACGTCCGTGACGCCTGGATCGCCGACGCGACCGGCCGGCGGGTGGTGGACTTCCAGGAGCACAACCTCCACCTGGTCGGCTACAGCGTCCCCGTGCGCGCCCGGATGTCGATGGACGAGCTGCGGCCGCACCTGCACACGCTGCCCGAGCACCCGGACTGGATCCCGTACCGGACGACGTACTACAAGCGCACCTGGGGCTTCTGCCTGACCCAGCGGCAGCTCGAGGCGATGGGGGAGGGGCCGTTCGACGTGGTGGTCGACACCACCCTGGAGCCCGGCGAGCTGACGTACGGCGAGCTCGCGATCCCCGGCGAGACCGCCGAGGAGGTCCTGTTCACCTCCCACGTGTGCCACCCGTCGCTGGCCAACGACAACCTCTCCGGCATCGTCGTGGCCGTCGAGCTGGCCCGCGCGCTGGCGGCGCTCCCGAGCCGGCGGTTCTCCTACCGGTTCGTCTTCGCGCCGGGGACGATCGGGTCCATCACCTGGCTGAGCCGCAACCGCCCGCTGCTCGACCGCATCCGGCACGGGCTGGTGCTCACCGGCCTCGGCGGCCCCGGGCCGCTGGTCTACAAGCGGACCCGTCGTGGGGACCGGACGATCGACCGGGCGGCGACCCATGTGGTGAACCGCAGTGGCGGGGAGGTCCGGGACTACTCGCCGTACGGCTACGACGAACGCCAGTTCAACGCGATCGGGTTCGACCTCCCGGTCGGCCGGCTCTCGCGCACCCCGCACGGCGAGTTCCCGGAGTACCACACGTCCGCGGACGACCTCGACTTCGTCAAGGACGAGGAGCTGCTGGATGCGTACGCCGCGTTGATGCGGATCGTCGAGATCCTCGAGAACGACGCCGCCTACCTCAACCTCAGCCCGCACGGCGAGCCGCAGCTGGGCAAGCGCGGGCTCTACCCGACGACCGGCGGGAAGTCGGCCTCGGACGCCGTCATGGCGATGCTGTGGACGCTCGGGTACTCCGACGGCACTGCCACGCTCCTGGACATCGCGGACCGGGCCGACCTCGACTTCGCCCAGGTGTGCAGCGCGGCGACCGATCTCGCCGGTGCCGGCCTGCTCGAGCGGGCCGGCGAGCAGCCCGGCCGCTGAGCCCCTGCCGCTGAGACCTGGCCGGCTCCGGGCACGCGGGGCCGCCCGTGGCCGCGCGCGTACGATTGCCCCGACCCCCTCGCCCGCTCGGCAGGGGGCTGTCGTGTTGTCCCTGTCTCCAGGAGCCCCTGTGCCGCTCACCGGCCTCGCCGACGTCGTCCTTGCCGAGCCCGTGCTGGCCGGAGCGCTGGCCGACGCCCGAGGCGGGGCAGTGCGTGCCCTCGACCTCACCGGCCCCGAGGCGCTGCGCCCGTTCGTGGTCGCAGGGCTGGTGCGGGCCGGCCGGACCGTGCTCGCGGTGACCGCGACCGCGCGCGAGGCCGAGGACCTGGTGACGTCGCTGGGGGACCTGCTGGACCCCGCCGGCATCGGGTACTACCCGAGCTGGGAGACGCTGCCCCACGAGCGGCTGAGCCCGCGCAGCGACACCGTCGGGCGGCGCCTGGCCGTGCTGCGGCGGCTGCGCCACCCCGGCACCGACACGTCGAACGGCCCGCTGCAGGTCGTGGTGGCGCCGGTCCGGTCGATCCTCCAGCCGCAGGTGAAGGGTCTCGGTGACCTCGAGCCGGTCGAGCTGACGCCCGGTGACACCGCGCCGCTGGAGGACGTCGTACGCCGGCTCGCGGACGCGGCGTACTCGCGGGTCGACCTGGTCGAGAAGCGCGGCGAGTTCGCCGTGCGCGGCGGCATCATCGACGTCTTCCCGCCGACCGAGGAGCACCCGCTGCGCGTGGAGCTCTGGGGCGACGACGTCGAGGAGATCCGCAGCTTCTCGGTCGCCGACCAGCGCACCCTCGACAAGGTCGAGCGGCTGTGGGCGCCGCCGTGCCGCGAGCTGTTGCTCACCGAGGAGGTACGCCGTCGCGCGGCCGAGCTGGGCGAGGCGCACCCGCAGCTGGTGGAGCTCACCGACAAGATCGCCGCGGGCATCGCCGTCGAGGGCATGGAGTCGCTGGCGCCGGTGCTGGTCGACGAGATGGAGCTGCTGGTCGACCTGATGCCGGACGACACCCACGTGCTGGTGCTCGACCCGGAGCGGGCGCGCAGCCGCGCCCACGACCTGGTCGCCACCAGCGAGGAGTTCCTCGGGGCGAGCTGGGCGGCGGCCGCCGGGGGCGGCACCGCTCCGATCGACCTCGGCGCCGCGTCGTACCGCGCCCTGTCCGACGTGCGCGAGCACAGCCTCGACCAGCACAAGCCGTGGTGGACGATGAGCCCGTTCGGCATCGCCGACGAGGTCTCGACGGGCTCCGGCGAGCCGCTGCGGGACTCGCTGGGCGAGGTGGTCAGCGTCGACGTCGACGTGCTCGCCGGGGCGGTGCCCAGCCGGATGCTGCCGGCGCACCCCGCCGACTCGTACCGCGGCGACGTCGACCGGGCGCTCGGCGACATCAAGCGCTGGGTCGACGAGGGCCGCCGGGTCGCGGTCGTGCACCCCGGCCACGGACCCGCGCAGCGCATGCTCGAGGTGCTGGCCGAGCGCGACGTGCCCGCCCGGATGGTCGAGCCCGACGACGTGGCGCTGGACCCGCACGTGGTCACGGTGACCTGCGGCGCCCTCTCGCAGGGCTTCGTCGACGACGCCAACCTGCTGGTGGTGCTCACCGGCGAGGACCTGTCCGGGCAGAAGTCCTCGACCCGCGACATGCGCAAGATGCCGGCGCGCCGCAAGCGGCAGATCGACCCGCTGGAGCTCCAGGCCGGTGACTACGTCGTGCACGAGCAGCACGGTGTCGGCCGCTTCGTGGAGATGAAGCAGCGCGAGGTCGGCGGCGCGGTGCGCGAGTACCTCGTCCTGGAGTACGGCGCCTCCAAGCGCGGCGGGCCGCCGGACCGGCTCTACGTCCCCGCCGACGCGCTGGACCAGGTGACCCGCTACGTCGGTGGCGAGCAGCCCTCGCTGGACCGGCTCGGCGGCGCGGACTGGACCAAGCGCAAGAACAAGGCCCGCAAGGCGGTCCGCGAGATCGCCGCCGAGCTGATCAAGCTGTACGCCGCGCGGCAGGCCACCCAGGGCTACGCCTACGGTCCCGACAGCCCGTGGCAGCGCGAGCTCGAGGACGCCTTCCCGTTCCACGAGACGCCCGACCAGCTCTCGACGGTCGACGAGGTCAAGGCCGACATGCGGCGCACCGTCCCGATGGACCGCCTGATCTGCGGCGACGTGGGCTACGGCAAGACCGAGATCGCCGTCCGGGCCGCGTTCAAGGCCGTGCAGGAGGGCAAGCAGGTCGCCGTCCTGGTGCCGACGACGCTGCTGGTGACCCAGCACCTCTCGACGTTCGCCGAGCGGATGAGCGGCTTCCCGGTCGTGCTCAAGGGCCTGTCCCGCTTCCAGACCGACAAGGAGGCCAGGGAGGTCATGGCCGGCATGGCCGACGGCTCGATCGACGTCGTCGTCGGCACCCACCGGCTGCTCAACCCCGACGTGCGGTTCAAGGACCTCGGCCTGATCATCGTCGACGAGGAGCAGCGCTTCGGTGTCGAGCACAAGGAGCTGATGAAGCGGCTGCGGACCTCGGTCGACGTGCTGTCGATGTCCGCGACCCCGATCCCGCGCACCCTGGAGATGGCGATCACCGGCATCCGCGAGATGTCCACGATCACCACCCCGCCGGAGGAGCGGCACCCGGTGCTGACCTACGTCGGCGCCTACGAGGACCGCCAGGTGGTCGCGGCGATCCGGCGCGAGCTGCTGCGCGAGGGCCAGGTCTTCTTCATCCACAACCGGGTGAACTCGATCGAGAAGGCCGCCGCCCGGATCCGGGAGCTCGTCCCCGAGGCACGGGTGGCCACCGCGCACGGGCAGATGAACGAGCGCCAGCTCGAGCAGGTGATGCTGGACTTCTGGGAGAAGCGCTTCGACGTGCTGGTCTGCACGACGCTGGTCGAGTCCGGCCTCGACGTCTCCAACGCCAACACGATGATCATCGAGCGGTCGGACGCCCTCGGCCTCTCGCAGCTGCACCAGCTGCGCGGCCGGGTCGGGCGCTCGCGCGAGCGCGCCTACGCCTACTTCCTCTACCCGGCCGAGAAGCCGCTCACCGAGACCGCGCACGAGCGGCTCGCGACGCTGGCCCAGCACTCCGACCTCGGCGGCGGCATGGCGATCGCGATGAAGGACCTCGAGATCCGCGGCGCCGGCAACCTGCTCGGCGGGGAGCAGTCCGGCCACATCGCCGACGTCGGCTTCGACCTCTACGTCCGGCTGGTCGGCGAGGCGGTCAACGAGTTCCGCGGCGACAAGGAACCCGAGCTCAACGAGGTCCGCATCGAGCTGCCGGTCGACGCGCACCTGCCGCACGACTACATCCCCAGCGAGCGGCTGCGGCTGGAGATGTACAAGCGGCTGGCCGAGGTGCGCTCCGACGACGACGTCGACCTGCTCAACGAGGAGATGCTCGACCGGTACGGCGAGCCGCCGCAGGAGGTCTCCTCGCTGCTGCTGGTGGCGCGGTTCCGGGCACGGGCCCGCCAGGCGGGGGTCGGCGAGGTCACGATCGCGGGCAAGAACGTGCGGTTCGCACCCGTCTCGCTGCCGGACTCGCGCGTCGTACGGCTCAACCGGATGTACCCGAAGTCGATCGTGAAGCCCCAGCTCGACACGATCCTCGTGCCACGCCCGCAGACGGCAGTGGTCGGGGGTCACCCGATCACCGGGGTGGCTTTGCTTGAATGGGCCCGCGGTGTGATCGACGCCATCATCGATCCACCCCAGGACAAGCCCCAGGGCACCGCCTAGAGCAGCCCGCCACCCGAGGAGAACTCGTGAGCAAGCCCCGTCCGCTGATCGGTCTGGTCGCCGTGTCCCTGCTGCTCGCCGGCGGCCTGTCCGGCTGCGGGGTGGCGGGTACCGACTTCCACCCCGGCGTGGCCGCGCAGGTCGGCGACGACACGGTCAGCGTGTCCGAGGTCGACTCCACCGCCAGCAGCTACTGCAGCGCGATCGAGGGCCAGCTCCAGGGCGACAACCAGGTCCTGCCGATGCGCTACCTGCGGGGCGGCATCGCCGGGCAGCTCGCGCTGGTGAGCGCCGCGCAGCAGTTCGCCGAGGAGAAGGGCGTGGACGCCGGCCGCCAGTACGACCAGAAGGTCGCCGAGCTCGAGTCGGCGGTGGCCTCGCTGCCCGAGGACCAGCAGGACGCGGTGATCACGATCGAGTCCTCCTCGACCTACATCTCCGGGGTCGAGCAGGCCGTCGGCGAGCAGGTGCTGCGCGACCAGGGTGTCCGGAAGGCGCAGGCCTCCGACGCCCTCGCGGCCGGTCAGCAGTCGTTCAGCCAGTGGCTCGACGACCAGGACGTCTCGATCGACCCGCAGTTCGGCGTGGAGATCAAGAACGCCGAGGCCGTGCCGACCGACACCAGCGTGTCCTACGCGCTCGGCGACACCGCGACGAAGGCCAACGCCGACAGCCCCGACCAGGCGTACGCCGGCTCGCTGCCCGACTCGCACCGCTGCGGCTGAGGTCGCCGTGACCGAGCCCGCGTCCGGCGAGCCGCTGCTGGAGTTCCGCGAGGTGATGCGGAAGCTTCGGGCGGAGTGCGGCTGGAAGCGCGAGCAGACGCACCGCTCGCTGTCGCGGTACCTCGTCGAGGAGCTGCACGAGACGCTCGAGGCGCTCGACACGTGGGAGGCCACCGGCGACGGCGAGCACCTGTGCGAGGAGCTGGGCGACCTGCTGCTGCAGGTCTACTTCCACGCGGTGATCGCCGAGGAGTCCGGCAGCTTCACCCTGGACGACGTGGCCCGCGGGATCACCGAGAAGATGCACCGCCGCAACCCGCACGTCTTCGCCCCCGAGGGCCAGCCCCGTGCGCCGGCCGGCGACGCCGCCGCGGTCAACGACGCCTGGCAGGCGATCAAGGCGCAGGAGAAGCCCCGCGACTCCGTCACCGAGGGCCTCCCGCCCACGCTCCCCGCCCTGCTCTACGCCGACAAGGTCCTCGACCGGCTGGCCCGCGAGGGGAACGAGTCCCCGGCGGGCGAACCGGTGCCGCCGGGCGAGCCTGCCGAGACCACGCCCTCGGGGGACCTGGGCGACCGCCTGCTCGCGCTGGTGGCCGAGGCCCACGAGGCCGGCATCGACCCCGAGCAGGCCCTCCGCGACGCCGTCCGCCGCCTGTTGTAACGCCGACCCGTCGCTTGTTGACGCGGGAGTACGCCGACCCGTCGCTTGTTGACTCCTCAGGAGGCCGGTGCGGTCCCGAGGGTGTAGCGGACGTCGACGTCCATCGAGCCGCCGGACGCTTCGAGGATCCGCGCGACCCTCGCCACGATCTCGCCGTGGGCCTCCTCGGGCGCCCGCATCCACAGCCCGCGCATGGCGGTGCCGTGGGACCAGACCCGCCACTGCTCGACGTCGGCGAACGGGATCGCGTACGTCGCCACCTCGGTCCGCACGTCGGCCAGGCCCGCGGCGCGGAACAGCCCCTCGACGCCCGCGTCGTCGGCGTACACGCTGGGGACCGTCGTCGGCCCGGGGCCGGGCCCCGGCGGGGCGTACTCGTCGGACAGGTCCTCGATCGACTGCCAGGTCGGGGGCCACGGCCGGAACGTCGCGGCGCCGAGGCGGCCGCCCGGGACGAGCAACCGGGTCCACCGGCGCAGGGCCTCGGCCGGATCGGGCAGGAAGAACAGCACCAGCGAGGACGCGACCACGTCGTACGACGCCGCGTCGAGCTGCGGGTCGGTCGCGTCGCCGAGCGCGACCCGCACCTGCGGGAGGTGTCGGGTGTCCGCGGAGAGCAGGTCGACCATGCCGGGGGAGATGTCGATCGCGTCGACGTGCCCCTCGGGGCCGACCGCGGCGGCGAGCCGGAGGGTGACGGCCCCTCGCCCGGCGCCGATGTCGAGCACGCGCTCGCCCGGCCGCGGCGAGAGCCGGTCGACGAGACCGCCCGCGATGGTGCCGTAGAACGGCACCTCCGTCTGGTCGTACGCCGGCGCGATCACGTCGAACATGGCGGCCGTCCGGGCCACCGGGTCCTCGGGCAGCTCCACCATCCCTGCAGTATGCGCCGACCCGTCGCTCGTTGACGCAGGAGTTCGTCGACCCGTCGCTTCTGCGCGGCTGAGCGCGTCGACCCGTCGCTCGTTGTCGTCCATCGCCGCGGGTGCTCCCGGGATCGGGGACCGGCCGGGACTAGGCTGAGGTGCGGCCGTGCCGTACCCCCATCACCAGGAGCAACCGTGGCATCCATCGAAGCTGTCGGCGCCCGCGAGATCCTCGACTCGCGAGGCAACCCCACCGTCGAGGTCGAGGTGCTCCTCGACGACGGTTCGTTCGCCCGCGCCATGGTGCCCAGCGGCGCCTCCACCGGCGCCTTCGAGGCGGTCGAGCTGCGCGACGGCGGTGACCGGTATGCCGGCAAGGGCGTGCAGAAGGCCGTCACCGGCGTGATCCAGACGATCGCCCCGGCCATCGAGGGCCTCGCCGCGGACGACCAGCGGCTCATCGACCAGACCATGCTCGAGCTCGACGCGACGCCGAACAAGGCGAAGCTCGGCGCCAACGCGATCCTCGGCGTCTCGCTCGCGGTCGCCCGCGCCGCCGCCGACTCGGCCGGCCTCCCGCTCTACCGCTACGTCGGCGGCCCCAACGCGCACCTGCTGCCGGTGCCGATGATGAACATCCTCAACGGCGGCTCGCACGCCGACTCCAACGTGGACATCCAGGAGTTCATGATCGCGCCGATCGGCGCGCCCACGTTCCGCGAGGCGCTGCGCACCGGCGCGGAGGTCTACCACGCGCTGAAGTCGGTCCTGAAGAAGAAGGGCCTGGCGACCGGGCTCGGCGACGAGGGCGGCTTCGCGCCGAACCTCGACTCCAACCGTGCGGCGCTGGACCTGATCGCCGAGGCCGTGTCCTCGGCCGGGCTGACCCTCGGCCGCGACGTGGTGCTGGCGCTCGACGTCGCCGCCAGCGAGTTCTGCGACAACAACACCTACACCTTCGAGGGCGCTTCGAAGTCGGCCGACGAGATGGCCGCCTACTACGGCGAGCTGGTGTCGTCGTACCCGATCGTCTCGATCGAGGACCCGCTCGACGAGGACGACTGGGACGGCTGGAAGGCGATGACCGACCAGCTCGGCGACAAGATCCAGATCGTCGGCGACGACCTGTTCGTCACCAACGTCGAGCGGCTGCAGCGCGGCATCAGCGGCGGCCAGGCCAACGCGCTGCTGGTGAAGGTCAACCAGATCGGCTCGCTGACCGAGACCCTCGACTCGGTCGACCTGGCGCACCGCAACGGCTACCGCTGCATGATGAGCCACCGCTCGGGCGAGACCGAGGACACCACCATCGCCGACCTCGCCGTCGCCACGAACTGCGGCCAGATCAAGACCGGTGCGCCCGCGCGCTCGGAGCGGGTGGCGAAGTACAACCAGCTGCTCCGCATCGAGGACGAGCTCGGCGACGCCGCGCGCTACGCCGGCGCGGCGGCCTTCCCGCGTTTCCAGGGCTGACCGGGGCAGGATCGTCCCCATGGCCGACAACCGCCGCACGCCACCCCGGGGCTCGCGTCCCCGGGGTCGCACGGGACCCGGTCGCACGACCGGCTCCGGGCGGGGCGGAGGCGGCCGACCGCCCCAGCCGCCGGCCGCGCAGGCCGCCGGCGGGGGTCGGCCACGCCGGCCCCGGCTGACCGGCCGGGCCGCGATCCTGGTGCTGGTGCTGTCCGTGCTTGCCATCTCCTACGCCTCGTCGATGCGCGCCTACCTGCAGCAGCGCTCGCACATCGAGGACCTCAAGACCCAGATCGCGCAGCGCGAGTCGAACATCGACGAGCTGGAGCGGGAGAAGCGGCGCTGGCACGACCCGGCGTACGTCCAGGCCCAGGCCCGCGAGCGGTTCGGCTACCTGATGCCGGGGGAGACGTCGTACGTCGTGCTCGGCGAGGACGGCAAGCCGCTGGAGAGCCAGAGCACGCTCACCGATCCGGCCACGGTGAACCAGCACCACCCCACCGCCTGGTGGACCACCGAGTGGAGGTCGGTGCAGCTGGCCGGCGTCCCGCCCGAGCCCGAGGCGCCGCCGGCCACCGAGATCGACGGGACCGAGGAGAAGCAGCAGTGAGTGAACCCGTGACCGCGCGCGACACGGCGGCGATCGCCGCCCAGCTCGGACGGGAGCCTCGGGGGATCCACGAGATCGGCCACCGCTGCCCGTGCGGCAACCCCGACGTCGTGACGACCGAGCCGCGGCTGCCCAACGGCACGCCGTTCCCGACGACCTTCTACCTGACCTGCCCGCGCGCGGCCTCCCGCATCGGCACCCTGGAGGGGTCCGGGCTGATGAAGGAGATGGAGGCGCGGCTCGGCACCGACCCCGACCTGGCGACGGAGTACGCCGCGGCGCACCAGCGCTACCTCGCGGCCCGCGGCCAGATCGCCCGCGAGGTCGGGCAGAGCGTGCCCGAGATCGAGGGGATCTCCGCCGGCGGGATGCCCGAGCGGGTGAAGTGCCTGCACGTGCTCGCCGGCCAGGCGCTCGCCCAGGGTCGCGGGGTCAACCCGCTCGGCGACGAGGTCCTCGACGCGCTGGGGGACTGGTGGTCCGCGGGCCCGTGCGTCACGGCGGTGGACCCCACCTCGTGAGCGTCGTCGCCGCGGTCGACTGCGGCACCAACACGATCAAGCTCCTCGGTGGGAGACCTGCCCGACGTCGCCGTCCGGGAGACCCGGATGGTGCGGCTCGGCCAGGGCGTCGACCGGACCGGCCGGCTGGCCGACGAGGCGCTGGCGCGGGCGTTCGCGGCCATCGACGAGTACGCCGTGCTGATCCGCGAGCACGACGTCGCCCGGATCCGCTTCTGCGCCACCTCCGCGACCCGGGACGCGAGCAACGGCGACGTCTTCGCCGCCGGTGTGCGGGAGCGGCTGGGGGTCTCGCCGGAGGTGATCACCGGGGCCGAGGAGGCCGCGCTCGCCTTCGACGGGGCGATCCGCAACCTGCGCACGCCGCCCGCGGAGCCGGTGCTGGTCATCGACATCGGCGGCGGCTCCACCGAGCTGATCCTGGGCTCGGCGGGCTCGCCGGACGTCGCCCACTCGATGGACATCGGGTCGGTCCGGCTGCACGAGCGGCACCTCCACTCCGACCCGCCGACCGCCGAGGAGGTCGCGGCCTGCGTCGCCGACATCGACGCCCACCTCGACTCCTGCCCGGTGGAGGTGTCCCGGGCCGCGACGGTGGTCGGGGTGGCGGGGACCGTGCTCACGGTGGTGGCCGCGGCGCTCGACCTCCCGGCGTACGACGCCGACGCGATCGACCAGTCGGTGATCCCGTTCGCCGTGCTGCAGCAGGTGGTCGACCGGCTGGTCGGCATGACCGTCGCCGAGCGCCGGGCGATCGGCTCGATGCACCCCGGCCGCGCCGACGTCATCGCCGCCGGCGCGCTGATCCTGTCCCGGGTCCTCGCCCGCGCACACGTGGACGCGCTCGTCGCCTCCGAGGCCGACATCCTCGACGGGATCGCCTGGTCGATGGTGGACACCGAGGGTTAGCCCCGCCCGCCAGTGGGCACGGGGGACACATGGACGAACCTGTGACCCGCCCCCCGGACGAGCCGATCGGTGCCCTGGTGCACCGCTTGTCCGAGCAGATCCCCGAGCTGGTCCGCAGCGAGCTGCGCCTCGCCCAGGCAGAGCTGACCGAGAAGGGCAAGAAGGCCGGCATCGGCGTCGGCATGTTCAGCGTCGCCGGCCTGCTGGCGTTCTTCGGGGTCGCGACGCTGATCGCGACCGCGATCCTGGCCCTCGCGCTGGTGCTGCCGGCGTGGCTGGCGGCCCTGGTCGTCGCCGTGCTCGTCCTCGCCGCCGCGGGCCTGGCCGCCCTGGCCGGCAAGAAGGAGGTCGAGCAGGCGACGCCGCCCGCGCCGGAGAGGACCATCGCGAACGTCCGTGAGGACGTCGCGACCGTGAAGGGAGCCCACTCCGCATGAGCACCAACGGCACGTCACCGGACGAGATCGAGGCCGACATCGAGCGCCAGCGCGAGGAGCTGGCCGCGACCGTCACGCAGCTGCAGTCGAAGCTCGACGTGAAGACGCGCGCCCGGCACAAGGCCGCCGATCTGCGCGACCGCGCGACCACCGAGTCCGGCCGCCCCCGCCCCGAGCTGGTCGCGGGCGCCGTCGCGGCGCTGGCCGTCGTCGGCCTCCTCGTGTGGCGTCGTACCCGCTGACCCGAACCGACAGGAGCACACCCATGAGCAAGCTGACCCTCATCGCGGCCGGAGCCGCCGGCTACGTCCTCGGCGCCCGCGCCGGGCGCGAGCGCTACGAGCAGATCGCCGACGGGGCGCGCCGCGTGATGCGCAACCCGCGGGTCCAGTCCGCCCGCCAGCAGGCCCAGGACGCCGTCGCCGAGCAGGCCGCGGCTGCCCGGGACGTGGTGGTCGAGAAGGCGAAGGAGACGGCCTCGACGGCCGCCTCCGCGGCGGCGGACAAGGTACGCCGCGGCGACGGCGGTGCGCACAGCGCCGACCAGACCTGGCCGGCGGACACCGCCGCACCGCCGGTCTCCTGAGCCGCTGAGACATCTCCGGTGGCGGGGCACCATGGGCCGATGAGCCCACTCCTCCTCCCACACCCCGCCACCGGAGAGCTCTTCGACTCCCCGGTCCCGCCCGGCACCGGCTGGCCCGACGACCCCGCCGCGCCGGACACCCCGGTCGCCCGCACCCCCGCGCAGGTACGCCGTCTCGCGGCCGGCGTGGGCCTCGAGGAGCTCGGGGCGCGGGTCTCCGTCTGCGCGGCCTGCCCCCGCCTGGTCGCCTGGCGCGAGGAGGTGGCCCGGGACAAGCGGGCGTCGTTCGCCGGCGAGCCCTACTGGGGGCGGCCGATCGCCGGCTGGGGAGCCCCGGACCCCCGCGTCCTCGTCGTCGGCCTGGCGCCCGCGGCCAACGGCGGCAACCGCACCGGCCGGATCTTCACCGGCGACCGCTCCGGTGACTGGCTGTTCGCGTCCCTGCACCGGGTCGGGTTGGCCACCCAGCCCACCAGCACCCACGCCGCCGACGGCCAGCGGCTCGTCGACACCCGGATGGTGGCGACGGTGCGCTGCGCGCCCCCGCTGAACAAGCCGACGACCGAGGAGCGCGACACCTGCGCGCCCTGGCTGGACGCCGAGCTGCGCCTGGTGGCCGGGTCGGTCCGGGTGGTCGTCGCCCTGGGCTCCTTCGGCTGGGCCGCGGCGCTGAGCGCGTTCGGCCGGGTCGGCTGGGAGGTGCCCCGTCCGCGGCCGCGCTTCGGCCACGGCGCCGAGGCCTTGATCCGCGGCGCCGAGCACGAGATCACCCTGATCGGCAGCTATCACCCCAGCCAGCAGAACACCTTCACCGGCAGGCTGACCGAGCCGATGTTGGACGAGGTGCTCGGTCGTGCGGCAGCCGCTGCGAGAATCCCCGACAGGCCCTCGTATCCCAATCGGCAGAGGAAGTCGCCTTAAAAGCGATCGAGTGTGGGTTCGAGTCCCACCGGGGGCACCGAGCGCTTCCCCAGGTAGCAGCGGGGAAGCCCGTGCCCTCTGACACCGGCCTGCGGTCAGCATGCTGGGTCGCCGAGCGGTTACCGGAGATTGGGGAACGTCAGCCTGGAGCGCCCAACGACCGGCTGTCAGGGGTTGGAATTTCCACGTTGTGGACCTTCATCTGTCGGGCAGGAAGGCCTTCGTCACCGGCGCCAGCCGGGGGATCGGGCTCGCGATAGCCAGGGGACTGGCGCTGGAGGGTGCGGAGGTGTCGATCAGCGCCCGGAACCATCAGGGACTGTGCGCTGCGGTCGACCGGCTCGGCCGGGAGGGACTGACCGTCCATCCGTACGTCGTCGACGTGACGGACCCGCGCCTGCTCGAGGGCGCGATCGCCCGGTCGGCGGAGGAGCAAGGCGGACTCGATCTGCTCGTGGCGAACGCCGGCGGCTCACGGGGTGGTGGTCTGCGGGCATCGACCGCCGACGACTGGATGCACACGATGAGCCTGAACGTCGTCCACGCGGCCACGGCCATTCGATCGGCGGTGCCGTGGCTGTCGGCCTCCGCGCAGGGAGCCGCCCTGGTGATCGCCTCGATCGGCGGCTGGAAGCCTCGTAGCAGCTCGTCGTACTCGGTCGCGAAAGCCGCCGAGATCCACCTCGCCCCGACCCTCGCCGTCGAGCTGGCGGAGGAGAGGATCCGGGTGAACACCCTGAGCCCGGGGGCGGTGATCTTCGACGGCGGACGCTGGGCGAGAACCCGTGCCGCCGACCCGGAGGCCCATGACCGGTTCGTCGCCGAGAACCTCCCGGGTGGGCGATTCGTGAGCCTGGAGGAGATCGCCGACGCTGCGTGCTTCGTCCTCAGCCCACGAGGTGCCGGAATCAACGGGGCCCACATCACCGTCGACGGAGCCCAGGACAGAGTGACCGATCGCCGGGTCTACCCGTGACCGGGCGGTTGTCGCCACTCCCGGACGACTGACGAGCGCCCGGTGGCCTACGCGCCGGCCTCGCCCGCGGGCACCGCGCTCGTAGGGGGCGCGGCCATCCGGCGGCGGTAGTCCAGCACCGGCTGCCAACGGTCGTGCAGCGTGGTGATCAGGCTGATCAGCCCGAGGAAGAAGACCGTGTTCCACGCGCTGGTGTCCGTCCCCACGAACAGGCGCGCCACCACGACGATCCCGACGCTCACCAGCAGCCGCGCCGCGAACGCCACCCCCGCCGACTCGATGGACCAGTCGCGCCGCGCGACCGCGAGCGTGATCGCGGCGTTCAGCACGACGAAGCCGCCGACCCCGACGAACAGCTGCAGGTTGCTGGCGTGGATCCCCGGCAGCGTCTGCGCGTAGATGACCGAGATCAGACCCAGCAGCATGACCTTCTCGAAGGTCGCCCACGAGATGACGGCCCCCGACGCAGCCCGCCAGGCCGCCTGCTCGGCGGCGGTGTCGATCCCCTTCGGTAGTGGATCGGCCGCCAGTCGCAGGCCCCAGTCCGGCTCGGGCAGCCGGGGGCGTACGACGAACCACAGGATCGCCACGAGCAGCAGGATCAGCGAGATCAGCAACGGCCACGCCCAGTCGTACTCCGCCAGCGTGTCGGTGACGTCCAGCTGGGCGACGTGCAGCCAGTACTCCTGCGGCAGCTTGATGAAGACCCAGATCAGCGCCGCGGTGATCACCCAGTGCCGCAGCGTGATGCGCACGGTCTGCCAGCGCGTCCGCCAGGCCTCGTAGGCGATGAAGAAGTACTCGAAGGTGTTGGGGAAGAGCAGCAGCATGGCGCGCAGCTGGGTGAGCTCGAAGACCACCACGCCCACCAGCCGGTAGAAGTACAGGAAGCGGCCGACGGCGTACGCCGGCAGCGCGGCCCAGTTGCGCAGCGTGGCGAGGTAGGCGATCGCCAGGTAGTAGACGTCCATCGCCTTGTCGTAGCTCTGGTAGCCCGGCGGGTCGTAGCCGAACCACTGGAAGACCGACTGGTCGATCCCGTCCAGGACCAGGCAGCCCACGACCGCCGGCAACGGGTAGCGGGGGATGAGCAGCGGCAGCAGGAACCGGGCGCCGACGACGGCGACGAACACGTAGTCGACACCACTCATGCCCAGCCACCCATGTCCCCAGTCGCCATGTCCGGAGTGTGGCGGCACCCGGGCCCGCGGCTCAGGGCCGGAGGTCACCAGTCGCGGGAACGTCTGGTGCTGCTGGGGCGTTGACCCGGTGAACCCTTCTAGACTGGGTTCTGTGAGACGAGCCGTCAGGGAGACGGTCGCCCCGGCCTCCAAAGGAGGAGACCATGCAGAGCAACAACCCGGTGTTCCGGCGCTCGGAGGAGTTCAACCGGCCCGCCGCGAACGCCTACGGGAACCAGACGTACGCCGGCAACGGCACCGCCTACCCGGGCTACGGCCAGCAGGGCAACACCGACCCCGCCACCTGGGGGACCGGTACGCCGGGCGCGCCCACCGAGGTGTCCACGGGCCCGATGACGATCGACTCGGTCGTCCAGAAGACCGCGATCGCCCTCGGCACCGTCATCGTCTTCGCGCTGGCGACGTGGATCCTCACGCCCGCCATCGACGCCAACACCACCACCCAGGACCTCAGCGGCCTCTACAGCGCGGTGATGATCGGCAGCCTCGGCGCCTTCGTGCTGTCGATGGTCAACTCCTTCAAGCGCGTGATCAGCCCGGCCCTGGTGCTGGCGTTCGCCGCGCTGGAGGGCGTCGCCCTCGGTGGCCTGAGCAAGGTGTTCGACGCCCAGTTCGGTGACAGCGTCGTCTCCGGTGCCGTGATCGGCACCTTCGCCGCCTTCGCCGGCACGCTCGCCGCCTACAAGGTGTTCGACATCAAGGTCGGCAACAAGTTCCGCATGTTCGTGATGGCCGCCGTCTTCGGCATGATCGGCCTCAGCCTGATGGAGCTCGTGCTCGGCATGTTCGGCGCCTCGCTGGGCCTCTTCGGCTTCGGTGGGCTCGGCCTGCTGACCGCGATCGCCGGCCTGGTGCTCGGTGTGTTCATGCTGGTGATGGACTTCGACTTCGTCGAGCAGGGCATCGCCAACCGGATCCCGGAGCGGGAGTCCTGGCGCGCGGCGTTCGCGATGACCGTCAGCCTGGTCTGGATCTACACCAACCTGCTGCGCCTGCTGGCGATCTTCAGCCAGGACTGATCTGACAAGGCACAGCCCGAACGGCCCCCACCTCGCGCAGGTGGGGGCCGTTCGTCATGCCCGGTCGGCGTCGAGGGGCTCGTCGGAGGAGTCGGGGGCCTCGCCCTCGGTCTGCGGGTGGCGGCGGCGGTGCCGCAGCTCCACCCACAGCCCGCGCACCCCGCGCCGCGTGCCGGCGATCTCGGTGCTCTCGAGCTCGGTGCCGGGGTTGTTCACGGCCTGCACCGCGGCGGTCACGATCGGCAGCACGCCCTCGCCGCGGAACGCCTCGGGCTGGGCCTCGTCCTCGGGGACCAGGTCCAGCGCGGCCAGCGTCGAGGGCAGCAGCACGGTGACCAGCGAGCGGTAGCCGTCCGCGGAGGGGTGGAACTGGTCGGGCCCGAACAGGATGGCGGGGGCGGCCGCGAACTCGGGGCCGAGGATCGAGCCCAGCGAGACGGTCCGGCCACCCTCCTCGAGCACCGCGATGGTCTGCGCGGCCGCGAGCCGGCGCGACCAGGCCCGGGCGACCTGCTTGAGCGGGGGAGCGATCGGCTTGATCGTGCCCAGGTCGGGGCAGGTGCCGACCACGACGGCGACGCCGGCCTCGCGGAGGCGGCGTACCCCCTCGGAGAGCTGGCGCACCGAGTGCGACGGCAGCACGGTGTGGGTGACGTCGTTGGCGCCGATGAGGATCACCGCGACGTCCGGCCCGATCGGCAGCGCCCGGCCGATCTGGGCGTCCAGGTCCGAGGTCTGCGCCCCGACGACCGCGAACTCGCGCAGGTGCACCCGCCGGTCCGCGCGCTCGGCCAGGCCGCTGGCGAGCAGCGCGCCGGGGGTCTCCTCGACGCGGTCCACGCCGTACCCGGCCGCGCTGGAGTCGCCGAGCAGCGCGACCTTGATCGCGGGGCCGGGGCGGCCGCGGCCGTACCAGCCGGTGGCGTCCGGGGGCGGGTCGTCGCGGAGCGCACCGATGGTGCGGCGGGCCAGCCTCGCCTCCAGCGTGAGCACGCCGTAGAGCCCCGCGCCCAGCGCGGACAGGCCGCCGCCACCGAAGGCGGCGGCGGACGCGAGCTTGCGAGCGGCACCTGCTTTCCCCACGCCCTCACTGTACGGAGCACGGCCCCAGCGCACGGGCGGGGACGACCACGTCACCGATGTTTGTGGCGTTGGGCACGGAGCCCTCTACATTGGCGGGATGCAGTACGTGAACTCGCTCCTCGACCTCATCGGCAACACCCCGCTGCTGAGGCTCTCGCGGTCCCTCGCCACCCCCGACGGGCCCTCGTTCGACGACTCCTCCGACGCGCCGGGCGCCGGCCCGCTGGTGCTCGCCAAGGTCGAGTACCTCAACCCCGGCGGCTCCGTGAAGGACCGGATCGCGACCCGGATGATCGAGGCCGCCGAGGCCTCCGGCGAGCTGAAGCCCGGCGGCACGATCGTCGAGCCGACCTCCGGCAACACCGGTGTCGGGCTCGCCATGGTCGCGCAGGCCAAGGGCTACAAGTGCGTCTTCGTCTGCCCGGACAAGGTCAGCGAGGACAAGCGCAACGTGCTCAAGGCGTACGGCGCCGAGGTCGTGGTGTGCCCGACCGCGGTCGCCCCCGAGCACCCCGACTCGTACTACAACGTCTCCGACCGGCTCGCCTCGCAGCCGGGCGCGTGGAAGCCCGACCAGTACTCCAACCCGAACAACCCGCGGTCGCACTACGAGACCACCGGCCCGGAGATCTGGGCGCAGACGGAGGGCAAGATCACCCACTTCGTCTGCGGCGTCGGCACCGGCGGCACCATCAGCGGCATCGGCCGCTACCTCAAGGAACGCGCTGCTGAAAGAGGGGGGCCGGACGTCCAGGTGATCGGTGCGGACCCGGCCGGCTCGGTCTACTCCGGTGGCACCGGCCGCCCCTACCTCGTCGAGGGCGTGGGCGAGGACTTCTGGCCCGAGTGCTACGACCGCACGGTCGCGGACCGGATCATCGAGGTCTCCGACGCCGACTCCTTCGCGTTCACCCGGCGGCTCGCCCGCGAGGAGGCGCTGCTGGTGGGCGGTTCGTCCGGCATGGCGGCGTACGCCGCGAAGCAGCTGGCGCTCGAGCTGGCCGGCACCCCCGAGGGCGAGAACGCCGTGATCGTGGTGCTGCTGCCCGACTCCGGCCGCGGCTACCTGACCAAGGTCTTCAACGACGAGTGGCTGTCGCAGTACGGCTTCCCGGTCGAGGGCGCCGAGCAGGACACCCAGACCGTCGGCGACGTGCTGCGCGGCAAGGACGGGCGGCTGCCCGACCTGGTGCACACCCACCCGGCCGAGACCATCGCCGAGGCCGTGCACATCCTCCAGGAGTACGGCGTGTCCCAGATGCCCGTGGTCCGCGCGGAGCCGCCGATCGTGGCCGCCGAGGTCGCGGGCTCGGTCTCGGAGCGCACGCTGCTCGACGCGCTGTTCGCCGGCACCGCCCGCCTCACCGACCCGGTCGAGGAGCACATGTCGCCGGCGCTGCCGACGATCGGCTCCAGCGAGCCGGCCAGCGCGGCGGTGAAGCAGCTGGAGTCCGCCGACGCGATCCTGGTCCACGAGGACGGCAAGCCGGTCGGCGTGCTCACCCGCCAGGACCTGCTCGCCTTCCTGGCGAAGGGCTGAACCACACCCGGTCCACATCGGGGTGATTGGGCCTCGGCAGGAGTGGGTAGGGAGGAGGGACCGGGCGCCCTCGCGCGCCGTCGTCCAGCCTCGGGAGTGATCGACAGACCGTGTGGGACTTCATCGTCGAGCGCCGTGAGCAGATCGCCTACAACACCTTCCAGCACGCGAACCTCGTCATCCAGGCGGTGCTCGTCGCCACGGTCATCGCCGTCCTGCTGGCCGTCCTCATCACCCGGGTGCCCCGGCTGAGCGGCATCGCCAACGCCCTCAGCGCGATCGGCCTGACCATCCCGTCGTTCGCGCTCGTGGGCCTGCTGCTCCCGCTCGCCGGGATCGGCGCGGTGACCGCCTTCGTGGCGGTGACCTTCTACGCGGTGCTGCCGATCCTGCGGAACGCCGTGGTGGGCCTGCAGGGCGTCGACCCCACGCTGCTGGAGTCCTCGCGCGGCATGGGGATGGGAGAGCTGACCTCGCTGTGGCGCGTGCGCCTCCCGCTGGCGTGGCCGGTCATCCTCGCGGGCGTCCGGGTCTCGATGCAGATGTCGATGGGCATCGCCGCGATCGCGGCGTACGTCCTCGGTCCGGGACTCGGGGGCTACATCTTCACCGGGCTCGCGCAGATCGGTGGCGCGAACGCCGTCAACTATGCCGTCGTCGGGACCGTGGGGGTCGTGATCGTCGCGCTCCTCGCCGACCTGCTCCTCCTGCTGCTGGGGCGACTGACCATCTCGAAGGGAATCCGGGCCTGACATGACCACCACGCACGAGACCGAGACGCCTGCGCCTGCGGGCGACATCAGCGGCGCCGAGATCCACCTCGAGGACGTCGTCAAGAAGTACCCCGGCCAGCGGACCCCTGCCGTCGACTCGCTGTCGCTGACCATCCCGGCCGGCGAGATCGTGATGCTCGTGGGCCCCTCGGGCTGCGGCAAGACCACGAGCCTGAAGATGATCAACCGGCTGATCGAGCCCACCTCGGGCACGATCAGCATCGACGGCAAGGACGTCCGCACGCAGGGCCACGACGAGCTGCGGCGACACGTCGGCTATGTCATCCAGGGCGGCAGCCTGTTCCCGCACATGACGGTCGAGAAGAACATCGCGATCGTGCCCAAGCTCCTCGGCTGGAGCTCCTCGCGGATCGCCGAGCGGGTGAGCGACCTGCTTGACCTGGTGGGCCTGGACCCGGCGAAGTACCGCGGCCGCTACCCCCGGGAGCTCTCCGGCGGGCAGCAGCAGCGGGTCGGCGTGGCGCGGGGCCTGGCCGCGGACCCGCCGGTGATCCTGATGGACGAGCCCTTCGGTGCCGTCGACCCGATCACCCGCCAGCGCCTCCAGGACGAGCTGCTCAGCATCCAGCGCGAGCTGCGCAAGACGATCGTCTGCGTCACCCACGACATCGACGAGGCCATCAAGCTCGGGGACCGGATCGTGATCCTCCAGGAGGGCGCGCACGTCGCCCAGTACGACACCCCCGAGAACATCCTCGCCGCCCCGGCCGACGACTTCGTCAGCGACTTCGTCGGGTCGGGCTCGACGCTCAAGCAGCTCTCCCTGGCCCGGGTCAACGAGATCGAGCTGGGCGCCTGGACCACCGCGAGGGTCGGCGACAGCGTCGATGAAGCCATCAAGCGGGCGCAGGTCGCCGGGCACGACGGGGTCGTCGTGCTGGACGACCGCGGGCGCCCGATCGGGTGGCCGTGGCTGCGCCAGCTGCGCAACGAGCAGCGGATCCCGTCCTACGACCCCGAGCGGCTCAACACGCTGGACTCGCGGGCCACGCTCAACGACGCGCTCGACACGATGCTCACCTCCAGCCACGGGGGCGCGATCGTGACGGGGGACCGCGACCAGTTCCTCGGCGTCATCGACTTCGTCAGCGTCACCGATCACATGCGGCTGCTCGAGCAGCAGGCCGTCGCGGCCACGGACGGTGAGGCCCGTGGCTGACGACACGCTTGCCCGGACCGAGAGTCCTCCCGAGGCGGCCACGGGCGACGGTGCAGTCGAGGCGGCGTCCGGTCCGGGGAAGCCTCGGCGCTGGCGGCCGGACCAGGAGACCCTCCTCATGCTGGTCCTGCCGCCCCTGCTGGTCTCCCTGGTCTTCGCCGGCTTCGTGGTCTGGCGGCAGACGGCGGACCTCGACTCCGTCGAGAGCAGCCAGCTGGCGTGGCCCACGATCTGGCGGCTGATCGGTCAGCACGTCAAGCTCACGTTCGTCTCCGCGATCGCCGTGGTGGTGGTCTCGGTCCCGCTGGGCGTCGCGCTGACCCGGGGCCGGCTGCGCCGCGCCGCCCCGCTGGTGGTCGGCATCGCCAACAGCGGGCAGGCTGCCCCTGCGGTGGGGCTGATCGTGCTGCTGGCGCTCTGGCTGGACTTCGGGTTCTGGACCGCGGTGCTCGCGCTGACGCTCTACGGCGTGCTCCCGGTGCTGCGCAACACGATCACCGGCCTCCAGGGCGTCGACCCGACCCTGGTCGAGGCCGGGCGCGGGATGGGCATGTCCGCCGCGTCGGTGCTGTTGCGCATCGAGATGCCGCTGGCGGTCCCCGTGATCATGGCCGGCGTGCGGACCGCGCTGGTGCTGCTCGTCGGCACCGCCAGCCTGGCCACCTTCATCGGCGCCGGCGGCCTCGGCGAGATGCTCACGACCGGCATCTCGCTGTTCCGGTTCTCGCTGATGGTCGCGGGCGCGCTGCTGATCGCCCTCCTTGCCCTGCTCATCGAGTGGCTCGGGCGCCTGCTCGAGCTGCTCACCCGACCGAAGGGAATCTGAGCGATGGCTGCACCTCGCTGGTTCCGCCGGCCGGCGGCGGTCGCCGCTGCCCTGTCCACGGTGCTGCTCGCCGGCCTGTCCGGCTGCGGTCTCGGCACCGCCGGCGGCTACGTGCCCGGTGCCGAGCTGGCCGGTCCGCTGAAGGACGTCGAGCCGCTCGACGGCGTCGGCGTCTCGGTCGGCTCGAAGAACTTCTCCGAGAACGTCCTGCTGGGGAAGATGGCGCTGATCCTGCTCAAGTCCGACGGCGCCGACGTCACCGATCTCACCAACATTCCCGGCAGCGCGTCGGCACGGTCGGCGCACCTCGACGGCCAGATCGACGCGATGTGGGAGTACACCGGCACCGGCTGGATCACCTACCTCGGGCACGACAAGCCGATCAAGGACGAGCAGAAGCAGTACGAAGCCGTCCGCGCCGAGGATCTGCGCAGCAACGGCCTGGAATGGCTGCCGCCTGCGCCGATGAACAACACCTACGGCTTCGCGGTGACCCAGCAGGTCGCCGAGAAGTACCACGTCAGCAAGCTCTCGCAGCTCCAGGACGTCCCGGTGAAGGACCGCACCTTCTGCGTGGAGTCGGAGTTCGCCAACCGCCCGGACGGCCTCAACGGCATGCTCGAGACCTACGACGTGCCCAAGGGCAAGCCCGACGGCGTACCCGCCGACAACATCCAGACCTACCAGACCGGTGCGGTGTACGACGCGACCGCGACGGGCCAGTGCACGTTCGGCGAGGTCTTCACCACCGACGGGCGGATCGTCTCGCTGAACCTCGAGGTGCTCGAGGACGACCGTCAGTACTTCCCCAACTACAACGTCTCGTTCGTGGTCAGGAAGGACCTGATCGAGCAGCACCCCCAGATCAAGGACCTCTTCGCACCGGTGAGCGAGAAGCTCACCAACCAGGTCCTGCTGAGGCTCAACGCGGAGATCGACGTGAAGGGCCGCGAGCCGGCCGACGTGGCCTACGAGTGGCTGAAGTCCGAAGGCTTCGTCGAGTAGGCACCCCGCTGCGTCCGTCGGCCGATCGTGCCATGATGAGAACCTGTTCTAGTTTGGATCTCGACGACAGGGGCGCGATGACGGCGACACCAGCGATCGAGGGATGGTTCACGACCGGGCCGGAGCCGGCGCTGGTCGGCTCGCGGTGCAGGACGTGCGGGACGGTGTTCTTCCCGCCCTCGGGCGGCTTCTGCCGCAACCCCGCCTGCGCGGGTGAGGAGTTCGAGCCGGTCGAGCTGTCCCGGCGCGGCACGATCTGGTCCTACACCGACGCGCAGTACCAGCCGCCCGCGCCGTACGTCCCCGCGGTCGACCCCTACCAGCCGTTCGCGATCGCCGCGGTCGAGCTGCCGGAGGGGCTGGTGGTCCTCGGCCAGGTCGCCGAGGGGTACGCCGTCCGCGACCTGCGCGTGGGCGCCGAGGTCGAGCTGGTCGTCGAGACGCTCTACACCGACGAGACCGGCGACCGGCTGATCTGGCGGTGGAAGCCCGTCGCCGAGATCGGCCGAGGAGGCCGACCAGTGAGCACCCCGGTCGCCGTCCTCGGCGTGGGCATGCACCCGTGGGGCAAGTGGGGCCGCAGCTTCGTCGGGTACGGCGTGCACGCCGCCCGGGCCGCGCTCGCGGACGCCGGGGTGGACTGGCAGGACGTCGACCTCGTGGTGGGCGGCGAGACCGTCCGCAACGGCTACGGCGGCTACGTCGCCGGCGCCACCTTCGCCCAGGCGCTGGGCTGGAACGGCGCCCGCGTCGCCACGTCGTACGCCGCGTGCGCGACCGGCGCGCAGGCCCTCGACACCGCCCGCGCCCGGATCCTCGCCGGGCTGTGCGACGTCGCCCTCGTCGTCGGCGCGGACACCACCCCGCAGGGCTTCCTCGCACCGAACGCGGGGGAGCGGTGGGACGACCCGGACTGGCTGCGGTTCCGGCTGCTCGGCATGACCAACCCGGCGTACTTCGCGCTCTACGCCCGACGCCGGATGGACCTCTACGGCGCGACGCCCGAGGACTTCGCGCAGGTCAAGGTCAAGAACTCCCGGCACGGCCTGCACAACCCCCACGCCCGCTACCGCAAGGAGGTCAGCGCCCAGGACGTGCTGGCCAGCGCCGTGGTCTGCGACCCGCTGCACCTGCTCGACATCTGCGCGACCTCCGACGGGGCGGCCGCGGTGGTGCTGACCAGCGTGGAGTACGCCCGGCGGAAGGGCGCGGTCGCGCCGGTGCGGATCGACGCGGTCTCCACGGTCACGCCGACCTTCCCGAACACCGTGCTGGACATGCCCAACCTCTCCACCGACGCCAGCACGGCGGTGCCGGCGCCCGCCCGCACCTTCAAGGAGTCGATCGCGGACGCGGCGTACGAGGAGGCCGGGATCGGGCCCGAGGACGTCTCCCTGGCCGAGGTCTACGACCTGTCCACGGCGCTCGAGCTGGACTGGATGGAGGACCTCGGCCTGTGCAAGCGCGGCGAGGCCGAGAGCCTGCTCCGCGCCGGGGACACCACCGTCGGTGGCCGGATCCCGGTCAACCCCTCCGGCGGCCTGGCCTGCTTCGGCGAGGCGGTGCCGGCCCAGGCGCTCGCGCAGGTGTGCGAGGTGACCTGGCAGCTGCGCGGGCAGGCGGAGGGCCGGCAGGTCGAGGGTGCCCGGGTGGGGATCACCGCCAACCAGGGGCTCTTCGGGCACGGGTCGGCCGTGGTGCTCAGCCGCTGACGCGGGGACCTTGGTCCCCTGCCCCGGTTGCTTCCGGCGGTCCCGGCGCGCCCGCGCCCGTCCTTAGCCTCGGCTGCGTCCCCCTCGCGCGTCCGGAGCAGGAGCATCCGTGGACCCCCTCGATCTCGCCCGCTGGCAGTTCGGCATCGTCACCGTCTACCACTTCCTCTTCGTGCCGATCACCATCGGGCTCTCGGCGGTGGTCGCGGCGTACGAGACGGCGTGGGTGCGCACCCGGAACCCGCACTGGCTGCGGCTGACGAAGTTCTTCGGCAAGCTCTTCCTGATCAACTTCGCGATCGGGGTGGTGACCGGCATCGTCCAGGAGTTCCAGTTCGGGATGAACTGGAGCGACTACTCGCGGTTCGTCGGCGACATCTTCGGGGCGCCGCTGGCGGTCGAGGGGCTGCTCGCGTTCTTCCTCGAGTCGACGTTCCTGGGGCTGTGGATCTTCGGCTGGGACCGGCTCTCCCCGCGGCTGCACAACGCGTGCATCTGGATCGTCCACGTCGGCACGCTGCTGTCGGCGTACTTCATCCTGGCCGCCAACTCCTGGATGCAGCACCCGGTGGGCTACGAGTACAACCCCGACACCGGCCGCGCCGAGCTGCACGACTTCGCGGCGGTGCTCTTCAACAAGGTGCAGCTCGTGACCTTCCCGCACGTGGTGCTCTCGGCCTACCTGACCGGCGCCGCCTTCGTGGTGGGCGTGGCCTTCTGGTCGATGACCCGACGCGGGACGAGCGACGACGACCGGGCGATGTACCGCAAGGCGGTACGCACCGGCTCGGCGCTGGTGCTCGTGGCCGGCCTCGGCGTCGCGATCAGCGGCGACGTCCAGGGCAAGATCATGACCGAGGTGCAGCCGATGAAGATGGCCGCGGCCGAGGGGCTCTACGACACCGAGGACTCCGCGCCGTTCTCGATCTTCCAGATCGGCAGCCTCAACGGCAACGAGGAGAAGTTCGCCATCAAGGTGCCCGGGCTGCTGTCGTTCCTCGCCACCGGGCACACCGACGGCACGGTCGACGGCATCAACCAGCTGCGGGCGAAGTACGAGAAGCAGTACGGCACGGACCCGGGCGCGACGTACTACTCGCCGGGGGACTACACGCCGATCATCCCCGTCACCTACTGGTCCTTCCGGCTGATGATCGGGCTCGGCCTGCTGGCCGCCGCCGGGGCCGCCCTCATCCTGTGGCTGACCCGCAGGGGCCGGGCTCCGACCGGCCGGGGCGTGTGGCTGTGGGTCGCGATCGCGATGCCGCTGCTGCCGGTGGCGGCCAACTCCTTCGGCTGGATCTTCACCGAGATGGGCCGCCAGCCCTGGGTGGTCTTCGGGCTGATGACCACGGCGAACGGCGTCTCGCCGAGCGTCGGCGCGGGCACCGTGCTCACGTCGCTGCTCGCGTTCACGCTGGTCTACGCCGTGCTGGCGGTGGTGGAGATCGGGCTGATCCTGAAGTACGTCCGCGCCGGCGCCGAGCCCGCCCCCGAGGACACCGGTCCCACCGACACCCCCGACCGCCCGATGGCGTTCGCGTACTGAGGGAGACCGCACATGGAGCTCACCACCGCCTGGTTCTGCCTGATCGCCGTGCTGTGGATCGGCTACTTCTGCCTCGAGGGCTTCGACTTCGGCGTCGGGATGCTGCTGCCGATCCTGGCCGGCAGCGACCGCGAGCGACGGGTGCTGATCAACACGATCGGCCCGGTGTGGGACGGCAACGAGGTCTGGCTGCTGGTCGCCGGCGGCGCGACGTTCGCGGCCTTCCCGGAGTGGTACGCCACGCTGTTCAGCGGGTTCTACCTGCCGTTGCTGCTGATCCTGCTCGCGCTGATCGTGCGCGGCGTCGCCTTCGAGTACCGCGCCAAGCGCGACGACCTGCGCTGGAAGGCGCGCTGGGACCTCGCCATCATCGTCGGGTCCTACGTGCCGGCGGTGCTGTGGGGCGTCGCGTTCGCCAACATCGTGCGCGGGGTCCCGATCGACGGGGACCTCGAGTACGCCGGCAACCTCTTCGACCTGCTCAACCCCTACGCGCTGCTGGGCGGGCTCACCACGATGCTGCTCTTCCTCACCCACGGGGCGATGTTCATCGCGCTCAAGACCGACGGGCGGGTGCGGCACGAGGCCCGCAGCCTGGCCGCGCGGTTCGGCGTGGCGGCCGCGGCGGTGGCGGTGGCCTTCCTGTTCTGGACCCAGGTCGACACCGGCAACCTCGGCTCCGGCCTGCTGTTCCTGGCCGCCGCGGCCGCGCTGGTCGCCGGGCTGGTGGCGATCGGCGCCGGCCGCGAGGGCTGGGCCTTCATCGGCACCTTCGTCACGATCGCCCTCGCGGTGGCCGGGTTGTTCGTCGCGCTCTTCCCCGACGTGATGCCGACCTCGCTGGCCGACGGCACCAGCCTGACGACCACCAACGCCGCGGCGACGTCGTACACCTTGAAGATCATGACGGTGGTCGCGCTGGTGTTCACGCCGATCGTGCTGGCCTACCAGGGCTGGACCTACTGGGTGTTCCGCCGCCGGATCGCCGAGCACCACATCCCCGAGCAGCCGGCCCGGATGCCGGCCTCGTGAGGCCACGCCCGTGAGCCCCCGCCCATGAGGCCCAGCGACCCGCGGGTACGCCGGCAGCTCAGGTGCGCGCGCCGCCCCCTGGCGGGCGTCGTGGCCGGTGGCGCCGTCGGCAGCCTGCTGGTGATCGCGCAGGCCTGGGTGGTCACCGGCCTCGTCGTGGCCGCCCTGGCCGACCCGCTCGACGACGCCCGCGTCGGGCGGTGGGCCGTCGCGGTGGTGGCCGTCCTCGCCGCCCGCGCGGTCGTCGGCTGGGCCGTGGACGTGCTCGCCGCCCGGGCCGCCGCCGTGGTCGGCACCGACCTGCGCCGGCGCCTGGTGCGTGCGGTGCTCGCCGGTGCGGCCGGGACCCGCTCGTCCGGCGAGGTGGCCGTGCTGGCGACCCGCGGCGTGAGCGCCGCCGAGCCCTACCTGACCCGCTACCTGCCGGCGCTGGCGCTCGCCGCGTTCCTGCCGGCGCTGACCGTGGTCGCGATCGCCACCCAGGACCTGCTGAGTGCCCTCATCGTGGCGTGCACCCTGCCGCTCGTGCCGGTCTTCGGGGCCCTCGTCGGGCTCGCGACCCGGGACCGGGCGGCCGCGCAGTGGCGGGAGCTGTCCTCGCTCTCGGGACACTTCGTCGACGTGATGCGCGGGCTGCCGACGCTGGTCGCGTTCCGCCGGGCCAGGGCGCAGTCGGCGACGATCCGCGAGGTCACCGACCGCTACCGGCGCGCGACGCTGGACACGCTCCGGCTCGCCTTCGCCTCCGCCGCGGTCCTCGAGCTGGTGGCGACCCTGTCCGTGGCGCTGGTCGCGGTGGTGGTGGGGCTGCGCCTCGCCGCCGGGGACCTCGGGCTCGAGACCGCGCTGCTCGTGCTGCTGCTCGCCCCGGAGGCCTACTGGCCGCTGCGCCGGGTGGGTGCGGAGTTCCACGCCTCCGCCGAGGGAGTCGCCACCTTCGAGGCCGTCAGCGCCCTGGTCGAGCAGGCGCCCGCCGACGACGGCGCTGCCGCGTCCGGCGACCTGCGGGTGTCCGGGGTGACGGTGGTCCACCCCGGCCGGGACGTGCCCGCGCTGTCCGGGTTCAGCGCCACCTTCCCGGACCGGGGCGTGACGCTGCTGACCGGCCGCTCGGGCTGCGGGAAGACCACGCTGCTCTCGGTCCTCGCCGGTCTGGCGCCCCCCACGCAGGGCGCGGTCACGGCCGGCGGGCACCCGGTCGGCGGTCCGGCGTGGCGGCGGCGGGTGGCCTGGCTGCCGCAACGGCCGGTGTTCGTCGCCGGCAGCATCGCCGACAACCTCCGCCTGGCCGTGCCCGACGCCGACGACGAGCGGCTGTGGGCGGCGCTGCGCAAGGTGGCCCTCGAGGAGCGGGTCCGGGCGCTGCCGGGCGGGCTCGACGAGCCGGTCGGCGAGGACGGCGTCACCCTCTCGGCGGGGGAGCGGGCGCGCCTGGCGCTGGCCCGGGTGGTCCTGGCCGAGCGCCCCTGGGTGCTGCTGGACGAGCCCAGCGCCCACCTCGACGAGCTGACCGAGCAGATCATCGCCGACGCCGTGGTCGAGCTCGGCCGGACCAGCGGCGTCGTGGTGGTGACGCACCGCCCGACGCTGGTGGAGCTGGCCGACCAGGTCCTGGTGATGGCGCCGCCGAGGTCGCGCCGCGGGGCCGACCCGGCCGCCCCGGCCGCGCCGGCCGCCCCGAGCGGCCCGCACGCGCTCCCGCGTCCGACGGCGTCGGACGCGCCGACCGCCACCCGGCGCGGCCTGCTCGCCAGCACGGTGGTCGGCGCCCTGGCCTCGGCGGCCGGGGTGGCGCTGACCGCGACCGCGGGCTGGCTCATCGTCCAGGCGTCGACCCACCCGCCGGTGCTGACCCTGCTGGTCGCGGTGGTGGCCGTCCGCACCTTCGGCCTCGCCCGCCCGGTGCTGCGCTACGTCGAACGGCTCCGCTCCCACGACGTCGCGCTGCGGCTGCTCGCCGAGCGCCGGGTCCAGGTGTACGACGCCGTCGTCCCGCTCACCCCGGGCCGGCTGGGTCGGCGCCGGGGAGACCTGCTCGCCTCGGTGGTCGACGACGTCGACAGCGTGGTGGACCGCGAGCTGCGGGTGCGGATGCCGGTGCGGGGGTTCGCGCTGGTGGCCGCCGCCGCCGCGGTCGTCGCCACGGTGCTCCTGCCCGTCGCGGGTGCGGTCGTCGCCGCCACCTGCCTGGTGACCGGCGGGGCGGCGTACCTCCTCGCGCGGGCGGGCGCCGCCCGGGCCGAGCGCACCGCCGTGGCGAGCCGCGCGGCCCTGAGCGAGCGGGTCGTCGAGGTCACGCAGCTCGCGCCGGAGCTGGCGATGTGGCAGGCGGAGGACGCCGCCACCGAGGGCGTGGTCGCGGAGAGCGGCCGGTGGACCGCCGCCACGGTCCGGGCGACCGCGTGGCTGGCCAGCGCGCGGGCGGTGGCCCTGCTGGCCGTCGGGGTGGGTGTCGCGGCGACCGCGCTGCTCGCCGCACCGGCGGCCGCGAGCGGTACGGTCACCGGCCCGGTGCTGGCGCTGCTCGTGCTGCTGCCGCTCGCCCTCGGCGACGTCGCGCTGCCGCTGGCCGACGCGGGCGCGCTCGCCGCGCGCACCGGCGCCGCCGAGCGGCGGCTGCGCGGGCTGGAGTCGACGGTCCCCGCGGTCGCCGACCCGACCGAGCCGCTGCCGGCGATGCCCGGCCACGTCGTCGACGTGAGTGGCGTCGAGGTGGGCTGGGACGACACCGCCGCGCTGCGGGACCTGTCGCTGACCCTGGCCGAGGGGGAGCGGGTCGCGGTGGTCGGGCCCTCCGGCTCGGGCAAGAGCACGCTGGCGGCCCTGATGCTCCGCTTCGTCGACCCCTGGCAGGGTCGGGTCGCGTTGGGCGGGGTGCCGGTGCGCAGCCTCGCGCTGGACGACGTACGCCGGCTCGTCGGGCTGGTCGACGACGACCCGCACGTCTTCGCGACGACCCTGGTCGAGAACGTCCGGCTGGCCAGGCCCGAGGCGTCCGACCGCGACGTCGAGGCCGCGCTGCGGCATGCGCGCCTCGGACCGTGGCTGGACGGGCTGCCCGACGGCCTCGACACCTGGCTGGGCGACGGCAACGCCCAGGTCTCGGGCGGGGAGCGGGCCCGGATCGGGCTGGCCCGGTCGTTGCTCGCCGACCAGCCGGTGCTGGTGCTCGACGAGCCCACGGCGCACCTCGACCACGCCACGGCCGAGCAGATCGCCCGGCAGGTTCTCGACGAGCCGCGTGGGCGCGCCCGTAGCGTGCTGTGGGTCACCCATGGCACTGTCGGGCTGGACCTGGTCGACCGGGTCCTGGACATCACGGAGTGCGGCGGCTCGCCGTGGGCTCTCCCCGGAAGACTGAGGACAGGTGGCCCATGGACGTAGACAATGGAGAAGTGACGGAGACCAGCCCCATCCGCGTGTACCTCCTCGACGACCACGAGGTCGTCCGGCAGGGCCTGCGCTTCCTGCTCGAGGCGGCCGGTGACATCGAGGTGGTCGGCGAGTCCGGGTCCGCCGAGGACGCCACCCACCGCATCCCTGCCCTGCGGCCCCACGTCGCGGTGCTCGACGCCCGGCTCCCCGACGGCTCGGGCATCGAGGTCTGCCGGTCGGTCCGGGCGGTCGACCCGTCCATCAACGCGCTGATCCTCACGTCGTACGACGACGACGAGGCGCTCTTCGCGGCGATCATGGCCGGTGCCGCGGGCTACGTGCTGAAGGAGATCAAGGCCTCGGACCTGATCAGCGCCGTGCGGCACGTGGCCGGTGGCCACTCCCTCATCGACCCGACGCTCACCTCGCGGGTGCTGGAACGGGTCCGCAACGGTCCGGCCACCGCGCCCGAGCTGGCCGAGCTCACCGACCAGGAGCTGAAGCTGCTCGGCTACATCGCCGAGGGGCTCACCAACCGCCAGATCGGCGAGCGGATGTACCTCGCGGAGAAGACCGTCAAGAACTACGTCTCCAGCATCCTCGCCAAGCTGGGCCTCGAGCGGCGTACCCAGGCCGCCGTCCTGGCCGCCAAGCTGCTCGACCCCACTGGCGACTCCCGCTAGTCCGAGGTCCCCCGCGCCGGTGACCATGGACTGAGGGGCGGGGGACCATGCGCCCTGCACCGGGCGCTCGCGGACCGCCACTCTCGGGGTGGAAGTCATCCACCACCGGGAGGCCGAGGCCATGAGCGTCATCCACCACCGCCGGGAGTCCGGCACCGGACCGGCGTCCGGCCGGCCGGTCGTCGAGGCCACCGGCCCCCGTCAGGCGGCCGCCGCGCGTCGGGCCGTCGCGACGCTCCGGATCGCCTTCGGCTTCACGTTCCTGTGGGCCTTCTTCGACAAGCTGCTCGCCCTCGGCTACAGCACCGGGGTCGACCCGCAGGGGAACGTCGACCGCTTCGGCGACGCCGCCTGGATCAACGGCGGCAGCCCCACCGAGGGCTTCCTGAAGTTCGGCGCCGACGGTCCCTTCGACAGCTTCTACCACTCCATCGCCGGCGACGCCTGGGCCGACTGGCTGTTCATGCTCGGCCTGCTCGGCGTCGGGGTGACGCTGACCCTCGGCGCCGGGATGCGGCTCGGTGCCGCCGCCGGCGCGGTGATGTACCTGCTGATGTGGACCGTCGTCCTGCCCCCGGAGAACAACCCGATCATCGACGACCACATCCTCGGCGCGATCAGCCTCGTGATGCTGGCCCTGCTCAACGCCGGGAACGCCTGGGGCCTGGGCCGCTGGTGGACGTCCAGGTCGCTGGTGAGGAAGTACCCGGTCCTGAAGTGATCCGCTGACCCCGGACAGCCACGGCCACCTGCACGCGGACGCGGGTGGCCGTTGGCCTGTGCGGGTAGGGCGCGACGTCATACGTCCTGGTCGTCCCCGCAGCCACCCCGGATGACGTCCGGACGACGTCAGCCCAGCGGCACGCGCCAGACGAACCTGGTGCCGCGTGGCTGGTGCGGGGCCAGGTCGAGGGTGCCGCCGAGGGACGAGGCGCGGCGACGGGCGTCGTCGAGCCCGCTCTCGGCGGCGTTCTCCGGCAGGCCGGCACCGTCGTCGCTGACGACCAGCCGGAGCTCGTGGTCGACGGCGTGCAGCTCGACCGCCACGTGGTGGGCCATGGCGTGGCGGGCGACGTTGGAGACCGCCTCGCGGAGGACCGGCAGCAGCTGGTCGCGCACGGTGTCGGACACCCTGGTGTCGACCGGGCCGCTCATCCGCACGGCGGGGGTGAAGCCCAGGACCGGGACGTACTCGCGCACGATCGCGTGGATCTCGGTCCGCAGCGAGCCGGCCGGCCGGTGCTGGAGCTCGAAGATGGTGCCCCGGATGTCGCGGATGGTGAGGTCCAGGTCGGCCACCGCCTGCTCCAGCCGGCCCACCACCTCGGGGGAGGAGGCGAGCATCGCGGTGCCCTGCAGCTGCAGCCCGGTGGCGAAGAGCCGCTGGATCACGCTGTCGTGCAGGTCGCGGGCGATCCGCTCGCGGTCGGAGATGACGGCGAGCTCCTCCCGGTCGGCGAAGGCCGCGACCCGGTCCAGCGCCAGCGCGGCCTGGTCGGCGAAGGAGACGAGCAGCTCGCGCTCCTCGAAGTCGCGCGGCGCGAGGTCCCGCTCGAACAGCGCGACCAGGCACCCGCGCTCCGCCAGGTGGGCCCGCAGCGGGATCGCGACGGCGTTCAGTCCGTTGGTCCGCAGCTCGACGACCTGCTCGACGTCGGTACGCCGCACGGTGGCGGTGGCCCGGTCCAGTGCACGGGTCACCCGCTCGGCGTCGCCGGGGTGGGCGGAGACGATCCGCTCCCTGCCGTCGTCGAAGCTGACCACCGCCGCGGCGACGGCCCCGGACACCGACCGGACGGTCTGGGTGATCAGCCGCAGCGCAGTCTCGATCTCGATGGGCGGCTGCAGCGCGTCCGCGAGCTGCGCGGACGCCTCGAGCCACTGGCGGCGGCGCTCGCTGAGCCCGTAGGCGCGGGCGTTCTCGATGACGAAGCCGGCGGCCGTGGCCAGGCCGCGCACCAGCAGCTCGTCCTGCTCCGTGAACGCCGTGCCGCCCGCCTTCTCGGTCAGGTACAGGTTGCCGAAGACGGTGCCGCGGATCCGGACGGGCACCCCGAGGAACGTCGTCATCGGGGGATGGTTCGGGGGGAACCCGTAGGAGCTGGGGTGCGCCGACAGGTCGTCGAGGCGGATCGCCTCGGGGTGCTCGATCAGCAGCCCGAGGATGCCGTGCCCGCGGGGGAGGTCGCCGATCAGCTCACGCTGGCGCGCGCCGATGCCGGTGGTCACGAAGTCCACCAGGTTCTCGCCGTCGGGACCGATCACCCCGAGGGCGCCGTACGTCGCCCCGGTGAGCTCGGTCGCGGACCGGACGATCCGGGACAGGACCGCGTGCAGGTCGAGGTCCGAGGAGATCGCCATCACGGCTTCCAGCAGGGCCTGGGCAGGCCCGGCCAGTGCCGGATCCGGCTCGCTCGTCACACCAGCATTCTGGTGCACGAACGCGTCGCTGGCGATGGCGATGCGGGCGTTCATCGGGGACTCCGGAGCTGTCGTGGGATGCCGGCGTTGAGCGGGAGGCCGCTGGCCAGGCGGGCCTTGATGTCGACGAGCACGCAACCGTCCGGCGTGACGACGACCGGGTTGAGGTCGAGCTCGGCGAGCTGGGGCACGTCGGTCGCCAGGGCGCCCAGCGCCTCCACCAGCCGGGCCAGCGCCTCGACGTCGCCGCGGGGTGCGCCCCGGTAGCCCTCCAGCAGCGGCCAGATGCGCAGCGAGCGCAGGGCGCGCCCCGCGTCGGCCCGGCTCACCGGAGGCACGAGGAAGGCGCGGTCGTTCCACAGCTCGGTCGCGACCCCGCCCGCGGCGACCATCACCATCGGTCCGAAGCCCGGGTCCCGCACCACCCCGAGGGCCACCTCGACGCCGGGAACGACCGGCTGGACGAGCACCGGTACGTCGTCGTGGCCGAGCTCCTCCTCGAAGGCACGGGCCGCGGCGAGCACCTCCATCCCCGACTGCAGGCCCACCCGGACCAACCCCCGGTCGGTCTTGTGGACCACCCGCGGGTCGGCGACCTTGACGGCCACCGGGAAGCCCAGCCGGCTGGCGGCGGAGGAGGCCGCCAGCGGGCTGTGCACGAGGGTGCCGACCGGCAGCAGGCCGTAGGGGCCGAACAGGTCGGTGACCTGCTCCACGTCCAGCCAGCCACCCTCGGGCTCGGTCTGCACGACCAGCTCCTGGGCGCGCCGGCGCGACCGCACCGCGACCTCCTCGTCGGTCGCCTCCGGCTCCTCGTGCGGGACGCGCAGCCACGCGGCGTACGCGCTGGCGCGTCCGAGCGCGCGGACCGCCGCGCCCGCCGAGCGCAGCACCGTGATGCCGGGCAGCGCCGGGCGCTGGGCGTCCACGCCGCCCATGGGGACCAGCAGCATGGGCTTGGCCGGGTGCGCCGCGCGGCACCGGGCCAGCGCCTCGAGCACCGGCCCCGGGTCGGTGACGTTGGTGCGGACCAGGACCACGATCAGCGCGTCCACCTCGTCGGAGGAGAGCAGCGCCTCGGTGATGGCGGCGACGTCCTCGGCGGTGGCCCCGGCGCCGGCGTCGACCGGGTTGCTGGTGCCCGCGGTGCCGGTGACGTGCTGCGAGATCCGGTCGCGGAGGGCGGGCGAGAGCTCGGGCACGACGAGTCCGGAGCCGTCCGCCTCGTCCGCGGTGAGGACCCCGAACCCGCCGGCGTTGCTGACGATCGCCAGCCTCGGCCCGCGGGGCAGCTCCTGCTCGGCCAGCAGCAGCGCGGTGTCGGCCATCTCCTCGGCGCTGCGGCAGCCGATCACCCCGGCCTGCGCGAACAGCGCGTCCACGCCCACCCCGGGGGTGGTGGCGGCGGCCGTGTGCGAGGCACCCGCCCGGCGCCCTCCCGTGGAGCGGCCGCCCACGACCGCCAGCAGCGGCTTGCGCTCGGCGAACCGACGCGCGACGCGGGCGAACTTGGGTGCGTTGCCGAAGGACTCGAGGTAGAGCGCCGCCGCGCTGACGCGGGGGTCGTCCCGCCACGCGGCGAGCAGGTCGTTGCCCGACACGTCGGCCTTGTTGCCGAGGGACACGAAGCAGCCGACGCCCAGCCCCAGCTCGCGGGCGACGTCGATCAGCGCGATGCCGACGCCGCCGGACTGGGAGGCGATCGCGAGACCGCCGGGCGGCGGCACCGCGGGGCTGAACGTCGCATTGAGCCGCACGTCCGGGTGGTTGGACATCAGGCCCAGGCAGTTGGGGCCGACCAGCCGCATGCTGTGGTCGCGGGCGACCCGGAGCATCTCCCGCTGCATCTCGTGGCCCGCGCCGCCCATCTCGTCGAAGCCCGAGGAGATGACGACCGCCGAGGAGGCGCCGGCGGCCGCGGCGTCGCGGATCGTGTCGAGCACCCGGTCGGCGGGGACGGCGACGACCACGAGGTCGAGGTGTCCGGGCACGTCCGCCAGGCGCGGGTACGCCGTCACGCCGTCGATCGCGTCCGCCTGCGGGTGCACGACGCACAGCTCGCCGGCGAAGCCACCCTCGCGGATCGAGCGGAGCACCGCCGCGCCGACGCCGGTGCCGTTGCGCCGGGCCCCGGTGACGGCGACGCTGCCGGGGTAGAGCAGCGGGGCGAGCGAGCGTGCCTCCGAGCTGAACTCCCGCTCGTCGGCCGCGGCCACGGCGCGGGCCGACGCCGTGGTGCCCATCTCCACGTGGACGGTGCCCTCCTCGGTGTGCCGGGTGATCTCGAACCCGGCGTCGAGGAAGACGTGCAGCATCCGGCTGTTCTCGGCCAGCACCTCGGCCACGAAGCGGCGTACCCCCTGGTCCCGCGCGGCGGCCGCGAGGTGCTCCAGCAGCAGGCTGCCGACGCCGCGGCCGCGCAGCGAGTCGGCCACGAGGAAGGCCACCTCGGCCACGTCCGGGCCCACCCGCTCGGCGGTGGCGAGGGCCACGATGCGGCCGTGCACGGTCGCCACCAGGCTCGCCATCGTGTCCGCGCCGCCGCCTTCGAAGAGGTGCGCCACGTAGTCGAGCCCCGCCCGGCGGCTGGTCGCGAAGAACCGCAGCCGCAGGCTGGCGTCCGAGGCGGACTCGTGCAGCGCCTCCAGTCCCGGGCGGTCGTCCGGCCGCATCTCCCGGATGACCGCGACCGTGCCGTCGGCGAGCAGCACGTCGGCCGCGGGCAGGCCGCTCGTGCGTGCGCGCGCCTCGGCGGACGCAGGGATCGCGATCATGCGGCCCACCTTCCGTGACGCGGGGGACCGTCCACAGGGTCGTTGTGCCCCGGGCGCAAGGCCGTCGGGCCCTGCCCGGCCAGGGGGCGCCGGAGTGTTCTGGAGTCAGGTGCAGAACCGGATCCTGGAGGACCGATGTTGGTGCGCGAGCTGATGACGAGCCCGGCCGTGACGGTGCGTCCCGACGCGACGGTCAAGGAGGCCGCCCGGCTGCTCACCGAGCACGGCATCACGGCGATGCCGGTCGTCGACGCGCGGGGCGCGCTGGTCGGCGTGGTGAGCGAGGCGGACCTGATCCGCGACACCGTCCTGCCGGACCAGCGGGCCCACGAACGGCCCGTGCACCTCGCGGCCGGCGTGTTCGGCACCCAGGTCTCCGACGTGATGAGCCACTTCCCACTGAGCGTGCGCACCGACGCCGACCTCGCGGCCGCGGCCGAGCTGATGACCGGCACCGCCGTCAAGAGCCTGCCGGTGGTCGACGCGGGTGTCGTCGTGGGCGTGATCAGCCGCCGCGACATCGTCGCCGTGCTGGCCCGTAGCGACCAGCGGATCGAGGCGGAGGTCGACGAGCTGCTGCGCTCGGCGGGGCTGGAGTCCGACGTCGAGGTCTTCGACGGCGTCGTCGTGCTGGACGGCCCCGACGAGCAGCACCAGCAGGAGATGGTCCGCGTCCTGGTCAGCACCGTGCAGGGCGTGGTGGGCGTCCGCTTCGGCCGGCGGCCCGCGCCGCGGCACTGACCGAGGGTCCGGGTCAGACCGACCGGCGGGCCGGCATCGTGCTCAGGGCGTCCCACCCGGCGCCGACCCGGCGACCGGACAGCTCGTTCCAGCGCAGCCGCAGGTAGAGGGTCCGCGAGCCGCCCGCCCACGGCCGGGGCGACCAGACCTCGCGGATGTGGTCGAGCTCGTCGACGTCGGTGACGAACTCGCCGCGCCCGCGCGCCACCACGCTCCAGCCGCGCTGGTTCTCGTAGTCGAACTGGTCGACCTCGAAGGCCAGCGTCGTGTCCCGGCCGTAGCTGCCCAGCAGGCTGTACGGCGAGGTGCGCACCACGATCGACTCGTCCACCACCGAGTAGTTCACCGGGATGATGTGCGGCCCGGTGGGGGTGGCGATGGCGATCCGCCCGGCGACGCCGGCACGGAGCAGCCTCTCGCACTCCTCGCGGTCGAGATCGATGATGTCCTGCACGGAGAAGTCCTTCCGTCCGGTCCCCCTGTTACCCGCCATCGTTCCGGTGTGCCGGGAAGAGCGGTCAGGGTCGATGGTCCCCTCGTCCCGGCCCGTTGCGCCCTGCCCGGCGTACCCCGGCTGGGCGACGGTGGAGGCGGTCGGAGGACCGGCCCTGCGCAGCGCCCCCGGACGGGGGCAGACCGAACGGAGCGTGACGTCCATGGAAGGCACCGCCCACGACGCCGGGGTCCCGGCCGGGACCGTCGTCGTCGGAGTGGACGGGTCGAAGTCGGCCGAGCAGGCCCTCGACTGGGCGATCGAGGAGGCGGCGCTCGAGCACCGGCCGCTGACCCTCGTGCACGCCCTCGGTCCGCTCGGCACCAGCGGGACCGCGTGGCTCGACCAGGCCGGGGTCAACCAGCGCGACATCCTGGACGCGATGCGCAGCGACGGGCAGGCGCTGCTCGACGCCGCGCGCGACCGGGCCTTGGGCAAGGCCCCCCAGCTCGTCGTCCACGAGGTGCTGCGCCTCGTGGACCCCCGTGAGGCGCTGCTGGACCTCTCGCACGACGCCGCGATGATCGTGCTGGGCTCGCGGGGCCGCGGCCCGGTCCGCAGCCTGGTGCTGGGGTCGGTCAGCGTGGGGGTGTCCCGGCACGCCTCCTGCCCGGTGGTCATCCTGCGGCCCCACCACGTGGGCGTCGTACGCCGCGGGGTGCTGGTGGGTGCCGACGGCACCGAGCGGTCCCGGGCGACGCTGGAGTTCGCCTACCGCCAGGCGTCGCTGCGGCGGCTGCCGCTCACGGTGATGCACTGCTTCTGGGACGCCCACGGCGCGACGACCGGGGCGCACGTGATCCCCGACCAGGCCGAGGGGTACGACGACCAGCGGCTGCTGCTCGCGGAGTCGGTGAGCGGGATGACCGAGAAGTTCCCCGACGTGCACGTGCACACGGAGCTGGCCCGCGGGCTGGCCGACGACTGCCTGGTGCGCTCCTCCGGCCAGATGGACATGGTGGTGGTCGGCTTCCACCACGCGGGAGCCGTCTCGGGCATCGTCTACGGGTCGGTCGCGTCCACGGTGCTCGAGCACGCCTCGTGCGTCGTGGCCGTCGTCCCCGAGCCCGAGGAGTCGACCGCCTGACCGGCGGGTCAGGGCCGGACGTCACCGCCGCGGAGGTGCTGGCCGGCCACCATCGCCACGATGTCGGACCAGGTCACGACGCCGACCACGCGCCCGTCGTCGTCGACGACCGGTAGCGCGTCCACCAGCTCGAAGATCATCACCCCGGCGGCCTGTCGTACCGACGCCGCGTGGTGCACCCGGGGCTGCTCGGCCGGGACGTGGTCGCCGACGTGGCGGCCGCGCCTGGTGGTGCCCAGCGAGGCGAGGACCTGCTCGGCGGACAGCAGCCCGCGGCAGGTGCGGTCGGGGTCCACGACGACGAGGTGACGCAGCGCGGTCCGCAGGAACGTGTCGAGCGCGACCGACAGGTCCGCGTCGGACCGGATCGCCACGATGCGGCGGGACATGATGTCCGCGACCCGGGTCTCGGTCGTGTCCGGCTCGACCCGGCCGTGCAGCTGCTCGACCACAGGCACACAGTGGACGCGGAACGGCCCGGGCGTCAGAGGAGAAGGTCACCTCCCGGCCGGCCCCAGGCTCAGCCGTCGACCACGCCGTCGACGTACACCCAGCGACCCGCACGCTTCTCGAAGCGGCTCCGCTCGCGCAGGACCCCCGCGCCGGCCGGGGTCTCGTAGTGGGCCGCGAACTCGACCTCGCCGTGCTGGTCGCCGGGCCCACCCTCCGCCGTGCCGAGGATCTCGAGGCCGGTCCACGTCGTGCCCGGGTCGTCGGTGAGGTGCTCGGGGCGGGTGCGCGGGTGCCAGGTGCGGAAGACGTGGTCGAGGTCGCCGACCGCGTAGGCGGAGTAGCGCGACCGCATCAGCTCCTCGGCGGTCTGCGCCTGCGCGGCGCCGCGGTGCAGGCGGCCGCAGCACGCGTCGTACGTCGTGCCGCTGCCGCACGGGCAGGGCTGCTGGAGTCGCTGCTGGATCCGGGCGGCCACCTGCGCACCGTAACGCGGGCGTCACCTGCGTGGTTGCCCGCCTGAGTAGCGTGAAGTGGTGACCTCAGCTCCCACGATCACCACCGTCGGCGACCTCAAGGCATCCGGGCACCAGCAGAAGACGCTGCGTCACGAGATCCGGGACAACCTCCTCGCGGCGCTCCGCGAGGGGCGCGACCCGTGGCCGGGACTGCACGGCTTCGAGGACACCGTCATCCCGCAGCTGGAGCGGGCGCTGATCGCCGGGCACGACGTCGTGCTCCTCGGCGAGCGCGGCCAGGGCAAGACCCGGCTGCTGCGCACCCTGGCCGGGCTGCTCGACGAGTGGTCCCCGGTCATCGAGGGCAGCGAGCTCGGCGAGCACCCCTACGAGCCGATCACGCACGCCTCGCAACGTCGGGCCCGGGAGCTCGGCGACGGGCTGCCGGTGGCCTGGCGGCACCGCAGCGAGCGGTACGCCGAGAAGCTCGCGACGCCGGACACCTCCGTGGCCGACCTGATCGGCGACGTGGACCCGATGAAGGTGGCCGAGGGACGCTCGCTGGGCGACCCGGAGACCATCCACTTCGGGCTGATCCCGCGCAGCCACCGCGGCATCGTCGCGATCAACGAGCTGCCCGACCTCGCCGAGCGGATCCAGGTGGCGATGCTCAACGTGATGGAGGAGCGCGACATCCAGATCCGCGGCTACGTGCTGCGGCTGCCGCTCGACGTACTGGTGGTCGCCAGCGCCAACCCCGAGGACTACACCAACCGCGGCCGGATCATCACGCCGCTCAAGGACCGCTTCGGCGCCGAGATCCGCACCCACTACCCGACCGAGCTCGACGACGAGGTCGCGGTGATCCGGCAGGAGGCGACGCTGGTCGCGGAGGTGCCCGACCACCTCGTCGAGATCCTGGCCCGGTTCACCCGGGCGCTGCGGGAGTCCAGCGCGGTCGACCAGCGCTCCGGTGTCTCGGCCCGGTTCGCGATCGCCGGCGCCGAGACGATCGCCGCGGCGGCCCTGCACCGCGCCACCTCCCAGGGGGAGGCGGAGGCGGTCGCCCGACCCGTCGACCTCGAGACCGCGGTCGACGTGCTCGGCGGCAAGATCGAGTTCGAGACCGGGGAGGAGGGTCGCGAGCGGGAGATCCTCGACCACCTGCTCCGCACCGCCACCGCCGAGACCGTGCGCGGCCACTTCCGCGGCCTCGACTTCGCGGTGCTCGTCAACGCGATCGAGAACGGCTCGATGGTCACCACCGGCGAGCAGGTGACCGCCCGCGACTTCCTGACCGGGCTGCCGGTGCTCGGGGAGTCGGAGCTGTACGACGACATCTGCGACCGGCTGTACTCGTCTCAGGGAGGCGCCACCAACGACGGGCAGCGGGCCGGCGCGATCGAGCTGGCCCTGGAGGGTCTCTACCTGGCCCGCAAGGTCAGCAAGGAGACCGGAGGTGGGGAGACCGTCTATGGCTGATCGTTCGGTGGTCGAGCTTGTCGAGACCACTCCGTCCGGAGGACGCCGATGAGAGGGCACCGCTCCCGCTACGGCCGGTACGCCGGCGGCCCCGACCCGCTGGCGCCGCCCGTCGACCTCGCCGAGGCGCTGGACGCGATCGGCGAGGACGTGATGGCCGGCTACTCCCCGGAGCGCGCGATGCGGGAGTTCCTGCGCCGCGGCGGGCGTGACCAGACCGGCCTCGACGACCTGGCCCGCCGGGTGGCCGAGCGCCGCCGCGACCTGCTGCAGCGGCACAACCTCGACGGCACCCTCCAGGAGGTGCGCGAGCTGCTCGACCGGGCGCTGCTCGAGGAGCGCAAGCAGCTGGCCCGCGACGCCGAGATGGACGACGCCGACCGCGCCTTCCGCGAGATGCAGCTGGAGAACCTGCCGCCCTCGACCGCGGCCGCGGTGAGCGAGCTGTCGGACTACGACTGGTCCTCGCGGCAGGCCCGCGCGGACTACGAGAAGATCAAGGACCTGCTCGGCCGGGAGATGCTCGACCAGCGGTTCGCCGGCATGAAGCAGGCGCTCGAGAACGCCACCGACGAGGACCGCGCGGCGATCAACGAGATGCTGCAGGACCTCAACCAGCTGCTCGACGCCCACCGCCGCGGCGAGGACACCGACCAGCAGTTCCGCGACTTCATGGACAAGCACGGGGACTTCTTCCCGGAGAACCCCCAGAACATCGACGAGCTGCTCGACGCCCTGGCCCAGCGCGCGGCGGCGGCGCAGCGGATGCGCAACTCGATGACCCAGGAGCAGCGCGACGAGCTCGACGCCCTGGCCGCGCAGGCCTTCGGGTCCCCGGAGCTGATGGAGTCGCTCTCGCAGCTCGACGCCAACCTGCAGGCGCTGCGGCCGGGGGAGGACTGGGGCGGCTCGGAGCGCTTCGACGGCGAGCAGGGGCTGGGCCTCGGCGACGGCACCGGCGTGCTCCAGGACCTCGCCGACCTCGACGACCTGTCCGAGCAGCTCTCGCAGTCCTACGGCGGCGCCCGGATGGACGACCTCGACCTCGACAAGCTGTCCCGCCAGCTCGGCGACCAGGCCGCGGTCGACGCCAACACGCTCCAGCGGCTCGAGAAGGCGCTGCGCGACACCGGCTACATGAAGCGCGGCTCCGACGGCCAGCTCCGGCTCAGCCCCAAGGCGATGCGGCAGCTCGGCAAGGCGCTGCTCCGCGACGTCGCCCAGCGGATGTCGGGCCGGCAGGGCCAGCGGGACCTGCGCCAGGCCGGTGCGGCGGGGGAGCCGTCCGGGGCGACGCGCGAGTGGGCGTTCGGCGACACCGAGCCCTGGGACGTCACCCGGACCGTGACCAACGCCGTCGTCCGCACCGTCTCCGAGGGTGGCGACGCCCGCGGCGGCGTACGCCTCGACATCCAGGACGTCGAGGTCAGCGAGACCGAGGCCCGCACCCAGGCCGCGGTGGCGCTGCTCGTGGACACGTCGTTCTCGATGGCGATGGACGGCCGCTGGGTGCCGATGAAGCGCACCGCCCTCGCCCTGCACACGCTGATCCGCTCCCGCTTCCGCGGCGACCACCTGCAGCTGATCGGCTTCGGCCGGCACGCCGAGGTGATGGAGATCGAGCAGCTCACCGCGCTCGACGCGATGTGGGACAAGGGCACCAACCTCCACCACGCGCTGCTGCTGGCCAACCGGCACTTCCGCAAGCACCCCAACGCCCAGCCGGTGCTGCTGATCGTCACCGACGGCGAGCCGACGTCCCACCTCGAGCCGGACGGGGAGGTCTACTTCTCCTACCCGCCGCACCCGCTGACGGTCGCCTACGCCGTCCGCGAGCTCGACAACGCCGGCCGGCTCGGCGCGCAGACGACGTTCTTCCGGCTCGGCGAGGACCCGGGCCTGGCCCGCTTCATCGACTCGATGGCCCGTCGGGTCGACGGCCGGGTGGTCGCCCCCGAGCTCGACGACCTCGGCGCCGCGGTCGTCGGCTCCTACCTCGGCTCCCGGGGACCGCAGTCGGCGATGGGCGGGCAGTACGGCGACTGGTTCGGCGGCCGGGGGTTCTGGGTCGGCGACTGATCTCGTACGACGAGCTCCGGCTCGCCACCCGCAACCCCGGGATGCCCCTGGAGATGCTCGACCTCGACGTCACGCCGCCCGGGGGCTTGCGCGACGTCACCGGGCCGGGCGAACACCGCGAACTCGGCTCTGACCGGTGGATCCGGGCTCAGGCGGGGTGCAGGATCGCCGCCAGCTCCTCGACCCCGTCCACCAGGCGGGTGCCGGGCCGGGCCCAGGACGCGTTGGCGTCGACCGGGTGCACCGGGACGCCCGCGGGCAGCACCCCCGAGGCGACCAGCTCGTCGGCCAGGGTCGTCGCACCCGCCAGGTCGTAGCCGCAGGGTGCCACCACGACGACCTCGGGCCCGGCCGCGTGCACGGCCTCCCACGTGACCCGCTCGGACTTCGCGCCGGCCCTGCCGAGCAGCGGCTCACCGCCCGCGGCCTCGATCATCTCCGGCACCCAGTGGCCGGGCGCGAAGGGCGGGTCGGTCCACTCCAGCAGCATCACCCGCGGCCGGGGGCGACCCGCGACCCGGGCGCGTACGCCGTCCAGCCGCGTCCGCAGCGAGGCGACCAGCCCGGTCGCCTCGGGCTCGTGACCGGTCGCCCGGCCCAGCGTCAGGATCGAGCCGAACACCTCCTCGAGCGTGTGCGGGTCGATGGTCAGCACCTCGGCGGTGCAGCCCAGGTGCGCCAGCGCGTCGTCCACCACCGAGACGTCGACCGCGCACACCGCGCACAGGTCCTGGGTGACCACGAGGTCGGCGTCCAGCCCCGCCAGCGCGCCCTCGTCGAGGTGGTAGAGGTCCTCGCCGCGCGCCATCGCCGACGTCACGAACGCGTCGATCTCCGCCGGCGCCAGCCCCTCCGGCATCGCCGAGGTCGACACGATCCGGCGGGAGCGCGCCTCGGCGGGGAAGTCGCACTCGAAGGTCACGCCCACCACGTCCGGCCCCGCGCCGATCGCGAACAGGATCTCGGTCGTCGAGGGCAGCAGGGACACGATCCGCACGACCCCACCCTAGGCATCGCGTCGTGCGGTCCACAGTGCGCCCGGGCGCACCCCCAGCCGCACGACGCACATACGATCGCGCGGTGGACGATCCGACTCTGACCGTGACCGTCCTGCTCGGGCTGGCGGCGCTCGCGGCGGGGTTCGTCGACGCCGTCGTCGGCGGCGGCGGCCTGATCCAGCTGCCCGCGCTGCTGCTCGGGCTGCCGGGGGCCGCGCCGGTGCAGGTGCTCGCCACCAACAAGCTGGCCTCGATCTGCGGCACCACCGTGAGCAGCGCGACGTACTACCGGCGGGTGCGCCCGGACCCGAAGACGTTCGGCCCGCTGATGCTGCTGGCGTTCACCGGCTCGGTGCTCGGCGCGCTGGTGGCGGCGCAGATCCCGAGCGAGGCGTTCGACCCGATCGTGCTGGTGGCGCTGGTCGTGGTCGGTGCGTACGTGCTGTTCAAGCCGGCGCTCGGTGACGCGACCGCGCTGCGCTTCTCCGGGCACCGGCACACGCTCGCGGCGATGCTCACCGGCCTCGCGATCGGGTTCTACGACGGGGCGCTCGGTCCGGGCACCGGCAGCTTCTTCGTCTTCACGCTGGTCGGCCTGCTCGGCTACAGCTTCCTCGAGGCCTCCGCCAAGGCCCGCCTGGCCAACTGGGCCACCAACGCCGCGGCGCTGTGCGTGTTCGTGCCGCACGGCGCCGTGCTGTGGAAGGTCGGCCTGGTCATGGGTGCCTGCAACTTCGCCGGCGGCTACCTCGGGGCGCGTACGGCGGTCTCCCGCGGCACCCGGTTCGTCCGGGTCTTCTTCATCCTCGTCGTCTCCGCGTTCATCGTGCGGATCGGCGGCGACGTCCTGGGAGCCTGGTGAACACCTCCTACCTGACCATCGCCCGGGACGGCGAGGCCGAGATCGAGGTCAAGCGGTCCCGCTTCCTCTGCACGCTCGCCCGGGTCGAGGACGAGGCGGCTGCCCGCGCGGTCGTCGAGCGGCTGCGCAAGCAGCACTGGGACGCGCGGCACCACTGCTCCGCCTTCGTGCTCGGGCCCGACGGCGCCGTGGAGCGCTCCAGCGACGACGGCGAGCCCGCCGGGACGGCCGGCGCCCCGATGCTGGAGGTGCTGCGCGGCCGCCAGGTCAGCGACGTGGTCGCCGTGGTCACCCGGTGGTTCGGCGGCACCCTGCTCGGCGCCGGCGGGCTGGTCCGGGCGTACGGCGACGCCGTGCGGGCCGGCCTCGACGCCACCGGCACGCTGCGCCGGGACCTGGTGCGCGAGCTGACCCTCGAGGTGGGCCACGCCGACGCCGGCCGGGTCGAGAGCGAGCTGCGGGCCCGGGGCGTCGCGGTGCTGGACACGGCGTACGCCGGCCACGTCACGCTGCGCCTCGGCGTACCCACCGCCGAGGTGGACCGCCTGCACGCCCTCGTGGCCGAGCTGACCGGCGGCACCGCGGCGGCCGTGCCGGCGGGGGAGCGCTGGGTCGACCGCCCCTGACCGGAACGACGACTCGTGTGCCTGAGAACGCGCCATGGCGCGTTCTCAGGCACACGACCCGATGGGCGTCGGGCGTAGCCTCGGCCCCATGAGCATCCCCGTCGACGTCGCCGACCTCGCCAAGGCGCTGACCGACTTCGGAGCCGGCTACCTGCTGACCGCCTCGGCCGAGGGCCGGGTCAAGGCGGTGACCGTCGAGCCGCAGGTGGTCGACGGCGCGCTGGTGGTCAGCGGCCCGGGCCGCGGGTCGAGCGCCAACGTCGCCGCCAACCCGGCGGTCACCGTGCTGTTCCCGCCGCTCGAGCAGCGCGGCTTCACCCTGCTCGTCGACGGCACCGCCGAGGTCGACGGCGACGACGTCCGCGTCACCCCCACCGGCGCCGTCCTGCACCGGCCGGCCGCGCACGCCGACGGCCCGCCCGCGCCCGGACGGCTGCGGGCACGACTGCCACCCCGTCGGCCGTGACGCCGTTCTGGGTCAGCGCGTTCCTCGACCTCGCGCCGGACGAGCACGAGCGCGGCGTCGCCTTCTGGCAGGGCGTGACCGGCTACGGCCTGTCCGAGCCGCGGGGCGAGCACGGCGAGTTCGCGACGCTGGTGCCGTCCGACCGGCGACGACTTCCTGCGGGTGCAGCGGCTCGGCGCGGGACCCTCGCGGATCCACCTCGACCTGCACGTCACCGACGCGGGCGCGGCGGCCGACCGCGCCGCGTCGCTCGGCGCCCGGGTCGTCGCACGCCCCGAGCAGGGGTACGTCGTGCTCGAGTCGCCGGGCGGGTTCACCTTCTGCTTCGTGCACCACCGTGCGTCCGAGCGGCCGCGCGCGGCGGCCTGGCCCGGCGGGCACAGCTCGCTGGTCGACCAGGTCTGCCTCGACATCCCGTCCTCGATCCACGAGCGAGGAGTGCGAGTTCTGGAGCGAGGTGATGGGCTGCGGCTGCGTACGATCGGATCCGCAGCGACGAGTTCTCGCGGCTGGTCGGCGAGCGACCGAGTGGCGATCCAGCTCCTGCTGCAGCGGCTGGACGAGGCGGACGGGCCGGTCCGCGCGCACCTCGACCTCGCCACCACCGACCGGGCCGCCGAGACGGCCCGCCACGAGGAGCTCGGCGCGACGGTGCTCCGGGACTCGACCGCGGCTGGACCGTGCTCGCCGCGCCCGCCGGGCCGGCGTACTGCATCACCGACCGCAGGCCCGACGGCCCACGTCAGGCCGGGTCGCACCCGCTGCCGTAGAGGCGGTAGCCGGGCGTCGTCACGTCCACCCGCGCGCTCCAGGTCGAGGTCCCGTCCGACCAGCGGAACACCCCGACGACGCCCCCGGGCAGCGACGCGAACAGCCTCGCGGCGTCCGCGCCCCTCAGGCACACGGCGAGCTCGCCCTGCGACCCCGCCGGGGCGGGAGACGCCATCTGCTCGATCGGCTCGTCGAACGGCCAGGTGGCCATCGGGTAGGGGTTGGCGGCGTCCGGCCGCCGGAACAGCAGCGCGATCTCGTCGGGCACCCACGGCCCGGGCCCGGACACCAGCCCGTCGCCGTACGACGTGGGGTCGGCCAGGCGGGTGGCCGCGCGCCACAGCCGCGGGAAGCGGGGTGACTCCTCCGACCCGGAGATGACGCCGCCCGAGCCGAGGAAGAACCGCCACCGACCGGGTGTACGGCGAGACCCGGCCCTCACCGAAGGCGCCCGGCTCCGCGTCGAGGACCCCGACTCGACGCAGTGACCGCAGCGCCCGGTCCAGCGCCGCGTCGGAGACCACCCAGGTCACGAACCCGTCCCGCGTGGCCATCACCGAGGTGTCGCCCACCAGCACGATCCGGCCGTCGGTGGACAGGCTGAGCCGCGCGCCGTCGTAGCCGTCGTGGATCGAGATCCGGACCAGGGTGCCGTCGGCGTCCGGCTCGAAGCCCTGCCAGGCCGGCGACTCGCCCGGGAGGACGGGGGACGGCATGGGCAGCGTCGTGCCCGTCCCGCTCGGCACCGTCGGCCCGTCGAGGACAGCCCGGCCACCGGTCCGGTCGTTGCCAGCAGCATGGTCAGCAGCCACGCCCAGATTCCCCCCACCACGGGGCGATTGTGCGGGTCGACGGGTGCTGCCGTCCCGGCTTTGGCTGGCTACGGCGAGGGTCCGCTGGTGGTTGCCGTTGCCTCCCGGGTTGCGGGCTTGCTCGGGTGGCGGTCTGGGCTGGTTACGGGGAGGGTCCGCTCGTGGTTGCGGCCGCCTCCCGGCTTGCGGTCGACGCGGGCTGCCGTGCGGGCTGCCGTGCGGCAAGGTAAAATCTTTCGAATCTTTCCTCGAATATGGTCAAATCTTGTGGATAACCGCAGGTCAGGAGCCCGGACTGTCGGTGGACTCTGATTGAGTATCTCCATGGAGCAGCCGACCGGAACGCCGACCACCCCCGCCGGGGTGGTCGCGGCTGCCAACGTCCTGGTGACAGACCTCGACGAGGCGCTGTGGGCGGCCAAGACGTCGGAGGAGCTGGTCGGCACCGTCGAGCAGATCGAGACGCTGCGTGCCCACCTCGCCGGCCTGGAGGCCTCCGTGCTGGCCGAGGTGCAGGCCCGGCAGGTCCCGAAGAAGGAACTGGCCTGGGGGTCGACCGGCGACTGGTTCACCCATCTGGCCGGCACCACCCGCAGCGAGGGCCACCGCACCGTCCAGCACGCGCCGATCCTGGTGGGTGAGCGGACGGCCACCCACGCGGCTCTGCTGGCCGGCCGGATCTCCCCGGAGCAGGCCGCGGTGATCGTGACCGCCGTCGAGAAGCTCCCCCTGAGCGGCGGAGTCCGCGCGCACGCCGAGGCAGTCCTGCTCGGCGAGGCATCCCAGTTGAACGCGACCGACCTGGGCCACGCCGCCAAGCGCCTGGTCGAGTACGCCGACCCCGACAAGGCGGAGCGGGACGCCGAGAAGGCGCTGGATCGGGAGGACCGGGCCGCCCACCACGGCCGCTACCTGTCGATCAGCGAGGACGGCGCCGGCGGCGTCCGCCTGCGGGGCCGGGGCACCGTCGAGGACGCCGCCCGGTTGAAGGCCGCCCTCCTCCCACTCACCAAGCCCGAACCCGCCGTCGATGCCGAGGACCCCGACTGCGAGCGGCTCACCGACCCGCGTGACCACGGTGCCCGGATGTGGGACGCGCTCGTCCGGGCCTGCGAGCACGCCCTGTCGACCGACCTGCCCCCGGACTGCCACGGCGCCCGCCCCCGGCTCACCGTCACCACCAGCCTCGACGTGCTGCGCCAGCAGATCGACTGGGCCACCCTGGGCAGCTCGGTGTCGACCACCGACGACGGGCTGGAGCTCGCGCCGTCGGTGGTGCGGCGGTTGGCCTGCGACGCCGACATCATCCCCGTCGCCCTCGGCGGCACGGGCGAGGTCCTCGACGTCGGCCGCCTCCACCGCCTCGTGACACCGCCGCTCTGGCGGGCCGTCGTCTGCCGCGACCAGCACTGCACCTTCCCCGGCTGCACCCGGCCCCCGATCATGTGCCACGCCCACCACATCACCCACTGGGCCGACGGCGGCGAGACCAAGCTCGCCAACCTCGTCCTCCTCTGCGGCCAGCACCACCGCGTCATCCACCACACCCCCTGGCAGGTCCGGATCAACCCCCACGACGGCCGACCCGAGTTCCTCCCACCACCCAGACGCGGCCACCCACCCCCGGACTGGATCAGAAGCCGACCACGACGCGAGTGACGGGCCGAGCGGGCCCGTTTGCCAGAGCCCAGGGGCCCCTCGCTGCTGTGGGACGGGGTGGGAAAGCGGGTGACCGGCGCCCCGGCCGACCCCTAGCGTGGCCCCCATGACCGCCATGCCAGCCGCCCCCGAACGCGTCGACCCACCCCTGGCGAGTGACGAGAAGGCCACCCTCCTGGGCTTCCTCGACTACCAGCGGGACACCCTGCGGATGAAGACCGCCGGGCTCTCCGCCGACCAGCTGAACGCCACGCACGCCCCGTCCACGATGACCCTCGGCGGCATGCTCAAGCACCTCGCGCTGGTCGAGCACTGGTGGTTCAACTGCGTCTTCCTCGGCCAGGAGTACGCCGAGCCGTGGGCCTCGGTGGACTGGCGGCGCCGACGCCGACTGGGACTGGCACAGCGCCGTCGACGACACCCCCGACGAGCTGCGCTCGCTGTTCGACAACGCGTGCGCCGAGTCCGCCGCGATCGTGGCGCAGGTCGACGACTGGTGCACGCTGTCGGTGCGGTCGAGCCGCGCGGGGGACTCGTTCAGCCTGCGCTGGATCGTGGCCCACATGCTGGAGGAGTACGCCCGCCACAACGGCCACGCCGACCTGCTCCGCGAGTCGATCGACGGGGAGACCGGCGAGTGATCCGACCCGCGACGGACGAGGACTGGCCGCGGATCTGGCCGTTCTTCGACGCCACGGTGCGGGCGGGGGAGACCTACGCCTTCCCGCTGGACCTCACCGTCGAGTCCGGGCGCGGCTGGTGGATGGAGCAGCCGCCCGGCGAGACCGTCGTGCTCGAGGACGACCTGCCAGGAGTCGGGCCGAGCGTCCTCGGCAGCGCCAAGATGGGCCCGAACCGGCCCGCCCACGGCGACCACATCGGCACCGCGTCGTTCATGGTGGCGCCGGAGGCCCGCGGCCGCGGCGTCGGCCGCGCGCTGGGGGAGCACGTCGTGCAGTGGCACCGCGACCGGGGCTACCGCGGCATCCAGTTCAACGCGGTCGTGGAGACCAACACCGCTGCGGTGCGGCTGTGGCAGTCGCTCGGCTTCGAGATCGTCGGCACCGTGCCCGGCGCCTTCCGCTCACCCGCGCACGGGTACGTCGGCCTGCACGTGATGTTCCTGCCGCTCGGCTGACCGCCGCGCCTCGGGACGTCAGACGGTCCGGTCGTCGGGGAAACCTCCTCGTACGACGTCCCGGGCCGTGATGGAATCCGCCCGTGAACCTCGGGAACGTGCCACGACTGGTCTGGGTGCTGGCGGCGGGGAGGTTCGTCAGCTCGACGAGCTCGTTCCTGATGCTGTTCCTGACCCTCTACCTGACCGGGCCGCGCGACCTGCCGGTCACCACGGCCGGCCTGGTCGCGGGCGGGTACGGCGTGGGGATGCTGGTCGGCAACTTCACCGGCGGCCGGTGGGGCGACCGGTTCGGGCACCGCCGCACCCTGATGCTGTGCTCGACCGTGGCCGGGCTGGGGGTCGCGGCGGTGCCGTGGCTGCCGGTCGCGGTCCTGGCGGTGACCCTGCCGGTCTTCGCCTACCTGGCCGCCACGGCCTCGGTCTCCAACGGGGCGCTGGCCGCGCTGGCGGTGGCGCGCGGCGACCGGCGTACGTCGGTCGCGATCAGCCGGGCCGCCTCCAACGCGGGCTTCGTGATCGGGCCGCCGCTCGGTGCGCTGATCGTGGCGCAGAGCTACGACGCGCTGTTCGTGGTCGACGGGCTGATGACGCTCGCGGTGCGCTTCGCGGTCGCGCCGCTGCTGCCCCGCGACGAGCCGCACCTCGGTGCCGGCCACGAGGGTCCGAGCCTGTGGCAGGCGCTGCGCGCGGACCGCGGCCTGATGGCGCTGCTGCCGGCCGTGGTCCTGGTCGACCTCGTCTACCGGCAGCTCTACACGACGCTGCCGATCCACCTGCGCGACGAGGGGCAGCCGGTCGCGCTCTACACGGCGTTGGTCGCGATCGGGTCCGGGCTGATCCTCGCGCTGGAGATCCCGGTGGCGCTGCGGCTGCGCCGGTTCTCGTCGTACCCGATCATCGCCGCCGGCTACGGGCTGGTCGGCCTCGGCTTCGCGCTGTTCGGGCTGCCCGTCTCCGCGGCCACGGCGGTGCTGGCCATGGTGGTGCTCACCGCCGGCGAGATCCTCTACAAGACCACCGCGACCGCGCACGTGCTGGACGCGGCGCCCGACCATCTCGTGGGCCAGTACCAGGGGCTCTACACCGGGGCCGCCACCAGCGGCACCATGCTCGCCGCGCCGATCGGCACCGCCGTGTACGCCGTCGCGCCCGGCCTGCTGTGGCCCGCCTGCGGGGTGGTCTCGCTGCTGGCGGCGTCGATGGTGCTGTCCTCGCGCCGGTTCGCACCCCGGGACGGCACGCCGGTCGAGGTGTAGGGATCAGGTCGACGAGGCGGCGGGGTCGGCGAAGCCGGGGAGGTACTCCTCCAGGATCCCCCGGAACGGCGCCTCCGCCTCCAGCTGGCTGAGCAGCCCGACGCCGCCGAGCCAGGTGCGGTGGATGAGGAGGTACGCCGGGGGCAGGTTCAGCTTCATCGCGACCGTGTACGACGGCTCCCGGGGGTCGTTGATCCGGGCGAACTGGGCGCGCATCCACTCCCGTGAGAAGCGGAACCGCTCCACCCTGGTGGGCTCGATGAACGGGCCGAGGTACTCCAGCACCAGCTCGGGGTCGACCTTCATGCCCTCCTTGATGAAACCTTCATGGCGCAGGCCCTCGACCAGCTCGTCCTTCTCCTCGGTCGCGGCGACCCGGATCAGCCGGCCCATCGCCTCGGGCAGCCCGGCGGTGGGCAGCCGGGCGACCGCGCCGTAGTCGAGGACGCCGAGCCGGCCCGGCTCCCCGTGGGGGCCGGGCAGGATCCGGAAGTTCCCGGGGTGCGGGTCGGCGTGCAGCATGCCGGTGCGGGCCGGCCCGGAGAACAGGAACCGCACCAGCAGCTCGCCGTAGTGGTCGCGCTCCTCCTGGGTGCCCTCGGCGATGATCGTCGCCAGCGACGCCGGGCTCTCCAGCCACTCGGTGATGAGCACGGTCGGGCCGACCGCGACCACCTCGGGCACGACGATGTCGGGGTCGTCGGCGAAGGCGTCGTGGAAGGCGGTCTGCGCCTCGGCCTCGAGGTGGTAGTCCAGCTCGTCCTCGGCGCGGGCCTGCAGCTCCGCGATGAGGGGCTTGATCTCCACGCCGGGCACCAGCGTGCCCACGGTGCGCGCCAGCCGGGCCAGCTGGCGCAGGTCGGAGCGGAGCGCCTCGCCCGCGCCGGGGTACTGCACCTTGACCGCGACCTCGCGGCCGTCGTGCCAGCGGCCCTTGTGCACCTGCCCGATGGACGCGGCCGCCGCGGGCCCGCCGTCCAGCCAGACCAGCTGCTCGCGCCAGTCGGGCCCGAGGTCGCGCTCGATGGCCTCGCGCACGGTCTGGGTCGGCATCGGCGGCGCGGAGTCCTGCAGCCGGGTGAGCTGGTCGCGGTAGGGCCCCGCCACCTCGTCGGGCAGCGCGGCCTCGAGCACCGAGAGCGCCTGGCCGAACTTCATCGCGCCGCCCTTGAGCTCGCCGAGGGTGCGGAACAGCTGCTCGGCGGTGCGCTGCTGGATGTCGGTCATCACCGCCTCGGCCGGCTTGCCCCCGAGGCGCTTGCCGAGCCCGAGCGCGTTGCGGCCGGCGTACCCCAGCGGCAGGGCCGCCAGGCGCGCCGTACGTCGTGCTGCGTTGCGAGGAAGGTCGCTCACCTGTCCATTGTCGGGCATGGGTGGTGATCCGGCTCCCCGCCGGTGTGGCAACAGTGGCCGGCGCCCGGCCTCGACCCGGCTCAGTGCACCGTGACGGGCTGATGTCCGGATCCACGGGGTCGCCGATCACCCGTCGGGCATCGTGTGGGACCAGCGGGCAGGATGAGAGCCCGTCACGAGAGGAGCTCCGGTGCGTGCGGTGGTGTTCGACGCCTACGGGCAGCAGCCCCGCGTCCGCTCGGTGCCCGAGCCCGACTGCCCGGCCGGGGCGGTGGTGGTCGCCGTCCGGGCCACCGGGGTGTGCCGCTCGGACTGGCACGCGTGGCGGGGGCACGACCCGGTCGCACTGCCGCACGTGCCGGGTCACGAGTTCGCCGGCGAGGTCGTCCGGATCGGCGAGGGGGTGACCCGGGTCGCGGTCGGGGACCGCGTCACCGCGCCGTTCGTCTGCGGCTGCGGGGTGTGCGACCTGTGCCGGTCCGGCGACGCCCAGGTCTGCCCGGACCAGTACCAGCCCGGATTCACCGGTCCGGGCTCGTTCGCCGAGCAGGTGATGGTGCCGGCCGCGGACACCAACGTGGTGCGGCTGCCCGACGAGCTCGGGTTCGTGGAGGCGGCGGCCCTCGGCTGCCGGTTCGCGACGGCGTTCCGTGCGGTGCAGGCGCACGGCCGCATCGCGCCGGGCCAGTGGCTGGCGGTGTTCGGCTGCGGGGGCGTCGGGCTGTCGGCGGTGGCGGTGGGGCGGGCGCTCGGCGCGCGGGTCGTCGCGGTCGACGTCTCCGCTGCCGCCCTGGAGCAGGCGACCCGGCTCGGGAGCGAGACGGCCGTCGACGCCGGCGACCTGGAGGCCGCCGTGGAGCAGGTCCGCGCCGTGACCGGCGGCGGCGCGCACGTCGGCATCGACGCGATCGGGTCACCCCTCGTCGCCGCTGCGTCCGTGAGGTCGTTGCGTCGACGGGGGCGGCACGTCCAGGTCGGGCTGCTGCTCGGCGAGGACGCCGCGACCGCGCTGCCGATGGACCGCGTGGTCGCCCACGAGCTGGAGGTCATCGGCTCGCACGGGATGGCCGCCGTGGACTACCCCGCCATGCTCGACCTGGTCGGGAAGGGCATCCTCGATCCCCGCGCACTGGTCGGCAGGGTCATCGGCCTCGACGAGGCCGGCGCCGCCCTCGCCGCGATGGACCGCCCCGGTCCCGCCGGGCTCACCGTCGTCGAGCTCTGAGGTCCGCTCGGCCCGGGCGAGGCCCCGAGAACAACCCAGGGCGGTTCGGCCGCCCCCGCCGACGGTCACGCCTGCGCCGCAGCGGTCCGGGGTGAACTGCCTCCGTTCGTGATCGGCGCGACCGTGATCGGCATCCTCAGCGGGCCCGGCGACCGATGTCGGTCAGGACCGCTTGGCGACCAGCTCGACGAGAGTGCCGTCGGGGTCCCTGACGACCGCGTTGCGGTTGTCGTTGCCCGTGTCGTGGGGCTTGGACACCGCGGGCGCGCCGGCCGCAGTGACGGCGTCGAAGGTCGCGTCGACGTCGTCGACCCAGAACACCAGCGACATGGCAGCCCGCCCTGCTTCGACCTCCAGTCCGTGGACGCGCCGTGCAGCCTCGGCGGTACTGACCGCGAGGACGAACCCGCCTGCCGTCATCTCCACGTGCTCGGGTCTGCCCGCACGTGGCGTCCTGAATGTCTCGGGAAGCCCCAGCACACCCTGGTAGAAGCTCAGGGCCGCTTCGATGTCGTGCGTGAAGACGTTGACGAGTCCCGAGATGATCACGACCGCAGGTTAACCCCGCCGATCAGGCCGTCGCGCCGTCGCGAAGCCATCGCCAAGCGGCGCCTCAAAGACCCGGTGCCTGTCACGCCTGGTTACCGGCCTAGGTCTCTTCCCCCGCGGGCTCATCGCGATCTTCCGTCAGCGCGACCCGGTCCTCATGTGAGGCTTCGCGGTCAGTCTTCGCGTGCTCTCGGTCGAGGCCGGCATGGCGACGCTCCGGCCAGTGCGCCCCGTACCCGGCTTCAGATTCCATGAACTCCGCCCGGTCGAGGTCGCTCTCGCGTTTCTCAGCCGCCGCATCTCGGGCATCAGAAATGTCATCACGCTGGTCAGCAGCAGCCAGGATCTCCTCGGCCGCCTTCATGCGCTCGGCCAGTGCCGCCTCCCGGGCCGCCACCGCTGCCTCACGGGCCTCCAGTGCGGCCTCACGCCTGTCGAGCTCGGCGTACCGGTCGTCGGCGATCCGATCGTGTTCCGCGCCGTCGGGGCCCATGGATCGAGAGTCAACCACACACAGGCGCGGCCCACCACGGGGTTGATCTCGCGGTGCTGGGCGGTAGCTGGTGGGTCCGATCACCCGGCCTGAGGCTGCGACTTGAAGCGGCGAACCTCCTGGGGCCAGCCGCACGCTTCCGCGATCTTGCCGGCCCACATCCTGGCGGCCTCCTCGTCGGCCACGTCCACCACGGTGAGCCCACCCAGGAACTCCTTGGTCTCGACGAAGGGCCCGTCGGTGAACGTCAACGTGCCGCTGGTCGCGTCAGCGCTGAAGGCCGTGTCGACTTCCTCGTCCAGCCCCCCGGCGAACACGTACGCGCCAGCAGCCTTCATCTCGTCCAGGACCGCCATGGCGAGCGGCCCGCGCCCGCGGAACCACTCCTCGGTGTGGTCACCCACCCACTGCTGGTTGAAATAGATGAGGTACTCGGTCATGTCTGCCCCCTGTTTCAGTCGCGGACCCGGTGCCCGCCTCAACCTATCCACGAACGGCGTCCGGCGGATACGACAGCGTCAGGCGGGAAATTTCACGCCGGTGTTCGCGTGGCAGCGGTAGCCGTGCGGGATACCCACATCGGGAGATGGCAGGGGGGAGCCCGCGGCGTAGAAAGAGGAGAGGGCTGCTTCGCCCCAGCCGCCACCGGTGGCGCGCCCCGTCCGCCACCGGTCCTCTGCGGAATCGAGGACTGCGATGATCAAGAAGTACGCGGCCGCAGCACTGCTCCTGGCAACGGTTCCCGCGGTCGCGGGAGCGGCGGCGACCCAGGAGACCGCCACAGCGGTCACTTCCACCCACACCAAGCGCCTGTTGCTCCACGTAACGGCGGCCCACTCCTTCGACCAGCTGCACTTCGTCGGGACCGAGCGGGTTCGGTCACGCGCCACCGGCAAGGTCGTCGGGTTCGACACCTTCTCCGGACACGTCTTGTCTGACAGGGTCGTGTACGAGACCGCCCTGGCCTTCAAGGGCGGCATCCTCCTCACGCGCGTTCACACCGTGGGCGCTGCCCCGGCGAAGTTCGCCGGCCGCGTCATCGGCGGTACCGGGGCCTACCGCGGGGCGACCGGCACCGTGTTGGGACGCGCCGTCAGCCAAGAGGACACGCGCTTCACCATCCGGTACTCGTCGTGAGGTCGACAAGCTCGAACGGTTGACGCTCCCGATCAAGCTCGAGCGCCGGGCCGCATGCTCACGGGCACCCCTCGCAGCCTGCGCTTCCTGGAACAGGGAGCGCTGGACGCAGCGGGTCCCGCAGCCCACTGCTACGGGACCCGGTCGAGGCGGTAACCAGGCCGGCTCAAGGGAACTTCACGCCGGTGTTCGCGTGGCAACGGTAGCCGTGGGGGTTCTTGGCGAGGTACTGCTGGTGCAGGTCCTCGGCGTAGTAGTACGTCGGGGCCTCGCGGATCTCGGTGGTGATGTCACCGAGGCGACGCCGCTCCAGCTCCTCGCCGTACACCTTGGTGAGCTCGCGGGCGACCTGCTCCTGCTCGGGCGTGGTGAAGTAGATCGCCGAGCGGTACTGCGTGCCGACGTCGTTGCCCTGGCGCATGCCCTGGGTCGGGTCGTGGACCTCGAAGAACGTCTTCACCAGGTCGGCGTACGAGACCTTCGCCGGGTCGTAGACGACCCGGATGGCCTCGGTGTGGTTGGTCCGGCCGGTGCAGACCTCCTCGTACGAGGGGTTCGGCGTGGTGCCGCCGGCGTACCCGACCGACGTCGACCAGACGCCCGGGACCTGCCAGTAGACCTCCTCGGCGCCCCAGAAGCAGCCGAGGCCGAAGAGGGCGACCTCGTAGCCCTCCGGGGCCTCGTCGGTCACCAGCGGGGTGCCGAGGACCAGGTGCTTCTCGGCGAGGTGGAACGGGCGCTCGCTGCGGCCGGGCAGGGCCTGGTCGGCGGCGACGAGCTCGGACTTGTGGCGGGAGAAGATGGACACGCGTCCTCCTGGGTCGGTCGGGCGTTCACCAGTCTGCAACAACGCCGGTGGCCCATCCGTTCCCGCCGCCCACCGGGGCCCACCGGCTCGATAGCCTCGGCCCATGACCGAGCAGCAGCACAGGGGCAAGTCCGGCTTCGAGACGCGTGCGATCCACGCCGGCTACGAGCCCGATCCGATGACCGGAGCGGTGATCCCGCCCATCTACGCGACCTCGACCTACAAGCAGGACGGCGTCGGCGGCCTGCGCGGCGGCTACGAGTACAGCCGCTCCGCGAACCCCACCCGCACCGCCCTCGAGGGCGCCATCGCGGCGCTGGAGGAGGGGGAGCGGGGCTTCGCGTTCGCCTCCGGCCTGGCCGCCGAGGACACGCTGGTCCGGTCGGTCTGCCGCCCCGGTGACCACGCGGTCATCCCCGACGACGCGTACGGCGGGACGTACCGCCTCTTCGACAAGGTCGAGAAGGTGTGGGGCCTCGAGCACAGCCCGGCGCCCGTCTCCGACCTGGACGCGGTGCGGGCCGCGATCCGCCCTGGTGAGACCAAGCTGGTCTGGGTCGAGACGCCGACCAACCCGTTGCTCAACATCGGCGACATCGAGGCGCTGGCCGCCGTCGCCCACGACGCCGGCGCGCTGCTGGTGGTCGACAACACCTTCGCCTCGCCGTACCTCCAGCAGCCGCTCACCCTGGGCGCCGACGTGGTGCTGCACTCCACGACGAAGTACTGCGGCGGGCACTCCGACGTCGTCGGCGGCGCGCTGGTCGTCCGCGACCTCGAGCTCGCCGAGAAGGTGACGTTCCACCAGAACGCCATGGGCGCCGTGGCGGGTCCGTTCGACAGCTTCCTCACCCACCGCGGCCTCAAGACGCTCGGGGTCCGGATGGACCGGCACTGCGACAACGCCGAGAAGATCGTCGAGTTCCTCACCGGGCACCCGTCGGTGGACCAGGTCATCTACCCCGGGCTCGAGGAGCACCCCGGCCACGCGGTGGCCGCGAAGCAGATGAAGCGCTTCGGGGGCATGGTCTCCTTCCGGGTCAGCGGCGGGGAGTCCCAGGCGCTCGCGGTGTGCGAGAAGGCGGAGGTCTTCACGCTCGGGGAGTCCCTCGGCGGCGTCGAGTCGCTGATCGAGCACCCGGGGCGGATGACCCACGCCAGCGTCGCCGGCACCGACCTCGAGGTCCCCGCCGACCTGGTCCGGCTCAGCGTCGGCATCGAGACCGCCGAGGACCTGATCGCCGACCTCGACCGTGCCCTCGGCTGAGACCGCGGTCTGCGTCGACTTCGGCTCCACCTTCACCAAGGCGGCGCTGGTCGACCTGACCGAGGGGTGCATCGTCGCCTCCGCCTCGCACCCCACCACGATCCCGGCGCCCGACGGCACCGGGGACGTCCTCGACGGGTACGACGCGTGCCTGGCGTCGCTCGCCGCCGCCGACCCGCGGGCGGCCACGGCCGAGGTGCTGGCCTGCTCCAGCGCGGGCGGCGGCCTGCGCATCGCCGTGGTCGGGAACGAGGAGCTGGTCACCGCGGAGGCCGGCCGCCGGGTCGCGCTGTCCAGCGGCGGAAAGGTGGTCGACGTCGTCGCGACCGCGGGCCGCCGGGGGGTCGGGCCCCTCGACCTGACGGCGAGCCGGCCCGACGTGGTGCTGCTGACCGGTGGCACCGACGGAGGCAACACCCAGGCGCTGCTCGACGCCGCCCGGGCCCTGGTGGCCGGCGGCTGGCGCGGTCCGGTCGTCGTGGCCGGCAACGTCGAGGTCCGTGACGAGGTCGCGGAGATCCTCGGCGCGGTGCCGCACGTGCTGGCCGACAACGTCGTCCCGCGGATCGGGGTGCTGGCGCCCGGCTCCGCCCGCGCGGCGATCCGGGAGATGTTCCTGGCCCACGTCATCGGTGGCAAGCACCTCAGCACCCGTGCCGACTTCGCGGCGATGGTCCGCGGCGCCACCCCCGACCTGGTGCTCACCGGCGTGGAGCTGCTCGCCCACGGCCTCGACGAGGAGCACCCGGGCGCGGGCGACGTGGTGGTCGTCGACGTCGGCGGCGCCACCACCGACGTGCACAGCGTCGTCGAGGTCGACCCCGAGACTGCGTCGATCGACGGGCAGGGCCTGTCCCGCGAGGTGGTGGCGACCACCCCGGTGACCCGGACCGTCGAGGGCGACCTCGGCATGCGCTGGTCGGCGGTCACCACGGTTGCCGAGGCGGGGCGGGACGACCTGGCCGAGGCGGCGGCCCACCGGCAGCACGACCCGTCGTACCTCCCCGAGAACGACGACGAGCGCGACGTCGACGAGGCGATCGCCCGGGCCGCGGTCGGTCTCGCCCTGCGCCGCCACGCGGGGCGGTCGCGGGTGGTGGTCAGCCCCGAGGGCCGGGTCGTGGAGCGCACCGGCAAGGACCTGCGCGAGGTCGACCTGCTGGTCGGCTCGGGCGGGGTGCTCCGCAACGGGCGGCCCGGCATCGCCGCCCGGGTCCTCGCCGGCAGCGTCGGCGCCGACCTCGAGGGCGGCTGGCAGCTCCCGCAGCGGGCCCGTGTCGTCGTGGACGCCGACTACGTCCTGGCCGCGGCCGGCCTGCTCGCCGAGCGGCACCCGGTGGCGGCGTACCGGCTGGTGCTGCGCGTGCTCGACACCCCCGGTGGATAGCCTGTCGCGGTGAGCAACGAGGCCGACGGTCCGGGCGACGAGGGCGTCGCCGACCAGGCAGGTCCACGACCGGACGACGGGGCGGGCAGCAGCGCGCCGGAGGGCCGCCGCAGGCTGCCGATCATGGGGCTGCGCAGCCGCACCGACGACGACGAGGGCATCGCGCAGCGGCTGGCCCACCAGTGGTCCCAGCTGCGCGAGGAACGCCGGGCCGAGCCGGAGCCGATCCAGACCGGGCCGTCCAACTTCACCCGCGCCCAGGTGCCCTGGGGCCTCGACCTCGCGGCCGCCTGGGGCTGGCGGTTCCTGGTCATCGTGGCCGCCGGGTACGTCGTGTTCACGGCGGTCGGCTTCTTCGCGGTCGTGGTGCTCCCGGTGGTCGTGGCGCTGCTCATCACCGCCCTGGTCAGCCCCGTGGTGGACGGCCTGCACCGGATCGGGCTGCCGCGCGGGCTCGCCTCGATCCTCGTGGTGCTCTCCGGCATCGCGTTCGTGGCCGCGCTGCTCACCTTCGCCGGCCAGCAGGTCGCCAACGGCGCCAACGACCTGGCCGACCAGACCGTCAAGGGCCTCGACGAGGTCAAGCACTGGCTGAAGACCGGGCCGTTGCACGCCAGCGACTCCCAGATCAACGACTACATCAGCCGGGCCCAGAAGGCGATCACGCCGTCCACCGACGGCGGGTCCATCCTCGGCAGGGTCACCGAGGTCGGCACCGCGCTGGGCCACGTGCTGGCCGCCTTCTTCATCGTGCTGTTCTCGACGTACTTCTTCCTCGCCGACGGCGAGCGGATCTGGGCCTGGATGGTCCGCCTCGCGCCCCGCGCCGGCCGTCGGCACGTCGACAGCTCGGGCCGGGTCGCCTGGATCTCGCTGACCCAGTTCGTCCGGGCGACGGTGATCGTGGCGGCGACCGACGCCATCGGCATCATGACCGTCGCGGCGATCCTCGGCGTGCCGTTCGTGCTCGCGATCGGCGTGCTCGTCTTCCTCGGCGCGTTCATCCCGATGGTCGGCGCCACCGTCGCAGGCACCGTGGCGATCCTCGTCGCGCTCGTCGACCAGGGCCCGATCACCGCGCTGTTCATGCTGGGTGGCGTGATCATCGTCCAGCAGATCGAGGGCCACGTCCTGCAGCCGTTCCTGATGGGCCGGTGGGTGTCGGTGCACCCCCTGGGTGTCATCATCGCCATCGGCTGCGGCGTCCTGGTCGCCGGCATTCCCGGCGCCCTGGTGGCTGTCCCGCTGGCCGCGGCGGTCAACGCCGTGGTGCAACACCTCGCCAACTACACCGACCCGGGGGACGACTCCGCGGAGGAGCTGGACGAGGACTACCGAGAGCTGGGCGAGGAGCCCCCGACGAAGGAGGCCCTGGAGCATGAGTGACGTGCCCACGGTGACCCTGGCCGACATCGAGACCGCGCGCGAGGTGCTGCGCGGAGTCTCGATCCAGACCCCGATGGAGGAGTCCCGCTGGCTCTCGGCGCTGGCCGGCGGACCGGTCAGCCTGAAGTGCGAGAACCTCCAGCGGACCGGCTCGTTCAAGGCCCGCGGTGCCTACGTCCGGATCTCCCGGCTCTCCGAGGACGAGCGCGCGCACGGCGTGGTCGCGGCGTCGGCCGGCAACCACGCGCAGGGCGTCGCGCTCGCCGCGCAGCTGCTCGGGATCAAGTCGACCGTCTTCATGCCCGAGGGCGCGCCGATCCCGAAGGAGAAGGCCACCCGGGGGTACGGCGCGGACGTCATCTTCCACGGGCGCTACCTGGAGAACGCGCTCGAGGCCGCGCACGCCTTCGCCGCCGAGACCGGGGCGGTCCTCATCCACCCCTTCGACCACGCCGACATCGTCGCCGGGCAGGGGACCGTCGGCCTCGAGATCCTCGAGCAGTCACCCGAGGTGGAGACCGTGCTGGTCCCCACCGGCGGGGGCGGCCTGCTCGCGGGCATCGCGATCGCGGTGAAGTCGCTGCGCCCCGACGTACGCGTCATCGGCGTCCAGGCCGAGGGGGCGGCCGCCTACCCGGGCTCGCTGGCGCAGGGGCACCCGGTGCCGCTGGAGTCGATGACGACGATGGCCGACGGGATCGCGGTC